>JHYK01000011.1 GCA_000621405.1 Lachnospiraceae bacterium AC3007
CAAAGTGGGCTGCATAATAATCTAAAAAATGCAGCCAGAGTCTGACGACTCTTCCCTTGAATAAAGTGCGCTAACGCGCACAAATATCCTTGATCTGCTTGATTACAGAATAGCTGCCAGGAAACAACTGTCAACCCCAAAGCCGCTTCACGGTGCGCTTTGCGCAGGGTTGACAGTTGTTTCCTGGCAGTTATAGTAGTCAACAAGCAGATCAAGGATATATATGATGGCTACCACCATCAACATAGCAAAAAGGTGATCACTGATTAAGTGACCACCTTTTCTTTTGATATTTTGTATATTTTGCCTGTCTACTTGACAGACCCCTGATCAGAATCGCAGGAGTTTTCTTTTTGGGGAAAGATTGATGAAAATGAGCCGCAGCAGTGTTATGTCAACTGCCCAGTCCGTTATATAGGACAATATATGATTTATCATTTGCTCTATAAAGGTCAGATTGGACAGATGAGTTTTAGGGGAAATGGAGGGATAAACAATGAGTAATAAACGGAAAGAGTGGGGATATGAATATATTTTCATAGAGGATGCGGATGAGAAACTCAGAGAACGTTGTATTAAAGGTCTTGATGAAAGATACATAGACCAGAAAAGGGCAAAGGCAGAGAAACGGATTGAGGAAGAGCTTGCGATCATCAGCCGTCAGGGATCTGCTTCCGGTTATCTGACCTTGCTTGATGTATTGGATTCGGTTGGGTTTACGCCGGATGATATATGTATCAGAGGGACAGCTGCTTCATCTCTGGTCGTGTATGTGACAGGTTTGTCGGGAATAGATCCACTGGAATCTAGACCGGCTTTGTACCCGGAGTTCTACTTTGGATACGATGGTGCCAGGCCCCCGGCGTTTGAGATGAACGTGTCACCTGAGCTTCAGGATAGATTACTGGATTATTACAAGCACTATTCCGGAGAACAGCACCTGACCTACAGATTCGACGAGCATGACCAATCCCTGGGCGTATTCATAGGCGATTTTAATGAAGATGAGATTATAACCTGCTATTCAATTGGGGTTTTTCGTTTGCTTTTTAGAAGGATGGGAGAGCGGAACAGAAAGTTGTCAGACTTTGTGAAGGAAGAGATCATTAGTCTTTGTGATCCCAAGACCTTCACTGACTATGTAAGGTGTTATGGACTTACCCATGGTACTGATGTATGGGAAGAAAACATGGAGAGTCTTCTGAGAAAAGGAATACTGCTTCCTGAAGAGCTTATAGCTGACAGGGAAGATGTATATGAATACTTGATGAAGCATGGTTTTGAAAAAAGAACAGCATTTGAAATGACTGATGAAATTCGTAAAGGTCGCATCTGCAGAGACGGGTGGAAGCAGGAGCAACTCGAGATCATGGGAGAAAAGGAAGTTTCCGAATGGTTTATAGAGTCCTGCACGAAGATCAAGTATCTCTTTCCGAGGGCACATGCGATGGCATTTCTTAAGACTTACTGCAACATGGAGCCTGAAAAGCAGGATACCTGAGAGGCAACTATTCCTGCTTTTGCAGATTGTCGATGGATGAGAGAAGTGTCGGCAATTCTCCTTTCATTGAAAACGAAGAAAGGAATCAACGGATAGATTATTTTAAATTGCTTTTCGGGAGGAATGTTGTGTCAAAATTGTACATATTAAAATTTGATGATAATGAATCTGTTGATTCCAGATGGGGATTATTCTATGATGATGTGAAAGGGGAGCATCATCTCACAGAAGACTTTAAGCCACTGATATTCAATACAGCAGCAGAGGCCCGGGAGAAGCTTTCTTCTATGGAGGCAGAAAGGCGTAGCGAAGACTCCGCCACAGCATTCACTATAGATGAAGCAAAAGCCTTTGCTGAGAGTCAGAAGTGGAGATTTGCAAAGACATATGCTAAGTCGGCTCCGCATGAGTATCTGATCAAGAAGTGGCTTCCCGCAGAAGAAAGACTTCTTTTTGAGAGACTTGTCCAGACGATCAATACGCGATCCGTTGTGGGATACTTTTATGGCCATAAGAACAATTATCTAATTCTAGGAGATCACTATTACTGGTATATGCCATTTTATCCGGATAATATGGCGGTTGATCTGATCAACAGAACTACGACAGATTATCTGGAGTATAGGGATGGGACATATTACTACAAACTGAAGAATACTGTGGAGAGTACAAATGAACCTAATAGGATGTAAGGTAAAGCATATTAAATTTGGGACAGGGACAGTCATAGAGCAGGAAGATCCGGAACATATTACTGTCGAATTCGAATCAAAAACCTCCACCTTCCAATATCCCTTAGCCTTTGAAAAGTTTCTTCAGGTAGAAGATGAAGAGCGGCGAGAAGAGATCATGAAAGATCTTAACGTTAAGGAAGAGGCTATAGAAGCAGAAAGGGCTGCGCAAACCGCCAAATGGATGGAAGCAGCACGCAAGGTATATGAAGCCCACGATTCTGTGGATAAGAAATATGCTCCAATAAAGCGAATAGAAGGAACGGCGCTGACTTATTTTGTTTTTCAAGGCGGTTTTTTTGACCTACAGGCCAAAGGAGGCTATCTTTGGGCACCAATATATAATGCTGCCGGAGACCACTTATTTTACTGGGACAATATTATGAATATCCGTGAAGGAGACGTTATCTTTCATGCTGATGGGGGATATATTAAGGCGATAAGCAGGGCTAGAGGCTCCTGGTATGAGTATGAAAATCCACATGACATATTTGATAATCCAATGTACAAGGAGGGAAGGCGAGTAGATCTGGATGTTACGTTGCTGAGCAATCCTATACGTACGTCTGATTACAAGGAGGAGATAGTCAAATATTGTAATGTTAAATATGCACCCTTTGATAAAAATGGAGATGGAAACAGAGGGTACCTATATGACATAGATCCCAAACTTGTATCTGTTTTTCTTAAGGGCATTATAAAAGAGAATAAAGATATTATGGATCTCGATTATATTCAGTGGCTGATTTGAAGTATAGGTGTGTTTGAAAGGATATAAACGAAGAAGAACTGATGGGAAAGGAGTAGGAAATGTTTGTCTTATTGGTAAAGTACAAGTGTAAGACGGGGTGCAGGGATGCTTTTTTTGACGCGATCAGGAATGATCACATAGATGAGAAGAGTCGGTCGGAAGAGGGCTGTATCAGATATGAGTATTCTTTAGGTATTGCAGATGACGAGCTCATCTTGACTGAGGTATGGCAGGATGAAAAGGCTATTGAGTCACATAAGAACAGTGAGCATTTTGCAAAACTTGGCGATCTCAAGACAGAGTATGTCGAAAACACTGAGATAATGAAGTTTAAGGCTGAACAGGTATAACAGGGAGGATCTTACGATGGAATTTACGACAGATATTTTAAGTGTATTTGATAAAAAGTGGGCTCTTCTCACTGCAGGTGATAAGGATAAGTTCAATACCATGACAGTAAGCTGGGGAGGACTTGGAACTATATGGGGCAAGCCTGTAGCGACTGTGTATGTGAGGAAATTCCGTTATACACATGATTTTATGGAGGATAATGATTACTTCACGGTGAGCTTCTATCCGGAAGAGTGCAGACAGATACTGAATGTACTGGGATCAGAGTCCGGCAGAGATATGGATAAGATGCATGATTCCGGTCTTACTGCAAAAGAAACAGATCATTCTATGACATTTGAGGAAGCAGAGGTCACTCTAGTATGCAGGAAGCTATTCTGCCAGGAACTGAGGACAGAAAACATGCTGCCGGAGATCGCATCGACCTTTTATTCTCAGGATGCCGTACATGACATGTATATCGGTGAGATCGTAGAGATCATCAGATGATGAGTTCGGTATGCAATCGTGAAGGACGCATTATTCTCATATATAAAAACGAAATATGAAGCTTTACCAGAGTATCTCTGGAAGAAATATCCAGGGTATGCAGTATTCCGCCATGCTGACAATAATAGATGGTTTGCGCTTCACGCGGTTGTCTCGGGAGACAAAGTTGGACTTGATGAATCCAAACTTATAGAGATCATCAATGTTAAGGTTGATGATATGTTCTTCAGGGATATGCTCATTAAACAGGATGGTATAATTCCTGCATATCATATGAATAAGCAGAATTGGGTTACAGTCCTTCTTGACGGGAGCGTGAAGAAGGAGCAGGTCTATGATCTTATAGATGCAAGTTTCATGGCAACGGCTTCGGCTAAAAAGAAGCAGAAGCTCCGTCCGCCTAAGGAATGGATCATTCCATCCAATCCGAAGTATTACGACATCATTCATGCTTTTGATAATGAAGATGAGATCAACTGGAAGCAGGGTAACGGGATCAAGACAGGAGATACCGTCTATATGTATGTCGGTTCTCCCGTTTCTGCGATCCTGTATAAATGCAAGGTCACGGAGACAGATATTCCATACAGTTATCAGGATGGGAATCTGACTATTAAGGCGCTGATGAAGATCCGGCTTCTGAAGCAGTATAAGCCCGACAGGTTCACCTTTGACGTTCTGAAGAAAGAGTATGGCATATTTGCAATACGTGGACCGAGAGGGATAACAAATAGTTTGAGTGCGGCATTGAAGTGAACAGTTGAATAAGGTGGGTTCACCGAAAAATATAGTAAACTGAATGGATAAATTGAGGTTCACTTTCTGAAACTCTACCTAAAGCAAAACGGGAGAAGATGTGATGAAACAAACATTAGCGTTTTTAATCATGATTTTGTTATCAATAAATATTGTAGCTTGCGGGAAAAACTCTGTTAGTAATGATGAGCAGACTACAGAGTCCACAGAAGTAAGTGAAACTGAAGTTACAGAGGAGCAGACCACTGAAATACCGGAAGATCAGGATGTAAAGTCTGAAATATCAGAAGAACCGGCTACCGTGGAATCAACTTCGGAATCGCAGGAAGAATTAACTACAGAGGATGAAGAAGATGATTTAAATAACCCGGCTGCGGATAATGAAGAGGCTCTCAGGCTTTATGAAGATTTATTACATAAGATTATTGCCGGGGCGGAACTGATAGGAGACGAGGGAGAGGCATACGACTACTCTTTTGCGGAGAATCCGGGATTTGCTTTATACGATATAAATGATGACGGAGTAGATGAACTATTTATCACAGGCAGAATGGATAGTCAATGGCATACCTACACCATTTACTTCGTAAAGGATGGAGATATCTCAGATGGAATTCCCCTTAATGGCTATGATCCGGAAAATGATCTTTGGATTTATGGATTTGATTTTCTTTCTGAGGCATACTCTTTTAACAGTAAAGATGGATTTATAAAGGTTTGGGAACTTGAATACCCGTTTGAAGATGACGATCCTATCAATCTTACCTATGAAGGGCAGGAAACCAGAAGCATATCAGAATCCGAACTCAATGAGCTCTCATCTGGGCAGATACTTGAGCCATCTGGTATTACATGGCAAAAACTGAATGATGATACGATTGTTTTGGGAAAGAGATAAGTTATCTTTAATGATTTTATGAACAAGTAAGGGAAGAGATAATCATAACGAGTATACTTCAATATGATCAGCCGCTGGATGCATTGAAGATACCGGTAGAAGAGAGGGAGTCCATAATAAAGGCAGTACAGGGGCAAGACAAAAGAACCGTCCCTCTGTCTTAGGTACAAGTGATGCGTATATCTGAAAGCTGTGCAGCCTGCCTGTATGACAGGCAAAAGAATAAGACGGACGATGAGGAGTATCTCGCAGAGATCCGGGACATTCTCGATGGCCGGAAGGAAACGGATACCAGCCCGTATATGGTCTATCTGTTCAATAAGGTGCATGAAAGACGCTTTGGAGCAGGGGCAGATTACAGGGATGTAAAGAAGCAGTATAACGATCTTGTGCTGGGAATGGAAGACTTCCTCAGGGATGAGATAGAAAAGTCAGAAGATCCGCTGGCCAAGGCGCTGGTCATGGCGCGCATAGGAAACTATATTGATTTCGGAGCCATGAATCATGTGGACCAGGATGAGTTTTTATCGCTTTTTTGTGATACGGAAATGCGAGAAGATGACAGGCAGACATATCTTTCCTTTCTTGAAGCCTGTGAAAAAGGACATACGTTCCTTCTGGTCTGTGATAACTGCGGTGAGATAGTTCTGGATAAGCTGCTTTTGGAACAGCTCGCAAAGCGCTTTCCGCATCTGACCATGAAAGCGCTGGTCCGTGGCGGTGAGGTACTTAACGATGTGACAGTGGAAGATGCTGTTTATGTCGGTCTAAATGATCTTGCGGAGATCATATCAAACGGGGAAGCCATAGCGGGAACAGTGTATGAGATGCTGCCTGAGAATGCAAAGAATGCATTGGATGAAGCAGACGTGATCCTGGCAAAAGGGCAGGGGAATTATGAGACTATGTCAGACCGGGGACGGCATATCTTCTATGAGTTTCTGTGCAAGTGCGACCTCTTTACGAGCAGGTTTAAGGTTCCCAGACTGACGGGGATCTTCACGGAAGAGGATTGATCCGGATCTTAACATATTTTATTAACCGGTCTCGAACCTTTGCCGCATGAAATATATTGGTCAAATCTTGCAATACCCCTCCCGTCATAGTAGAATCAAAAAAGATCAAGGGCGTTCGCCCAAGCATGAACATAACGGATTATCATTCGATTCTGATGTATTCAACGCTCATGCAGATCACTTAATAATGAAATGCAGGAGCAGACATCGGATCAGATAAGGACATATTATATCTGTCGGCTTTGCCACTCCTGCGAAGACAATTCCATAAGGAGGACAAAGAATGACATACGACAGGAACTACAAGGCAAACGTGTTCTCTATGCTTTACGAAGATAAGGAGAACATAATGGATCTGTACAACGGGATATATGATGACAAATGTACGGATCCTGATGACATCACTATTAATACGCTTAAAAGCGAAGACGGTGTGGAAGGCGGGATATTCGCGAAGTTTAAGAATGATCTTTCATTCATCTGCGGAGCATACCTGAACCTTTTCGAGCATCAGAGCACCATCAACCGGAATATACCGCTTAGGATGCTGATATACGTGGCCAAGCTGTTGAGCGGGATGGTGGAGACAAAACAGATATACAGGGAGAATGCGGTCCGGATACCGGCGCCGAGATTTGTAGTATTCTATAATGGACTCAAGGATGCTCCGGAGAAAGAAGTACTCAGACTATCGGCGCAGTACGGAACAAAAGTGGATGACCCTGAACTGGAGCTGAAGGTCACGGTCTATAACATCAATACAGAGAAGGGAGGCGAAATACTGCAAAAGAGCAGAACCCTTCGGGAATATATGATGTATGTAGACAGGGTAAGGCTCAGTATGGAAGGAATAAATGATGAAGCCGAGAAGCGCACAGTAATGGAGAAGGTCGTAGATCAGTGCATAGAAGAGGGGATACTGTCAAAACTTCTGACTGAACGAAGGGAGGAGATAATCATGACGAGCATACTTCAATATGATCAGGCAGCGCATGAGGCTGCGCTTCATGATGATGGATATGATGAAGGTTATGAAGCAGGTCGTAAGCGTGGAGAAGAGCGTGGAGAGATGAAAACCAGAGTATATGCTGTACAGTCTCTCATGGAAACGATGAAACTCTCCGCAGATCAGGCGCTAGACGCATTAAAGATCCAGGGAGCAGAAAGGGAATCAATAATCAAGGCTGTACAGGGCTGACTGATCTTAGGGATGAAGATGATGTTTCTGTTGATGAGTACATCAAATATGAGACTATATGGATAAATTATAAAGAAGCTATGGCCTTTAAGATCGTTCGAAATGACATAACAAAAATGAATACGGAAGCGATCGTTAATACAGCCAGCGACAATCCGGGTGTAGGGTCCGGCTGTGACAGCGCTGTATACAATGCCGCAGGATTTGATGAGCTGCTGGCATACCGGAAGGACAGGATCGGCTACGTCCCGGAGGGTGATGCATTCATCACTCCGGGATTCAACCTTCAGTCGAAATATATCATACATGCCGTGAGTCCACTCTATCTCGGCGGAGATGAGGGTGAGGAAGAGAAACTCAGGTCATGTTACAGGAAGAGTCTGCAGCTTGCAAAGGATAACGGGATCAGATCTGTCGCTTTTCCTCTGATCGCTACGGGAGGATTCGGCTATCCCAAGGAAGAGGGTATGAGGATCGCGGTGGATGAGATCCACTCTTTCCTGCTTCAGAATGATATGGATATCTTTCTTGTAGTCTTTGATTCTGCATCTACTGCTCTGGGAGAGCGTATATACCCTGATCTGGAAGCATATATCGACAGGAATTACGTCGAAGAGAAGCGGGAAGAGGAATACGGTGATGTATATGTAGGATCAGTACCCTTTGGCAGCGGATATGATGCACCTCGCGCAGCCGGTGCAAAGCCGGATAAACGCCGGAGCAAACCGGCATCGAAGAAAAGCTTTTTCGGAATGGCGCCAATGCTTTCGCCTATGCTCCCGGCGGCAAAGGAGTCAATTCCTTCAGATGAAGCAAGGGATTTCTGTGATGCGGAAGAGGCTTCATTCGATGTAGAAAGCGACGTCAGTAAGCTCGATGAGAGAATGAAGCATCTGTCAGATACCTTCTCGCAGTATCTGATGTTCCTTATTGAGGAGAAGGGCCTGAAGAACGCTGATGTCTACAAAAGAGCGATCGTAGATAAGAAGATATTCTCTAAGATAAAGAATAACCCGGATCATCATCCGCAAAAGCTTACGGCACTCTGCCTGTGTATAGGCGCCAGACTAAACCTAGATGAATCTAAGGATCTGCTTGCCAGAGCGGGATATGCTCTGTCTCCCTGCGACAAGACAGATATCATATTTTCGTATTTCATAGAAAACGAGATCTATGACATGATCGAGCTGGATATACAGCTTGAAGAGCACGGTCTCCCCTGTATTATTTCGTGATCTGAAAGGGTCGCTTTCCGGGCGACCGTTTTTATTTACCTGACTCGTATAATGGCCTCAACAAAAGGAAGCATCATGAATGCGGAACTGAAAAAGGAGGACGAACATTATGCGTAAAGGATTGACAGAGATAGTTTTTATTCTGGACAGGAGCGGATCCATGTCCGGGCTTGAAGCAGACACCATCGGCGGATACAATTCCATGCTTGAAAAGCAGAAGAAGGAAGAGGGTGAAGCAGTGATGTCGACTGTGCTTTTTGATGACAACGCTGATGTGATCTATGACAGGAAGTCTATCGCAGATATACAGCCTATCACAGAGAAGGAATACTATGTCAGAGGGTGCACGGCTCTTCTGGATGCTGTAGGCGGAGCCATCCATCACATAGGCCATGTGCAGAAAGAGCTTCCGGAGGATGAGAAGCCGGAGAAGACTTTATTTATCATAACGACAGATGGTATGGAGAACGCCAGTAAGCAATACACCTATGACAAGGTAAAGAAGATGGTCGAGAAGAAGAAAAAGAAGAAGGGCTGGGAGTTCATATTCCTGGGGGCGAATATAGATGCCATAGATGTAGCCTGCAGGTTTGGAGTAGCTGCGAACAGGGCAGTGAGATATGAAAATGACAAAGTCGGGACGAGGCTTAACTATAAGGTGATGTCGAAGATAGTCAGCCGGGCCAGAGCCTGTGCGAGTGCCGGAGCGATGGGAGAGGCGCTTGATGATGAAGAGCTTCTTGCTCCTATAAAGCAGGACTATAAGAAAAGACATGAGGAGTAATACGTCAGGGGAAAGGAGGATATGATCATGGCGATAACAGGAGCAGTATTAGGTGATATAGCGGGATCGCAGTACGAATTCGACAGGCCTAAGAACTTTGACTGGGAGAACTGTGAATTATATACGGAGAAATGTATGTTCACGGATGATTCCGTGATGAGTCTTGCGATAAAGAGTGCAGTTGATAGCGGTCTTGATCATCAGGATGAGATGAGGAGGATAGGGGGATATTATCCGGACTGTGGTTATGGCGGACATTTCTTTCAGTGGATGTTCTGTGAGGAGCCGAGACCATACAACAGCTTTGGAAACGGGTCCGCAATGAGAGTGTCCTATATTGGTGAATACTACGACGATCTTGAGGATGTGAAGCGCGAGGCGGAGCGGTCGGCTGCCGTCTCCCACAACCATCCGGAAGGGATCAAGGGAGCGGTCGTTACGGCAGTGTGCATATGGATGGCGAAGCATGGTAAGACGAAGGATGAGATATATGATCATGTGATATCACAGTATCCGGCGGATAAGTACCGGTTTTCCATGGATAAGGATATGGAGTATCTGCGTGAGAATTATGCATGGGATGTGACCTGTATGACGAGCGTGCCTGTGGCCATGAGATGCTTCTATGAGAGCGATTCATATATCAGCTTTATCCGCAACGTCTTTAGTCTGGAGTGCGACTGTGACACGCTCTGTGCCATAGGCGGAGCTGTTGCCGAGGAGTTTTATCACGGCACCGGACTGAAGGAAGAAAAGATACTCAGGCACTATCTGGATGACAGATTATATGATATCTGGAAGGGCGTAGGATGGGTATCTGTTGGATGTAGTAGAAAACAAATCTCAAACAGAAAGTGAATTAGTTTTTGGGGCATATGACATGTTCTATTTAGGTATGCTAGACTGATCTGTGCAAATAGTTAATTGAAGGAGGCGGTATTATGCAATTTCTTATTAGAGCGTATGATGGAGAAGGCAAACTTGAAAAGCGAATGGAAGTACGCCCGCGTCATCTGGAAGGGATGAAGAAGCTTAGTGAGCATATCATCAGCGCCGGAGGCCTGCTGGATGAGGATGGGAAGATGAAAGGATCTGCCCTTATCATGGACTTCGAGAGTCGCAAGGAACTGGACGACTATATTGCGAATGAGCCTTATGTCCTTGAAAATGTCTGGGATAAGATCGTGATAGAGCCGATCAACGTGGTTATCGCAAACGGGAAAGAGTGAAAGAATACGCTGCCGTTGAATATGCGATATGGACAGGATACTTGAATACAAGGTTACAGACAGTGATCCGGACAGGACCTTGGGAGGGATCTTAAGCAAAGTCCTGAAACAATGCATGGGGCTGACTCCTCACGAGATCAGTCATGCGAAGTTCACTCCGGCGGGATTAACTGTGTCGAGACACACCGGTCAGCCGGGACTGTATGAATCTGTGACAGTCAAGGACAGAGTCGCTCCGGGCGATACAGTAAGAGTCCTGTTCCGGGACGATGATCCGCTAGAAGAAAGGGTAGAAGCAGTCGAGGGGAGCGTTGATATCCTGTACGAGGATGAGGACGTGGTTGTCCTGAATAAACCTGCCGGGACAGTGTCTCATCCTTCACACGGTCATCATAGAGATTCTCTGGCGAATTATCTGGCAGGGTATTATCAGAGAAACGGTAAGAATGGAACTCTTCGTTTGGTGGGGCGTCTTGATAAAGATACCAGCGGAGCTATTCTTTTTGCGAAGAATGCGCCTGCCGCATCCAGACTGTTCCGTCAAAAGGATCAGGGCGTATTCAAAAAGACATATCTTGCAGTCTGTGCTAATCCTCCGAAAGAAGAAGAAACAGGAACATGGAATGTTATCGATGCGCCTCTTGGTCCGATCCCGGGAACCCTTATGAAGCAGCAGATAATACAGCCTCCTGAAGGGAAGAGTGCACTGACACGATACATATGCCGTGGATCATTCGAGAATGGAAGCGTGATAGAGGCAGAGATAGATACAGGGCGCACACATCAGATCAGGGTGCATCTGGCATCTGTCGGGCATCCTCTCATAGGAGATAAACTATACGGAGAGGATATCGGAAGCAACTATGCGGCGGACAGGGCTCTTCTTCATGCCTGGAAAGTGACATTCAGGCAGCCGTTCGGGACAGAGACGGTTGGTATTACTGTTCCCATACCGGATGATATGGCGGAGTTGACATGGTGGAGTTATGTCAACCAGATAATAACTTGAAATCCCCAACCTGTAGTGTTAGTATCTAATTCAAGGACAGATATTTCTCAAGCGGAAACGCTTTCTGACATGCGTATCTAAGCACTTCAAGATCTGAAATTCCTGCCCTGAAACCAAACTTAACAAGAGCAGGAAACAAAGAATGCGTGCAAGGAACGTGTGCTGTACGTTCTTTTTCCTGCCGAAATTTCTTTGAAAGGAGAAAGAACCATGAAAGAAGCAATTGAACGTAAGATGAAGCCGCTCGAGGAAATGGACGTAATAGACAATTTCCTGTTTACGGAGATAATGTCTGACGAGGAAAACGGACCGGAAGTATGCAGGATGATACTTAACTGCGTACTGAAGCGCGAGATCGGGGAGATACACTTTACCCCTCAAAAGGTAGTCCCCGGGATATCGGAAAGAATGCACGGTATCAGGATGGACGCCTACCTGACGGAGCGTCGGCACGGGAAATCCGGTGAAGCCGAAGAGATTAATGTGTTTGATATCGAGCCGGATAAGCGTAGTTCCAGGAGAGAGGAACTTCCCAGAAGGAGCAGATACTACGGTGATCTGATTGATGTAAAACTTCTTGGAACAGGGACCGACTATGAAAAGCTACCGGAACTTGTGACGATCTTTATCCTGTCGTACGATCCCTTTGGGGAGAATTCGATGTACTATGAAGCAGGAACTGTAATAAAGACCCATCCGCATATTCCTTATGATGACGGAGTCCGCAGGATATATCTGTATGTGGACGGCGAACTCCCGGGAGAAGCGGATGATGACGAAAGGAAAATGCGGAACCTGCTCCGATACATTGGGAACAGCAGTGCTTCAAATGTCACTGATGAAACGACAAAGAAGCTTGATGAGATAGTAAAGAACACGAAACTAAAGAAGGATATAGGGGTGAGGTATATGAAGAGCTGGGAGATTGCAAGGGACTACATAGAGGAAGGCCGGGAAGAAGGCCGGGAAGAAGGCCGGGAGGAAGGTCGAAAAGAAGGCCGGGAAGAAGAACGAAAGAATACTGAAGCAGCGATCAAGCGAGCGGAGGCCGCGGAAGAGCGGGTAAAAGAGCTTGAGGCGATGCTGAGTTCAAAATCCTGATTTTACCGGACGAACTGAAGACGTGGGCTGAAAAGGATTTAAGATACGAGTTGATCATGGAAGTGATAAGCCGCTGATAATAACGATAGAAAAAGAAAAGAACGCGGAAAAGATGCTTCCTGACACGAAGGAAGTAACAGAGAAGTACAGGAAGAAGGCAATGGAGCAGGGAATAGACAGCGACTGGATCGACAGGTATATGCCTGTGACGGACCGGTAAGATGTCACAGAGGTGTCAAAAGGTACGTCCCCCTGACACAGAATAGATAATTGAAGGCGGCGGTATTATGTGTTTTGGGAGAAAACTATGGGAAAAAAGAAAGTTGAACATGTCGTTTTCGATGGTATGCGAAAGATAAAAAAGAAAGTAAATATTAATGACTATAATAAAAGAACTAATCTTAAAAATAAGAAAGTAAGATAATGTTTTACGTACCGGATGGAACAGACAGAGCGGGATATTATGAGTGCGAAGATTGCGGGGAGAGATTTCTGGATGTAAGGATCGCTCCGGCTATTGTATGCCCATATTGCGGAGAGATACCGGATATGGAGATCGGACCGGATGAAGAGATGCCGGAGACGAAGGAATCCGCAAGGCTCATACATATGGTTGAGGGAGAAGACGTGGAGAAGTATGACACTCTCCTAAGCCTTGCCATAACCGGAGGAGATTACAGCTGGATATGACGCCGGATCAGAGAGAGTGGAGCAGGACGAGAGACGATCTTATTGATGCCGTAGTTTCACTTGGCTTCCCGAAAGAACTGGGAGATGCCATGGCAAAGAATCTTGGCAGTCCCAAAGCAATGAGACGGATGATCGCTTATCTTTACAATGAGAAGCCGAAGACTGCGGAGATAGCTGTAGATGAGATGCTCGCAATATGCAGTGATATAGCAGTCTGGAAGGAGAAGAAAAAGAGCGAAGAGGCCAACGCCAGGTATAACGACATGCTGAACTACGGGCTGGATCATACGGAGGGAGATGATTACTGATATGAGCAGATTAAAGGAACTTCGTAAATACGTGGATGCCGAGATCAATAAGATGGAGGATCATGACAAGCGCACAAGTGCTATCGCTCATCTCTATGGGGTATCGCTTGCAGCGACCATGATAGCGAAGAAAAGGGGCCTTGATCCGGAGATCGCATCGATGGCTGCCATGCTTCATGACCTGCACGCTTATAAGACGGGGTCTTATGAAGATCATGCTCACAAGGGCGCAGATCTGGCCAGGGCTATTCTTGGCGAGCTGAAGCTTACCGGCGATGCTGAGACAGATATGATCTGCTCGGCCATATACCATCATGACGATAAAATGGCGGTAGACAGTCCCATGGATGAGGTTTTGAAGGATGCGGATGTCATACATCATTGCATGAACGATCTGTCAAAGCAGATCAAGGATAAGGAGCAGGCGCGTTTCGATAAGATTTGTGAAGAATTCGGGATGTAAGCTAGAGAATGTAAAAATTATGTAAACCAGGATGCTTTGACAGTATCCCCTCTTCGCAGGAGCGGCAAAGCCGACAGATATAGCATGTCGGATCATCTGTAATCAAGCAAAGCGAGTCTGTGAAAAAATCTCTGTAAAAACGGAATAACACTATATGAACGAGGTCTCCTAAGATAAAATAAATCTTTAGGAGGCCTTTAATTATGGCAAAAGAAAAGAAACCCGTACACAAAGTCCAGATGACAGACGGTAAGCGTCAGATCATCCAACAGCTCCTTCAGGAGTATGACATCGAGACCGCAGAGGACATACAGGATGCTCTCAAGGATCTCTTAGGTGGTACCATCAAAGAAATGATGGAAGCCGAAATGGACGATCATCTTGGATATCAGAAGTCAGAACGTTATGACAGCGACGATTACCGTAATGGCTACAAGACAAAACGTGTCAACTCCAGCTTCGGCAGTCTCGATATCCAGGTTCCACAGGACCGAAAATCATCCTTTGAGCCTCAGGTTGTTAAAAAGAGGCAGAAGGATATTTCAAACATTGACCAAAAGATCATTTCTATGTATGCCAAGGGAATGACCACCCGCCAGATTTCCGATACCCTTGAAGACATCTATGGTTTTGAGGCATCAGAAGGCTTTATCTCCGACGTGACGGATAAAATACTGCCTCAAATTGAGGAATGGCAGCATAGGCCTTTGGAGGACGTTTATCCGGTCATTTTCATTGATGCCATCCACTATTCCGTAAGGGATAATAGTATCATCAGGAAACTGGCTGCATATATCATCTTGGGCATCTCATGTAGCGGTCATAAGGAAGTGCTTTCAATTCAGATCGGTGAAAACGAAAGTGCAAAGTATTGGCTCTCCGTACTTAATGAACTGAAAAATCGTGGAGTAAAGGATATCCTCATCGTATGTGCCGATGGTCTTTCTGGAATCAAGGAAGCCATTTCGACTGCTTTCCCGAATACAGAGTATCAGAGATGCCTTGTCCATCAGGTACGGAACACTCTCAAATATGTGCCTGACAAGGACAGAAAAGCCTTTGCCAAGGATCTTAAGACGATTTACAACGCTCCCTCTGAAGAGGATGGCAGAGATGGCCAGAGTGCTTCAGACTACACCGAACTATCTACTCGGTTATACCTATAGTGACGATGATTTCTTATCTGAGGCACTGTCTTTGCTGGAGGGGATTAAGGATGAAACGATTAAAAAAGTATTGTTGGCACAGATAAAAGCTGCTTCTGCTTTGTGAAAAATAGGTATCGGGAGACCGGTACATTTTCTTTTGTCTAGCACTTCTATGATAAGGTGAGAAGAATATAAGAAGGGCCTGCGGGAAATCCGCAGGCCCATTTTAACGTCATCCTTCGATGAGTATTTGTTTCTTTTCGGGGAGTTTCTCTTTTTCCTTCTTAGGAAGGGTGAGGTTCAATACACCGTGTTTGAAGCTTGCCTTGATGTCCTCCTCGGTGATGTTCTCGCCGACATAGAAGCTTCTCTGCATTGATCCGGAATAACGCTCCTGTCTGATAAGTTTGCCCTTCTTATCCTTTTCGTCCTTATCCAGACCCTTGTTTGCACTGACGATGAGGTATCCGTTGTTCAGCTCCAGACCGATCTCTTCTTTCTTGAAGCCGGGCAGGTCGATATCTACTTCGTAGTGATCGTCATGCTCATGAACATCGGTCTTCATCATCCTGTCGGCATGTCTGCCGTACAGTTTTCTTTCGGTTCTGTCCAGATCTCTTAAATCCGGGAATGCGAACCAGTCGTCAAATAAATCTTCTCCAAAAATACTAGGTCTTAACATAATGCTTACCTCCTTTTCACTCAATACTGTTAATAGCTACTGAGCAAGGGGAAGGAGGGATTAGATCATTGGAACATCCCGTTCTTTTGGTCTTCTCTGTTCCTCTGTTCGATTATGTTATAGCACTTAAATTAGCACTCGTCAAGGGAGAGTGCTAACAATATTTGTGAAATATTTGTGAACTGTCTATGCTGCGTGAGCAGAATGGTTATAAAGAGGAGACCGATGAAGAGTTTTTGTCGGAAGCATTAACACTGTTGAGAAAGATCACGGATGAGGCTGCTAAGAAGATCCTTCTGGCTCAGATCAAAGCAATATCTACATTATGAAAAAGTTGTATCGGGAGACCGGTACCTTTTCTTTTGCCTACGGGTTACCAGTCAACTGGAGTTGACTGTTTGGAGAACGATTTATAGATGATGTCAACCTATAATAAATACAGTTTTATCGCAAGATAAATAATCACCTTTGATATATCCTACGAAGCGCAGTACCACTACATCTTGTTTCATAGCGGGTTTATAATTATTCATGATTTTATGCAAGCCAGAGCTGCCGTTTTACGGCAGCTCATTTTGTTCACAGAAAAAACACGGAATTATAAAATTTGCGTCACAAATTGGGACTAATTTTCAGTACAGGCGTTGCGGAGGAGGTGCTTGACCAATATCGCAAACGATCCTTACATTTTTTTTATGGAGGCGTGACAGATCATGGGAAGGACAGCAGGATTTGTGACAGGAAAGAAAAAGAGGTTTGCTTGCGGACTGTTGGCGGCCGGAGTGCTGGCGGCGATTACGGTGCTTATGCCGGCTGCGGTTTTTGCGGACGAAGCAGATACGAACAGCCAGACAGAGGCGGTAAGTCAGGCAGGTGAGGTGGTCTTTAGCACAGACTACCCCGGGGTTACGGTAAAGCCAGGCGGAGCCTCAACATTTCCGCTCTATATAACAAATACCGGTTCGAAGGAGACCACGGTTGCGCTTAAAGCGGAAGATCTCCCGGAGGGCTGGGAGGGAGCATTCAAGAACACCTCAAATGAAGTGTCCATGGTTCATGTAGGTGCTCATCAGAAAAAAGAGGATTCCCCGTCGCTTTCCTATTCGCTGACCGTTCCGGAGGATGCGAAGGAGGATACCTACACGATCACCTTGAACGCGAAGGGCGGCAGCGTGAACGAGGAATTAAAGCTTTCCGTCAAGGTTGATGCGGAAGAGAAAAAGCTCGGTGTTGATACCTTCACCACGGATTACGCTCAGCAGGAGGGTCCGGCCGGAACAAAATTCAGTTATACCGCGAAGCTTACCAACAACAGCGGAGAGAATCAGACCTATTCAATGTCTGTTCAGGGAGAGCCGGAGGGCTGGAACGTAACCTTTACTCCTTCGGATGCCGGCAGCGCAACATCTTCAGTTCCGGTAGAAGCCGGCGCAACTTCTTCGATCGATGTGGCAGTCACACCCGCGCAGAATGTAATGGCAGGTGAGTATCCTCTCACGTTCATGGTGGACTGTGCAGGAGAGACACTCGAGCTCCCGGTTACCGTTAAGATCACCGGTACCTACGGCCTTACGGCGACTACGCCCAATGGCAATCTTTCCACCAGTACCTATGCGGGTGAGTCGAAGGATGTGGTTCTTTCCATACAGAATACGGGCAATATCGACCTCAGCAATATAAGCCTTAAGGCACAGGCTTCCACCGACTGGAAGGTCACATTTGACGAGGACACCATCAGTGATATTCCCGCCGGACAGAGCAAAGAAGTGACCGCCCATATTACTCCTGCGAAGGATGCGATCCTCGGGGACTACGCGGTTCTTGTCACTGCGTCAAATGAAGTGGTCAAATCCGAATGCGACTTGAGAGTTGCCGTACAGAATCATACGGGCTGGGGAATTGTGGCGGTTGTGATCATCGCGGCCCTGGTTGCCGGATTGGTTTACATAATTCGAAAGTTTGGAAGAAGATAAACAGTGAGGCAGGCTATGACAGATACACCGATTATCCGCATCATGGATCTGACAAAGGCTTATGGCCCGAAAACAGCCGTGGATCATCTTAATCTGGAGATCAGACGGGGAGAGATTTTCGGTCTGCTCGGACCGAACGGTGCGGGAAAAACAACAACAATATTAATGCTCCTGGGCTTGACCGAACCTACTCATGGAATGGCATTGATCGACGGGCATGACTGCACAAGGCAGTCCATGCTGGTAAAGCGGATCACCGGATATATGCCGGACAACATCGGGTTTTACAGCGATATGACAGGACGTGAGAACCTTCGTTTCATGGCGAGGCTTAACGGTATTCCGGAGCATGAGATCAACCCGCTGATCGACGGTTTGCTGGAAAAGGTGGGAATGACCCACGCTGCGGATCAGAAGACGGAGACCTATTCAAAGGGTATGCGCCAGCGTCTCGGGATCGCGGACGTCCTTATTAAGGATCCGGAGGTCATCATAATGGATGAACCCACAACGGGCCTTGATCCGGAAGGTATGCGGGAGTTTTTAAACCTTATAAAGCAGCTGAGCGTTGAGGATAAGAAGACGATCCTGGTATCCAGCCATCAGCTCTACCAGATCCAGCAGATCTGTGACAGGGTCGGTATTTTCGTGGACGGAAACCTGATCGCCTGCGGAGGTATCGATGAGCTCGGAAGCCAGATCGAGACGGAAGGGCACTACACTCTGGAGATTGAGACCGAGCCCTACGACAGCAGATTTCTGGGATTTATTGAGGGACTTAAGGGAATGACCGGGATAACAAAGAACGGCAATACCTTTGTAATCAATTCCTCGGAGGATCTTCGGGAGGAAATCACAAAGTACCTTATAACGAATGAATATAAGCTCTTGCATCTGCATCAGAAGGGAGGGGATCTCGATGAGATCTACCGTGTCTATTTTGAAGAAACTGAAAAAGAAGGAGATGACAGTGATGGTAAAGACGGCAGCAGGAAACGCCTTTTCGGCCGCAGAGGGGCATAACAATAAGAGTATCCGTTATCACAGCCTTACGGTTCTCTACCAGAAGGAAATGGCAGATCACGTAACGGGAAAAAGGTTCATCATTATCCTGATCCTGGTGATCGCTATGACGATCGCAAGCGTTTACGGCGCGGTTACGGGCATAGGCAGCGCGCTTAAAGACGCGGCAGCGGATCCGAAGGCTTCGTTTGATGCAAGCTTTATGTTCTTAAAGCTGTTTTCCACAGGCGGAAGTTCAATACCCTCGTATATGTCGCTGATCGCCCTGATCGGGCCGTTCATCGGGCTTATCTTGGGCTTTGACTCGATCAACGCGGAAAAAAATAGCGGCACCTTAAACCGCCTTGTGTCACAGCCCATCTACAGAGATTCCATCATTATCGGCAAGTTCCTGGCCTCAAGTACGCTTATCACTGTCATGATCTTCAGCACAGGAATCGCGGTGGGCTGCGCAGGCTTTCTCTGCTCCGGGATAAGACCCACAGGTGAGGAGCTTGTGAGGATCCTGATCTATTTGATCTTTACTGACATTTACGTCTGTTTCTGGCTGGCAATGGCCATGCTGTTTTCGGTCTTTACCAGGCAGGCAACGACCTCGGCTCTTTCTTCGATCGCCTTGTGGCTCTTTTTCGCGATTTTCATGAGCCTTTTAGCCGGAATTATGGCGAATGCGGCCTATCCTGTCAATACAGAGTATCAGCAGGCGGTCAACGGCCTTAAAAACTATGACCTTAATCTTAACTTAAACCGTCTTTCTCCGTATTATCTTTATTCCGAGGCCGGTTCCGTGCTTATGAACCCCGCGACCAGGGCGATCAACGCCGTGTCCTACGCCCAGCTGGTAGGGGCACTGCGCGGTTACCTGCCGCTGGGTCAGAGCCTACTGCTGATCTGGCCTCATCTGGTAGGACTGCTGGCGCTTACCTTTGCTGCGTTTACGATATCGTATGTGGGCTTTATGCGCCAGGAGATAAGAGGGAACTGAGTTCCCATTGCTTCGGCTTATGCTGGTCGTGATATCAGGGCTGTCGTTTTATGGCGCTAACCCTTGCAATCCCATCTCCTTCGCTTATAATAAAAATGAATAGCGTATATAAAATGTGATAAAATGATAAAGAAACGGAGGTGATCTCACCTTCACTGCCTTCCGGGATCACTGAGATGGTCCATACCGGAATCCCGCTTGAATGATCCATAAGATGCCTGATTTTGGTGTGGGAAGTTTTAGTGAATAATATATAGTACATTATACTGGAATATAGTATGCATTCATTCTAACATAACTCTTGACGAAATTCACGGAATTATATATAGTCAAAACGAGCTGAACAATGGATATTTAACCACCATTCAGCTCGTAATTATCTTAGGATATCTCATTTACAGAAAAACTTTCACACACTCAGCAAAGCAGGGACATCTGCATCATAAATAGAGCTTAGATTTGCCTCCATCACAGAGAAATATTCAGTTCCTTATACAACTTCTGACGATACCTGCTGTCAGATGCATCTTTCGTTATATCCTCATCCCTTCCGGCGGTTTGAAGTGCCAGGATCAACTTTCCAAGCATATCTTCTCCGCGTTTTTCCCCTCGTTTTTGACCGGCTTCATATCCTTCATCATATCCATCATCATGGAGTGCAGCTTCATGAGCTGCCTGATCATATTGAAGTATGCTCGTCATGATTATCTCCTCCCTTCGTTCAGTCAGAAGTTTTGCCAGTATCCCGTCTTCGCAGGAGTGGCAAAGCCGACAGATATAGTAAGTCATTATCTGATCCGATGTCTGCTCCTGCATTTCATTATTAAGTGATCTGCATGAGCGTTGAATACATCAGAATCGAATGATAATCCGTTATGTTCATGCTTGGGCGAACGCCCTTGATCTTTTTTGATTCTACTATGACGGGAGGGGTATTGCAAGGCTTGATTCAATATGGGAAGGCGTAAACATGGGGGTATGTGGTATTATGTGTGATAGATTAATTAGGGTTCTATATTTAAGAAGACGGATCGACAGGTATATGCCTGTAACGGAAGAGAAGGATTGGTCAAGACTGTGATGAAAACAGTAATATCATTAGATTCATTCAAGGGTAGCCTTGGCTCAGTCGAGGCAGGTGAGGCCGTCAGGGAGGGCATCCTGAGGGTGTTTCCTGATGCGGATGTGTCTGTCTTTCCCCTTGCGGATGGCGGGGAAGGCACAGTAGATGCACTCACGGTTGGAATGGGCGGAGAATTGCGAGAAGTGACCGTGTCCGATCCCCTTGGAAGAAAGATACCAGCCGAGTATGGCATAGTGAATTCAGGTAATACCGCAGTGATCGAAATGAGCGCTGCTGCGGGACTCACTCTCCTGAAAGAAGATGAAAGAGATCCGATGCATACGACCACTTACGGAGTGGGAGAGATCATAAAAGATGCGATCAATACAGGCTGCAGGGATTTCATAATAGGCATAGGCGGGAGCGCGACCAACGACTGCGGAATAGGAATGCTGCAGGCTCTTGGATTTGGTTTCCCTGGCGATGACGGGAGAGAAGTGCCTTATGGCGCGAAGGGTGCAGGTCTTGTCACTGAGATCAGGACAGATGCGGTAATAAAAGAATTAAGGGACTGCCGCTTCAGGATAGCCTGTGATGTGAACAATCCTTTATTCGGTGAAAACGGCGCAAGCCTTATATATGGTCCGCAGAAGGGCGCGGACGAAAGCATGACTAAGCAGATGGATTCATGGCTTAGACAGTTTTCCGATATTGCAAAGAAATACTTCCCGGATGCAGATCCTGATCATCCGGGGGCAGGCGCCGCCGGCGGGATGGGCTTTGCTTTCCGGACTTTCCTTGGCGGATCGCTGGAGCGCGGGATAGATATCGTGATGAAGGAGACCGGACTCGAAGAGCATATCAGTGAGGCGGACATCATAGTAACGGGCGAAGGAAGGATAGACAGGCAGACGGCCATGGGTAAGGCCCCCATAGGAGTGGCCGGTATAGCAAAGAAATACGGGAAATCGGTGATAGCTTTTGCCGGGAGCATCGGCGAAGGCGCGGAAGAATGTAATGCCCGCGGGATAGATGCTTTTTTCCCGATAGTGAGACAGCCGGGATCATTAGAGCAGGCGATGGATCCTGATAATGCAAGAAGGAATCTGGCTGATACAGCGGAGCAGGTGTTCAGGATGCTGGGGTGTCAGTGAATAAAAGATCATGAATTCGGAAGTGAGCAGATATGAGATAATACTGCCGATAATCGGCAGATCAGGAGAGACCGTAAAAGGGAAGAGACTGCTAGTAAACGGACTCTACGGTGCAGTTGACGTGGTGGATGAAAAAACGGCATCTGACCTTGAAAAGGGATTGACTGATGAGATAGATGAAGAGGAAAGAAAAAGACTTCTTGGCAGAGGACATCTTACAAAAGATCCCGGACGCGAATCAGAAGATATTCTTATCCTGGCAAGGACTGACAGGCAGCTTAGACGATCCAATGCTAATCTTGTGCTGCTCCCGACATATGACTGTAATTTCAGATGCCCATACTGCTTTGAAAAGCACAGGCTTGCAAAGGGTGAGAAATGGCTGGCAAAGACAATGACAACGGATATGGTTGACGCGATATTCGGTTCTATAGAGAAAATGACAGCGCGTGGAGTAAAGGTCAGATCATGTACTTTGCTCGGAGGAGAACCACTCCTTAAGAAAAATATCGATCTTATCCGCTACATATCACAACGAGCCGGAGAACACTCAATGGAGATCGATGTGATAACAAACGGATATGAGATTGACAGTTTTATCGATCTTATGAAAGAATTTTCTTATAAAAGGCTCCAGATCACTTTGGATGGAGACAGGGAGGTAAATGACAGAAGAAGGGTACATAAGGAAGGTTGTGGAACCTTTGATCGGATAATCGAAAATGTTATGCTGGCGGTTCAAAACAAGATCCCGGTGACTCTCAGGATCAATGTCGGCCCCGGGAATCTTGAAAGCGCCTTTTCGCTGAAGCATATACTTGACGAAAAGGGTCTTACTCAGTCCGGGGATTTCTCATACTTTTTCAGAGCCACATCCGGAGAGTACTATCCCGGTACGGATCACGGACCGGGTAACCCTAAAGTATTGGATATGCTTATCAAAAACGGAATGACCTTTGATGAAGCAGCAGATCATGAATGTGATTACAGCCGGTTAATGAACACCCTTGAGGGGCTTTTTGAAAAGAAGGATTATCTTCACGCGTCAGCTGATCATTGCGGTGCCGAGTTTGGAATGTACGTGATAGACCCGGCGGGACTCATATATTCATGCTGGGAATTCGTAGCGATGGAGGATCTTGCTATCGGGAAGGTTGACCGGAAGCTTCAGAAGTTTCTCTTTGGATTCACGATGCCAAAGTGGCGTACGCGTACAGTGCAGAATCTGCCCCAATGCAGCAAATGTCCTTACATTTTTATGTGCAGGGGAGGATGTGCGGCAAGGGCATACGAAGCAGAAGGAGATTATCAGAGGGAATACTGTGGAGAGTTTAAGGAAATATTCGACAGTACAATATCACATGTCGCAGGTAAAACATATGAAATGAATGCAGAGACCGAACTTTCCAACAGCCTGAAAAAGCCGCTTGATGATCTTGATGATGAACAAAGGAAGATCCTTCTGACATCGAAGAGCCGGAAAGAGATATATGATATCGTAAAAGATTTATACAAAAAGGAGGTCATAGATAATGCAGTTTGAAGGAAAAGAGATCAGTGAAGAGCTGATCAGGAAAGCGCAGGAGTGCAATAGTGCCGGGGAGCTTATGCAACTTGCTGAGGAAAACGGTATAGAGATAACTGCCGAGGAGGCCGAGGCATTTCTTGATGAAACGGAAGACATTGAACTTGATGCCGAAGCTCTTGCTGAAGTAACGGGGGGCTCATGCTGGTCTCATAAAAATGAGGACTGTGATACAGACCCTAATCCGGCTCACGTAAAGGCAGTAAAAGACAGAAACAGGACAGATGATTAAGAGTAAATAGAAAGGAATCAGAAAATGCAGTTCAAAGGAGAAGAGATCACTGAAGAATAATGCTCTGACCGTTTTGCTTTATATGGTCGGAACGGACCTGGAGAGAAAGCAGTTCAGTGAATCAGACTGTCTGCTTGAGATCATGGAAGGAATATCCACATTTAAAGGCTCGCATGGTATATCGTCGCCTGACGTGCATTTTCTTGTGCAGACAGGAGGCAGCTGCTTCGATCCGGCTGATTCTGTTACAGGAGGTGGAACGAAGTATGCCCGGATCAAACGTGAAGCAGCCTTTTTGGTCCGGGAAGGCAGGAGTGAGGATCCGTTATATCTGCGCCGTCTTCGAAGCATTAAGAAGATTCTGTGGGATCGTAATGAACGCTGGGAAATAACTGAGGATGCCGTGACACCCATGAAGGTTCAGCCGGCAGACGGCGGCAGGCATCTTATGACGGAAAAGAACGAAAACGGATGCGTGTCAGAACTGCTCGATTTCGTACAGGAAGCAGCCTCTTCGTTTCCGGCCGATCAGTATATTCTTATAATGTGCGGACATGGCGGCGGCCCGCTATGGGGCTTCGGTGAGGATGAGCGTAATGATGATGAGATGATCCTGCCGTCGGATATATGCCGCACTATCCCGTATATCCTCTCTGCGACCGGGAAGAAGCTTGCTCTCGTATGCTATTCAAGCTGTTTCACTTCATGCCCGGAGAATCTGCTGGCATGGAAGGAGGGTGCACGCAGTTTTCTTTCCTCCGAGACAGATGCAGGGGTCAAAGGGTGGCTGTCGAAGGGGGTGATCAATACCCTTCTTGCGAGAGTTAACAGATGTTGTCCTCACGGTACGCTGACGGATGAGATATTTGATCACGGTGTGCTGCCTTCCGTTATTGATAAAGCCCTTTCTGATCACCTGTCAGCAGCAGTAAACGGGCAGATACTCTCTGCATTCAGTCTCAATGAAGTTAAGATCCATTCTTTCATAAAAGCCTACCGTGAATTTACGGGACCGATCACGAAGAGACTGTTTGAATCGCCCGTCGAAAGCTTTCGCGCCCTTATGCAGGCAAGACTTGATTCTCAGAAGATAGATGAATACAGTACGGACCTTGGATCATTTGCCGGTAAGATTGCCTCAAATCCCCGGTTTTCGAATGTTCCTGATCTTTTGCTGTTGATATCAAAGCTCATTGACAGTATCAAAGAGATGACGCTTGGAATAAGCATTACCCCGGATTTTGATGAAGAAATATCCGGGGTTTTTGTTTTTCTCCCTGTAACTGATTCAACCACGATCAGTTCGAACTGGGAGAAATATCTGTCCGGTCTCAGAAAAAGTGAAAAAAACGGATCCGGCTTATGTGATGAGTTTGTCCCTCTTGCGGATGGGATCCTGACACTTGGAGGAGTTTTCTGCGCGATACGTGAAGCAGGAAGACTGCTGACGCAGCCCGGAAACGATGTGGATGAGATCGCAGCCAAGCTGCAGGCTGAAATACAAATATACGGACTGGCCGGGCTTGATGAAATAAAAAAACTTCGTGATCTTCCGGAGGTTCTGATGCATGATCATGCCCTCGGGCTTTTTGAGGAAGGAAGATATATTAATGCAAGGATCAGGTGCCGTTACAAAAAGCGGAACGTAACCTTTACAAAAAACAGAGGACTTGGATATATTCCGGCCGATAATAGGGAAGAGGAAAATGATCCGAAATGGTTTTATGCAATTAAAGCTGACGGAACTTCATTTCTGCTGCATGTATATGGATTATCCGGATCGAATAAATACATATCCACTGTTTCGGTCTTTACGGAGGAAAGCCTTCTATTGACGCCGGTGCTCGTAAAAGGGACAATGATGATGCTGTATATCCATTTTAAGGAAGGATCGGATACAGGACGGGTAACAAAAGCAGCATACTTTTCATTCGCTTCGGACAGCCTCGGAAAGCCGTTTGATCTCGACAAGTTAAAGGATGCAGATACACTTTACTTTCTCGGCTCGGTTTCTGAAGGCGAACGGTCTGAAATGACTTTTTTTGACGATCGTCCGAAGGACTTTGTGATCGCAGAGGCTCCTTTATCAACGGAGCTTGTTTATAAAAGAGGGAGTATTGCAGATATTATACTTCCGGACTATTGTGAAAATGTAAGTATGATATCATGTATACATGATATATTTAACGGGTGTCAGGGGGACGTACCTTTTGACACCTTGTAGTGCAAAAGTGTCAAAAGGTACGTCCCCCTGACACCCACAAGAGCAGGAAGCAAGGAACGCATGCGGGGAAGAATGAAAGGTGCAGACCATGTTCAGGGAAATGAGAAGGTTTAAGCAGCAGATCAGCGAAGATGAGTGCATAAGGATTCTTAAGGAGCAGCCGAGAGGGATCCTGTCCATGCACGGTGATGACGGATATCCGTATGGCATACCGATGGATCACTGGTACAGCGAGGCTGATGGATGTCTTTATTTCCATTGCGCAAAAGAAGGGAAAAAGATTGATTCGGTCAAAAGGAATGATAAGGTCAGCTACTGTGTGTATGATCAGGGCTTTCGACGGGAAGGCGAATGGGCGCTGAATATCAACAGTGTTGTGGTATTCGGCCGGATGCGCATCGTAGAGGATGAGGATAAAAAGCGCGAGATATGTACGAATCTTTGCCGGAAGTTTACGGATGATGAAGAGTTCCTTAAAAAGGAGATGACGAATGCTTTTCCCAGAGTATGCTGCCTGGAACTGTCCATAGAGCATATGACAGGGAAGCTCGTGAACGAGTCGTGAGTGTCGAAGTGGGAGAATACGGCGATCCTGATGCAGGAATCGTCCTGATACAGCCGGTCGATGATCACGATCTTAAAGGGATCGAAAACGAGGTCGCTTTTATTTCTCCAAAATGCAATCGTTCATTTTGTTTGAAGGCGGTCAGGATACGTGACTGGAACAGCGATCTGTCGCCATGGGAGGCACCGGCGGTATTTGGCAGGACAGGCTTTGGCAGCGGCGCTGCAGCGACTCTTCATGAGTTGCTCGGGCTTTGCGGCGACAAAAACAGGACGTATTATCTTGGAGGATATTCGCTGGCAGGACTCTTTTCTTTATGGGCCGCTTATCAGACGGATGCTTTTGAGGGCATCGCGGCGGCTTCTCCTTCTATGTGGTTTCCCGGCTTTGCGGAATATATGAGAGAGAATGATATCAAGACCGGTAACGTGTATCTCAGTCTTGGGGACAGGGAGGAAAAGACGAAGAACCCTGTGATGGCGACTGTGGGCGACAGGATGCGCAAGGCGTATGACCTGCTGCAGCAGCGTAAGGTGAACTGTACACTTGAATGGAACCCGGGCAATCATTTCAAAGATGCGGACATCAGGACCGCGAAAGCTTTTTCATGGGTGATGAACAATATACGGGGTTAGGTTTTATTGCAGGCTGAAGGAGGAACCATGCGTTTCGTAGTACAGGTAGTATCAAAGTCTGATGTAAAGATCAATGGTGAGATAAAGGGGAGCATAGGCAGGGGCTTCATGGTCCTTGTCGGTGTCGGGCAGGAAGATAACGAAGCCATAGCTGATAAGATGGTCAATAAGCTCCTGGGACTAAGGATATTCCCGGATGAAAATGGCAAGACGAACCTGTCTCTTGCTGATGTAAAAGGAGAGCTCCTTCTGATCTCACAGTTCACACTGTATGCTGACTGCAGGAAGGGTAACAGACCTTCTTTTGTACGAGCCGGGGCGCCTGACGAAGCAAAAAGGCTCTATGATCATATTGTAGAAAAATGCCGTGAAAAAGTTCCCAAAGCAGATACGGGAGAATTTGGTGCAGACATGCAGGTAAGCCTTGTCAATGAAGGCCCTTTCACAATAATACTCGATTCGGATGAGCTGATATAGATGTGTATTCAGGATCAAAAATAACCCTGTGAAGGATGACCGGTCATCCCCCACAGGATTGTTTTTTTTGAAGGAAGAGAGGATAAAAATATGGTGTTAGAACCGGAACAAATGAAGATATCTCCTATGCCTAAAACGTGGATACTGGATCTGGACGGAACACTGGTGGTACACAACGGGCCTTATATGCTGGGAAAGGATGAATTCCTGCCCGGCGCACGTGAGTTTCTCGATTCCATACCACGCAGGGACATGATCATCCTGCTTACGGCGAGGAACGATTATGAAAAGCCCCACACGATGAGATTTCTTAAAGAAAATAATGTAAGGTATGACCATATAATTTTTAATGCAGGAGAAGGCGAGCGTATCATGATCAACGACATGAAGCCGGACGGACTGGTTACCGCTTATGCCGTAAATACGCAAAGGGATCGCTTTTGCCGGACGGAATTTATCACCGATAATACTCTGGGTACCAGATATGACTGAACTTTTGAGCGATCATCTGCGCAGCGTATTCGGCTGCAAAGTGTATAAGATCGCGCTGAACGGAGGCTTTACCTGTCCTAACCGTGACGGTACTGCGGGGACCGGCGGATGCATCTTCTGTTCCGAGGGCGGCAGCGGAGAGTTTGCAGGTGATCCGTCCTGCAGCATCACAGAGCAGATAGAGCAGGGAAAGAAACTCGTTGCTGATAAAGAAAAGGACGGGAAATACATTGCTTATTTCCAGGCATATACAGGTACATATGCGCCTGTCTGCAGGCTGAGGAGTCTTTATACCGAAGCTGTGGAGCATCCTGATGTCGTCGCTCTTTCTGTTGCGACAAGACCTGACTGCCTTCCGGATGAGGTGCTTGAACTTCTGACAGATATTAACCGGATCAAACCTGTGTGGGTGGAACTTGGATTGCAGACTATCCATGAAAGGACAGCAGAATATATACGCAGAGGGTATGATCTGAGTGCATATGATCGTGCGGTGTCAGCACTTCGGAAAAGAAATATTGAAGTAATCACTCATATGATCATAGGTCTTCCGGGAGAGAGCGTGGATGATATGCTCGCTACAGTTAGATACATCTGTGCCTCCGGCGCAACCGGTATCAAACTGCAGCTGCTGCATGTGCTGAAAGGAACAGATCTGGAGACTGAATACATTGCCGGCAGGGTCGATGTTCTTTCCGAGGATGATTACATAGATATCCTGAAAAAATGTGTTGAACTGATACCTGATAACGTAGTGATCCACAGGATGACGGGAGACGGGGACAAGAAGATACTGGTCGCACCGCTGTGGAGCAGAAATAAGAAACACGTGTGGAACCGGATCAGAAATGAAGTGCTGCGAGACATGTCTTGAAGAAATTGTCAGAGAAAAAGAGAAGGGATAGTGATCTAGTCCCGGCACTCGACTTACAGGCTGAAAATAAAGTATACTACTTTATAAAAAAAACGGGAGAACTCAGAAATGATAATCCATGCAGATCCGAATGAAATACCGGAAGCGATAAACTTCATACGTGATACCCTTAAGGAAAAGAAGATAGCGGGCAAGGACGTGGCTATAACCGCCCTGCGAGCGGAAGATATCATAGGCGCTATGATCCGGCATGCGGCTAAGCCGGATGAGAAGATCGGCATCAATGTCATAGTGAGCTTCGCGAAGATGGAAGTGCGCATCAGCGCACAGGGAGACGAGTTTTCCATGAATGAGCTGGCTTCGGCCTGGCAGATGGAACTCGATGACGAGAGTGATGCAGAGAGCAAGTCCGTTATCACGGATCTGTACAAGCGTGTCTTCGGAAGCAGTGTCTCCCTGAAGAACAGCAGGGGCGTCAACAAAGCGGTGATCACAGTCACCAAATCCAAGTATCGTCAGCTCTATCTGACTCTGGGCGCTCTGGTTGCCGGTATCCTTACAGGCATAATACTGAAGATGTGTTTCCCTGCTGCTCTGGGTGAGACATTGACCAAGAATCTCTTATCTCCGGTCAATACCATGTTCCTGAATGCACTGAAGATGGTAGTGGCGCCGCTTGTCTTATTCTCCATCGCATCGAGTATCGCGGATCTCGAAGACATGCGCACGCTCGGGCGTATAGCGGGGAAGGTCATGGGCAGTTATTTCGTGACTTCCATGATAGCCATCCTCATCGGTATCGCCACGTGGCATATCTTTCCCATAGGTAATACGGTTCTCAAGGAAGCAGTATCGAGCGAGGCGGCTGCAGCCACCATCGCCAAAGGAGAGGGAGTCTCCACCTCAGTCATAGATACGATCGTGGGTATCATACCTGCAGACATCATCAATCCGTTCCTGTCGGCTGATATGCTTCAGATCATTTTTATCGCTGTCATGGTAGGTGTCGCGTGCGGCCTTCTCTCGGACAAGATAAGCTGCTTTAAGGAAGTCTTAAGTGACGGTTATCAGATATTTTCCAGGATCACTACTCTCATCATCAGCGTGATGCCCATCGCCATCTTCTGCGCTATGGCCAAGATGGTGCTGGCAATGGATCTGATGTCTCTTCTTTCCGTATTCACATGGGTGCCTACGATCTACTTCGGCGACATCCTGATGATGATCGTGTATGCGCTGATGATCCTTGTGGTAGGAAGACTCAATCCGCTCACGTTTTTCAAAAAGTATTATCCGGCGATGCTGGCGGCATTTACATTTGCGTCAAGTAATGCGGCGCTGCCAACATCCATGGAGACTGCCGGTAATTCTCTTGGTATATCCAAGAAGATATATTCATTCTCGCTTCCGCTCGGAGCTACGATCAATATGGACGGAAGCTGTATCACACAGATGGTCAGTGCGCTGTTCATGGCAAAGATATTCGGGATACCGGTAAATGCTCCCGTGGTACTGACGCTTGCCATCACGGTCTTCGTTCTGTCGGTTGGCGCGCCGGGTGTGCCGGGCGGAGCACTGGTTTGTATTTCCCTGCTGGTACCTCAGATAGGCATTCCTGCCGAGGCGATCAGTCTGATCATGGGATTGTATTCGTTAGTCGGTATGATGCAGACCTGCACGAATGTTACGGGCGATGCTGCTGTGACCTTGGTAGTGGCCCGTTCGGAGGGTATGCTCGACCGTGAAATATACGATAAGGGTGCGAAGAGTTAACATGGGATGATCAGGAAGGAGAAACAACTTATGGAAGAAAAAAAGAAACTACCCCTTGCTACGCAGATTTTTATCGCACTTGTGCTGGGTATCATTGCAGGACTTCTACTGCAGAGTCACTCGGACATGGCAGATGCCTATATCAAACCTATAGGTACCATATTCCTGAATCTGCTGAAATTCATCGTGGTCCCGATAGTTCTGTTCTCGATAATGGCAGGCATTATCTCCATGAGCGATATCAGAAAGGTCGGATCCATAGGAATCAAGACGATAGTCTATTATATGTGCACGACCGCTGTCGCCATAGTGATAGGACTGGCAGGCGGCAATCTGTTCAAGGGGTTCTTTCCGATACTGGAGACATCAGATCTTACCTATGAGGCCTCGGAGGAGACGCCCTTCATGGATACCATCGTAGGCATCTTCCCGTCTAACTTCATCGCTCCGCTGTCGGAGGCTACGATGCTGCAGGTCATCGTGATGGCTATACTGATCGGTTTTGCAGTCATCCTTGTCGGGGAAGAGGCAGCTCCCGCGGTAAAGGGCATCAACTCATTCAATGCGATATTCATGAAGTGTATGGAGATGATCCTGAAGCTGTCCCCCATCGGTGTATTCTGTCTGATCTGTCCAGTGGTAGCAGCAAACGGTGCAGCGATCCTCGGATCTCTTGCCATGGTGCTGCTGACAGCTTATATCTGTTATTTTGCGCATATGCTGATCGTATATTCTCTTGCAGTGAAGACTATGGGAGGAATGAGTCCGATCGAATTCTTCAAGGGACAGTTCCCTGCGATGATATTCGCTTTTTCGAGTTCGTCGAGCGTAGGTACTCTGCCGATCAACATGCAGGGCTGTGAGAAGATGGGCGCGGACAAGGAGGTCACTTCTTTCGTCCTTCCTCTCGGAGCTACGATCAATATGGATGGTACAGCGATATACCAGGGAGTATGTGCGATCTTCATTGCAGCCTGCTACGGCATATCCCTGACACCGGCTCAGATGCTGACCATAGTACTGACTGCAACTCTGGCTTCGATAGGTACTGCGGGAGTGCCCGGCGCCGGTATGGTCATGCTTGCCATGGTGCTGGCATCTGTAGGACTTCCTCTTGACGGTATAGCTCTTGTCGCAGGTGTGGACAGGATATTCGATATGGGCAGGACTGTCGTAAACATCACCGGTGATGCATCCTGCGCGCTTATCGTATCAAATCTGGAAAGAAAGAAAGCTCAGAAGAAGAGTGCTGCGTGAATATCTGATAATCTGCCCGCTTGTATTCATAGCGGGATTCATAGATGCTGTTGCGGGAGGCGGTGGACTGATATCGCTTCCCGCTTATTTCTTAACCGGTATACCCGTACACAGCTGTGTGGCGACCAATAAGATGAGCGCTTTCATGGGTACATCCGTCACTACGGCGAAATTCGCGAAGGATGGCTTTATCCCGTGGAAGACAGCGGTGTTTTGCATACCGTGCGCTTTCCTGGGATCTGCCATCGGCGCAAATGCGGCGCTCATGATACCCGACACGGTATTCAAGATGGTGCTGATCGTCATCATTCCTCTGACCGGTATACTGATCCTGACAAAGAAGGACATACTGAGTCCGAAGAAATCATTTTCGGAAAGAACTACGGTCGTGATCTGTGCGTTGAGCTCCCTGCTGATCGGGGTGTATGACGGGTTCTACGGACCCGGCACGGGGACTTTCCTGCTGCTGATGCTCGCAGGCGTCGCGGGCATGGAACTGACAAGGGCGAACGGTCTTACAAAGGCCGTGAACTTTTCCACCAACCTGTCGGCGCTTGTTGTATTCCTGGCGAAGGATCAGGTCATCCTGCCTTTAGGTATCACAGCCGGTCTTTTCAATATTGCAGGCAACTATATCGGAGCGACACGCTTTGAGAAAAACGGCGCAAAGATCGTGAAGCCCATTATGATAGCGGTGCTGACGGTTTTCTTTATCAAGCTTGTAGTCGAATGGGCTACGGGAGCGGGGGCGTAGGAGGAGTTTGGCTGAGGGTGGAGCTGGAGTGGATGACTCCGGAAAGAATCATGAGATTATTTATTTCCATACAATTTGATGAAGAGATATTGGGGACTCTTACCGAACTGCAGGATGATCTTCGGGAGCAGGGAATGGAAGGCCGCTATTCTGACCGGGCAAATCTCCATCTTACGCTTGCTTTTATCGGTGAATACGGTAATCCCGATGAAGTGATGGATGCTCTGGAAGAGTCGGATTTCAGACCGCTCTCTATAGGACTGGAAGGCGTAGGCAGCTTCGGTGATACGTTCTGGGCAGGAATATCGGAGAACAGGGCACTGATGAGCTATGTCAAAAGACTGCGCAAGGTCCTCTCGGATCACGGGATACCTTATGACCGTAAGAGATTCAATCCGCATATAACTCTGGCCAGAAAAGTAAGGTTTGATAAAGGGCTGCCGGCTGTATCGATCCCCGCAAGAGAGATGATGGTGGAACGTATCTCTCTCATGCGCTCGGACAGAGGAAAGCACGGGATGATATATACTGAGATCGGGTGCGTTTGACAGCATCTTACTTTCCTGCATTGTGGTATAATAAATGATCACTTTATCGACAGGTAAGGTAAAACGGAATAAAGGAGAGATCCATTGCTGCTGCTTTCCATATTGCCAAGTATTATACTGTTAGTCGTCGTCTGGAAAGGTGACAGATATGAAAAAGAGCCCCCCGGACTGCTCATCAAACTGTTCCTTCTCGGAAGTCTTACTACAATAAGCGCTTTTATAATTGAATTCCTGTTTGAAAACGTGATCCTGAGTTTTATGAACCAACAGGGGATACTGTTCGCTCTTATTGACAACTTTCTGGTTGTGGCTGTTGCCGAAGAAGCCGGAAAATACTTTGTGCTGAAAAAAGTCACCTGGAAGCATCCCGCATTTAATTTCACATTTGACGCTGTAGTATACGCTGTAGCTGTCTCTCTTGGTTTCGCAACCCTTGAAAATATTCTCTATCTTATCGACGGAAGTGTTTTTCTCGCCCTCTCGCGGGCGTTGTTCAGCGTGCCCGGTCACTTTATAGATGCGTTGTACATGGGATATTATTATGGACTTGCAAGGTTTGCCGATGCATATAATGATGACAGATTAAAGAAAGTAAACCTCAAGCTGGCCTTTTGGGTTCCTGTGTTGATCCATGGTTTCTATGATTTCTGTCTGAGTACGGAATATGGGATCTTTATACTGGTCTTTCTTATTTTTGAGGCGGTACTGACCTTTTTCGCTGTCAGAAAATTCCTGAAACTGTCAAAGATCGTGGCTCCCATCCCGGGGAGCAGCTATAGTGAAATGGCCTCACCTGCGGGTGCGGTCTCAACTGCGGGCCCGGTCTCGCCTGCCGGTGCGATCTCAGCCTCACCAGCCGGCGCGGTTGTTCCGGGAGCTCCTGCAGCTCAGCCTGTTGAGCCCGTGATCAGAGCCAGTATATGCAACGGCGAGCAGGTTGCGGGATTTCGTGATACCAGAACCGGCAGATTTGAAGAAGTAATGTATATCAGAAATCAGTCTGATCTTGAAGCATTCAAGGCTGAGTACGGAATAGTTGGTGAGATAAAAAAGGAGTATTGAGATAAAGTTTCGGAAGAGCTTTTTCGGGACGTAAATGGTATGAAAAAGAAGATCTTTTTGGAATGGCTTGAGATAGTATTCGGACTGTTGGTTTTTTCCTTTGGTGTGCATCTTACTATATATGCAAATATCGGACTTGCTCCCTGGGACTGCCTTGGCATGGGGCTTGCCAGGCACACTCCGTTTAATTACGGAATATCCATGACTCTGATCGCGATAACGGTTCTCTTTATAGATATTATTCTGAAGGAAAGGATAGGGTTCGGGACGATCATCGATGCTCTCCTTACGGGAAACTTTGTGCAGGCATTTAATTATCTGAATAAGCTTCCGGAAAACAAGAGTGTCTGGCTTGGTATCATTATAATGATCGCGGGCTTCGTATTCATGGCTGTCGGTATGTGGATATACATGAGCGCCCAGCAGTGCTGCGGCCCGAGAGATGCGCTTCTTGTAGGACTGGGCAAGAGACTCCCGAAGATCCCAATCGGCATAGTGGAAGTATTGTTGTGGGCGGTCGTACTGCTCATAGGATACCTTCTGGGAGGGCCGGTCGGTATCGGTACGCTGATCAGTACATTTGGAGCCGGCCTGGTAATGCAGCTCGTCTATAATATGATCCGATTTGAACCAAGAAACCTACATCACCGCGATGTCCTGAGCGTGATAAAGGCGATGAGGTGAGGGATAATCAGATAGTGAAGATAAAAGCGCATTTATGACCTGACAGAACTATTATCATATCTTTGGGTCATTGAAAATAAAGCGAGAAGAGGTTACAGCATGACCCAGGAAGCGTATATACTGCGCTGTGGGTCATAAATAGCCCGTAAAGGTGAGGTACATGGACAGACTGGAACGGCAATTAGGATTTGCTCTTGAGATCGATAAGGAAAAGAATGTATTCCGGCAGACTCATCTGTCGGGGCACGGTCGCAATGAGAATGATGCGGAGCATGCCTGGCATATGGCAGTCATGTCTTATATCCTGCGGGAGTATGCCAATGAAGAAGTGGATATAGCGCGTGTGATGCTCATGTGTCTGATACATGATATCGTAGAGATAGATGCAGGCGATACCTACGCTTATGATGAAGCAGGAAAGAAGACGCAAAGCGAGAGAGAAGAGGCTGCAAAGCAGAGGATTTTTTCCATGCTGCCGGATGATCAGAGAGATGAGCTGACAGCGCTGTTCGATGAATTTGAGGCGGGAGAGACTGCGGAGGCAAGATATGCGCACGCCATGGATAACCTTCAGCCTCTGATCTTAAATAACAGCAATGACGGCTCAGACTGGAGAGAACACGGCGTAAGCGCCAGGCAGGTATATGGCAGGCAGGAGAAGACAAAGCTTGGCTCCAAAAAGCTGTATGAAATAACCGACAGCATTATAAAAAAGCACATCGAAAAGGGCAATCTGAAGTAACTTTGGATCAGAAAGGAAGAAAGAAATGAGAAAAATACTTATCGTCGTGGATATGCAGAAAGACTTTGTGGACGGCGCGCTCGGAACAGCGGAAGCAGTGGCGATAGTTCCCGCGGTAGTGGAGAAGATAAAGGAATATAAAAAAGAGGATATTTTTGTTACGAGAGATACGCATCAAAAAGATTATCTTTCCACGCAGGAAGGACGCAACCTTCCGGTGGAACACTGCATAGAAGGCACTCCGGGATGGGAGCTGGACAGTAAAGTAGCGGAGGCTGTAAGCGGTGCTGCGATAGTCAATAAGCCCACGTTCGGATCCACAGCGCTTGTGGATATGGTAAAGAAGATCGCTGAAAAAGAGGATATCTCGATCGAACTTATCGGCCTTTGTACGGATATATGTGTTGTCTCAAATGCTCTGCTTCTTAAGGCTGCAATGCCGGAGGTAGAGATAAGCGTGGATGCATCATGCTGCGCCGGTGTTACACCCGAAAAGCATGAGGCGGCTCTTGAGACGATGAGATCGTGCCAGATCATGGTGAAATGACAAACTTAGAAAAGAGCGTGTGAATCATGAGATGTGATGACTGTCAGTATTATGCATATGATGAGGATCTCGACGAGTATGTCTGTGACATGGATATGGACGAGGATGACTATGCCCGTATCATGACTCAGAGCAGCAGCGAATGTCCATACTGGAGAAACGGAGACGAGTACGCCGTGGTAAGGCATCAGATGTAGGAGGAGGTGCGATGACCATGAGATACAGGACGCTTGGAAAGACGGGACTTAAAGTCAGTGAGATAGGATTTGGCGGAGAATGGCTGGAGCGTCATCCGGAAGAGGAATCCGTTGAACTGATGAAATATGCCTCTGAAAAAGGGATCAATATCATAGACTGCTGGATGCCGGATCCGAAGTCGAGAGACATCATCGGAAAAGCGATGAAGGGCAACCGCGAGAACTGGTTCGTACAGGGACATTTTGGCGCGAACTGGCACGAGGGGCAATATGTCCGCAGCAGGGAAATGAAATACGTAAGACCTTCTTTTGAGGATCTGCTTACGAGACTGCAGACGGATTATATCGACCTTGGACTGATCCATTACGTGGACACCGTTGAAGACTGGAATGCGCTTCAGGGATCTGATTATATGAAATATGTGATGGAGATGAAGGAAAACGGCACGATCCGCCATATCGGAATGAGTTCTCATGATCCGAAGACTGCGGCGACGGCTGTAAGATCCGGGCTCATAGAGATGCTTTTATTCAGCGTGAATCCTGCCTTTGACATGCTTCCTTCGGGACAGGATCTGGACGAACTTCTGGGTGACGGATTTCACTATGATGACAGGCTTGCCGGGATCAATACCGAAAGAGCGCAGCTGTACATGCTCTGTGAAGAATATGATGTCGGGATCACTGTGATGAAAGGATTTGCGGGTGGCAGACTGTTTGACAAAAACCGCTCTCCTTTCGGAGTGGAGCTGACCCCCGTGCAGTGCATCCACTATGCGCTGAGCCGGCTCGGTGTGGACTCTGTCCTGTGTGGTTTTGATACGAAGGAGCAGGTGGATGAAGCGGTACATTATGAAGAGGCTTCGGAGTCTGAAAAGGATTATGCATCTGTCCTCGGGAATGCGCCTCTTCATTCATACAGGGGCGAGTGTACTTACTGCGGGCACTGCAAGCCCTGCGTGGCAAATCTGGATATCGCGATGATAAATAAATTCTATGATCTTGCCACGATACAGCCCGAGGTACCGGAATCAGTCAGGTCACACTATCTTTCGCTTGAGCGTAAGGCATCGGAATGCGTTGGATGCAGGCAGTGCGAGGCACGGTGTCCCTTCGGGGTTCCGATAGCTGACAGGATGACTAAGGCGGCAGAACTATTCGGGGAGTGATAGGTCACTGAGAACCGTCCCCGTTGACTTACTGCAGGGTGTCAAAAGGTACGTCCCCCTGACACTCTTGCGATACCTCAAAGGTATAGCGATATGCTTGTTATATGTATTTCACAATAGCACCCCGCCGGGGTATATTATAATCAGCAAGAATAAATGAGCAGCGCAAACCGGCCGGAGCGAAGCTCGAAAGCGGGATACATACGAAAGCACGACAAAGGAGGTATCGCCATGAAGAAGATCGAAGTATTCTTAGAGGAACTGTACAAGAGCTATTCACATGTAGTCTGATACAGACCTTCAATATAATCGTATAACGTCTACAGCCCCTGCCTATTGGCGGGGGCAATTTTTTTATTTCCCAGTGTCATGAAAAATGATTATAATCTCTTTATTATATGATCCTTTATCCCGTGTTGCCGGCTTGGGTCAGGTTTCTTATACCGATCAGGGACAACACGAATGCAAAAAAAGAGAATAAAACAAGAATAAAAAGAGAATGAAAATGGAAAAGAAAGAGAATAAAAAGAGAATAATAAGAGAATATAAAGAGAATAAAAACAGAACGTGGGGTGGAAAGTATGGAATTATTTGACGGAAGGCCTGAAAACACTGACGGAAGGCTGCCGAGAGAGATCAGGACATATGATTATCTTGACGAACTTGGGATAGAGTATAAGCGCACGGATCATGAGCCTGCGGATAATATGGAGGCCTGCAACAAGATAGATGCAGTGCTCGGGGTGCTGATATGCAAAAATTTATTTCTCTGCAACAGACAGAAAACGAATTTCTATCTGCTCATGATGCCGGGAGATAAGAAATTCAAGACAAAGGAACTCTCGTCGCAGATCAATTCCGCAAGGCTTTCTTTTGCGGATCCTGAGGATATGCTGAAATATCTTGACATAGAGCCCGGCGCAGTCAGCATCATGGGCCTTATGAATGACACGGATCATGAGGTGCAGCTTTTGATCGATGAGGATGTGCTGAAGGGAGAATATATCGGCTGTCATCCCTGTGTATGCACATCGAGTCTCAAACTGAGGACAGCTGATGTGGTGGAGCGTTTCCTCAAAGCGACAGGACATACGTATAAAGTCGTGCATCTCATCGGAGAAGATTGATACGGGTATGCTGATCGTTACCGCAGATACGGCGGAGCAGGTCTTTCGAGTGATAAGACTCCGCTGACTTATTCAGTCTCATTCTGTCTTCAGAAAAAAATCATTGACAGAAAACATTTTGCACAATATAATAGGACGCAAGATAAGATGGTCGGGTCACACAGACGGAGGTATTTGAAAATGATCTACGATTACGAAGTAACTACGGGAACAGGCGAAAAGTTAAATCTTGCTGACTATAAGGGTAAGGTCATACTTGTTGTGAATACGGCCACGGGTTGTGGGTTCACACCTCAGTATGAGCCTATCGAGCAGTTATTCAAGGATTATCATGACAAGGGACTTGAGGTGCTGGATATCCCCTGCAACCAGTTTGGCGGACAGGCTCCGGGCACGGACGAGGAGATCCATGAGTTCTGCACCCTGCATTACAATACAACATTTCCTCAGATGAAGAAGGCAGATGTGAATGGCGAGAACGAGCTTCCCCTGTATACTTATCTGAAGTCTCAGAAGGGCTTTGAAGGCTTTGAGGAGCACGAGTATAAGGCGCTTCTTGAGAAGATGTTTGCGGAAGCGGATCCTGACTGGGACAAGAAGCCTGATATCAAATGGAATTTTACAAAGTTTGTCGTGGATCGTGAGGGGAATGTGGTTGCCCGTTTTGAACCCACGGCAGACATGAAGAAGGTGGAGGAGTGCATTAAGGCACTTATTTAACACATTAATATTGTGCCGGATCAGTTATGATAAATAAGACCGAAGCGAAGAAGGCTTCGGAGAATGGAGGAGAAATGGCAACACTTGTAGCATATTTCAGTGCGGGAGGCACTACAGCCAGAGTGGCGAAGGAGTATGCGGAAAAGATCGGAGCGGACGTATTTGAGATCGTCCCGGAGCAGCCGTATACAAAGGCAGATATCACGTTTGTGAATCCGCTGGCCAGGTGTAACCGCGAACAGATCGGCGGCAAAGATGTGCCTGTAGCCGGGAAGATAGAGAATTTCAGCGAGTATGACACGATATATCTCGGATTCCCCATATGGTACGGACAGGCGCCGAGGGTCATCCATACATTTGGAAAGGGATATGACTGGTCAGGAAAGACAGTCCACTTATTTGCGACGTCGGGCGGCAGCGGGATAGGAAAGACTGCTGAGAAGCTTTCACCGTCGCTCAAGGGTGCAGTATCCGTAGATGCGAAGCGGGTGACCGGCGCGGCGGAGATATAAGTTACCGGAGTGTCAGGGGTAAGTCAACGGGGACGGTTCTCACTGACTCCTTTTTGGAAAAAAGGAGTCAGTGAGAACCGTCCCCGTTGACTTATGACACTTTTATGACAATCGGTTATAATGTATAGAAAAAAGGAGGTAGCGACATGCCGTTCATAGATTCCAAAGTAAGTGTAAAAGTATCAAAGGAACAGGAAAAGGAACTGAAGACAAGGCTTGGACAGGCTATATCCATCATTCCCGGGAAGAGCGAGAGCTGGCTGATGGTAGGGATAGAGGATGAATACAGTCTTTATTTCCGGGGCGATGACAGTGAGCCCATGGCTTTTGTTGAGGTAAGGATATACGGCGGGCCCAATAAGGACGCATTTGAAAAGATGACAGCTGAGCTGACTAAGATATACGGAGACGTGCTGGGCATAGCGCCTGATCATATGTATATCAAATATTCGGCAACTACTGACTGGGGCTGGAACGGAAGTAATTTCTGATAAGACGCCGGGAACCGTCCCGGTGATTCCTGATAAGACGCTGAGAACCGTCCCGGTGACTTTTGATAAGACGCCGGGAACCGACCCCTGTTATTTCTGATAAGACGCCAAGAACCGTCCCCTGTGACTTCCCCGGGGACTTAGAGGAGGAACTATCAATGAAAACCGACAATTTCTTCGTAAAGAGGATCAGCTGCATATTAATGTCCGCAATACTGGTCATCTCGATGACAGCCTGCGGGGCGTCAGCGGATACCCCGGCGGAGCCGGCATCAGAGGCGCAGTCGGAGACTGAAGCCACAGAAGAGGAGACATCGGAGGCGGAAGATGTTGATATGCTCTTTTCCGACAGCGATGTGAAGACAGAGACGGATGATGCCGGTGATGTAGAGAAAGAAACAACGACATCAGCAGATTCTGATGTCGAAGCGGTGCCATATCTGGAATTTGATTACAAGACAGTCCTTGATGATAAAGAAAAGAAGGGCGACAAGGTGATCTATGAAGGTTCCTTCAGCTGGCCGGTGCTCTCGGACGCAAGCGCGCTCACGTACCCCGAACTTGCCAAAGCGCTGGAGGATGATTCTGAAGAAGCCTATGAAGGCTATGCGGGTTCGAGAAAGGAGAGCGTGGAAGAAGCCGAAGAGCGGTATGGCGAGGAGCCGGAGTTCTTTGACAACGGGAATTATTCATATCATACCGTGGCATGGCTTCGCAGAGCCGATGATAAGGTCACGAGTTTTGTGACATATTTCAGCACTTTTCTTGGCGGGGCGCATGGTCTTGAGGGCCAGTTCGGTTACACTTATGACACGAAGACCGGAAAACGTCTTGGCCTTAAGGACGTGATAAAGGACACCTCCACGCTTAACGATATCCTCGAAAAGGAGATACTCGCAAATTACGATGCGGAGATCTTCGGTGATCTTAAGGGCAGTCTGGACCTGTATGATCCCGATATCACTGAGTATACCGTGACGGATAGCCTGGACGGTGATTCGTACCCTTATCAGTGGTGCCTTCTGCCTGTAGGAATAGAGTTTTATTTCGAACCGTATTCTCTGGCGTACTATGCAGCCGGTGCTCAGGATGTGATACTTACCTATGAAGATTATCCGGACCTTTTTACTGAGGAGTATAAGACTGACGGGGATCAGGGATTTGTATATGAATTTCTCGGCGATCTGGAGCCTTTCGATCTCACCGGTGACGGAAAGAGGGACAGCCTGTGGGTAGAGGCTTTGGATACGGACGAATATGATTATGCGAACGGACTCTGCGTGACACTGAACGACAAAAAGGAAGAGGTAAAGGATATATCCTTCTATAACAGCGGCGGGTCTACAAGATCTGCGTACTATATACGTACCGCTGACGGAAAGCAGTACATATATACCGAGGTCATGATCGACGGAATGGAAGACGGTCTGTTCGTATTCGAGATAAATAAAGACAAGCCCAAATTCGTGGACAGTACCGACATGCATCTGGCAGATATAGTGAAGTATGATGACGATTTTATCTGGTACAGGATGACAGGTGCGGATCCTGACAGCATGGAGCTTTTCAGGCAGGTTGATATCTTTGTAACGTGCAATGCGATGGCTCACTGTCATGTCGGGATAAAAGGAATGCCCGAAGTCGATGAAGCGTACAGGCCGGTCGGTATCGGTGACGACCGCGCTCTTATTTCAAAGATCGAACTGACCTGCGACATTGTCGATGAAGACGGGAAGGTCATCTCCGAAAAGGAGAAGATAAAAGCCGGAGAGTCCTTCCTTATCACAGCGACCGACGCCGAATCCTATGTGGACGCAAGGATGTCTGACGACAGGATAGCAAGGATATATGTGACAGGATACGGCTATGACTGGAAGATAGACGGGGTGCAGGACAGGGACTGCTTCGAAGTGCTCTATCTTGCAGGGTAATACGCGTACAGAATATAGGACAGCAAAAATGAGACACTGAGATCAGGCCGGGGACGGTATCGTATCCGGGCAGGATCGGAGGTGCATGACATGAAGAGAGCTATCATTTTATCGTTTGTATTATCATTGCTGGCTGTGACACCCGCTTTTGCAGGGGCGTCGCGATACGATCCCGAGACGGAGAGACTCATGCGTGAAGCAGGTCTTCAGGTGGATGAGCTCGAGTGGGAAGAGATCGACAGACGCCAGCAGGAATACATGAGGCGGATGGACGGCGGGACTTCGTCAAATGATGAGCTGCATGTAAGGAGCGGCGGGGCAGGCAGCGGATCAGTGGCAGTGACCGACACGGCCGACGAACTGCATGTCTACAGTAATGATTACGCCGCACAGAACAGCAGTTACGGGGCCAAGTACAGCTATGATGAGTTCCACACTGCTCCGAAGGATATCGAAGCTAACGACGGCTACGGCGCAGGAGGCTTTGACGAGCTCCATATCAATGAGAATTACCGCAGCAGAGTCTGGCATCCAAAGCACAGGGGCAACAGGATAGAAGGCTTCGACGAATTCCGTTTTCCGGACGAGATGTAAAGTATTACTTGAGATGTGAAGCGGTACTTATTTCCTGCCCGTTACTACGATCCAGAATTCTCCCTCTTTTGTGTGGATGTCGGTTTCTGAGAAGCCGGCATCCCGGAAAAGAGTTCTGAACTCATCGATCCCCGGGACGAACATATTGTAGCGCTGTATATTATCCCTGCAATGCGGGGTCAGATCGGGCCGCTCGTATATCTCCGATACGAGCATGAAGCAGCCCCCGGGCGCAAGGACACGTCTTACTTCAGCCAGGCTTTTCACATGATCAGGCCAGAAATAAAAGCTCTCGACAGTTATTATCTTTTCGAACATATCCTCCTCAAAAGGAAGATCCTCTACAGAAGCACGGACCACATTCAATCTTCCGGCATCTATAAGAGAGGCATTTGTCTTTTTCGTGAGATCTACTGATACCTCAGAGTAATCTACTCCGGTAAGAGAGGCGTCGGGCGCGAGCTCCGACAGGCGTCTGAGTGTCGCTCCTCCACCGCAGCCGATATCAAGGATCGAGGAGGTATCTCTGTAATCCCAAAGCGATAATGCCCATTCGGTAAGATCTGAATGCTCCTCATTCATATAGAGAAGCATATCTTCGCCGGCGGAACCCGTAGGCTTCGCGGGATTGCCGGCATCTGTAAGCTTTCTGTTAGGTTCAAGACTCATGATTGACTCCTATTCTGTATGATGTCACAATGCAATTGTACACCAACATATGAAAGGATTGAAATGAGGCATGCTATCCGGGGGTTACTCCGGGGGAGAAGTCAGCGGAAACTGTCGCGACTGACTTACTACCATGAGGTGTTGGATCTGCAGAGGAAGTCAATGAGAACCGTCCCCGTTGACTTACCGGTGACTTACGAGAGGAGATGATGATATGAGCATGATCACGGAAGAGATGGCTGTCGAGTATCATAAATGCAGTCTGTATAAGGAATACATAGAGCAGCTTCAGATCAGTGAGAAGAATGAAGGGGATGAGTTCATGCAGTCCCTGCGCTGCTCCAATATCTATGTCCCCGATACGAAGGAAGTGACTGAAAAATACAGGAAGCTTGCCATGGAGCAGGGGATCGACAGCGGGTGGATCGAAAGATTCATGCCCGCAGCGGACGCATAAGACTTCCGAGGACGATCTATTTTATATAATCCCTGACGTTGAGAGTTTCGTCTGTTCTTTGTTCTTCGTCTATTATACCGGGCACCAGCTCGGTCACATAGGTGTCACCGGTTGCGGGATCGATATGATAGTAAGTGAGAGCTCCGGTGTAGGACCTGAATACGACCACGATCTCTTTGTCATCGCTTGAAGAGATGTCCCAGTACACAGGATACTCGCCTGCTTCCACGATGTCCTTGAGATCGGGATTCTGCTCATAACAGTAATCCGTGATCGCATCTACGGCCTGTACCTCGGTGATCAGATCATCGGAAGCGCCTGCTTCATCGGCGTTTTCAGCATCCCTGGCATTTTCAGCATCACCGGCCTTATCTGTATCGCCGGAATCCTCCGACGAATCATCCTTATCTGTACCGACTGCGTCTTTCTTACCTGCAGTATCCGTGCCGGCAGTATCTTCATCTGCGGGCTTTTCGGTATCGGCGGCATCATCGGCAGTATCCGCTGCTTCCTCTTTCGCGGATGATGCGCTTTTTTCTGTACCGGATCCGTTGTTCTTTAAGACCGGCTTGCTCTTCTGTCCGCCGCATCCTACAAGACACATTATGATCATCACCCATAAAATGAAAAGTACTGTCTTCTTCATGATCTCCTCCATGACGGGCACTTGTGCGAACCCGTCGATCCGAATTACAGATCCGGATCTGCCATCGGAACCGTCCACCTTTGATACTGACTATCGTGACCGACAAACCGATTGTATCACATCAGGGAAATAAAGACATCCTAAAACAACTTCATAAAACGAACCGGAAGTAGTAATATATTAATAACGTCATAACTAAGGACTCACAGCCATTGGCCAAGGATCAGAGCAATCAGAAAAGCGGATTTTGCATAACAGGAAAAGAGGTGTTCGAGGCCTTCAAGACCTCGATCCCCATAATGGTCACATTCATAGTGCTGGGCACCGGATACGGACTGCTCCTTGAGAAGCACGGCTACGGACCGGTATGGGCTCTTGTCTCGGGCCTTGTGATATTCAGCGGCACTGTCCAGTATGTGAGCGTCGGCCTGCTCAGCGCAGGATCTTTTGTGATGGCGGCTGTCACCGCGCTCATGATCTCGGTAAGATACATCTTTTTATCCATATCCATGATAGGGAGATACAAGGACGAGGGAAAGCGCAAATGGTATCTTTTCTATGCGCTGTGCGACGAGACCTATGCCATGCTGAGCCATGACGAGGTCCCCGAGGGGGTGAATGTCAGCGGGTACAGATTCCTTGTCACTCTCTTCGACCAGTCATCCTGGGTGCTCGGCTCATTCCTGGGAGGGTGGATCGGAACACTCATCAGGTTTGATTCCACAGGCATTGATTTTGCGATGACCGCGCTCTTTCTGACGGTCTTTATCGAGCAGTGGATGAGGTCGGGGAGCCATATCCCGGCGATAACGGGAGTCCTTGCGACCCTTGCCTGCAGGCTTTTATTCGGGCCGGATCTTTTCCTTATCCCTTCGATAGTCATCATCCTCATCGTGATGACGGTGATGAGAAAGAAGATAGAGTCAGGAGGTGAGAGTGATGCCTGACATAAGACATGCGATCATCATAATAGCCGTGATGGGAGCCGTTACTCTCGCTACCAGGATCCTGCCGGTACTTATATTCGGACGGGGAGAAAAGATCCCTGATTTTATTCTCTATCTGGGCAGGGTGATACCATATACCGCGATGGGCCTGCTGCTCGTATACTGTCTGCGCAACGTGTCGGTCACGGGGGGATCCCACGGTCTGCCGGAGCTTATTGCCCTGCTGGCAGTGGCCCTATCCTATATCTTCAGGCGCAACACCGTCTTAAGCGTCATTATCGGGACTGTCCTCTATATGTTTCTCGTGCAGAAGGTATTTTGAAGTGCCGGAAGAAAGCAGCAGATCCCGCGCAAAGGACCGGCCCGGAGGCTTTTGAGGGGCATCCTGTGACGCAGCGGCGTTGTTGACAATGAGAATTCGAGAATCGTATAATCATTAGACTGAGTTTTTTACAGCAGATAAGTTCTTTTTTCAGCATAATTCTTACTGATGGAGGAAGTCAAAACCATGAAAAAAAGAAAATCTCTGAAAAAGTCCCTGCTCAGCAAGATCATTATCAGTGTGGCGATCATCGTCGTTATCATCACGCAGATAAGCATCAAGCTGGCATCTGACAACATTCAGAATCTTACGAACAATATTCTGGCAAGAGAGTCCGAGACCTATTCAAGGGAGATCGAGAGCTGGTGGAGCAATATCTGCCAGAGAGTCAGCCAGACAGCAGATATCATGAGGAGTACACCCGAGATGTCCAATGACGATACTCTTGCGATGCTTCTTGAGCTTACGGCTCTGGATCCCGATTCTCAGGATATCTATATGGCATATGGTGATACAGGCTTATTCCTTGACGGATCAGGCTGGATCCCGGATGATACGTTTGTATTTACAGACAGGCCCTGGTATGTAGGAGCTGTACAGAAGAACGGCGAGATATTCTCTTCCGAGCCTTATGTAGACGCTTCCACCGGCAAGACATGCCTTGCATGCTCTGTCATGATAAGGGACGGCGTCGTTCTTTCCAGCGATATCAACTTTGACAAGGTTGCCGAGAAGATATCGGGATTCACTTCTATATCGCCGGATGTAAAGTACTATATCATCAATAAGGAATCGAAGGACGTCCTCCTCAGCAACAAGGTCGACTGTGTCGGACAGAATCTTACGTCCGCAACGGATCCGATCCTTACGGGTATAGCTCCTGTGTTTGATTCGCTCGATAAGAGCAACACCGCAGGCGGCAGCAAGGTCGTGACTGCCAAGACTTCTGCAGGTTCACAGATGATCACAGCTACGGATATCGAAGGCACCTCATGGGCTATCGTGAGCGCGGTTCCTTCTTCTCTCCTCAGCAAGATGATACTGAAGGTCATGTATATCACCTTTGCGAGCGCGATCATACTGCTGATACTGCTGTCGCTCTTCATCTATTCGATCATAAGCAAGGCTATCAACCCTGTTACGACCATTACAGAGCGCATTACAGATATCAGTAAGGGTGACTTCACAGTTACGATACAGCCTGAAGGCAATAATGAGATAACGACGCTGGCGGAGAGCCTGAATGAATACATAGAAAAGATGCGCGCTACGCTGAACAGCCTGTCGGATATCTCGGGCGCAATGAACAGCCGCGCCGGCGAGTGCTTCGATATCTCGCATATTCTGGCCGATGCCAACAGCAATCAGGGACAGTCTATCGACCAGCTCAATACGACCCTTAATGAGATGAACACATCCATCGAGGATATCGCGTACTCGGCTACAGAGCTAGCGAACACATCCAGCCAGCTCACGCAGAGCGCACAGGATGTCATGGATCTCTGCAATGAGACCCTTGAAGCTTCCTCAAAGGGCAAGGATGAGATGGCCGGCATGACGAGGAACGTCAGCACTCTTAATGAGACGATCAACGAGCTCACCTCTCTTATCAGAGAGACTGCCAAGACTGTCGAGGAGATCACCGGCATCACGGATACCATCAATGCCATCTCCAACCAGACCAACCTTCTCTCTCTCAACGCTTCGATAGAGGCTGCAAGAGCCGGAGAGATGGGCAAGGGCTTCGCCGTGGTCGCAACCGAGGTCGGAACACTTGCAAGTCAGTCATCCGAGGCTACGGAGACCATCCGCAAGCTCGTGGAAGGCATTACAAAGAATATCTCCGATATCAATACCAAGGCTGAGATATGCGTGGGCGATATGGAGACCTGCCTCAGCGCCGTGTCGGGAGCCAATGAGTCCTTCGAGACCATCTACGGAGACGTGGCAAAGGCTACTGACGGTATCAGCACTATCGCGGACGGCATAAGCAAGATCAACGAAGTCGCTTCCAACAACGCGGCTACCACCGAGGAGCAGGCGGCAAGCATCAATCAGGTACTCGAACTCAGCAACATGATCGTATCCGAGAGCACCAAGCTTCGCACCGAGACCGAGAACATCACGAGCATCTCGGAGAACCTGAACCAGTACTCGAACGATATCAATTCCGATCTGTCGCAGTATACGGTGTAAGGACAGCGTAAAGCATAGCAGTACTTCAAAAGCAGGTATAAGGCTGGCAGCGGCGTTATACCTGCTTTTTCTTTACAGGAAATAAAAGAATAATAAAGCAGCATAAAAAGGACGGGGATACAGAACACATGAAAAAGACAGCGGTCATTTTTCCGGGAATAGGATATACCATAGACAAGCCTCTGCTGTATTACTCAAGGAAGGCGGCGCTCGAGCACGGCTATGACGTCATAAGCGTTGAGTACAGCGGGGTGGACAAGGACTGCCTCAGGCATAAAGAAAAGATGACGGATGCCTTCAATAAGGCGTTCATGCAGGTGGAGGAGCAGCTTAAGGAGACGGATCCTGCATCCGGCGGGGATATCATTTTTATCTCAAAGAGCATAGGTACTGTCATAGCGGCCGTATATGCCGAAAAGTATGACATAAAGGCCAGACAGCTCTTCTTTACCCCTCTGGAGCAGACCTTTCTCAAGGCTGAGGAAGGCAACGGCCTGGTGTACTTCGGGGATAACGATCCCTGGATCGAGACGGATACCATAAGGCGGCTCTGTGAAGAGTACAAGATGCCCTACAGGATCTTTGCCGGAGCCAATCACTCCCTTGAGACAGGGCGCGTGCATGAGGACGTCGATAATATACAGTTCATCATGCATGAGGCCGAAGACTATATAGCCGGCATTGACAAAGTATATTGTGCGCAATATAATACGACAAAAGATGACAATTAAGACTTGAGGTATATTCATGGCAGAAAAATATGATCAGCTCTTATTGAAGAACCAGTTGTGCTTTCCGCTGTATGCATGCGGGCGAAAGATAGTCGGAAGCTACACACCATATCTCAAACCGCTCGGACTCACGTATACGCAGTATATCGCGATGATGGTGATGTGGGAGAAGGAGAGCGTATCGGTCGGACAGATGGGGGAGATGCTCCATCTTGATGCCGGAACTCTCACTCCGCTCCTTAAGAGACTTGAAAAAGCAGGGTATGTCACGAGGCAGCGGTCAAAGGAGGATGAGCGCATCACGGTCATCTCCATTACGCGCAAGGGGAAGGCCCTCAGGGATAAATGCAGTGATATCCCGTCAAAGCTCGCTGCGGAAGGCTCGGCACTCACCGATAAGGAGGCGAAGGAACTGTACAGGATACTATATAAGTTCCTTGAGGATCAGGAAGACAAGGAGGCGAAGAAATGATCCCTATTGAGACTGTTAAGACTGATGATTTTTCCATGGATTATTTTAAATACGGAAAGGGGCCGCGGACTATGGTGCTCGTGCCCGGGATCAGCGTGAAAAGCGTCATGAATGATGCTGATGCCGTGGCTGATGCATTCTCGATATCGCACGATGACTTCACGACTTACGTCATCGACAGGAGGAAAGAGCTTCCGCCGGAATACAGCGTACTTGATATGGCAAGAGATACCGCTGAGGCAATAAAGCAGCTGGGCCTTACCGATATCTATATCTTCGGCGCCTCTCAGGGCGGGATGATCGCCATGACCATAGCGATCGAGCATCCTGAACTCGTAAAAAAAATGGCATTGGCTTCGACTTCTTCACATATCACCGACGAACAGTATGCGGCTCTGAAGGAATGGAAGGAGCTTGCAGAAAAGGGCGACAGGACCGGGCTGTATCTTAGATTCGGGGAGCTGATCTATCCGCCCGCTGTCTTTGAGCAGTTTAAGGATTACTTTATCGAGACAAGCAAGACCGTTACGGACGAAGAGCTTGAGAGATTCGTGATACTTGCTTCAGGCACGAAGGGGTTTGATGTGTCGGACAGGTTGCAGGAGATCAAATGCCCCGTCCTTACGACAGGGACCTTTGAGGATGAGGTGCTTGATTCCGATGCTACCATGGAGATAGCGGAGAAGCTTGATTACAGGGACGATTTCCGTCTGTATATGTATACCGGATTCGGGCACGCATCATTTGACACGGCGCCGGATTACAGGAAGAGAGTCATGGACTTTTTTCTTGACGGAGAATGAGCAGCTTGAAGAATCATAAGATACTTATCGTCATCCTGATCGCGGTTCTTCTTATCATAGCGGCATTTGCGGCGAGGCTTGTATATATGAACTTTTTCAAGAGCTATAAGGTCGGAGAAGATCCGAAGCTCACGGAGATATACAATGCATATTGCATGACGAGCATGCACAGCCTGGATCACGGATATATCTATGACAAGTACACTATCCGTAAGAAGGACAGCAAGTACTATGCGGAGACTGATATATTCGATGAAGAGAAAGAAGAACAGGTCGTCACTCAAGCAGAGATTACAAATGCCGAATACAGCAATATCATAAAACTCATAGACGGCTGCGCGTATGTCAGACAAGGAAAAGCCGATCCCGACAGGATGGACGGCTACGTGGATGAGGAAAACAGTTATGCGGATATAATCTGGGATCGCATGCCCGATGGAGCATGGGAACTTGCCATGGACTCTGAGACAAGGCACCTCTTCAGCGAGGCAGTCAAAAGCGTGGTAAGGACCATTGATATCACTTTTGTGGATGACGTGCAGCCATCCAGCGTATGGGTAATAAGGGACATCCCCGAGAACCGCAAGACAACTGTCTGGGGAACGGCCATGATCATGCCGGAGGAGACCGGGAAAGAATACACGGCATCTGTTCCGCTCTCTGAAGATGATAAGTATCTTTTCCGCATGATAGGGGAAGACGGGCTGTATTACGAAGCAGATATACCAAAGCTCCTCGACGGATGGAAGCTTCATCTGCAAAAGACCGGTGACATCATGGATGCGAGCCTTGTGATCTTCGATGATACTGGCGCTAAGGTGCAGGAGTGCGAGGTGTTCTGCGCAGCGCTGTAGCATGAAAACAAGCCGGCATAAGATGTGCATGCCGTCGGGCTTAAGCACTGCAAAATATGCCCTTTGGCATATTTTGAACGCCGTTTACGAGCGCCATGCGCGAGTGGCGTCGGTAAAGATGCGCAAATGCGCCCGCCAGGCATGCACACATGCTTCGACTCACGTGTTGCATAAGGTGCACGAAAAGCTTCCGATGGCATATACTCATGCTTCACTTAGAAATGGTTATACATCAGGATGTATGTCCTGTGATATAATGAACCTGCTGAGTCACTACAGATCTGCCGAAAGGTAACACAAAGGAGATAGGAGTAATAATATGGATTTTGTAATGATAGAGACCGGATGGCTTTCGATCATCCCTCCGCTTCTGGCGATCACTCTGGCACTGATAACAAAAGAAGTCTATTCGTCCCTGTTCATCGGACTGTTTTCCGGCGTCCTCATCTATACCGCCTTTGCCGGCGGGAATATCTTTTCCGCTGCGGCTCTGACCTTTGACATGATGAGTTCCAAGATCTCGGATAATTCCTACATGATAATCTTTCTGGCGCTTCTCTGGGCGGTCGTCATGCTTGTCGGCAAATCAGGCGGCAGCTACGCCTACGGAAGATGGGCAGGCAGCAGATTAAAGACAAAAAGGTCTGCGGCTCTTGCAACTTCCCTGCTCGGAGTGCTGGTCTTCATAGATGACGGATTCAACTGCCTGACAGTGGGTACTGTAATGCGCCCGATCTTTGACCGTCTTAAGATATCCAGAGAAAAGCTCGCCTATATCATAGACGCGACGGCAGCTCCCGTGTGCATCATAGCGCCCGTATCGAGCTGGGCCGTGGCAGTTGCAAGTGAAGTGAGCGAGACCGGCGGGTTCAATGTCTTTCTTTCCACTATCCCCTATAATCTCTACGCGATCCTCACGATCGCCATGGTCCTTATCATAAGCATTACGGGGAAGGATTTCGGCCCCATGAAGCAGGCGGAGTTAAGGGCGCTTGAAGGCGAGGTATCGGACGAAGATAAGGAGTTCAAGGAAAGCAAAGGAAAGGTGATAGACCTCGTGCTCCCGATCGTCGTCCTTATCATCTGCGCCATTCTCGGCATGGCTTATGTGGGCGGATTCTTTGAAGGAACAAGTTTTTCCGAAGCTATAGGATATAACCCGACTGCAGGACTGTCTCTCGGCGCTTTTGCAGGTCTTATCACTGCTTTTGCTCTCTATATCCCGAGGAAGATCATGAAGCCGAAGGAATACATGAGCTGCATAGTGGACGGCATCGGAAGCATCGTGCCGCCCATGATGATCCTTATCCTGTCGTGGACTCTGGGCGGTGTATGCAGACAGCTCATCGGGACCGGAGTCTTCATATCCGGCTTTGTGAGCAGTTCCAATCTGCCTTTCGGATTCCTGCCTTTCCTGCTTTTTGTGATAGCAGCGCTGATGAGCTTCTCCATGGGTACATCATGGGGAACCTTCGGAATGCTGATCCCCATAGTCACTATGATATGCGGCGTGGATAATGCAGCAGCATATCTGATCCCTGCTCTCGGAGCCACGCTCGCTGGCTCGGTATACGGTGATCACTGCTCGCCGATATCCGATACCACGATACTGTCATCGACAGGAGCCGAGTGCGTGCATATCAAGCACGTCGAGACACAGTTGCCTTACGCTACTCTTGTAGCGATCGTCTGCGCGATAGGATATCTTATCGCGGGCTTCACGCTGATGCCCTGGATCTCGATCGTGATCGGCATAGCTCTTCTGATCGGAGCGGTATTCGTGATCTCCGGTAAGAAGACCGCATAAGAGATACATAAAAGATACATAAGCGCACGACCCGATTCCGGGACCGTGCGCTTTTTTATAGTATGAGGAAAGATGCTGAGCACCTATAGGAGTACTTACGCGAGTACCTTCGGGAGCTTTGCGATCGATGCTGCGATATCCTCATCCGTAGGTATCACATCGCCCATCTCGCCGTCGTTGAACTTCTGATATGCCACGAGATCGAAGTATCCTGTGCCTGTGAGGCCGAATACGATGGTCTTTTCTTCGCCGGTCTCCTTGCACTTGAGAGCCTCGTCGATCGCGACTCTGATCGCGTGTGAGCTCTCGGGAGCGGGCAGTATGCCCTCGACTCTTGCGAACTGTTCTGCGGCCTCAAATACCTTGCTCTGCTCCACGCTGACAGCTTCCATGTATCCGTCGTGATAGAGCTGTGAGAGTGTGGTGCTCATGCCGTGGAACCTCAGGCCTCCGGCGTGATTGGCGGAAGGGATGAAGCTGCTGCCGAGAGTGTACATCTTGGCGAGCGGGCAGATCATGCCGGTATCGCAGAAGTCATATGCAAAGGTACCTCTTGTGAAGCTGGGGCAGGATGCGGGCTCTACGGCTATGATCCTGTAATCCGCCGTGCCGTTCAGCTTTTCTTTCATGAAGGGCGCTATAAGACCTCCGAGATTGGAACCGCCGCCTGCGCAGCCTATGATCATGTCGGGATGGATGTCATATTTATCAAGAGCTGTCTTTGTCTCAAGACCGATCACCGACTGGTGAAGGAGTACCTGATTCAGGACGCTTCCGAGGACATATCTGTAGCCTTCATTCTTGGTGGCGACTTCCACGGCTTCGGAGATCGCGCAGCCAAGGCTTCCTGTGGTACCGGGATGCTCTGCGAGGATCTTCTTTCCGACTTCCGTGGTCTCCGAAGGAGAAGGTACCACGGATGCTCCGTAAGTCCTCATAACCTCTCTCCTGAAGGGCTTCTGCTCGTATGAGACCTTGACCATGTATACCTTGCAGTCGAGATCGAAATAAGAACATGCCATCGACAGAGCCGTGCCCCACTGACCGGCGCCGGTCTCCGTGGTCACGCCCTTAAGGCCCTGCTTCTTAGCGTAATATGCCTGTGCTATCGCGGAATTCAGCTTATGGCTTCCGCTGGTATTATTGCCCTCGAATTTGTAATAGATCTTTGCCGGAGTATCGAGCTTCTTTTCAAGGCAGTATGCCCGCACAAGGGGTGACGGCCTGTACATCTTGTAGAATTCGCGGATCTCATCGGGGATAGGGACGAGCGCGGTATCATTGTCGAGCTCCTGATCCACAAGCTCTTCGCAGAATATCGGCGTGAGCTCCTCTTTTGTAAGAGGCTTGCCGGTCCCGGGATTGAGGAGCGGCTCGGGCTTGTTCTTCATGTCGGCCCTCATGTTATACCATGACTTCGGCATCTCCTCCTCTTCAAGATAGATCTTGTAGGGAATCTTGTTGTCTGACATTTTTTGTTCCTCCTTTTCTGGTATGATCGGGACCTTTTTTCTTTACGGAAATAAAAAAACTGTCCCTACAGTAGTAACTGCTGGGACAGGTAGATATCGACCTGCGGTGCCACCCGGCTTGGCGTCATAGCGCCCACTTAACGCATACCATCATATGCGAACTTTGATAACGGAGAGCTTACTCCGTCTCACATACTTGCCGGATGATCCGGCGTTCTGCTCGCCCTCAGAAGTCCATTCGGTCCTGCTTTTCCTGCTGCGATCACTCCGCCCGCAACTCTCACTGATGAACCTTTACAGAACCTACTTACTCTTCATCAACGGTTTCGGTTAATATAACATAGCCCCGGTGGAAAAAGCAACAAAAAATTTTATTCGGGCAGAAAATCCGATAAAACGTCATCCTGCGCGGTCTCTTCGGTGACAAGCCTCGGCGCGGATCCGAACTTCTCCTGATATGCTCTCGAAAAATCGGTATAGCTTACGTATCCGCAGGCGTAGCAGGCATCCGCGGGGGCGTCTCCGCCAAGGATCATCTCTCTTGCTCTGGTCAGTCTGCGTCCCGATATGTATTCGGGCATAGGACATCCGTATGCTCTCTTAAAATCACCGAGCATGGTGTCCTCGTTCATTTCAAAATGAGAAGCGATATCGGCAACAGGCATGCTCTCAAAAAGATGCTCGTTTACATACCGGAGCACGTCCAGCATGATGTCATTATCGGGAAGCTGCAGAGGGACCGTAAGAGACGATCTCTCTCTGGCTCTTCCGGCTTCAATGAGAAGACTCATCACGCAGAGCCTTGCGGCAAGGCGGGAGGCATACGATGATGAATTATTCTCGGATTCTATTCGCTTCATGATGCTTACGTATCTGTCTCCGGGATCATCTCCGGGGCGTATCACATTGCCGCCCTCCGATGAAAAAAGCTCGTAGATATGGCAGTCGGGGATATCAAAGTCTGTCATCATCCCCGGTGAGATATAGAGTGTGTAACGGTCGTACAGTTCTCCGGGCTCAAAGAGCGGCTGGTGCGGAGCATTCATCCCCACGAGTATGATATCTCCGGAGGTGATGTCGTACAGGCTGCCGTCTATCATGTAACGTCCGCTTCCGTACTTTACATAGGTCACTTTGTAGAAATCATGGAAATGTATGCCGACTTCCGTTCCGAGCGTATCCGTATTGTGGAACAGTCTGAAATCTTCGTGCAGATATCCGCGGGCTTTAGCTGCCATAATGTCACCTCTTCTTTTCGAGCGGTCAGCGCCACATTTTTCTCTCGTATTGTATCATATTTTTTTCGACTTTTTCAGAGATATAATGTAAAATAAAAGGCAGTTTTGACAAGGGGGATGTCAACACTTATGGAAGAAGGCATCAACAGGAATCGTTTTATCTCGGATGTCATGCACGCTCTCGTGCATAATGGTTTTTTATTCACCGTGATCGTTATGTGTCTAGTGCATGCGGGACTACTGGGAGCCACATGGTGGCTGGGGGTTACTCAGCTTGCATTCTTCAACGTCCTGAGTGTGACAGTATATCTTTTCAGCATCTTTTTGTGTAAGGCAGGATTCATCCTTCCGGTCTTTTTCGCCATCCCGGTGGAAGTATGCGCCTATGCTGCAGTCTCAGTCCATTACAGCGGCTGGGAGTGCGGATCATATTACTTTATGTTTTCGATAGTGCCCATAGTCATCTATTTTGGATGTTTCATTTTCAAGGGAACCCGCAGACTGCTGATAGTCGGTGTTCTGGCTCTGATCTTCGCGGTCTTTGCAGTCCTGTACTTCATGTATTCCGATGCGACTCCGGTATATGCGGTATCTGAAGCGGGAAGCAGGGCTCTTCTGATCTATTCATCTTTTGTGATGTTTTTCTCGATGGTCTTTTACAGCGCGATCTATATCTATGCAAGCGAGATGGTGAGGTCGGATCTTGAGCAGGCGAACGAGCAGCTCTCGGCTGATGCGCAGAACGATGCGCTCACGGGTCTTCTGAACAGGCGCGGCTTCCTTCCCGTGATAGAGGCGCTTATGGACGGTGATCCGAGGCATCATTTCTGCATTGCTTTCAGTGATATCGATAACTTCAAGCGTATCAACGACTCCTATGGTCATGACTGCGGAGACGAGGTCTTAAGACATGTCGCCAAGATGATCAAAAAGGAAATGCACGGGTGCGCGATCTGCAGGTGGGGCGGAGAAGAGATGGTGATACTGATGAGGGACTATGACCTTGCAGTTGCCAAGCAGAAGATGGAATACCTCAGGAAGAGCATTGAGATCACACCGACTTTGTTTTATAACCAGCGCATCAACATAACCGTCACGATAGGCCTCGAGGAATACAGGGATACCTATCATGATCCCGAGGAGATAATAAAGGTCGCTGACGAGAGGATGTATCAGGGCAAGCAGCACGGAAAGAACATGTGCGTATGGGAGGATCTCAAAAAGGCGTCATAAGCCGGGGAGAAAAAATGACAGAAAACATTCAGGTTTTTAAGCAGAACAGCATAAGGATAAAAAGCGACCGGGGGATCATATATGTGGATCCGTTTAAGATGGATACGGCTTTCAATGATGCAGCTTTTATCCTTATAACACATGATCATTACGATCATTTTTCGACTGAGGATATAGAGAAGGCGGCATGCGAAGACACGGTGCTCGTAGTGCCTGAAAAGATGGCGAAGAAGGCAGCGGGGGCAAAGGGTCTTGTAAAGAAGATCGAGACCGTGAAGCCCGGAGAGCAGAGAGTCATAGACGGCCTTGAATTTGAGACAGTGCCTGCTTATAACATCCTGAAGCCTTTTCATCCTAAGAGCGCAGGCTGGGTCGGATACATCCTTCTGCTCGGAGGTAAGAGGATCTATATAGCGGGAGATACCGATGCCACCAAAGAAGCGAAAGAGGTAAAGTGCGACATCGCTCTTATTCCCATCGGCGGGACATATACGATGGATGCAAGGAAGGCTGCGGAGTATGTAAATGAGATACAGCCTGAGACTGTGATACCTGTCCATTACGGACATATGGTCGGAACCCCTTCCGACGGCGATACTTTTGCAGATCTTGTAAAAGAGCCGGTTAAGGTAGAGTTCAAGATACAGTTCTGATAAGGGATCCGGATGACACGTTACCGCAGGGATCCTGCCGTACATAAGAGGGCAAAAAAAGGATCGATATTTGCTGCAGCTCTTATACTGTGTCTTTGTATCGCATGCAGCATCCTCTCCTCCTGTGACATTTCAGGCGAAGCCGTAGAGCTGTCCGATGCTTCGCAATATGGATCCCAAAGCATCGCCTCCTTCGATCCGTCTTCCATTCCCGACTATGACGGCGAGGATTACATAGTCTTAAATGACGGACTTCCATGCTTTAATTCCTGGGATATCGAGAATATAACCGGTGAACACTACAGTGAACTGGACCGCCTGGGGCGGTGCGGCGTGGCTTATGCCATGCTCGACAGATCGATGATGCCGACAGGTAAGCGGGGTGACATCCATCAGATCAAGCCCTCGGGTTGGAGGCAGAAAAAATACGAAGGACTAGTGGATTCGGATCCTCCGTATCTGTACAACAGAAGTCATCTGATCGCCTATGCTCTCGCCGGCGAGGATGCGAATGAACTTAATCTTATCACCGGGACCAGGTACATGAACGCCGAGACCATGCTCCCATGGGAAGAGGAAGTCATGAGATTCCTCGAGGGCTCGAACGATCATGTCCTGTACAGGGTAACGCCCTATTTTAAGGGTGATGAACTGCTGTCGCGCGGTGTGGAGATGGAGGCCTATTCCGTGGAGGATGAAGGCAGATCCATCTGCTATCATGTCTTTGTCTACAATGTCCAGCCCGGTATAGTCCTTGATTATGCTACCGGGAATAACCGGGCCGAGTAGACTTTTATACCATCATTTCGTATATCTTCGTGCAGTCATCTTCATTCAGCGTGATGAATCCGGATATCGTGCCGTCCCTTCCGTCGCCGCGGCAGAGGACCTCTACGAGCTTCGGTATATCTTCTTTCTTTGCCCCGAGCTCTTCGAAATTCTTCGGCATGCCTATCGAGATAAGATAATTCCTGAACACCGTGTGCGGCCTGAAACTATACTGCTTTTGTCAGTATAACATATTATCATCCGGTCTCTTTCATATATATCAGGATACACAGGTCTTGTGTTTGATCCCGGAAACATATACAATATGTTGTAGTTGATTTTATCGAACATACATTCTATCATGATAGATAAGGAGAACATGTGTTCGCGGTAAGAGGAGGCCGGCATGGAAGATGCATATATAGCGATAGATCTTAAGAGCTTTTATGCATCGGTAGAGTGCGCGGAGCGGAAGCTCGATCCTCTTACGACCTGCCTGCTCGTTGCGGACGGCACAAGGACTGACAAGACCATATGCCTTGCGGTATCTCCGGCGCTGAAGTCGTACGGCCTGCCTGGAAGGCCGCGGCTCTTTGAAGCAAAGCAGCAGGTGAAGACTGTGAATGCAGACAGAAGACATAAGGCGCCGGGGAAGAGATTTCGCGCGAAGTCCGTCTCCAGGATCGAGCTGGATGCCGATCCGTCACTCGAGGTCGACTTCATAACGGCTACACCCCGTATGGCGCTGTATATGAAGTACAGCACCGACATATACAGGATATATCTGAAGTACATCGCGCCGGAGGATATACATGTATATTCCTGCGATGAGGTTTTTATTTACGCGACACCGTATCTCAATACGTACGGCATGACCGCTCATGAGCTTGCGATGACGATGATAAGAGACGTCCTTACATCCACGGGCATCACGGCTACCGCGGGCATAGGCACCAATCTGTACTTAAGCAAGGTCGCGATGGATATAGTCGCCAAGCACATGCCGGCGGATAAGGACGGAGTGAGGATAGCCGAGCTGGATGAGATGGGCTACAGGAGACAGCTGTGGTCACACACTCCGATCACTGATTTCTGGGGCGTCGGAGGAGGTATCGCAAGACGCCTTGCAGGCCTTCATCTTTTTACCATGGGCGATATCGCGATGTATTCCGAATACAGCGAGGACAGCCTGTACAGGACTTTCGGAGTCAATGCCGAGCTGCTGATAGACCACGCCTGGGGCTGGGAGCCGTGTACGCTCGAATATGTGAAGAGTTATGTGCCGGCCACGAACAGCATGAGCTCGGGACAGGTGCTCACAAGACCTTATGCATATCAGGAGGCTGCCATAATAGTCAGGGAGATGACGGACCTTCTGGCCCTCGATCTTGTCAGGAAGCACGTGGTCACTGACCAGATCACGCTCACTCTGTCCTATGAGCACTTTGGCAGTCAGGCCGAGATAGATTCATATAAGGGCGAGGTGCATTATGACTATTACGGGCGTCCTGCTCCGAGACACGCTCACGGCACAGCGAATCTTGCAGAGAAGACTTCTTCCACGGAAGTCATCATCGATGCGATGATGGAGCTTTTTGAGCGTATCGCTGACAAGTCTCTTAAGGTCCGACGCGTGAATGTATGCGCCTGCGATATCACGTCCTGCGAAGGAGCCGACGAAGCAGAGGAAGAATATGAGCAGATGGATCTTTTTACCGATTACGGGGAGAGAGACAGGAAGAAGCAGGCCGAGGAAGAAAGACGACGCAAGGAAAATGCGCTCCAGCTGGCAGCGCTTGAGATAAAGGACAAATACGGAAGGAACGCTCTCCTGAAAGGAACTAATTTCCTAAAGGGAGCGATGACCAGAGAAAGGAATAATCAGATCGGAGGACACAAGGCATGAATGATTACAGCAGGATAATAGATCATCCCCATTATGTATCAAAGAAAAGACCTCATATGTCCATGACTCAGAGAGCAGCACAGTTTTCTCCCTTTGCGGCGCTGTCGGGATATGATGAGGCTGTGAATGAGACGCAGAGACTTACATCTGAGAAGATAATCCTCGAGGAAGATGCGGAGAATGAGATAGACCGTGTATTGAGATTCGCAATGCTGTCCGGGAAGCCTGTGAAGATAGAATATTACGTCCCCGATGTGCTGAAGTCCGGCGGATCATATGTGACTGTCACGGGGACTATATACAAGGCCGATATGCACGAGGATGTCGTGATAATGAATGACGGCACAGCGATCCTCATGTATAACATCTCTGATGTGACGCTGGAGGAGACGGATACGGATCGGTGACGCAACTGATATGACCGGTGACGCATCGACTCCGGATAAGATATCTGTCAGATACGGTCCGGCGATGCATCGGTTAAGCACCGGTGAAGGATCCGGGACCCATCAGTCCAGATCCGGAGACCAGCTGTCCTGCAGATCTTCTATGACTACATTTTCATCGACTTTTACGACGACCTGATAATCATCCTCGTACACTATCTCTCCGGGGAAGTTTGTATATACCACAAAATAAGGATGCTCATATCTTTCGAGAAGCCACAGCAGAGGATTGATCATCTTAAGCATCATCTCACTGTTTTCCATCTTGAAATAACAGATCACTTTTTCCTGACGTCTGCACTGCGGCGGCCACGGAAGCTCTTCGGCGAACCATTCATCTATCTCTTTGAAGAGACTGACATCTTCTTCGTTCATGACACCGTTTGTGACCATCTGATTCAGCATGCTGAATATGCCCTTGCCTGTCCTGGTATTAGCTGCAAGTTCTTTTCCCTGTATCCTGCAATACTTAAACTTAACTGCCATGGCGCGCTCCTTTTTTTGCTCCGACTGTCACATATCAATAATAACATATATCAGATCATAGCATAAGATGAAAACTCACTCATGCTCCGGCGTAGATATACTGGTTTATCTATTATGAGTAGTGTATTATATATCTGTCTTAAGAGAAAAGAGGTGAAAATGTCGAGAAAAATCCTTATTACAAATGATGACGGTGTGGATGCAGGAGGGATCAGAAGGCTTGCAGAAGCCGCGGCGGATCTCGGAGAAGTATGGGTCGTTGCGCCGTCCGGCCAGTGCAGTGCATTGTCTCACAGCATTACATTAAGACACTCGATTGAAGTGCATCCCTATGATCTTGGTATTGAAAATGTACATGCGTTTTCCTGCTCGGGAACGCCAGGAGACTGCGTGAGAGTGGGGGCTTTGAGCGTCATGCCATATAAGCCGGATGTGGTTCTTTCAGGTATAAATTATGGATATAATCTTGCAACGGACATTCAGTATTCCGCTACGGCGGGCGCTGCCTTTGAAGCGGAATTTCAGGGCTTTCACGCGATAGCTCTTTCGGAAGGAGCGGTCGATTGTCATGAAGTTACCGACAGATATCTGAAAGAAATTCTTGAGGAACTTATCGATGAAAAATACATCCCGGGACAGATGATAAATGTGAATTTTCCGGGGTGCCCGCTTAAGGAATGCAACGGGATATTAAGAGACAGAAAAGTATCCAGACGGGAATATTACAAAGATCATTATAATGTTTTAAGAGAATTTTCCGACGGCGGAATGGAACTTATGGTGGAGGGTGTGCATGAGCCTGTAAGCGAGGAAAATACTGATTACGGAGCGATGATCACCCATCATGTCTCCATAGGAAGAGTGTGCAATATTCATTGAAATATTCATTAAATTTTAAATAAAAAAAATAATATTGGACTTAACGCATATTATGTGGCATACTGTTACATAGTTTTTATGAAAAAGATTTTACTATAGTTATTTTTTTTACAAGGAGATCAAATATGGCAACAAGGAAAACGGCAGCTACAAAGGCAGCAGCTAAAAAGACTACAGCAGCAAAGAAGACTACAGCAGCAAAGAAGACTGTAGCAAAGAAGCCTGCAGCTAAGAAGGCTGCAACAGCAAAGAAGCCTGCAGCTAAGAAGGCAACAACAGCAAAGAAGGCAACAACAGCTAAGAAGGCAACAACAACCAAGAAGGCAACAACAGCCAAGAAGGCAACAGCGGCTAAGAAGGCAACAGCAAAGAAGGCAACAACAGCCAAGAAGACAACCGTAAGGCCTGCTACTGTAGAAAAGAATAAGGCTCAGATCAAGGAACTTAAGGCTCAGGTCAGAACTCTTCAAAGAAAGCTTGCAAAGATCAATGCTCTTACTCAGTAAATCTTAAGAAAAAGAGCATCGGATCAGGATCAGCGATCATTGCACATTTTATTAACGGAGAGCTCAGGCTCTCCGTTTTTTTATTTCGAAGAGCCGCCCGAAGGAAGATTTTTCAGGAGGAGAAATATGGAACCGATAATCCAGATCAAAGATGTGACAAAAGAATTCAAAGTATTGAACAGAAGAGAAGGGATAAAAGGAAGTCTTAAGGATCTCTTCTCTAGAGATTACAAGATCGTCCGCGCAGTCGATCATGTCACGATGGATGTGATGCAGGGAGAGATCGTAGGATATCTCGGACCGAACGGCGCAGGCAAATCCACAACGATAAAAATGATGACGGGAGTGCTGGAGCCGACGTCAGGAGAGATAAGGGCAGCGGGGATCGTGCCTTACAAAAACAGGACAAAAAATTCACAGAAGATCGGAGTGGTATTTGGACAGAGAACCCAGCTTTGGTGGGCTCTGCCGCTGATAGAATCATTTAAGTTATTGAAAGATATCTATCAGATATCAGACGAAAAATATCGCAGTATGCTTGACCTGTATCAGTCACTCGTGGATATAGAGCCGCTGCTGCATAAGCCTGTGCGGCAGATGTCTCTGGGACAGAGGACTTTAAGCGATATCCTCGCGGCATTTCTTCATGATCCCAATATCGTGTATCTTGATGAGCCGACCATAGGACTGGATGTGTCAATGAAGTCAAAGATACGTCTTTTGATCCATGCGCTCAATGAGCAGAACAACACCACAGTCATCCTTACCACGCATGACATGGGCGACGTGGATGCTCTATGCAGAAGGATAGTCATCATAGATCACGGCAAGATGCTCTACGACAACGACATAGAAAATCTCAAAGGACTGTTCGGATCTTACCGCACGCTGAAGATCCGCACGGACGGTGACATGAATAAAAAAGCGGAGGGGATCGGAGCAGAGTTCCCTGATCTTTCCGTAAAGGTGAGCGAGGATGACGAGTGGATATCAATCCTCGTGGATGAAGGAAAGATAAAGGTGATGGAAGTGCTGCATCAGCTCGAAGAAAAAGAAGTGATACGCGATATGCAGCTTGATGAGATATCCACGGAAGATGTGATTAAAAAGATCTATGAGGGAGGAGAGGCATGAGAAAATATCTCACCATGGCACGGATGGGGATCATGGAATCCCTTCATTTCAGACTTGGAATGTTTGTGCTGGTAGTAGGTAATATCCTGTACCTTACGCTCATCTATTATCTCTGGAAGGCTGTCTATGCTTCATCAGGAACGGATGTGGTGAATGGTCTTACATTTAAGGATACGCTGATCTATCTTGTGCTTGCAACGGCATTGTACAGTTTTATGGAGATGTATACCGTATGGGAGATCGGAAGGGACATACAGTCGGGAAAGATCGTGCTGGATCTCTTAAAACCCATTGAATACCAGAGCTATCTTTTCTGGTCTTTTTCCGGCTCTCTCATAGTGCATTTTGTGTGCGTTTTTCTTCCTACTTTTGTCATTGTTTTTATTGTTACAAAAGGGGGCATACCGCTGGGGATGAATCTGATCTGGTTTTTGATATCAGTGGTGATGGGAGTAGTGATCAATTTCTGCATCGATTACATCGTCGGAACGATATGTCTTTTTACCGAGTCGATATGGGGCATAAATATCATGAAGCAGGTCATCGTGCTGCTGCTTTCGGGAGTGACGATACCTATTGCTTTTTTCCCGGAGCCGTTCAGGACGGTCGTGTATTATCTGCCTTTTCAGGCTGTGTATAATACGCCGCTTAAGATACTGCTTTCGGCGACACCCACGCTTGAGTCTACAGGATGGATGCTTTTAGTGCAGTTTTTCTGGTGCGTGGTGATGCTCCTTATCAGCAGGATATTCTGGCTTGTTTCCTTAAGGCAGATCACGGTGAACGGAGGCTGATCATGGAAAGAAAAACTATAGGATTTTATCTGAAGATATATCTTAAACTGATCGCTCAGGACATAAAGAGCAAGATGAGCTACAGAGCTGATTTTATAATATCCACCATCGGAATGGTGTGTACCAACATAGCGGGTTTTATAAGTTTCTGGATACTCTTTCAGAACTTCCCCTCAGTCAACGGATGGACATATTATGAGATGCTGTTTCTGTACGGATTTTCGCTGATAGCCATAACGCCTGTGCAGTGTCTTTTTGACAACAACTGGAGCCTCAGGATAAATGTGTTTTCCGGAGACTTTATAAAGTACTGCTTCCGCCCCATCAATATCTTCTTTTATTATCAGTCGGAGATATTTGACGTGAAGGGACTGGGACAGCTGGCTTTCGGCATAGGAACGCTTGCGTATGCATGGTATAAGCTGGCTCTGCCTGTAACGGCATTGATGGTGATCAAAACGATCGTATTCCTTATCACGGCTTCGCTCATTATGATGGCGATGCAGAATGCTGCAGCGGCGTCCTGCTTCTGGATCGAGAACTCATTCTATCTTCTGGATCTGGCGTTTCGGTTCAAGGATTATGCAAAGTATCCGGTCACCATATTCGGACCGGTATTCCGGTTTATATTTACATTCCTTCTGCCGATAGCTTTTATCGCCTACTATCCGAGCCTTGTGATACTGCGTCCCGATGAGGTGCCGGTCCTGTCGTGGCTGTCGCCTGTGATAGGGATAGTCTTTTTCTATATCAGCTACAGGATATGGATGTACGGCGCCTCGAGGTACAGCGGCACAGGATCATAAGTTTTTCAGGAGTCTTTCTCTGAGGTGAGCAGCATCCTGTCGTTATCCAGGGCTTTGCCTGATATCGACTTAAATCTCTCAAGGAGATCTTCGACCTTCATGGAGCCTCTTTCGCTGCCCGATACATCGAGGATGATACGGCCTGCATCCATCATGAGAGTACGGGTGCCGAGCTTCAGGGCGGACTGCATGTTATGGGTGATCATAAGGCATGTAAGATGATCTTTTTTCACCACCTCTTCCGTGATGGCGAGGACCTTATCTGCGGCAGCGGGATCGAGGGCTGCCGTGTGTTCATCCAGGAGCAGAAGGCTAGGCGGATTGATCGTGGCCATCAGCAGCGTGACGGCCTGTCTCTGTCCTCCGGACAGCAGGCCCATGGGCTGCTTCATTCGGTCCTCAAGACCCATTTCAAGCTGCCTGAGCATTTCGCGAAATTCTTTTTTCTGACCGGAGCCTGCCATGGAGAGCCACCCGCCGTGCCCTGCGGCAAGGCTCAGATTTTCTTCTATCGTCATGCCCGGCGCTGTGCCTCTCATCGGGTCCTGAAAAAGACGTCCGATCTTGCGGGCTCTTAAGTACTCGGGCATCATGGTGATGTCTTCTCCGTCGAGGGTTATCCTTCCCTCGTCAGTGAAAAAACTGCCGGCTATCGCGCCGAAGAGCGTTGATTTACCTGCTCCGTTTGCGCCTATTATCGTGATGAATTCTCCGTCATCCACATCAAGGCAGAGGTCATCGAGAGCAAGCTTTGAATCGGCCGTACCGGGATTAAAGGTTTTTGATATATGGGATATATTAAGCATTGTCTTTCCTTTTCAGCATCATCTTTCTCTGCATCATCGGGAGCCTTGACTTGAAATAAGGTCCCGCTATGGCTATCACAACTATCACCGATGATATGAGCTTCAGCATGTAAGCGGGCATATTGAGCCGCAGCGCTATGGTATATACAAGCCTGAATATCACTGCGCCCGCGACGGCTCCCACTGCCTTAGTCGTGATACCGCCTTTTGTAAATAAAGTCTGTCCGATGAGAAGCGATGCGAGCGCTATCGTCACCATGCCGGATCCGATATCGATATTGACTGATTTCTGTGACTGTGCCAGAAGACAGCCGCTCAGCGCCGTGAATGAATTAGCGATGCAAAGCCCCACAGTCGTTGTAAAAGCCGGATTGACGGAAGATGATCTTACCATGTCGGGATTGTTGCCTGTGGCACGTATGGCAAGACCCAGTCTTGTGCGGAGAAAGACAGAGAGGAATACGATGACCAGAGCGACTGCGATGAACGGGATGATGAGCTTGCTGCTGTCTTCAAGGATAGTGCCTTTGAGACTGTCTTTTAACATGGAGAATATCGTATCGGTCTTATTCATGTTCAAAAGGGATGAATTACCCATGATGGCGATATTGACCGAGTACCAGGCCGTATTGACTATGATGCCGGCGAGCAGGCTCTCTATGCCCATCTTTGTCTGAAGCACGGACACCACAAATCCCGAAAGCACCCCGGCAGCCATGGCCGCCGGAATGGAGAGACAGGGATGTCCTGCGATCGCGACCACCGCTCCGACGGTAGCTCCCATGGTGAAGCAGCCGTCGGTCGAGAGGTCGCATACATTAAGCATTGTGTAGCTCAGATACAGAGCCAGTACAGTGAGTGCTCCTGTAAGTCCGAGTTCAAGCGCTGTCTGGATAAGTGAATACATGATCATTCAAAACTCTCCGCGGTCGTTATCGACTCCACCTTTGTGCAGTAGGGGGAGAATGTTTCATTAAGCTCATCAAATGAAAGTCCGAGCTTGTCGCAGATATCAGTATTAATGGTTGCCGTTCCGTTGTCAAATGTCTTTACGGGAGTTGATGCAGGATCAGCGCCTTCTACGAGTATCTGCGCCACCATGTCTGCTGTCTCTCTTCCGAGATTTGCATAGTCGACTCCGTATCCGAGGAAGGCTCCGTTCAGGGCGAATGAATCAGCGCCTGCATAATGGAGTATGCCTGCATCGGCAAGCTTTTCATATATGGAGAGCTCTGCGGTCATTATCGTATTATCGGAAGGAGTGAATATCGCTTCCACTCCGTCAGAGATAAATGCATCGACAGCGAGCGAGACCTCATCCACGTTCGTTCCGGTGTGCTCTGTGTACTCTATGCCCTTGCTTTCAAGGAAAGCCTTGGCTTCGGCGATAGCGGTAGTGGAAGAGTCCTGTCCTACATCATAGAGCAGACCGACCTTTTTGATGTCGGGATTCTGCGCAAGGATAAGGTTCATGATCGCATTTGTGTCAAGGAAGTCTGAGGTACCGGTGATATTTGCTCCGGGTGCGTCAAGGGACTCGACTACTCCTGCAGCTACGGGATCCGATACGGCGGCGAAGACCACGGGAGTCTTGCTGTCCTCGGTGGCTGCCTGCATGCTCATGGCTACGGGAGTTGCGATCCCTACCATGAGATCCACATTGTCGGCTTCGAAATTTGCAATGATCTGTGAGAGTACGTTTGAGTCTGCGTTGCAGTTATCGTACACGACTTCGAATGTTGCATTCTTTTCGGCTCCGATCTCAGCAAGCCTTTCTTCGATATTGTCCACGATCTGATTTAAGGATGCGTCATCCACGTAGTTGCAGACGCCGATCTTGAATGTGGAGTCCTTGCCTGTGGCGCCGGAAGAACATGCGCACAGGCCGATAGCTGCCGTCAGTGTCATAAGTGCTGTTAAGAGTGCTGTGATCTTTCTTTTCATTTTCTGCCTCCTTTTGTTTGGGGCAAAAAAACTGCCCCATCAGTAGTTACTGCTGGGACAGGTAGATATCTCCTGCGGTGCCACCCGGCTTGACGAAATGATCGCCCACTTAGCGCATACGGGTATGAAGATCATACCGTGATATGCCGGATTTTGATAACGGAGATCCACGCTCCGTCTCCCATACTCCGATGACTCGTTTCTGTTCGCCCTTAGAGGTCCATTCATCATCACGCTCCGTTCCGCACTCCCACCATCTGCGGCTCTCTCCTTACGGAGTTGTGTGAAGACTACTCACTCCTCATCAACGGTTTAATGTAAAATAGCATAGCCCTGATTTTTGTGTCAAGGCTTTTTTTAATTTTTTCCTGTGCTGCCGAATCCGCCCCTGTCTGTTCCCTCGAGATGATCTGTCTCTTCGAAGGATACTGCGGGCTGATGCTCAAATATCCTGAACTGGCATATCCTGTCATTCAGGTGGATCTCTGTATCTCTTAGAGCATATACGGGCATGAACCACTGATCGTTGTCACCTGAATATGATTCGTCTATGATGCCGCAGGAATTCGTCTGTATTATCCCGAAATTCTTAAAGGTGCTGGATCTCGGGACCACGTGGGCCTCATAGCCCTCGGGAAGCTGCATCGCAACTCCCAGGGGAACAAGATGGAACTCTCCTGCCTTAAGGCTTACGTCCTCTGCCGATCTGAGATCTATCCAGTCGCTCTTGCCGTCTATATAGCGGAGCCTCTCTATCTTATCTGAAAAGTATTTGATCCTGATATTCATAAAACTGCCACTGCCTCCTGAGAGATATGGAGCTAATCGGACTTGAACCGACGACCTCTTGCATGCCATGCAAGCGTTCTCCCAGCTGAACTATAGCCCCGCGATACATAGTATTATATAAGGTAAGGTGACTAAATACAAGACAGCAGGGACGGTTCTTTTGTCTTGCCGGATGGCAAGACAAAAGAACCGTCCCTCTGTCTTGGGGTATTGACAAGTTAGAACATCCTAACTATAATGTCTCCTGCAGTTAGCGATATCTAACAGGGAGATCATAAAATAATGATGCCGCTCATATTTGCTAATCCGGGAGAAGAGACCGTGATCCGAAAGGTCAGCGGCAACCCGGAGGTAAAAAAACATCTGGAGGATCTGGGATTCGTGGCAGGAGGTATCTGCCAGGTCATATCTTCTCAGAACGGAAATCTCATAGTAAAGGTAAAAGAGTCGCGTATCGCATTAAATGATGAGATGGCGCGCAGGATCTACATATAAGGAGGGAGAAGTATGAAGACATTGCGTGAGGTGCCTGTAGGAGAAACAGCAAAGGTCGTGAAGATCCATGGAGAGGGCGCTATAAGGCGCAGGATCATGGACATGGGTATCACTAAGGGCGTCGAGATCTATATCAGAAAGGTTGCGCCTTTGGGAGATCCGATAGAGATCACCGTCCGGGATTACGAGCTTTCCATCAGAAAGGCGGACGCTGAGGATATAGAAGTAGAATGATCTTTTTTATCTGATGGTTAGGCTGTGCTAACAGCCGGAAGGAGAGATAAGCAATGGAGATAAGAATTGCCCTTGCGGGCAACCCGAACAGCGGAAAAACAACATTATTCAATGCTCTTACAGGCTCGAACCAGTTCGTGGGTAACTGGCCGGGCGTCACTGTGGAGAAAAAAGAGGGTAAGCTTAAAAAGAATGACGGAGTGGTCATAACCGATCTGCCCGGAATATACAGCCTTTCGCCGTATACCCTGGAAGAGGTCGTGGCGAGAAATTATCTTATAGGAGAGCGCCCGGATGCGATACTCAATATCATAGACGGCACCAATCTCGAGAGGAATCTCTATCTTACGACACAGCTCGTAGAGCTCGGCATTCCCGTCGTCGCAGCAGTGAACATGATGGATGTCGTAAAGAAGAACGGCGACGAGATAGATACGGCAGAGCTGTCCAGGCAGCTTGGCTGCAAGGTCGTAGAGATATCGGCTCTCAAAGGAACAGGCATCAATGAGGCTGCTGATGCGGCTATAGATGCAGCCAAAAACGGAAAGACAGTTCCAATGCATACTTTCTCGGGCCCGGTGGAGCATGCGCTCGCTCATATTGAGGAAGCCATTGTGCACGACATGCCTGAGGAGCAGCAGAGATGGTATGCCATAAAGGTATTTGAAAGAGACGACAAGGTGCTCGAGAAGCTGAACGTGCCCAAGGAGACTCTGGATCATATTGAAAAAGACATTGCCGCGGCAGAGAAGGAGCTTGACGATGACGCGGAGAGCATCATCACCAATGAGCGTTACATCTACATAGGCTCTGTCATCAAGAGCTGCTACAAAAAGCGCAACAAGGGAGAACTTACCACATCCGACAAGATAGACAGGATAGTGACGAACAGGATCCTGGGCCTTCCCATATTTGCCCTTATCATATTCCTGGTCTACTGGATAGCGATGGTCGGAGTCGGAGCGCCCGCTACAGACTGGGCGAATGACGGACTGTTCGGAGACGGCTTCCATCTTCTGGGGCTCGGAACCCCTGCATACGATGATGCGGCAGAAGAATATACGACTTCCATGCAGGCTGTGCAGGCCTTTACCGGACTGGATACGGAGGCGGAAGATTTCGATGAGGCGGCTGCGCTTCAGACGATAGAGAGCTTCAGCCCTCAGGGAGATTCCGCAACTGTGGATGTGGAGGATGAAGAGACTCTGGCTGTAGATACACTGACGGCATATTACGATACGATCCCCGAAGATGCTGCAGAGGATGAGACCGTGCCGGTGACATATCAGGATGCCGTCGGATATTTCGAACAGAACGGATTTGAAGAGCCTGATCCTGCTTCCTACGGAGTATGGGTCCCCGGTGTGCCTGCACTGGTCGAGGGCTTCCTTGACAGCGTAGGATGCGCTGAATGGCTGAAGGGTCTGATCCTTGACGGAATAGTAGCCGGTGTCGGCGCCGTGCTTGGATTCGTGCCTCAGATGCTGGTGCTGTTCCTGATGCTGGCATTCCTTGAAGCCTGTGGTTACATGGCCCGTATCGCCTTCGTCCTTGACAGGATATTCCGCAGGTTCGGTCTGTCCGGCAAATCTTTCATCCCGATGCTGATAGGCGTGGGATGCGGAGTCCCCGGTGTAATGGCCAGCAGGACCATAGAAAACGAGCGCGACAGAAGGATGACGATAATGACCACGACCTTCATCCCCTGCGGTGCGAAGATCCCCTTTATCGGGATGGTGGCAGGCGCCATATTCGGAGGCTCGGCATGGGTATCCACCTCCGCTTACTTCATAGGAATGGCCGCGATAATCGTATCCGGCGTGATGCTCAAGAAGACAAAAATGTTCGCGGGAGAGCCCGCTCCTTTCGTCATGGAGCTTCCTGCATATCATATGCCTACGATAGGTAACGTGCTCAGGTCCATGTGGGAGAGAGGCTGGTCCTTCATCAAGAAGGCCGGGACCATAATCCTGCTCTCGACCATCGTGGTATGGTTCACATCCTTCTTCGGATTTGCGCAGGACGGCTTCAGGATGCTTGCCGAGGATGAACTGGATTACTCAATACTTGCGGCTCTCGGAAGACTTATAGCATGGATATTCATTCCGCTGGGCTGGGGCAACTGGCAGGCTGCAGTCGCTTCCATCACAGGACTTGTGGCAAAAGAGAACATAGTCGGAACCATGGGCATACTCTATGGCGGCGGAGAGCAGACCGCATGGCAGGCAATGGCGGATGCCTTCACACAGGTGACCGGATTCTCCTTCCTGGTATTCAATCTTCTCTGCGCACCCTGCTTTGCAGCAATAGGCGCGATAAAGCGTGAGATGAACAATACAAAGTGGACATGGTTTGCGATTGGATATCAGTGCGGATTTGCTTATGTGATCGCACTCCTTGTCACACAGATAGGCGGAGCCTTTACCGGAAGTCTTAATATCATAGGGCTTATAGTATCGATCGCAGCAATCTGCGTAATGGTGTACATGCTGTTCTTTAAGAAGTATACTGAAGCTACGAGACTCACTGAAAAAGTCGATACCGGAAAGGGAAGCGATAAGACGGAGTAAAAAATGACCGGCTTTCTTATGAGCAATGCATCGACCATCATCATCAGCATCCTGCTGGTGGTGATGGTTGTATCTATTATCATAAAAATATATAACGACAAGAAAAAGGGAAGGAGCAGCTGCGGTGCCGGGTGCAGTCACTGTCCCATGAGCGCCGGGTGCCACAAAAGGAAGCCTCAGACTTTTGACTGATGTCAAATCAGTGTGATACACTGACCCATGTCTGATTGTGGCAGAAACGTAAGGAGATCTGTAATGGGACACAACGAATCAATCGAAGATTATCTGGAATGCATACTTATCCTTGGCAAGAGGCATCCTGTCGTGCGTTCCGTTGATGTCGCATCCGAACTTGGATTCAAGAAATCCAGCGTGAGTGTTGCAGTCAAGAACATGAAGGCCAAGGACTATATCAAGGTCTCCGATGAAGGATACATCACTCTCACGAAGACAGGGAAAGCCCGCGCGGAGAGTGTGTACGAGCGGCATACCTTCTTTACAAAATGGCTTACAGAGCTTGGAGTGGATCCAAAGGTGGCGGCTGAAGATGCCTGCATGATGGAGCACGTGATCAGCGAGGAGAGCTTTAAGGCGATAAAGAAGGGCGTGGCGCTGCCGGAATGACCCTTGGATATCCTTAAGGGGGCTACGACATGATCAACACCAAAATGCTGATAGAGCTTGTCGGATATCTTGGATCGCTGCTCGTCGTGGCGTCCATGCTCATGACGTCCGTCAGGAAGCTTCGTATAGTGAACACCATAGGAAGCACGATCTTTACGATATATGCCCTGATAATCCATTCTTATCCCACGGCATTTATGAATCTGTGCCTTATACTCATCAATCTTTACCAGTTAAGAAAGCTCGGACAGAACCGCGGAGAGTATCAGCTGATACGAGAAGACGCCACATCGGGAGTGATGTCAAAGATATTGGAAAACAATGCTGCCGACATCCTTAATTTCTTTCCCAATAGCGGATCCGACGCTGTGAGTCTGTCAGGAGAGTCTTATCTTGTGACTTACGGCACCATTCCTGCCGGGATACTTCTGGGCAAAAGAAGCGATGACGATACTTACGATATCATCATAGATTATGCGCTTCCGGCTTACAGGGACTGCTCGGTGGGGGCTTTTCTGTATGAGCATCTCAAGGATGAGGGGATAAAGAGACTGAGATACAAGGGCGGCTCAAAAAAGCATGAAGAGTACGTGCTGAAGATGGGATTTGAGCGGACGGATGACGGTTTTGTGAAGGAGCTTTGAAAAGAATAGAAAAAAGGGATTGATTTTATCGCGGGGGTTGGATAAAATATATAGGCTACTCGCAGAATGGCGATCTCGAAAACGATCGGATTCTGCTGCTCGCAGAATGGCGATCTCGAAAAATGCAAAGCATTTTTCTCGATCTGGTGCTGGCGCACCAACCGCTCTTCGCATGAGCCGCTTATGCCCGCAAGCGGTCACGCGTCTCATGCTCGATCGGATTCTGCTTATAGTTACTGGCGACATAGCCAAGCGGTAAGGCAAGGGTCTGCAACACCCGTATCACCAGTTCGATTCTGGTTGTCGCCTCTTTAACTTAAAGGGACCTGAGAGAGTTCTCAGGTCCCGTTTGCTATGGAAGCGGCTGGACAAAAGTAACTGTCCGGAAAGGGAAGAAAAATGGAAAAATTGCTGGATATCCTGGGCGGGGAGGTAAGAAAAGCTTTCAGAGAAGCCGGATATGATGATTCAAAGGTGACGGTCACCGTATCAAACAGGCCGGATCTTTGCGAGTATCAGTGCAACGGCGCCATGGCATTGGCTAAGGAAGCGCATAAGGCCCCCTTCATGATAGCTGAAGAGGTGATAGCCAGGCTGGAGGGGTCGGAGTATTTCGATAAAACCGAATGCGTGAAGCCCGGGTTCATCAACCTTAATATCAGCAATGACTTTCTTGCATCATATCTTTCAGAGGAAGCGACGGCGGACAGATTCGGACTGGAGACAGAGAAGCAGTTAAAAGTTGTCGTTGATTACGGCGGACCTAACGTGGCGAAGCCCCTTCATATAGGCCATCTGAGGGCTGCCATCATAGGAGAGGCTGTAAAAAGGCTTTCGAAATACACAGGCAATGAGACCCTGGGCGATATACATATGGGCGACTGGGGATTGCAGATGGGACTTATCATAGCGGAAATGCAGGCGCGCGGCATGGATCGCATGCCGACGCTCGATGAGCTTTCCGAGATCTATCCTGCCGCTTCCGAAAAGTCGAAAAATGACGAAGCATATAAGGAAAAAGCCATGGACATAACCAATATGCTCCAGCACGGCAATGAGGAATATCTGAAGATATGGCGCCACATAATGGATATTTCAGTGGCAGACCTTAAGCAGAATTATGAAAAACTGAATGTCTCTTTTGAGATATGGAAGGGTGAGGCGGACGCCGACCCGTATATAGCTCCGATGGTGGAAAAGATGAAAAAGGACGGATATGCTTACGAGTCTCAGGGAGCGCTCGTGGTAGATGTATCCGAGGAGGGCGACGCAAAAGAGATACCGCCCTGCATGATACTGAAATCCGACGGGGCTTCGCTCTATACTACGACCGACCTTGCGACCCTTGTGCAGAGGGAGCAGGACTATGATCCCGATGCTGTGATCTATGTTGTGGATAAGAGGCAGGATCTTCATTTCGAGCAGGTATTCCGCGCAGCGAAAAAATGCGGGATAGTGCCGGAGGAGACAAAGCTCAGCTTCCTGGGCTTCGGTACCATGAACGGAAAGGACGGCAAGCCTTTTAAGACTCGTTCCGGCGGGGTGATGAGGCTGGAGTCTTTATTGCAGGAAGTCTACGAGAAGTGCCTCGAGCGGATGAAGGAGAGCGGTGCTGATATGCCGGAGGATGAGATCAGGGATACTGCCTCAAAGATAGCTCTCGCTGCCATAAAATACGGCGATCTTTCAAATGAAGCACGGAAGGATTATATATTTGATATTGATAAGTTCACTTCCTTTGAGGGCAACACGGGTCCATACATTCTCTATACCATGGTGCGCATAAAATCTATTTTGAGGAAGTACCGTGAGGGCGGCGGAGCATCGGATGACGCTAAGATACTGCCTCCTTCGGGTGATACGGAAAAGGCACTGATGATGACCCTTGCGGGATTTGCGCCCATGATAAGCGGAGCATGGAAGGATCTCGCGCCGCACAGGATATGCGCATATATCTATCAGACGGCGAATGATTTTAATAAATTCTACCACGAGACAAAAATACTTGCGGAGGAAGATGAAGGCAGGAAGAAAAGCTACATAGCGCTCATAACGCTGACGCTTGGGATACTTGAGGCTTCCATAGACATACTCGGCTTTGAGGCACCGGAAAAGATGTAGTATGGAGAAGGATGCGAAAAAAGAAAAGAGAATAAAACTTCTCATCATCCTGACCGGCATCGCGTCGGCACTGCTGAGGCTTTATTACATTTATTACACGCCCACATGGCGGAGACAGCATGACGTGATAGCCTTCGGGGCGGACGAGGGGCAGGCCGCGTTCATCGAATATTTTCATCAGGGACATCTGCTACTGGACTTTGACCCGAGGGAGAAATGGGGCTTCTTCCAGCCGCCGCTCCATCATATGCTTTCCGCGGCCTGGATACATGCTCAGGAGCTTTTGGGGATAGCCTATGATAATGCATGTGAGCATGTGCAGGTATTGACGCTCATCTACAGCCTTATCACTCTGTTTTTCGCATATCTGATATTTAAGTATGTGGGACTTCGCGGCGAGGCGCTTCTTATTTCCTTTGCGATATCCGCAGTACATCCCGCTTTTATCCTGATGTCGGGTTCGGTCAATAACGACATGCTGGCCATTCTTTTCACTGTGATCACTGTCTATCTCGGATTGAGGTGGAATGACGACCCGTCCTGGATGAATACGGTCTTTATGGCATTGGCCCTGGGACTGGGTATGATGACAAAGATATCTTCGGGTTTCATAGCCCCTGCGATAGCCCTTCTTTTCGTGGTAAGATTCATCAGGGGAGGCATGGAAAACTTCGCGAAAAATATGACGAAGATAGTCGTATTCTGTTTTATCAGCGCTCCCCTTGCTCTCTGGTCTCCCATAAGGAACTATATAAAATTCGGAGTGCCTTTAAGCTATACTCCGGAGGTGGGCGAAGTCATCGATGCCTCGATCTTCTCCCGGATATTTGATATAAGATGCAGCATTCCGTATATATCAAGGATAAGTAACGGCGATGCGTATGATGAATATAATATGTTCCTCGGGATGATGAAGACGTCGTTTTTCGGGGACGAGAATTTTGCGCATGCGATATCGGAGGCGGGGCACAGCGGAGCGGGCGCGCTTTATATGACTCTTTTCGGCTGGGCGCTTTTCCTGTCGGGAACATTACTTGCTGTTCTCTGCTTATATTGCTTTGTAAGGATGATCGCTTCGAAAAAGTTCATCCCGGCTCTTTCGACAAGGGCGTATCTTGCCGTCCTGTATGCTTTTTCTCTTTTGATGTATGTAAGTTTTATGATAAAGGCGCCCTATTCAAGTTCGATGGATTTCAGGTATGTGCTGTATCTTCTGCCCGTGCAGGCTATGGGAGCGGGACTTTATGCAGGAGACGAAAACTGCAGGGTATCTGAAAGAAGGATAATATTTGCTTTGACGGGTGTATTCATCTTATCGACATGCGCGGTCTATCTGATGCTCGGCAGGGCATAAGAGACGGAGGGCGTTTTGTGCGCGTATCGCGCGGTGCAGGAATCCTTTGTGTGTGGTAAAATAGTTATCGGTTTATGATCCGGTCCGGCCGGGAGGCCCTGCCTTAAGGAGAAGGAGTCCGAAAAAGATATGTCGCTGTATGAGGATATAAAGAACAGAAAAGAGAAGCTCGCCGTGGTGGGCCTCGGATATGTGGGGATGCCGATCGCAGTTGAATTTGCAAAAAAGATTGATGTCATTGGCTTTGATATCGATCACTCAAAGATAGAGCAGTACAGGTCGGGAAAAGATCTTACGAATGAGGTCGGAGACGAGGCCATATCAAAGAGCACGGTCTTATTTACAAGCGATGAGGATAAGCTGAAGGAAGTAAAGTTCTTCATCGTAGCCGTACCGACTCCGGTGAATACGGACCATACGCCGGATCTCTCTCCGGTAGAGGGCGCGAGCGTCGTGGTGGGGCGCAATCTTTCGCAGGGATCGGTGGTCGTCTTTGAGTCGACCGTATATCCCGGTGTCACTGAGGATGTGTGCATCCCGATCCTTGAAAGGAGTTCCGGGCTTAAGTGCGGTACTGATTTCAAGGTCGGTTATTCTCCCGAGAGGATCAATCCCGGGGACAGGGTCCATACCCTGAAGAATATAAGGAAGATCGTATCCGGAATGGACAGTGAGTGCCTTGAGGATATTAAGAATGTGTATGATCTTGTGATAGAGGCCGGGACGTATCCCGTCTCATCCATCAAGACTGCCGAAGCGATCAAGGTCGTGGAGAACAGTCAGAGAGATATCAATATCGCGTTCATGAATGAGCTTGCGATGGTATTCGACCGGATGGGCATAGACACCGGCGAGGTCGTGGAGGGCATGAACACGAAGTGGAATGCTCTGGGTTTCAGACCGGGTCTTGTCGGAGGCCACTGTATCGGTGTGGATCCGTATTACTTTACATATGAGGCTGAAAAGCTCGGATACCACAGCCAGATAATCTTAAGCGGACGGATGGTCAATGACGGCATGGGAGCCTATGTCGCGGACGCTGCCTTAAAAGAGATGATCGAAGCAGGGCAGGCGCCGAAGAAGTCAAAGGTTGTCATCCTCGGGCTGACCTTCAAGGAGAATTGTCCGGATATCAGGAACAGCAAGGTATATGACATCATCAGGAGACTGAATGAATACGGTATCACTCCCGAGGTCACGGACCCGTGGGCCGGCGAAGAGGAGACCATGAGCGTGTACGGTATCCGGCTTAAGGAGCTTACATCCATAAAGAACGCGGACTGCGTGATAGTGGCGGTAGCTCATGATGACTTCAGAGAGCTTGGGCTGGCAGGCATAAAGAGTCTGTACAGGAGCGACGAGCCGGACGACAGAAAGGTCCTGATAGACGTGAAGGGACTGTTCGATATCGCAAGCCTTAACGAGTCGGGCCTTAAGTGGTGGAGACTTTGACATTACGTATGGAAAGTGTACAATTATTTTATGTTGTTTCTACTGAACGCAGACTACAGGCGGGGCAGGATTTGATATGGAACTTGCAGAAGAGCTTACAGCGGAATTAGAGATACCTACGGCGTTCACTATCCCGATAGCAGGCGGGATCGCCATCAATCAAACAGTGGTGATCACCTGGTGCATCATCGCTTTTCTTTTTATCCTCATCCTTTTTCTCACCAGAGGATTTGTGACACAGAACCCGGGCAAAAGACAGGCTCTCGTGGAATCCTTCGTGGTGTGGATGCAGGATCTCATCGGCAGCAACATGAATGAAAAGGGAAAGAAATACGTTCCTTTTCTCTGCGGCATGCTTCTCTTTCTCGGAGTGTCCAACATCATAGGAATATTTAATATAGCGCCTCCGACAAAGGATCTAAGGACTACTGTGGCGCTGGCGCTTATGAGCATAGTGCTCGTGCAGATAGCCGCTATCCGTGAGAAAAAAGTCGGCGGCTGGCTCAAGGGCTTTGCTCATCCCATAGCCGTCATGCTCCCGATGAACATACTCGAGCTTTTCATCAAGCCGCTGTCATTATGCATGCGACTGTTCGGTAATATATTCGCGGCGTTCGTTATCATGGAACTTGTGAAGATGGTGGTGCCCGTGGTACTTCCCGCGGCGCTCTGCCTGTATTTTGATCTGTTTGACGGACTGCTGCAGGCATATGTTTTTGTATTTCTTACATCACTGTATATCAATGAGGCTGTGGAGTAGCTTTCACGGCGGACTACATCTCAAGAAGGGAGAGAAGACATGGTAGCATTAGGAGCGGCAATAGCCGCATTGACAGGCATCGGAGCCGGCATCGGTATCGGATTGGCTACAGCAAAAGCTGTCGACGCAGTCGCCCGCCAGCCGGAGGCGCACAGCAAGATAATGACGCTGCTGCTTTTGGGATGCGCCCTTGCAGAGGCAACGGCTATCTACGGACTGCTCGTTGCGATACTTATCATTTTCGTGAAGTGATGCGGGAGGATGGATAATTGCTGAGTTTTGATCTCGTTAATTTCATATGCATGATCATAAATATCCTGATACTGATCTTCATAGCAAAGAAGTTTCTTTTCGGCAGGGTCAATGACATCATCGCGAAGCGCCAGGAAGAGGTGAACGACAAATACGCCACCGCCGACAGGGCGATAGAGGAAGCACAGAACAGCAAGCGCGAGTATGAGACCCAGCTTGCCGAGTTCCGAAAGGAATCTGACGAGAGGCTTGAGAACGCCAGGAAAGAGGCTGAATCAAAGAAGGCCGGGATCCTTGAAAAGGCTCAGGCCGAGGCCGATGATATCGTGCATGCAGCCCAGACCGAGGCTGATCATATCAGGAACATCGCCGGTATAGACCGCGATAAGGAAGTAGAGGAGCTGGTCTTCGATGTGGCGACGCGTCTTGCTGGACATGCCATCAATGAGGAGGCAAGCAGCGAGCTCTACGACAAGTTCCTGTCACAGGCTACCAACTCCGGCTCAGGGAAAGAATGATGAATGAAAAGAAACTAAGGGCCACGCTCAGGTATGTCATGCCGCCGAGTACCGCTCAGGCAGGCAGATTCCGTGAGTTCATAGCCTCAAAGTATGATACCCCTATCGAAGATATCGATCTTGAATTAAAGCATGACGCTGACCTGGTCGGCGGTTTTATACTGCAGGTAAATGAAGACGAATATGACTGGAGCTTCAAGGGAAGAGCCAGACAGATAAGGCGTGAGACGGCAAGATCACTCGCTGCCGGAGCAGGCGGTGATATCATCTCCGTGATCAAGAATGCCGCAGACGCGCATGTCTTTACCGCAGAAGGATATGAGACCGGTAATGTCGTATACTGCGGAGACGGTATCGCAAGGATAAAGGGACTGTCTCATGTGGAGTACGGCGAGATAGTGATATTCGAGAGCGGAGTCAGAGGCATGGTCCTCGATATCAGGGAGGATCATATCGGATGTATCCTGCTCTGTTCGGATGATGAGGTCTGTCAGGGAGAGAAGGCTGTGCGTACCGGAAGAGCGGCAGGCGTCCCGGTAGGTGATGCCCTTTTGGGCAGGGTCGTCAATTCTCTCGGAGATGCCATAGACGGACTGGATCCCATAGACACAGACGAGCACCTTCCGGTGGAATCACCCGCTCCCGGGATCGTGGACAGGCAGCCCGTATCCACTCCCATGGAGACCGGTATACTTGCGATAGACAGCATGTTCCCGATAGGAAGGGGACAGAGAGAGCTTATAATCGGTGACAGGCAGACGGGCAAGACAACCATAGCCACCGATACCATCATCAATCAGAAGGGCAAGGATGTCATCTGCATATATGTATCCATCGGACAGAAGGCCTCCACGGTCGCGGCTCTGGCGCAGAACTTAAGAAGGCACGGAGCGATGGATTACAGCATCATCGTGGGTTCATTCGCGTCGGATCCGGCGCCTCTGCAGTATCTGGCTCCTTATTCCGCTACCGCGATAGCAGAATATTTCATGCATAAGGGAAGAGATGTACTGATCGTATATGATGATCTCTCCAAGCATGCAGTGGCATACAGAGAGATATCGCTGCTCCTTAGACGTCCTCCCGGCAGAGAGGCGTATCCGGGAGATGTATTCTATCTGCATTCAAGACTCCTCGAGCGGTCGAGCCGCCTGTCAGACGAGCTTGGCGGAGGCTCCATCACGGCGCTTCCGATCATAGAGACACAGGCAGGTGACGTATCCGCTTATATTCCCACGAATGTGATATCCATCACGGACGGACAGATATTCCTTGAGAGCGATCTGTTCGCCGAGGGACAGAGACCGGCCGTGAATGTCGGCCTGTCGGTATCCCGTGTGGGCGGTGCTGCGCAGACGAAAGCGATGAAGAAAGCAACGGGATCCTTCCGTATAGATCTTGCGCAGTTCCGTGAGATGGAGGTCTTTACCCAGTTTTCCGCTGATCTGGATGACGCCACGCAGGCTCAGCTTACAAACGGCAAGGCTCTGATGGAAGTGCTGAAGCAGGCCGGCGGGACACCCATGTCCATGTGCGAGCAGGTGATAACACTCGTGGCAGCGGGCAAAAAGGTATTCTCCGGAGTGAAGCCTGCGGAGATCAAGGATTTCCAGCAGGGACTCATAGATCATTTCTACAGGGAACACAAAGAGATAGTTGAAGAGATAGAGAGCTCAAAGACACTTTCGGATGAGCTCGCAAAGAAGATGACTGAGATCTCGGAGACTTTCAAGCGCAGATGGCTTAAGACTGACACAGTAGCATAGATCCGCGATATGGCCCAGCTAAAGGAGATCCGTGATAGGATAAACAGCATAGAGGGTACCCAGAAGATAACCGGCGCGATGTATATGATAGCGACCACGAAGCTTCGTCATGCCAGAAAGAGCCGGGATGACAATGCGGTCTACTTCAGCGCATTGAAAAACCTGATGGAGCGGCTCTTAAGGCATCTTCCCGAATCCGATCATCCTTACCTGAGGGTATCTGACCGCAGCAGGGAAGACCGGCGGCACGGATATCTCATGATCACCGCCGATAAAGGGCTTGCGGGCGCATACAATCAGAACATCATCAAGGAGACCCAGAATCTCATGGCCGAGCAGGGCGGAAGGTCAGTCATGTTCGTGGTCGGCGAGACAGGAAGGAGATTCTGCAGGACGCGCAATATCCCCATAGATGAGGAATTTCTTTTTTCATCCGAGAATCCTTCCCATGAGACGGGAAGAGAGATAAGCACTTATCTCATCGATCTCTTCCAGGCGCATGAGATCGATGATCTGCATATCATATATACCGCGATGAAATCCGCGATGGAAGCCGAGGTCAGGGTCAGACAGCTGCTCCCGCTCGTGTCGGCCATAGAGGCGGAGATCGGTAAGGAGATCCCCAGAGACATATACAATGAGGAATTCATCTTCTGGCCGACTCCGGATGAAGTCATCAATGCGGTAGTGCCGAATTACATGAACGGATATATATACAGTACGCTCATAGAAAGTTACTGTGCCGAGCAGAACTCCAGGATGCTTGCCATGCAGACGGCATCGGATGCTGCATCTTCGATGATCAGGGATCTGAGCGTGAAATACAACCGCGCCCGCCAGGGTGTGATAACACAGGAGATAACAGAGGTTTCCGCTGGAGCCGAGGCTTTGGAATAAAGGATACGGAGAGAAATGATGAAGGGTCATATTTCGCAGGTCATGGGACCTGTCGTGGATGTAAGATTTGATGAAGGAAAGCTGCCGCGCATATCGGATGCGCTGATCGTCTATAATCACGGCGAGAAGAGCACCATGGAAGTCAGGCAGCATATAAAAAGCGATACTGTCCGGTGCATCATGCTCTCGGCTTCCGAAGGACTTGCCAAGGGAGTGGAGGTAGAGGCTACGGGCAGTCCTATCACGGCTCCCGTCGGAGAGGCCTGCCTCGGAAGGCTTTTTAATGTGACGGGCGATGCCATAGACGGACTGCCTACAGATGAGCTGGATAAGGCGGAGAGGTGGTCGATCCACAGAAAACCGCCCGAATTTGCTGACCAGTCTCCCGTGCAGGAGGTACTGGAGACAGGGATCAAGGTCATAGATCTTATAGCGCCTTATGCTAAGGGCGGAAAGATAGGACTGTTCGGCGGAGCCGGAGTCGGCAAGACCGTCCTCATACAGGAGCTCATTAGAAATGTCGCAACAGAGCACGGCGGATATTCGATATTCACCGGCGTAGGCGAGAGATCCAGAGAAGGAAACGATCTCTGGAGTGAGATGACGGAGAGCGGTGTCATTAAGAAGACTGCTCTTGTATTCGGACAGATGAATGAATCGCCCGGATCCAGGATGAGGGTCGCGGAGACCGGACTCACCATGGCGGAATACTTCCGTGACATGCAGGATAAGGATGTTCTTTTATTTATCGATAACATATTCAGGTTCATACAGGCAGGCTCGGAGGTATCGGCTCTTCTGGGACGCATGCCTTCGGCCGTGGGATACCAGCCGACACTGGCTACCGATCTCGGAGCCCTGGAGGAGAGGATAGCATCCACGAAAAACGGATCCATCACATCGGTCCAGGCTGTGTATGTGCCTGCAGATGACCTTACGGACCCCGCGCCCGCGACCACTTTTGCACATCTTGATGCAACGACGGTGCTCTCAAGGCGCATAGTTGAGCAGGGTATATATCCTGCCGTGGATCCCCTGGAATCTTCATCGAGGATACTCACTCCCGATATAGTGGGCCGGGAGCATTATGATGTCGCGGACAAGGTCCTTGCCGTGCTTCAGAAGTACAAGGAACTTCAGGATATCATAGCGATACTCGGCATAGAGGAGCTGTCGGATGAGGACAGGCAGACCGTCACAAGGGCAAGAAAGCTGCAGAGATTCTTATCCCAGCCTTTCTTTGTCGCGGAAAACTTCACCGGCACTCCCGGAAAATACGTGCACATCAGCGATACGGTCAAGGGCTTCTCGGCGATAATCTCCGGAGAAGCAGACAGATATCCGGAAGCTGCTTTCTTTAATGTGGGAACCATCGATGATGTAGTCAAAAAGGCCAGAGAACTATGAATGCTTTTGCTACCCAGATAATTTCATCCGACGGACTCTTTTATTTCGGAAGACTGAAGAATCTCGTCGTCCCTGCTGTGGACGGTGAGCTTGGCATTCTTCCGGGACATGAAGAGATGATACTTGCGCTCACGGAAGGGATAGTCCGGTATCAGGATACAAAGGATGTGTGGTACAAAGCGGCTATCGGACGGGGCACCATACAGTTTGCAAATAACAGATGTACCATAGTCGTGGATACCGCAGAGAGACCTGAGGATATAGACCTCAACAGAGCGGAGATAGCGCGCGCCAAAGCAGAGGAGAGACTTCAGCAGAAGATCTCCGAGAGAGAATACAAGCTTATGCAGATGGCTCTTGCTAGGGCTCTCGCCCGTATCAAACTCTCCAATCAGGACAGGCAGAGCTGAGGATGGAGTCATACGTTAAGCTTAAGGATATACCTTATCATTTCGGACTGAACAAGGGAGACTCTGTCTGGATAGCATCCGACGTCAAGCAGCTCCTTTATACATGCATTGAAAACGGTGATGACACCGATCTTAATCTTCTCATTGATACCGTCAAGGATATAGTTGGGGAACACGGCACTATCCTCATACCCACCTTCAACTGGGATTTCTGCAAGGGGAAGACCTTTGACATCAGGAAGAGTCCTTCACAGACAGGTTCCATAGGCAAAGTTGCATTAAAAAGGGATGACTTTAAAAGAACGCGTCACCCGATCTATTCTTTTGCCGTCTGGGGAGAGGGAGCAGAGGAACTCGTGTCGATGGACAACAGATCCTCATTCGGGAGCAACAGCCCCTTTTCGTGGTGCAGGGAACATGATACGAAGAACGTCTTCATAGACGTGGAGTGTCAGCACAGCTATACCTTCGTGCATTATGTGGAAGAGATGATAGGCGTCCCGTACAGGTACCTTAAGAATTTTACCGCGGGTTACATAGACGAGGACGGCAATGAGAGCGTAAGGAGCTACTGCATGCATGTGCGTGACCTCTCCGCCGATATATTCGTCACCATCTATCCCTATGAGGAAGATTTCATAAAAGCCGGCGCATCCATACGATACGAGGTTAACGACATCCCCATGAAGACCATCTCCATGGGAAAGACCTATGACATAATCGCGGATGATGTCAGGTATCATAAGAGCAGCAAACTCTGCGAGTATTCTCTTTTGCCATACTCTGATGCAAAAGATGCGACCCGGTGAGTTTTTGGCCGGGGCATTTTTATGGTATAATCTTGCAATGTGATCATAGTGCCGGAATGCGCTGATAATGCGGCTTCCGGGTGAGGAGGAATATGAAGAAAGCGTTAATTACAGGTGTCACGGGACAGGATGGGTCATATCTTTCAGAATTTCTGCTGGATAAGGGATATGATGTTCACGGGGTCATAAGGAGATCTTCGGTTGATTTCAGAGAAAGGATAGCTCATCTGGAAGGCAAGGAACATTTCCACCTTCATTACGGGGATGTATCTGATTCCATGAGCATGCTCCAGGTCGTGGGCAATGTGAAGCCGGATGAGATATATAATCTTGCGGCCCAGTCCCATGTGCAGGTGTCGTTTGATGTGCCGGAGTTCACTGCAGATGTAGATGCGGTAGGCGTGGTAAGGATACTGGAGGCTGTAAGACAGTGCGATCTGGAGAAGACCTGCAGGATATATCAGGCATCCACATCCGAGCTCTACGGCAAGGTGGAAGAGGTACCTCAGAGCGAGACAACTCATTTCCATCCCTACAGTCCCTATGCTGTGGCCAAACTCTACGGATACTGGATAATAAAGGAGTACAGAGAAGCATACGATATGTTCTGCTGCTCGGGCATACTCTTTAACCATGAATCGGAAAGAAGAGGAGAGACCTTCGTCACAAGGAAGATCACTCTTGCGGCATCCAGGATAGCTCAGGGCAAGCAGGAGAAGCTCTATCTCGGCAATCTTTCATCTCTTCGCGACTGGGGATATGCAAGGGACTATGTGGAGTGCATGTGGCTGATACTGCAGCATGACAAGCCGGAGGATTTCGTGATAGCAACCGGCGTGCAGCATTCAGTCAGGGATTTTGCAAAGCTTGCCTTCCACTATGCAGGCATCGAAGTTGAGTTCAGAGGAGAGGGCATAGACGAAAAGGGTTATGACCTTGCTACAGGCAAGGCTGTGATAGAGGTCTCACCTGATTTCTACCGCCCCACAGATGTCGTGAATCTTCTTGGCGATCCCACGAAGGCAAAGACAGAGCTCGGCTGGGATCCTTCAAAGACTCCCTTTGAGGAGCTCGTGAAGATCATGGTCGATCATGACATGCAGAAGGTCGCAGTCGAGCGGGCCGGAGAGCATGTGAAGCAGAATCTTGAGGAATACCTTGAGAAGGGTATCATCAAGTAAGCAGGTGGATTAAGGGTTTAGATGTTTTAAGTGTTTTAAGTGGTTTATTGGTTTCGGGAGGAAGCATGAAAAAATTACTGTGTCTTTTGATGTCATTGATGATGGTGATGTCACTTATTGGCTGCGGGGGTTCAAAGGAAGAGGATCCCAATGCGGGAGTGTATGATGCTGTAAGCGCTGAGATGCTTGGCATCGAGATAAGCGTGGAGGATGCTTTCGAAGGCGGTTTCTCTATGGAGCTTAAGAGCAACGGCAAGGGAACCTTAAGCTATGGTGACGACAGTGCGAGCTTCAAGTGGACGCTTGACGGAGAGGTCTTCGAGGCCAAGGGAGGCGGTGCAGAGCTCAAGGGTACACTGAAGGACGGGAAGATGGTCCTTACGAACGTGCTGGATTCGGGAGTCACGCTCACTCTCATAAATGATGCCATATACAAAGGATCCGACGACTCTGAAGAGTCTGACAGCGACAGCGACAGCAAGGCCGTGGGAACTCTCAAAGGCGGAGTGGACAACAAGGATTCCAGTCTTTTCTCGGACAGTGACATGACGACTGCCGAAGCAAATAACTGGGAGCTGTATATGGTGGAAGAGGATGGCAAGACCTACACCGAGGATGATATCAAAAGCAGCGGGATCGATGCCTGGATCAAGATGAATGCAGACGGCACGGGATCCATGAACCTGCTCGGAAAGATATACGATATGACCTGGACCGACGGCGCGATCACGATACTCAGCAATGATGACGGCGAGGAGGAAGTATTCACTTACACCACAGCAAATGAGTATCTGGTGCTCGTAGAGGGTAATATGGTCCTTACCTTCATCAACAAAGACACAAGGAGCGGCAGTTCCGATCCTGCGGATGACACCGGAGATGATACGGACACGGGATCAGGATCAGAGGAGATATCATATGATCTGATGCAGCGCTACGAGGGCGACTGGCACGGCCTCATGCTCTTCACGAACGGCACCGGAAGATGGAAGGAACGTGACGGAAATAAGTGCGATGTGGTCGCAAGATTTTCTCTGGATGAAAAAGGTAATGTCACTCCTTACATCGCAGCCGCGATGAAGGATGATCCGGACAAGTATAACTTCAGGGATCTTGATGTGGAGCTCGATCCTTTCTTCGATAACATGTATGTGACGGGAGAGTTCCTCGATGACGGAGAATTTGAGCTGGCGGCAGCTTCTTCCGAAGACGGCTTCTTCCATATGCTGTTCACGGTGGAATGTCCCAAGGACGGCAGTACAATAGATATCGAGATAGGCATGAGAAGGCCCGACGATCCCTGGCAGGACGCTGATTACCCGCACTATTCGCAGGAAGGCTTTGATTATTACAAGGGATGCACTCTCGAGCAGGTCGTCGCTACCTTCGGAAATCCTCCTTCGGGGATGCCGAAACAGACGCATGTGACCGAGTGGGAGAGATAGTCTGAGATAATCGTTATAACGGATATAGTGGATGAAAGGCGGCTGCGGCCGCCTTTCATGCTGTAAGCCGGTCTAATATGATTAATACTTTCAACCTGTTCAATATCATAAACGTTTCGGATTGCCCAAACCATGCATAAAGTGGGCGTAGGAGGGGTTACATAATGGGTATTGACGAAACGTTTCGCTTTGTGCTATTATGGATTCCGGATTCAGGAGAGTTTCCGTTTCGGGAGGTTATATGCGGGATTTATTACTCGGAATAGATATAGGTACCAGCTCTTGCAAGGTGGCGGTGTTCACTCCTGAGGGAGAGGTCGTCACCGCAAAGAATGCGGAATATGAGGTGTACAGGCCTCATCCGGGCTGGGCGGAGCAGGATCCCGAGGACTGGGTGAGGGGCGTATATGACTGTATAAAGCAGATTTTTTCCGATACCGACGTCAGGGCCGAGGAGATAAAAGGCATCGGCGTCGACGGACAGGGGTGGGCCGCAGTAGCCATAGACAGGGACGGAAAGGTCCTTATCAACACACCTATCTGGATGGATATGCGCGCGCAGGACATCTGCGACAGACTTAACAAAGAGATCGGAGAGGATGCCATATTTGAGCTTGCGGGCAATCCTTTGAAGCCTTCTTATACGACTCCGAAGATAATCTGGTACAGGGAGAATCACCCTGAGATCTACGACAGGATAGACAAGATATTGCAGTGCAACAGTTTTCTCATCTACAGGCTGACGGGTGAGATATCCCAGGATGTCAGCATGGGCTACGGCCTGCACTGCTTTAACATGAGGACCGCAGAATGGGACGGTAATATGGCCAGGGCTTTGGGGATACCGGAGACTTTCCTCCCCCCGGTATTCCCATGTACAGCCGTTGTAGGGGGAGTGAGCAGCGAAGCAGCAGCCGTAACGGGCCTTAAGGAAGGCACTCCGGTAGTCGCCGGAGGACTGGACGCGGCATGCGGCACGCTCGGAGCAGGAGTGGCAAGACCTGGAGAGACCCAGGAGCAGGGCGGACAGGCAGGCGGCATGAGCATATGCATAGACAGTTATGCCGCAGATCCCAGGCTCATCCTCGGTTATCACGTAGTGCCTGACAGATGGCTGCTTCAGGGCGGTACGACCGGCGGCGGCGGAGTGATGCGCTGGTTTGAGCAGAACTTCGCGGACTATGAGAGAAATAACGGCAGCGACAAGTCTTCGCTTGTACAGCTCAACGAGATAGCTGAGAAGATACCAGCAGGATGTGACGGGATGGTATTCCTTCCGTACATGTCGGGCGAGCGGACACCGATCTGGGATCCCGATGCGAAGGGAGTCTTCTACGGACTTGATTTCTCAAAGACAAAGGGTCATTTCGTAAGAGCATGCATGGAAGGCGTGGCCTTTGCCTTAAGGCATAATCTTGAGACCGCGGCAGCGGCAGGCGCCGGAGTGGATGAGCTCAAGGCTATGGGCGGATCGGCAAATTCCCTTCTCTGGACACAGATCAAGGCGGACGTGACCGGCAAGAGGATAGTGGTTCCGGCAAGCGATACGGCGACGACATTCGGCGCGGCTATACTTGCAGGAGTCGGTGTAGGCATATACGAGTCATGCGAAGCGGCAGTGGACCGTACGGTGCAGATAAAGAGGACTCATGAGCCCGACCCTTCCAAAAAGGAAGCGTATGACAGGGCTTACGGCATATATCTCGAGCTGTACGAGAAGCTCAAGGATACGATGCATAAGTGATCAATACATATATTTCAGAGTGAATTCAGGAGGATAAATGATGAAAGCTGGAGTAGTACATGCAAGAGAAGATATCAGATACGAGGATATCGAGAAGCCGAAGGCGGAGCCGGGCAAGGTCGTAGTCAAGGTCAAATACACCGGCATCTGCGGATCGGATATACCGAGAGTCAACGGAGATGCATGCCATTATTTCCCCAATGTGCTGGGACATGAGTTCTCGGGCGTGATCGATGAGATCGGCGAGGGAGTCACTTCCGTAAAGCCCGGCGACCGCGTGGCGGGGATACCGCTCGTTCCCTGCATGAAATGCGAAGACTGCCAGAAGGGTAATTATTCTCTTTGCAAGCACTACAGTTTCATAGGATCGAGAGAGTTCGGCAGTTTTGCGGAGTATGTGGCGGTACCTGAGAAAAATGTAGTTAAGTTTTCAGATGATGTGGACTTTGTAAAGGGCGCATTCTTTGAGCCTGCGACTGTTGCGCTTCACGGACTTGAGCGCACTGATTATAAGGGCGGCGGCACAGTCGCTATCCTCGGAGGCGGTACGGTCGGCATGATGACGATGCAGTGGGCAAAGATATTCGGAGCAAAGAAGACAGTAGTCTTTGACATAGTGGACGAAAGACTCGATCTTGCAAAGAGACTCGGCGCCGATGCCGGTATCAATACACTTCAGGAAGGCTTTATGGAGAAGGCCATGGAGCTTACCGGCGGGCGCGGATATGATTACGTGTTTGAGACAGCCGGCAATACCATAACGATGAAGATGGCATTCTCTCTTGCAGCCAACAAGGCGGAGGTCTGCTTTATCGGAACACCGACGAAGGAACTCAGCTTCACGGTGGATGAGTGGGAGAATATGAACCGCAAGGAATTCAAGCTTACCGGATCATGGATGTCGTATTCGGCTCCCTTCCCGGGACATGAATGGGATCTTACGGCTCATTATTTCGGAACCGGCGAGCTGAAGTTTGATGATTCTTTCGTATACAAGATACAGCCTCTCAGCAAGATAGCCGAAGCGTTTGAATGGTTCAAGACACCCGGCACGGTGAAGGGCAAGGTATTGATCAACAGCGAGCAGTGAGCGGTGATCGCGCGTAATGCAGAGTAGAGTTTGCTTCTGAGAGCGATCACGGGTAGTTGCACCTGCGGTGCAACTACGCCAAGAGAAAGATCGAGTGTAATGAGCGATCACGGGTAGTTGCATCTGCGATGCAACTACGGCGGGGAAAGCTGCGCATTGTACGATCGCGCGTAATGCAGAGCAGAGTTTGCTTCTGAGAGCGATCACATCAAACAAAGAACAGAGTAGCATCAACAATAGATCATCTATTTTGAAAGGAGAGAACAATGGGAGTAGATCCAAGCAAAGTACCGCAGATCACACTGAACACGGGCGATAAGGTTCCGTGCATGGGAATGGGAACCTTCGGTTCCGACAGATTTACGGCAGAGGAAGTCAGCAATGCAGTTGCCGGTGCGATAAGGGCCGGATACCGCATGTTTGACTGCGCAGCCTGCTACGGCAACGAGGACCAGATCGGTCAGGTCTTCAAGGCTGCATTTGATGAGGGCGTGGTAGAGAGGAAGGACCTCTACATCATGACCAAGGTGTGGAATGATATGCACAGGGAGGTTGAGAAGTCCGCAAAGAAGAGCATTGCAGATCTTCAGTGCGATTACATCGATCTGTACTTCATCCACTGGCCTTTCCCGAATTATCATGCACCGGGATGCGACGTGGATTCAAGGAATCCTGATTCCAAGCCCTTCTCTGTAGAGGAGTTCATGGACACCTATCGTCAGATAGAAGATCTCGTGGACAAGGGCCTTGTGCGTCACATCGGTATCTCAAACATGACTATCCCCAAGCTCGAGCAGGTAGTGGACAAGTTCCGCATCAAGCCCGTGGCATGCGAGCTGGAGCTTCATCCCTGCTTCCAGCAGCAGGAGCTCTTCGATTATCTTAAGGCGCATGATATCCAGCCTATAGGATTCATGCCGCTTGGATCTCCTCAGAGACCCGAGAGGGATATCGTTGCTACAGATATAGCTGATATGCAGGTTCCCGAGTTTAAGGCTATCGCCGAGAAGCATGGCGTGCATCCTGCTATCATCGCTCTTAAGTGGGCTGTACAGAGAGGACAGATCCCCATCCCCTTCTCTATCCACGAGATGGAATATGTGAGCAATCTGAACTCTACCCAGACAGAGCCGCTTACCGATGAAGAGATGGCTACCATCGCTACTCTTGAGAAGAACAACAGGCTCGTCAAGGGGCAGGTATTCCTGTGGCCCGGAGCAACTGACTGGCATGATCTCTGGGATGAGGACGGCGTGATCGTCGACTGCCCGGATGCAAAGTGAGCCCTTTGACTCAATTTGAGCCCCGTTCAGGCGCGCTATGCGCGCCTGAACGGGGAATTAAAACAAGCGAAGAATATTTGAGGAGAGAAAACGAAATGAGCAATCTGATGCAGAACATGGTAAAGGAGCGGAAGGCAGGCAGGACAGTCGGTGTACCCTCCTACTGCACAGCAAATGATATCGTGATAGAAGCACTGATCCGTCAGGCCAAGGAGCTGGATGTCGACATCCTTATCGAGGCTACCGCGAATCAGGTCAATCAGTTCGGCGGCTACACAGGCATGAAGCCCGCCGATTTTCGCGATTTCGTATATGAGATCGCAGACAGGGCAGACTATCCCCACGACAGGATAGTGCTGGGCGGAGATCATCTCGGACCGCTCACATGGGTTAACGAAAATGAAGCCGAAGCTATGGAAAAAGCAGAGACACTGGTCAAGCTTTTTGTCGAAGCCGGCTATAAGAAAATACATCTTGACACAAGCATGAGAGTAGCAGACGATCCCACTGACCAGCCGCTTACGGATGAGACGGTGGCAAAGCGCGGAGCAAGACTCTATCAGGCCTGCGAGGACAGCTATCAGGAACTTCTTAAAAAGAATCCCGATGAGAAGAGACCTGTCTTCATCATCGGCAGCGAGGTACCGATCCCGGGCGGAGCGCAGGAGCAGGAGGACAGCATATCTGTCACAAAGCCTGCCGCTGTGGCTGCTACGCTTGAGGAATACAAAAAGCAGTTTGCATCGATAACTGACCCTGATGCATTTGATAATGTCATCGGCATAGTAGTGCAGCCGGGCGTTGAATTCGGCGATGATGAAGTCTTCGCATATAACAGGGACAATGCCGTGGATCTTTGCGCCAAGATAAAGACCTTTGACGGTATATATATGGAAGGCCATTCGACAGACTATCAGCCGCCCGAATGCCTGAAACAGATGGTGGAGGACGGAGTGGCGATCCTGAAGGTCGGTCCCGCCCTTACATTTGCCTTAAGAGACGGAATCTTTGCCATGAGCGAGATTGAGAAGGTGCTCGTGGATGAAAAGGATCGGGTGGATTTCCCGGAACTTCTGGAGAAGCTCATGCTCGATGATACATCCAAGTGGGCAAAGTATTACCATGGCTCGGATAAGGAGATCGCGATAAAGAGGCGCTTCAGCCTGTCCGACAGATGCCGTTATTATTTTGCCATGCCCGAGATAAGGGATGCGATAGAGAAGCTCATAAAGAACATAGACGGACAGGAGATACCTACGGGGCTTTTGTATCAGTATATGCCGATACAGTACAAGAAGGTCAGGGACGGTAAGCTTGAAAAGGATGCAAGATCACTGCTTATGAGTTTTGTCATGGATGCCGCAGACGATTATAATTATGCTGCCGGTTACATCAGACAAATCTAAATAACAGGAGGATCGATATGCTTGTAACATCAAAGGAACTGTTGCTTGACGCACAGAAAAAGGGGTACGCCGTAGGCGCTTTCAATGTGGAGAACATGGAGATGGTGATGGCGGTGCTTGCAGCCGCGGAGGAGACAGGCTCTCCCGTCATCATGCAGACTACCCCGGGAACATTGAAATATGCGGGGCTCGACTATTATCTCGCAAACGTGAGGGCTGCTGCGGAACGTACAAAGCTTCCCGTAGTCATGCACCTCGATCACGGCAACAGCTTCGAGCTTGCGATGCAGGCATATCGCACCGGATATACATCCATAATGATAGACGGCTCAAAGCTTCCTTTTGAAGACAATATAGCACTTACAAAAAGGGTCACCGATGCCTGCCATCCCGGCAATATCCCCGTGGAAGCGGAGCTTGGCAAGGTAGGCGGTAAGGAAGACGATCTGGAGAACGGAGACGATAATCCGTACACGGATCCCGATGAAGCAAAGGAATTCGTCGCAAGATGCACTCCGGATTCTCTCGCTGTGGGCGTCGGAACTTCGCACGGTGTCTACAAGGGCGTACCGAAGGTCAATGTGGATGTGCTTTCCGCCATACGCAATGTGGTGGACATACCGCTTGTCCTGCACGGAACTTCGGGTGTTCCGGACGAGCAGGTCAGAGACTGCATAAGCCGCGGGATCTGCAAGGTTAATTACGCTACGGATCTCCGCATTGCTTTCACGAAGGGGGTAAAGGCTCATATGGAGGCTCATCCCGATGACTTCGATCCGAAGAAATACTGCGCTCCTGCAATGGAGGAGGTAAAGAAATACGTGATGCAGAAGATGGAAGTAGTCGGAAGCGTTGGAAAGGGCTGAGCGTATGGAAGCAGCATGGATATCCGAATACAAGAGAGAGACTGACTACAAAAGAAGACGCGCGATCCTTGACAGAGAAAAGGAAGAGCACGGGGAAGAAAAGGAATTTGAAGTCAGAGAGAAGATATGGCAAAACCGTTACGGGAAGAAGAACGGCATGGACATTGACTACGGCATCAGAGGCTGGGTCAACCTCATGTCCGTCAAGCGCAGGATATATCTTCCCGGCGAGAAGAAGCGAATCCGTCGTGAGATAGACGGGATAAAGAAGGACTGGCAGTTCGACCTGCGCGAAGAGTACGGCGAAGCCGGAGAAGCTGCGGTCTACGACGAACTGTTCAACACCGCTCTTTTCTACTTTGATCTCTGCGAGAAAGATAAGACTTACAACTCCGTAGTCCTGGGACTTGGTCATATAACGGACGAGCACAGAGTCGGAAAGATAAGAAAAGAAGTAAAGGAGATAACACAGGTAATACCTGATGCCCTCGGCGTGACCGGGGAGCTTGAACCCTTTATCAAAGCAACACAGGAAGCGTTTCGTTTCAAATACCCGTCGGAAGAGGGAGAGGACATCTGATCAGGCAGAATCATGGCAGCAACGATCAAGGATATCAAAGCAGAAACAGGTCTCGGGCTTGCAACCATCTCGAAGTATCTCAACGGAGGAAATGTCCGTTCGGAGAACAGACTGAAGATAGAAGAGGCCATAAGAAAACTCGATTACCATCCCAATGAGACGGCCAGATCGCTTGTGACAAAGCGCACAAGGACCATAGGGTTCGTGGTAAATAACATCGCATCCAACTTTTCCGGGGTGCTGCTTCAGCATGCATCGGCTTATCTTCACGACAGAGGATACGGGATGATGATATGCGACTCCAACAGCGATGAAAAGCAGGAGGCGGAGAGCATCAGATTCTGTATCGAAAAGCAGGTCGACGGCATCATACTGATACCGGTATCGATGGAGCCTTCGTCTCTGCAGTCGGCGGAAAAAGCCGGAGTTCCGGTAGTATTGCTGGACCGAGAGATGCACAGCGATGATTTTGACTGCGTCATAATAGACAACAGCAGCGCCGCAGAGAGGGCTACCGATTTTCTTATCAGCAGCGGGCACAGAAAGATAGCCGTGATCTATTCGAATGAGTACACGGGGCATGAACGTTTTCTGGGATACAGGGCTGCCATGAAAAAAGCCGGGATAGAGATTCCCGAACAGTACATGTATTCGGCACGCACGCATTCCACGGAACTCGGATATACCAGCATGAAAGCCCTGCTGAAGCTTAAGGACAGGCCCACGGCGGTGCTGTCCACCAATTATGAAGTAAGTCTCGGTGTCATAATGGCGCTCAACGAAGAGGGCGTCAGATGCCCGGAGAATATATCTCTTATCGGCTTCGATGAACTGATACTTCCCATGGTCATGAAGCCGAAACTCACTCTTGTGGCTCAGCCAATGGAGGAGATCGCATCGGAAGGCGTAAGGATACTTCTGAAGAGGATAGAGGAAGGCAGAAAGCTTCCTCCGCAGAAGGTCAGCCTGTATGCTGCGCTGAAGGAAGGCGAATCGGTACGGCGGATCCAGAATCGCCAGAAATCCCGAAAAGAAAGTAAATAATCTTTGTGTTGACACGCAGGAAGTTTTATAATACAATAATCAAAGCGAAACGTTTCGTGCGGTTCGCAGGATAAAAACCAGTATTATACTGATCGGAGGGGGAACGTGGATAAGATCAAGCAGAACGCTTTTGTGAAAAAGGTCGGATTCAACAGGGTCATCCTGTTTTGCGTCATGATCCTGATGTATTTTGCATTCTCGCTCCTGGTGCCGGGATTCTTCGGTATGGCCCGCATCATGAGCATCATGAATTACGTGTACTTCCTCGGGTTCCTGTCGCTCGGCGTTACCTTTGTCATAGCGACCGGAGGAATTGATTTCTCCATAGGACCGGTAATGTTCTGTTGCGGTCTTATTTCCGGATACACGATGCTGAATAAGGGAGCACCGGTTGTAGTATCACTTCTTATAAGCATACTGATAGGATTCCTCTTCGGATGCTTTAACGGATACCTCGTCTCATACTGGACGATACCTCCCTTCATCGTATCCATGGCATCCATGAACATAGCAAAAGGTATAGCGGCAGTATATACAAAGACCCAGTCGGTCAGCTGGCCGCTCTCTACGGATCCTCAGAGAGGCTGGTTCAGAAATCTCGTAAGCTACAAGGGATTCCCCGTTGGACTTCTTATCTTCCTTTTCGTGGCATTCATCTGCATGATAGTCCTGAACAATACGAAGCCCGGCAGATACATCCTCTGCCTCGGCAGCAACCGTGAAGCCGTCAGGCTCTCCGGAGTCGATACCAAGAAATGGGAGATGCTCGCATATGTCATCTGCGGAACTCTGGTCGGCATAGCAGCGATCTTCTTTGTCGGAGCATATACGACAGTCCAGCCCGGATACGGAGATCAGTACAACAACGAAGCTATCGCAGGCTGCGTCATGGGAGGCACCTCGATGGTAGGCGGACTTGCTTCCATAGGAGGCACGGTCATAGGCGTGCTGATCATCTCTCTTCTTCAGGAAGGCATCCTGGCTCTTGGATTTGCAAAAGATATACAGCTCATAGTTACGGGCCTTATCGTTATAGTCGTTGTGTACGCGGACGTCATGGCACGCCGCAGGAAGAACTAAGGGGAGGAGCAGACAAATGGCTGATGCGATTCTTACTATGGAAGAAATAGACAAGTCCTTCCCGGGAGTGCACGCTCTGGATCACGTACACTTTGACGTGAGGAGCGGTGAAGTGCATGCGCTCATGGGTGAGAACGGAGCCGGCAAATCGACACTGATGAAGGTGCTCACAGGCATCTACACAAAGGATTCCGGAACCATCACTTATGAAGGAAAGGAAGTTGAGTTCGCCAATACGAGAGAAGCTCAGGATGCAGGTATCGTCATAGTGCATCAGGAGCTGAACATGGTCGGAGACCTCACGGTATCCCAGAACATATTCATCGGACGTGAGTTCATGAAGGGCTTTGCGATCGATGACAAGAAGATGATAGAGGAGTCCAAGAAGCTTTTCGAAGAGCTCCACATCGACATCAATCCCAGAGACAAGATGAGCGACCTGACTGTCGGCAAGCAGCAGATGTGCGAGATAGCAAAGGCAATATCCCACAAGGCTAAGGTCATCATATTCGATGAGCCGTCGGCAGCGCTTACAGAGAAGGAGATCGAGGATCTCTTTGCGATCATCAGGGATCTGAGGGAGAAGGGACTCGCGATCGTCTACATCTCCCACCGTATGGATGAGATCAAGGTGATCACGGACAGAGTCACCGTCATGAGAGACGGAGGCTATGTCGGAACCCTCATCACAAAGGACTGCACGAAGGAAGACATCATCAACATGATGGTCGGACGTGTGATATATGAGGATCCGAAGACCGAGAGCAAGGTTCCCAAGGATGCTCCTGTCGTCCTCAAGGTCGAGCACCTTAATGCAGGCAGGATGGTCCAGGATGTGAGCTTCGAACTCAGAAAGGGTGAGATACTTGGATTCTCCGGACTGATGGGAGCAGGAAGGACGGAGACCGCAAGAGCCCTCTTCGGAGCTGATCCCAAGACCAGCGGAGACATATATGTGAACGGAGAAAAGGTTACGATCAATTCTCCTCAGGATGCGGTGAAGCATGGTATCGGTTATCTTTCCGAGGACAGAAAGCGCTACGGTATCGTGGTTCAGAAGACCATAATAGAGAATTCCACGCTTGCTTCTCTTGAGAATTACATGAGCGGCATCTTCATCAATAAGAAAGAGGAGAAGAAGGTCACAGAGCAGTATATCGAGGAGTTGGCGACAAAGACACCGAGCGCGGACCAGCTGGTGGTCAATCTCTCCGGAGGTAACCAGCAGAAGGTCGTCATCGCAAAGTGGCTCGTGCGTAACTGCGACATACTTATCTTCGACGAGCCGACCAGAGGAATCGATGTCGGAGCGAAGAACGAGATATATAAGCTCATGAACAGGCTTGCTTCTGAAGGCAAATCAATAATAATGATCTCCTCGGAGATGACGGAGATCCTTCGTATGAGTGACAGGATAGTGATCATGTGTGAGGGCAGAAAGACCGGAGAACTTGATATCTCCGAAGCCACTCAGGAAAAGATCATGGACAAGGCAACGCGTGATATCGCATAAAGGAGAAAACGATGAATAAGAAAAAATCGATTCTTGCTGATCAAAGGTTCATAGTACTCCTGGTGATAATCGCTCTGGTCGTGATCTATATGATCTTCAGTCCGGAGTTCAGGAAATATTCATCGATACTTTCGATGCTGGATTTCTCTTATTATGATGTGCTCATGGCTATCGGAGTCACATTCCCCCTTATCACCGCGGGAGTCGATCTTTCGATAGGAACCGGAATGGTCTGTTATGCGCTCTGCGCAGGAAGACTTATCAGAGATTTCAACTGTCCCGTTATCGTTGCAATGCTGATATGCGTGCTCTTCGGAACACTCGTTGGATTCATTAACGGCAACCTGATAGGAGTCATGGGACTACCGCCGTTCCTTGCCACACTCTGCACCTGCATGATCACAAGAGGAATAAGTTCGATGGTAATGGCTACTCCCTGGCCCACGAACAAGCAGCCGGGTGGATGGTTCCATTCGATCTTCAAGCTGACCTTCGGCACGGGAAGAAATGCGCTGAAGCTTCCGATAGGATTTGTGATAGTGGTGCTGCTCGTGATACTCATGGAATTTGTGCTTAATCACACCAAGTTCGGAAGATACACCATAGCGATCGGAAGTAACAAGGAAGCAGTGATGCTCTCCGGTGTGAACGTCAAGTTCTATCACGTGATGGCATATACGATCTGCGGAACATTTGCAGGACTTGCAGCCATAGCTTATGCGGCAGTCGTTCCCACGGTACAGCCCGGAACAGGTGCAGGACTTGAGCTCGATGCCATAGGCGGAGTGTTCGTCGGCGGCGTGTCGGCTACAGGCGGATACGGATCGGTCATAGGCACACTTGCCGGAGTGTTTGTCATAGTCCTCTTAAAGACCGGTCTTCCCTATGTGGGGCTGCAGGCTAACTGGCAGCAGATAATCACCGGCATGGTCCTTATCGGAGCCGTCATGATCGATGTGGCGAAGAGAAGAAGGATGGCCAAGGAACAGTAAGGGTAGTTAAGCACAGTCATGTGCTTGGTATATAGTAAAATATTTTATAAAGGAGAAGAATTATGAAAAAGAAAGTACTGGCAACATTACTCAGTGCAGCAATGGTAATGTCATTGCTGGCAGGTTGCGGCGGCGCAGCTGAGACCGCTCCCGCTCCCGCAGCAGATGCAGCAGCTCCTGCAGCAGAAGAGGCAGCTCCTGCAGCAGAAGAGGCAGCTCCCGCAGCAGAAGAGGCAGCTCCCGCAGAGGAAGCAGCTCCTGCAGAAGAGGCACCCGCAGCAACAGGCGGATCAGGCGCTTACACAAGCGGCACACAGTTTGAAGGCGTAGTAGCAAACGAAGCTTACAAGTTCCCTGTAGACGTTAAGTCTTTCCAGTCAACATACTGGCAGGCAGCTCTTAAGGGCATGGATATGGCTAAGGAAGAGCTCGGTGTTGATTATGATGCACACGGCCCTAACTCTGAGTCTGATATAGCTGACCAGGTCAACATGCTCAATTCTGACATCAACAGCAACCCTCCCGGAATCGCTCTTGCAGCATGCGATACCACATCAGTTCTTGATTCTCTTAAGGACTGCGCTGACAAGAAGATCCCCGTTGTCTGCTTCGATACAGGTGTTGCAGATGCTCCCGAGGGTTCAGTAGTAGCAACTGTTGCAACTGACAATACTCAGGCAGGTGAGGTTGCAGCTGAGAACATGTACACAGCTCTTAAGGACGTTATCGCAGGCGCTGAGGGCCAGGTTCGTATCGGTGAGATCAACCAGGACGCTACAGCTCTTAACATCCAGCAGAGAGGCATGGGCTTCGTTAACAAGATCATCGATCTGATCACAGCTGACGGCAAGACTGTTGCAGTTATAGGTAATGAGTTCTATGTAAACGAGGCTAAGAGCGCACACAGCGATCTTGCAGATGAGAAGTCAGCAGACGTTGTCATCGAGGTTGCAGTTCCCGCTCAGACAACTGTTGAGCTTTGCTCAGCTCAGGCACAGGCTATCCTTTCAAAGGAAGACACCATCGGCGTATTCGGTTCAAATCAGACAGCAGCAGAGGGACTTCTTGCAGCAGATGCAAACCTTTCACTTCTTGGAACCGACGCAGCAGCAGGCGATGTTATCGGAATCGGATTTGATGCAGGTTCCATCATCAAGGGCGCTATCGCTGACGGCACAATGTACGGCGCAGTTACCCAGTCTCCTCTTATGATGGGTTACTATGCAATCTATGCTCTTACCATGGCAGCAAACGGCGACAAGGTTGAGGACTTCCCTACAGCCGGCTACTGGTATGATGCAAGCAACATGAACGACGAGACAATAGCTCCGAACTTATACGACTAATACGAGGAAAGCTCACGCATGCCATGCTTGCATGGCATTGCGGGAGTTTGACGAGTAAACGAACATGAGGAAGAAGCGCGATAGCGCGGATTCCGAATGATCGTCGCGTAGCGTAGTTACGCGTAGGCGTAACAACATGTAAAGAAATATTTTTTCAATGGCTCTCTCTTCGGAGAGAGCCATTGTTACATAATGATAAAGGAGAAGCAATATGCTTAAAGGAATACCCAAGATCCTTCCTCCGGAGCTCTTGAAGATACTCTGCGAGATGGGACACACGGACGAACTGACTATCGGTGACGGCAACTTCCCCGGGACTACATACGGCAAGAAGGTTATCCGCATGGATGGACACGGAGTTCCGGAGATCCTGGATGCCATACTCCAGGTCTTCCCTCTTGATACATATGTGGATCATCCGGTGACCCTTATGGCTGTGGTAAAGGGAGATACGGTAGAGACTCCGATATGGGATACATACAAAGAGATCGTAAGAAAGTATGACGAAAGAGGAGATGCCTGCTTTGAGGAGATAGACAAGTGGGAGTTTTACGATAAGACAAAAGAACACTCTTCAGTCGTGATACAGACAGGTGAATCAGCTCTGTACGCCAATATCATCCTGAAAAAGGGAGTAGTGGTGGACTGAACACCGGTTATCCGATCAACAAAAAAACGGGCAGGGGATCTTCCCCTGCCCTGTCTTTATATTCTTATTTTGTACCGAATATCCTGTCTCCCGCATCTCCGAGACCGGGGCAGATATAGGCGTCTTTGTTGAGCTCACGGTCTAGATGTCCTACATAGATCTGTATATCCGGATGAGCCTCCGACAGAGCCTTCAGTCCTTCGGGCGCTGCAATGATGCACATGAACTTGATCTTTTTGCCGCCTTTTTCCTTGATGAAATTCACAGCGTCTATCGCCGAACCGCCGGTAGCGAGCATCGGGTCGGTCACAATGATGATGCGCTTTTCTATGGGGCTCGGAAGCTTGCAGTAATACGAATGAGGCTTGTGAGTATTCTCGTCGCGGTAGAGGCCGATGTGTCCGACCTTTGCTGTGGGAAGCAGATTCAGGAGACCGTCTGTCATGCCAAGACCAGCCCTTAAGATAGGTACTATCGCCTGCTTCTTGCCTTTGATCCTCGGGGATCTGCACTTTTCTATGGGGGTCTCCACTTCCACATCCTCAAGCTCCAGATCACGCAGAGCCTCGTATCCCATCAGCATGGCGATCTCGTTGATCAGCTTCCTGAATTCGGCTGTGCCTGTAGATTTGTCGCGAAGCCTTGTGATCTTATGCTGGATGAGCGGATGATCGAAGATCTCGATGTTCTTGTTCCTGGAAAATTCCTTTTCGGTCATGGCAATCACCTTCCTTCCGAGATTTTATTATAGCAAAAATCATAGGATATCAAAACCAATATATTGAGAAAATGATATAATCAGATAATATGGGGAAGGGGGTCAGACATGCTGAAACCGGATCATATAACGATCAATGTTAAAGATATAGAAAAAAGCAGGAAGTTCTATGGGGAGATACTGGGCCTCACTGAGATGGAGACAGTCGATATGGGTGATCACAGACTGTACTATTTTCAGCTGTCTGATGAGCTGCTCCTTGAACTGATAGAGTATGACGACGATCACGGTGAGATGCATCCTGACGTGAAGACCAGGGGCATATTCAGGCATCTGGCGCTTCAGTGCGACGATGTGGATGATCTGTACAGAAGGCTAAAGGATGCAGGCTGCACCATACTCTCCGAACCCGGCTATGTACCTGAACTCAGTTTCCGGAACATCCTCGCAGAAGACCCCAACGGAGTAGAGCTTGAATTTGTTACCAGAGAGGACAGGTGACGGCGGCAAGACAGGGGGACGGTTCTTGTTGTCTTGCCTGGACGGCAAGACAAAAGAACCGTCCCCCTGTCTTGCTTTGCTCTCGCCCATGTATATGGTATAATATTCCTTCAGAAGTTTTGGAGGTATTTGGGGAAATCATAAATGGCAAAACAGTCTGTTGAATCCGGTGAGATTTTACATGCGACAAGTGAGAGAGTACAGGAACTTGAGGTGATCATCAAGGGCTCTTTTATTGCTACAAGCGGGAGTGTCACGATAGATCTGCCCTATGGTTCCATCATCGGACTGTTCGAGACTCCCGGGGAAAAATATCGCTTTGATTATGAAGCAAAAGAAGATGCCATGGTGGTATCCTATTCGTATCACGGCGAAGACAATATACGCGCACTCATAAAGACAAATCCACAGATCACACCGCTCATAACCAAATCAACTCTGCTGTGCCTTCAGGGGCTTTTTGAAAAAACAGCTCAGAATATCGAGGCGTGCAGGGAACTTGCAGACATTCTTGGCGTTGAGATGAAGAAGTATGATCTCAGATTCTGGCGAAACGATTATTTCAGGGCCATGGCCAAGGTGCTCAATCTCAAGGATATCAAGTTCTGTACCGGAACCATTCTTTATTCCTATGAATACATGCAGGATCTTGCGCCCATGCTTGCGGAGCTTATAGAGCAGAAGAGCGAATTTGATCTTCAGGTTAATCTCAGAGGGGATGAAGAAGTATCCGCTGATGAGGTGCCTGCCGAGGACGATCCTTACACAGGTGAGGAGGACAGCGGTGTCTCTGATGAGGACGTGGACGGACTTGTCGGAGAAGGCGCAAGGAGTGATGAAGATGAGGCTCCTTCCGTCAGTGTCAAAGCTGATTTCGGCAATTCGCTGGAGGAGATACTTGAGTACTCCGGGATAGAAGCAAACGAGGCTGCAGGTTTCAGCGATCTCATCAAAACATATAAAGAGCTTCCCGACAGGATGTCGACGGATGACAATACAAGACGCCTCAGGCGGCAGATCTCCGAAGCATATTATAATATCTACGAAGGTGTATTTTTCCGCGCCATACTGGATCAGGAACTGCCTCTTGTCATTAAGATGTTCCTGTATTACGGGTTTGTGGATGAGGGCCTCGCGGGAAGTGAGAACACCCAGGCGCTTGCCAATCTTGCGGCCGCATATGAGCCGGATCCCGAAGGGAACGTAGTGACTGTCTTTGAATGGCTGAAGCTGATCTTCAACGGTAAGGTCGAGCCTTCCAAGAATGAATTTGATATGGAATGGCCAAAGTATCTGAAGCAGCAGGCTGATGACGGAGAGATAAAAAGAGAGGATATCAAGCGCCTTACCAATGACAATAAGGCCAAGGTATCGTTTGAGATACATAATTTCATGAAGCTCGGATCACGTATCACATACGGACGCGTGACCACGTTCGTGCCTGTCTTTACCGAGGAGAGCAGCGCCAGGAAGCCTGCGGACTGTGTGACTACACATGCGGCCGTACATGATGCTCTCGATATGGTGAGAAGGATCGACTTCAGCTGCTTTACAAGACAGATCGTATATTCAAATACGGATATAGGAGTCACCAGAGAGTTCATAGATACGGAAGTTCTTCCGTACATCATCCTGATGCCGGTCGGCGGCACGAGGTCCGGACTCTGGCAGGAGATATCCGGGGCATTGCGCAATACTCCCGGAAGGATGATGATGCCGACATTCCTTGATAAGGACGCCAGCACGCATGTGCTCAGGCTTGCCGGAGAGTTCCGCTGGGAGATGTGCAGAAGGGAGCAGGGCGTCCACTGGAACGATGTGACCGTGCCTTCGCTTACTTCAATGTTCTGTGACTATCTTCAGTTTTACAGAAAGAATCATGATCTCTCCCCGGATCTTCGCGAGAAGATAAAAGCGCAGCTGCAGGCATCCAGGAATTCGTCCAAGGCTGTATTTGTCTCCGACTATATGAATTACGTCGTATATGAGAGCAAGGGCTCTTTGAGGATCAATAAAGTATCGAGAGATATCATTTTCAGATTCTGTCCGTTCTCAAAGGAGATAAGAGACAGGCTGTCGACATCAAGCCCTGCATACCAGAAGCTTATCGAAAGATATGACATCAAGCTCGCGCAGAAGCTTCGTCTTATGGAGATCGTATATTCAAAGATCGAAAAGACCGGATCAGCCATACCTGCCGAGATCAGGCAGCAGCGCAATTTCCTGGATAACTGATACCGGATGGAAGAGGAGAGCTTTGAAGAGGTAGTAAAAAGAGTGACAGGCAGGTGCCATGAAGCAGAAGGCATCGGCACTCTGAAAGAGAAGACTCTTCATGCGGTTCTTAAAGCATATCTCGAGCCTGACACTTCAAGGCACGAGCAGAAGGTAGACGGCTTTGTGGTGGATATCCTGGAGGACGACGGTATAGTGGAGATCCAGACCAGGAACTTTTACGGAATGAAGAAAAAGCTCGGAAGACTGCTGGATTCCCATAGGATCACGATCGTATACCCAATCCCAAATGAAAAGCAGATAAGCTGGCTGGATCCGAAGAGCGGAGAGATCACAGGCTCCAGAAGATCTCCCAAGAAGCCGCATCCGCAGGAGATGGCTCATGAGCTCATACATATTCTTCCCTATCTCAATCATCCGAATCTCTCCTTCCGCATCATGTACATAGATGTGGAGGATATCAAACTCTTAAACGGCTGGGACGAGACTAAGAAGAAGGGAGCCGAAAGGTACGAGAGGATCCCCAAAAGACTCGTGTCCGAAAAGTATATAAGGTCACGGGAGGACTACAGCTATTTCGTGCCGGAGGGACTTACGGACGGCTTTACGCAGAAGGATTTCAAAAAAAGCGCAAAGATAACGACAAGCTGTGCGCAGAGGATGCTGTATATCCTGATGAAGCAGGGCATAGTGGAGCGGACAGGCCGTAAGGGAAGGGCTTACATATACAGCTTTTGCGCATAAATCATCTTATGCTAAAATATATCCGTCCGGCATCCGTAACAGACGATGATGCCGGGACTGCTGCCGGAGCTTATTTTATTTTCGAGGTGCTGATATGAACGATCTCATGTATGAAGGCGAAAATTACGCGGAACTTGTGACGCAGACTTATGCCGCGGACATCCATAAGCTGGCCCGGTATATCACTTATTTCCAGAATAAAAAAGGCAGCGACGTCGCGACTCAGTACGACTCGGCGGACCTGAAGCAGAGCATTAAATTCCCGGTCTATGATTCGACGCTTCTTTCGTTTGTGAAAGAGGCGGAAGGGACGACTCTCATGGACAGGAATTATATGTATAAATACAAGCAGTACAGGATATCTACCGCAGCGCAGGAGAAGGAGGCGATCAAAAATGCGAAGCTCAAGGACATAGACCTGCTTCGCGGGATCCTCTCACTCTATGTGATAGAGGGAAGGTACAAGGGACAGAGATGGATAGAGGCAACAGAGCGTGGTGTGTTCTATGATGTGCTCACAAAGCTCGTGGAGTTTTATGAGTTTGCCAAGACAGATCACCAGCTGCCTTCAAAAGATCAAAGATAACAGGAGAACAGACAATGGTCAGACGTATCTATGTGGAAAAGAAACCGGAGTTTGCCGTCAAGGCGAGGGAGATCTCGGATGAGATCTCCAATTTCGTAGGAATAAAAGGGATAAAGAACTTCAGATATCTCATCAGATATGATATCGAAGACATACGCCCGGAGATATACAAAAAGGCATGCACGTCGGTATTCTCGGAGCCGCCTGTGGATATACTCTACGAGGAGGATTTTCCCAGGGAAAAGGATGATCTGGTGCTTGCGGTGGAAGCCCTTCCGGGACAGTATGATCAGAGAGCAGATTCGGCTGAGCAGTGCATAAGGTTTTTGAATGATTCCTCCAAATGCGTGATCCGAACGGCGGAGGTCTATTGCATCAGCGGAAAACTCGGAAAAGGCGATGCCAAAAAGATAGAGTCCTACGTGGTCAATCCGGTGGATTCCAGAGTGACCGACATGAAGAAGCCTGCGACTCTCATAGAAAAATTTGATGAGCCTGCGGATGTGAACTTTTTCAAAGGCTTCATATCGATGAAGGAAGCAGAGCTTAAAAAACTCTATGATTCTCTTGGCCTTGCTATGACATTCAAGGACTTTCTCCATATCCAGGCGTACTTCAAAAAGGATGAGAAGAGAGATCCGTCAGTCACGGAGATAAGGGTGCTCGACACCTACTGGTCCGATCACTGCAGACATACCACCTTCTCCACGGAGCTTAAGAATATCACCTTCGAGATGGGTTACTACCGCAAACCCATAGAGGACGCGTTTAAGAGATATCTGAAGGTCAGACGGGATTTCTACGGAAAGAGACAGGCTGAACTCGGCGGTGACAAATATATCGACCTCATGGATCTTGGAACGCTTGCCGCAAAGGAACTGAAAAAACAGGGCAGGCTTAAGGATCAGGAAGAGAGCCACGAGATCAATGCATGCTCCATAGTAGTGCCCGTGAAGGTAAAGCATAAAGACGGAAAGACCGTTAAGGAAGAGTGGCTTGTGATGTTCAAGAATGAGACTCACAACCATCCCACGGAGATCGAGCCTTTCGGAGGAGCAGCGACCTGCCTCGGTGGAGCGATCCGCGATCCGCTCTCGGGAAGATCCTATGTATATCAGGCGATGAGGATCACGGGAGCTTCCGATCCCACGGTTCCTGTCGGAAAGACCCTGAAGGGCAAGCTTCCGCAGAAGAAGCTGGTAAGAGGAGCTGCCAAGGGATATTCATCCTACGGCAATCAGATAGGTCTTGCCACCGGTTACGTGCATGAGATATATCATCCCGATTATGTGGCAAAGCGCATGGAGATCGGAGCTGTCGTGGCAGCAGCGCCGAGAAAGAATGTGATCCGCGAGGATGCAGCTCCCGGCGATGTGGTCATTCTTTTAGGCGGAAGGACAGGGCGTGACGGCATAGGCGGAGCCACAGGATCCTCCAAGGTCCACACAGAGAGCTCCACCACTACATGCGGAGCCGAGGTCCAGAAGGGTAATGCTCCCACGGAGAGAAAGCTGCAGAGACTCTTCAGACGGGCGGAGGTTTCAAAACTCATAAAGGTATGTAATGATTTCGGAGCCGGAGGAGTATCGGTAGCGATAGGTGAGCTTGCTCCGGGACTTGAGATAGATCTCGACAAGGTGCCCAAGAAATACGCGGGCCTTGACGGGACAGAGCTTGCGATATCGGAGTCGCAGGAGAGGATGGCTGTAGTCGTGGAAGCGAAGGATGTCTCTGCTTTCATGAAGTATGCAGCTGAAGAGAATCTCGAAGCGACGGAGGTCGCGACAGTATCAAAGGAGCCGAGACTCCACATGACATGGAGAGGAAAGACTATCGTAGACCTTAAGAGAAGCTTCCTCGATACGAACGGAGCACATCAGGAAAATGACGTAAAGGTCGTGATGCCTGATGAGAAGAGGGCTTACTTCAGAGAGATGGTATCCGTAAAGGATAAGGATGTAAAGAAGAAATGGCTCGATACCATGGCCGACTTAAATGAGTGCTCTCAGAAGGGACTGGTGGAGATGTTTGATTCATCCATCGGAGCCGCGACTGTACTTATGCCTTACGGCGGAAGATATCAGACTACTCCGATCCAGACCATGGCAGCTCTTCTTCCCACTGATACCGGCGATGAGACGGGCACGGCGACTCTTATGAGCTATGGTTTCGATCCCTTTATATCAAGCTGGAGTCCCTATCACGGAGCAGTATATGCAGTGACTGATTCGATCGCTAAAATCGTGGCAGCGGGCGGAGACATGAAGAAGATCCGCTTTACCTTCCAGGAGTATTTCAAGAGGATGACAGAAGATCCCGAAAGATGGAGCGCTCCGTTCACTGCGCTTCTCGGAGCGTTTGACGCGCAGATGAGCTACGGGCTTCCTTCCATAGGCGGCAAGGACTCCATGTCGGGAACCTTTGAAAAGATAGACGTGCCGCCGACTCTTGTGTCATTTGCATTAGATGTGACGGATGCTGACAGGATCATATCTCCGGAGCTTAAGGAAGCGGGCAATACTATCGTCAAATTCACACTGCCGATAGATGAATATGATCTTCCCGTATACGATAAGGCATCAAAACTGTATGCAGGGATCACTAAGGCGATAGCGCAAGGCGCCATAGTCTCCGCATATGCGCTCGATGAGCATGGCATAGCGCCTTCGATATCAAAGATGGCCTTCGGCAACAGGATAGGAGTGACACTGGATAAGGGGCTCATCCCGGAAGAGCTCTTCCTTTCGGAGACCGGCAACATAATAGCAGAAGTAAAGACAGACAGACTTTCGGATATAAAGGTTCCTTACCGCGTGATAGGAAAGACCGTCAAGAGTCCTGTCATCACTTACAGGGACACGTCGCTGAAACTGTCCGAGATAAAGGACAGCTATGATGCGACGCTTGAAAACGTCTTCCCGACGAAGAGCACCGATAAAAAGGGAGCGCTTCCTGATTTCCTGTCGGATGCATCCTCGGTCCATATCTGCCGTCACAAAGTCGCAAGGCCTAAGGTATTCATCCCGGTGCTTCCCGGCACCAACTGTGAGTACGACACGGCAGCGGCATTTGAGGCAGCGGGCGCGGATGTCGAGACCGGAGTGTTCGGCAATCTCTCATCAGGCATGATAAGGGATTCGGTGGAAGCATATGTGAAGAAAATTAAAGATTCGCAGATAATAATGTTCCCCGGAGGCTTCTCCGCAGGAGACGAGCCGGACGGTTCGGCGAAGTTCTTCGCTACGGCGTTCAGAAATGAAAAGATAAAAGAAGCACTGACTGAGCTCTTAGAGCAAAGAGACGGTCTCGTGCTCGGCATATGCAACGGTTTCCAGGCGGTTATCAAGCTCGGTCTCGTGCCCTACGGCCATATCATCGATGCTCAGGAGGGGGATTCACCGACGCTTACTTTCAACACGATAAACCGTCACATATCCAAGATGGTTTATACGAAGGTCGTGAGCAACAGATCTCCCTGGCTTTCGATGGCAGACCTCGGCGGAGTGTATGTCAATCCCGCTTCTCACGGCGAGGGACGCTTCGTGGCACCGAAGGAGTGGCTTGACAGGCTCTCGCTCAACGGCCAGATAGCTACGAGATACTGCGATGATACAGGCAGGATCTCAATGGATGAAAACTGGAACGTGAACGGATCCTACGAGGCTATAGAAGGCATACTCTCACCCGACGGAAGAGTCTTCGGCAAGATGTGCCATATAGAGAGAAGAGGAAAGAACGTCGCCGTGAACATCACGGGTGAGCAGGATATGAAGGTATTTGAATCGGGAGTTAGTTATTTCGGGTAAGACAGCCCTGGCGCGGAGGAAAAATGGCAAAGAAGATAAGCGTGATAATCCCATGCTATAACGTGACGATGTTTGTGGACAGGTGCATGGAGTCACTTGAGCGTCAGACCATAGGGATCGAGAATCTTGAGATCATACTGATAAATGATGCTTCAAAAGATGCGACTCTGGGCAAGCTTCTGCTCTGGGAGATGAAGTATCCCGAGAACATCATAGTGATACCGCTCGAAGAGAATATAATGCAGGGCGCAGCGCGAAATATCGCGAGACAGTACTGCACGGGAGAATACATTGCTTATCTCGATGCCGATGACTGGATCCTTCCGAACGCATTCGAAAAGATATACCGGGTTGCGCGCCAGAACAATGCGGACATAGTGAATTATCTTTCGAAAAAGACTTATGTGGAACCGGATGAAGATGATCCGTCCAGCAAGAGCGACAAGCCCGACAGGTTCGTGGAGATACATAATCCCGAGGAGAGACTGAGATTCTTCATGGGAGACTGCCCTCTGCTCAGAGGCTGCTGGGACAAGCTTTTCAGGAGAGATTTCGTGGAGAAGTATGACCTGAGATTTGCGGAGGGAGTGTTTGACGAGGAGAGCCTTTTCACGACACCGGCATATCTTCATTTCAACCGCATATATCTGCTGAACGAATATCTTCACAGATATTATCAGAATCCTATCAGCTCGACCTACAATCTCATGAGAGATATGAAGAGGCGAGATGATAACGCAAAGACCTGGGAGGAGACCTATCTTTCCATGAAAGCAGACGGATCTCTTGAAGAAAATTTCGAACTTGCAGAGTGGTTCTTTATCATCAATTATTTCATCCGTTCTCTTGTCTTTGCCACGGGACGCGGCATACCTTATGACCTGGAAGCCGTGAAGCATATGCAGGACGTCGTGCACGAGTGGTTCCCGAACTTCATGGAGAATAAGAGTCTGCAGAGAAGAGAACTGTACAGGGAGCCGATGAAGCTCATCAATGTCAAACTCGATGAGAGCAACTTTGATGAATACAATGCAAAATGGGAGGAGATAGTAAGGGCTCATCCGGAAGGTCTCTGAGATATGAAGAAGATAAGCCTTCTCATCCCCGTCTATAATACTGCCGATCATATAGACCGCTGTATGCTGTCTCTTGCAAGGCAGACCATAGGCATTCAGGAACTTGAGATAGTTCTGATCAACGACGCTTCCACCGACAATTCTCTCGATCATCTCTACGCCTGGGAAAAGGAATTCCCGGAGAGCATCATCGTGATAAATCTTGATGAAAATGTAAAGCAGGGCGCAGCAAGGAACCTTGCTCTTTCGTATGTAACGGGTGAATATGTCGCATATCTCGATTCGGATGACTGGCTCGTACCGGATGCGCTTGAGAGACTGTATCTGAAAGCAAAGGAAACCGGTGCGGAGATAGTCGCTTATCTTTCCAAGGATGTATCCGTCGAAGAGCAGCGCTTAAAGGGCGATGCGATAATACTTGAAGACGACACGGATTCCGGCATGGATGATGAGTATCTGAGGATAAGGAACACCGGAGACAGGATACTGCTCTTTTTCGGCGGCAGATCACAGAGAGGATGCTGGGATAAACTGTATAAAAGAGATTTTGTTACGAAGCATCGTCTTAAGTACGCGGAAGGCGTCTTCGACGAGGAGAGTCTTTTTACGATACCGGCGCTGATGCATGTGAAGGATTACTATCTCATGAACAGTTATCTCCACAGGTATTCTGACAATCCCCTGGGGACCGTCAGCAATCTCTCGCAGAAGATGGAGCATATACATGATAACGAGATCACCTGGATGCAGGTCTATGATCTTTTTAAGAAAGAAAACTTTCTGAAAAAAGAGCCTGAGCTTTGCGAGGCTTTATTTGTCCATAATTATTTCAACCGGTCGCTGATAAAGAATCATGTTGCAGGTCTTAAGTATGATGCGGACGGGATACGACACCTTCAGAAGACGACCAAAAGACTCTTTCCCGGTTATATGGATAATCCTATCCTAAGAAGCATGAGGAGCTTCCCTTATATCGGAAAGCTCCTCAATATGAAAACTGATGAGAGTGGTGTGGAGAGTTTTTACGCCACCCTTTCAGAGTGGGAGAAGGTAGTAGGCAACGAAGTCTGAACTTCGGTTACTTTCTTTTCACGCAGTATATCGATACGTCTCCGTAGTATTCCGGCCTGATATTTGTCGACTTCAGATACACCTCGTAATTGCTGTCATAATCCGCATCCAGTACCGCGTAGTTGACTGATGCGTAGTCCTGATTGATAAGCTCGGGTATCAGTACTGCGATCTGTTCCTTGTCTTTTATGGTCTCCGAGAGATCATTGCCGTCATCATCGTATTCTATCTTTACGATATGATCCACTTCATCTGCAGAGATCTTTTCATGTGCATTGATACCCATCTTGTTCAGCAGGGCGATAGTCTCTGTAAATGACGGATATACGTATCCAACCGGTCTTACGACCTCGCTGTTCACGTAGGGATCCGTATTCTTATCCTGCATGAATTCAAATTCAACGTAGCCTATGGGAGCTTCCCCGGAGAGATAGTCGAGGGACAAAGCTCTCGTCTCTTTGGCCATTGCCGCAACAAGCTCTTCAACATCGGCTTCCGTAAAGGATGATGCGGTATCGGTGTGGCCGGCTGATTCATATCTTATTATCTCAACGGGCATTCTTGTCATACGGTCATCTTTTGACAGGACGTCATAGGTATTGTCTTTATATTCGTCCGTGTCATAGATGCGCGCCATAGCCTCTTTTACTTCGGGGGCGGACTTGTCAAAGTAGTATGAACGCTTGAATTCTTTTCCCGATGCTTTGCGAAGTATCACGCTGACCTGGGTATATGCAGGTCCGTCATAATAGTCGGACTCCGCGGGCTTATTGACATGCCATCTGTATCTCGATGCATGATCGCAGCCGCTTCCTGCAAGAGTATATACATCATCGATATCTGTCAGCACCATGTTTTTTGTATTATAATCGGCGCTCGTATCTGCGTAGCCGTCATACTCGAAAGCCGGGTCATAGTACGATCTGTCATACATGCTGTTTTCTATGCCCGGGAAATAAACTGCTGCCGAAGTCACGCTTCCTCTGTCGGGGAGTGTCGTGTCATATCCCGCAAAATCAAAGACAAAGACGGCAGCTATAGCTACGGCTATCACGCCTCCCGCGATCCCTGTGGGGATGTGCTTCACGCAGGCTTTGAAATCAAAATCATATATGACTTCGATGGCGGCGTGAGCAAGGAGTGTCCCGACTATGAGACCGAATATCAGCCAGGGATAGGTGTAGCTGTTGTCGGTCAGCGACGGGAAGAAAAGACCTGATGTAAGCGCCACGGGCACGATAATGATGAGTTTGATGAAGGGCTTCGTCCTGTCAAAAGCAAGCGCTCTTCCTGCTGCTTCCGCCGGGCGGATCTTAATAAGCCAGTAGCATAATGCCAGTATCGCAGCGGATATCACGAGGCTTATAAGAGCAGTCTTAACATTGGCGAAAGTATAACCATGATGACGTGCCATCATGTATCCGTCCGCGCGCCATACACTTTCGGTCTCTACGATCTTGAAGAAGACCGTAAAGGGTGAGAGATACTCGCCTGCATCAGAGAATCCTTCATATCTTGTTACGAAAAACGTAGACGCATAACCTTCGAAGAGTACCCTGTACGCGAGCAGCACGAAGGATATCACAGCGCCTCCCGCCACAGCCACTGCGGTATGACCCGTGAGGATCGATGCAAGGACTATGGTGTTGTAGATCAGCAGGAATCCTGCGATCTCCAGCAGTATGGTCTGTACGGTAAATAAAAGACCTTCCGCGGTGACAAAGCCTCTTGTGGCTCCGATGATCGCAGCCAGAAAGGTCATGATGATATAAGGTATCAACGCTGTCAGTATGCCGTTGATATAAGAGGCGATGAATTTGGATGTACGAAGTACCGGTATGGCTCCGTAGAAATCAGCCTCCTGTCTGCTGTGCAGATATTTCATACCCTGCAGTGCGTTGAGCACGGCCATTATCATGAGTCCCGCTATCGCAAAGAGATTGGAGGGACCCAGAGCAAAGCTTACAAATGAGTACTGGAGCGACACGAGAGTATCCCATCCCTGATCAAGAGATGTGATATGATCTCCGAGCTTGATGAGAGCCAGTACCGGCAGCGCGAAGAAGAATCCGATGAAGGACAGAGCCAGCGGCCACATCCTTCTCTTCAGGTCCTCGCGAAGTAAATCAGTAAATGATCTTTTTGATGTCATAGCCTTCTACCCCCGTGGATGTAATGAATATTTCCTCAAGCGAAAGAGGCAGTGTTTCCATGAATATGGGACTTCCCTCACTGAGTATGTCTTTTATCTCTTTTTCCTGTCCCCTCACGATCAGAGTCATGAGAGAGCCGCGCTTCTCATTATCAAGGATGCGCAGCCTGTCCGTTATGGATTCCGTATCTGTATCATTCGGAAATACGACCTGTATCTTATGGACGTCTCCCTTCACATCATCGAGATCCTCGGACATCAGCATCCCTCCTTTATGAAGAAGGCCTACGGTGTCACAGATGTCTTCGAGCTCACGAAGATTGTGGGACGCGATTATCGGTGTGAAATCGCGGTCAGACATATCCGATGCAAAAAGACTCTTGACTGCCTGCCTCATCACGGGATCGAGTCCGTCAAAGGTCTCATCGCAGAAGAGATACTTTGTCATGGCCGAGAGCCCCAGGATGATCGAGAGCTGCTTCTTCATTCCTTTGGAGAATGTATTGATCTTTCTCTTTCTGTCCAGATCGAAGTTTGTCATGAGCTTTGTATATCTTTCCCTGTTGAAGGTTGCGGGATAGCATCTTTCATAGAAGCGAGCCATCTCGTCCGGACTGGCATTGAGGAAGAAGTAGGCTTCGTCTGATATAAAGAAGAACTTCTCCTTGCATTCGGGATTCTCAAACACCGTCATGCCGTCTATCTCGATATTGCCTTCGTCGGGACGGAGGACACCGGAGAGCATCCGCAGAAAAGTGGACTTGCCGGCGCCGTTGGTACCTATAAGGCCGAAGACTTTGCTGTCTTCGATGGTGAGCGTTACGTCATCCACGGCAGTGATGTCGCTGAAACGCTTTGTAACATTATTAGCTTCAATCATTCGTCCTGCCTCCTTTGACCGCATCGCTGATCTCTTTTTCACTTATCCCAAGCTCTCTGGCCTGACGGATCAGATCCATGATGCGCCTGAGCATTTCCTTCTTTTTCATCTCCCTTACTTCCTCCACGTTTTTTACAAAACTGCCTCTGCCGGGAACGGAATATGTGTAGCCGTCGCTCTCCAGCTGTCGATATGCCTTCTGTATCGTATTCGGATTGATCGACAGCTCCATGGCAAGGCTTCGCACGCTGGGCAGAGGTTCATCGGGGATCATGATCCCCCGGATGATCTCATTTTCCATACCGGACACTATCTGTTCGTATATGGGCCGCTTATCGCGGAAATCAATGTTCCATAGCATCCTTTTATTCCTTTCGAATGAACTGTACTAACACGACTAGTACAGATGGTATACCATGATCTCGTATTTGTCAATATGCAATATCCGGAAACTCATTTTTTGGATAACGTTACGCGGTCCCCGCAGATATATGAGAACCGTCCCCACTGACTTCTTGGATTCTGATCATGAAAAGGTCTTCGGATAGATGTTTGTTTTTCCGCGCTATGAACTCACTAAGTTCAGCGTTCGCCTGATGACAAATTTTCGCTCGCACCTGTTCTGCGCGCCATACACAATGATCAGTGAAACCATTGAGCGCAGCCATGCGTCTCGCGAAAATTATCAGTCTCCGCTTCACTAAGTGAGTCATGCCTAATGCTCCCTAAACAAACATTTATCCGAAGCCCGTCCTGCACCGTTGCATGACTTCGGCTGCTATAAAAGGGACGGCAGGCGCATTTTAGTCTTGTCGATAAAGTACAGGCGGTACCCGCGGGATATATGATGTCGACCGAGCAATAAGCCGGTGTTTCTTAACGAGACAAAGTCTTATAGATTTCGCGCAAAACATGCCCTTTGGCATGTTTTGAATGCCGTTTATGAGCGCCATGCGCGAATGGCATCGTTTTGCGATGGCCGTGCTGCTTTTTAGCACGGAACAGTGCAGAGCGAAATCTTGTCTATAAGACTGCAGGCGAGTTTAGAAACATCCGAGCGCGAGGTGATATCATATATCCAAGGGGACCGCGTAAACGTGATCAATAATATAGTATGTGCTGTTGCGGGTTGGAATTCCCACGATACGCATTTTGTAGTAGAATGATAGGAATGGAGGTTGGGATATGGATTATGAAAGTAATTATGATGATGTAGATTCCTGGAATACCATCATACTGCTGTATAACTCGGCTCTGAAGGAGATCGGCACGAAGCTTGAGATCCTGAATGACGAGTTCCAGCATGTGCATCAGTACAATCCGATAGAGCATATCAAATCAAGGATCAAGACCCCAGAGAGCATCGTCAAGAAGCTTAAGAGAAGGGGCTTTGAGGTGTCCGTCAGCAATATGGTCAAGCACGTGAATGACATTGCCGGCGTCCGTATCATATGCTCTTTTACCTCCGATATATACAGGATAGCAGATATGCTCGCAAGACAGAACGATATCAGAGTCATATCCATCAAGGACTATATCAAGAACCCCAAAGACTCAGGTTACAAAAGCTTCCATATGATAGTATCCGTTCCGATCTTCCTCTCTCACGAGACCATGGAGACAAAGGTAGAGATACAGATAAGGACAGTCGCCATGGACTTCTGGGCATCTCTTGAGCACAAGATCAACTATAAGTACGACGGAACAGTCCCCGAGCATATCAAGAGAGAACTCGGCGACTGCGCTGAGATGGTGTCGGATCTTGATGCCAAGATGATGAGCCTGAATGAAGAGATCAAGGAAAGCGGACACGACAGTGAGGATCTGGTTCAGGCAGTTTAAGGAAAACAGAATGCTCAGGGATGTCACTGTCTCTGATCATGAGGACGATACGAGGACACACAAGGTCGTCCGTTCGCTCGAGCACGCCTGCGCCGATATGGATCTTCCGGTGCCGGTCTGGCTTGAGGTCAATATTTCCGATTTCAAGAGGAACGCGAAGTGCCGGTTTTACCAGGACAGTTTTCTGGAGCCTGTGGAATTCGATTTTCTTGAGATGCAGGTCATAGAGGAGGATTACTGATCAAGATGAAAAAACTGATTGATTCCGGCAAGATCAAGCTTATCCTTATTTATATCCTTTTTGTATTCATCAACATGTCCGTGAACAGGCTGGTAAAGTATTTCGGCCTGCCATTGTACGTGGACAATATCGGGACTCTTCTGGGGGCGGTCCTCGGAGGTTATCTTCCCGGCATCTTTGTCGGTTATATCACCAATATAATCAATTCGACAGCTGATATCACAAATCTGTATTATGCGGGGATCAGTGTGCTCGTGGCGTCCACGGCAAGCTTTTTTGCGAAGCGCGGCTACTATGACAGCTTTAAGAAGGCTCTTATCACCATACCTTTCCTTGCCTTCATGGGAGGCGTGGTAGGTTCGTTTGTGACCATAGGTCTCTTCGGAGCCGGAGAAAACGGGATATTTGCGCAGATAGGTTATGATTTCCTGATCGATCTTGTGGACAAGGCGATAACCGTCGTGGCGGCTTACGGTCTTATGCAGATCCTGCCAAAGAGCGTCTCTTCCCTGCTGGAGCTCACCGACTGGCGGCAGAAGCCGATGACAAAGGCTGAGATAAGAGCCGCAGTAAAGGCCGGCGAGAAGGGCCTGTCCTTAAGACGAAAGGTCGTGGTCCTTATTTCCCTGGTCATGGTGCTGATAGCATTTACGACGACCCTGATAAGCTTCATCCTGTACAGGAACTATTCCATAGGTCAGTATTCGGTCATCTGCGACAGTACCGCAAAGACCGTGGCGATGGATATAGACGGTGACAGGGTCGATGATTTTATAGAACAGAAGGAATCGGCTGAGGGGTATACGGAGATCCACGATGAGATGGAGACGATACTGAACAGCGCTCCGTATATTGAATTTGTATATGTGTATAAGCCTACGGAAGATGGCTTCCTGGTTGTATTTGATGTGGATACCGAGGAGGTCCCGGCATCGCCCATTGGAAGCATGATGGAATATGACGATTCGATCGCCGGAGTACTGCCCGATCTGAAAGCAGGCAAAAGAGTGGAGCCCTTCGTAAATCATGATACATTCGGATGGCATCTTACGGGTTACGAGCCGATAAACGACAGCGCAGGTAATTTCAAATGCTATGCCTGCGTGGATATAAGCCTTGATGATATCAGACTGAACGAGATATCCTTCCTGACGAAGATCCTGTCGCTCTTTTTGGGGTTCTCGCTTCTGATCCTGACTTTCTGTCTCTGGTTTGCGGATTTCCATCTGACATATCCGGTCGATGCGATGACATTCGCTTCGAGGGAGTTTGAATATGACAGCGCGAAGGTTCTTGAAGAAGGCATAGAGCGCCTGAAGTCACTTGATATCTCTACTTCAGATGAGATAGAGACGCTGTATCATGTCCTTACGAAGACCATCAGTGAAACGGTGGGCTATCTGGAGGATGTGAAGAATAAAGGCGAACAGATAGAGCGCATGCAGAACGGTCTTATTTACATACTGGCAGATCTCGTGGAGAGCCGGGATAAAAATACCGGAGATCACGTGCGAAAGACGGCCGCCTATGTGAAGCTGATCCTGGAACTCCTCAGGGAGAAGGGACTGTATCAGGAGACCATCACGAATGAATATATCAAGGATGTATATAATTCCGCTCCTCTTCATGATGTCGGCAAGATAAAGGTGCCGGATGCCATCCTCAACAAGCCCGGGCGTCTTACCGAAGAAGAATTCGAAGAGATGAAGAAGCATACCACGGCCGGCAAAGAGATAATCGAGCGGGCAATGGATCTGGTCGGCGATACCGGGTACTTAAGCGAGGCGCTCAATCTGGCCACGCATCACCATGAAAAATGGGACGGCAGCGGATATCCCGACGGCTTAAAGGGAGAGGAGATCCCTCTTTCCGCAAGGGTTATGGCGGTGTCGGATGTATTTGATGCACTGGTCTCGGTCAGGAGTTACAAAAAGCCCTTCACTTTTGAAAAGGCGATGGAGATCATCGAAGAGGGCAAGGGGTCGCATTTTGATCCTGTCATAGCACAGGTTTTCCTGGATAATAAAGACAAGGTCAGGGCGATCTCCGAAGAACAGATGAGGACATGGGGATAGCCTGAAAACAGGCAAAAACGGTATATGTTGTAAAAGACATGTAGACGTGCTACAATATAGCGTTGTTATTGGTGTGGGGTAATAATGTCACACAGAGATAAGATGGTTGCCAGAGGGTCGATACAGGAGGAAGTTATCTTATGGACAATTTCATGGACAGATTGGTAGACAGGATGGACGGACAGGGCCGCAGGTATGAGGATGATATGCCTATGGATGACCGTGATCCCAGATATTCTTCCCCCAGAGGCAGGATGGACTATGGCGAGCCGGATGATTTCGGATTCGGCGGAGGCTATGGCAGACAGTCACAGCCCAGACCTCAGGCCGCTCCTTCTGTAGGAAGGAAGGACCTTGAGGAACTCGGCCGCGCAGTCATAGAAGCCCAGAAGAAGATAACCGACCGTCAGGGTGAGACTCTTGATGAGGTCAGCAAGGGAGTAAAGGAAGGATTCCAGAAGCAGGATGAGACTTCATCCAGGCTTCTGTCGGAGATCCAGGGACTCAAGGCTGATATAAAGGGCGGTGTAGCAGCAAAGCCTGCAGCTCCCGTTGCAGAGGGTCCGAAGGACGACGGTGTCACAAAAGCCTTTATCGCTCAGGCTCTCGAGCAGAATGCAAATGATGTCGCAGCAAAGTCTGCGGATGCCATACATAAGGAAGATGTTAAGCTGTACAAGAATGTACAGGCGATAGTAGAGGAGAATGCCAGCAGGATCACCAAGGCGGTGACGGCGGGCAACGCAAAGACGGCGGAGGATCTGGCTCAGGTGCTCGGATCCAGTTCGCAGTCCGACAAGATGAATGAGCTTGCTGCCGCGGTCGCAGAGACCAAGGAGGAGCTTCTGAACCGTACCAGCGGTCTTAAGGCCAAGGTCACGGTGGCTATGATCTTAAGCATAGTCAATTTCATCGGTGTTGCGGTGCTTGTAGCTATTGCGTTCGGTTTTCTTTGATCCGGCAATACGGTCGTAAGACCGGGTCATTGAGATCACTGTTGTAGCTTGCGTTAATAGAGATGTCATTGAAGACGGATAAAAATCATTACATCATAAATGGCGGCAGACCTCTTACGGGGGAGGTAGTGATAGGCGGAGCAAAGAACGCTGCGCTTGCTATCATAGCCGCTTCTGTCATGACCGACGAGACCGTGACCATAGAGAACATTCCCGATGTCAGGGACACGAATGTCATGATGGAAGCCATGGAGGGTATAGGAGTCAGGATCAAAAGACTCGACCGCCATACCATAGAAGTCAACGGATCCCAGGTAGATAACGTTAATATCGACACCGAGAATATCAGGAAGATAAGAGCTTCCTATTATCTTATCGGTGCTCTTTTGGGCAAGTACCGTCATGCGGAGGTCCCGCTTCCGGGAGGCTGCGATATAGGAAGCCGTCCCATAGACCAGCATGTAAAGGGCTTCAAGGCTCTGGGTGCTTCCGTTAATATCAAGGGCGGAATAGTCAAGGCTCATGCCGACAGTCTGTCGGGAGCCCATATCTATATGGACGTGGTGACCGTAGGCGCGACGATCAATGTAATGCTGTCTGCAGTCATGGCAGAAGGCAAGACCATAATAGAGAATGCCGCGAAGGAACCCCACGTTGTCGATGTAGCTAACTTCCTCAACAGTATGGGAGCCAATATCAAAGGCGCCGGTACCGATGTGATCCGAATAAGAGGAGTGGAGAGGCTCCATTCGTGTACATACAGTGTTATCCCCGATCAGATAGAGGCCGGTACATTCATGTATGCGGCAGCCATCACAAGAGGAGATATACTTGTAAAGAACGTGATCCCCAAGCATCTGGAGTCCATATCGGCAAAGCTCGAAGAGATCGGATGCAGTATAGAGGAGTATGATGATGCAGTCCGCGTGACTGCCACAGGAGAGCTTCAGCCCACCCATATCAAGACTCTTCCCTATCCCGGCTATCCCACGGACCTCCAGCCTCAGGCAGGTGTCGCGCTTGCTCTTGCAGACGGTGTCAGCACCATCACGGAGAGTATATTTGAGAGCAGGTTTAAATACGTGGATGAGCTGGCAAGGATGGGAGCGAATGTAAGAGTGGAAGGTAATACTGCCATCATAGACGGTGTGTCCGGATTCTCAGGAGCCCATATCACAGCTCCCGATCTAAGAGCCGGAGCAGCCCTTGTACTTGCAGCTCTGTCTGCAGAGGGTACTACCGTGATAGATAATGTAAGACTGATCGAAAGAGGCTATGAGGATTTTGATCAGAAGATAAGAGAACTCGGCGGCGACATCATCAAGACTGCCGATGTAAAGCAGGAAACAAAGAGATCCAAATTCAAAGTAGTCGGCTGAAGATCAGGCTGATGATCTCAGGATATTACAGGATAGCTTCTACATAAAGCCCATGCTCATGGGACAGATCAATGTAATGACTCCCGCAGTGAACCATAGGATGTGAAAGATCGAGCTTATTGATCAGTACTATGTCCCCCTCAAGACCGTTGGATAAGAGGACACGGTTATTGACATAGCTGTTCACTATATATTCCAGAAATGTAAGGATATATTTCGAATCGTATTTCTGAAGGCCCTCGCTCTCGAAGATGCTTATGACCTTAAAAGGACAGAGGGGGCCTCTGTAGACTCTTGCAGAAGTCATCGCGTCATAGACATCCGCTATGGCAACGATCTTTGCAAAATCATCTATGCGCTCCCCGGTGAGTCCCAGAGGATATCCTGACCCGTCGCATCTTTCATGATGCATGAGGGCGGTGTTCTTGATATGATCATCCATGTCGAGGTTCTTCAATATATTGAAGCCTTCGACCGCATGTGTCTTGATTATCTGATATTCGTCATCTGTCAGCTTGCTGGGTTTGCTGAGTATCTGCTCGGGTATCCTGAGCTTGCCCACATCATGCAGAAGCCCCGCAACGGTAAGAGTGTCCACATCGCGATCCGGCATATTGAGCCACATGCCGAAGACATGACAGATGAGAGCCACGTTCATGCAGTGGGCAAAGGTCGGATCGTCGTAACTTCGCATATTGTGGAGCATGTCAAAGATCTGCAGTCCGGTAGGAGTCCTGGACAGGAGATCATTTGTCTCGTGCAGGAGTCCCTCGGTATCTACTGTTGCGTTATTGGCATCTGTGAGGAGCGAATTGATATGTCCCTTGAAGTTGTCGACCGCACCTTCAAAACTCGCCTTGAATTCCTTGAATTCCTGAGATGACTTGATACGCTGACTGTATGTCATCTCTTCTATCGGGATCTCTTCGATGGGGGTATCGCTTGTGGAATCTTCCTTGACTCTGACAGAGAGAATGGAATAGAACTCCAGCTTGGTGATGGACTTATCCGTGAGTTCGGTATCTTTGAGGATGACCAGCTGATTATTATAGGTGTAGACGTCCTCAGCGACGACCATTCCCGGGATTAAGTTCTGAGTAAGTACCCTTGGCATTCAAATACTCCGATCGATCATAATACAGTCACATCTAAGTATAAAAATCTTTCTATCCGATGTCAAACTTCATGTGGAAAAGTTAGAGTAAATTTTTAGTAGGCAGGATAAGAAAATAAAGGAAGAGGGGAAGCCCCCTCTTCACAACATACAGTAATTCAAATATGATGTTAA
>JHYK01000012.1 GCA_000621405.1 Lachnospiraceae bacterium AC3007
TATGAGATACCCGCTTACCATCCAGGAATTCGAGTCCGCCTTTCGCTATGAAAAAAGAATTCCCAAAAGGGAACTCTTTTTCATAGCGAGAGGGGGACTCGAACCCTCGACACCGCGGGTATGAACCGCGTGCTCTAGCCAGCTGAGCTATCTCGCCATATTCAATTCCGGTATGAACCGCGTGCTCTTTCGGAGCCGTATTCATACTGTTGACGTGCGCGGAATGCTTGCACTCCACGACGCGTAAGCGTTATTATACAGTTATGAAATACAGTATGTCAAGATGGTCTGAGCGCTGTACCGGCAGACGGCCGGCAAGCCTTTTGGCAGAGGAGATTGCGGCAGAGGAGATTGCATATGAAACCGGATAATTTTGATGAATGGCTCAACTTTTTTATGATGGATCACAGCATCAGCCCGAATAACGTCATATATGAGGGTATATTGAACGGTCAGATGTTTCACATGACCTACAGGGAACTCTTCGATAAGATAAGGAATTATTCCGGCATGAGGAAGCGCGTCAGAGAAGATTTCAGCGCCGCGGCCTTTACCGGAGAGTCTATAGATGAAGCCGCATCAAGGATCGTCCAGGAGGAGCTGATAGACAACGGACTGATCTAGCCGGCAAGCATGTCTTTGGGATCGAATGCAGGATCTATCGCCATGACGGCATTCTTAAATCTCCTGTCATGAGTCACATCTTCCCCGAACCAGTCGGGGGCGATAAAGGCTTCGGCCTCTTCAAGCGTCGGGAATTCGACTTCGATGATCATAAGAGGAGCAAAGGGCTCATCAAAAATATCCAGTTCTGCTTTTAATGATGTCCCTTCCAGAGGGATTACATATCTTTTCTTTTTTATGACCCTTCCGTCGCATTTTGGGAGCATGTGACGGAAAGCTTCTTCCGTGAGCGGAAGATTGTATTCCTCGTGTGATATGTCGTCAGAGCTCAGCCCCTTATATGTCAGTACATATGAGTCATTCTCGCGGCGGATCCTGACGGTCGGCTGTGTGTTCAGATAGGCCTGCTCCATTATTATGCAGCTGTATTCCTCGAGGTTTTCCGGCAGGGCGCCGACCCTCCATTTCCTTTCGATCTCCATGTTTTCCATGTATATGATATCCTCCGGCACAGGCCCTGCTTTACTTTTATCCGGCACTGTGTGGTATCATGATACAGTATTGTCATATCCGGGTCAAAGCACCGGAGATTTTCAAGGAGGGTATCATGAGTACAAAAATGGCGGTCTTTTTAGCGGAGGGGTTTGAAGAAGGCGAAGCTATAGTTCCCATAGATATTGCAAGAAGGGGAGGAGTAGAGGTGACCACGGTCTCCATCGGTGACGATATTCATGTTACCGGGAGCCACGGCATAGAGGTAAAGGCCGATGCGATGCTGTCTTCGATCGACCCTGCAGAGTATGACATGCTGATGCTTCCCGGAGGCATGCCCGGCACAGCCAATCTGGAGGCCTCCGAGCAGGTTAAGGATGCGCTTCTTAAGGCGAACGAGGAAGGCAGATACGTGGCTGCGATATGCGCGGCTCCCCGTCTGCTCGGAAAACTGGGGATCCTTGACGGAAAGAATGCCACGGTCTATCCCGGAAATGAAGAGCATCTGAAAAATGCGAAGTACGACAGCCGTGCGAAGGCCGTTACAGACGGAAATGTCATCACCGCAAGAGGAATGGGATGCGCATTGGAATTCGGCAGGGAGATAGTGACTGCTCTGGTCGATATATCCAAGGCAAAAGAAGTTCTGGAGGCGGTACAAAGCGATTGAAACAGCCCATTTTATGTGCTACAATAACGCTTTGGACTGTGCAGCGTGGCACAGCGATCACTTGAAAGGAAAGATAGTCGAAATGAATGTACAGGTCGAGAAACTAGAGAACAGCATGGCGAAGCTTACGATCGAGCTTCCTGCCGAGGAGCTTGAGAAGGCGATACAGAAGGCATATCTGAAGCAGAGGAGCCGTATCTCCATACCCGGATTCAGAAAGGGAAAAGTTCCCAGACCCATAATAGAGAAGATGTACGGACAGGAAGTCTTTTATGAGGATGCCGCTCAGACGATCATCAATGAATCCTATCCTGATGCAGTGATAGAGTCCGGAGAAGACATCGTGTCGAAGCCCGAGATCTCAGTTACGCAGGTGGAAAAGGACAAGCCTTTTATCTATACAGCAGAGGTTGCTCTTAAGCCTCCTGTGGAGCTTGGCAAATACAAGGGTATAAAGGTGGAGCCTGTTGACACTGTCGTTACCGATAAGGAAGTGGAAGAAGAGATCAAAAAGGAACTCGAGAAAAACGCACGCCACGTCGAAGTCACGGACAGGCCTGCAAAGAATGAGGACACGGTATTCATCGATTACAGCGGAAGCGTCGACGGAGAGAAGTTTGACGGAGGCACTGCCGAGGATCAGAAGCTCGTGCTCGGATCACATTCATTCATAGATAATTTTGAAGAGCAGATAGAGGGACACAGCATAGGGGATGAGTTCGATGTCAACGTCACATTCCCTGAGAAGTACCACTCGGAGAGCCTTGCGGGCAAGGCTGCGGTCTTTGCCGTGAAGCTTAAGGGGATCACCGAGAAGCAGCTTCCCGAGCTGGATGATGAGTTCGTGACGGATGTATCTGAATTTGATACCGTTGATGAGTACAAGGCGGATATAAAGCAGACACTTGAAGACAAAAAGAAATCTGCCGCAAGGAGCAAGAAAGAAGAAGAGGCTGTACAGGCGCTCGTTGAGGATTCAAGGATAGAGATCCCTCAGCCTATGATAGATACCGAAGCCGACCAGCTCCTTCAAAACTATGACAGCAGGATGAGATCGCAGGGACTCAGCCTTCAGCAGTATCTTCAGTATACCGGCATGACAGTCGATAAGCTTCGTGATGATATGAAGGAGCAGGCAAAGCTTAATATCGAGAGCCGCCTGGTGCTTGAGGCAGTGGCCGATGCCGAGAAGATCGAGATCCCCGATGAGGATGTCGACAAAGAGATCCAGGATATGGCAGATAATTACGGAATGCCTCTTGATAATATGAAGAATCTCATCACCGAGACAGAGAGAAAGAATATCAGGACCGATCTTAAGATAAGGAAGGCTGTCGACGTCATCATCGACAGTTCGGTAGAAGATAAGTCAAAGAAGACTGTCAAGGCAGATGACGGAGACGATCTTATAGAAAAGAAGATCCCGAAGCGCAAGAAGAAATCCGAAGCCGCTTCTGAAGAAGAGTGATAACAGGAGGATAAGAAATGCTTGTACCTACCGTCATAGAGACCACTAATCGTGGCGAAAGAGCATATGACATTTATTCCAGGCTTCTGAAAGAGAGGATCATCTTCCTCGGAGATGAGGTGAATTCTCACACTGCGGGGCTCGTGGTCGCTCAGATACTGTTTCTGGAGGCAGAGGATCCGGAGAAGGATATCCATTTCTATATTGATTCTCCCGGAGGCTCCGTCACTGACGGAATGGCAATATATGACACCATGCAGTATGTAAAATGCGATGTGTCGACCATATGTATCGGTATGGCGGCTTCTATGGGAGCCTTCCTTTTAGCCGGAGGCGCAAAGGGCAAGCGCATGATCCTTCCCAATGCGGAAGTCATGATACATCAACCCTCGGGCGGTACGCAGGGACAGGCTACAGAGATACAGATCGCTGCCGAGCATATATTGCGCACCAAGAAGAAACTGAACGAGATACTTGCAGCCAATACGGGCAAGCCGGTGGAAAAGGTCGCGGAGGATACGGAGCGTGACAACTGGCTTACGGCAGAGGAAGCTCTGGAATACGGACTGGTAGATAAGATCATTGAGAAAAGGCCGGAAAACGACGGCGATAAAAAGGAAGATAAATAAACCATGGCGACCAAGATAGGATTTGGCGAAGAAGAGATCAGGTGTTCATTTTGCGGTAAGACCCAGGACCAGGTCAGGAAACTGATAGCGGGTCCCAGCGGGACATATATCTGCGATGAATGCGTGGCCATATGCGCTGACATCATTGAGGAAGAGGACGGAGAACCGGGAGGTGACGGCAGCTTTGATATCAATCTGCTCAAGCCCGAGGAGATCAAGGAATTCCTGGATGAGTATGTGATCGGTCAGGAAGACGCCAAAAAGGTCCTGTCTGTTGCGGTTTACAATCACTACAAAAGGATACTTGCTCCTCAGGACGACGAGGTAGAGCTTCAGAAGAGTAATGTAATGCTCCTGGGTCCTACAGGTTCCGGTAAGACTCTTCTGGCACAGACTCTTGCAAGGATAATCAATGTACCGTTTGCCATAGCTGATGCGACCAGCCTTACTGAAGCCGGCTATGTGGGTGAAGACGTGGAGAACATCCTGCTCAAGCTCATTCAGGCAGCGGATTATGATGTGGAGCGCGCTCAGGTCGGCATCATATATATCGATGAGATCGATAAGATCACAAGGAAGTCGGAAAATGTCTCCATCACAAGGGATGTATCCGGAGAAGGAGTGCAGCAGGCTCTTCTTAAGATAATAGAAGGAACTCAGGCGTCTGTCCCTCCTCAGGGAGGAAGGAAGCATCCTCATCAGGAGATGATACAGATCGACACCACGAATATACTGTTCCTTGTCGGAGGTGCTTTTGAGGGACTGGACAAGGTAGTGCAGTCAAGGCTTGATACCAAGTCTATCGGTTTTGCTGCAGATATCGGAGCCGACAGGGAAAAGACCATGAACGAGGCGCTTCATCACGTGCAGCCGGAGGATCTTGTGAAATACGGGATCATCCCTGAATTCATCGGAAGGCTTCCGGTCACTGTAGCACTTGATAATCTTGACCGCGATGCTCTGGTGCGTATCCTTACCGAGCCGAAGAATGCGATAATAAAGCAGTATAAGAAGCTTCTGGATCTTGACGGAGTGAAGCTTACGTTTGACGATGCTGCGGTGGAGGCTATCGCTGACAAGGCCGTTAAGCGCAAGACGGGAGCCAGAGGCTTAAGATCCATCATCGAAGAGACCATGAATGATGTCATGTTCAGGGTTCCTTCCGATGAAGGCATTAGTGAGGTCGTGATCACAAAGGAATCTGTAGAAAACGGAACGGCTCCGCTGGAAGTAAGATACGATAATATCAAGAAGACAGTCTGAGCGATGAAGATAAAGAACGTCGAACTCTCACATGTGGTTGGCGTTACGACAAAGAGCCTTCCGCATACCGGTCTGCCGGAGATTGCTTTTGCCGGCAGATCAAACGTGGGCAAATCTTCGCTTATCAACGCTCTGATCCAGAGAAAATCGCTGGCCCGGACATCGTCTACGCCGGGAAAGACGCAGACCATGAATTTTTATACAGTTAATGATGATGTGTGCTTTGTGGATCTTCCGGGTTACGGATATGCACAGGTAGGCATTGATTTCCGCAAATCCTGGGGCCCGATGATAGAGAAGTACCTAAACGGATCGGAGGATCTGAGGGCTGTATTTCTTCTTATAGATATCAGACGCATTCCGAATCAGGATGATGCGATGATGTATAACTGGATGCTTAATGCAGGTGTTACACCTGTGATCATCGTGACCAAATCGGACAAGGTCAAGCGGTCGCAGACAGACAAGGCGATCAAGGATATCAAGAATGCGCTCAATGTGACAGCTGATACGGAATTGTTTTTATTCTCTGCCTTAAAAAAGACCGGCAGAGATGAGATCATGGAGAAGATAGATGAGATGATAAGTGAAGGAGGAAATGAAGATGACTAAGATCGATATTATTTCGGGATTTCTGGGCGCCGGCAAGACCACGCTCATTAAGAAGCTGATAGCTGAAGCTTTTAACGGACAGAAGGTCGTGCTCATTGAGAATGAGTTCGGCGAGATCGGGATCGACGGAAGCTTCCTTAAGGAAGCCGGGATAGAGATAACAGAGATGAATTCCGGATGTATCTGCTGTTCGCTTGTGGGTGATTTTAAGACTGCGCTGAAGCAGGTCATAGATCAGTATGCGCCGGACAGGATAGTGATCGAGCCTTCCGGTGTCGGCAAGCTCTCGGATGTAGCGAAGGCGGTCGAGAGAGTGAACGAGGACGAGGAGGCTGTAGTTATCAATACTCTTGCGACTGTAGCTGACGGCAAAAAGACAAAGATGTATATGAAGAATTTCGGAGAGTTCTTCAATAATCAGATCGAGTCTGCCGGTACCGTCATCCTCTCCAGGACTCAGGATATGTCCCAGGATAAGCTGGATGAGGCTATAGCTCTTATCAGAGAGCATAATTCGGAGGCAGTGATCATCACCACTCCGTGGGATGAGCTTCGCGGCGATCAGATACTTGAAGCCATGGAGAAGGGACACACTCTCGTAGATTCTCTTATTGAAGAGATGAAGAATCTCCCCGAAGAAGAGGAGCACCACCATCATCATCATCACCATGATCATGACGGGGAAGAGCATCATCACCACCATGATCACGATGAGGAAGAGCATCATCACCACCATGATCACGATGAGGAAGAGCATCACCACCACCATGATCACGATGAGGAAGAGCATCATCATCACCATCATGATCACGAAGAAGAAGGACACCATCACCATCATCACCATGATCATGACGCTGACGAGGTGTTCCAGAGTTGGGGAGTGGAGACAGCCCGCAAATATGAGAGAGGTGAGCTTGAAGATATCCTGAAAAAACTTGCTGATGAAGAGAGCGGGGAATACGGGATAATCTTAAGGGCAAAGGGTATGATACCCGATGCCTCGGGACAGTGGCATGAGTTTGACCTTACACCCGGGGAATATGAGATACGCGAAAGCCGCGCGGATTATACCGGAAGGCTCTGCGTTATAGGCTCCGGGCTCAAAGAAGACAAAGTAAAGGTGTTGTTCGGGGTATAAAGCCTTATGTTTGGAAAGAAGAAAGAAATACCCGTATATCTTTTTACCGGTTTCCTGGAAAGCGGCAAGACCAGCTTCATCATGGAGACGATGAAGGAGGGCCAGTTTAAGGACGGGAATAAGACGCTCTATATCCTGTGCGAGGAGGGCGAAGAGGAGATCCCTTCCGCTTCGCTCAAGGATAATGGTTTTATTTCCGTGGTAATAGATACGGAAGAGGACATGACCTTTGATACACTCATGAAACTCGGTATCGAGCATGATCCGGACAGGGTCATGATCGAATACAACGGGACCTGGGATCCCGACAGGGCTCTTGAGGCCTTTCCGCCCAACTGGCTGCTGGCTGAGGGCATCTGCACGATAGATGCATCCACTTATCAGGATTACCTGGCAAATATGAAGCAGATGATGACAAGGCAGTTCACATATGCGGATCTTGTCATATTCAACAGATGCGATGAACTGCAGGATCTTCCCATGTTCAAGAGAACAGTCAGGGCACTCAACCGCAGATCGCAGGTGGTCTTTGAGATGAAGGACGGCACGATCAACAACAACGTCAAGGAAGAACTGCCTTATGATATCAATGCGGATCTGATAAAGGTCGAGGATGATGATTACGGGATCTGGTATATTGATGTATTTGACAATCTGAAGAGCTATCTCGGCAAGACGGTGAGATTCAAGGGGATAGTATATAAGCCTGAAAAGCGGAGACGCGATATGTTCATACCCGGTCGTTTTGCGATGACCTGCTGCGCGGCAGATATCCAGTTCGTGGGATTCCCCTGCCAGTGGGCCGATGCCGGACGTCTTAAGGACAAGACACCGGTCTTCGTCACCGCCCGGATAGAGAGCGCAGAGACCATGGAAGGCATGGCTCCGGTCCTTGTGGCCCAGTCGGTTGAGATCACCGATCCACCGGAGGAGGAAGTAGTATATTTTCAGTAGAGACCTCCGTCCAGGCTTATCACCTGACCGGTCAGGTACAGGGGCATCTTAGACAGAAGAAGGACTGCTTCCGCGACTTCGTCAGGCGTTCCGAGCCGGTGCGCAGGTATCTGATCGACAAGTCCGGCAAGCTCCTCATCAGTAAGACGGGCATTCATGTCCGTGTCGATCACTCCCGGAGCAATAGCATTTACAGCGATACATGACGGCGCGAGCTCTTTTGCGAGCGCTTTGGTAAAAGAGTTGATCCCTCCCTTGGCAGCGGAATACGCTGATTCACAGGATGCTCCGTAAGAACCCCATATAGAAGAAATATTGATCATCCTTCCGGAATGCTTCGGGACCATTAGCATGGCAGCGGCCCGGGAAGTATTGTATACGGAAGTGAGGTCTGTCCTTATCATCTCGTCCCATCTTTCGGGCGTTATATCCTGTATTACCCCGAATCCGGCTATTCCGGCATTGTTCACCAGAAGATCGAGGGAATCTATCCCTTCAAAGACTTTTTGGATGAAGTCATGATCCCCCACATCTCCGATATAATGGTCACCCGGAAGATCCTCCATGAGATCCGACCTCTCCCGGCATATCAGAGTGAGCCTGTATTCATCCCGGAGCTTTTCGGCGATGGCTCTCCCGATCCCCCGGGAGGCCCCTGTGATAAGAGCATGTTTTTTTTCTGACATGATTTCCTTTTCCGATGTATAAATTCTTGCTGTAAAAACGATTTTGGTTTACCATATTTAAGGCGTTATGTCAACAAAAACGCCCGTATATTGTGGCTTCAGAGGATAATTGTTACAAATATTACGAGGGCCGAAGCCTTGATAATAAAGCATTGTAAAGTTGACATATCCCAAAATAGATGGTATAGTCGTGCTCGGAATTTAACATTCTTGTAACAAAAGCCGGATATGACAGGTTTACGCTCTTACAGAGATATGCCTGGGGCTTTTATCATAAAACGAGGTATTGCATGCATAAAAGAAACAAAAAGATAGTATGCGCTGTTCTGGCGGCTGCACTTATAGCTGTCTCCCCCACTACAGCGATGGCATCATCTGAGTCTCTTTCATCAGTATTTCCCGCGGCCGGAAGCGCAAGAGCGCTGGGCGAGGGAGTTTCTGTTACCACCATCAAAGCTGAAAAGATCAAGAACGACAGAGGAAAGACCGGAAAGTCCTCGGAAGCATTTAAGGGACTGGACGCTGACACTGTCGTGGACGCTATGCTCTCTAAGGCCGGCGGCAGTATCAATATGTCTTCAAAGGCTTATTCAGGTACATCGACCAGCTCGAGCTCATCAAAGTCTTCCGATGAGGATATGCTTTCCGAAGTATCCACTAAGGAAGAGGAAGAAGAATCCACAGGCATCACACAGACCAACTCGAGTGAGCCGGAGCTTCTGACAGTTGGCGGGGGTTCGACGGGTTCCACAGTGGATATGAATGCCATGACTCCCGTAGAGCCGGAAGAGGAAGCCGAAGAGAGTGATGACAGTGAGAGCGAGATGGAACTGGCTGACGTGTTTACCGGAAGTAAGCACACAGATGATGTAGAAGAGGAAGATTTCACAAATCTGGTTATCGCTCAGGTTGACGATTTTGTAAATGTAAGATCGGAACCTTCAGAGGACAGCGAAGTAGTAGGAAAACTGTATAACAATTCTGCCGGTAATCTGATAGAAGAAAAGGATGACTGGTACAAGATCGAATCCGGAAGCTGTACGGGTTACGTAAAGGCCGAGTACTGTGTGACAGGTGATGAAGCCCAGGAGCTTGCCCAGAAGGTAGGCATAAGGCTAGCAAGAGTCACTACGACCACTCTGTATGTCAGGAGCGAACCCACCAAGGATTCGGAAGTCATAGGTATGGTTCCCATTGAGGACGAACTCATGGTACTTACCGAGATGCCCGGATGGGTCAAGGTCTCCATAGAGGAAGGTGACGGCTTTGTATCCGATGAGTTTGTCAAGCTTCATACGGAATTCATACAGGCAGAGTCCAAGGCAGAGGAAGAAGCAAGACTGAAGCGTGAGGAGGAAGCCAGAGAAGCGGCTCGCAAGGCTGCAGCTGCGGCTCAGAAGAAGTCCTCGAAGAAGTCAGGCGGCGGTTCTTCAGGCGGCGGCGCATCATACTCCGTCTCCGGATCCGGCGCGGGATCCTCGGTCGCAAATTATGCGCTCCAGTTTGTTGGTAATCCTTATGTGTATGGAGGATCCTCACTTACGAACGGTACTGACTGCTCCGGCTTCGTCATGAGCGTATACAGGAACTTCGGTGTATCACTGCCGCACAGCTCAGGTGCAGACAGGAGCGTAGGATACGGAGTCAGCGGCGGACTGGCAGCGGCTCAGCCCGGAGACATAGTCTGCTACTCAGGCCACGTCGGAATCTATATCGGCGGAGGACAGATAGTACACGCTTCGACCGCAAGTACAGGTATCAAGGTCTCGAGTGCAAGCTACAGGAACGTACTGGCTGTAAGACGTATATTCTAAAACAAATCAAGTAGTGTATCAGGGCTGTCGCTGCCGGAGGGGGCGACAGTCCTTTACTATATCACAGAGCGGCGGCGGTGCCGGCCGGTGGGCGCAGATTGCAAAGCGTTACCCGGTTTGATATACTTAGGGCACTTTCAGACAACGGAAGAGTGAGGAGGTTATTCACATCATGAAATTTATCATTGTCGGAAAAAATATAGAGGTTACACCCGGACTGAAGTCCAATATAGAAGAGAAGATCGGCAAGCTGGAGAAATATTTTTCTCCGGACACGGAAGTCCATGTGACTCTGTCCGTGGAAAAGGAGCGTCATAAGATAGAAGTCACCATCCCCGTGAAGGGAAGCATCATCCGCTCAGAGCAGGTCAGCAATGACATGTATATCTCCATAGATCTTGTCGAGGAGATCATCGAGAGGCAGCTCAAGAAATACAAGAATAAGATCATTGACAAGGAGCAGGCTGCGGAATCCTTCAAGAGAGAATACATTGAGAGAGACTATCAGGATGACGACGAGATACAGATAGTAAGGACAAAGCAGTTTGATATGAAGCCCATGTATCCGGAGGATGCCTGTGTGCAGATGGAGCTTCTTGGACACAATTTCTTTGTATTCAACAATGCGGAGACCAATACGGTCAATGTAGTATACAAGAGAAAAGCCAATACATACGGACTGATAGAACCCGAGGTCTGATACAGAGGCTGCCTTAACCGGCAGCCTTTTTATTTGCCCCGATATCCGCTCCACAAGATAATTGAAAAGGAAACTTTCGTGTGATACACTATTACAGCACTTTTCTTAAATAACATGTATTGCACGAAGGAGGTATTGAATGTCTAAAAAGATCGTCTTGGCCGGCGCATGTCGTACAGCCATCGGTACAATGGGAGGTTCTCTTTCTACAACCCCTGCTGCAAAGCTGGGATCTATCGTTATCAAGGAAGCTCTCGAGAGAGCAAAAGTTCCCGCAGATAAAGTTGATCATGTGTATATGGGATGCGTCATACAGGCTGGCCTTGGCCAGAATGTAGCAAGACAGGCATCTATCGGAGCAGGTCTTCCCATAGAGACACCTGCCGTTACTGTAAATGTAGTCTGCGGATCGGGACTTAACTGCGTTAACATGGCAGCGCAGATGATACAGGCAGGAGATGCTGATATCGTGGTAGCCGGCGGCATGGAGAACATGTCAATGGCTCCTTTTGCTATACCCAACGGAAGATACGGTTACAGGATGCTCAGACCCGATCAGAGTCAGGGAGCTCTCGTAGACACCATGATCAAGGACGCCCTCTGGGATGCATTCAATGATTATCATATGATAACCACCGCAGATAACGTGGCAAAGCAGTGGAAGCTCACGAGAGAAGAGCTTGATGAGTTTGCCCTTAAGAGCCAGCAGAAGGCCTGCGCGGCGATAGAGAACGGCAACTTCAAGGATGAGATCGTTCCCGTGGAAGTAAAGAAAAAGAAGGAAACGATAGTATTTGATACTGACGAGGGTCCGAGACAGGGCTCTACCATAGAGGGACTTGCAAAGTTAAAGCCCATCAATCCCGACGGAGTCGTGACAGCGGGCAACGCATCCGGCATCAATGACGGCGCAGCGGCAGTTGTCGTGATGACCGAGGAAAAGGCAAAAGAGCTCGGAGTGACTCCCATGGCTGAGTTCGTGACCGGCGCTCTTGCGGGCGTAGATCCCTCCATCATGGGCATAGGCCCCGTGGCTGCTACAAAGAAAGCCATGGCAAAGGCCGGAATGAAGATAGAGGACTTTGACATCTATGAGGCAAATGAAGCTTTTGCAGCACAGTCAGTGGCAGTCGGCAAGGATCTCGGATTTGATCTTGACAAGCTCAACCTGAACGGCGGAGCAATAGCTCTCGGCCATCCTGTCGGAGCTTCCGGAGCAAGGATACTCGTGACTCTCCTCTACAACATGAAGAGGACAGGCGCGAAGACAGGTCTTGCAACACTCTGCATAGGCGGAGGCATGGGCTGCGCGACTATCGTCAAGGCCATAGATTAAGGGGGATAAAGATAAATGGGATTAGTAGAATATGAAGTAAAAGGCTCTTATGCCGTTATCACGATCAACAGGGCTGAAGCATTAAATGCCCTTAACTCAGGGGTCCTTGACGAGCTCGACAAGATCGTTGACGGGATAGATACGGATGCCGTAAGGGCGGTCGTACTCACGGGCGCAGGCGAGAAGTCTTTTGTCGCCGGCGCTGATATAGGCGAGATGAGCACTCTTTCCAAGGCAGAAGGCGAAGCATTCGGAAAGAAAGGCAATGACATCTTCCGCAAGATAGAGACATGTCCTGTGCCTTTCATAGCAGCAGTGAACGGCTTTGCTCTCGGCGGAGGCTGTGAGATCGCCATGAGCTGCGATATAAGGATAGCTTCCGAAGCCGCAATGTTCGGACAGCCCGAGGTCGGCCTCGGCATCACACCCGGATTCGGCGGCACACAGAGGCTTGCAAGGATCGTAGGGCCCGGCATGGCCAAGCAGCTGATCTACACCGCCAGGAATATTAAGGCTGACGAAGCACTTCGCATCGGGCTTGTTAATGCGGTATATCCCGCAGCTGAGCTCATGGAGCAGGCAGAAAAGCTCGCTTCCACCATAGCAGGCAATGCTCCGATAGCGGTCAGAGCATGCAAGAAGGCGATCAATGAAGGACTGGAGCTTCCCATGGATGAGGCCATCGCTCTTGAAGAGAAGCTTTTCGGATCCTGCTTCGAATCCGAGGATCAGAGGGAGGGAATGGCGAATTTCCTCAGGAAGAAGGACGATCCTGCTAAGGTCAAGCACGTGGACTTTAAGAACCGCTGATCCTGAATAATCGGGTTAATACACAGGCAGACATATTATAAAAACAGAGGAGGATTCATTAATGAAGGTAGCAGTAATAGGCGCCGGTACAATGGGACAGGGTATCGCAAAGGCATTCGCACAGTGCGATGACTTTGACAAGATCTATCTTTGCGATATCAAGACAGAGTTTGCCGAGGGCGGACTCGCAAAGATCAAAAAGGGATACGAGAAGCTCGTATCAAAGGAAAAGATAGACCAGGCTACTGCCGACAAATATCTTGCAAAGTTTGAGACGGGACTTAATTCAATAGCGACAGATCCCGATCTCGTAGTCGAGGCGGCTCTTGAGGTCATGCAGATCAAGCAGGACTGCTTCAAGGATCTTATGGAGAACATAGTCAAGAATGATGACTGCATTTTTGCGTCAAATACTTCTTCTCTTTCCATCACGGAGATCGGAGCCGGTCTTCCCAAGCCGATCATCGGAATGCACTTCTTCAATCCGGCAGACAGGATGAAGCTTGTCGAGGTAATAGCCGGAGCGAACACACCTGCTGATCTTGTAAAGAAGGTCAACGACATATCCGAAAAACTCGGCAAGACGCCGGTACAGGTCAATGAGGCACCCGGCTTTGTCGTGAACAGGATCCTGATACCTCTCATCAACGAGGGAATCTTTGTATATTCTGAAGGCATATCCGATATCGAAGGCATAGACAATGCCATGAAGCTTGGCTGCAATCATCCCATGGGACCCCTTGAGCTCGGTGATTACGTAGGACTTGATATCGTGCTTGCCATCATGGAGACCCTTTACACCGAGACAGGCGATCCCAAGTATCGTCCTGCTCCTCTTCTCAAGAAGATGGTCAGGGGCAGAAAGCTCGGAGTCAAGACCGGCATCGGATTCTATAACTATGCAGACGGCGGAAAAGTACCGACTGATAAATAAAGATTCAAAATACAGATGGAGGAACAATAACCATGGATTTTACTTTACCCAAAGAACATGAGATGGCGAGACAGCTTTTCAAGGATTTCGCCGAGAGAGAAGTAAAGCCGCTTGCACAGGAGATCGATGAGGAGCACAGATTCCCCAGAGAGACAGTTGAGAAGATGGCTAAGTACGGCTTCATGGGCATTCCTGTACCCAAGGAGTATGGCGGACAGGGCTGCGATATTCTGACGTATGCCATGTGCGTGGAGGAGCTTTCAAAGGTCTGCGGTACGACAGGCGTTATCGTGTCCGCACACACCTCACTCTGCATCGATCCCATTCTTACTTTCGGTACCGAGGAGCAGAAGCAGAAGTATGTGGTACCCCTTGCAAAGGGAGAGAAGCTCGGCGCATTCGGACTTACAGAGCCCGGAGCAGGAACAGACGCTCAGGGACAGCAGACAAAGGCTGTGCTTGACGGCGACGAGTGGGTATTGAACGGCTCCAAGTGCTTCATCACAAACGGTAAGGAAGCAGACGTATACGTGATCTTCGCAGTTACCGGAAAGGTCGAGAAGCGCGGCCGCATGATGAAGGAGATATCCGCATTCATCGTAGAAAAGGGAACACCCGGATTTACATTCGGAACCAAGGAAAACAAGATGGGTATCTGCGGCTCGGCTACATATGAGCTTATCTTTACAGACTGCCGTATCCCCAAGGAGAATCTTCTCGGACAGCAGGGCAAGGGCTTCAATATCGCCATGCACACTCTTGACGGCGGACGTATCGGAATAGCTGCACAGGGACTTGGTCTTGCTGCAGGAGCTCTTGAGACGACCATCAACTATGTCAAGGAGAGAAAGCAGTTCGGCAAGCCGATCGGCGCTTTCCAGAACACTCAGTTCCAGCTTGCAGACATGGCTACAAAGGTGGAGGCTGCAAGGCTTCTGGTATACAAGGCTGCAAGGAAGAAAGATGAGTACATGAAGGATTCCAAGGTTTCGTATTCAGTAGAAGCAGCACAGGCAAAGCTCTGTGCGGCTGAGGTAGCTATGGAGGTCACGACAAAGGCTGTACAGCTCCACGGCGGATACGGATATATCAAGGAATATGATGTGGAGAGAATGATGCGTGATGCCAAGATCACAGAGATCTATGAGGGGACCAGCGAGGTTCAGAGGATGGTCATCTCTGCGGCGCTGCTGAAGTAAATCATAATAAAAAGGAGTGTAGATACAATGAAAGTTATCGTTTGTATAAAGCAGGTGCCGGATACGAAGGGCGGAGTCAAATTCAATCCCGATGGCACCCTGGACAGAGGAGCAATGCTTGCCATCATGAACCCGGATGATAAGGCGGGTCTTGAGGCGGCTCTCAGACTTAAGGATCAGTATGGCGCAGAAGTAACAGTTCTTACCATGGGACTTCCCAAGGCAGCAGATGTGCTCCGTGAGGCGATCGCCATGGGAGCTGACAAGGGAATCCTTGTGACGGACAGAGTGCTCGGAGGAGCAGATACATGGGCTACATCAACGACCATAGCCGGAGCTATCCGCAATCTGGACTATGATCTCATCATTACCGGACGTCAGGCTATCGACGGCGATACCGCTCAGGTCGGCCCTCAGATAGCAGAGCATCTTGGTATCCCTGTAATATCATATGCACAGGAGATCAAGATCGACGGCGACAAAGTCATTGTCAGGCGTCAGTATGACGACAGGTATCACATGCTTGAGGCGAAGATGCCCTGCCTTATCACGGCGCTTTCCGAGCTTAACGAGCCCAGATATATGACACCTGGCGGAATCTTTGATGCGGTCAATACCGAGATAACCACCTGGGGAAGAGCGGATCTGAAGGACGTGGAAGACTGCAACCTCGGTCTTGCAGGATCCCCGACAAAGATCGCCAAGGCATCCGACAAGGTCAGGAAGGGAGCAGGAGAGAAGGTCGTTCCCGATACTCCGGAGGATGCTGTTAAATATATCATCGGTAAGCTTGATGAAAAGCACGTCATTTAATGGAGGATAAAAAAATGCAGAACATTGAAGAATATAAAGGAGTATTCGTCTTCGCCCAGCAGGTAGACAATGAGGTGAGCGGGATCGCGTACGAGCTTTTGGGAAAAGCAAGAGATCTTGCCGAGCCGCTCAATGCTCAGGTGACGGCGGTACTTATCGGATCAGGCGTAAAAGGCCTCTGCGACAAGCTTGCAGAGTACGGCGCAGACAGGGTCATCCTGGTGGACGATCCCGAATTAAAGGAATACAGGACAGAGCCCTATGCTCATGCGCTTTCTTCCGTCATCAATGAATATAAGCCGGAGATAATGCTTGTCGGCGCTACTGCTATCGGCCGTGATCTCGGACCTACCGTATCGGCGCGCGTGGCAACAGGACTGACAGCTGACTGTACGGTACTCAATATCGGAGACTTCCCTCTTCAGCCCATACCCGGCAAGGAGGATGAGCAGAAGCATAATCAGCTCCTCATGACCCGTCCCGCATTCGGCGGCAATACCATAGCGACTATCGCATGCCCAGACAACCGTCCTCAGATGGCTACGGTCCGTCCCGGCGTTATGCAGAAGATCGAGCCCAAGAAGGGAGCCAAGGCCGAGATAATTGAGTACAATCCCGGATTCACTCCTAACAACAAATATGTCGAGATCAAGGAAGTCGTTAAGGCTGTCTCTGATATCAAGGACATCATGGATGCAAAGATCCTTGTATCCGGTGGCCGTGGAGTAGGCTCTCCCGAGAACTTCAAGATCCTTGAGGACCTTGCAGCTGCTATCGGCGGACAGGTGAGCTGCTCACGCGCAGTGGTGGATTCAGGCTGGAAGCCCAAGGAGATGCAGGTAGGTCAGACCGGCAAGACCGTGCGTCCCAACGTATACTTCGCTATCGGTATATCCGGTGCCATACAGCATGTAGCAGGCATGGAAGAGTCAGATATCATCATAGCGATCAACAAGGACGAGGATGCTCCGATCTTTGAGGTTGCGGATTACGGTGTAGTCGGCGATCTGAATAAGATCGTTCCCGAGCTCACAAAGCAGGTTCTTGCTGCAAAGGAAGCAAAGGGAGCATAAGATCGGACTGACAAAGCTGTCAATATGTCATTTACGAAGCGTCTGCCAAAAGGCAGGCGCTTCTTTTTTTCAAAGTGCGGTTCATTTTTCCTCCATTTTAGCCGATAAAAATAATGTATAATCGCATACTGCTACGGACGGCATCTGTTTTTCAATGGAATGAGCATTGGAATCCGGATGCTTTTTTATTTCTGTACGGTTCCGGCAGATCGGCCCGGCCTATCCGGATATCTCCGCCGTATGGTGTGTGTATTATACCTTCAAACAGAATACGCTAAGGATCGGCATCTGTATCAAAGGATTGATGTTTTACTGTCATGCGGCGTTTACGGAATGAGAAGAGACACCGGCTTGATACAGGTGTCTTTTTTATACTCAAAAATAAGAAAGGAGAGTAAGTATGAGGATCACAGAGAGCAGTATCAACATGTCATCGGCCAGAAAGTATGGCAGTATGGGGGCGAGATCGGGGAGGATATCAGGCGGAAAATCCTTCGAAGAGATGAAGGAGGCTGTCGGAAGCGCTCTTTCAAGCGGAACGGGGCTTTCGGATTCCGGAACGGGACGGTCGGATTCATACAGTCACAATGAGAAGGATATTTCAGCCGAAGGGACAGATCTGTATGAAGGTAATCACGGCTATTCCAAAGTGATCGACAGGATGAAGGGAAGGGGGATATCGCTTTTTGACGACAGGACATCTGCCGCCAGTCAGTTCCAGGAGCTTCTTTTAAACATGCTCCTTTCAAGATTCGCAAAAGCCGGGATATTCGGGGGAACGACTCAGCAGATCATTACCTACCAGGAGTATGAGAGTACGGAATTTCATGCGGACGGTGTGGCCAGAACGGATGACGGAAGGACCATCAGCTTCAATGTGGATATCATGATGAGCCGGAGTTACATGGAGTATATGAATGTATATACGCCATCGGTGACAGGAGTTCTGTGCGACCCTCTTGTGATAAACGTCGGATCTGATACAGCCGATGTGAAGGATCAGAAGTTCATGTTTGATATAGATGCCGACGGTGTGGAGGATGAGATATCCATGCTTGGAAGAGGCTCGGGTTTTCTTGCCCTCGACAAAGACGGCAACGGCAGGATCGATGACGGCGGGGAACTGTTCGGCGCAAAAAGCGGCAACGGATTTGAAGACCTCAGAGAATATGACAGTGACGGCAACGGATGGATAGATGAAAATGACAGCATCTTTGAGAAACTTAAAGTGTGGTGCAAAGCAGAAGACGGTGAAGACATCCTCATGGATCTCAAGGAAGCCGATATAGGGGCTATCTATCTGGGATATCAGAGCACGGAATTCTCTCTTAACGGTCTTGACGGAGAAGAAGACGGAGTGATCAGGTCCACAGGACTCTTTTTGAGGGAGAGCATGGGAGTAGGGACGGTTCAGCACGTGGATATGGCTCTTGGCAGTAATGAAGAGGACTCCGGGAAGGAGAGCGGAGTGGGAACGCTCCAGGTGATCTCATTCTCCGGCTCGTCTTCATTTGAAACAGAGACTTCCAGGGCGCAGAGAAGACAAAATGAAAGCAGAGCAAAAAGAAGGGCGGTTGAAAAAAAGAACGAAGCCAGGCTTCAGAGGAAGAAGGATCTCGAGCGCCGGTCCGATATCAGGCGGCAGAGGATCAGATATGAAGGCAGCGAGCAACAGCAGAAGAAATGGCAGGACAGCCTGAATGAACAGGAGATGTACGAAAAGCGCCTAAATGAAGGAAGGGACAGGATGGAGCAGTTCTTTAAGGATCGCTTTGAGGATATGGATGAGAATAAGAGATTCTTAAACGAAAACATCATTGACAGGCTTTTTGAGGATTCCCCAAAATACAGCCTGGCATAGCACGTGATCACAAAAGGGCCGCATGATAAGCGGCCCTTTTCATGTGCAGGAAGATTGCAGTGTAAGGGCCTGTTTGACGATATCGGGATAATGCCGTATTGTTAGAGCCATGGTTAAATTGTTCCTTTGTGAAGACGAGATCGTCATGCGTGACGGTATAAAAAAGCATATCGACTGGGAGAAGGAAGGCATAGAGTTTGTCGGTGAGGCATCCGACGGCGAGCTAGCCTATCCCATGATAATGGAGTCAAAGCCCGACATCCTGATAACCGATATAAAGATGCCCTTTATGGACGGACTGGAGCTGTCGGAGCTTGTCAAGAAGGAACTCCCGGATATCAAGATCATAATCCTGTCCGGATATGATGAATTCGCCTACGCCCAGAAGGCGGTGACGCTGGGAGTCACGGAGTATCTTTTAAAGCCTATCTCTCCTGCAAAGCTCAGGGAGTCCATACTGGCTGTGTCCGAAAAGATAGAAGAAGAGAGATCCCTGATGTCAGCCGAGGCGGAGTGGGCCAAAGAAGAGCAGGCAGAGCGCATTGCCCTTGAGCAGAGCCGCCTCTTTGAGACTATCATCTTAAATGACGCGAGCACGTCGGAGATCCTCGAAAAGGCAAAAACACTTGGAATAACGCTTACGGCCCGGACCTATCAGATGACACTTGTCATACTTACGATCAACGGGAAAAGCACTGATTCCTTTTCGGAGAGCAGGAATAATCTTAAGGCAGAGCTTACGCAGCGGTTTGAAGAGCGCCCCGAATGCGTGCTTTTTGACAGGGGGATCAACGGGTTTGCTCTGCTTACCATGGCCGAAAAGGAGGCAGAGACCGACAGGCTCACGAAAGATACCGTTCAGGATATGCAGGCTGTTTTGGAAAAATATGACGATCTGCAGTACTTCATCGGTGTCGGAGGCATCGTCAACAGACTGTCAGAGATCAGGCATACCTACTATGATGCAAGCCGGGCTTTGGCCAACAGATTCTTTACTGAGGACGGCAGCATAAAGGTCGTATATTCCGATGGTTCAAATGAAGAAGGCGGAGGATCCGGCAGCAGGGATGCCGGAGAGCAGGGCAGATGGAATATTGACACAGTCCTTGATTCAGAGAGTCCTCACAAGGCGATAGAGAGCTTCTTAAGGACCGGAACTCTGGCTGAGGCGGAGCCGCTCCTGGATTCTGTTTTTGCTGATATAGGCGAGCAGAATGCCAACAGCCTGATCTTTCTCAATTACCTGATAATGGATATATATCTTGCCATGGCGAGATTCACCAAGGGGCTTGGCTCGGACCCCAAGGAATTAGACAGGGAATGCGGTGATATCAATGACTTTATCACCGGTTCCAGGAGCGCGAAGGATGCGAAGGAATATCTTAAGAAATATCTGGTCAGGGTGCTGGAATTACGGGATTCCACTTCTGCCAAGAAATATTCAAGACTGCTGCAGAGTGCCATTAGCTATATAGATGAGAACTATGCAAATGAAGACATATCGCTCAACAAGGTGGCATCAAATGCCAATATCTCGCCCAATCATTTCTCGACGATATTCAGCCAGGAGATGGGTAAGACATTCATAGAATATCTTATAAGCAAGCGCATGGAGAAGGCCAGAGAGCTTCTCATGACAACTGATATGAGGAGCAATGAGATCGCCTTTGCGGTCGGGTACAAGGATCCGCATTATTTCAGTTATACATTTAAGAAGACCCAGGGAATGACTACAAGGGAGTTCCGATCCCGCGGCAAATCCGCAGGAGATGACAATTAATGAACAATTTTGAGCGCATCAATCTGAAACGGCGTCTTGTCGTTATGTATGCGGTCATAATCCTTCCGCTGACACTCATACTTCTTTTCCTGATATATGAGCTCAATGTCTTTTGCAAGTCCTATGATGCCATAGTCTTAAATGTCACCAGAGCCAATGAATATAATCTGGATTTCAAGAATGATTTTGATTCCGTTATGTACCAGATGGTCGCCAGATCCATTACAAAGGATGAGGTAGAAACATCAGTCGGAATGAAGAATCCGGAGGAAATGATACGCGATGCCGAGCAGACCTTTGACAGTCTGAACGTGACCACGAGCTCGGGTCAGGCGCGAGACAAGATCACTTCGATCAAAAAACTGCTCTCAACCTTAAGGGACCGCATGGAGGACATAAACGGCAGCATCGATTCCGACACCTCATATGACGAGAACATGGAGAGGCTGGACACGGATATAAGGATTCTTACCGGACTGATCCAGGAGAGGATAGCCGAATATATATACTACGAGTCCGAGAGCATGGAGCAGGTGCGAATCAACATGGATGCGGCCCGTATCGCGGTAATGAACATCACCATAGCGGCCATCATAGTAGCGTTTGTCGCATCAGTGGTCTTTTATGTGATAATATCCAGATCCATCACCGAGCCCGTGGCAGATCTGGAGCTCAAGCTCCTGCAGGCCCAGATCAATCCTCATTTCCTGTACAACACACTCGACAACATCATTTGGCTTGCGGAGGACGGCCGGAAGGAAGAGGTCGAGGATATAGCATCTTCTCTGTCCCAGTTTTTCCGTACGGCTCTGTCGGGCGGACGCGATCTTGTAAGGATCCAGGAGGAACTGAATCATATTGAGGCATATCTTCATATCCAAAGACAGAGGTACCGGGATATCCTGTCTTATGAGATCAATGTGCCTGATGAGCTGAAGTCGTATCTTATCATAAAGATGACGCTCCAGCCTATAGTTGAAAATGCTCTGTATCACGGGATAAAGAATAAAAGAGGCGGCGGGACCATAGTCATTACCGGACGCGACGAAGGAGACAGGGTATGCCTTTCGGTAGCGGATGACGGTATAGGCATGGATGAAGAGCGCCTCGGATACCTTAAGAGCGTTATCGCGGGAGAGATCAGGCCGTCCGAGGACAATGCAGGCTTCGGGATGGCCAATGTGGCCGAGAGGATGAGGCTAAATTACGGAAGTCACTGCAGAATAAAGGTAAAATCCGAGTATGGCAAGGGTTCGGAGATGGAGATATACATCCCGAAACAGAAAGAAAAGTTAAATAAAGAAGAGCTATCTGATAAAAATGAACAAAAAATATAAAAATATCAATTTTTGTTCATTTTTTATTTACAAATCGTAAAAAACACCCCCTCTTTTGTGAAATATGTGCATGGATTATATGTCTTTTCGTGACTAAAATAGCATCGTAATGTAAAAAGGGTGAAGATCACCCGGACTTCATAAGGAGGAAAAAATGAAGAAAAAGTTACTTGGCACTCTTCTTAGTGCAGCAATGGTAATGTCTCTCCTTGCAGGTTGCGGCAGCACAGCTACTCAGGTACAGGATGCAGCAGCAGACGCAGCAGCAACTGTAGAGGATGCAGCAGCTGATACAGCTGATGCAGCAGCAGACACAGCAGCAGAGGTAGTTGAGGATGTAGAGGCTGCAGCAGATGCAGTTGAGGAAGCAGCAGGCGACGCTTCAGGCAACATCAGCGTTGGTTTCGCACAGGTTGGACATGAGTCTGACTGGCGTACAGCTTCAACAAAGTCCTGCCAGGACGTATTCTCAGCAGCTAACGGCTATGACCTCAGCTTCGTTGACTGCGACAATGACGAGGCAGCTCAGAAGGAAGCAGTTCGTTCATTCATCGAGCAGGATGTTGATTACATCATCATCGACCCCATCATCGCAACAGGTTGGGACACAGTTCTTACAGAGTGTGAGGACGCTGGTATCCCTGTAATCGTTATCGACAGAACTATCGACGACTCTGACAAGTATGTATCATGGGTCGGCTCTGACTTCCTTACAGAAGGTAAGGCAGCAGGTGAGTGGCTCAAGGCTTATGCTGAGAAGCAGGGCGTTAGCGAGATCAACTATCTCATCATCCAGGGTACAACCGGTTCTTCAGCTCAGATCGGCCGTACAGACGGATTCAGAGAGATCGCTAAGAGAGAAGGCTGGACAGAGCTTGACGCTCAGACCGGTGACTTCACTGAGGCAGGCGGACAGGAAGTTATGGAGTCCTTCTGTAAGTCATACTCAGGCAAGTTCAACGTTGTTGTCTGCGAGAACGATAACGAGGCATTTGGTGCTATGACCGCTATGGATAACGCTGGTGTTACCTATGGCCCCGGCAACGATGTAATCCTTATCTCCTATGATGCTTGTACTGCAGGTCTTGAGAAGGTTAAGGCCGGCGGCATCACAGCTGATTTCGAGTGCAACCCTCTTGCAGCTCCTACAGTTGAGGGCGTTATTAAGACTCTTGAGTCTGGCGGAACACCTGAGGCAGAGATCCTCGTTCCCGATAACTGGTATGCTCTTAAGGATCAGATCGTTGACTTCTCAGTTGACGGCAATGCTCAGAGCATGATCGAGGTTACTGACGACGTTATCGCAGCTCAGTACTAAGAAACATAAGGTTGTTAAGTCAGCCTAAAAGGGTATAAGATATACACATATCCTCGGGAGCTCCCGCAATCCTCGGGAGCTCCCGTTAATTTTCGAAGAAGCGCACGCCGCTTTCAATCAGAAAGGAGAAGGTACATGGAAGAAAACGTAGTATTGACAGCCAGGGGCATCAATATGACGTTCCCGGGGGTCAAGGCTCTGGAAGATGTGGACCTCACATTGCGCAAGGGCGAGATCCATGCACTGATGGGAGAGAACGGAGCCGGAAAGTCTACGCTGATCAAGTGTCTGACCGGCATCAATGATTTTGAATCCGGTGAGATCCGCATGGATGGGATCGAAGGACCGGTCAGGAACCATTCTACAAGGGATGCCCAGAATATCGGTATCTCCACAGTTTATCAGGAAGTCAATCTTTGTCCGAATCTTTCCGTTGCGGAGAATCTTTTCATCGGACGTGAACCCCTGACAAAACTTCATACTATCGACAGACAGTCCTATAATAAGCGCTCTCAGAAGATCATGGACGAGCTTGGGATATCAGTCGATGTAACGCAGAATCTTGAAAACTATTCTCTTGCTATACAGCAGATGGTCGCTATAGCAAGAGCTGTCGATATGGATTGTAAGGTGCTGATCCTTGATGAGCCCACATCCTCGCTGGATGACGAAGAGGTTGAAAAGCTCTTCAAACTTATGAGGGATCTGAAGGAAAAGGGAGTCAGCATTTTGTTTGTTACCCACTTCCTGGAGCAGGTCTATGCTGTCTGCGACAGGATCACGGTTTTAAGGAACGGAACCTTCGTAGGTGAGTATCCCATAGCGGAGCTCCCGAGGGTGAAGCTTGTCGCAGCCATGATGGGTAAGGATCTGGATGATCTGGCAGAGATCAAAAAAGAGCAGAAAGACTTCTCAAAAGAGCCTTTGGAGATATCTGCTAACGGTCTCTCCCATGCAGGAACCATCAAACCCTTCAGCCTCGATATCCATAAGGGTGAGGTCGTAGGTATAGGCGGACTGCTGGGATCGGGAAGATCGGAACTGGCCCGCTGCATCTACGGTGCGGATAAGGCACAGACCGGCACTCTCGAGGTCGATGGAGAGCAGGTTAAGATCAACCAGCCCATTGATGCCATGAACAAGGGCATGGGAATGCTTCCTGATGACCGTAAGGCAGAAGGCATAATCGAAGACCTCTCTGTCAGAGAAAATATAATCCTGGCTCTTCAGGCAAAGAGAGGCATGTTCAGACTTCTCTCGAGAGCGCAGCAGGAAGAGATAGCTGACAGATATATCGACCTTGTGCAGATCAAGACTGCCAGCAAGGAGACTCTTGTCAAGCAGCTGTCCGGAGGCAATCAGCAGAAGGTCATACTCGCGCGCTGGCTTGCTACGGATCCTGATTTCCTTATCCTCGACGAGCCTACGAGAGGTATCGACGTGGGTACAAAATCCGAGATACAGAAGCTCATAGTCAAGCTCGCGGGCGAAGGAAAGAGCGTGATATTCATCTCATCCGAGATAGAGGAGATGCTCCGTACCTGCAACCGTATGGTAATAATGAGAGACGGTCAGAAGGTCGGAGAGCTGGATCATGAGCTCTCTCAGGAAAGCGTCATGAAGGCAATAGCAGGAGGTGAATCATAATGAAAACATGGAACAAGATAAAGTCATGGCCCCTGCTCCTTCCGGTCGTGGCCCTGATCCTGGTCATGGCGGTCAATATCATCCATGATGCCGCAACAGGCGTGAATCCGCTGACGTTCTTCATGGTTGAGCTCAGGAACACAACGACCAGCGGAACCATCCTTTACGGACGTATCATAGATATAGTTAACAGAGGATCCGAGGTCGCGATACTTGCGATAGGAATGACTCTTGTCGTATCTGCTTCAGCCGGAACGGATATATCGGTAGGCTCTGTAATGAGCCTTTGCGCAAGCTTCATGTGCATGATGCTTGCAGGATACGGAGTTTCATCCACGACTACTCTTGCGGTACCGCTCGTGATAGGACTTCTCTGCGCGGTACTTATGGGACTTGTCTGCGGAGCATTTAACGGGACGCTCGTGGCGCAGCTTTCGATACAGCCGATGGTCGCCACGCTGATCCTGTATTCCGCAGCCAGAGCTATAGGACTTCTTCTCTGCAACGATCTGATCGTCTATGTAAGAAATCCTTCATTCGGATTTATCGGCGCTTTCATGGGACCGATACCCACTCCGATAATCATTACGGCCATATGCATTATCATTATCTCATTGATACTGAAAAAGACCGCTCTCGGAATGTACATACAGTCGGTCGGTATCAATGCAAAGGCAAGCCGCATAGCGGGACTTAATTCAAAGCTGCTCATATTCCTGGCATACATGCTCTGCGGTCTCTTCGCAGCTATAGCCGGAATAGTGGCTTCATCGAGGATAACCTCGGCTGACTCCAATAACATCGGTCTGTACCTCGAGATGGACGCGATCCTTTCCGTCGCTCTCGGAGGCAACAGTCTCGGAGGCGGAAAGTTCAATCTTGCAGGATCCATAATCGGCGCCTACACCATACAGGCTATAACGACTACACTATATGCTCTCGGTGTCTCATCCATTCAGGCTCCGGTGTATAAGGCGATCATAGTCATACTCATAGTCGTGATCGAGGCTCCGCCGTTTAAGGCATTTATCCGCAAGCAGAGTGCGGCCCGCACTTCAGCAAAGGGGGTGAGAGCATGAAGACCAAGACAAAGAAGAGTTTTAACAGCAACACGCTGCTGCTCATCATCACCATAGTACTGTTCGTCGTATTATATGCAGGCGGATGTATTGCATACGGATCCAGAGGATTCACGCATTTCCAGACCTTCCTTAACATCCTTATCACAAATGCGGGTCTAATCTGCGTAGCCTGCGGAATGACATGTGTCATGCTCACCGGCGGTATAGATATTTCAGTCGGAGCGCTGATCGCAATGGACTGCATGATGCTCGCAGTGGGAATGTCAAACGGCATCGGAGCAATCCCGATGGTCCTTCTTGTCCTTCTGGTAGGTATAGTGTTCGGTATCGTGCAGGGCTTCCTTGTCGGATATCTCGAGATACAGCCGTTCATAGTGTCAATGGCGGGAATGTTCTTCTGCAGAGGCATGACTGCCGTGATATGTACGGATCAGGTATCTATCACAGAGAAGATAAATCCTATGTTTTATGCATGGGCAAACGCAAAGATCACGGTTCCTTTCGGCGGATATCTGAACAATAAGGGAAAATACATGGCTCCCTATGTCAGGCCGGGAGTCATAGTAGCTCTCCTTGTACTTGTGGTGATCTTCATAGTATTAAGATACACAAAGTTCGGCCGTTCTCTCTACGCCGTAGGCGGAAGCGCACAGTCGGCTGCCATGATGGGACTGAATGTTAAGCTGATCAAGATGAAGGCTTATATGCTGTCATCCTTCCTGTGCTCAATAGGCGGAATATGCTATTGCCTTAATACAATGGCAGGATCCGTTACCCAGGCAACGGGACTTGAGATGGATGCCATATCCTCGGCGGTCATAGGAGGAACACTGCTTACCGGAGGTGTCGGTAACGTGATCGGTTCATTCTTCGGCGTGCTGATAAACGGAACGATTTCATCCATAGTCAAGACAAACGGTAAGCTTGCATCGTCATGGCCCAACATCCTTACTGCAGCTCTGCTCTTTGTGTTCATAGTCATTCAGAGCCTGTTCGCAGCGATAAGGGCAAGACAGAGCAACCGTTAATACATGAAAAGACAGACACTAAAGACATTACTGACAGGGAGCGCATTATTATTATGCGCTCTCTGTGTATTTTTTACAGGCTGCGGGAATATAGTCGCGGAGACAACGGAGGAGAAGGCAGAGACATCTTCGCATTCCGATGAGGACAAGCTGACCATAGGTCTGTCTCAGGTCGGATCGGAATCCGACTGGCGGATGGCATCTACGGACTCGGTTAAGGCAGCATTTTCTTCAGCGGAAGGATACAACCTGATCTTTGATGATGCCCAGCAGAAGCAGGAAAATCAGCTTAAGGCCATAAGAGAATTCATAGATCAGGGAGTGGACTATATCATACTGGATCCCATAGTCGAGACAGGCTGGGATTCGGTCCTGACAGAAGCCAGGGAAGCGGGGATCCCGGTGATCGTATACGACAGAGGGATTGAGGTGGATGATGAAGATCTCTATGTATGCTGGATAGGATCTGATTTTAAGCTGGAAGGAGAAAGGGCGTGTGTCTGGCTTGAAGAATTCCTTGCCAGCCGCGGAGTAAACCGGAATATCAATATTGCGGATCTACAGGGTACGCTCGGCGCGTCGGCTCAGATAGGCAGATCTGCCGCTCTGGAGGAGGCGGTGACTCTCAATAAGAACTGGAGGATCATAGCCAGGGACTCGGGTGATTTCACCACCGCAAAAGGCAAAGAAGTGATGACTGAGATGCTGAATAAGCACGGGCGCGATATCAATGTCATATATGCAGAGAATGACAACATGGCATATGGTGCGATAGAAGCGCTTGAAAAAAAAGGATACACGGCCGGCATGGATATTGAAAACGGCGAGATCCTCGTTATCTCCTTTGATGCCACACATAATGGACTGGAGCTCACACTTGACGGAAAGATCGCTGCAAATACAGAGTGTAATCCTCTGTATGGACCGCGTCTTACGGAGATCATCGATACCCTTGAAAAAGGGGGATCGGTAGAAAAGGTTACCTATATTGATGAAGAGCAGTTTTCGGGGATATCCTACATCGGGACCATACAGGTCAGAAACCGGCCCTACACAGTAACATATCTGACGGAAGATCTTATTAACGACAGACAATATTGAGAATAAAAGATCCCGGCCGAAGATCATCGGCCGGGATCTTATCATTTGATCTTTTATCCCATTACTATCTCAACGGAGACATCCTTCTTTGCGGGATCATAAGGGATCACGTTGCCGGACACTTCCTGTCCGTCGACAGTCATCTTCTTTACGCCCTTGCACACATCATCAGGGTTCTTGACCTCGATATGATAAACCGAATCTCTGTATTCACGCGTGATCCTGAAATCACCAAAGCCGTGAGGAGTGCAGGGATTGATCTGCAGACCGGAAAGCGTGGGATAGACTCCGAGGATGTACTGTGAGATATCCGTGAAGGTCCATGCTGCCGTACCGGTAAGCCATGAGTTCTTGCCCTGACCGAAGAATTTTGCATCACGTCCCGCGACCATCTGTGAATATACATAAGGCTCCGTGCGGTGGATCTCAGAGATATCCTGCAGATATGCCGGGCAGGTCTTCTTATAGATCTCGAACGCCCTGTCGCCGTCGCCGACTACAGTCTCCGCGATCGATACCCATGGATTATTGTGGCAGAAAATGCCGGCATTTTCCTTATATCCGGGCGGATAGGAAGATATCTCGCCGAGCTCGACGTGATACTTCGTATAGGCGGGCTGGAGTATCATGATACCGTATTCGGTATCCAGCATCTCCTTGACGGAGTCCATGGCTAGCTGAGCTTCGCCTGTCTCTACACCGACTCCCGCCAGCACACAGAAGCCCTGAGGCTCAATGAATATCTTTCCTTCATCACATTCGCTGGATCCGACCTTATTGCCGTTGGCATCATATGCCCTGACAAACCATTTTCCGTCCCAGCCGCCGGTAAGAAGAGCCTTTGTCATCTTTTCGACTTCGTCCCTTGCTCTTTTTGCTTCATCCGTCTTGCCGATGAAGTCACAGAGATCGGCGTATTCATTGCCGTATTTTACGAACATACCGCCGATGAAGACCGATTCGGCTACCGGACCTTCCGAAGGACCGAAGGTCTGGAAGGATTCACCGGGATGCTCTGAGAAACAGTTGAGGTTCAGGCAGTCATTCCAGTCTGCGCGTCCGATAAGCGGCAGATCATGGGGGCCCTTATGCTCTATGATATAGTTGAGGCTTCTCGTAAGATGCTCAAAGAGAGAGGTTGCCTTGGACATATCATTATCGTAGGGAACCTTCTCATCAAGTATCGAGGTATCTCCGGTCTCGCGGATATATGCAGATGTTCCTGCAATGAGCCAGAGCGGATCGTCATTGAAGCCGCTTCCGATATCGGAGTTGCCCTTCTTGGTGAGAGGCTGGTACTGGTGATATGCAGAACCGTCTTCAAACTGGGTAGATGCAATGTCTATGATCCTCTGCCTTGCTCTGTCGGGAATGAGATGCACAAATCCGAGAAGATCCTGGCAGGAATCCCTGAAGCCCATGCCCCTTCCTATTCCTGACTCATAATATGATGCGGAACGGCTCATGTTGAAGGTGACCATGCACTGATACTGATTCCAGATGTTCACCATGCGGTTTACCTTGTCGTTTGCCGTATCGACAGTGAACTTGGAGAGAAGTCTCTTCCAGTAAGCCTTGAGAGCATTGAAGGAAGCTTCCACATCGGCGTCTGTCTTATATTTGGAGAGCATCTTTTCTGCAGGAGCCTTATTGATCACATCCTGCGACTCCCATTTCTGATCGTTCGGATTCTCGCAGTATCCGAGGACAAATACGAAGGATCTTGATTCTCCGGGAGCAAGCGTGATATCTATCTGATGAGAAGCGACAGGATACCAACCTGAAGCAACGGAGTTGGTACATTTTCCGTTGACAATGGCATCGGGAGCGGCTGAAGAACCATACACTCCGATGAAATCATCACGGGAGGTATCAAAACCGTCAACGTCGGTATTAACGGAATAGACAGCGTAATGATTGCGTCTTTCGCGGTATTCTGTTTTGTGATAGATAGTGCTTCCGATGACTTCGACCTCACCGGTGGAAAGGTTGCGCTGGAAGTTTGTCATGTCGTCCATGGCATTCCACAGACAGAATTCCACATATGAGAAAAGCTGGATCTTCTTCTCGGAAGCCCCGTCATTTGTGACACGTACCTGCATGACCTCACAGGTGTCATCCATGGGGACGAAGCAGAGAACATCGGCGCTTATCTTATCCTTCATGCCGTGGAATCTGGAATACCCCATGCCGTGACGGCATTCATATTCATCAAGCTCTGTCTTTGAAGGCTGCCACGCAGGATTCCAGATCGTATCGCCATCCTTGATATAGAAATACTTTCCGTTGTTATCCAGAGGCATGCTGTTATATCTGTAACGGGTAAGACGGAGCAGCTTTGCATCCTTATAGAAAGAATAACCTCCGCCGGTATTGGAGATCAGGGAAAAGAAATCATTGCTTCCCAGATAGTTGATCCAGGGCAGAGGAGTCTTGGGCGTCGTAATGACGTACTCCATGTGTTCATCATCGAAATGTCCGAAATTCATCTTGTGTACCCCCTATAAGTCACCAATCTTTAACGATTAAGTATACGGGCATAATATGCCTGTTATTAGATTATATTCTATAACACATGCAAATACAACAGGGAAAGTAAAACGCCGTGTCATATTATGAGAAAGTCCGAAGACTTAATGCATTAAGTGAAACCCGGAAAAGCACGGAAATCAAGGCTGTGACAATACTGAGGCAGATACAGGGACGAAAAGGATTATTGACTATAATCGCAGAATGTTGTATATTTCAAGTGCGAAAACGATTAAGAGGACCTGCGTGATCATTACATATGGGGGGAGTAAAGCGATGGTCTCTATGAAGGATATAGCGAGCAGAGTCGGGGTTTCCGTAGCCACCGTGAGCAAGGCGCTGAACGATCACAGTGACATCGGCAGCGCCACCAAGCAGAAGGTCAAGGAAGCGGCCCGGGAGATGGGGTATTACCCGAATGCTTCCGCCAGAACGCTTAAGACAAATAAAAGCCAGAATATAGGAGTTCTTTTCAGGGACGAAGCCGGGAACGGTTTTACCCATGACTTTTATGCCGGAGTTCTTGATTCTTTTAAGAAAACGGCAGAATCCAGAGGATACGACATCAGCTTCATCAACAGCAGCCGCAGTATCATGAACATGAGATATCTTGAGCATTGCAGATACCGTGGCTATGACGGCGTCGTACTCGCATGTATTGATTTCACCGATCCCGATGTGGTGGAGCTTGCCACCAGTGACATCCCCGTCGTGACCATAGATCATGTCTTTGACAACAGGACAGCCATCATATCCGATAATGTAAAAGGGATGAGAGAGCTGGTCACATATATCTACAGAAACTGCAGGCACAGAAAGATAGCGTATATCCACGGGGCTGATTCATCAGTCACAAGGAACAGGCTCGCAAGCTTTTATGCGACGATGGAAGACCTCGGCGGAGAAGTGCCCGACAAATATGTGCTTGACGGGATCTACAGGAATCCGGATATCGCATATGAGCTTACGATAAAGCTTCTGGAGATGTCAGATCCGCCTACATGCATCATCTATCCGGATGATTTTTCCGCCATGGGCGGGATAAACGCGATAAAAGCGAAGGGACTCTCTATTCCGGATGATATCTCCATAGCTGGATATGACGGCATAAGGATAGCAAAAGTGCTGGAGCCCAAGCTCGTCACCATAGAGCAGAATACCCTTGAGATAGGAGATCTGGCAGCAAAGCGTCTTGTTCAGATGATAGAGAGGCCCAAGTCGGCCATAGCTGAGAGGATACTGGTCGAAGGGAAGCTCATCCCGGGCGAATCCGTTAAGACTCTCTGAGATGGTATGCTGAAATTCGATATCATATGCCCGTGCCACTTTGGCCTCGAGGCAGTGCTAAAAAGAGAGATCAGCGATCTCGGATATGAGATAGCCCGCACCGAAGACGGACGGGTGATCTTTCACGGAGACCCCGATGCGGTGGTGATGGCAAATCTCCACCTTAGGACGGCCGAGAGAGTCCTTATTGACTGCGCTGAGTTTGACGCATACAGCTTTGATGATCTCTTCGAAGCGGTAAAGGCAGTCAGATGGGAAGACTATATCCCCAGGGACGGCAGATTCTGGGTAAAGAAGGCATCTTCCGTCAATTCAAAGCTCTTTTCCCCTAGAGATATACAGTCCATAACAAAAAAAGCAATGGTGGATCACTTGTCAGGAGTCTATGGCGTAGCCCGTTTTGAGGAGACGGGTGACGATTATCCTTTGCGTGTTTTCATAAATAAAGACCATGTTACCGTAGGACTTGATACTACGGGAGATTCACTTCATAAGAGGGGCTACAGGCCGGAGGCTGTGGAAGCGCCGATAGCTGAAAATCTTGCTGCCGCGCTCATCATGCTGACGCCCTGGAGAGCGGACCGTTATCTTGTCGATCCTTTTTGCGGCTCCGGAACGTTTCTGATAGAGGCAGCCATGATGGCGAGAAATATAGCTCCCGGGCTGTCGAGAAGTTTTACCGCTGAGAGATGGACTGATCTTATTGATAAAAAACTGTGGTACGAAGCTTCTGACGAAGCGACATCGGAGATAATACCCGATCTTCAGGTACCGCTTCAGGGATATGATATAGATCCGAAGGCGCTGGAGATAGCAAGAGAAAATGCAAAAAGGGCCGGGGTCCTTGACACCATTCATTTCCAGCAGAGGGCGGTTGCCGATCTTTCTCATCACGGAAGCTACGGCTTTGTGATAACGAATCCTCCATACGGTGAGAGGATAGAGTCGAAAGAAACCCTGCCTCCGATTTATAAAGACCTCGGAGAGGCTATGAAGCGCCTTGATACCTGGTCTTTGTATATGGTAACCTCTTATGCGGACGCGGAAAGATATATCGGGAAAAAGGCAGAAAAGAACCGCAAGATCTATAACGGCATGATACGAACAAGATTCTTAAGCTTCCCGGGACCGAAGCCTCCGAAAAGAAACAGGGAAAAGACATGAAGAATTACGGATTGCTCATACTGACCATAGCGGCAACCCTGGTATGCATGCCCGTCATGCTTTTTTTATTTACACATAATGATGTATATGCAGGAGGCATGATCCTGGAGGATGCAAAAACCGATGTCGAAATCAGCGCCGTAAAGACGACTCTTGATACCGAGAGCAACATACAGATAGTGGACGGGATAGATGAAGGGGACGAGATAAGTCTCGGCATCCCTCTGAATTATGATACCGATGCCGACGCGATAATAGTTCAGGAAGATAAGGTCGAGTCAGTCATCAGCATATACATCCCCACAGAGGATGACAAGTATTACTACAGGAATGAGCTTACAGGATCCCAGAAGGGAATAGCATCCGTTGAATATGATTATAAGGACGGGGCAGCGGGCTTTGAGATAGTAACGGACGGGTATTATATAGCTACTGTGCACCTGACGCAAAGGGAGCTGTATCTGGAACTTGTCTCTCCAAAGGAACTGTACGGTCATGTGTTTGTGATCGATGCGCCACATGGTGGAGATGATAACGGCAACAGCGCATACGGAGTAAAGGAAAAAGATGTATCTCTGAGGATTGCCCGCGCTATAGCCGATAAAGCTGAAGAGACCGGGGTCGGCGGCTTTTATCTCGTGAGAGGAACGGATGAGCCTGTGTCGGAAGAAGACAGAGAGCGGCTGATATCGCTTTTGGATCCGGATTATTATATATGCATCCATGTAGATGCTGACGGCGATACGAGAGTCACTAACGGCATACGTGCGGTAGTGGATGATCCGCAGGATGAAAAAAGTGTAAGAAAACTGGTCAGTGTGATGGCATCCAAGACAGGACAGAAGGATCTCGGGGTGACAGCGGAGATCCCCGAAGAGGGCTCGCGGGGGCATATGATCGATCTCTATACAGGATATATCACAAATAAATCTGAGGCGCTTCAGATCGGAAGCGACGAGTATTCTTCGTCTGCCGGTGATGTGATATATGCGTGGCTGATGTATGAAAAGGAAGGGGAGTAATGAAGATCATATTTGCGACGGGCAACAGGAACAAACTGCGCGAGATCAAAGGCATCATGGCAGGAGAAGATGTAGAGATAGTGACAGCTTCCGATGAGGGGATAGATGTCGATCCGGATGAGACGGGAGACAGCTTTGAAGAAAATGCTCTCATAAAAGCTCGGGCGGTGTATGCCCTTTCCGATAAGACCTCGATCGTCCTTGCTGATGATTCCGGTCTGTGCATAGATGCTCTTGGAGGTGAGAAGGGTGAACTGGGGATCCACTCTGCCAGATTCATGGGACATGACACCTCTTATGATATAAAGAACAGGGAGATACTGAGACGGATGGCGGATGTGCCCGACGAAAAGAGGACTGCAAGATTCGCCTGCGCCATAGCTGCGATCTTTCCCGGAGACGGCAGGGAGGTCGTGGTCAGAGAGACTATGGAAGGATATGTGGCGCATGAGATGGCAGGAGGCAATGGCTTTGGCTATGATCCTGTCTTCTATCTGCCGGAATTCGGGATGAATTCGGCTGAGATCTCAGCGGAGTCAAAGAATCTCATATCCCACAGAGGTAAGGCGATGAGACATATATCTGCCATTATAAAGGAGACGATGTGAAAGTCCTTATCGTAAGTGATACTCACGGCCGGCATGAGACTCTTCTGAGAATACTCAACAATGAGACCGGATATGAGATGCTCATTCACTGCGGCGATACCGAAGGAGGAGAGGGCTGGATCAGACAGCATGCGAAGTGCTTATCCGTGCCGATAGTAAAAGGGAACAATGACTTTTTCGGGCAGTTGCCGCATGATCTGGAACTTGATATAGCGGGACATCACGCATTCATTACCCACGGTCACCGCTATGGTGTATCGATGGGAACAGAGAGGCTTGAAGAAGAGGCCTCCTCCCGTAAGGCGGATCTCTGCTTTTTCGGACATACGCACAGGCCGGTGATCGAAAAGACGGAGAGCGGGATCTGGATCGTTAACCCCGGATCTCTCTCGTATCCGAGGCAGGAGGGACGAGACCCGACCTATGTGATAATGGATGTGGAAGAAGGAAAAGAACCGAGCTTTAAACTGAAAAAGGTGATGCGCCCGGCGGGGGGATATTATTGACACTTTTGTCAGCGGTGTAATAGAATTTTTTTGTTAGTATTAGTCAGATTCAATATAACAATTTTGCGGGGTGTGGCTCAGTTTGGTAGAGCACTTGGTTTGGGACCAAGGGGCCGCAGGTTCGAATCCTGTCACCCCGAGTAAAGATACCGGGAGAGCCGGGTGTGGCTGTCCCCTTCTATTTTTTCCGCTGGATCGGCGTTTTTATTTTCACATTTTTCACCGTTGATTCCGGAAAGCAAAAGAAAAAAATGTAAACGGAGAGAAGTAATGTCTGATGCTAAAACAGCAGTTCAATCTGAAATAATCCCAAGGCTGTACATGAAGCTTCTGCCTGTGCAGATTGCATTTGTCATCATAGGCGGGATCAATGCCGTTATCGACAATGCATTTGCTGGTAATCTTATCGGAGCTTCGGCGATGGCAGTTACGGGACTTTTCAGTCCGGTAACGAATCTGCTCAACGGAGTGAATGCTCTCATCTTCGGCGGAGCGCAGGTGCTTTGCGGAAGATACCTCGGGAAAAAGATGGCTGAAAGGACACGCAGCATCTTTTCACTGGACATGATCATAATGCTCATAGTGTCCATCATACTTCTTGTCTGCTGCGAGATGATTCCGACAGATATAGCTGTGGCGCTTCGCGCAAGTGATGCGCTGAAAGGGGATCTGGCCACTTATATCCGTGGATTTGCCATAGGATTGCCGTTCAGCTGTATAGGAACGCAGTTTACTGCATTCTTACAGCTGGAGCATCAGGAGAAGAGAAGTTATGCCGCCATCATTACCATGTTCGTGGCCAATGTTCTTTTCAACTGGCTTTTTGTTGCAGTGTTTCATATGGGGCTGTTTGGACTGGGTCTTTCCACTTCCCTCGGCAATGTTTTCTTCTTCGCTATCCAGGCATCTTATTTTTTCGGGAAAAAAGCAGTTATAAGATTCAGCCTGGAGAGCATCGTCCTGTCTGATATCAAAGATATATTGATTTATGGTCTCCCGGGAGCCGTGGTCCAGTTCTGTATCTCCGCAAGAGGGCTTATCATCAATGCTCTTATTCAGCGTTTTGTGGGACCCGACGGGCTGGCAGCCTATTCCGCGATATACTCCTTCGGATGTGTATACTGGGCAGTTCCTGCCGGAGTTACCTCGGCGGTCATGGTACTTGGAAGTGTCTATGCAGGAGAGGAGGATAAGGCGGGACTGAAGATCCTTATGAGGACCTTTTTGACGAGAGGAGTCGGACTTGTCACAGTGGCAGCGGTCATCGTATCGGCATGCTGCTATGTCCTGACAAATATGTTCTTCCACGATCCGTCGACGGAGGTCTATCAGATGGCGATGATCGGCTTTATCCTGTATCCGCTGTATTCGCCGTTGAGTACTCTGACCATAGGTTTTTCCAATTACTATCACTGCCTTTCGTATGAACACATAGTCCGTACGATCTCGGTCGCTGACGGAATACTCGGAGTGAGTCTTTTCTCGGTCCTTCTGGTCCCTCAGTTCGGCATGATGGGGATCTGGGCAGGACAGCTTCTTGGATGTGCATTTTGCGTGGTCCTTGTACTGGTGATCGCTTTTATTTCCAATAAGGCCAAACCGCTTAACCTCGACAGGATGATGCTTTTCAATAAAGACTTCGGGGTGGCGGAGGAGAACAGGATAGATATCACAGTCCGCAGCATGGACGAGGTCGTCAATCTTTCCGAGCGCGTATGGGCATTCTGTGAAAAACATGGAATAACCGGATCCCGCAAAAACTATTCCGCGCTCTGCACCGAGGAACTGGCGGGCAATATTGTCCAGCACGGATTCAGGAACAAAAAGAAACTCAGCGTAGACATCCGCATATCCTACGTGAACGATGAGATCGTCATTTGCTTCAAGGATGACGGGATCCCGTTCAACCCTGAGGAGGCATCGCGTCTGTTTGAAGCTGAGAGATCCGGCGAACACGAAGACGGTAAGACTTTCCACAACATCGGTCTTCAGCTGGTAAGCCGGATATCCAAGTCGATGACTTACCAGAATACATTCGGACTGAATATTCTGACGATAGTAGTATAGTTTTTACGCTGTCACATGTGGCGGCACGGTCTTTGACAAAGTGCCGGTGATACATCAGCGTGGCATTTCCGGCGGTCGATGGAAAGGATACTGATATGAAAGAAAAATATGACGTGATCATAGTTGGCGGCGGAGCAGGCGGGATATTTGCCGCTTATGAATTCGTTAAGCTTGACGCAAAGCTTTCCATAGGCCTTATCGAGAAGGGCAAGCCGCTGTCCAAAAGAAAATGTCCGATAGACGGAGACAAGGTCAAGACCTGCATCCACTGCAAGAGCTGTTCCATCATGGAAGGGATCGGAGGAGCAGGCGCATTTTCGGACGGGAAATACAACATCACCAATAATTTCGGCGGAGACATGGCCAAATATATCGGAGACAGGAAGGCCATAGAGCTCATGAATTACGTGGATGAGATCAATATGTCCATGGGCGGACAGGGCTGCCGGAGATACAATACGGTCGACTCACAGATCAAAAGGGAGGCCCTGCAGTATGATCTCCATCTTCTGGATGCGGAGGTAAGACATCTCGGGACTGACAAGAACTACGTGATACTGTCCAACATAGTGGACGCCATCAAGGACAAGGTTGATATGATGACCGAGACCGAGGTGCAGGACATAGCGCAGAACTCAGACGGAAGCTGGAGCGTGACGACGACTGCCGGCAGTACCTCTTCGGATCATCTGATACTCGCGACGGGCAGGAGCGGCTCCGCCTGGACCTCCAGAGTATGTGAACACCTCGGGATAAATGCGAAGAACAACAGAGTGGATATAGGGATAAGGTTTGAGTGCCCTGCTTTCATATGGGACCGCATCACGGATCAGGTCTATGAGAGCAAGATAATGTACAGGAGCGCGGTTACAGGCTGCACCTGCAGGACATTCTGCATGAATCCCAAGGGTGCGGTAGTCACGGAGAATACAAACGGAGTCATGACTGTCAATGGCCACAGCTATGAGGATCCCGCAAAGCACACTGAAAACACAAACTTTGCGCTTCTCGTCACTCATCATTTTACCGAGCCTTTTAAGGACAGCAATGCTTATGGTGAATATATAGCAAGACTTTCCAATATGCTCGCCGGCGGAGTGATGGTCCAGAGATTCGGGGATCTTGTGGCGAATAAGCGCACCAATCCCAAAAGACTGTCGGAGTCTTTTGTTAAGCCGACGCTGTCTGCAGAGCCAGGTAATCTTGCGCTTGCGATCCCGAAGCTGACTCTGGATACCATCATAGAGATGATATATGCCCTGAACAAATTAGTTCCGGGTACCGCCAACTACGACAATCTTTTATACGGCACGGAAGTCAAATTCTATAATTCCTGCATAGATGTCAATGAGAGGTTCGAGACAAAATACAAAGGTCTCTACGTCATAGGGGATGCATCCGGCACCACACATTCTCTCTCTCAAGCATCTTCCGAGGGAGTATACGTGGCACGTCTCATATCCGGACAGCCTATTATCTCTTAAAAAATCCAACAAAATGGGGTTGACATGGAAACCCGGTAGCGTTATTATACTCTTTGCGGTTAGCACTCGGACTAGATGAGTGCTAACAACCCAAAGAGTTTATTTTATATTTTCTATCATAAGGAGGCGAGATAATATGAAACTTAAGCCATTAGGTGACCGTGTGGTGCTGAAGGCCATTGAGGCTGATGAGACGACTGCATCCGGTATCGTGATCCCGGGAAAAGAGAAGGAGAAGCCCCAGCAGGCTGAGATCCTTGAGGTAGGCCCCGGCGGAGTCGTAGACGGCAAGGAAGTGAAGATGACCGTAAAAAAGGGCCAGAAGGTAATCTACAGTAAGTATGCAGGAACCGAAGTTGAGCTTAAGAAGGACGAGAAGGTCATAATAGTCCGTCAGAGCGACATACTTGCAGTCATAGAGAAATAATTCGGAGGTGATATAAGATGGCAAAAGAGATCAAATACGGAGCTGATGCCCGTGCAGCACTTGCAAGCGGAGTAGACCAGCTCGCAGATACAGTCCGTGTTACACTCGGACCCAAGGGAAGGAACGTTGTTCTTGACAAGAGCTACGGCACACCCACGATCACAAACGACGGCGTGACGATAGCAAAGGAGATAGAGCTTGAGGATCCCTTCGAGAACATGGGCGCACAGCTTGTGAAGGAAGTTGCGACTAAGACAAATGATGTGGCAGGAGACGGAACCACCACAGCTACTGTACTTGCTCAGGCTATGATCCATGAGGGCATGAGGAACCTTGAGGCAGGCGCCAATCCCATCATCCTGAGGAACGGAATGAAGAAGGCTACTGATGCCGCTGTAGAGGCGATCAAGAAGATGTCTTCAAAGGTATCCTCCAATGATCATATCGCCAAGGTTGCTGCGATCTCTGCAGGCAATGAAGAGGTAGGCCGCATGGTAGCCGAGGCTATGGACAAGGTCTCCAAGGACGGTGTTATCACCATAGAAGAGTCCAAGACAATGCAGACAGAGCTTGAGGTAGTCGAGGGAATGGAATTCGACCGCGGCTACGTGTCAGCTTACATGTGTACTGATATGGACAAGATGGAGGCAAACCTTGAGAATCCCTACATCCTGATCCATGACAAGAAGATCTCAAATGTACAGGATATACTTCCGCTGCTCGAGCAGATCGTGAAGACAAATTCTTCACTCCTTATGATCGCAGAGGATGTGGATGGTGAGGCACTTACTACTCTCATCGTCAATAAGCTCCGCGGCACTTTCAATGTGGTAGCAGTAAAGGCTCCCGGATACGGCGACAGAAGGAAGGAAATGCTTCAGGATATCGCCACCCTTACGGGCGGACAGGTTATATCTTCCGAACTCGGCCTTGAGCTTAAGGATGCCACAATGGATATGCTCGGCAAGGCAAAGAGCGTAAAGGTCAAGAAGGAGTCCACAGTCATAGTTGACGGCGCAGGCAAGAAGAAGGACATCGATGCCAGGACCAATCAGATCAAGGCTCAGCTTGAGACGACTACCTCCTCATTTGACAAGGAGAAGCTGCAGGAGAGGCTTGCAAAGCTTGCAGGCGGCGTAGCAGTCATCCGTGTCGGCGCAGCTACAGAGACAGAGATGAAGGAAGCAAAATACAGGATGGAAGATGCTCTTGCTGCTACAAAGGCAGCTGTCGAAGAAGGTATCATAGCCGGAGGCGGAAGCGCATACATCCATGCTCAGAAGGCTGTCAGAAAGGTAGCTGATACTCTCGAGGGTGATGAGAAGACCGGCGCAAATGCAGTCATCAAAGCACTTGAGGCACCTCTCTTCTTCATAGCTCAGAATGCAGGACTTGAAGGCTCCGTTATCGTAAATAAAGTAAAGGAGTCAAAGGCCGGTATCGGATTCAATGCCCTTAAGGAAGACTATGTCGACATGGTTAAGGACGGCATACTCGATCCTACAAAGGTTACCCGTACAGCTCTTCAGAACGCAACATCAGTAGCATCGACCTTCCTCACAACCGAGTCGGTCGTGGCTACAAAGAAAGAGCCTCAGCCCCCCATGCCCGCAGGCAATCCCGGAATGGGCGGAATGATGTGAGCGCATAAACAAGATCATAAATGAAAAAAGGATCCCACCGCTCCGTAGGAGCGAGCGGGATCCTTTTTGAATTCATGAGATTGTAACGGACATGAGGAAGAAGCACTATGAGCTTGCGAATAGTGCGGATTCCGAATGGACGTAGCCATGCAGCGCATGGCGTAAATGCGTGCAGGCGGAGCAATCCGCAGGGCCTTATATGAGAAGGGCTCGGAAGCCGCGCGAACAAGCTTGCTTGTCAGTCATCCGGGCTTTTTGTAATGCCAATGATCATATCCCCTATAGTCAATCTCCCCTGAAAAGCGTATAATAAAATCAGAAGAGAAAGGGGGTGGCATCATGTTCATCATGTATTCAACGGTCAATAGGCTTGGCGAAGAGAATGCAAGCAAAGAGATATGCACCTTTGAGGGAATAAGGTATGAGCCGGATGCCGAGATAGCGATCCTCTCTACAGAGCATATCGCGCATGACTATCTTCTGCCGATGACCAAATCCACTTACGAGATGTTCGTAAGAAAGCTCTACGATATGATCTCACAGACCATCAAGAACCCCGGCCTCATGATCGTGATAACGGGAAGCCCCGTATTACGAGTTAAGCACGGATCCCTTACCAGAGGATCAGGTGTGGATCATTACAGATATGGCCTGGATTTCAGCGCTTCCGTGGACTGATCTTTCTGTCTCGGTGTGAATCTTTTCACAGTGCAAAAACTAATAAAAAAATAATTTAAAAAGGGTATTTTTTTCCTGCCCTCAAATGTGTTATAATAAAAAGGCGAAACGTTTCGCCTTTTTTGTTATTTCGGGTACAATATTCTGCTATGCAGAATTCTGCTTTGCAGGGTTCTGCATAGAAAAAATGAACAATATATTATTATGAGGAGGTATATTATGGCAAAAAACAGGTACATCGGGGAATATCCTGCTATAGGGATCCGTCCCTGTATCGACGGCAGGAGAGGTCCGCTGAAGGTCCGCGAATCTCTTGAGGATCAGACAATGGGGATGGCAAGATCCGTGAAGAAGCTTTTTGAGGAGAACCTCAAGTATTCCAACGGCGAGCCGGTCAAGGTGGTCATCGCGGATACAACTATCGGACGTGTGGCTGAATCTGCTGCATGTCAGGCCAAATTCAAGAAGGAAGGTGTTGCGATCACTCTTTCCGTCACTCCCTGCTGGTGCTACGGATCAGAGACCATGGACATGGATCCCCTTACGATAAAGGGTGTATGGGGACTTAACGCGACAGAGCGTCCCGGCGCAGTCTATCTTGCATCAGTTCTTGCTACCCATGCGCAGAAGGGGCTTCCGGCATTCGGTATCTATGGCAAGGATGTGCAGGATGCGGATGATAGCGTGATACCTGATGATGTAAAGGAAAAGCTTCTGAGGTTCGGAAGAGCGGCTGTGGCAGCTGCTTCCATGAGAGACAAGTCCTATCTGCAGATAGGCTCAGTCACCATGGGTATCGGCGGCTCCATCATCAACCAGGATTTCTTCGAGGAATATCTCGGCATGAGAGTAGAGTCGGTAGATGAGGTAGAGATCCTCCGCCGCATGGAAGAGCATATCTATAACGAGGACGAGTATCAGAAGGCTCTCTCCTGGATCAAGAAATACTGTAAGCCCGGATTTGATAAGAACCCTGATTTTGTTAAAAAGTCCGATGAGCAGAAGGAGAAGGACTGGGAATTCACCGCGAAGATGGCCTGCATCATAGAGGATCTTTTCCAGGGCAATCCGAATCTTCCCGAGGGCTGCGAAGAGGAGGCCGTCGGCCACAATGCTATCGCAGGCGGATTCCAGGGACAGAGACAGTGGACGGATCACTGGCCGAACTGTGATTTCCCTGAAGCGATACTTAATACTAGCTTTGACTGGAACGGAGCAAGGGAACCCTTCATACTTGCCACGGAAAATGATACGCTCAATTCCGCGAGCATGCTCTTCATGAAGCTCCTCACCAACCGTCCCCAGATGTTCGCTGACGTAAGGACATACTGGAGCGGAAGCGCAGTCAAGAGAGTGACCGGATATGATATCGAAGGACATGCTTTAGATGCGGACGGATTCATCCATCTGATCAATTCCGGTGCATGCTGTCTGGATGCCTGCGGAGAAGTCAAGGATGAAAACGGTGATCCCGTGATGAAGCAGTGGTTTGATGTCACGGATAAGGATATCGAGACCATAATGAACGCTACAGAATGGTGTCCTGCAGATAACGGCTACTTCCGCGGAGCGGGCTATTCTTCAAGATTCCTTACGAGGGCCGAGATGCCTGCTACCATGATAAGACTTAACCTTGTCAAGAACCTTGGGCCTGTGCTTCAGATAGCAGAGGGCTGGACGGTCAATCTCCCCGACGAGGTATCTGATGTGCTTTGGAAGAGAACCGACTATACCTGGCCCTGCACATGGTTTGCTCCCCGCTGCGACGGAAAGGAAGGATCTCCTTTCAGGACGGCATATGATGTGATGAATAACTGGGGCGCCAATCACGGAGCCATAAGCTATGGACACATAGGAGCTGATCTCATTACCATGGCATCGATGCTCAGGATCCCTGTGTGCATGCATAATGTCCCGTTAGACGATATCTATCGTCCTGCGGCATGGAATGCTTTCGGATCAGATAAGGAAGGCGCAGACTACCGTGCCTGCGCAGCGTACGGTCCGCTTTACAAGACAATAAGATAAATCTGTACGCCCTTATCGTATAAAAAGGCTGCCCTGCAAGGGGCAGCCTTTTTGTAACAATACTTTGATCTGAATGAAAGATCACAATGCGGCATCCACGAAGAAGCCTTTTCCTTCCGGATGTCCCAGAGCCTCCCTGAAGGCATCCTGAAAATCCTGAGGCTCTTCCTTCTGCGGCTTCACCTCGGTGAGAGGCTTTGTCATTTTCCGAGAAGGATCCACGAACTGATTGATCTTGTTAGCGACAACGCTGGAAGCAACTCCGTTCATATCCATCACCTCCTGTACATAATACCCTGTAAAAGATACTATACACCAAATCCGGCAATAATTCCAGATGTTTTTATACAGAAGTACCGGTCATATGCGGATCATTTCCCGTTTGAGGATCAATGCTCATCCGTGGTTTGCTTCAGAATGGGATACAGTCTGCGATACACTTCCGCGACCGGAAGGCCTTTTACATTGCTGTAGTCTCCGTCTATCTTTTCGACAAGGACTGCCCCTCTCCCCTGTATCCCGTAAGCTCCGGCTTTGTCCAAAGGCTCGCCGCAACCGGCGTAATCTCGGATCAGGGAGTCGTCGCTGTCATACATCTTAACGTCCGTGCGGACGTGGAATGTATCAGCGCTCTTTTCGGAGGTGCTTTCGGGATATATTATCGTGACTCCCGTATACACGGAATGGATCCTGCCGGAAAGACTCCGCAGCATATCGTATGCATCTGCGCTGTCAGCGGGCTTCCCGAGTATCCTGTCGCCAAGGGCCACTATCGTGTCTGCGGCAAGCACTATACTGCCGGGGTGACGCCCGGCAGCCGCAAGAGCCTTTCTCTTTGAGAGCTCTTCTACATAGTCGGAAGGAGATACATCCTCCGGCATGGACTCATCCACATTTGGAGCGTCCACGGTACAGGGGATGCCGACCTGATCCAGAAGCTCTTTTCTTCTGGGCGATCCGCTCGCGAGTATTATGCTTTTCATGTGTCTCACCTCCGGTATAAAAAGGATGTCATAAGTCCGGGTTGTCCGTGCGATATTATCTGTGCTGTATTTTATCACAGAGCAGACATCTTTCCGAGACGACGGCACTTCGCCGTCCCGGATCGGCAGCGTGCCCTCCATTCCTGAACGGAAGCCGTCAATATTGACATTTATATGTAATAACATTAAAATATCTTCGTTATTTCTGCATAATGTAGGGTGATCATTCGGACAAAGACGTCATTGTAATGTGCAGTGACGTTTTATCTTTGAAAGAGCAAAGAGGAGGAAAGACATGAAAAAGATCATAGCATTGATGATGACAGGCATCATGACCTTAAGCCTTGCAGCCTGCGGCGGAAGCGCTCCCGCAGGAGATGCAGCAGGCGCAGCCGCTTCTTCCGGAGACACGATCAGGATAGGCGTGTTTGAGCCTTCCACAGGTGATTCGGCATCCGGCGGCAAGAAGGAGATCCTTGGTATGCAGTATGCTAATTCCGAGACTCCCACAGTCGAGGTCGGAGGCAAGACATATAATATTGAGCTTGTAATGGCTGATAACGGATCTTCCGCAGATAAGGCTCCTTCTGCAGCTTCGGAGCTCGTTGGCAAGGACGTATCACTTGTACTCGGATCATACGGTTCAGGCGTGTCCATGGCGGGCGGCCCCAAGTTTGAAGAGGCAGGCCTTGCAGCCATCGGCGTTACCTGCACGAACCCCAACGTTACAGCAGGCAATGATTATTACTTCAGGATCTGCTTCCTGGATAATTTCCAGGCAGATGTCCTTGCTAATTTTGCCATCGAGAAGTTCTCTGCAAAGAAGGCATACTGCCTCGGAGAGAACGGTAACGAATATGACCAGGGCCTTGTTGCTTTCTTCACACAGGTGTTTGAAGCAGCCGGCGGCGAGGTCATAGCAGACTCGTTCCCCACGAACAATTCTGACTTCACTTCATATCTGAACAAGGCAAAGAGTGAAGGCGCAGACGTGATCTTCACTCCCGTGTCGATCGCATATGCAAAGCAGATCATGGAGCAGGCAGCTTCCCTTAATATTGATATACCGTTCCTCGGCTCCGATACACTTGATGACAATATGGTGCTCGAGGCTACAAAGGGAACAAATCTTCAGCTGTATGTATCGACCTTCTATCAGGAGGGCGGTTCCGATACCTTTGACAAGGGCATCAAGGAATATATCAATGGCAATTCCGATGCGCTTACAGCTAACGGAGGCAACGATACTATTTCTGCAGTCACAGCCATGGGCTATGATGCATACTATGTAGCGCTTGAAGCCATCAAGGCTGCAGGCTCAGGCGACAAGGCCGCCATCAAGTCAGCCATCCCCGGCGTGAAGTGGGAAGGTGTATCCGGCTCCATTGCATTTGATGATATCGGTGATGCAGTCCGTGATACGGCTTATATCAAGACAGCAGATACAGCATCCGGCACATGGGCATTTGAGAAGGTTCAGACCGGATCAGGCAGCAAGTAAGACAGCAAATCAGACAACAAAGGAAGTAACTCTATGGAATACGTCATTTCCGTATTGCTTTCCGGCATATCGGTCGGAGGACAATATGCATTGATCGCGATAGGATACACGCTTGTATACGGTATCCTTCGTCTGATCAACTTTGCTCACGGCGATGTTTTCATGGTAGCGGGACTTATGGGGATATACCTGACGTCATCACTGCCGATAGGCATATCCCTTCCTTTGGTCATCCTGCTCACCGTGGCACTGGGCTTTACCATAGAGCGCGCGGCATATAAGCCGCTTCGGGATGCGCCCAGGATGTCGGTCATGATATCTGCGATAGGAGTCAGTTATCTCCTGCAGAATACAGCGACTTATGTGACCGGCGGTCAGCCGATGACCTATCCGACGATCCCGTTTCTGTCCGATACGGTCAATGTAGCGGGCACTCAGACGAAATGGGTGGTCATCATTACCCCGTTTCTTGTACTGGCGCTGGTAGTAGCGCTTACGATCCTCATAGACCGCACAAAGATAGGCATGGCGATGCGCGCCGTATCTAAGGATTTTGAGACGAGCCGTCTTATGGGCATCAGGATCAACGGTGTCATATCCGTGACCTTTGTGATAGGTTCGGCGCTTGCCGCAATAGGCTCCATTCTTTTCTTTACAAATTACCCCGCCATCACGCCTACGGCAGGAGCAATGCCTGGACTGAAGGCATTCGTGGCAGCGGTCTTCGGCGGCATAGGCTCCATCCCCGGAGCTGTGCTCGGAGCTTTTCTTATCGGCATATGTGAGACGATCATAAAAGGACTTCCGTCGGCATGGGACGTGTCCGTCTTTTCGGATGCGTTCACCTTCGCACTCCTTATCGTGATCCTTGTTTTCAAGCCGCAGGGGCTTTTCGGTGAAGCCGCTACGGATAAGGTGTAGATTATGAAAAAGGATCGCAATTTTCTCCCATCACTCATAGGGATCATACTGCTGCTTCTTTTTGTGGTGCTTCTTGAAAATATAAGCGCCTTGATCCCGGGACTTCCACAGATATTCCAGCCTACGAGTCCGTTGTTTACGGTTTTGAAAAAGGCAGCGGTCTATTCACTGGTCGCTGTATCAATGAATCTCCTGAACGGCTTCACAGGACTGTTCTCGCTGGGGCAGGCGGGCTTCATGCTCCTCGGTGCTTACACCTATGCGATACTGACTGTGCCCTCGGCCCAGAAGGAGCAGGTATATTACCTTTTCGGAGGATGCGCTTTTGATTCTTCGATAGTCGACATCTTTGGGAATGTCTTTGGCACATCAGGCGTCGGAGGCGCCGTCAGCATGGTCCTGGGATGTCTCATAGCGATTGTGGCGGCAGGCTGTGTCGCGGGATTCTTTGCGTATCTCATAGGCATACCTGTTCTCAGATTGAAGAGCGACTATCTGGCGATAGCCACGCTCGGATTTGCGGAGATACTCCGGGCCATATTCCAGTGGCAGAAGCTGGGCCCCGTGACAAACGGAGCAAACATGATCAAGGGATTTCCGACTTTTTCTGATTTCAACATCACGGACGGAGCGGGAAATGTACTCGTAAGGCTCTCCACCTTTGTGCCTTTCCTTATATCTTCGATCTGCATAATGCTCATAGTGCTCTTGATCCATTCCTCTTACGGCCGCGCTTTTAAGTCCATCAGAGATGACGAGATAGCAGCTGAGGCTATGGGTATCAGTCTTTTCAAGCATAAGATGATGTCATTTGTCATCTCCAGCTTTTTTGCCGGAGTCGGCGGAGCTCTTTTTGCAATGTATGTGGCAAATGCGCAGGCAAAGGCTTTTACCTCGGTAATGACTTACGAGATACTGCTTATCGTGGTCATCGGTGGCATAGGTTCCGTGAGCGGATCCGTTCTCGCCACATTCCTATATGTGGCCTGTTCCGAATGGTGGCTCAGATTCCTTGACAGTGAACTGTATATTGGCGGATTCAAGGTGCCGCTTCTTCGTAACGGCTTCCGCATGGTCGTATTCTCCGTGGTCATCATGGTGATAGTGCTCTTCTTCTCGCAGGGCATCATGGGCAACAGGGAGCTTGATATATTATCACTTATCAAAAGGAAAGCGGCAGCAAAGCCTGCAGAGAAGAAAGAGGAAAGGAAATAGCAGGGATGGCAAACGCTTTACATCTTGAAAATATCACGATGCAGTTTGGCGGAGTCGTCTCTGTCAATAATCTTACTCTGGATGTTCCCGAAGGAAAGATAATAGCTCTTATCGGCCCGAACGGAGCAGGCAAGACCACGGCTTTTAACTGCATCACAGGAGTTTATCAGCCTACAAACGGGCTTATCGAATTCATGGGCAAGCCCATGGTACGCAATCATCCTACAGGAAAAGATGCGAAGAATTACAAGGGAGAGAATGCTGACCGATATGTAAAGGATCCGGTGCTGGCCCCCACTCCCGATCGCATCACGGGACTCGGTATCGCCAGGACATTCCAGAATATCAGGCTCTGGAAGAGCATGACTGTATTCGAGAACGTGCTGACCGCGAAGCATCAGAGAGCTTCTCAGAATGTCTTTTCCGCGACTTTCAGAGGCAATCTCGCAGAGGAAAACCGCATGCGGGAAGAGACGATGGATCTTCTTACGGAACAGGGCCTTGATGCATACAAGGATGAGCTGGCCGTAAGTCTTCCTTACGGTCTGCAGAGAAGACTTGAGATCGCAAGGGCTCTTGCCACGAAGCCGTCGCTGCTCCTCCTCGACGAGCCGGCAGCCGGCATGAATCCGCAGGAGACCGCAGAGCTTGCGGATTTTGTGAAGGAGATCCGTGAAAAGTATGATCTTACCGTTTTCCTTATAGAGCATCATATGGATCTCGTGATGAATATCTCCGACTATATCTATGTCATTGATTTCGGAAGCGAGATAGCTCAGGGCAGACCTGAGGAGGTCCAGTCCAACAAGCGTGTGATAGAGGCTTATCTGGGCGTTACGGAAGAGGAAGAGGAATGAGTGAAGAAGTATTACAGATAACCGATCTGTACGTAAGCTACGGCGGGATAGAAGCTGTCCGCGGCATCAACTTTAATGTCAGGGCAGGCGAGATAGTCACTCTGATCGGCGCCAACGGAGCCGGGAAGAGTTCTACTCTCCGGGCAATATCCGGACTTGTAAAGCCTGCAGGCGGGAATGTCACTTTCGAAGGGGAGGATATTACCGGCAAGGATCCCACCATGATCGTGTCCAAAGGGCTCATGATGGTGCCGGAAGGAAGAAGGATCTTTCCGAACCTTACTGTTCTTGAGAACCTCAAGATCGGAGCTTACTTAAGGAATGACGATCTTGAAAAGGATATAGAGACGGTGTACGGATATTTTCCGAGGCTCAAGGAACGTTCCTGGCAGGAGGGCGGTACGCTCTCGGGAGGAGAGCAGCAGATGCTCGCTGTCGGAAGGGCTCTCATGGGCAAGCCGAAGCTTCTTATGATGGATGAGCCGTCGCTTGGCCTTGCTCCCATAGTGGTACAGGGTATATTTGAGATAATCCGCCGTATACATGAAGCCGGGACAACAGTCCTTCTTATTGAGCAGAACGCAAACATGGCACTCCATGTGGCAGACCGGGCTTACGTGATAGAGAACGGCAAGATCGCCATTGAGGGGACCGGCCGGGAACTTCTTGAAAATGAAAAGGTCCGCGCAGCATATCTGGGAAGCGCGGGGAAATAAAAGATCTATAACTGCCGACGATCACCACAAATCAGGGGGACAGGATATGGCAAAGACCAGAAGTATTAAAAAGATAGCTGTTCTTACATCCGGCGGGGATTCCCCCGGAATGAATGCTGCGATCAGAGCAGTCACAAGGAAGGCGATCTTCAACGGACTCGACATGGTCGGGATCCAGAGAGGATTTCAGGGACTGATCGAAGAGGACTTCGTTGACTTCGGAGCACGTTCCGTGTCAGATACCATACAGCGCGGCGGAACGATCTTAAGGACTGCAAGATCCGAGGAATTCAGGACAGAGGCCGGACAGAAAAAGGCAGCTTCCATATGCAGGAAGCATGGCATAGATGCTGTGGTCGTCATAGGCGGAGACGGATCATACAGAGGAGCGCTCGCCCTTTCGCATGAAGGGATAGCCGTCATGGGCCTTCCGGGCACCATCGATCTGGACATAGCCAGCACAGAGTATACGATAGGATTTGATACGGCCGTCAATACTGCGCTCGAAGCCATAGACAAGATAAGAGATACCTCTTCTTCTCACGAGAGATGTTCCATAGTAGAAGTTATGGGAAGGAATGCAGGGTATATAGCTCTCTGGTGCGGTGTCGCTTCAGGCGCCGAGGACATCCTCCTGCCCGAGAAGTACGACCATGACGAGCAGGAGATCATCAATCACATCATAGAAAGCCGGAAGATAGGAAAGACTCACCATCTGATAATAAATGCCGAAGGAATAGGCCATTCCACATCGATGGCGCGCCGTATAGAGGCAGCCACCGGCATGGAGACCAGAGCCACCATACTTGGATACATGCAGCGCGGCGGAGCTCCGACTTGCAAGGACAGGTATTATGCTTCCATCATGGGAGCAATGGCTGTGGACCTCCTGGCGCAGGGCAAGGCAAACAGGGTCATAGGCTATCATCACGGGGAGTTTACGGACTTTGACGTGGATGAAGCACTGGCTATGGAAAAGCAGATACCCGAGTACCAGTATGAGATAGCGCGTGCGCTGTCCATCTGAGGAACGGGGGGTTCGTGATCAGAAAGATCAGGGAGATCTGCGCATTAAGGGATCGCGGATCGGCAAGACGGAAAGAAGGACTCTTTATTGCCGAGGGAGAAAGGCTTGTTGCCGAGATCCCTTCGGAAGATATTGATTCCGTATATGCATCCGAAAGCTATATGCGCTCTCATCCGGATGCGGACTGTGATCAGGTGCTGCCCGACGATGTCTATAAGAAGCTGTCGGATACCGTACATCCCCAGGGTATTCTTGCTGTGGTAAGGATGCATCATCCGGATCCCAAAGACCTGCCGGACGGTGATCTGTACATGATACTCGAATCGATACAGGATCCCGGCAATCTGGGGACGATAATACGGACTGCGGAAGCTGCAGGAGTAACAGCTGTCATAATGAATAAGGGCTGTGCCGATGTATATGCCCCGAAGACTGTAAGATCCACTATGGGCTCTCTGTTCAGGGTGCCTTTTATTTATACAGAGGATATAAAGGAGGCCGTGGAGATCGTAAGGAATAAGGGAGCCATTGTCTATGCTGCCGATCTCGGTGGAAGACCTGTACCGGATGCGGATCTTGCGGGAAAGATAGCATTCATCATCGGCAACGAGGGAAACGGCATCACTGAAGAAGCTCTGGGGCTTGCTGATGAAAAGATATGCATTCCCATGAAGGGAAAGGTGGAATCATTGAATGCTGCAGTATCTGCAGCGATATTAATGTATTGGAGGCAGAGATGAACATAGGATTTATCGGACTCGGAAATATGGCGCGGGCGATAATCGGAGGGATACTGGGCAAAGGACTTGTATCTGAAGGCGGGATCACAGGCTATGACAGTCTGGCTTCAGCGAGGAACATGGCGGCAGAAAAGTACGGGATCGCCCTGGCAGCAGACAATAATGACGTGGTATCAAGATCGGATGTGGTCGTGCTTGCCGTAAAGCCTCAGGTGATAGAGTCTGTGATAAATGAGATCAAAGACGAGGCATCGGAGGATACACTCTTTATCTCTATCGCACCCGGCAAGAGCATAAGCTGGCTGGAAGAGACCTTTGGCAAAAAGGTAAAGATTGTAAGATGCATGCCGAATACACCTGCGCTTGTAGGAGAGGGCATGACCGGATATTGTGTGAATGATGCTGTATCGGAAGAAGACAGGGAGACTGCAAAGGATATAATAGAGTCGTTCGGAAGGGCAGAAGAGGTCTCCGAGCATCTGATGGCAGCGGTCACCTCAGTCTCCGGATCCTCACCCGCATACGTATTCATATTGATAGAAGCCATGGCAGATCAGGCCGTGGCAGATGGTATGAGCAGGAGCCAGGCTTACGAATTCGCAGCTCAGGCGGTGCTGGGATCGGCCAGGATGGTGCTCGAGACGGGCACTCATCCCGCAGCGCTCAAGGATATGGTCTGCTCCCCCGGAGGCACTACCATCGAAGCCGTCAAGGTACTCGAGGAAGCAGGGTTCAGAGCAGCGATCGAAGAAGCGATGGAAGCCTGCACGCAGAAAGCGCTTAACATGTAAGGGATATATATCAAAAACTGCCGGAGCGGTCTCCGGCAGTTTTTTTGCAGTTTTTTTCTAAGCAAATACTGCTAAGCAGATTATGCTAAACAGATTATGCTAAGCAGATCCTGTTGCGATTTAACGTCTCTGAGGCTCGATAGTCTCGACGGTTTCCTCTGAGGGCTCTTCCTTTACCTCATAACTTCCCCAGCTGCTCTTGCCGTTGTCGTCTGGAGTTTCATATACGAAGTAGTAGCAGTCATGTCCGTTATCCATGAAGGGCAGCTCATCGAAGGTATACAGCCTCTCGGCAGGATCAAGTTCCTTAAGGTCCTTATCCATATCCAGGCTGCTGTATCCGGAGAAGAATACGGCTCCGTCATAGTCGTTGGGGCAGATGATCGAGATCGTCTTGGTTATCATGGGCTCTTCCGTCTTCTGATCGGATACAACGGCGATGTAATAATCATCGCTTCCGTTTGTGATCTTGACAAAGCCTTCCCTGGACTCCTCTTCCTTGCTGCTGTTTTTACTGCTGCTGTCATCATCGTCATCGTCTTCGTCTTCATCTTCTGTATCGGGCTGTTCGTTCTCAAATCCGAAATATGTACCCGTATAGCGGTCGAAGGCGCCGTCGGCAAGTATACCCTGCTCCCCGTCGGAATCACTTACGTCATATATGAATGTGGCAGTCACTATCTTGTATCCGTCGGGAGCATTCTCGGTAGTCTGTGTGATGGTGACCTTGGCGCTGACTTCCGTTTCATCCGTGTCATCCTCACCGTCGTTCATCATGGTGTCGAAGGTGAAGCTTCCGGCGGATGAAGCACTGAGACCGTTATCGTCAAACCAGTCAGTAGTGGCCGCTTCCTCTGTCTCTTCTTCTGTAGCCTCTTCAGTCTCCTCTTCGGTCTCCGTCTCTTCTTCCGAGGTCTCCTCTTCTTCTGTCTCTTCCTCTACGGTATCATCATCGCTGATGAGCAGTGACTTCACAAGGAAGATCCCGCCTCCGAGCACGACAAGCACGAGAAGTATGAGCAGTATTATCTTTGGAGCAGAGGATGAGCCGCCGGAAGGAGCAGGGGCTCCCGGGCCGGCAGGGCGCTGCTTTCTTGAAAGAGTCGCGCTGCAGCGCGTGCAGTATTTGGAATTATCCGGATTATTTTCTCCGCAATGTGGACAGATCATAATTTAACCCTCCGTTGAATATCAATGGACCCATATAACACCGCACATTATATCACGTTATATGGATAATAAAAACATGATCTCAGCGTCAAAAGTAATTCCAAACGATCAACACCACGCAGGAGCGGACCGATCCGTATATGATCAAAGCCCGGTTTGCGGACGGATAGGATATATGGTAGATTTTCGTCTGACGGAACGTTAATGAAAGGAATGTGGTCCATGAAGATAAGTTTTTCTGATAACAGAAAGATATTCAATGTCCATACGGATGGTATCCCCCGTCTCTCGGTCGCCATGCTGGATGAGCTCGGAGTACCTAATCTCTATTCCACGAGGTTTGATTCATCCGGTGCAACGGGCACGGAAAAACATGATCCGGCAGATGGCGGAAGAGGGTTAAGAGTAGTCATAATGAAGGATGAAGACCCCGAAGAGGCAGCGCCGGCAGTGCTTGAAGACCGCGATCGTCTTGCGCATTTTTTAGGCTCATCGATAGAACACGAGTGCATCACCGATCAGAAGCATACAGCCAACGTGGCAGTTGTGCATCCCGAAGATCTGGGTCCCGTATGGCCTCTGGAAAAGCCCGATCATTTGCGTAACGTGGACGGGATAGTGACTGACATACCCGAAGCCCTCCTTACAGTGTTCGGCGCGGACTGTCCGCCGGTCTATCTGGCGGATCCGGTGCGTCATGCCGTGGGTCTCGTGCATGCCGGCTGGAGAGGCACATTTGAAAGGATACCGGCTGTGGCGATAGGACTTATGAAGGAGAGATTCGGCTGCGATCCGAAAGACATATATGCAGCAGTCGGTCCCGGTATCTGCAGGGACTGTTATGAGATGGGTGATGAAGTCTATGAGGCTTTTGCCGGGAAATGGGGGACGAAGGATGCCGACCGGATTTTTGAACGTTACCCTGCCTTTGCTCCTGACGGGAGCGAGATCCCGGGAGGAAAGTATCATCTTGATCTTTTTGAAGCAAATCATATGACCCTTATAAGGGAGGGAGTGTCTGAAGATCATATCGCATTGTCCAATGTCTGCACCAGATGCAATGCGGATATCTTTTATTCTTACAGGGCGCATCGTATGGAGAACGAGCAGGCTGCCATGATCGTGAACAGATTCCTATAAAAATATTGCGTTTTTAGGCGTTTTAGTCCAAAATATCACTTGGTGTGTTTTAATTTCGGCTGACCCCAATATCGGGTATGGAGAAATATCATGATAACCTTAAACAACAAATACTGCTGTGAAAACTGCTTCTCAGAGATCACGACGGAACCCTGTCCGCACTGTGGCTTTGTAAAGAGCGCCTACAGGCAGGATCCGGTAGCGCTCAGTATCGGCAGCATCCTTAACCAGAGATATCTGATAGGGGGAGTGGTAGGCAAAGGCGGTTTCGGCATTACTTATCTTGCATATGACCTGAAGCTTGATTCCAGGCTTGCCGTCAAGGAATACTATCCTATGGGACTGGCGATCCGTAATCCCGGCAGCATAACTGTCTCCGTTTCAAACGGTGATTCTGTCGAGCCTTTTAAGAACGGCGCAGAGAAGTTTTACAACGAAGCCAAGATGGTCGCCAAGTTCAACGGCAATCCCAATATAGTGAGTGTCCATGATTTCTTCTACGAAAATGAGACAGTGTATTTTGTCATGGGTTATCTTGAGGGCCAGACCCTCAAATCCTATATTAAGAACAGGAAGATCACAGAGGGTCAGGCGGTAGGCGTACTGAATCAGATCTCAAATGCCCTTCTCGCGTCTCACAGCATGAACATCCTCCACCGTGATGTATCACCGGATAATATAATGCTCTGTACCGACGGTTCGATAAGGCTGCTTGATTTTGGCGCTGCCAGACAGGTGATGGCAGAGCAGTCGCAGGGTCTTTCGGTCATTCTGAAGCAGGGTTTTGCTCCTTTGGAGCAGTATCAGAAAAAGGGCAAGCAGGGACCCTGGACGGATATATACGCTCTCGGAGCGACAGTATACAATGCCCTTACCGGAGATATGCTCCCGGATCCCATGACAAGACTGGAAGACGATTCCGAGTTTGAGAGCAACAAATTCGGTATCAGTGAGCCTCTCTGGAATGTGATAAGCAAATGTACCCAGCTCAAGATCCCTGACAGATATCAGGATATAGCCGGGCTTAAAGAGGATCTTCAGAACATCGGGATAGAGGTCGAGAGATTCACGGATGTGGACGAGGAGATCACAGACCTTCTGAAAGGCAAGACTCCGACACCGCAGGCACAGGCAGCATCACAGGCGCCGGTGACACCGCAGGCACAGGTAACACCGCAGGCACAGCCGGTACAACAGGCACAGCCTATGCAGCCGGTACAGCAGGCACGGCAGATGCAGCCCGTTCAGCCGGCAGTACAGACACCGATGCAGCCGGCAGTACAATCGCAGCCGTTTCAGCCCATGTCCCAGCCGGTTCAGTCCATGTCCCAGCCGCGTCAGATGCCGGGGCCTCAGCCCGTACCACAGTCTGCGCCGCAGTATATCCCGCCGGCGAATCCTCAGCCTCAGAAAAAGACAAACATACTCCCCGTCATAATTATCGGGGCAATTGCAGCACTCTTTTTGATCGTCGTATCGATAATAGTATTCGGCCTTGTTTTTTCTGCCAATAAAAAGGCAGAATCCGCAAGCGAGAGTCTTGAGATCGAAGATGAGTGGGATGCTTTCGAGTCCTATTTCGGTATCGATATCCTCGACCTTCAGGATATCGATGATGAGACATCCGAGTCGGAAGGCATTCCGAAGGGCGTATACGTATATGCCGTCAAGACTCCCGGAGCAGCTTACGAAGCCGGTATCGAAGAGGGCGACATCATCACGAAGTATGACGGCAAGAAGGTGGAGAGCTGGCTGGATCTCGAGAGTTATGTGCTGGATCAGGAGATCGGAGACAGCGTGGACATCACAGTCGAGAGATGTATAGACGGAGAGTACCAGACCCTTGAAGGTCCGCTTGTGATCGGAGGAGAATGAGGCGCATGATGCTCTCCGGCTGTCACGCATGCTTTCCTTTTTCGGGAAAATAAGATATTATATGCTAGTGTGACTGTTTTTACGTCCGGGATGACTTAAACAGGCGCGCCTTTGTGCATGTATAAGGATCGTTCATTGAGGAATTTAATCAGACATGTCAAAAAGCAGCAGAGTTACAATCTACATACCAAATCACGAACCGGCAGTCTTTGACCTGGACAGCTTCGGCAAGGAGACCGTCCGTCTCGGACGAGGCCCCATACATGGCGGCACGGGAGCGGTTAATAACGACATAGCGATCCCCAATGATATAGCTTTTGTTTCCAGAGCTCACTGTACATTCTATCAGTCAGACGGGCACTGGTTCATATTTGATGACAACAGCGCGAACGGCCTTAACTTCAACGGTGTGAAGATCTTCTCGCAGATGATGAGCGACGGAGACAAATACTACATCGGAAAGAGCATCGAAGAAAGGCTTGTCATAGCATATTCCTTCGGAGAGGCCGGAGCTTCGGAGCCGATAGATAAATACAGGCTCAATCCCAACGGCAAGTATGTGATAGGTAGGGACGGATCCTGCAACCTGGTCCTCGACCACCCTTCGGTATCCAGATGGCACTGTATCATCACAGGCGTCAACGGCGTATATTACATAGACGATAATAATTCCACCAACGGCATCATCCTGAACGGTTTCCAGCTCATGGGCAGAGTCCAGCTGAACCAGATGGACAAGATCACGATCGCCGATACCACTCTCATCTTTACGGATGGAATGCTGTACACCCAGAAGCTGCGCGGCGGTGTGTCAGTGTCTGTAAGGAATGTCTATAAAAAGGTCAAGACGAAGAAGGGCGAGAAGTTCATCACGAACGGAGTCAACTTAAACATCGAACCCGGAGAATTCGTCGCGATAGTCGGAGGATCCGGCGCAGGAAAGACCACTCTTTTGAACTGCATATCCGGTATGGCCGGGTTCACGGCAGGCAATATCTTCATCAACGGTGAAAGCATAAGGACCAATGAAAGAAGCTTAAGATCCCTTATGGGATATGTGCCGCAGAATGATATAGTCTATGACAATCTCACACTGGAGCGGATGCTCATGTATTCGGCAAAGCTTCGCATGCCGGTGGATACCACGCCTGCCGAGATACAGGCAAAGATAGATGAGACGCTCGATCTCGTGGAGCTTACGGCTCATCGCACCACGATGATAAGCAGGCTGTCCGGAGGACAGAAGAAGAGGGCCAGCATAGCAGTCGAGCTTCTGGCTTCTCCGAAGCTCTTCTTCCTTGATGAGCCTTCATCCGGACTTGATCCCGGAACCGAGAAGCATCTCATGCATATGCTCAAAAAGCTTTCGGAGACAGGCAAGACCGTCATCATGGTCACCCATACAGTCCAAAATATCAATGTCTGCGACAGGCTTATATGCATGGGTAACGGCGGACTGCTCTGCTATTCCGGAAAACCTTCCAAAGCTCTTGAATTCTTCGGCAAGGAAGACATGATAGATATCTATGATGATCTGAACGAGAACTCCGTTGCAGTATCGGAGCGCTTCAGGGCCATGGAAGAGAATCAGAGACCGTCAGGCAACGGCAATAACGAAGAAGAGAAGCCGGCGATGAAGGCAAAGTACGCATTTGTCCCGAAGAAATTCTTCAAGCAGTTCTTTGTCATGACGGCACGTTATGCCGAGATAATCTTCAACGACAGGTCAAGGTTACTGCTGTTACTGATAATGCCTGTCGCTTTGACGATCTTAGTCTGCGTGGCTTTCCAGGCTGACGGTAATATCTACAATTATCTGGGACTCTCCGTGGACAGGGACTGCCTGCCCTTCCTCGTGGCGGGCGACACAATGAAGCTCATGTTTGCCTTCTCCTGCGCAGCCTTCTGGATAGGGATATTCAATTCCGTTCAGGAGATAAGCAAGGAGAGGACTATATTCGAGAGAGAGAAGTTCACCGGAGTCAGGGCTGTGCCCTATGTGCTCTCCAAACTCGTTATCATAGGCATCATATGCCTTATCCAGTCGATCATCATGCAGTTGCTATTCAACTACTTCTCCAATACGACAGCGACGGTCGACGGAGATATGGACTCGCTGACGGCGCTGGCTGTGTGCATGAATGACGAGGGGATCATATTCAACAGTCTTCCGGTAGAGCTTTTTGTAACGACATTCCTCTGCGTTATGTGTGCCATGTGCCTCGGACTTCTGATATCATCTGCCGCATCCAATGATCTGGCTCTGATACTCTGCCCGGTATTCCTGCTTCCGCAGATCTTATTCTCCGGAGTTGCGAGTACGCTGTCTGGGATAACCGAGACGATATCCAAGATAGTTCCCTGCCGCTGGGCCTGTATAGCTTATTTCACGTCCAGCGCGATAAATGATATGTACGAATCGGCAAAGTTTGAAGTGGGGAGCTGGAAACTGTCGGAGTACGGGACAGGCTTCGGTGTGGACGAAGCATATTCGGCGGCCAAGACCTATGTAGGGTCGCTGGATCCGACCAAGAGCGCATGGGTGGTGCTGCTTGCGATGTCAGTAGCCTGTGTCATTGGTTCGATGGTGATCCTTACAGTAAGAAAGACGAAGAGATAAAAATATCCCTTACGGACGTATATCATGCGGACGGAAGGTTTATATACATAAGTAACTTATAGTATTACTATGAACCATAGGAGGATATTATGAACAGGAGAAATGTAATTAAGAAGAGTCTTGCAGCGCTTACGGCAGCAGTTCTTGCCATGACTACGCTTACAGCCTGCGGAGGCGGCGGTGACTACAACGGATACGCTTCTGCCTATAACAAGGTGACCGCAAACGGCGGAATGGAAGCAAAGTTCGATGTAGATCTCGAGATGGACGGTGAGAAGGTCGAGAGCGAGGGAGATTTCAAACTCGACACATCAGGCGATAACAACATCCTCTACTACGAGATGTCTACCGGCGACAGCGATATCATCCAGTTCTCGGATGGCGAGTATATCTACACCGATATGGGCGATGCCAAGAGCAAGTACAAGCTCGACAGCCAGCCTTCAGGCGGCAACGAGAAGGTTGAAGAGGCTAAGGAGTCTACCGATGGTTTTGATACAAATGCTTTCTTAAGCGAGTTCTCCAGCTTCATGGAAGCAGGCAAGATCAAGGAGCTCGGTCTTCTTTCTCCCATCGAGAAGGCAGCCATCTCTTCAATAAAGAAGAACGGCGACACATATGAACTGACCTTCTCTGATTCACTCGTAAAGAAGTATCTCAACACCCTCGTACAGAACGAGACAGGAAAGAGCGCAGACGAGACTATCCAGATCGATGAGCTCAATGATTTCACATACAAGGCGACCGAGAAGGACGGCGTGATCACGAACGTCGAGTATTCAGGCGTGCTCAAGGTCAATGTTCCCGGATCTCTTATGAGCGACGGTAATGATGCGGAGTACGATCTTGACATGAACATCGATATCGAGTTTGTCAATCCCGGCAGCAGCGTGGATGTAGAGCTTCCTTCAACCGACGGGTTTGAAGAGGTCAAATAACCGCAAATGACTGCAAAGGACCCCACGATACTGACTATCGTGGACAGGCAATCCCTGATCCATGTAGGGAGCCTCGATTCTTTCGATATAACTGAAGGCGGTAAGAAGGCGGCCGGGCTGATCCTGGAATATCTGGATAGGCCCGACGCCGATCTGCTGAAAGAGGCAATAAATATATACGAGGACATAATACCTAACGAGAATTTCGGCGGCGAATATACGGCGCTGGAATGGATGTGCAGGTATTTCCTCATGGATGAGGACAAAAAACAGGATATAGAAGGCGTGCCTGCGGTAAGAGGCTTTAAGGATATGATGGTCAGGAATGACTATGATAATCTCAAGACCTACCTGCAGTACAAATATCACATCGTGGAGTACGGCGAGGGAGATAATACCGAGCTTAAAGCCAGGATGCGTTTCCTTGAGGATTACATTCTCTTCAACAATCCCGACAGGGAGAGATGGGAGACGACCAGAGAGAATATAGAGCGTCTTGCGCTTAAACCCGGGATGGAGGTAGCTGACGTCGGCTGCGGTCCCGGTTATTATTCTTTTAAATTCTCCGATATCGTGGGAGAAAAAGGCAGGGTCTATGCCATAGAGACAAACCCCAGACATCTGGAATATCTCGAGGAGTATGTCGCAGAGAACGACATCAGGAATGTTGCCGTCACAAAGAGCACCTTCGAGGGGATAGGCCTCTCACCTGAAATTAAGGTGGATATAGTCTATATCTGTTCGCTGTACCACAATGTCTATGCGGCATTTACCGATGCCGAAAGAGACAGCTTTGTGGGAAGCATAAGGCATGCCCTGAGGGACAAAGGAAGGCTCATCATCGTCGACAACGATCTGGTCACTGAAGGAGAGCTTCCCTATCACGGTCCCTATGTAAATAAAGACATGATAGTCAGCCAGCTGCATTACTACGGTTTCCGGCTCGTGGACTCCTTCCAGTTCACTCCGCAGCGCTATGGACTCATCTTTGATATGTGTGAAGAGGCGGACAGTGTGGACAGGCCTCTCGCAGACAGAAAGGCCCATACGATAAATGTGAACTCTGCAGGATCGCTTATCAGATACCGTATCATCGGCACGGCCACATCCGGATATACAGTGAGAGGCAAGCGCATCGGAAGGGTGATGCACGAAGGCCTCATGGAAAATGACAGGGAAAAGCTTCAAAAGGCCTATGACGGATTTTCAAATCTTTATCCGCTCGAGAGAGTGGGGGACGATTATACCGCCCTGATGTGGTTCATCTCGTATTATCTTGCGGATGATGAGAAAAAGTCCGAAATGACGAAGGACCTTCTTACGAAGTTTTACTCCGACTTTTTCTGCGGCAACGATTATGACAGGCTGAAGACCTATCTTCTGTACAAGTTCCATCTGGAGCTTCATAACGATGATGATACAAATGAAGCCACGAATTACGACTATACCGGCAAGGACTTCCCCATTCCGACCATAAACGAATGGAATGAATTCCTGATCTTTAATAACCCCAACCGGTATATGTGGGAGAAGACCGATGAATTCCTTGTTGCGGCTGATGTGAAGCCCGGCGAGACAGTCGCTGACATAGGGTGCGGCGGAGGCTTCTTCACGTGGAAGTTCGCGAAGGCCGTCGGAGAGAACGGACTCGTATATGCTACGGAGATCAATGAAGACGCCCTTCATTATGTGCAGGATTTCAGGAGCGAATACGGGATCAGTCAGATCAAGACGATCGAAGCCAAGATGAACGACGCCACTCTTCCCGACGACTCACTCGATATGATCTTCATGTGTTCGATGTATCACGCAGTGTACATCACTGACATCGAATTTGTGAAGGATGATTTTATCGCCAGTCTGAAGAAGGCTCTGAAAAAGGACGGCAGGCTGGTGATAGTGGATAACAACATCACCGACAGGGACGTGCCGTCATATTACGGACCGGGCATAAGCCCGGAGCTTGTGATAGCGCAGCTCGGATATTACGGGTTTAAGCTTGTGGATGAGAGATATCCTATACCGCAGCGGTTTGTTCTTGTATTTAAGAAGGATGACGACCTGACATGATCGATTCAGCCAGAAGAAAAAGATTTGCTCCCGTAAGCCGCGCAGTATTCATACACGGCGCCGATATAGAGCCCGGCGAAGGCAATAAATTCGCAGTGTTCGAAGAAAAGAGAAGTTCGGCAGCGTGCGGGAGTGCATATCCTACAGCAGGCAGCCGCTCACCTGCAGCCTGCGGGAGGGCGATAGACATAGCTATCGACAGTTTCACCGAGAGGCCTTCGGAATCCGATCTGGCCGTCCGTATGATAGGACAGTTTGTCGATGAAGGTGTTGGGGAGATGCAGGAGCAGGGCAAGGAATTTATGTGCAGCCTTGCCATGCTGTATATATTCAAGGGCAAAGCAAGAGTCTATGCCATAGGTTCATCAGCCGTTCTCTTCTTTGAAGAGGGAGAAGAGAAAAATGTCTGGTACGGAGAAGGCGGCCCTGCGGGCGGTGCGTCACATGAAAATATAGAGCTGCCTCCGACTCTGGAACTTGATGCCGACTGCAGATTTGTCTTCATTACGGGGAGTGATGATGAGACAGTAAAAGAAGCAGTCAGCTACTTTGAGGAGAGCAAAGGAGAAGATACGGAAGGGATGAAGGAATATATGAAGGATAAGCATTGTTCCTACGTGAATCTGTATCTTCCGAGACGGGAAAGGAAAGGACGTCTCTTCGGCATGTGAAATAAGAGTTCCGGATGAGATGCCGGTGCATGCCGCAACGGGGAGAAAAAGAGGATTTTGAGATGATAACCGAGGAAAGAAAAAAAGAATTGATACAGCACGCCGAAGAGATATTCGGCAAGGTGGAGGAGCTTCAGAAGCTGGGCCTTGTATGCGATGACGGTGATTTTGTTCCGTCGGTGCATTATCCGCCCATAACGGAGTATCCCGACTGTACTCCCGAGGAGTATCTGAAGGATTTTGAGTATCCGGCAGACGGCTTCATGGATGTATATGTGCATATCCCGTTCTGTATCCAGCATTGTCTTTTCTGTCACTATCCGGGTATGGTCGGAGAGTGCAGAGAGGAGAAGGAGAAATACATATCCTATCTCCGCAGGGAGATCGATCTGTATCTTCAGCATTTCGGGATTGAGAAATTAAAGCCCAGATCCATCCTGCTCGGTGGAGGCACGCCGACGTATCTTCCTCCGGAACTCTTTGACGAATTCCTGACGCTGCTTGATGAGAGGATTGATTATTCTGCATGCAGGCAGTACAACATCGATCATGATCCGAATTCTCTTATGGGAGAGGACGGACTGAAGCGCCTTCAGATGATGAAGGATCACGGCATCACAAGACTCACCATAGGAGTGCAGTCCTTTGACGAGAAAGTGCTCAAACTCATGAACAGGCCTCATGGCAGGCAGATGGCGATAGATTCCATAAAAAGGGCCGTGGACTTCGGATTTGACGTGAACATTGAATTCATCTACGGACATCCGGGTGAGACGCTGGAGAACTGGATGGAGGTCATAGACCTTGCCACACAGATGCCCGTAGGAGAGATACAGCTCTACAGACTCAAGGTGCAGGCATACGGCGACAGGCAGGGAGCGATCAACAAAAAGCATCGCGGATACGAGGAAGAGGACATCCCTGATTTCAAGTCCACCATGATGATGAAGCAGATCGCGATAGATATCCTCGGAGATCACGGATATTACGAGAACCTGAGGCGGGTGTACTCGAAGGAAAAGAAGATATTCTCTCACTATGCATATAATCAGTGCTGCAACCTGTATGATCAGGCCGGCTTCGGTCTGACAGGCTTCTCGAGCTATCATGACAGATTTGATATCAATTCGATGTATTTTGATGAGTACTACAGGATGATAGACGAGGGCCGGCTTCCCATCACGAGAGGCTACGTACGCAGCGAGGAGGAGCAGATCAGACAGGCGATAGTTCTGCCGCTTAAAAACCGTTCCGTCATTAAGAGCGACTTCCTCAAGAGGACCGGACATCAGTTTGATGACATCCTTAAAGAGAAGACAAAGCTTTTGAAGGATTACGGACTCATCGAGGACAACGGCAAAGTAGTCAAACTTACCGAGATGGGTTCCTTCCTTGCCGATGAAGTGTGCGAGGAGTACAACTCCAACGTCCACAAACCTTTCCCGAAAGAAAGATATGCCGACGGACCGCTGAATCCATACACCAATAATGAACTGGTGATCTGAGCACCGTAACAGAAAACCGGACTCCGTTATCATAAAGATATGCGAGGTGGGATATGATCACATTAAACAACAGAAAACTCTGTGAAAACTGCTTTTCGGAGACGACCATCGTACCCTGTCCGCACTGCGGATTTGCAAAGATGTCATACAGACAGGATCCGATAGCTCTTGCGATAGGAAGTGTGCTGAACCAGCGGTACATGATCGGAGGAGTCATAGGAAAGGGCGGATTCGGGATCACTTATCTTGCTTATGATCTGAAACTGGATGCACGCCTTGCGGTGAAGGAATATTATCCCATGGGACTGGCCATCAGGAATCCTGGCACCACGATAGTGTCTGTCTCCAATGAGGAATCTCAGGAGTCCTTCAGAACCGGGGCGGAGAAGTTCTATAACGAGGCCAAAATGGTGGCCCGCTTCAACGGTAACCCCAATATAGTCAGTGTCCATGATTTCTTCTATGAAAACGAGACCGTTTACTTTACCATGGGCTATCTGCAGGGACAGACGCTCAAATCATATCTCAAGAAAAAGAAGGTCACGGAAGGACAGGCTGTCAACGTCTTAAAGGGAATATCCAGCGCCCTTATGGCATCGCACAGCATGAACATCCTTCATCGCGATATCTCACCGGACAACATAATGCTCTGCGACGACGGAAGCATAAGACTCCTTGACTTCGGAGCAGCGCGTCAGGTCATGGCAGAACAGTCTCAGAGCCTGTCTGTCATCTTAAAGCAGGGCTTTGCGCCTTTAGAGCAGTACCAGAAGAAAGGCAAGCAGGGTCCCTGGACCGATATATATGCGCTCGGCGCAACGGTATATACCGCGCTTACAGGCGAGATGCTGAGCGATCCCATGAGCAGGCTTGAGGATGATTCTGATTTTGAATCAAACAAACACGGCATCTCCGACGGACTGTGGAACATCATCCGGAAATGTACACAGCTGAAGATAACCGACAGATATCAGAATGTCTCCGAACTGAAGGAAGATATCAAGGCATTGGGGATAGAGATCGAACCCTTCACCGATGTAGATGAAGAGATAATGGATCTCTTAAGGAGCAGAGGCGGAAAGGGCCCCGGAAATACGACTCCGGGCACTTCAGCGGATAACGCGGCGTCTTCAGATCCTAACGCAACGGTGCTCCTTTCGGGTCAGAGTGAAGAGATGCCCGCAGATCCTAATGCGGGATCATGGAATTCCACGGTCAATATGCCCGGACAGCCTGTAACAGGAGGCTATACAGGGCAGCCATCAACAGGCCAGCCGGTTACGGGACAGCAGGCGGCAGTGCCGCCAGCTACAGGGCAGCCATCAACAGGTCAGCCGGTTCCCGGCATACCGCAGAGCGGACCGGTACCCCAGGGTGGACCCGTGCCTCAGCAGGGAGGCGTACCCCGTCCCGCAGGAGGCGGAGCAGTGCCGCCACGGAATATCCAGGGAGGCAATATGCCTGCGCAGCCGAAGAAGGGCTTCCCGATAGCTCTCATCATCATTCCGGCTGTCATCGCAGTGCTTTTTATCCTGATAATAGGAATAGTGGCCATACGGGCCATCTTCTCAAATAATGATCCGGAACCGACAGAAGTATCGACCGAGGCAACCACAGAAGATGTGATCGAATCCACGGAGGCTACCGAGGTCGAAGTGACGGGCGGAACAGACGAGCCTGCTCCGGAAGTGGATGCTTCAGGAAGACAGGATAAGCTCGAGGCATTAGGAGCCAGTGGCATAGATACTCATACCAATGATATCTATAAGTACAGCATATGCAGTCCATCCGACTACGCCTTCATGAATGTGGACAACGAGACCATAGAGATAGCCAACCAGGATGGCACAGTCCATATCGCGGTGCGCTACATGGACAGATATATCGATGGTTCGATCCTTTATAATTCATATGACTTTGCGAATATGATCAATGTCCGGCGAGATAATCTGCTTCCCGTGGAGGGATCCGGCAGCACTCCGAAGACTGATTCGGTAGACCGGATCAGCATAGCCGGACAGGATGAGATCACAAGGATAGAGTACAATTACAAGGACAACAACGGTAAGCCATGGAACGGAAAAGTCTATCTCTTTAATTCCAGAGGGCAGTACGGATGCTATGTGGTGTATACGCTCATCTCCAGCAAGGCAGATGATTACGACGATCTTCTGGACTATGCGGAGGCATGTGTCGATTCCTTCAGAGTCGATGATGTATATGATCCGCCGGCAGTCGATATATATGAGATCGAAGAGGAGGGCATCAAGTTCTCGCTGTCAGACAGTGAGCAGGTGACTCAGAATGAATACGGTATATACTATATCCTCCATAGTGACGGCGGAGAGGAAAAGGAAGCCTGGATCACTCCGGGAGAAAAGTTCGGAACAGATTATGCCGAGATATTCCGGAACATAGCTTCTGACTTCGGTAACGGGATGTCGATAGGGTCTGAAATGGTCCCGCTTGATTTCGGCGAATACAAGGGCTACTGGATAGAGACATATTCCGATTACGGTGACGGCAGGATGTATGCATTCTCCACCAATAACGGATCGGATGCGGCATACAATACGTATGTGGTGGTAGGCTACGAAGATGATGACGATACCTTAAGAGACCTTGTGGGCGGTTTCCGGTTTGAAGGTGCCGCGACTTACAACAACTATGATGTCGATACCGGTGAGATCATCGAGATAGAGTCGGACAGCGACGGAAATGTGGATGATTTCCTTGAAGATATCAATACATCGGAATACATACTGCCGGGCTCTGATTCAAGGGAACTCACTGACTCGGATATTAATGATTTCCTGAACGGTTATCTGGAAAAGAATAACGCAAGGAACCTATCGGGATCGGAAAAAGAGAAGCTCTGTGCGAGAGCTCTCTGCTATGCACGTAACGAGATATATGCCCGTCACGGATACATATTCAAGTCCGGCGAGCTCAGAGATCTCTTCGAGAGCATGAGCTGGTATGACGGCACCATTCCTGCGGAGAGTTTTAATTCAAATATCTTCAACGCCGCAGAGAAAAAGAACATAGAATTTCTGAAGGCGAAGATGGATGAATACGGAGGCTACCAGCCTGCAAAGTAACACAGGCGTTGTATCATTGAGGTAAGCTTATGGATGTTGTGTATTATACAAATAAAGGCGGCAGGGAGATAAACGAGGATTCACTCTTCATGACTGACGGAGCATACGTTGTATGCGACGGACTCGGAGGACATGCAAGCGGTGAAGTCGCTTCAAACTGCGCTGTAAAAGTATTGTCCGAGCTTTGTGCGAATGATCCGCCGTACAGCATTGACCTTATAAACACGTTTTATATGAGAGCGAATCAGGCAGTCGTTAATCTTAAGGAAAAAGCACTCACCACTATCGTGGGTGGCTTTGTCAAAGATGGTATTTTTTATTATCAGAGCGTCGGTGACAGCCGTCTGTATTACTTCAGGGACAATAAGGTCTTTGCCCAGACAAAGGACGATTCCGTATGTCAGGCTGCAGTCGATCTTGGGACGATGAGGTATGAAGATATAAGGACAAGCGAGGACCGCTCAAGGCTTTTAAAGGTCCTTGGAAATGACATGAACCTTGCAATAAAACGCAGATACGATCCGATCCCCATGCAAAAGGGAGATGCATTTATCGTATGCAGCGACGGCTTCTGGGAGCATGTTCTGGAGCGCGAGATGGAAGAGACCCTCGATCAGTCGCAGGACGCAGAGGAGTGGCTTAACCGAATGCTTCAGTTCCAGTATAACAGAGCAAAAAACCGGGATGACAATTACACTGTGATATGCGCGATCGTCGGGGAAAAGGATGCCTGCCCGGATCATGTTGTTCCTTTATCCGAAGCCGAGAAGGCGGAGCGCGTGGAAGTCATAGAGAGCGCCCTTCACAGCCTTCCCGAGAGCAAGGCGGAGAAGCTGCACGACGAGATCCATACGGAACAGTTTGAGACTATGCCGGTCAAGGAAGTAAGTGTTGAGCCGGGACAGAAAGAAGAACCTCCTGTGCAGCAGAGTGCGCCGCAGGATAACGCTCCACAGGCTCCTGCCGGAGCATCCTATGCTCAGCAGAGCGCGCCCGCGATTCCTGCAGGAACAAGCGATGCTCAGCAAACTACACCCCCGACTCCGGTCGGAACAGGCGATGCACCGTATAATGTTCCTTACGGCGGATCCTTCAGAAGATACGGCGAGGGAGAAGAGACAACACAGTCATATGATGACGGGTTCATTCCCCGTCAGGATGATGCCGGCTACAATGGCTATGACGGATACGGAGAAGAGTATGAAGAAAAGAAAGGATTCTTCGCCAGGCTGTTTGGCCGTAAGTAGTTGGATATTAAGAGCAGTAACGGCAGCCCTTATCATCGGGGCTGCGCTTATGTTATTCAGATTTTTTATTACTGACAGAGTATACGACTTTGATCTCTCCTATCTGGAGAAAAACCCGGATTCTTATGTGGTGAACTGCTTCAATCTGCGTCAGGGATCTTACGATCTGACTGTTGAATATGAATCGGATACTGATCTTGCCATTAATATCCAGGCAGATAATGACAAGGCTTTTGATGTGCCGCTGTCATCGGATGGGAGTTCGGCATCGGAGACCTTTTCTCTTACACACCCTACCGACAGATTCAAGATAACCTTTCCTCTGCAGGACGGGGCGAATATAAAAGTCCTTGCCATCAGGCTTTCGAGCGGAAGGTTGCCCATATATACGGACAGTCTGCTGTACGCTGTAATTTTCCTTTTCCTTGCGGCGCTGATATGGATGTCTGAGAAGAAATGGAAGGCTCTTGACAGTGGATCGAGGACAGAGATACTGCTCCTTGCGGCCTTTATCCTGTTCGTGAATATCCCATATTATGCAAAGGGCCTTGCCTTTACCGCGGATATAAGAGCGCATATGCAGCGCATAGAGGGGATAATGAGGGGGCTTATGGATCATCAGTTCCCCGTGATAGTGTCACCGAATCTGATGAATGAATTCGGAGAAATATCCTTTATGTATCCTGATATCTTCCTGTATCCTTTCGGGATCATGAGGATATTTGCGGTATCCATGCTGACAGCATACAGGCTATGCATGATATGCGTGAATGCAGCTACTGTGATAGTGGCCTACCTTTCCTTTAGGCTTATGTGTCGCAACAGGGTGGTGGTGATGACTGCGGTCTTTGTGATCACATTTGAGCCTTACAGACTGTACAATATCCTGGGCAGAGGAAGCGGCGCAGGGAATGCACTTGCGTCTGTCTTTATGCCACTGATCCTTGCGGGAATATATCTGATCCTTAAAGGAGATAAAAGATGGTGGGTCCTGTCACTCGGCCTTACAGGAGTTATAGAGTCTCATATACTGACGCTGGTGATCCTGACTTTTACTCTTATAGTTCTGGGCCTGATATTTGCGGGAGAGCTTTCAAAGGATAAGAAGTTAATTCTGCTCCTGAAGGCCGCGGGCCTTGCAGCAGTCATGAATCTTGGCTTTCTGGTAATATTCATGAAATGCTATTTCACGGACTGGAACTCTGCTGCCCTGGAGTGGTCTGACTTTGCTGATACACAGTACGGGATAGTATCTGCTCTTACCGGTGTCTGGAGTCTCTTCCAGATCGTATCATGCATCATTTGTATATTTTATATTTTAAGGACATCGGACAGGAAGGATGCCGGATACAGGCTTTCGGTCGCAATGACGGCCGTGGCCAGCTGCCTTTATATAATGACTTTGAAGATATTCCCCTGGAAGATGCTGAGCTCCGCTTTTCCTGCGATCGACCGCTTCACGACCATGCTTCAGGTCCCGCAGAGACTGTATGCGGTATCCTCCGTGCTGTTCATATGTGCAGCGATCATACTTATCGACAGACATGTCGAGGGAGACAGTTTGCTTTGGAAAAAACCTGCGGCCATCACTATGTCGGCTCTTATGGGATTGGTGCTGATATACGGGATCATCATGGGGGCAGACGGGTATTATTCTGCAAGTTATCTGATGCCGGATGAGGTATACGGAGACCATAATTCTCTGGCGCTTAAGGATTATATTCCGTCCGGAGCGACAGATGAGAGCTGGGCAAAGGATGCCGGATTTGTATCCGATGAAGATGCCGTGGAGTCTCTGGCATACAATAAGATGGGGACTCATATCGATTACACATATGTGGCGAATGCGGACGGGGTCTACGCAAACATGCCGCTTCTTTATTACGAATGGTACAGAGCGAAGGATGAAACAGGAGCGGCGCTTAACGTCAGAAAGTCGGATGACGCCCGTGTGATAGTGGATCTTGTTGGGGACGGAATGCAGCATGAGGCTCATATTTATTTTGATATGGGTGCTCTTTACAGCGTACTCTATGCTCTGTCTCTTCTTTTTTCGTGCGGAGTGATCTTTTTGATATGGCATAAAAGACTGTACAGGGGAGGCTCCTATGTCGAAGGGGCGTAAAAGGATATTTGCAGCCCTTGTGATCGCTGCGATCATAGTGTTTGCAGGCGCCTGCCTTTTGCTTGAAAAACGTGCAGGTACACAGGATGGCGAAAGCTCATCCCCCATGGACAGTATATCTTTTTATCATAATGATGCACGCGGGATAAGGCTTTGCGACACCACACTTGATAATGTCTACAATCTCTTCGTTCCGGGTTTTGCAAGGAATGAGCTGTATCTTTCGTGCCCTTCCTCCATGAGCATTGTTGTGGACGAAGCAGCCATCCTTCGTAACGGAGACGAGATCAGTCAGTACGTGACGAACATATCCGATGACGGATTGCCGTATATCGCCGTCAGAGTATTGTCCGCCGGAGACAGGGAAGTATTTAACGGATATATCAATTTCTTTTATACGGGAGAAATGCCTGCAGTATTTCTGACGGCTCCTGTGGCGGATATTGCGGAGATCAATGCGGAAAATCCCGAAAAAGGAGATGAAAAACTTCACTCAAAGGGGATCATGACAGTAGTGGATGTGGAAGGCAGGGAGGATATCACGTCTGATGCGGATATCTCGCGGAGGGGAAACACATCTTTCCTGCATATGGATCCGAAGCCATATAACATAAACCTTTCAAAGTCTCTGTCCATCCTCGGGATGAGAAGCGGAACGAAGTTTGCGCTGAAAGCAAATTCTTATGATATGAACCATCTGCTGAGAAACGAGGCAGCATTTGATCTTGCGCGAATGACAGAAATGCCTGCGGTCTGTGACTCCCGATTCGCCGACCTCTATATCAACGGAGAGTATAATGGAGTCTATCTTATATGCAGCAGGATACGGGGAGACGAATTGTTGAGCCTTGGCAAAACCGGATATCTGATGGAACTCGACTACAGATATAAGGCCGAGCCGTGCAGTTTTGAGAGTCATGATCAGGGTATAGTCGTGCATTATCCGGAATATCTGACCGAAGAGCAGCTGTCCTATATCAGGGACAGATATGAAACCGCCTATACCGCAGTGCAGGAAGACGGTAACTACGAAGACTATATAGATGTGGATTCTTTTGTTAAGATGTATATAATCCAGGATCTCTTCTGCAACGTGGATGTAGATTATGCCAGCTTTTATTTCTATCTCGGCACGGACGGACTGTTCCATGCAGGACCATTGTGGGATCTTGACCTTTCGACCGGGATAATGCAGACGCTGCCGTTTCATGAGGAGCTTGCGAAAAGATCCCATATCATCCCGGACAGGGGAGGGATATTCCTTGATATGCTAATGGAGTCTAAAAGGTTCAGGGACAGGACGAAAGAGTATTATCTTGATGAATTCATGCCGATGCTGGATTCATATACAGAGGGAGTACTGATTGAAAAGGGAGAGAAGATACGTCAGTCGCTTGAGACATCGGACATCAAAAACCGTTTTCATTTTAGTGACCTGCACAGTCTTGACAGTGCCGAAGGACTGTCTGAGTGGATGACTGACCGGGGAGAGTTTCTGAAAGGGTATTACGAGGCAGAGGATGAATATGTGGATATCATGTTCCATTTTGCCTGGGGGGAGATAAGGACTCTTGCAAAAAAGGGAGAGCCGATCGGATATCTTCCGGACAGCCATCATCCCGATAATGATGAAGCATTCTGGGGAGAAGTGACGGGATTTGTGACAGAGGACGGCGTGGCCGTGGATGAGGACTTTGCGCCCGTCGAAGATATGACATTGTATGCAGTATATTCGGAGGATTCACATGCACTCGAAGAAGGGTATGTGAATATCACTCAATAAATGATCATCTCAGGGAGACAGAAATGAAGGATAAGATCATGACAAAGTTAAAAGAATGGGGATGGCTTTTTTTGATATTATTCCCCGTATCGGTGATCAACTATTCGCTGCTTATCTTCGGGCAGGTTTTTAACGATTCGGACGGAACCTGGCATGGCGCCGTATCATATGCTGGAGGCTGGGAGCTTGGAGAAGGAAGATGGTTCTGGCCTTTTCTGGATAAAGCCAAAGGTTATCTGAGTCCGGATCCGCTGGCATCTGTGACAGCACTCTTCCTTTTTGCCTTAGGATTCATACTTGTGCTGGATCTTATGAAAGTTAAGAGCAGGAGCGCGGCTTTATTGTCAGGACTTGTATTCATGACAGCCACGCCGGTATGCTGTTCTCTTTCATACAGATATATGTCACATGTATTTGCCATTGCATTCCTGCTGGCCTCTCTCGCGGCATATATTGCCTTTATGGATGTGAAGCCGTGGCTTGCGGCAGCCCTGTCTGCTGTGTGCATTGCCTTTTCCATGGGTCTGTATCAGGCTGATCTTGGAGCCACGGCGCTTATCATGCTCTTCCTGCTGATGCTTATGCTCTTTAATGGAGAAGCAGTAAAGAAAGTCCTTATAAAAGGCGGACAGTGCCTGATAAGCATCCTGGCAGGGGGACTCCTGTATTACCTTATGTGGCAGGAAGAGCTTATTAGACATGATACGGAAGCATCATCATACGGAGGAGCAGATTCTGTCTCCATATCAGGAATATTCCTGCATTTGCCGGAGACTCTTTTCAGAACAGTAAGAAAATTCATCTCGTACTTCGGTAATCATGAGGTGAAGATATCTCTGCTGCCCAGATGGATATATATCATCCTGATGCTCATATTTGCAGGAGCTTCCGTGTGGGGATTTATTAAGCTGCTAAACAGAAACAGAGCGCAGGGGATCGTCTTTCTTATCTTTACTGTCCTGATACCTCTCTTCCCGATGTGCACCTATATGCTGACATATAATGTCTCATATATGTCAGGACAGATGACGGCTCCGCTGGCACTGTGTCTGTCTTTGATGATATGCCTAATATGGATATATACAGGGGAAGAAGCATTGGCTCTGTCACAGGTTTCCGGTGAATACTCCGACGGGGATGACGGAGAGGGTGCCAAAGCCCGTGATACAGGATCGGAGCGTGCTTCGGGCTTGAAACGTGGCGCGCGTATAGCAGCGGTTCTCGCCTGCCTTTTTATCCTGTATGGACAGCATCTTATGAATCAGTATGATATGTACGCCATGTCCATGGGCAGAAAGTCCGTGGAGACCATAGCGGACAATGTGATAGACGAACTTATCACAGAAGGTCTCTATGCTCCGGGCATCACTTATTGTTTTATCGGATCGCCGTCAGACAGTCCGCTGTATTATAAAAACCTGATATTTGAAGAGTGCAACAATTATGCGAGATACGGAGACTGGGGCCATGTCCCGAGCGACAACAGCAAGGGGTGGCAGGGATTCTTCACACATGTGAAGGGGATCAATCTGAAGATCGCATACGACAGTGATATAGAGGAGATAAAGGATGATCCTGCGATAGCCGCCATGCCTGTATTCCCGGCAAAGGGCTCGATAGCGCTGATGCATGATATGGTAGTGATAAGGGTTGGGGAGTAGAGACTGATCAATGTCTTCACCATTATTAGAAAAACACGGTAATCCGTACCGAAAAAACATTTTGAGATACTTGATATTTGCCGCAGGAGTGATCCTGCTCGTTGGAATATGCGTGATGGCGTTCAATGCTCCGGAGGAGGAAGGAGATCTTCTTACAAGCATACATATATGCTGTGATCGGGATGACCGTCTGTATTCTGTGATGTATGATGCAGAGGATGGATCAGGAGATGATATGCTCTATCTGTTCCTGCCCTGTTCCATGGACAAAGGCCGGTACAGTATCAGTTTCCCGAAGGATACTTCGGTATATCTGGATGGTCTTCAGATGACGTCCGGGAGTGATCTCCCAATATACGACAAAGGAGAGACTCACAAGATACGGATATTATCCGGAAAAAGCGATATAGAGAGAGATTTCTCCGTATATTATCCGGGCAGCATGTCATCTGTATTTCTGGATATGAAAGATAACGACTTTGCCAAGATGGTCTCGGATCCAAAGCATATTGATAAGTATGAAGCAGCCCTTACCGTGGCAGATAAAGACATGCAGATAAATCTTTCGGATAAAAGCTTTGTCGGTGGTCACGGAGGATCTACCTGGGATTGTGATAAGAAATCATTTGAATTCACTTTGCTCGAGCCAATGTCCATATTAGGAATGGATTCAGCAAAAAAATGGACGCTGATATCAAATGGTATGGACTATTCCAATCTTAAGAACAGGGTAGTCTATGAGGCAGCCTCGCGGACAGGCTTTGAGTATAGTACGGACTGCGATTATATCAGCCTGTTCATAAACGGACAATATCAAGGGTTGTATCTTCTGACACAGCGTATAGCGCCGGAGGGTGTCGTAAGTCTTGAAAATGATCTGGATATCGAAAACAGTATGCTGAATCCGGACACTATAACAAATAAGTCCATCCCGGATCCTGTGGTGGAAAACGAGGGTACACTGGATGAGATCAAGTACTATGAGCTTAAGTATGAACCCTATGATATTACAGGAGATTATCTTCTGGAATTCGTGTTATACGGTGAACCCCAAAATGGCGGAACGGATGCTGCCTGGTTCCTGACCGACAGTATGCTGGTCAAGGTCAAATCCCCTGTCATCACTTCAAAAGGAGAACTTGAATATATCAGGGACTATTCGCGTTCTACTGAGAAAGCAATTTTCTCGCCCTCCGGCACGGATCCCGAGAGTGGCGTAGATTACCATGACAGGATCGATATGTATTCATGGGCAATGTCTTATCTATTCCTGGACTTTTTCGGTTATCAAGATGATTCTGCCGGAAGTCTATATTTCTATAAGAAACGAAATGAGCCATATCTGTATGGCGGTCCTGTGTGGGACTTCGACAAATCAATGACTGACAACTTCTACGACAGCGAACCGTTCCCATGGTATGGACGTTCGTCTTTCTATGTGGTATATGAAGAAAATGACCGATACAGACTTTGGCATGACAGACTAAATGATTATCCGGATTTTCATGAAGTGGTGGTAAAGAATTACAGGGAAGAACTTGGACCGATCATGGAAGATATAATGGATAATGATATCAGTCTGTGGATAGAAGATATAAGAAACGCATCTCAAATGGACGAGATAAGATGGGGCAGAGAGTCCGGACTTGAGCTGCAAAAAGCCTCAGATGTGGAGGAATGGCTGAAACTAAGAAAAGAGCTATTTGATCAGGTATGGGTACGTGGAGAGGCTTCTCCGTATGCAGAGAATATATACTGACAGACACTGAAGGTATAGAAGATAGAATTGTCTTCATTCCGACGAATTAACACCCCACCTCTCGCAAAGGAATGTAAGACGTCTGCTGAGGAAATCCTTTGCAAAACGATAATTATCATCCGGATCTTCATACACTCCTGCTCCCCATCCGTTCTTCCATATAGCATAATCCATATATACGGAAGCTCTTATCCTGTCATAATACTCATCAATACGGCGCTCTGTGAGATCCTGCAGGACCGGAAGATTCTCCCGGAATGTTTCGACAAGATATGACCTGTATGTTGTATCATCATAGAGGAGCACATCCCAGTCCAGAGGGTTTTTGTACTTCATGTCTTCAAAGTCTATCATTTCCTTCTGATCCAGTATCGTCCCACTGGTGTTAAGGTAGGGACCTTCGCCTCCGCCTATGGCTCCGTCATAGTCCCATACAGGGCCTGCGTAAAGACGATCCTCTCCGGGCTTTTTGTAGAAATAATAGCTGGTGACAAGAGCGTCATCATTGAAAAACAATTCTTCTATGATGAATCTTCTTGCAAAGGAGTCCATATCAATAAGGGTCAACGCATCGGGAAGGCCGCTCCTTATTCCTTCATCGACTCTGTTTGCAAGGTTACTGATGTATGAAACCTGGTCCCGTGAGGCATTGTCGGGAGATTTGATCGTGAAATAGTTTTCAACTGTCTTAAATCCGCAGGGCCTTTTTTCGAATCTGCTGTCTGTGTTTTTTTCGATCAGATATCCGCCCTCTTCGGGAGGGGCTCCATCATAATCAAAACCTTTAATTGTACCTGTGTTAAAAGATGGAGCATCATTGAAGTAGAGTTCATTCGCTTTTTCAAGATCAGGCAGATCAAGATCCTGAGGCCCAATATCCGGCTCTCTGCATAAGAGATAATTCCCAAGATACGTGCCACCGTCGTACAGATCGACCCATTCGGATTCTATTGCATATTCGAGACCTATCGCTTCAGATGTATCAAAAGCAAGCTTGTTATACATTTTGGTGGGCTCAAAGAAGTTGGCGAGCAGTGTCCAGTTTTTGGCAGAGGGCATATCACAAAGGCCGGTTTTATGAGGAAGTCGAATTTCGTACGGTTTTTTATCCCCGTTCCATGACGCGTTTCCACGACCTTTGATCTCCGCATTGTTTTCGAATGCGGTCACTATCCCCTTGCTGGAGATGAGAGTAACTTTTGTGTTCAGGTAATTATCATGATCAATATCTTCTATTGACGCATTCTTAAGATCGATGAACATCGCGGGGATGTTTTCAGATCTGAGGAAGGCTATCGTCCACGGCACAGGCTCGCCGTCACCGGTATCGACGAATATATCCTGTTTGACTCCGATGTCAGGATCGGAAAGAGGTGTTCCGTCAGCAAGAATGATCTTGAATTGTGACCGACTCTGATCCAGTACAGTCAGTTCCGCGAAAGAAGGTAGACAGAAATTAGTCACGCCATCTTTGTCTATTCCCGTAAGATCCAGATCATATTTTTCTATGTAAAGGTGATTTTCGCCGTCATTTCCCAAAAAAATCTGTCCGACCACAGCTGCTCTTTCATTGCGGATCGGGATCATCAGAAGTATGATCATAAGACATGAGGCCACAAGAACAACAGATGACCTTCGGTTCAGGTACCCCCTATTCATCCGTAAGATCTCCGAAGCAAAAGACAAAAGTCAGTGATATGCCGATTTTTGAAATATGCGAAAACATAGCAAAATACATTATACACCCTAATATAAACAGCGCCAATCACACTTCTGAGTGGACCTTCATGTGTGTTTCTTGCGTATGATAGTGTAAAAGGCTATACTTTCGAGTATGAAAAGAGGTCACATATTACTATTCTGCAGCGCTATAACCATATTAGGTCTTTTTATAGTCCTGAAATACGGTTTTTTACAGCTTCCCCGGATCACAGGATATTTATCGAGCGGAACCACAGACGGAAATGTTCTTTATATTGAAGAGTACGACCTTATGATCTCGGGCATCGATAAAGACGGAGTGACATACTTCTGCCTTCCCTCATTCGCTGATCTTACTGATATAGATATGACTTCGTCCGTCACAAAGATACGTCTTCCCGACGGCTCTGTCCTTTCCCGACCGTGTATAGGCAGCATACAGGATGTGCTTGTGGATATGGATAACGGTGAGCAGGTTCCCTGGAAGATATGTTTTATGAAGTCGGAAAATATCTATTCCGTATTTGTCGATATGAAGGGAATGGATATCGAAGATATAGATCACGATATGTACTCTCCCATAGACGTTACAGTAGTATCACCCATGGGAAGACTGATCTGCAAAAATGATGCAGGCATGATAAAGGGACGGGGGAACGCCACCTGGGATCTCGGAGGCTTTTATCCTGAAAAGAGACCGTATGAGATCAGGTTTTTGGAAAAGCATCCTCTTGGGAGTATTTCTCCGGTTAAAAAATGGACGCTTCTTGCTAATGCCTATGAGGGGACCGGCATATTGAACAAAATGGTGTTTGATACGGCAAAAAATATGGACATGCCGTATGTGACAAACGCCGAATGGGCAGACCTGTATGCCGGAGGAAGATACCTCGGCAATTATCTCGTATGCAGCGAGCCTCAGGTCAGCGCTTCTTATATTGCCGACATCGGTGGATTCCTTTTGGAGAAGAACGACAGATACTTTGATGATAAAGCTTATGGGATAAGGACGTCTCATGATGCTTTCACCGTCAAGGCTCCGGATATAGTGTATGAAAATGATCTGGATGATATACGTGCATTTTTGGAAAAGATCGATTCTGATCTCCACAGCAAAGAAGGGAAGTCCGATGATATCGATATGGACTCTTTCGTCAGATGGTATATCCTTGAAGAATTATTTTTTAACGATGATGCCCTGGTATCAAGCTGCTTCTTCTATACAGGGAAGGATAAGGATATGCTGTACGCCGGCCCGCCATGGGACTTTGATGGTACATGTGGCGACGATTACGGAAGATATGTAGACTATAATGAATCAATCCTTGATACTCCTGAAGAACGATCTCCCATCGACTGGTATGAGCTGCTGTGTAAGGATCCAGGGTTCATGGAACAAGTGCATAGTGTCTTCAGGGAATATATCCCGGTCTATAAGAGACTGATCACCGAGGAGATCGATGATTATCATGATATCGTCTCTGCATCTATGAAAATGAACAGGGCTGTATACGGTCGATCCGGTTATGGCCCCGATTATACCGTGCCGGGATATTACGATTCAGTAGATAATAATTTTCGTTATACAAAGTTCTTCCTGTATAACAGGATCAGACATCTTTCGGATATATGGGACTATGATGGCAGGATCCCGTCAGTGAAGACAGACAACGGTTCCGCGCATGAAGTCCGGTTTGTCTTCCCGGATCAGCACACTGAGACCATTACAGTGCCGGATGGCACCCAACTGGATCCTTCCGATCTCCCTTCTTATGATACGGAAAAATACAAAGGATGGGTATACGAAGCAAACGATCTTTCACCGTCATTTTACATTCCGGTCTACGAGGATACGACCTTTGTACTCGAAGAATACACTGAGGATCAGAATATCTGATCCTCATTCTCTTTCTCCTATGGCCTGGGTCCGGCAGAGACCAGCGAATTATAGAAGTTCCGCCAGCCATAATTGTATTCCATATCATCAAACAGGTTGAGCTGATGAGTTCCGATCCCGATCGCGGCTACAAATACTATCGCTATGAAAAACAGATCATAGATATCAGCCGAGACTTTGGGCATATATTTTTTTATCGCATATACCGTTACAAAGAATACGCTCATGAATATGGCAAAATAAAATCTGTCCACATCCCATCCCACTATAAGGATGCTGTAGGATCCGAGGCCGGTCAGGGTCGTCGCAGCGATATAAGAAATGGTAAGCTTCACATTCTTAGAGTACTTATAGAAAAAGAATGCGGTGAACACGATGATAAGAATGCATAGCGCAACACTCCAAAGAGGAACAGGACGCAGCATCCTGGGCCATACATCTTCATTGGAACGATCGCCATAGTAGAACGGATGGACATCCTCCCTGAAAGAAAAGTTGGGAATGTCGCCCCTTATGTTTTCGACCATATATCTGTCATGATCCTGCAGCTTAAGAACAAGATCCTTTGGTACCTTGTGGAACCACACTACTATGATGTAGATGATATGTGGAATATAAGTGGCGGCTAAAATCCCCATCCTTTTTACGATATCGGAAACCGACCGATCGGTCTTGTCGTTTATTATGCTGAGCGCAGTCATGATAAAGGTGATCGGAAGTATAAGAAAAGCGTTGGATTCGCTTACAAGCAGAGAGATAAAGCCCACAACGCAGGGGACTGCATAGACATCCACGACACGGTCTTTCATAAAGAACAGCAAGGTGATCACGAGGAGAGCATATCCGTACTGCTCATAGTAACCGGCTTCATGGATATAGTACTGGCAATAAGGGCTGAGAGCGTACAGACAACACAGAACAAAAAGGGGCACATTTCTGAATTCATATCCGCTTCGTATGATCTCATATATCATCCACAGGACAAAGATAAAACTGACACCCAGTATCACTACAGAGGGGTACTTCCAGATGTACCAGTTGTCTCCGAATATCAGGTATCCGATCGTTCCTACAATGGCGCGGGGAAAGAACCCATATACATAAGTTATCACATGATTGGTCAGGACGTAATCAGATGGCCATCTGAAACCGTGAGAAAAAGAGAAAAGCAGTTCATATAATGCGACAGCTACAGCGATAACTGAAATGATCCTTTTATATAGTTTTTTCTTCTCCATTATTAATGGTTACCCTTTCTGATGAATAATAAATGATACCTTCGACATTATAGCATATAACCTGAAGGCGACAAATCACACCCTTGATTGTCGGACCGTAAAATATGTGATTTAATATATAGTCGATGATGCGGAGAATGATGGTCTGGCGCATATACATGCTGTTCTGTTCATAGCGATATCAGGACCTTTACCATTTACTGGGCGATCAAACATATCAGAAAGAAAACAGGATTCGATGTATAAACTTCGGATAAAACATTATATTATTATCATCGCGCTCCAGATATTGATGATCTGTACGATCGTCCTTGGGAAAAAAGCCGGGTCTTCGGGTGGAAGTGTCGGCTATTTACATATTGAGCCGGGTAATAACAGTCTGTACATAGAAGACTATGATCTTACTATAAAGGGGCAGGATAAGGAGTATACGACGTATTTTGTAATGCCTTCGTATGTGTCTGTAGTTACTTTATCTCAGGACAGATCTGAAAATAAAATATACACGGAAAGCGGGGAGATCCTGACGGATCCTGATTATTGTCGCAAACAACACGTTTTAGTCGACAGTAATGACGGGAACCCTGTTGAGTGGGATGTTGAATTCCTTAAATCAGGAGACGTGTATACCATTGATATCGATCTGAACGGAGCTGAGGCTGACGATATAGAAAAAGAAAACTACACAGAAGCTTCCATGGAGGTGATAACGCCGGACGGAAGGGTTACATATCTGGATGATATCCTGATAAAAGGACGGGGGAATTCAACGTGGCTGCATTCAAAAAAACCATATGACCTGAAGCTTCCGAAACTGAATTCTCTTATGGGCCTTACGGCCTCGACAAAATGGTCTCTGCTTGCGAACGCTAAGGATGATACCAATGTGATAAACAAACTGACCATGGATCTGGCCCAGGATCTGGGACTAAAATACACCAGCGATTCGGAGTGGTGTGATCTGTACATCAATAATGAATACAGGGGGAATTATCTTCTGTGCAAGGAGCCGGGAATAGGCTTTGGAAGAGTCGATATAGATGGTTGCCTTTTTGAATGTGATGACAGAGAAGGATCTGATAAGCCATCTTTTTTTATCGGTCAGAGCATGTACAAGATCAAGGATATTTCCCGGGATGATCCTGCAGCCGGGAAAGAGATAGAAGCCTTTGTGACTAAAACAGATGCCGAGCTTCATTCGTCGCCGATCAATAAAACCCATATCGACATTGATTCTTTTGTAAAGCGTTATCTGATAGAAGAGTACGTTTATAATGTTGATTCAATGGGATTAAGCTATTTCTTTTATAAAGAGAACGATAAAGATGTATTATTTGCCGGACCATGCTGGGACTACGACAAATCATGCGGAAAAAGCGGTTTCGGACAGGAAAAATATCTGAATTATGATCTCGCTCTGGAAAAGCCGGAAGGGGCCGGGTGTGATTGGGATTTTGAGCTCATGGATGATGAGGATTACAGAGAGCGTATGCTGCAAATATATTCGCAGAACAGATACCTGTTTCAGAGGGTAATAAGTGACAGGATAGACGAATATGAAAACAGGGTATATTCGGCATCGATCCCTGACAGTATAGTATGGGGAAACGATCACGAAAAACATCTGATGTACTCCGATTTTGATAATAAGTTCAGATATCTGAAGTTTTTTCTTAGCAAAAGGCTGTTATTACTTGATTCTATTACCGGATATAAAACAGATGAAGCAGGATTTGATGTGAGCACATCAGACACACATGAGATCGTGTTTTATCTGGAGGACGGAAGCTCCAAAACAATAACAGTCAAAGATGGAACACAGATAAAGCCTGAGAAACTCCCGCCTTATAATGAAGAATACTATAATGGGTGGCGATATAAGCGGGAAGAGGGTCTGTTCTCATATTATTTGCCGGTCTTTGAAGATATAGAACTGGAATTAAATGAAATAGAAGAGTAATGTCAGAGCTCTCCCAGTACAAGTGTAAGGTCCGAATACACCGGAGAATAATATGAAAAAACCGAATGCATTACTCCGTCATCATAGCAATGCCATCCGTCATATCGGGATGCGTCATATGTTGGCAGATTCTCCGGGGGTATCTGTTCTCCGTCAGTTGCTGTCATATGATATGTGGTTCCGTCAGGATATTTAAATATGAGGACATGAGTTGACCCATCTGATAGATCTGGTTTCGTGAATCCTACTTCACTTCCATATTCTCCGGCGAGATATGTAAGCCGATTGTATAAGAAAAACTTCAAATATTTATACTCGTTCTGGATGACATCCTCCTCGTCTTCATAACTGTTCCATCTAATATGATCGGCTTTTAATGAATACTGGAGTTTATCATAATACTCATCGATGCGATAAGAAAGGTATTTTTCAAATACAGGACAGTATTTCCTAAAGATGGATGACAAATACTCCTCGTAATCGGTATTTTTTCTTAAGTATGTGTCCCAGTCTAACGCCTTGAACAACGGATTTCCAGATTCTCTGATCATATAGACTTCATTCATGCTCATGTCATAGCTTCTCATAGTAGTCGATTGTCCAAATCCTCCGTCCTGATCCCAGTTAGGCCCCGCAAAAAGACGATCATCGTCAGGTTTTATGTAAAAGTAATAACTGGTTATTGCTGAATCAGAATTCATGGAGATCTCTTCCAAAAGGTATCTTCTTGCGAAAGAATATATATCTATCCGAGATGTCTGATTATTCTCGTTATGAATAGAGGAATCTACTTTGCCTACAAAATCTCGCACATATTCAACTTCGGATATAGACGCCTCAGATGGAGACTTGATGGAAAATGGAATTCCGTTATATACAAAGCCGCTGTTTTTCTTCTCGTAGTAACTGTCAATCTGTTTCTCTATTAAATACCCTCCCTCAGGGACAGGCGATATATCATAGACATAGCCTTTCATATCCTCAGTCGTTATCTGGTTGGTATCACGATAAGGTCTGCTCAGTGCATCAAGGTCAGCGATATTAAGATCGAATTCACCGATAGAAGGTTCATGGCAGAGAAGATAATTTCCCAGATATTCACTGTTGATATACAGATCTACCCAATCGGAATCTATCGCGTACTCCATATCGATATCGTGAGCCATATCGTATACAAGTTTGCTGCGTATCTTGGTTGAGTCATCGGCATTGGCGATTAATGCCCATTTATCTGAAGGTGGAAGGTCGCAAAGAGATACTTTTTTGGGGAGTTTAATCTGATATGGTCTTTTCCCTCCAGCTAACGTATATCCCCATGATCCATTGCCTCGCCCTTTTATCATAATACTTTCTTCCTCATATCTGACTCTTCCCATAGGTGAGATAAGTCTGATGGTTCCGGTAGCATATCTATCGTGATCAATGTCAGGGAACTCAATATCATTAATTGATATACTAACAGTATAAAGATTCTTTGAGAAATAAAAACCTACCTCCCATGGGATCGTTTCACCGGTATCTGTCTTTACTATTACCTTTTCAAGCTGATTGGCTTTGATGTTTTGTATCTCTTCCCCCGTCTTCGATAATAGTTTATAGGAGGAGTATGTCTGCTCTACATTGTTTATATTTATATATGCAGGAATAAAGAATAGTGTCCGTCCGTTGTCATCCCATCCTCTTATAGTCAGATCGTAGTCTTTCACATACAAGCTGCTGTTACCCGGTTCTATAATGAGATCGGCAGTATCTGAATCTGGTGATGAATGAAAGACTGCTATACAGATCATGAACACAGATATCGGCAAAAGGATTATCATCGCGGTACATGACCGAAAGTTGCTTGTTACGGAACTGAGTTTATTCATTATGCTTGTTTATTTGCCTTTCTTTAGCTGTAAATCTCTGAATATAGTAGACTAACGATAGCGCGCTGATAATGAGTGAGAATAAATACAAAAGACTGAATATAGGTTTTACAACGAATTCAATATGTATGCCATGTTCCTGACCGTCACCTCTTAGGTAAACCGTAAGTCTTGCATCTTTTCCCTTTGCGACCGGCACGGAAGATCCTGTCTCATCAACCGCCACATAGCCCTCATATGTAAGGAGTGGAAACTCAGCGTATATACCGTCTTTATCAGCCACATAATGATAATCAACCGTGGTCCCAAGTTTTTTATAATACAGCGACTCTACATTATCCTCGTCTGACAGTGATCCCGTTCCGGAAAACTCTGCTTCGGAATCGACTCCCTCAGGAAGATAATCACCGGTCATGACAATATTGATATCACCATACAGCTCATCATGGAATCTCCAACCGATATCCATAAATTTTCCGTATTCGACAATGGTTGTTGAAAAGACTACGACGGACCATGCGGCAAACGCCAGGGCACGGGCTTTTTTATGTGATATATGCTCGGCAAGCAAAAGAACTGCCAGGAGAAGTCCGCCTGCCATAACCGTATAGAATCTGTGCGGCTTTTGCATATATGAGGCAAAGGCCCTCACAGGTCCGAATACTTCAGACAGTGTTTCGTACGGAAACAGATTTGAAGTCATGATCCACAGAATGAAAGAAAATACGGTAATGAACAAAGCAAACCGGAAAGCGGTACTGCGATCTTTGGAAAGGGCAAGCATAATCCCGACTACAATGATGCCGACAAAATAGTACAGGCTTTCCGCATCGGTGATCATCTGCAAAGGAGCAAGAGTGTTGCTTGAAAGAGAAGTCCATCCCAAGGCGTCAGTATTGATGCCGATCATGTAGTAATAAGTGAATATCACAAGAAATCCAAGATTCATCAGTAAACAGATGATAACGGATGACAATACCATCTTTAACCCCTTAAGCTTGTCCCCGCATAGTTCTTTTATGCAGGAAATGCCGGCAAATACAAGCAGACCCATAAGCAGCAGGACAGATGTTATGTGTGATTCCAAAGTGCCGGCTACTCCGAACGCAAGAAGCCAGATGCCTTTATTCTGCTGTTTGATGATAAGGAACAGCCCTGCGACTGCTATCGGGATAAATATATAGGGAATACCCATACCCATGGCAGCTCCTTTGGTAAGTACTACTCTCAGCCTGTGAGGCTCGAATGCGTATAGAGCAGTGATCAGCAGGCATAGTTTTCTTTTGTCCGAAAGAAGTCTGCATGCATAATACATGGACAGGATCGTCGTCGTATTGCATATGACAGAGAACCATCTGAAGACCATCGGCATAGAGCATCCTGCCAGTCTGAGCAGGGCAAAAGGGTACAGAAAGATATTTGGATACATGAACTGAAGCTCCCCGTTTTCGCGAAGATAATTAGGAGCTATCAATACCGGATGCTGACCATCAAGCAGTCCGTACATGACTCCCTGAAGCCGCATCAGCTGCGCGCCCGTATCCGTTCCGAATCTTGTCACACCATCCAGAGCTCTATGCACTGATTCCAAAGCTCCGTTATCAAAATGCAGGTTGATATACAGAGGGATATCTGCAAGCAGTATCATGGCGGCCAGGGAGATAACGACCAGCTGCTGTTCCCTGTCTTTTTTTATCGTTGTATGTACGATCCATATCAGAAGACAACAAATGAATAGAAGAGCTGCGATCTGAAAGACAGCATCAGTATACAGAAGCCGATCTGAAGTTATGATAATGGAACTTATCGTTACTCTGTCCGAAGAAGGCTTTTCGAAACTGATATAGGCCCGGTCAGTCGGCCATTCCAGAGTAAAGGCTTGTGATACATGGCTCTGACCTGCAGGAAGCTGAACCGTCCCCATCAGATCATTATCAAGATAAACCGTCACCTGATAATCAGATTCTGTCTGATAATCAAAATTGAAAAAACACTCTCCCTGTCGCAGGCAGAATCTTGAGGAATTCAGACGGTCCTCCCCATCTTCGGAAGGATCCAGGATCAGCCATCCGTTTTCTACGATAAAGCCGTTTTTTTCAAATCTGGTAAGATCAAAGGAATAACGGTTCGAGTTTCTTAATCTTACTGCCAGATTCAGCAAAACTGCGAGACCGATCAGTATGATCCCGGCGATGACGATATATTCTTTTCTTGCTTCAGCTTTTATTCTCATATTTTCTGCATGCATGTACAACTATTCGATTATACACTTTCTTTCTTTTTTTGTATAATATCCCTATGTTGTTTCGGCTTAAGATAAAAGAGGGAGTATCTGCCTGAAAATGCTTAGAGGAGCAGGCAGGAGGATATATATTGCATTGACCCTGATCATCCTTATTGCGATGATCTTTTTGGGATATACAAAAAAACAATATCACATGGCTCCCGGGACCACATATGATCCGGCTGCTGATATCACCACAACGGATGATATGGCGCTCCTTTCGGGGGAATATAATACAGTTGTTCATTATAATGCGGCGCAGCCGGTCACGATGCTCTTTTTCAGGGATGAGTCGGGAGAGTCATTTCCGATGAAACTGTCCCCCGGTGAGACAGAATATGAATTTCCGTTATATCTGGAACAGTTCAGCAAAAAGGTCCGGATAGCTTATCAGGGCAGTGAGGATGTACTTAAGATAGACGGTATTGATTATATTGCCGACAAGCCCGTAGATCTTGACTGGTTTGTATATGCTGCGATCTTTCTTCTTTTTTCCGTGTATCTGTATTACAGGCTGAAGTCTGAACGTTTCAGGATAAATGAAGTTATCTTCTATGCAGGAATTGCAGTCTGCGCTGCGCTTTTGATCGTCCTGGGTTTTGATTCAGGCTGTCTTATCCGGATCAGAATGAGTCTTCACGGTTCTTCCGTGGTGGCTGCGCTGATGTTAAGCATGTGCGCTGCCGCTATCATCTGTATTGTCTGGAAGGGCCTTCTCGTAAAGGACAGACCCGGGGTGATGTCCGTGATAAAGGATATGCTTAAATGGATAGCAGGTGTGCCCGGACAGATCGCATCGGATCTTGATGCATTTTTCCTGAGACTTAATGCGCTGATCGAAAACGACGGAAAAGCGAGGATCATCATATTTGCCGCCCTCTGCGGAATCTTCCTTTTTTCCAGACTGATCCTTCTTGATAAAGTGATATATGCTGTAAATGCGGATGAGATCGGTACCGGATATGACGCTCTTTGCATAAAAGACTACGGAGTAGACAGATGGACCACGCGGATGCCGGTCTACTTTAAGAATTACAGTTCGGGACAGAATGCGCTTTATACTTACCTTGCCTCGATCGTCTTCTGCTTTACGGATTTCTCTCTGTTTGCCCTGAGACTGCCTGCAGTGATCTGCTCCTTTTTCGGATTTGTTTCTGCCTTTGTGCTGGCCGGGAAGCTCTTTGAGAAGAAGATCTGTCAGGTAGTGACAGCCATATTCTTTATCATATGGCCTGTATTTCTCCTTTCCGAGAGATGGGCGCTTGAGAGTTTTCTGCTTCACAGCCTGATCTTTGTATCAATGTTATTCCTGTATCTTGCCATCGATTCCGGGAAGAGCCTCTGGTATGTGGCTTCGGGACTCGCTTTCGGAATATCTCTGTACACATATGCCATTGCTTATGTCATAGTGCCAGTGTTTCTTCTTTTCACGGTAGTGTATCTTCTCTTTCTGAAAAAAGTATCCGCAAAAAACATCATTGTCTGTGCCGTGCCTTTCATCCTGCTGGGCCTTCCGCTGGCTGTGGAGCAGATGGTCAATGCCGGAATGATCGCTCCTTTCAGCACGGCGATAAGTGATTTCTTCCCCATGAGAAGATTCAGGGGAGAAGAATTCACGATGGAACATGTCCTGCAGAATATAAAGATATGCTACAGACTCATCACGGCAGATGACCGTCCTTACAACGGCTCGGCAGTATATGGGACCATGTACTACATATCCGTTCCGTTTATTGTCATCGGTATAGTGATCTGCATAAAAGACATGGTCGGATCCTTTAAGAAAAAACTGTTTGATTATAAGACGCTGATAGCCGTCTTCTTTGTCATAGCTTTTATTGAATCCCTGACAGTACGGAAACTGAACATAAACCGCAGTAACGAGATATATTTCTGCTTTCTGTTCTTTGCAGTATACGGGGTGGAATACTGCTGTAAAAAACATCACAGGATCAAATATGCGCTCATACTGATATATGCCATCTCTATGATCGCCTTTATGCACTATTATTATGCCGGCGGTAATATGCGTGATATATGGGCCTCTGAAGCGCACAGTTCTCTGTGGCAGCCGGTGGAACCGGGAGAGGCCGCCAGAGATCTTACCTTAAGGTTCGGTCAGACTAAGAAACTGCATATCACGGACAGACTGGATGACACGATGGATTCGCAGATCCTGATCCTTTCTGCTTATGAGGGAGTATCTCCGTATGAGTTTTATTCGGATAATTATAATAACAGTCTGTTTTCCTATGGAATGCCTTCCGAGCTGGATCTTACGGGGGATACCGTATACCTGGTCAACAGCGGATATGACGAGATCATAGATCCCCTTAGAGAAGCAGGATTTGAGATAGATGACAGCAGCTATGAGGATTGTACTGTCGCGTATAAGCAGGGAGAATGACAGTATGAAGACGCCCGGAAAACCATTGATCATAGTATGCGTCAGTCTTTTTATCCTGACAGGACTCCTGTTATCTGACAGGATCCATGCAGCCCGGAGCGCAGCAGCGAGTCTGGAACTGACACAGGACGGACAATGCATTTATCACGACAATGTACATAACATAAGAGTATCCGGGTATGATCTGAACGGCGTCACGTACCTCTTTCTGCCGTCTTTTATATCAGATGATCATATAAAACAGAGCTCTGAGGTGATAAAGATATATCTTACAGACGGGACGGAATTAAACAGGGCCCGCTTTGGGTGCGTGCAGGACATAGAAGTAGACTATGGAACCGGAGAGATGATCCCCTGGAAGATATGCTTTATGAGATCGGAGAATCTGCCCAGCATTTTTCTTGATCTGAGCGATGGCGGTGATATCTCTCAATTGACAAGGGAAGAGTATTCCGACGGGGTGATCTCGGTATATGATCATGACGGAAACATGAGTTTTGTGACGGAAAAAATAAAGCTTAAAGGGCGCGGCAATTATACATGGCAGTCAGATAAAAAGCCTTTTGAATTCAAGTTTGCCGAAGATGTTTCCCTGTGCGGCCTTGAACCGTCAGATAAATGGGTGCTCATTTCGGATTATTACGACCCTACGATGATGATGAACAAGCTTGCTTTGGATCTGTCGCGTGATATCGGTATAGACTGCACTACAGACTGCGAGTGGACTGATGTGTATGCAGGGGATACTTACATGGGCAATTATCTGCTCTGCAAGGAGCCGGGTTCGGAGATGGAAAAGGGAACCTGTCTTTTCAGAAAAGAGATTCCTCATACTTATAACAAGAAGCCAAATAAATTCATATCCTGTGACAGACATTATGTGGTGGATGAACCGAATGCCCTTTCCGAAGACATGACAGATACTCTCGCCCGGACAGTTGAAGAAGCAGACCGGTCCATCAGGAGCGGAGAATATGCCGGAGTGATCGATGAGGATTCTTTTATCAGGAGATTTCTTATTGAGGAATTCTTCTTCAATGCTGACGCATTTTCTCACAGCTATTATTATTATCTTATGCCCGGAGACAGCAGATTATATGCAGGGCCCTGCTGGGACTATGATCTGGCGGGAGGAACATTTAACGGGGCAGCGGGATTATACTATGACTATGACACATCTATACTGGAGATGACTGAAGATCCGGCATACGCAAAAGATAAGGAAGAATGGACTGACTGGGATATAGTTCTCTGCGGGTATGAAGAATACAGGGAAAAAGCCGGAAGAATATACGATGAAAACAAAGATGCCTTCAGGGATGTTATTTTGAATGATATAGACGAAGCTTTTGACAGGATAAATGCTTCGGTCGAAATGGACAGTCTCAGATGGCCCGAAAAGGACCGGCATTATCTTGCCTATCCTAACGAGATAAAACATCTGAAATACTTTATGGAGAACAGACTGGGCCACATGGACAGCCTGTTCGGGACGCATTCCGTAACAGGAGCCACAGTTCCCGTAACAGGAGAAAATCACGAGGTCAGTTTTGTATTGGCAGACGGAACGACAACAACAGTTTCGGTAAAAGACGGGATAAGCCTTACAGAGAGTGACATCCCCGTACGCGCGGAAGAAGGATTGCATTGGGCGAATGCGATCAATGAAGAGACTTATTTCTCACCCTTCTTTCCGGTATACGAAGATACGGAATACATCTTAACGGATATAACCGATGAATAAGATATCAGGATTGATGATCAAAATTTCAGACTGGATATCGCTGGTATTACTGGCATGCCTTTTCCTACATTCTCTTTTTATTTCAAGAGCATTTAACTTTGAAGAATTTCATGAATCGGGGCTGGAATGGGAGCATGATCCGCTGATCAGCCTTCTTATGGCAGCCGGTCTTTTGCTTATCCTGTATGCTGTATATGCTTTGTTTAAGCGCATGCAGATGAAGAGTCATGCAAAATACAGGATCATTATCGTTGTAAGCGGTCTGCTGACAGCGGTTCTTTGTCTTATATGGATAAAGTTCAATCCGTTTATGCCGCGTGCCGATCAGGCGCATGTATGGAAGGCGGCAGCAAATCTCGTGTCAGGTGTCCCTCTTGATGAGTCAGAGCTTATGTATTTCGATATGTATCCGAGACAGAAAGCAATGACAGTTATCATGTCGGTGATCCCTCTGATATTTGGAAATAATCTCATAGCATTCAAAATCTTAAACTCAGTATTCACAGTAGTATCTGTTGTGATCATCCAGGCGTGTTTCGTCAGGGTGTCGGGAAAGGAAGATGGTTCACCGGTTCTGGGATTGATGATGATGTCATTCCTTCCCCTTGTGTTTTACAGCACTTTTATCTACGGTACACTTGCATCGATAGCGCTTCCTGCCCTGTCGCTGTATGGACTGATCAGATACACTGAAAGTAAAAAGACATTCTGGCTGTCGCTCCCCGTTGCTCTGCTGCCCGTTGCTTATCTTTATTATCAGGCGACGGCGATCTTTATCATAGCCTTCATAATTGTATTCGCATGCGCTTCTTTCATGAGCGGGATAAAGCACAGATGGTGGCTCTTTGCGGGAGTGATACTGGGCATTGTTATTCTTACGACAGGTCTTGAAAAACAATGCGATAGCGTATTCAATAACAGGCTCGGGAATCTGGGACTGGGAGACGGAACAACTTCTTCCGCGCAGATCGTGATGGGACTGGAATACGGTGATGACATGCATTTCCCGGGCGGACATACAGGGAAAGATGAAAGGCTGTATGAGGACAACGGAAGAGATACGGATAAGACCAACGAAGAATCCATCAGACTGATAAAGAAATACATGGGAGAGTATATCAGAGGAGAAAGGCCCAGGATCTTCTTTGTAAAAAAGACTGAATACCAGTGGCTGGATCCGTGGTTCAGCGCGCTGTCCATGGCGGTGAATGATGTGGCATCCGATGACGATGCATGGAATGCGTTCTTTACGGGGAAGTATCTTAAGGTACTCGAAGTATATCTGTATGTCTTAATGGTCCTGGTTTATTTTGGCGCTGCGCTTTTCCAGACTGTGCTGATAAGAAAGAAAGATGCAGTCCCGGTCTTTGCCCACTTTCCGGGATTGTACTTTACGGGAGGTTTTGTATTCCAGTTTTTCTGGGAGCAGAAGGCCAGATACTGTCTCCCGTATTATCTCGCGCTGTTTCCTGCAGCGGCGGCCGGGATCACATATCTCTTTTGCCATTACGCTGAGCTTGCCGGGATGATAGCGGAAAAAAGAAAGGCGTTCAAAGGCAGGCGTATACCGATACTGTTATTGACTGTGGCAGCCGCTGTGCTGTCGATATTCTTTTTCCTTAAGATCGAGGATCGTCTGATGTATGCCAGACTTGAATCCTATCAACAGGAGCATGCTGTCCCCGAGAGCATAACTTTTCTCGTCAATAAAGAAGTAAGGATCTCCCCCGGAGTGAGCGATGACCCCGCCCTGTACTATATCTGCCTGCCGGGTGAATTGCGGGAGGCGGGATCGATAAAAACCGAATTTTCCGTTTTTAAGACAATGGTCTTAGGGGGAAAAACATACAGGTCAGGAAGCGATATAGGTAATATGGCAAGAGCGCATGAGGGGGAACCATTGCCTCTGCAGCTTTATGCTCCGCATGGAGAGCTTTTATATGACGGATGGGCTGAAATACTTTTTCTTGATGATACTCCTTCAATGCATATCACGACTTCGGAAGAGGCCATGGATGTAGTGGACAGTACGGAGACAGGAGAGGTCAAGCCGCATGTTGATTCCTGGATCAGGATACTGGACAGTGAAGGAAAGCAGGAGATCCTGACTGACGCGGAGATATTCCGTCACGGCAACAGCACGTTCGACAACTATGATCCCAAATCATATAACATCACTCTTAATTCAGCGGAAAGCCTGCTGGGCATGCCTTCCGGCCGGAAATGGGTCCTTAAGGCAAATTCGATGGATAATACACAGCTGATCAGGAACGAGATGGCTTTTCGCTCATCGGAGATGGCCGGGCTGTATCCCTGTCCTGAGAGCAGATACGTTAATCTATATATAAACGGACGGTATTATGGCCTGTATCTTCTGACTCAAAGGATCAGCGGTGAAGAGATGGCTGATCTCGGTGAGAATGAATACCTTCTGGAAATGGACTACCGGTATGAGAGAGAGCCGCATTATTTCACCGTTGATGATATAGGGATAGTGGTTCATTATCCGGAAAATGTTACCGATGAGGAGATCGCCCGGATCAGGGAACGATTTATCAAAGCTCTCTCTGCAGTCAGAAACGGAAGCGGATATGATGAATATATAGATGTTGACTCATTTGCAAAAATGTATCTCATTCAGGACTTTTTCGTTCAGGCGGATGTAGACTTTTCTAGTTTTTATTTTACCCTTAAGGATGATGACAGATTCCATGCGGGACCGGTATGGGATTTTGATCTGTCATGCGGCATGACCTCGAGCCTTCCGTATCATGAAGAACTCGCATCAAGAGCCAGACTGTTCAACGCGCCCGATAAGAGGTGCATATTCCTTGCGGATCTTGGCAAAGATGAGGATTTCCTTGGAAGGGTATGGGACATATATACCAGCGATCTTCAGATCGATATATCGGATTATATGCAATCCGGGTGGGACAGTGATATTTCCGGGATCGACAGATCACTGGAAGTGAACAGGATCGTAAACGCGATATCGGATAAGGGAAGAGATACTCTGGACAGCCCGGACAGTCTTAGGAACTGGATTGAAAAAAGGAATCGATATCTGATATCATACTATAACGATCCGGACGCTTATGCGAACGTAACATTCAATTTTGCCTGGGGGAAGATGACAGCCGGAGTGAAGAAAGGCGAGCCTCTGGGCTTTATTCCTGATGACGATCATCCGGGTAATGATGATGCGTTCTGGGGTGAGATCACGGGCTTCGTTGATGCATCCGGAACCAGGGTGGATGACAGTTATACAGTGACTTCAGATACAGAGTTATTTGCGGTGTATACGGATGATTCGTATGCGTGGGAGGAATACAGTTTACCATTATGAATAGGATCACAGGGATTTTTGTAAAACTGATAGACTGTCTGACTATATTATTCCTGCTACCGCTTTTTGTATTATCCCTGTTCTCTGCCAAAGGAGTGGATTTTTCCAGTTATTCGGAGACTGTCATCGAAGCAGGGAAAACGCCGTTTCTTACGTTGTTTCTGACATTTGTGATCATATTTCTTTTTTCTGCCGTATTGGTTTTTTTTCACAGTAAAGATGATAAAAAGAATTGGATAACTGCTTACATTGTTACCGGATTGTCGGTTTTGATCGCACTGGCACTTGGTCTGGTCTGGGTATCGCACAACCCGTTCTATGCAGAGGGCGATCAGCTCAGGGTGTGGACGGCCGCCACAGCACTGTGCAGGATGAACGATACAGCCGTTGAGCTGGAATACTTTAACATGAACCCGCATCAGAAAAGCATGGCAGTGCTCATGTCTTTTGTCGTCAGGTTATTCGGCGGCAATACGATTTACTTTGAATATGTCAACATACTGTCTGTAGCTATCACGGTTCTTGTCCTGATCTTATGTGTAGAGAAGGTAACCAAAAGACCGGAACCGACTGTCATAACGGCGATCCTTTTAGCACTTTTTATCCCGCTGTTTTTATACAGTTCATTCATATACGGAACGCTGGTCTCCATAGCACTTTCTTCTTTATCCGCTTACGGACTGATCAGTTTCTTCACAGATAAAAAACGGGCATGGTTATTGTTGCCTGTAATATGTATTCCTCTCTCTACCATGATGTACAGAGGAGCGATGATCTTTTTAATTGCGGTGGTTTTAACCCTGGTAGTGATGCTCCTTGTCCATCATGCCGGTATTGGCCGAAAAATGGTGATAACCGGTGTGGTCTCAGTACTTATGATCATATTGCTCACATTTGCGATTACACATCTGGCAGAAGGTTATTTTGACAAAACACTTGGAAGAGCAGAAGGCGGCAACGGTATTCCTGCTACAGCATATATCATGATGGGGTTGCAGGACTCACCTAACTTCACTCCTGGAGCGCATACCCAAAAGCATCAGCAGATATATTTTGAAAACTCAATGGATACGCATCTGTCAGATCTGGCGGCGCGTGAAGAGATCCGAAGTATTGCAGATGACTTCATAAGCGGAGCAAGACCTCTTTCGTTCTTCAAAGAAAAAACGGAATATCAATGGCTTGATCCATGGTTTGGCGGTTTGACCATGACGGTTTACGGAACCGAGTCAGGAGATCCCGGATTTGACGAATTTATATCAGGGGATATCCTTCCGGGATGTGAGAAGTATCTTCGGGTATTGATGATAATGGTATATCTGGGGGCCATCTCCTGTCTGGTGATCAGGCTTTTCCGGGGAAATGACAATGTTTTGGCGTGCTTTCCCAATATATGTTTTATCGGGGGTTTTATTTTTCAGTTTTTCTGGGAGCAGAAATCCAGATACTGCCTTCCCTTCTATCTGACCCTTTTTCCGCTGGCTGCAGCAGGTATAGCCGGCGTATTTTCAAGATGCAGTGAGGTAAAACCAGGCAGGGAAAATAGGCATCAGATCGCTTTGTGGCAAAGAGTATATATCTTTATTTCCATATTGATATTTACTGTCATTTTAGGCAGGTTTTTCCTGGATGACAGATTTGATTATTCTCCCGATCCGACGTACAGCGATACAGAGGATTGCTATGTCACGGATAAAATAGCATTGTATCCCGGGGATTATCATGTGACTCTCGAGTATGAAGCCGGGACAGATACGCCGATATCACTCTTTCGTGATTATTCGGAAGAGGGAGAGACGGCAACTTTGGAAGCCGGCAGCAATGAATTTGGATTCGAGATGCATCTGGATAATTATAATGATGTTATCAGGTTTAAATACCCTTCAGATGTTTCGGGTGGTTTTACATTAAACAATATACACATCGAATCAGGAAGATTTCTGTTTACCGATCATATCCTTGAGGCAATACTGTTCCTTTTTGCGGCGGTCTACCTGCTGCTTTTATTATCGTCATCATGGTTTGTTAATAAAACGAGAGCTGAAAAAACAAGACTGGCATTGATCCATCTGACAGTATTATTTGTATCGCTTCCGCTGCTTTCTGGTACTCTTTTCTGGGGAGCAGATGCGCCACCCCACGTGATGAGACTTGACGGTGTCAGGGACGGTCTGCTTGGTGGTCAAATGCCTGTTTTTATCCTTCCGAATGTTGATAATGGCTACGGATTGCTGGGGTGGATGTATCCGAATCTGTTTCTTTATATTCCGGCTGTCTTAAGGATATTCAGGGTCTCTACGCCTTTGACGATGAATCTGTTGTATACAGGCATAAATATTGTCACAGCGATAACGGCATATTTCTCTGCAAGAGAGTTCTTTAAAAGAGATGATCAGGTATTTTTGTTTACTATGATATATCTGATGCTTCCGTACCGACTGGTAAATATATATACCCGGGCCGATCTTGGAGAAGCGCTAGCCATGTGTTTTGTTCCGCTGGTTTTTGCCGGAATATTCATGTGTGTGTCCGAAGAGGAGAATAAGAAAAGCGCGTTCAGAGCAGTCTGCTTTCTGACAGTCGGAATGACAGGGATCATACATTCTCATGTGCTCAGTTCGGCCATGATGGTAGTATTCTGCGCGGCATATGCAGTGATCTTCATAAAGTATATTGTCAACAGAAGGAGTCTGATGATAATAGCAGGCTCTGTGACCATGACATTACTGATCAATATTGGATATATCATACCGTTTTTCAAGATGTATATGTTTGGACTGAACATATCCCATGTTACCGATGATTTTCTGTTCACGGGAAAGTATAAGCTATGGGAACTGCTGGGAATACATGATTTCTCAAGCGGGACGGCATGGGGCGGTATCGCCGTCATCGGAGATATAGGAATAGCACTCCTTATAGCCGGAGTAGTGGAGTGTATCAGGCATGAAAGGAACAGGACAGATTTTTTTATGATCGTATCCGGTTTTTTGTCAGTCTTACTGATGATCATCACTATAGCCGAATTTCCCTGGAACAGTCTTGCTAATATCGGAATTGTAAGATCGATAGGAAGTGTTTTGGAACATTCCTTCAGAGTAATGCTCGTGGCTTCACCCTTGCTGGCTCTGGTTACAGTACATTTCGCATATAAGATCAATTTTGAGGAACGCAAAAGAACAATAGCAGCAATAGTGCTTGCAATTATTGCTTTTGTTTGCATCCTACCCGGAATGATCGGGGAAATAAAAGCAGAACCTTATATGAACAGATTAACCGGAGGTGCGAGCAGGGTAATGCTCAGAGAATATCTTCCGGCCGGAGTTGAGGACGGCGTATTTAATGAAACGCGGCTGTACTGGTCTTCCGAGGATCTCACGTTTGATCAATATGTAAAGAGCGGAATAAATGTTGATTTCAACTATACTACGACGTCAGACACCAATGAATGGATCGAACCACCCATCCTTTATTATCCTGGATACAGAGCCAAAGCTGTAACTATGGATGGAAGAGAGTATCAGCTTGGAGTGTCACAGGGGAACGAGTACAGGATCAGAGTAGATCTGCCGGCTCCGCTATCAGGCTCGCATGTAAGGATCTACTATGGAGGGATATGGTATTTCTATATTGGATATTCGATATCTACTTTAAGTGTCATAGTGCTTTTATATATGATAATCGGAAAAGCATGTTTTGTGTGGGACAGTCGGAAAGGAGTGAAAAGATGAGTTCGCTTTCAAACATAAGATCAAAACTGAAGGATTGCCATTGGCTGTGCCCCCGCTTATGGCTGGCATTTGCCTTTTTATGGAATATGTGGTTCCAGGTATTTAAGGGACAGGCCCTATTGGATTCCGACATGGCTTCGGAGATGGTTTTGTCAAATCTTCTGAATAAAGAGGCATCCATTTCAGGGTTGAGTACGAATTGGATATACAGCTCTGAAATACGTGTTCTGTATTTACAATGGTTTTTCCGGATAGGGCTTTTAATATCTCCTAACAACTGGCATATTGCCAGAACGATCGGAATGTTCATGGCTTTAAGTCTGCTCGTTTTTGCTGTCTGGCTGGTCTTTTATTCAGCTGACCAGCCTGAGCTGGGTGTGTGGGCTGCGGCATTTACTCTGTTTCCGGGAGGCGGATGGTATTTCTGGCTGACATTATCCAGCGGAAGCTATATCCCGTTCCTATGCATCTCTCTCTTTTCGTTTTCTCTGTCACTGCTGTCTGTAAAAAAACTGAAATCTGTAAGAAGCGGCGTGTATCTGGCTATCGTTATGCTCCTTGGGATCGGAGCCGGATTACAGGGAGTAAAGCAGTTGATGCTGTTCTATGCCCCATGGGTACTGACAGCCGGCTTTATGCTGTTCATTGTTATAAAGAACCGGGAAACAGAGAAAAGAAAACAGACGATTGCGTTTTTTGTAATTTCGGCATGCGCGAGTGCTTTTTCATTTGTCGGTTATCTTATTAATTCAAATATTCTTTCAAAGTATTATAAATTCAAGGACTTTGGCGAGATAAAGATCAAGAGTAAGAATTTCCTGGAGCTATTCAGAGAATACATTTGGAGTTTTGGATATGTGGAAGGAAAGGTCCTACTCTCCCCGGTTGGAATAGCATCCATGTGCGGAGTTGTTTTTGGGCTTATTATTGTCTTATCGTGTATCAGGGCAATGATGAGGTTCACTGAATTTGAATACAAAACCCGAATTTTGGCGGCATTTTCGCTTATCAGCATTGGGTTCCTGCTTTTCTTTTTCTCATATACGGGAAAAGGAAACATAGAATACTATATGACCATAGTTCCGTTGGGATACTTCATACTATTGATCGTGATCTCGACTGCGGATTATACATACCGGAACAGTCGCCTTGCCATTACTAACCTGATGATAGTTTTACTGCTTATTATTTCGCTGGGGACAGTTTACAACGAGGAAAATGAGCCATGTCATAACTTCAGGGCTAAGCCCGGATTAAATGAGCTGGTGACCTGGCTAAGGGGCGGTTATGCGATGGGAGTATCGGATTTCTGGACTTCAAATATAATTACAGAATTATCTGACGGAAGCATTGATATGTGGACATACAGCAGTGAGAGCAGGGACTGGCTTGAATGGCTGCAGAGAAAGGATCATATGGAAGACTTTCCTGAGGGAAGATACTTTTACCTTATCGAAAACAAAAATATAGATGAGGATCAGGACGAGGAATATTATATGAATCTGGATGCGATGAACGCATTTCTTGCAGATCATCCGGAATTGACGCAGATCTATCAGGACGATCTGTATACTGTATATGGTGTATTATGATAAGCCGACGGAAGAATCTGTGATAAAGAAATCTGATTGGAATAAGGGAGAATCTGTTTGATGGGCAGGGTGATCCACGATAAGAAAATATGGATCGTTTTGGCGGAACTGATCATTCTGGCTGCGCTGTTTTCGTATATGCTGGCTGTAAAGTTTGGTGGAAATGGTGACAGATCGATCGTTTTCGGTCCGGAAGATATGCGATCTGATCATATGTATTATGAAAATGGTTGGAAGATCAATCCTGAGAGCATTGATGATACAGAGACCGAAAATGGTCTTGTTGTTTTGCAGGGGCCATACATTCCGCTTCAACGGGGAGACTATACCGTCAGCATCGATTATCAGACTGATGAAAACCAGACGGTGGTCCTGTATTCCGAGGATGGCGGGGATGAGCCTAAAAATGATCTCTTTCTTAAGGCCAATCCCTTTCCGTTGTATTCGTACAGAAATGCACTGGACTACGATTTCAGAACTGCCGGAAATATTGATGATCTCGAGATCAGGATATTATACAACGGAAAAGGAAATCTCTGTATTTCTCAGATACAGCTGAAAAAAAATCTAAATTTTACCAAGAGACTGATATTATCATTACTTTTGCTCTTTATACCGTTTAACATATTCCTGTTTGGAAAGGAGAGCGTATATAAAAACCGGGACACCATCCTTGCCATAGCCGGCATTACATTATTAGGTTCTTTACCTTTACTCATGCCGGGAATAAATGCAGGGGATGATCTGGTCTACCATCTTAACAGGATAGAGGGGATAGTGAATGAATTAAAACAGCTCAATATTCCGGTAAGACTACATTCGTCATGGTTTATGGGCATGGGCTATCCTGTATCCGTATTTCACGGAGATATGCTTCTTTCTGTTGCGGTGTTGTTCCGCATAATGGGATTTACCGCATTGGAGGCGTATAAGGCGTATATTGTTTTTATAAATCTTCTTACGGCAGTTGTTTCGTTCTTTTCCTACCATGCCATTTTTAAGGATAAAAAGATAGCTGTTATTGCAGCGTTGGGATATGTAACGGCAAATTACCGCTTTGTTAATATATATAACAGAGCCGCAGTCGGTGAATACTCTGCAATGGTGTTCTTTCCGGCGATAGTAGCGTCAATATACCTTATATATTCGAATGATGAAAACAGAAATCGCCCCGATCTGAAAAAGGCAACCATACTTGCCTGCGCGATATCCGGCATAATATATACTCACACATTGTCGACGGAGCTGTCGGCAATACTCGTGATCCTTTTCATAGTCTTCAATATCAGGAAGACCATACGCCCCGGGGTGATCCTGACATTAGTGGTTGCCGCATGCGAGACCGTGCTCCTTACGCTTTCGTACACAGTGCCATTTCTGGACTATTACCTGAATGTGCCAATGGCGGTAACGAGTGGATTTCGTTCCGGCGTGCTGAAAATACAGGAAAGAGGCACATATGTATTAAATCTGTTTGCGTTTTTCCAGGATTCGCTTAGTTCTTTGAGCCTGTCAAACGGGAACAGGGCAAGTCTGACTCCGGGAATCCTGCTGATGACATGCCTTGTTGTCGCCGTGGCCCTGATAATATACGGTGAAAGAGACAAAATTATGATCATTACAGCGGGTTTTTCTGCACTGATCCTTCTTTTATCTACCGATGTGTTCCCGTGGAACTATTTATCGAGCAGCACGAAACTTTTTAATGCTTTATCGGCGATGGAGTTTCCGTGGAGGTTCCTGGGGCCTGCGAGCGCTGTCCTGGCGGCTCTGCTCGGAACAGTGCTTTCTTCGGCAAAGCGCAGATCTGTTCAGATGCGCATAATTTGTGAATGTTCGGCTGTGGCTCTTGCGCTTTTAGGCTGTATTGTGTTCTACAGTCAATATGCTGATCATCGTAAGCCGGTGTGCTATTATGAGGCAGAGGAGTTTGCAGGCGGTGTAGATAAGGATGTAGATGATTTTACCAGAGTAGCTGAGGATGGTGAAGCCGTGACATTTGTAAGCTCCGAGGGAGCGATTGAAAATGCTGACGGCAAAATAATATCAAGGGAAGGATCCAGGATCGTCTTTGAATGTACTACCGGTGATTCGGAGGGGATCGTTACCGCTCCTTTTTATAATTACAAAGGGTATCGTGCTTCCGATACGTCAGGCAGATCATTTGACATATATGATGATCGTTATTGCAGGGTGACATTTGATGTTCCTGCAAACTATCACGACATTATTGTCATCGATTTCACAGAGCCATGGTATTGGAGACTGGCTGAGATCATCACGCTTTGTTCATGGGTCGTTTTGATAGCAGGATTGATAAAAAAGAAAAAATGAAAAGATCTACAAACTTTGAATTATTAAAGATCATATGTATGTTTTTTGTGATCAGTCTTCATGTATGCACGCAGAGCAGCATCGCGAGCAATCCGGCATCGATTGTTGACGGTGTGCTGTTCATAGTTCTTTCTGAGTTCGGAAGGACTGCGTGCACGGTATTTGTTATGGTTTCAGCCTGGTTTCTGTCCGAGGCATCCTTTAAGACCGAACGGCTGTTTAACACATGGATCAAGACCTTAGTATATATTATTGCTGTATATCTCTGCTATCACTCCTATACCATGCCCTGGTATGACTTTTTGCCTATAGGCGGAGGAATCCTGTGGTTCATATCTGCATATATGTGTCTTATCCTGGTCTCGCCGATACTCAATGCTGTGATCCGTAAAACCGGCAGACAATATCTTCTTACAGTGATCCTGCTTTTGGGAGTTCCTATGCTGTTCTATTCAACGGTCAGTTTAAATGACGGTCAGCTTGGCAGTAATGTTGTATGGTTTATCTGGATCTATCTTCTGATGGGGTACTTAAGGAAGTATCCAGTCAGAATACTGGATAATCGAATACTTATGACAGCGGTTTTTCTGATCCTGTGCGCTGCGAGACTCCTTCCGAGAATAGAGTTGAGATATTCAGGCCGTCTTCCTGTCGTGGAGACCTGGTTGCCGTATCTGGACTGGTGGAAGTCGGTTTTATGGACGATACCGAACTTCCTTACGGCATTTACCTTATTTTTTGTTTTCTATAAGCTTAATATAAAGTACAGTCGGGTGATCAACTTCTTCGGAGCGCATATACTGGCGATCTATACCCTTCATCAGATGCCGTTTTTTTATGAGTATCTCTGGGAAGATATCTTTAATTGCTCAAAATATGCAGGCAGTGGACTGGAGATACCATACATGCTGCTTGTTGTTCTGAGCATAATCGTTGTTGCTTCGTTGATCGATGTGATATTCGACAGGCTCGTCCTCAGGCGCATCGTGTCGGCGCTGGATGCGCGTTTTAAGAAGATCGATCAGATATTGAACCTGTGATTTTCTGTATACAACACGTGCACGGATTCATCATGATATGCCTGCATCAGTTTTCTTGATATCTGGTGCGATAGATTGATATAATAAAAAACTGGACTGTATTCGATAGGGATCATTCACCTTGTGCGGCAGGAAAGGTTCAAAATATATATACATGAAAGACAAAAACTTGGGATCCTACGACAGGATAATAATAGGGGCAGGATTGTACGGACTGTATGCGGCTGCATTCTGCGGAGAAAGAGGAGAAAGCGTGCTTGTTCTGGAAAGGGATGACAATGCTTTTTCTCGCGCCACATATGTGAATCAGGCCAGAGTTCATATGGGATACCATTATCCGAGAAGTCTTTCGACTGCCATGAAGTCTGCGGGATATTTTCGCAGGTTCTGCGATGATTTCGGATTCTGTATTCATAAGAAATTTGATCAGGTATATGCCACCGGGGCCAGGTATTCGTGGACAAGCGCCGCGCAATTTGCCGGTTTCTGTGAGGCCGCAGGGATCACGTGTGAGGAGATCGCTGTATCAAAGTATTTTAATACAGATATGTGCGACGGCGCGTTCCTTACCGAAGAGTACACGTATGATGCCATGGTATTGAGAGATCATTTTCTTGAAAAGCTGTTAGGGATGACTAATGTCGATATCAGGTTTGGAGTTACCATTACTGACATTTTCTGTAATGAAGACGGTCAAAGATATGAGGTGACGCTAAGTAACGGAGACCGTTTTGCCGGGGACAGGCTGCTCAATGCTACCTATGCATCCACTAATCAGATACGGAAGATGGTAAGAGGCGTTGACGGTCGAGGGTTCGATCTGAAATATGAGTTGTGCGAGATAATCCTCGTGGATCCTTCTGAAAAGCTTAAGGATATTGGTATCACCGTCATGGATGGTCCGTTCTTTTCCATCATGCCTTTTGGCATGACAGGGATGCACTCTCTTACATCAGTTTGTTTTACTCCGCATGTAACTAGTTATGAGGAAGTACCGACGTTTTCATGCCAGAAAAGGGCCGGGGAGGGGCAGTGTTCACAGCAGACCCTGGGGAACTGTTCATCATGCGATCAAAAGCCGAAAAGCGCATGGGACTACATGGATCATCTGGCGAGAAAATACATTCTTCCGCAGTATGACTATAAGTACGTCAGATCGCTGTTCTCGATGAAGCCCATATTGAAGTCATCCGAGATAGATGACTCGAGACCCACTGCGATCCGGATAGATCATAGGGAGCCGGAAATGATAAGCGTGCTTTCGGGAAAGATCAATACAGTATATGATATGGATGAATTTCTTAAGAGGTGACACAGTATATGGAAGATAAGATAACAAAAGAAAACAAATTTGTATCGGCCGTCGTATATCTCCATAATGATGCAAAATACGTGGACGGATTCCTCGATATGATAGATAAGATCTTCTCTGAAGGATTTACCGGATATGAGTTGATCTTTGTCGATGATGCTTCAACTGATGACGGTGTGGCTAAGATCAGGTCGTACTACAATGATAAGGACAAAGCTCTGGGCATCACGAGTATAATCCGCCTCAGCCATTTTCAGGGTCAGGAGTGCGCGATGAATGCCGGACGGGATTTTGCCATAGGAGATTTTGTATATGAGTTTGATGATATGCTCATTGATTATGATCCGTCTCTGATCATGGATATCTATAAAAAAGCGCTTACCGGGTATGATATTGTTTCCACCGGCTGTGAAAATGCGGTGAGCTTCAGTTCAAAGACATTTTACGGGATATATAATAAGCTCAGCAGATCCGGGGAAGAGTTATCCACGGAAAGCTTCCGGATACTCTCCAGAAGGGCTATTAATCAGGTCAAATCCCTTGACAGATATATCCCCTATAGAAAAGCTATCTATATGAACTGCGGATTAAATACCACTACTGTTAAATACAGTGCAGCTGATCCCGCAAAGAGAAGGGCGGCAATAAGATCAAGGCATGACCGGAGCTCTCTGGCCATGGATTCTTTCATCTATTTCACGGATGCAATGGAAAAACTGGCCGGCTTTATTTGTATTACCTTTGCGATCATTGCCATAGTAGTAGGCATAGATATCATCTATGAAACAGCAGCTTTTACGCGCCCGGTCGAAGGTTGGAGATCTATCATGGGATTTCTTGCCATTGGCTTTTTTGGCATGTTTCTGGTGTTGGCGATCATCATGCGTCATTTGTCCGTTCTCATTGATCTTAATTTCAGACGAAGCAGATACCTTGTGTCCGGCATAGAAAAGGTGACGAAAGAATGATAAGCATAAATATTCTTTTTCCCGTTCTTAACGAGCATAAGAGACTGGAAAACGGTATCGAAAACACAGTCAGATATCTGACTGAGTATACGACTTCCCATAGTGACGTAGACTATGTGTGTACCATATTGGACAACGGCTCGGATGATGATACTCCCGATATCGGAAAAGCTCTGGAAGAAAAGCATCCCGGTGTCGTGAAATATGTACGCATTGAGCAGAGGGGCGTGGGCATAGCATTCAAGACAGGGGTCTTGCAGAACAGCGCAGATATCGTCGGATACATGGATATAGATCTCTCCACTGATATCAATACTCTGGGACATGCCATCGAACTTTTCCAGAGCAACAGTTCTCTGGAATATATCAACGGAACAAGGTTTGCCAAAGGATCAAAGACGATCGGAAGAAAGTGGTACAGAAAGATCACTTCGGCGGGTCTTGTTTTCCTTCTTAGGAATGCACTTAAAATGAAGTGCACGGACGGGATTTGCGGTTTTACTTTCATACGAAAAGACGTGGCTGAAAAACTGGTGAAAGAAGCCGGAGAGGATAAAGGCTGGTTCTACATGATAGAACTGCTATTAAGGGCCGAAAGGGCGGGGACCAATATTCTTGATCTGCCTGTGACTTTCACGGAAAACTATGACACAACTGTAAATGTAAAAAAGACAATAAAGAATTACATCATAAATATTAGACGGCTTCGAAAAGTGTTTAAAGCGGAGGATAAGCATGATAAAAAGGATCGACCTTAGCAGAAATTACAAGGCACACAAAGAAGAATACCTAAAGGCGATAGAGGCAGTTTGTGAGGAAACTGCTTTTTCCGGTGGAAAATACGCAGACCGTTTTGACAGGGAGTTCGCTGAGTATCTGGGTGTCACCGGAGTGTCCGGAGTCAATAACGGCACATCGGCGCTGCATCTGGCAATGCTCTGCCTGGGGATAGGAGATGGCGATGAAGTGATAGTTCCTGCCAATACCTATATAGCTACTGCCTGGGGAGTATCATATACCGGAGCGAAGCCTGTCTTTGCCGACTGTACATCTGACACATGGGAGATAGACCCGGATGATGTGGAGCGGAAAATAACCGATAAGACCAAAGCGATCATAGGAGTGCATCTGTATGGGCAGCCTTTTGAATATAAGAAGCTGAGAGAGATAGCTGACAGGCATGGACTGGGGCTTGTCGAAGACTGTGCGCAGTCTGCGGGGGCTGAATATGAAGGGAAAAAGACCGGCTCACTCTGTGACATCGGATGCTTCAGCTTTTATCCCGGAAAAAATCTGTATGCCTTCGGAGAGGGCGGCGCTGTATCAAGCAATGATCCTGCTGTTATCGATAAGGTAAATGTATATAAAAATCAGGGCTGCCGCACAAGATATTTTCATGAGGTCATAGGATATAATATGAGGCTTGAGGGGATACAGGGGGCAGTACTATCTGTCAGTCTTAAGTATCTTGATGACTGGAATAAGACGCGTATCGGAATCGGAAAACGTTATGACGCAGAGATAACCAATCCGCTGATAACAAAGCAGTTCCATCCGGATAATACAAAGCCGGTATATCATCTGTATGAGATAAAGGTGCCTGATCCTGAGAGCTTCATTGCCTATATGGCTGATGCCGGAATAGAGTGTCAGCGCCATTATCCTGTCCCATGTCATTTGCAGGATGCTTATAAAAGTCTTGGATACAAAAGAGGAGACTGCCCCAATGCGGAGGGACTGGCAGAGCATTGTGTGACGCTTCCCATGTATCCAGAGATGACAGAAGAAGAGATCATAACGGTAATAGACAAAACCAACAACTATCGTGGGTAGATGAGTGTGCGAGAACCGGAGGCGAAGTGGGCCGCGCGGGAAAACCAGAGCATCCAGCATTAGAAGCATACAGGACGTGGAGGTAAATGAAACAAAGGGATCTAAAAACAACAAACAGACTGCTCTTCGTTTTTGTCGCAGTATTTTCTGTTTTCTTCTTTACATGGCTGTTCCTTTTCGTTAAGGACACGGGCGGATCCCAGAGAGGAGTCTTCTTTAATGATACCCATGACCTTTTCATGGACTGGTTCAATGTGGTCTATCATTCCATAGGAAGACGGCCATATACGTGGGGGAATATTGAAGAAAGATGTCTTCCGCCTTTAACCTATCTGCTGCTGTATCCCTTTTCCAAACTATACGGCTATGATGTGTCTCAATGGGTGGAGAATGATACGAGATATGATGCCAGAAATGCGCAGCTTCCGATGATAGCGGCGACTATGGTGTTTCTCATATCTTATCTGCTTCTTTTCTATTCTCTGTACAAGCACTGCCGTGTGCTCAGCGACTTGAAAAAGGCTGTACTGTTTGCGGTCCTCTTTGTATCGGGCGTGAATCTTTTCTGTGTAGACAGGGGGAACCTGCAGGTGATCACGGCAGCCGCGCTGTTCATCTATATCTACGCCTGTGACAGAGACGAATCTTTAGGAGGACTTAGGACCGGCATCGGCCTGCTGTGCCTTGCATTTGCTGCTTCACTTAAGCTTTTCCCTGCGATGATGGGGATCCTGCTCCTCTACAGGAAGAAATGGAAAGAAGCGGCAGCGGCTCTTTTGCTTGGTATGGCAATGTTCTTTCTGCCGTTCTTATGGATGGATCAGCCGTTCGCTTCTGCTGTAGTATCGTTCTTCAGTGCATTGAAAGCCCATGCTTCGTCCTACCGTATCATAGCGGAACTGGGTTTTTCGACACCGGTCATTATGGGTCTTACAGGACTTCCTTTTGCGCTGCTCCAGGCGGTTTCATATGTTGCAGCTATAATCTCGCTTTTTTGCGCCCGCTCTCTTGGTTCTGTATGGAAGAGGATCATGCTCCTTTCACTGACGCTGGTCCTTACTTCAGGCCAGCAGGGGTATTATTGTCTGATGTTTTTATTCCTTCCGATCGTGTTGTTTTTCTGTGAGGAGCACTCAGCGTTGGATGTGATCTATGTGCTGATCTTTGCGATCATCCTTTCTCCGCTCCAGCGCACTGCCCATGTCGGAAGTGTTGACATATCGGCAAAGCATGCGGTAAATCTGGTGCTTCTGGTTCTTTATTTATGGCTTCTTATCGAGAGCGCATATCAAACGCTTTCCAAATACAAACAGCGCAGACTGAGTGCCAAACCACTGAGAGCAGAAACGTCAGGAAACGATTGACATCTTAATAATTCCAATTTGCTAATCTCGGATAAATGCAAGCTAAGAGACACTTTTTCGTCGGAAAAAGTGTTGAACAACTCCGTTTTTTCGCATATAATATTTTCGGAGCGGTATTCTTTGATCAAATCAGGTGACAGATATGAAACGAGTATTGATGGATAAAATGCTTTCCTGGAAGGAAAGCAGGCACAGAAAGCCGTTGCTTTTGTGGGGAGCAAGACAGGTCGGAAAGACATGGATAATGAAGGAATTCGGCCGGCTCCACTATGAAAATACGGTATATATTTCCTTTTACAACAATTCCAGGATGCGCAGGATCTTTGACGATGATTACGACGTGCACAGGATCATCTCCGCCATAGAGATCAATCTCCACGTCACGATACATCCCGATAGATCGCTTCTGATTTTTGACGAGGTTCAATCTGCGCCAAGGGTCGTCGAGGCATTAAAATATTTTTGTGAGGATGCCCCGACATATCATGTTATGGCGGCCGGCTCCCTGCTCGGTGTGGCACTTCATGAGGGTATCTCCTTTCCTGTGGGGAAAGTTGATGAACTGCACCTTTACCCACTTAGTTTTAGAGAGTATCTGGTGGCTCAGGGAGAAGAAAGACTGGCTGCTGCTCTAAACGATTACAGCAACAGAGAGATCCGTGATCATTCGGAGAGATATAAGGAGCTTTTGAAGGAATACTATGCTATAGGAGGGATGCCTGAAGTAGTCAGCAGATTTGTTGAAGACAGGGATTTTTCTGAAGCCAGGGATATTCAGCTGTCTATAGTAAACCAGTATGAGGGTGATTTTGGAAAGCATGTAAAGGAAACCGAACTACCGAGGATCCGAATGGTATGGAACGCTCTGCCTGCCCAGCTGGCAAAAGAAAACAAAAAGTTCTTTTTCGGACAGATCAGGAAAGGCGCCAGACATAAAGAATTCGAAACAGCGATCCAGTGGCTTGTCGATGCAGGGATCGTATATAGAGTAAACAAGGTTACTAAGCCTGCTATGCCGCTTAAATCATATACTGATTTTTCTGCATTTAAACTGTTCATGGTAGACGTCGGACTTCTGGGTGCTATGAGTGAGCTGGATATGGAAAGCGTTTTGACCGGTAATGATGTGTTTACTGAATTCAAAGGAGCTCTCAGTGAACAGTATGTACATCAGCAGTTGATATCTGATACAGGTTATACTCCATATTATTATTCGGGAGACAAATCCACCTATGAAACCGACTTTATGATCCAGAAGGGCAAGAATGTTGTTCCGTTGGAGGTAAAGTCCGAAGTCAGTCTGAAATCAAAAAGCCTCAGGGTATTTTGCGAGAAATTTAAGCCGGAAAAAGCAATACGGATATCGAGTGCGGATTATATGGATCAGGGATGGATGATGAATGTTCCCCTTTGGGCGGTCTCATCGATATAAGTAGTTATTGGTAGCGCAAACTAAACGCCGAAACGTCAGGAAATGTTTGACATCTGTCTGACAGAAGTGTGATAATTAATAGTTGGTCCGTGGGCTATTAGCTCAGCTGGGAGAGCGCCAGGTTCGCAATCTGGAGGTCAGGGGTTCGATCCCCCTATGGTCCATTAACAGCATGGAGGGATCCATTATGCCGGTGGATATCAAAGAGCTTATTGATGAAAAGCGCTACAATGAGCTTCGTCGGATCCTGATAGATCTGAATGAGGCTGATATTGCGGCTATCATGGAGGATGCTCCGAAGGAGGAGCGCCTCCGTATTTTTCGGCTGTTAAAGAAAGACATGGCAGCGGATGTTTTTTCATTTCTGCCGACGGATATAGGACAGGAACTTATCACGGCTCTGACCGATGTCGAGGCCGCAAATGTCATCAACAACCTCATGGCAGATGATGCAGCGGACCTCATGGAGGAGATGCCCGCAAATGTTGTGAAGCGTCTCCTTGCAAATACCACTGCAGAGACAAGACGTGATATCAATCATCTGCTGAAATTCCCCGATGATTCCGCGGGATCCATCATGACGGTGGAGTATGTGGACCTCAAGGCCAACTGGACCATAGAAAAATGCATGGAACGCATCCGTCAGATAGGTCTTGATTCCGAGACGATATATACATGCTATGTGATAGACGATAAAAGAAAGCTGATCGGAACGGCAGCCCTTAGGTATCTTCTCATAGAAGATCCCGGCGTCACGGTCGGAGAGATCATGAATGAGAACGTTATTGCGGTCCATACTCTTGATGACCAGGAGGAAGTAGCGAAGCAGTTCCAGAAATATGACTTCAACTCGATGCCCGTGGTGGATCAGGAAGACAGGCTGGTAGGGATCATCACCGTAGACGATATCGTGGATATCATCCAGGAAGAGGCTACGGAGGATATCGAAAAGATGGCAGCTATCATGCCGACCGACCAGCAGAAGCCGTATCTCAGACAGAGCGTCTTTGAGCTCTGGAAGAAGAGGATCATATGGCTTCTTTTTCTCATGGTGTCAGCGACATTCACGGGGACCATCATCACTCATTACGAGGATGCACTGGGAGCGTATATCGTGCTCACGGCTTTCATACCGATGATAATGGATACATCGGGAAATGCGGGAAGCCAGACTTCGGTCACGATCATCCGTGCTCTGTCACTTGATGATATAGAGTTTTCGGATTTCTTCAAGGTGGTATGGAAAGAGATGCGGGTTGCGCTCCTTGCGGGGCTTACTCTTGCGGCGGCGAATTTTGTCAAACTTCAGGTGGTGGACCGCGTATCCATGCAGGTGGCTTTGGTAGTATGTATGACACTTGTAGCGACTGTCTTTGTGGCAAAGCTTATCGGTGCGATGCTGCCGATGGTATCAAAGAAGGTAGGTCTTGACCCCGCTGTGATGGCATCTCCTTTTATCACCACTATCGTGGATGCGGTGGCGCTGCTCGTGTATTTCAGCTTTGCTACCATAATGCTTGGTATAGGATAGGAGGTATTCCATGGCTATCAAGAAAAACTTTGACTCCAGAGCGGATATAATAAATGCGCTTGCAGCAAGCGAGGGCGCCCCGGAAGGTGATCTGAAGAAGATGATGGAGAGCAAATGGGATTCCGGAACCGGCACGTATTACAGCCATGGTAAGATGTTCTCCAAGATGTCGATCTTCAGGGCAAAGAACTATTTTGCGGATCAGGCGGCAAAGTACAATAAGATAGGCACCTCAGAGGCCAAGGAAATGGCGCAGATATTTGACCTGGCCTATGAGGCTATAGATGCCATAGAGCATAGTCCTTCGTCAGCGGAGGAAGATGGAGGCTCACAGAATTAAGGAGCCGGAAGGGTAGTATTTTCAGGAGATGAAGACAAAAAGAGAAGATATCAGAAACGTAGCGATCATAGCACATGTAGATCACGGAAAGACCACACTAGTCGATGCCCTTCTCAGGCAGAGCGGTGTTTTCAGAGAGAATCAGGAAGTAGTTGAGCGCGTCATGGACTCGAACGATCTCGAGCGTGAGCGTGGCATCACGATATTATCCAAGAACACCTCGGTCCTCTACAAGGATGTGAGGATCAATATCATAGACACTCCGGGGCATGCGGACTTTGGAGGAGAGGTGGAGCGCATACTCAAGATGGTGGATGGCGTAGTCCTTCTTGTGGATGCCTTTGAAGGTGTTATGCCGCAGACCAAGTTCGTGCTGATGAAAGCCCTGTCGCTGGAGCTTCCTGTAATCTCTTGCGTGAACAAGATAGACCGTGACGGAGCAAGACCCGATGAGGTGGTGGATGAAGTCCTGGAGCTCCTGATGGACCTTGGCGCATCTGATGCCCAGCTTGACTGCCCGTTTGTATTTACATCTGCAAAGAACGGAACGTCATCGATGGATCCTGAGACGCAGGGTGATGACATGACGGCTCTTTTTGATACGATAGTCTCATATATCCCGGCGCCGGAGGGTGATCCGGAAGCGCCTGTTCAGATACTTATCTCGACTATAGACTACAACGAATATGTCGGGCGCATCGGTATCGGAAAGGTAGACAGCGGCACCGTGAAGCTCAATCAGGAAGCCGTGATAGTGAACCATCACGACAAGGACCGCAAAGAAAAGGTCAAGATCAGCAAACTCTATGAGTTTGAGGGACTGAAGAAGGCCGATGTGACGGAAGCCACCATAGGTCAGATAGTGGCCATATCCGGCATTGCTGATATCAAGATAGGGGATACTTTGTGTTCGCCTGAGGCGCCTTCGGCCATTCCTTTCCAGAAGATATCTGATCCCACGATATCCATGAACTTCATGGTAAATGACAGTCCTCTTGCAGGCAAAGAGGGCAAGTATGTAACGTCCAGACATATCAAGGACAGACTGCTCCGAGAACTCAATACGGATGTGTCATTAAGGGTGGAAGACACCGAGTCCACGGATACCTTCAAGGTATCAGGCAGAGGAGAACTCCATCTGTCGGTACTCATCGAGACCATGAGGCGAGAGGGATATGAATTCGCTGTCTCAAAGGCCGAGGTCATATACAGAAAAGATGAAGCCGGCAGGACGCTTGAGCCGATGGAACTTGCGTATGTGGATGTTCCGGATGAATTCACCGGGACCGTGATCTCCTCTCTTTCCGAGAGGAAGGGAGAGCTCCTCAACATGAATTCCATCGCCGGAGGATATACAAGGCTCGAGTTCAGGATACCGTCCAGAGGACTGATAGGATTCCGCGGCCCCTTCCTTACAGACACCAAGGGCAACGGCATAATAAATACGATATTCGAGGACTACGCGCCGTATAAAGGAGATATAGCCTACCGTAACACGGGATCCCTCATAGCATTTGAGGCCGGCGAGGCAGTGCCCTACGGTCTCTTCAATGCGCAGGAGAGGGGAGCGCTCTTTATCGGGCCCGGCACTCCCGTGTATTCCGGAATGGTCATAGGATCGAATCCCAAGTCGGATGACATAGAAGTGAACGTATGCAAGACCAAGCATCTTACCAATACACGTACTTCCAGCTCCGACGAGGCTTTAAGGCTCGTTCCTCCGATACAGATGTCACTGGAGCAGTGTCTTGATTTCATAGATAATGATGAACTGCTTGAAGTGACTCCCAAATCTTTGCGCATCCGCAAGAAGATACTCGATCCGACATTAAGGAAGCGGGCTAATTTTAAGAACAGATCATGAAAGCCAGTAAGATGGGCACAATGCCCGTAAAGAAACTCATAGTGACCATGTCGCTGCCCATGATGATATCCATGCTCGTGCAGGCTCTATACAATATCGTGGACAGCATTTTTGTTGCGAAGCTTTCGGAGCAGGCGCTCACCGGCGTTACTCTCGCTTTCCCCATGCAGAATCTGATGTTTGCAGTAGCCGGCGGTACGGGAGTCGGTATCAATGCGATGCTGTCCAAGGCTCTCGGTGAAAAAGAGCTTGATGAAGCTGACAGCGCGGCCGGTAACGGTATCGTGCTGAATCTGGCAGCGGCTCTTATTTTCATGGCGGCGTCTTTTATGGGTGCTGCCGGCGCTTTCATCAATACCCAGACCGCGGATCCCGTGATCGCAAGAGAGGGTACTACATATCTTTCGATCATCATGGTGCTCTCTATAGGGATGTCGGCGCAGGTCACCATGGAGAGGCTCCTCCAGTCTACCGGACGTACCTTCTATACCATGATCTCTCAGGCCACGGGAGCTATCATAAACATCATAATGGATCCCATAATGATATTCGGTCTTTTAGGGTTTCCGAAGTTTGGCGTTGCGGGTGCTGCCTACGCTACGATAATCGGGCAGTCGGTCGCGGCGACTCTGGGGCTATACTTTAATCTGACAAAAAATCACGATATACGTTTCTCATGGAAGATACTCAGGCTTAAAGCCGAAACGGTGAAGAGGATATACTTCGTCGGTGTGCCGTCGATCCTCATGATAGCCATCGGGGCAGTCATGACGTATTTTATCAATCTTATACTGAGTGCTTTTTCCAGCACGGCGGTGGCGGTCTTTGGGGTATATTTCAAACTCCAGAGCTTTTTCTTCCTGCCGGTCTTCGGACTGAATAACGGAGTGATACCCGTGCTGGCGTATAATTACGGCGCTAAAAACAAGGAGATGATAAAGGAAGCGCTGAGGTTTTCGATCATGCTGGCTTTTCTTGTCATGTGCGTGGGAACAGCGATCCTTGAGCTTATTCCCGGAAAACTCCTGACTTTATTCTCCGCCTCGGATGACATGATGGCGATAGGGACCACGGCGCTTCGGACCATTGCCTGGCATTTTCCCATAGCGGGAGTCTGCATAGCCATGGGCTCGATATTCCAGGCGTTCGGAAGGAGCTATTATTCTCTTATAGTATCTCTTGGAAGGCAGATAGTTGTGCTCATACCCGTGGCGTATACTCTGAGCCTTACGGGTAACGTAGACAATGTCTGGTGGGCATTTCTTATCTCCGAACTAATGTCGTTTTGTCTGACGTATATTTTTTTCAGAAGAATAGACAGAACTATTATTCGTAATCTGGATGCGAATTGAAGACTAACTATTAGAAGTCAAGTAGAAAATGATGTTTTTGATCCAAACGCAGAAATGCGATTTGAATAGTGGTCGGGACTTATTCCCGGCAATCAGTTCCTTGAAAATAGCATGACAAACAGAGCATCCTATCGGGTGCTCAAACAGAAAAGGTATATCAGAGTATTATCTTGGTGAGTATCCTGCTCCAGTAAGTTCCATTCTGTAAATGGTCCGGATCAACTTCTTTGTCGCATGGGATACAGCTACGTTATAGTGTTTCCCTTCGGATATCTTTCTTCCAAGGTAGATGCCGAAGGATTCATCCCATTTACAGACAAACTTGGTGGCGTTAAAAAGAGCATACCGTAAGTATCTGGAGCCACGTTTCTCCATGTGAGAATAGGAAGAATCGAGCTGACCGGATTGATATGTAGACGGTGACAAACCAGCGTATGCAAGAATCTTATCCGCATTATCAAAACGCTTGAAGTCGCCAACTTCGGCAAGGATCATTGCTCCCATACGGTAGCTTATTCCGGGGATGGTCATTATTGGGGAATGCAGTTCATCCATAATCGATTTAATGGATTCTTCGATTTCTTCAATCTCTTCGGATAGTATGCGTATGAGATATATGGTATGTACTAATTCCATTGATTTTGCAGCCATAGGAGCACCAATCGAATCGATAGCAGCATTTCTGATTTCAATCGCTTTATCACGGCCGTAGCGGCCCTTGGAGGAATCCTCAAGAAGCTTTTTGAGATGGGTCAGATGGCAGCTTGCAATGTAAGTGGCTCCCGGAAGTTCTTCCAAAAGTACATAGACGGAATTAAGGTGCAGTGATGGAACAAGTTTTTCCAATTCAGGAAAGAGAATGTTCACAAGCCGAGCTAATGAAGCCTTGAGTTTAGATCGTTCATGAACCTTGTCAAAGCGATAACGGGTTAATGATTTCAACTCTTCGTTGTGATATGATGTTTCCGAGTAGGGCTTGAGAGTCCTATCGGCCATCAACATCATAGCAATTGAAGAGGCATCGACTTTATCCGTTTTTGTCTTTCTAAGGCTTAGACCTTTTCTGTAAAGATTCGTGTGTAGCGGGTTGATAACAACGGTCGGGAAACCTTTATCAACGAGCGACGCCAGAAGATTGTTAGAATAGTGACCGGTAGCTTCAAGACCTACTTTTATTTCTGTCTTATCAGAAGTCACTTTCTCGATTCTGGAGAATAACTCATCAAAACCGACCTTGTCATTTGAGATGGTGAAGACGGGATACACCTTCCTGCCTTCGTCATCAAGGATACAGCAGTCGTGCTTGTCCTTGGCAACATCGATACCAACATAGATCATAAATGTGATCCTCCTTAAATAGTATTTGATGCAGCTGCTATAAGATCCACAGGGCTCTTTGTATGCTGTAACCTCGTTCTACATAAACCGTCATGCGGTATCTAACTGATTAACAATTAAACAAAGAGACTGTGGTTGGAGCCTTTCGTGAACCATCGAGTGGTAGGAGAAAAAAACCAATCCACAGCATCTTTAACAGCATACCCAAACCTGTAGATAAGGTAAAGAATGGGTATGACTATATAATACGAGGATAATAAAGTGAGAACAGATCTGCTTGAAAACAAAAAACTATACTGCTTCTTGTTAATAATGATCAGCCTTCTGTTTGTAGTCACAAGACTATTCAGATTGGATATGGTACCATTTACTCCTATTGGTATGCACTATGATGAAATGTCAGCGGCATATGATGCGTGGTGTATTCAAGGTTGGGGGTGTGACAGACATCTTACACGATTCCCAGTTTACTTTATGAATGCCGGCTCCGGACAGAATGCTTTATATATTTATTTTGCCGCAATAATGTTTAAATTGGTAGGATTTTCAGTTTTTAAATTCCGTCTGGTGGCTGTAATATGTGCGGGTGTTGCCTATATCTGTCTTTTTTTCCTTTCACGAATTCTTTTCGGTCGGGGCATCACATCACTTATTCCTAATGCTTTAATGGTCATTATGCCAATATTCCTCATGAGCGAACATTGGGGGCTCGAAAGTTACCTTTTCCTGAGTTTTTCAATTATTTCAATATACTTTATGATTATCGCGTTGGACAAAGGATGCTTGAGATACAGTATTCTTAGCGGTTTTCTGTGGGGGATCACGTTCTATACCTATGGAATCTCTTACGTTGTGATTCCTCTTTTCCTGTTGCTGGCATTAGTTTTGCTGGTCTATGAAAAGAAGGTTGTAATTGGACAGATTCTCGCTGTAGGCATTCCTGTCATTATTATGGGTGTCCCTTTGGCGGTGGAACAACTTGTGATTAATGGGTATATTAAACCATTTTCATTGGCTTTTATGGATTTCTTTCCGATGGAGATTACCAGATTCGGTGAGGTCTCTGTTTCAAATGTTTTGGAAAACCTGAGAACTTCTTTGGTCACGCTTTTTTCGAGGGATAGTTTATTTTACAACAGTGTTCCCCTGTTTGGGACAATATATTATATCTCAATTCCATTTATGCTGATCGGTTTGATACTTTCAATCAAGTGTACAGTTAAATCCATAAGAAAAAAGAATTACAGTCCAATTTCTATCGTTCTTCTATTCTATGTCTCCGCCCGTATAGTATCATTGATGACTTATGAGTTAAACATAAATAAAGCAAATGAGCTGTATTTTCCATATCTGTTATTTACAGCTTACGGGATTATAAGCATATATAGCAAATTATCAAAAACGTGGTTTCTTCCTTTACTGGCAGTTGTTTACACGGCGTTTTTCCTTTGTTTTGCACATTGGGCATTTTCAAGTGGAGAACAAAGTTGGAACCATGAGACCAGACCGAGAACAGAAGAGGGAATCATTAAGGATATCCAGGTTGGACGGGCGATACAGGAAGCACGAATAATCGGTGGAGATAAACATTTGCAGATGATAATAAATGATGTGCACGGACAATATTGGCAGATATGTCTGTTTGCCGGTACATCACCATATGATTATAACGAAGAAGGCTATTCAGAGAACGGATATGAAATTGGTATTTCAGGAGAATTAGATACGTCAGGTGATACGGTTTTTCTTATCGAGGAAAGTTTGGACCATATTACGGATTATCTGGTTTCCGAGGGCTTTAAACGTACTATACCCCGCAATGGAGGGTTTTCTATTGTTTATCGTTAAGGGGGTTGGATTTTATAGAACTTGCTATGATGATCCCGTATCCGATCAGTGAAACACAGGATATTATCTCAAACACTCTCCAAAGCATCGGCTCACGATAATATACTCTTATTGTACCGGTATAGTTTTCAGGTATCTTGAGTGCTATCCTTGCTCTGTCCCCGTGTTCATAAGACATTGCCTCATGCGAGACGAGATCCTCTGCCCTGTATCCCGGATAGGCAAAAACGGGGATAAGCACTGTCGAAGATTCTCCGGGATTAATTATCTCAAGTTTGCGCTCTCCGTGCTCCGCAGTATAAGACGATATCTGTGGATGTCCCTTTGCTACTTCAGCCTCCAACGGCAGATCAGCTAGCCGACCCGAATCACTGGGCAGATATTCTTCAAAAGCTATTTCATTATCGATGTATTGCTCTCCGTATATCTTTAAAGGTTTATCTTCATCAACAAAGTGCATATAAAATGAACCGGTCGATATGACAGTGCCTAAAAGGAGTATCCCGATCCACAGATGAAGGCTTATTTTGGAATCCTGATCTGCTCTGTCTGATATCTCCTTAAGTCCGAAGACTGCGGACACGCTAAGGATAGCTGTTGTAATCTCCAGATATCTCCAAGGAAACTGCACTAGTCTCACAAGATTTGAAAGCACATTTATCCTTCCCTCAGTGATGCTCGCAATGCTGTCCCATGGGAAGAAATACATGGATATTAGAAGAGAGATTATGGTGATAGTTAGCGCTACTCTCTGCTTACCTCGATCTCCTGAATCCCTTTTGAGTATCCTGTATAGCAGTAAGGCAAGGGCTCCTATTATTCCACCACCAATGCTCAGAGGCATTTCGTTATAGGTTCCGGTTCCGGAGAATCCCTGTCCCTGCAGAAATATATTAAAGACTTGGGACGGGTATGCTCCGCTCATCTGGATATACTTCATATGATCATTCATGCTGAGAGATACCTGACTCATATATTGGAGCATTGGCATGATAAACCAGCAGGACAAAAGGACAGTCATCAAAGCAGCCTTGCCTATTGAGACCAATCGATATGATGAGAAGGTTTTCCGGTACTCGAGCAGACAAAAGACGACAAGGAATAAGGAGATCATTTCGAGGCTCAAAAGATGACACATCGCGATGGCCGACATGCCTGCGCCCAGACAAAGCCAGCCTGTCCTGTCCTCATCCTCTCCATAGTATATTATCCATATTCCGAGGATCACCAGAGGTATAAAAGTCAAAGCCGTGAATTCGCCCAAAGCGGTACGCAGATATATATCTACGATCCTGTAAGCACTCAGAGTGTATACGGCGGCTCCGATTACTCCGATATCTCTCTTCTCTGATATTCTCTTAAATGCAAAATATGATATAAAAGTCGTGGCAAGATTAAGGATTATGATATTGCTCTGCCATACCATATGAATGGGAAGACCTAGTTTATACAGCAATGCAAAAGGATAAATGAAAAGATCACAGTAAAAAGTGGAGGTAGGATAACTGTATCCCTTGAGCATATCTGTGAGCATCCGGACGGGAAACTGTCCATAGGATATCTCATGTGATATGGCCACGATCCTTGCCAGGTGAAATCTGATATCATGTCCGAAATAAATACAATCCGAGAAAGCAGGGAGTGATGCTATGAAGGCGACAGACAAAAGTGCCGGTATCTGCCACTGATCTCTGATAAAGGTTCTTAAGCCCGCACCGGAATGGGCAAAGATGATAAAAAGGATGAGATCAATCAGTATGAATAAGAGGAGATACCCGGCAATCGGGACCCATCTGTACGACACATCCTCCTTAAGATCGATCCCATATATTGATAGTTTTCCGGGACCGCTATAATGTATGTTAATCTGTACTCCGTGGAGTGATCTTCCAAAGGGCACATATATCCGAGCCCCGGCCTCTCCTTGACCTGAACCCACATCTATCATTTCGGATATGGGCTCTGCTACCCAACTGTCAGAATATAGCTCCACATATGCATCGCTATTCTCTGCACTGTAGCGGACTGTGACATCATATGCCCCGGACGCCATTGAAAACTTTCCGGTAAGAAGATCGTCACCTATTATCTTTCCTTCATCATTATATAAAGCATCTTTTTCGCCATAGGAAAAACTGACAGCATCATCAGTTACAGATATGAAATCTCTGGCCTGAACATTATCATCAAAACAATGAGGATCAAAGTGATACTCGGCCGGGATCTTAAAAGCCCCAACTGCCATAAAAAGGATCATGATCAGCTGAAGTAAGATTAAAACAAATAATTTCAAGTGTCTGCGTATCATAGATAAAGAAAGCCTTCCTGTCGATCACCGCCAAATACATAATACACAAGAGGCAAGATCGACTACATTGAGCAGTAATGATTATATATCATATTTGCCGTTTTTAATAGTCTAAAGACATCAACGAAAAACTCTGAGTGGTGGACAGAGTTTCATAGAATATTGTATAATGGCCCAGATTTGAAGAAGCAGGACTTCACTAGAAATGAGATTTTGTAGCCTTGATGAAAAAGATTGAGCTTAGTGAAAGAAAACTTCATTATTTTTTCTTTGCTGTCATTACCATGCTGTTCCTCTTTACCAGATTGTTTCGCTTGGATTCAGTCCCTTTTTCACCTTGGGGGATGGAGCTCGATGAACTTGGAGCAGCATATGATGCATGGTGTATACAAGGGTGGGGAGTAGACAGGCACTTGATTAAGATGCCCTTGATGTTCCTTAACTTGGGGGCTGGACAGAATGCATTATATATATATCTTGCAGCGCTTGTATTCAAGGTGTTTGGCTTTTCGTTAGTGAAATTCCGACTTGTGGCAGTAATCTGCGCGACTTGTGCGTATTTCTGTCTGTATTTTTTGTCTAAAAAAGTATTTGGAGATGGACCATATGCTATAATTCCTTTAGCCCTTATGACAACGATGCCGGTTTTTCTAATGAGTGAACATTGGGGGCTGGAAAGCTATCTCTTTTTAAGTTTTTCAATTATTTCCTTTTTCTTTTTAGTGAAGGCCGTAGATAGCGGGAGACCTGTATATTACACTATCGATGGTATATTGTGGGGGATTACATTTTATTCTTACGGTATTTCTTATGTTGTAATTCCTTTTTTCCTTTTGATCCTGGATTCTCGGATTAACATGACGAGGTTGGCAACGCCACACCGAGAGTCTCATATATCTTAGCCTGCTTGGCTAAAAGCTCGCCGATCCTGAGCTTATGGCTTTCATCCTCGAAGCATTCAAGGGCATCGAGCTTATCAAGCAGTTGTTGCATAGTATAACTTTTATATAAATTTGTTTCCTTCATCTTGTGATCAAGATGGGAAATAAGGATAAGAGCAACAAACTCGGTAAATATCTTGCCATCGAGATTTTTCTCGGATTTAGCAAGGAGACGTCTCATATTGAGCCGGTCCTTGATGTTGCCGAAGGCTTTTTCTACAATGTCCTTCATCCTGTATAGTTGTAATGCCGTAAAAGCATCCATCTTCTCGTTGGTGATAAGTGCAAAATAGCCGAGATAGCGACGGGCTGCTTTGATCTCATCTTCTTTATAGAAGACCTGCCTGCCACGTACCGGTGTATCTTTTACTTCGAAGAACTGAGTGTAAGCCTTTTTGTGCTCCTCTACAAGCTTACCTTCCAATAGTTCGGAACACAGTTCGGTGATTCGCTTATCGAAGGCCTGCTCGTCATCAGCACCCTTTTCGATGCTGTAGTAATAATGGATGTAGATCCTGCGTTTATCCTTGATGACATCGCCTTTATACGGCCTCTCCTGTGAGTAATCCCACTCGGCAGGGACAGTATAACCGTAGGTATTGATGCTCTCATCGTAGTTGGTAAACATACGGATATCATCATATACTTCATCAAGGTGATTCCTGATGAATTTAAGGGAGAGCTTGACGCCTGCAAGGAACTTCACATGCTCTCTGTAAAGACC
>JHYK01000013.1 GCA_000621405.1 Lachnospiraceae bacterium AC3007
ACCGTGAGGTACATCAACAAAGTCGTGTTCCTTCAGTCTGCGAAGTTTAGCCCGGGTGATCCCGGTCCTGCGCTCAAGCTCGGCGAGGTTAACGTGTTTCAAATCGAACTTGTCGCCAAGTTCACTCTTTATTTCGTTGAGTGCTTGTGCTATTGTTTCAGTTAAGTCATTGTTTTTTCCTTCCATCGATTGATTTAGCTGCTGCATTGGCATACAACAGTTTAAACTCAATGAATGAAAAAGCAATGGCTGTTTTATTCCGACTAATCGTGGTTGTTTCTCTCCGACGCGAAATGGTTATTTCTTCCCGACCCGGAGTGGTTAATTCAACCCGACCCTAACATCTTTTAGCATAGATACGGACTGGCTTGATCTCGGACGGGAGCAGTTCACAAAAAACATGGAGGATCTATCCGAAGGACAGAAAAAGAAAGTGCTTATAGCGGCAAGTCTTATCACGCCGGCACATCTGTATATCTGGGATGAACCGCTGAATTTTATCGACGTGTTCTCCAGGATGCAGATCGAAAAACTGATACTGCAGTACGAGCCGACAATGCTGCTGGTCGAGCATGATGTGAGGTTTCAGGAAAAAACGGGGACGCAAGTTGTTAAACTGTAATGCTGGAATATGCAGGCATCAGGCTGCCGCTTCCGTTCATCTTGAAGTAGCCCCTGAATATCCTGTCAACGGCTGATCTTACGCCATCGTCGTCGGCACCGAGAAGGATCACGAGAAACTGCCGCCTACTGTATCTGGTGAGCACATCCACTTCTCTGATGGTCTGACGTATCGACTGCTCCATGTTGTACATGGATCTTTCGAGCTCCTCGACACTGACCGGTGAGCCTGTGGATGACTTCAGAGATATCATTATAAGTTTGAATGAGCACGAGAATCTCTGCTCCAGATTGGTCACATATTCGTAGAGCTTTGCAAATTCTCTGTACTCTACGTTCATCGCTCCGTCATAGCGTCCGCTGATTTTGATGCTGTCGATGAGCTTTTCGACTTCTATATTTTCACTCATATCGCTTTCGGAACTGTTATTGTAGAAATAATAACCGCTCTTTCCGTTCTGCTTTACATGATACAGCGCCTTATCGGCGTTATTATATGCATCCGTGTAAGTATCGTCCGGAGTACACATGACCATGCCGGCGGAGATCGTAGCTATAGTGGTCTCGGGGTCATCCTTTTTTGTCTCCTCAAAATCATGTATGATCCGTGACATCCTGTCGGAGGCTTCTTCCTTGGATACTCCCTTCATGAAGAGAAGGAATTCATCACCGCCTAATCTGCAGCATATACAGTCCGAACTGTGCATGGTAAGTGTCTCGCCCATCAAATGGAGGGCCCTGTCTCCCGCATCGTGGCCGTACGTGTCGTTGATCTTTTTAAGATTGTCCAGATCTATGAAAGTGAGACAGCCGTTCCCTTCCTGCATCAGCTGAGCTATATCCTTTTCTCCGGCATTTCTGCCGAGGATACCCGTCGTAATATCGATATCGTCCTTTGCTCCCTGTGTCACAAATGACTCTACGACCTCCTGCAAAAGGACAGATGAAGCTTCTGTTTCTTCTTTATCTGTGACAGGGTCGATCATCAGTATCTCATCGAGCTCTCCTTTATCCCAAAGTTTTATGAATATATCTGTAAACTGAGGGTCAAACTGGTGTCCCCGTCCGGCGAGCAGTTCTTTTCTGATATGATCTTTGCTGCAGGCTTTTCGGTATATCCTGTCTGAACTCATGGCATCAAAGGAATCGGCGATAGCTACGATACGCGCCTCTTCGGAGATCTCTTCTCCTTTAAGGCCTGCGGGATAACCGCTTCCGTCATATCTTTCATGGTGATCTCCCGCAACGCCTTCTGCAATGCTGATCATGATCTTGTCTTTTAATATCTTACGGCCTATCGTAGTATGAGACTTGATTATCTCAAATTCGACATCGGTCAGTCTCCTCGGATTATTAAGGATGGAGTCCGGGACGCCGATCTTGCCAATATCGTGAAGCAGAGCAGCAAAAGTCAGATCATCGATGCGCTGCTTATCCCACCCCAGGGCTTTTGCCAGTTTTTCACTGTATTGACTTACGCGTGTGGAGTGTCCTTTTGTATAAGGATCCTTGGCATCGATCGCATTTGCCAGAGCATGGATTGTCTGAAATGACATCTGTTCGATCCTTCGGCTCTGCTCCTTTACGACAGCGGTCTGGCGCTCGACTTCCTCGGTCAGGAGGTTGGTGTGATCTATCTCGAAAAGCGCAGTCCTGTGATACTGAACCATAGCCATGCCGGTAAATACCGAAATAGTGGCATACAGTATCGGAAAGCGTTTCATGAATTCAGGGTTATAGTATTCGCTGAACCGTTCATTCAGCGGGGAATAAAAGACGGCTGCTATCAGTATCGTATAGTATGCGGAAAGGATAAGTCCGTATTTTACGCTTACGAAATAGCACATACCGAGCGGTATCAGGATGGCCCACAGGATGAAGGAGCCTTTTCCGGTTGCGTTGACAACATATATGGTTATGAATACGATGCAGAACAAAGTCGGGAACAGGATGGCTGTTTCGCGGTTTTTCTTTACATATGCGAAATAGAAGCATCCGCTGCTGGCAATAAGTGTTGCAACAGCCGGGATAAGAAAGAGCAGATCATCGGTTGCAATATTGACGATGATAAGTATGAGTGACAGGACAGCAGTGACGATACTTATCAGGGAGAGAGCGCGCATATTTGATGTATACCGGTCGCCGACATATATAGTCTTGTCCAGAGTGGTCCATATGGATCTTATCGAATCCAGTGTTTTTTTGCACATACGATGACTATAATAGAGTGAAACTGAAATAGCAGTAATACGGGCACTATCTTATCACATGATATAAAGATGTGCATCCTGTTTTTATGTACAGACGGGAAGAATCACTTTTACATCAATAGAGATGCGTGATGGGGATCGGATAAGAATGCGTGATGATGAGTGAAATGAGGGTCGAAAAGAATGACAGAGGGAAATAAAACTGAGAACAGGATATCGATCGAAATGGCGCCGATGGAGGGGATCACGACCGCGACATTCAGGCGGGTGTATGCAAAGTGGTTTGCGGGTGTGGACAGGATGTATACTCCGTTTCTTGCAGCCAATCAGACACATAAGTTCAAGACAAGGGAAAAGAAGGAGACAGAGCAGTATTCACCTGATCTCGTCCCGCAGATACTGACGGATAAGGCGGAGCATTTTATCTGGGCAGCGAAGGAATTAAAACTGCTCGGCTACACGGAAGTCAATCTGAATGCCGGATGTCCTTCTGCGACAGTGACGATAAAGAAAAAAGGAGCGGGGATGCTCCGGGATCTGGCTGCGATGCGATCTTTTCTTGACATTATTTTTGGAGGCGATGAGGCGGGGGATATGCCTGAGATATCCATCAAGACAAGAGCCGGAGTATCCTCCTGTGACGAGGCGGATGAGATAGCGGTTCTATATTCCGGATATCCCTTTTCTGCAATTATCGTACATCCGCGGAGTCGAGATGATCAGTATGATAATACTCCGGATCTTAAAGCGTTTGGGGCATTTTATGAGCGGATAAGTCATGACAGGCTCGTTTTTAACGGTGATATTAGATCAGTCAAAGATGCAGAGAAGATCCTTGATCATTTTCCGGGGATAAGAGGGATCATGACAGGCCGCGGGCTGCTGGCGGATCCATTTTTGCCGGAGCGGATAAGGAGCCGTGAAAGTATGGGGGATGTCGGCTTTTCAGACCGCGAAAAGGCGATAGTGCATGGCTTTCTTACAGAATTGTATGATGAATACGAGCGCGACCTCTCGGAAGGAACCGCTCTTTTGAAAATGAAGGATCTCTGGAATTTTATGGCTGTGTCTTTTCCGGACAGTGAGAAAAAACTGAAGGCGATCAGGAAAGCGCGCAGCGGACTGGAATATAAAGCAGCGGTGAAGAGTATATTGTGAGACATACTGAAGGGGGCGTCTGTGTGGCAGACGCCCCTTTTTGTTGCCTCAAATGACCCAGACGGGGTAAAACCGTGCCGCCGGGTCATAGGATCGGGAATTGAAGACGCTCCGGCCGGTTGGAATTGGGGATGTCTATGACCCAGCCACAGCAAGACCATGCCGCTGGGTCATAAGGTTGAGGATGACCGAATAAAAAAAGTTGTTGACATACTCTGACAGGCGTAGTATATTTACTTCGTCAAACATAGTACGACAGTCGTAGTACGACAGACATAGTTACGACAGTCGAAGTAGAGGAGGGATCATAATGACAGAGATCAGCAGCGATGTGATCCGTGGCTACAATGATACGATGATCCTCTTCATTCTCGAGAAGGAGCCATCCTACGGCTACGAGATCTCAAAGCAGATCAAAAGTATCTCGGATGGGAAATATCTGATAAAGGAAACAACTCTTTACTCAGCATTCACGAGGATGGAAAAGAACGGATATATCGAATCATTCACTCAGGAGCAGGATCCGGAGGGCAACGGCAAAAAACGGACATATTACCGGATAACCGATCCGGGAAGAGAATACTACAAGGCCAAATGTGATGAATGGGGCCTGACAAAGGAAGTAGTCGAAAGATTCATCAAACTTTGAAGAGATCAAGGAGAGAAAAATGGAAACGATAAAAAACTATCTGGAAGCAATGTTTGCAGGAATGCCGGATACTCCTGAAGTAAGAAAAGCAAAGGCGGAGCTCCTGCAGATGATGGAAGACAAATACAATGAGCTTCGCGACGAAGGACAGAGCGAAAACACAGCGGTAGGAACAGTGATATCCGAATTCGGCAATCTCGATGAGCTGGCAGAGGATCTCGGGCTCAAGAAGGAAGTTCAGGAGTATCACGATACTGAGAGCGCCAATCCCCGCAGACAGATCAGCCGCGATGAGGCAACCTCATTTATCGAAAACAGGATAAGGAAATCACTTTTCCGCGCACTCGGAGTCATGCTCTGCATCATATCGGTCGCATGCCCCATACTCACGTCGGAGAGCGAAGAGCATATCCTTATGGCAGGACCTGCGCTGATGTTTGTGTGCATAGCGCTCGGCGTCGGATTCATAGTATACAGCGGCTTCGTCGACAGCGAATGGAAGTTCATCAGGAAGCAGCTCTGCTTTATAGACATGAATACCGCATCCTATGTGAAAGAAAGACGCAGGAGCTTTGAAGGGATCCGTGCCATATGTGTGACGCTCGGGATCATCTTATGCATCGTCTGCTGGGTTCCCTGCATGTTATTTGCGGTGACGGAAAGAGTGACGATAGGTCCCGCGATCATGTTCCTTATCATCGGTATCGGAGTATTCCTCATAGTCTATGCAAACAGTGCAAGCAAGGGCTTTGACATACTGCTGAGACTGAACGATATGACGACCATCAGCGGCGGCTATGGAGAGCCGGCACCCTCCGAAGTGAAATACATCAGCAAGACGGCCGAGACCATTGTGGTATGCTACTGGCCCGTGATCGTAAGCCTCTACCTTATAGTCAGCTTCCTTACCTTCAGGTGGGATCTTACATGGATCATATGGCCTGTAGCAGGAGTGGCATACAGGGCGGTGGTCATCAACTGCCGCAGGGACGACTGACGGGTATTGTTACAGGGTAGATAAAGGAGGACACAATGAAAAATACAGCGGCAAAAATGATCATAACGGTTATGAGTCTGCTGACCATCATAGCCATACTGGCGGGGCTCTATATACATGTATTCAGCGGAGACAATCCGTTCGGCGCGTCGGCAACGGCCTCTGACAGCGTAACCTTTGAGGAAGACGTGAAGGAGATCCTGATAGAGGTCGATTCGGCAAAGATAAATGTGGAAGAGGGAGATAAGCTTTCGGTGGAATATGTACTCCCCTCAGGTGATGATCCCGTCGTCAACATGCAGGACGGAAAACTCGCCGTCACAGGAGGCAGGAACCGGACGATCTTTTCATTCGGACATGTCAATGAGATGAAGGTCAATATGAAGGTTCCCAAGGGCACCAAGCTTGACAGGTTCTCGGTGACGCTGGATGCCGGCAAGGTATCTGCAGGATCCATAGATGCAAAGCAGTTCATCCTTGATTCGGATGCAGGCGACATAGATATACATAAGGTCAGTTCCGATTCTTTTGAGTTAAAGGTCGACGCAGGCAATGTCAGCATCAATGATCTTACGACTGGCATGGCTACTGTAAAGGCTGATGCCGGAAACATCCAGATAGCAGGCAGTACGATAGGAACAATAGATGCACAGGTGGATGCCGGCAATCTGGAGGTTAAGGATTCAACGGTAGACCATGGATCATGCAAGGCGGATATGGGAAATATTTCGCTTGACGGAGAGATCGGAGATGTCCTGACAGATACAGGGCTCGGAAATGCGAGCATAAACGGCAGGAAAACGGATAAGTAAGCAGCAGGTAAATGATACCGGAAAAGGTATATCAACGGGAGACTGGCAGATAAAATGAAACACCGGAAACTTATATTAGGAACATGCATAGCGGTGGCTCTGGCTGTGGGAGGAGTGTCCGTGACCGCTTCGGCGCAGGTTGCGGTAGAGAAGGCAGAAGCCAAAAGAGGGCAGCTTGACTGTGAGCTGGAGCTGAACGGCAAGGTCGAAAGCCTCACTGAGAGAACTTATTTTGCCCGTATATCAGGCCGCATAGGCGAGGTCAGGATCCGGGAAGGAGATCCCGTGAAAAAAGGAGATCTGCTGATATCCTATGATGAAGCGGAGCTTACAAAGGCTCAGGCTCTGACAGAGCTCGATGCTGAGGCTGATCTTGGAAGATATGACGACAGCACGCAGACCGGCGAGAAGATGCAGGCTCTGTACGGAGAGGCGAAGAGCTCGATAGCCGAGCTTGACCGGCAGATAAATGACACTGAGGCTGTCATCATCGCAAATAAAAAGATGCTGACCGAGAGACAGGGAGAATTTGCTGCGCGTGCTGCCCAGCTTCAGGCAGACCTTGCCTGCTGTACGGTCGGAGAGGATGACGATCCGGAGGAAGTGCAGGAGAAGCGGGACTGTATCCAGAAGGAGATCGCGAAGAATCAGTACGACCAGCAGTACGATCCCGAGATAGTGGAAAGACAGGAAAATATCCAGTACCTGGAATACCTTATGACAAACTTCAGAGAGAAGAGATCCGTCATGGAGAGCCAGAAGGCTTCGACTCAGATGAACCTTGAGACTGAAGGCGAAAAGGATATGAATGAAGCAGTGAAGGCAGCGGACGATATCGAAAACGAGAGCATGCTGCAGGATTATGAGACTGCTTCCAAAGGTATCATAGCCGAATTCGACGGTGTAGTGACAAAGCTCTCCGTCTCGGAAGGAAGCGAGGTCACTACAGGTCAGGAGCTCATACAGGTTCAGTCGCTCACTGATACGGCGGTCGTATGCTATGTAAATAAGTACGACATCATCAATATAGAGGAAGGCCAGACTGCGACAGCCCATATCAAGAACAAGGACTATGCATGCCACGTATCAAGGATAGAAAGAAAGACCAGCGATGACGGAGCGACTCCCGGCATCAGGGTTGAATGTAAGCTGGACGGGATAGACGAGACGGATGACAGTATCATCCTCGGGATAGAGTCAAAGATCGATGTCATGACAGCGAAGGTTGCATCCGCGCTTATGATACCTGCAGATGCCGTCTATGGAGACGATGAATGCGAATATGTTTTTATCCTCGAAGACGGGAAGGTCGTAAAGCGCGAGGTCGTCACGGGCACAAGGAATGAGGACAGCGCGGAGATCGTTGAAGGAATAAAAGAGGGTGAGACCGTGGCCTGGGATGAGTCTTCGGAGCTTACGGACGGACAGAGTGTAAAGGTGAAATGATGCAGATCGCACGGCATGAAAAAAAGAGAGTGCTCTACACAAGGGATCTTTGCAAATCCTTCAGGGCCGGCAACAGTGAGCAGCAGGTGCTGAAAAGCCTGGACCTTGAGATATACAAGGGTGATTTCACCGTGATAATGGGTAATTCCGGCTCCGGCAAGAGTACTCTTTTATATGCCCTGTCGGGGATGGACCGTCCGAGCGCGGGTGAGATCACTTATGAGACGTCCGACGGATCGGTGACCATGATCTCGGGCTTTGACAATGACCGCCTCGCCCTTTTCAGAAGAGATCATGTGGGGTTTGTATTTCAGCAGAATTACCTGAATGACAGCATGAGCGCGCTGGACAATATCATGGTGGTGGGGCTCTTGCGTCATCACAACAGAAGGCAGCTGTCTGCAAGGGCCAAGGACCTCTTAAAAAGAGTCGAGATCAATAAGGGAGACTGGAATAAGTTTCCTACGCAGATGTCGGGCGGCATGCAGCAGAGAGTAGCGGTTGTTCGCGGTGTGATCAACAGCCCGGAAGTGCTGTATGCGGATGAGCCCACAGGCGCGCTCAATTCACAGAATACGGAAAATGTGCTTGATATCCTTTCGGACCTGAACGCCGAAGGCCAAAGTATAGTCATGGTCACGCATACCTTAGCCGCAGCGGAGCGCGGAAGCCGGATCATATATCTTTCAGACGGCGTGATATGCGATGAGGTAGAGCTCGGACCCTATGCAGGAAGCTATAAGGACGAGAGTAATCCGGAGTTTGAAAGGGCCGGGGAGCGTCACAGAAGGTTAAAGGCATTTCTTCAGAATATGGGTTGGTAGGATGTACAGGTTTTTATTTATCGCAAAAAACAATATCAGAAAGCAGAAAGGCGATATGATCACCTTCTTCATCCTGACACTTATCGCATCGGCACTGATCTTCATCAGTGCTTCTTTTCTGACCGGCACGGGCCATGTCGTCGATACCTGCATGGAGAGCATCAATGCCGCTGACATCCTTGTCCTGATGACCGATGATGATGCTGCAGAAAACAAGATGGCTGAAGTCATAAAAGGGAATCCGTACTGCGACGGATATGAATCTACCGGGTATATCGATACCTATGCCAAATACCGTCATAAGGGCGAGAAGGAGTGGACAGAGTATTCGTTTCATATCGGATCCTATGAGGAAGAGCGGAAGATGCAGCAATGCTCTGTGAAAACCGTCAGATATCATGACGATCAGATACTGATACCGGTATCGCTCTCCACATCTTTTGCTGCAGGGGATGTGATGGAACTTAAGATCGGTGACAACATCTACCGGATGAAGGTCGCTGGCTTTAACGAGGATAATATATATTGCTCGCCCATGAACATGGGGACTTATCTTATCTATACGTCGGACAGACTGTACAACAAGATCGAGTTTGAGAATCCCGGGAAAGCAGAGAACTGCAGGTATTACAAGACCAATCTCTCAAGAAGGGCAAGGATGGAAGGGAAGAGCGGGAATGATGTCTGCGATGAGCTCTTCGATGAATTCAACGACTGGTATCTGGCATATGTGAAGTCTCATCCTGATCACAGCCTTTCTTCGATGAACTTCCTTCCGGCGGAACTTATGAAGACGGCTTCTTTGATACTGCCGATGATCTTCATAGCGATAGTTCTGGCATTTGCCGTGATCATGCTTGTCATCGCGCTCGTGATCATACATTTTTCCGTCAAGAACTTCATCATTCTCAACATGAAAAATACGGCGATAATGGAGGCTTCGGGTTACACGGTACAGGAGATGGTGCTGATACTTCTTTTTGAACTTCTGCTCGTGGCGGGACTTGGATGCATTACGGGACTTGCGCTGGGCGCGATCCTGCTTCGGCCTGCAGGGGCCATAATCCTTGCGACTCTGGGACTCACATGGAATCAGAGCGCTGACCCCGTGATAGTCATGACAGTGTTTTTCGGGATATGCCTTGTCATTATGATCGTGACTCTGGTACTCGGAAGAGAATACAAAAAGATCCCGGTGCTTGATGCGCTGAAAGGCGGCGCTTCTGCAAAGGCCGGAAGAAGGAATTTATTTACATTCGAGCATACGGCCCTTCCGATACCTCTGACGCTTGCGCTGAAGGATACATTCGGGAGATTCGGAAGCAGGATCGGTACTGTCTTTATCATGGCTATCCTCTCCATATCGACGATAACAGGGTTCGGGATGGTGGATTCATATGCGCGGGATGATGCGGGGCTTTTGAACCTTGCAGGGATGTTTGACTGCGATGCGACGGTCGAAGGGTCCGAGACCATGATGCAGAATATAGAGTCCATGGACAGTGTGAAGTCTGTCTACGGGGATACCTGGTATGCGTTCAATTACACCGCGGGAAAGAAGACCGCAAGCATCACGACCAGAGCCTTCACCGATACGAAAGACATCGTGGGCGGCATGATCCTTGAAGGAGGATGGCCGCAGGAGGGGAAGGACATAATGCTTGCTTCGGCCGCGGCTGATGAACTGAATGCGGGTCTTGGTGACAAGGTAACGATAAAGAACAGCGGAAAAGAAGAAGATTATAACGTATGCGGGATCTGCCAGACAATGAACAATATGGGTATGATGGCGTATATAACGACAGCGGGATATGAGAGAGTCGCTCCTCCGGTAAATGAATATGAGATCTGGATCAATCTGAAGGAGGGCAGGGGATTTGAAGAGTTCAAAGAGGAATTTGAGGATGACTATCCCGACGAGGAGCTGACTGATTACAGGGAGGCAGCTAAGAGTACTACCGGAGTAGTATCCGCCGGAATGAAGGCTGTGGCGCTCTTTATCGCATCGCTGACTATCCTTATAGTCGCCTTTGTGGAGTCTCTCATCATCAGATCCCAGATAACAAGAGAGTGGAAGAATCTCGGTGTGTTGAAGGCGCTGGGCTTCACCTCGGGACAGCTGATACGCCAGATCATGATCTCAAACATGCCTGCAATAGCGCTTGGCATAGTTATTGGACTGGTCCTGTCACCGGTATCAGGTGCGAACCTGATGAAGCTTACGTTCTCTATCTTTGGATTCAGGAAGGCCGTATTCACGGTGCTGCCGACGTCCTATATACTGACGGCGCTGATGATATCGGGTATAGCCATGGCTACGGCAGCGATACTCGGGAGAAGGATCAAAAAACTGGATCCCGTAAATATGATCACTGAGGAGTAGAGTTCAAAAATTGAGCGATTGAATTAAGCTGCTGTTCCGCTTATAATCATAGTCAGGCGGATCAGGATCATGATACAGAAGAAATATCTATGTAAAGACATAAAAGCAGCAGAAGATGCGATCTTGGGGATCAGGGAGTTCCTTTCGGAACACCCGCATAAGTCTGCGCTGCTCACGTTCTACGAGGCCGGGGTTTCAGAAAAGGAGATCAGGTCTTTTATAGAGCGCGCAAAGCATGACATCGGACCGGATCTCCTTATCGCGGGAATATCGATCGTCATGATCGCGGAACTCATGCCTGAAGGGACAGGCATGCTTTTAAATCTGATCCTTACCGAGGAGGCAGATATCGAAGTGATCACTCTTCCCTGCGTTCCGGGGGATGAGGATGACGCATCTGCAAAGCTTAGAAAAAGACTTGATGAACGTCAGGATGTAAAAGCCGTGGAGCTCTTCGTGAGCAATTTGGCTCTTAATACGACACGGTTCATGGAAAAAGGCGTTGAAGGGCATGAAGATGTCGTGCTCTTCGGAACGGCGACTATCCGTAATCTTCCCACGCGGCTCTCTGTCGAGGAAGAAGAACAGGTCGTTGAGATAGAGCAGGTGGACCCTGCATTATTGAGAGATGAACTGATCTTCGGAGAAGATATCCTGTATGACGGATTTGTAGCAATTATCTTTGCAGGCAGTAAGCTTTCGGCAGAAGCGGATTATGCTCTGGGCTGGAGCCCCATAGGCAGAAAGTTCTCTTCCGAGCTCGGTGCGCAACCGGCCATGGGAGAGACAGTCGTGACAGCGATAAACGGCAGTCCTGCGGTCGATATATACAGAGAATATCTCGGAGTATACCCGGATTCATATCTTATCAGTAATATCTGTGAGTTTCCGTTCATCGTAGAGCGTGACGGGATCAGCATCTGCCTGATCCCCATAGACTGCGGCAAGGAAGGGGAGCTGTATTTTATGATGACGCTCCGGCAGGGAGAGCAGCTCAGATTTTCTTTCGCGTCACACGATGAGGTCCTTTATTCCAGCATGAATTCGCTGAAGAACATGGAGCGCTTTCAGCCGGAAGCTCTTTTCCTCACACTCTGCGGCAACCGCATCAATTTCCTGAAAGAAGATGCACACATCGAATGGGACAGTTTCAGTTCAGTCACCGGGGAATACGCCCTGATGCACGGAGCATGTGAACTGTTCTACTACCAAGGCAAAGGCGGGATCCTGACCAGCGCGCATATTTCTGTAGGATTAAGGGAAAAAGAAGCACCTGCGACGGGAGCAGGATCTGATGCCCCTGATGTTGAAAGCCTGCGGCATGGACGCACACTGCCGCTTTCTGACAGGATGTCCGTTTTTCTCCGCAAGACCACGAGTGAGTTAATTGAAACGGCATCTGAGGCAAGAGAAGCCAATAAAGCAAAATCTGCTTTCCTCTCTCATATGTCACACGAGATACGGACACCTATCAATGCGATACTCGGCATGGATGAGATGATACTCAGGGAGAGCAGCGAAGAGGATATACTGAATTATGCAGGAGATATCCGGTCGGCCGGCAACAATCTTTTGAACATAGTCAATGATGTGCTGGACTTCTCCAAGATCGAGGCAGGCAAGATGAGCATCATACCGGTCGAATACGAACCGGAATCCGTAGTGAACGATCTCTACAACGTCGTCTGGCTAAGAGCTGAGAGCAAGGGTCTGTCAGTGAAGATGGACATAGATCCCTCAATTCCGTCGCTGCTTTACGGAGACGAGACACGTATAAAGCAGATCGTCACAAACCTGCTCACCAACGCCGTGAAATACACCGAAAAAGGGACTGTCACGCTGAAGGCAGAGCGGATGGCAGAAGATGATCCCAAAGATCTGGAGGTACTGCGGCTTTCGTGCCCCGGTGAAAAATGTCCGGAAAAAGCAGTCAGGCTTCGCATCTCGGTCATCGATACCGGGATCGGCATACGGAGCGAGGACATGGAAAAGCTCTTTGATGAGTATGAGCGTATGGAGGAGCAGAGGAACCGGACCATAGAGGGGACAGGCCTGGGACTCAGTATCACCAGAGAGCTCCTGGAGCTTATGGGGAGCAGGCTGTTTGTTGAGAGTACATACGGAAAGGGATCCGTATTTGGATTTGAAATAGTCCATGGTGTGCTGAGCGATGAACCGGTCGGGGAGCTTGGCGGCCGCTTCGGGAAAAAGCCGGAAAGGGTACGGTATCGTGCCAGGTTTACGGCTGAAGACGCACGCATTCTTGTGGTGGATGATACCAAAGTGAATCTCATAGTGATAGAGAATCTTCTCAAGAGGATAAAGGTCACTGTTGATACGGCGCCGTCAGGAGAGGAAGCATTAAATCTCGTCCGGAAAAATGAGTATGATGTCATCTTCCTGGATCACCTGATGCCCAAGATGAACGGTCTCGAAACACTTAAGAGGATGAACGCGATGGAAGACAACATGTCTGCCGGAGCGCCCGTAATATGTCTTTCGGCCAATGCCGTATCAGGCGCAAAAGAAAAATATCTGAAAGCAGGATTCAAGGATTATCTCTCCAAGCCGGTAGACTCTGAAAAACTGGAGGACATGCTCTTCAACTATATCTCTCCGGAAAAGATCCGGACTTTATCCTGACGGGCTCATGATCTCAGGAATGATCGGATGTGTTGGTTTTTTTCAGGAATTCGATGAATTCTTCCTCGGGGACAGGCTTTGAATAATAAAATCCCTGTATGTATTCAACTCCCATATCCGTCATCTCCAGCATCTGATCTTCTGTCTCGATGCCCTCTGCAACGACATTCATGTTCATCTTATGCAATATATCGACCATCCCGGACAGCACAGGCTTTATCTTGTCATTATCAAAGAATCCCTTTGTAAAGGTGTAATCAAACTTGATATTGTTTACAGGCATATTAACGAAATAATCTATGTTTGAGCGTCCCGTTCCGAAATCATCCAATGAGAAGGTTACGCCTTTTTTCATCAGGGACTCCATGTTCTTCAGCATTATATCTCTGTTCTCTCCTGCAGCAGTCTCGGTTATCTCAAGATTGATGAGTCCGGGATCTATCTTGTACTGCTCCAGATGATCCATGATGAAATCGGCAGGATTATCATTGTCAAACTGGGCGGCGGACACGTTGACCTCTATCTGTTCGAGACCGTATTTTTCGGCTTCGCCGCGCGCCAGGAACTGACATACTTTTTCAAAGACCCGTACTCCAAGCGGAAGGATCTGTCCGGTCTCTTCGGCTACCGGTATGAATTCTCCGGGCATGACGATCTCACCGTTGGTTTTCCTTATCCTGACAAGCGCCTCAGCAACGTTGAACCGGGCCCATCTGACGTTATAGAAGGGCTGGTAAAATACCTCAACCCTGTCTTCTCTCAGCGCCTCGTCGATAAGCTCCTTGGTGCGGCTGTGATCTCGAAGTGTCTGAAGCATTTCTTCGTCTGCTATAAGTATCTCCTGATCGCGCTCCAGATATGTGTGGAGAAAGCGGAAAAACTCATCAGGGCCGCTCATCAGCTTGCTGTCGGGTATCAGAAGATAGGTTCCCTTTGCAGGGAGATCTTTTACTCCGTCCTTTTGCGTTTTGATATTTGCGGCTCTTTCAAACATCCGCTCTTTGTTGTCATACAGGACACAGAAGGTATCATCGTCGATCCTGAATGCAGGCTCCGGTCCCAGACTCACAAGCGCTTTGGCCGTACGCATCACGGCAGCCTGCTCCATATTGTAGTCCACAAAGCTTGTCATATAATGGATCTTGGCCGTAAACATCGAAAAACGCTTGCCGAATTTGTATTTGTCATGCACATAGGCGGAGAGGGCATGAGTGGTGAAAAGTCCTGTGGTACCGTCGATATATTCGCTGGGATTCTCTAACTGGATATAGAGGATGACCATTCCGAAGGATGAAGCAAAACCTACGAGGAGCAGCTCGGGCTCGATGAACTGTATGGCTGCGGCTATAAGCCAGATCCCCTGCCATAGCATCATGGCGGTGAACCGCCTGCCGGGAATCTGCTTTCTGTATACGAGCGTTGTGATTATCGTTGATATTATATATATGGCCGAGAGCACATAAGCGACAGATGTGGACGGTCCGAATGAGTAGACTATCCTTCCTTCTGCGGTATAGCCTATAGGCAGTACGAGCATCAGGATCTCGCCGATGATAAAGATTATGTGGTAGGTGATCCGCGCCGCCTTTGCCCAGGTCTTATCTATAGGCAGCAGACTCGTGGAAGCATATACATAACCGAAATATCCCTGCAGTACCAGGAGCATGATATAAAACTTACAGACGATCGAGGTGATACGTCCGTCAAAGCCGGTATGTACGGACATATTGATAAGGATAACTGACAGGATATCAAAAGTCAGACAGGCAAAGCATGCATAAATGGCGCGTTGAAAAAGCTTGCGGTTCATAAGATCAAGCTTCTTTTCGCGCATGAACATCACGAAGATCGTGAATATGATAAAAAGAGCACAACACTGAAGTTCTATATTCATATCGTGGTCCTTAGTCTGTTATCGGATCAGTCCGGAGGTCATTCGCCATCGAAGGATTCCCGTAAATGATATTATACCACAAGGTTCAAATATTGGGGTGTCAGGGGGACGTACCTTTTGACACCTTTGCACTACAAGGTGTCAAAAGGTACGTCCCCCTGACACCCCCGTTGACTTGCCCCCGTATCTGTCGTACATTATGGCAAAAGAAGCATCCTGTTGCTTTCAGAGAGGTTTTAGAGGATGGAAGAGATCAAACCTGCCTATGATCTGGCGGGCTCGGAAATGATACCGGCAAAGGGGACAATTCCCGGCGTCGAGGTGGCATGCGAGCATACGATCCATGTATTTATTAACAGACGGCTGTCCATGAGGCTTATATGCACGCCGCAGTATCTTGAGGAACTTGTGGCCGGAAGGCTTTTGACGGAGAACCTCATAGACGGAAGGGATGATATAAAAAGCATCACTGTGTGCGGGCAGGGCCTTGAGGCCCGGGCAGAGATTGACGAGATCGCTGCAGGACAGTTTGATGAAAAGAAGATCGATCAGACGCCCACATGCTGCACTGATAATAAAATGTTCGTTAAGAGACAGCCGGAAAAGGAAAGATCCGTGGAGCCCATTCCGTGGGAGTCATCCTGGTTTGACGGGATACAGGAGAGGCTTAGTGAGGGCGAACCTCTTTTTCTCAAAACTCATGCGACGCATTCATGCTATCTTGCACGAAAAAGTGAAGTGATCTGCTGCAGAGAGGATATCGGAAGGCACAATGCCATGGATAAAGCGATCGGATACGGTCTTTTGAACGGGATCGATCTGACGGAATGTTTTCTTTTTACCACGGGAAGGATGCCGACGGATATGGTGAGAAAAGCGATAAATGCGGGAATCCCGCTTCTGGCATCAAAAACATATCCTACCCGGCAGGCAGTGGAGATCGCGGATTCAGCTGATCTCACGCTCGTGACCGTCAGGAAGGACGGGATGACTCTTGTATGGACAGGAGGATCGGATCATAATGCTTGATCAGTTTTCAAGGACTAAACTTATTTACGGACAGGAAGCCATGGAAAGACTTGCTGCCTCCCGGGTTGCTGTATTCGGTATAGGCGGAGTGGGAGGCTATGCGCTGGAGGCCCTGGTCAGGAGCGGGGTAGGAGCTCTCGATCTTATCGATGATGACAGAGTCTGCCTTACGAATATCAACCGTCAGATACTCGCCACGAGAAAGACTATCGGGAAATACAAGGTGGATGTGGCGCAGGAGAGGGCACTTGAGATCAATCCCGATTGCAAAGTCAGGACATATAAGACCTTCTTTCTCCCTGATACGCAGGATCAGTTTGATTTTCATGAGTATGACTACGTGGTGGATGCGATCGACACTGTCACCGGCAAACTCGCCATCATAGAGAAGGCGAAGGAAGCCTCTGTGCCTGTCATATCATCCATGGGCGCCGGAAATAAAGTAAATGCAGCCATGTTTGAGGTGGCTGATATCTTTGATACATCGGTCTGCCCTCTTGCAAAGATAATGCGGCATGAGTGCAGGAAGAGAGGGATCGATCACCTGAAAGTCGTCTATTCAAAGGAAGAGCCCAGAAGACCTGTGAAGGATGTGCCGATAAGCAGCCTTGATGACGGAAGCCGGCCTGAGAATGACATGATCCGGTCTGAGAATGACAGCCGGGGCTCGAAAAGAAGAGATATCCCGGGCTCAACGGCATTCGTTCCGTCAGTAGCGGGCCTTATAATCGCAGGCGAAGTGATCAATGACCTTGCCGGACTGATCGTTGAGACAGGATAGATGCGCGGGAAGTGCTCTTATCGCGGAGCATCATCGCCCTGATCCTGTCGATCCTATTCCGGTGTGGACTGTGATCAGCCCGTATAGACCGCCACGGCATCAAACTGCGAACTGATATCCACTGTCAGCAAGCCGCCGGACAAAGATACTTCGTTGTCATCACCGCTTCTCATAACCCGTATTATGCGGATTCCTTTTACAGGAAGGGTGATCCTTCCGGGCGGATCTCCGCCGAAAGAGTGTATCACTGTAAGGGTCTCATCATTAAGGCTCCGGCAGACTGCCTGATGTCCTTCGGGATGACGCCAGCTTGAAGAGATATCAACGTAAAATGAACTCACACCGTCTCTTATGATATGTCTTATATCGCGGTAGAAGGCTATGCCTTCATCGATCTTGTCCCACTGATCGGGTGTAAGATCCACTACATCTCCCGATATGCACATGACTCCCAGAAAAGTAGCAATAAGTGAGTATCCTATGCGCTTAAGGCTGTCATCCTTTCGTATCACCGACCATATCTGTGACTGCGCAGGAAGGATGAGCCGGTGAAGGGCGGCTGCTATGATCGGTATCTCCTGACACTCATGCGCGTCGGAAAAAGATGCCATATCGGCCACGCTCATGAATGATGGCTCGAGCCTGTGTCCTCCCGAAGAGCAGTTTTCGATCCATATGCCCGGAACATCATTTCTTACCTGCCTGAAAAAGTCGAGAGTCTGAAGCATGTTCTGCCGGAGTCCTTCGCCGGGGGAGTCCGGATCGTCACATCCGATGCCGATGCAGTCATTGTAGTCTATCTTGGTGTATCCGAAGGCGTTATCCCTCAGGAAGGATATCATCCTAATATTAAGATAATCCCTGACTTCCTTTTTTCTCATATCCAGGAACCTTCGGTTATCGGTGTCTATCACTGCTCCGTCGCGCCTTAGCAGCATATCTTCTCTTTTGAAGATATCCGAATCTTCTGCGCAGGTCTCGGGCTCAAACCATATCCCGGGGATCATTCCTTTGGAGCGTATGACATCGACTGTCGCTTTGATCCCGTCCGGGAAGAGAGATGACTCATTCGCTATCCAGTCGCCTCCGCAGTGATCCCAGGCCACGCCTTCCTTTCGATACCAGCCTGCATCTATCACAAAGAAATCGAATCCGTGCCCTTCGATGGTATCGGCGATCTTTTTAATGTTTTTGTGTGAAGGATCTCCCCAGGTCGTGCAGTATTCATTGAAGAGTACGGGAAGCTCCGCGTCCGGACGGGGCATGTTCTTTTTGTGGACAGTCAGCAGTCTCTGGCTCACCTGATCCACACTGCCGCATCCTGCCGTGATATAAGCCTCGGGTGTCCTGAAGGACTCTCCGCAAGCTATGGCCTTAGCCCAATGGCCATAGTCATAGTCCGCAAGGGATGCCATCATGGACAACGTGTCTTCTTTACGTCTTATCTCCATCTGCCAGGAGGACGGACATGCAAGCTGCATTGCCCAGGTCACGCCGTTTTTCCTGTCCTCAAGGGCGGCAAAGGGAAAATAACCCCTCACCGGCATCGAGCCTGCCTGACCGAATTTTACTATGCGAAGTGCATGTCCTGTCCAGGACCGCTCGAGCATCGCTTCCTCTATGCTCTCCGAGCAGAGTCTTCCTTCGGCGCTCCATGCGCTTTTTATCCTGTGCAGCGTCAGCTCACCTGCAGCATCTCCCTCCGAAAAAGGAGTTAACCCGCCTATATTCACGCTCGATATAAGATCCAGGATCACAGGCTTATCGCTTTTATTTACAAAGACCGTATATGATCTAATGGCCTTAAGACCCTCTTCCCATTCGAGCACATGACAGACTGTCCTTCCGGTATCGTCGGCAAGTTCGGTCGTGATCTTATGTCCTTCCGTCCTCTGGCTTATGAAATGGAGTGCGTCAGTGGCTGAGGTGCCTGCAAGGGTGATGCCGTTGCCGTAGCCGTTTGCCAGATGATCCCCTCGTGAGTGAAGCTGTACAAGATTTTCAAGCTTACCGCGGGTATCCGATGACATGCCGGTAAGCTTATCTTCCAGATCGGACGGGATAAGGAGCATGCCAATATTGTTCTCATCATCAGTGAGATAGATCACGAGCATGTCTCCGAATTCGTGTCTGCTGTATATCTTAATGTCAGTCTTCATGACAGCTCCTTTCATCATCCGGACCATTCCGGTACTGGTAGTATAACACAGGAGTAGAAGTCAGCGCTGACTTCCCATGGATATAATGCCGCTTTTAGTGTATACTGTTTGAGTCGGTTTTTATTTCCGGAAGAGACAGAATCATGCAGAAAGAAAAGCTTCGTTTTTCAATAAAATCAAAGATGTATATCTTCATGGTCGTGACCATCCTGGCCATTGCTCTGGGTACGGCAGGCATAGCCTTCAGGGCGAGCGCTGACAAGATCGACCGCTACTATAAGGAGGCGACTGCCGGTAACGCGAAAAATTATGCCAGCATGGTCGACGGTGATTATGTGCTTGAGCTAAGGAAGTTTGTGGAGTCGGAGGAGTTCCAGAATACCCGTGACAGGGCTGAGGCTGAAGACAACGAGGAGCTTGTGCTCGAATATCTGAAGAAGAAAGGGCTTCTCGAGGAGTACGACCGTATACGCGCCGAGCTTACCAATTACGTGAACAACATAGACGGGATCGAGTACCTGTATCTTATAGCTGTGGGGGATGCCGATGCCAAATATGACATGTATCTTATCGACGATCTTAATAATCCGGCTTATGAGACAGGTTATTACGAGGAGAGAGAGGCGGAGCTTAAGGGCATGGATTTTTCAGTAGGCGTAGAGCCAACCATATCCAACGGAGACTGGGGATGGCTTTGTTCCGCATTCTGCCCGGTATATGCTTCTGACGGCACCTTTGTCTGTGTGGTAGGCTGTGATTTCGGAATGGAAGAGGTCATGGCCGAGAGGAGCAGGCTGTTGTTTTATCTGATCGTTGGTGCCCTGATCATGACCGTGATCATCCTGTCAGGCTCGATGGTCTTTATAAATAAAGTCGTGGTCGAGCCACTGGATTCCATGACAAAGGAGCTGAAGAACTTCAAGCCCTCAAAGCATGCAAGCTATCATGACGCCGGTGTCATGGAGCTTGACATCAGGAGCAATGATGAGATAAGCGAGATATATCAGGGCATCAGGTCGATGCAGACCAATATAGTCGATTATCTTAAAGACATGTCGATCCTTGAGCAGGGCAAGAAAAAGGCTGAAAGCGATATCAGAGAGAAGGAGATGCAGATAGGCCAGCTCAGCATCGAGACCTACAAGGATTCCCTGACGGGAGTCGGCAATAAGGCCTCCTACGAAAAGCGCGTTGATACACTCAATCAGCAGCTTGCAGAGGAGAGCATGGCTTTTGCCATAGCCATGATAGACATGAATAATCTTAAGCAGGTAAATGATCTGCACGGTCATGAGGCGGGAGACAGATATATCAAAGGATGCTGTCATATGGTCTGTGAAGCCTTTAAGCATTCTCCAGTATTCAGGATAGGCGGAGATGAATTCGTAGTCCTCCTTCAGGGTTCTGATTATGCGCGAAGAGAGGAGATCGTCACAGAGTTAAGAAATTCTTTTGAGGATACATTCAGTAAGACGGATGTCGATCCATGGCTCAGATATTCCGCGGCCGTAGGCATGGCGGAAAACCTTCGCGAGGACAAGACCGTGGAGGCAGTCTTCAAGCGTGCCGATAAGGCAATGTATGAGGACAAAAAAGCATTTAAGGAAAGGCATGGCCTTACCCGTTAGGGCGGCTCATATCTGAACCATGTTCCCTTCTCCGTTCAAGTTTATCAGAAAGATAATACTGATACTTCTGATCACGAGCCTTATCTGGGACTTTCCGATCAGCCTTAATACATTTTTTGATGATGTCACCCTGTCTGAGACGGAGGAAGATACAGATGCCGGATATCCCTGGGTCGACAGCGATCTTCCCGAAAATGTCACAGTGATGACAAAGACCGATCCCGCTGATGACTTTCACATTTATGCCTGCAAGGATCTCATACTTGAAAAGAAATACATTGACGGATATGTCATCTGGACTTCAACCTTCGGTGCGTCGGATGTTGTTGATAAAAATGCCATGAAACTTTTGAAGGATAAGGATATCCCGGGGCATGATGCCGAGCTTGTAAGGAATCTGTACGGACTCTTTACCGACTGGGAGGCAAGGGATGAGACCGGATTCAGTGATCTGAAAGAACTCACCGATCCCATACTTGAGGCTGATGATCTGGATGAGCTCACAGACTATTTTCTGACCGATGATGCGATCCTTATGATCTGTAATTTCTTCAGTATCTATTCCGGTCCGGGGTATACTGATTCGGGCAGCTATGCCGTGTATGTCGAACCGGAAGCTCTTCTGCTCGATGATCCTGCCGAATATTCGGATATGACCGAGCTTGGCAGCATGACGAAGGACTACAATGAAGAGATGTTCATATATTACGCGGGAAGGCTTGGCATCACTGAGAGCAGGGCCCGCGATATGCTTGATAAAGCCTTTGAACTGGAATCCAGGCTTGCAGGATCCATGCTTTCATCTTCGGAAAAGATGAACGATTCATATATCGAAAAATCCGATAACGAGATGTCATTCGAAGAGATATCTCATCTTACGCATAATTATCCTCTTGCGGATCTTATAAAGGCGTCAGATCTCGAATTTGACGGGACGTATATCGTATCCGAGCCGGACTATGTCAGTTGTATAGATGAGCTCTATACAGAGGATAATCTCGAGGGGATAAGGAGCATAGCCTATATAAATGCTCTTCTTGATTACGGCACATACTGCGACAGGGAAGCCTGCGAAAAAGAAGACGATATAAGCAATGAAAGCTATGGTACGGATTACTGGTACGATGATGAAGATACGGCATACTATTCGGTACGTGATATCCTGTCCGAGCCTCTTCAGAAGATCTATGTGGAACAATACGGTTCGGAAGAAGACAAAAAAGCGGTCGAGCAGATCTGCAGGGATGTGATAGAGAACTATGATGAGATGCTTTCCGAAAACACATGGGCCACGGAGGAGACTATAGATTCAGCAAGGGAAAAGCTTACCTCCATGGATATCCGTGTAGCATATCCGGATCAATGGAATGATTATTCCGACCTGTCGATCGAAGGCTGTACTCTGTTTGAGGCTATCAAAAAGATATACGGCTTTAAGAAGGACATAAGTGATGCCGCTTTCAGCGAAGAGAAATACAGCAATGAGTGCTGGGCGTTTGATACCGATGTGCTGGAATGCAACGCATATTATAATGCGTCGGAGAACAGGATCTATATAACGCTTGCAGCGATCACTGATCCTCTCTACAACAGTAATATGAGTATAGAGGAGCAATACGCTTCACTGGCCGGATTCTGGATCGGACACGAGATATCACATTCCTTTGATTCCAACGGATGCAGATATGATGCGGAGGGAGACCTCAGAGACTGGTGGAATGAAGATGACATGACGGAATTTAAAAGAAGGATCGACAAACTGGACGATTATCTTGATGAGATCGTGCCCTTCGGGGACTATCATGTGACAGGGAGCAATGTGGACACGGAGATGCTCGCGGATATCACCGGCCTTCAGTGCGCGCTGAGGATGGCCTCCTCGGTGGAAGATTTTGACTATGATGTATTTTTTACGGAATATGCGAAGCTCAATGCATTTATAAGCGACTACAGCACCGAGCTCACGGCGCTGCAGCAGGATGAGCATCCGCTCAGCTATCTTCGGACCAATGTCGTGGTCCAGCAGTTTGACGAGTTCTACGATACATATGACATCGAAGAAGGTGATAATATGTACCTTGCGCCCGAGGACAGGCTCCTTGTCTGGTGACCTCTTATTCAGCGCTCGAGTTCTCTTATGCTTTTTATCATAAATAAAGACAGTGCCGTAAGAGAGAGGCAGATCCCCGCTGTCTGTATGACTGCGGCAGATCCTCTTCCTACTCCGATGCCGAAGGCGCTTCCTACGGAATCCGCCGCGACCCCTGATATTGAATAGGCCGCGACATATCCCAGCTGTGAGAGAAAACCTATCAGTCCCCAGACTCTTCCCTGAGCCTCATCGGGGACATTGGTGCGGGCAAGATAATCAAGGCAGTTATTTGCAAAAGGAAGAGCGGTAAAGAAGAGAAATCCGAAGCAGCATATCCAGACGATATTCTCAAACATCCCGAATCCCGTCATGAAAAAACCTGAAAGCATCATGTCGATCCCGAGGACTGCGACATAATGCTTCTTTATTCCCCTTGCGCCTAAGATGATGCTGCCGGCAAGCATTCCGCAAGCGCATACGGTCTCGGCGATCCCAAGGGTTTTGGAGTCCGAAAAAGCAAGTATCACAGGCTCTGCGAGCACCTGAAACATCCCCATAAAGAGCGTGATGACTGAGGATACAAGCACCAGTATCAGCACGCCTTTATTTGCGCTTATAGCGATCCATCCTCCTTTGAGGCTGTCTGTCAGAGATCCTTTGTCATCCGGCATCTTCGTACCGATACTTCTTCTGACTGCGGCAGCGCCCGCAACTGTCGGGAAGAAGGTGCAGATATCTATGATAAGCAGCAGCCTGATGTCGCTTACGGTCAAAAGAAAGCCCGCTATGACCGGTGACAGGAGATATCTTGCGCTCCCCGCAAGAGATACGAGGCCGTTTGCTTTTGAATACTCTTCCTTTGTCAGAAGGTCCGTTATGGTAGCCCTGAACGACGGCTCCAGCAGAGAAGAGAAGATGGCACTCACGAAGACTCCGGCGCATATTCGGGGCAGCGTCGCCGTGCCCCTTATCATGCAGATCAGTATGTATATGACACCGAGAGCCGAGAAGCCGTCGCCTGCCATCATGAGCAGCCTTCTGTCATATCTGTCCGCAAGCACTCCCGCAGGCACGCTTAAAAGAAGAGTGGGAAGGAAGCCTGCAAGTGTCACGGCAGCCATGCCCGCGGCGCTTCCTGTCTGCCTGAAGATGCAGACTCCGAGTCCGAAGCTCGTCAGTCCTCCGCCTACGGATGATATGAGCTCGCCTGCCCATAAGAGCAGGAATTTTCTGTAATTATTTCCTTCTTTCATCTTCTTCCTGCGCCTCGAGCAGCCTTCCGATATGATCCTTCTCAAAAAAGAGTTTTTTATTGGTTACTACCACGATAGCGGCAGCCACAAAGACAAAGACAGTCTCGATGCATTTTGTCTCAGGCGTCATGGCGATCTTCTCCTGCATGACATTGAGGAAAAGATGGAAGATGATCGTAGCCAGCATGCTTCTTTTATTCTTTACATATACCCATGTCTGAAGGAAATCGACAGGGATAGCGCTCACGAGAAAGTTGATCATGTACAGCGCGCCCATCTCCCTGAGTCCGTAATGATAAGTACCCGGCACCCAGAAGAGAGGTATATGCCAGCAGGCCCACACGCATCCGAAGATCAGGGATTCCCTGAACCAGGTGTGATAATAGCCTACCGCGTCTTCTCCGTAACCCCTCCAGCCGAGCTCCTCTATGACAGATGCTATGAGTATGGTGAGGAGAGCCGAGGTCCCGCCGATCGAGAAGGAGAAGCCGTCGGTAAAGGAGAACTGCTCCATGGAACCCCCGAAGAGAACTGAAGTTGCGATCGAGCAGATGACTACAACGATGAAGGTCAGCACCGGTATGATGATAAAGACGGGATCTATCCTGTAGAAGCCTGCCAGCTTTCTCTTTAGATCTGATATCAGCATGTCATTGCCGGACCTCAGTACTGTGACGACTGCCGTCGCTGCAGGCATGACGACTCCGAGCAGCATAAATAAAAACAGCAGCGGAGTATCCCTGAAGAGTATCGCAAGTATCCAGAATCCCCATGTGAGAGCGAATACAGTAACGTAAAATCTTACGGGTTTATAAACATAGTGTTCCATGACTCATCCTTTCTTATTTCCATAAAAACGACTAACGGTCGGTTTCAGTATAAAGGCCGGATTTTTAAATGTCAAGAGTTTTTAGACTGTCGGTCGAAAAATGATTTGCGGGCAGTGAAATGCTTTCGGGCAATGAAATGCTTTCCAAGGCAATAAAAAGCTTTTCGGACAATAAAATGCTGTCCGGGCTGTGGATCAGGACGGAGCCGTTTTTGTTTTAATTGAACAAGAAAAGTCAAAGGATTATAATTAAAAAGTTGATCTCCGGGGGGAGACAATAGATTTTGGAACGGAGGAAAAAAACTCTATGAAAACGATACGTCTTAAGATCATCATCGGCATACTGCTGTGTTCCCTGCTTACCGCAGTGATCGTCGGCACGCTCTCGATACGGAGCACCATGAGCATGTCGGAAAAAGACTCCAAAGAGAATATGTCGAATAAGACCGTAGCCATGGCTAATGAGATGAATTCCACGATACTCAGGGTGGAGCAGTCCGTCGATATACTTGCGGACATAGTCAGCAGCTCCATCAGCGAGCGAAGGTTTTTCGGAGATAAAAACTATGCCGACGCTTTCACGATGGAGGTCATAGACCAGGTGTTTCGTTTTTCCGAGCATACGGACGGAGCAGTCACCAGTTATATCCGCTTTAATCCGGAATATTCCAATCCCACTTCGGGATGCTTCCTTACAAGGGACAGCCTGTCGGATCCTTTCACTTCCGTCACGCCTACCGATTTTTCAATGTACGATCCTTCCGATCTTGAGCACGTGGGCTGGTATTACATACCCGTACAGAACGGCGCTCCCATATGGATGGATCCTTATCTCAACAGCAATATCAACGTATACATGATCTCATATGTCGTGCCCATCTACGCCGAGGACGGTACTTCGATAGGTATCGTAGGCATGGACATCGACTTCAGGGCTCTTACAGACGAGATCGATGCCGTCTCGCTCTTTGACACAGGCTATGGCTTCCTTGCAAAGCCCGACGGGTCGATCCTCCACCACAAGAGCGCGGAGCCGGGAACCAATCTTACGAGTCTCGACGGCTCTCTTGCAAAGGCTTCCTCCTTTATCTCAAATGAAGCCAACAGCAATACGACATTTGAGTACAGCCTTGGCGGAATAAAGAAGATATTTGTATTTGCCCCGCTTCAGAACGGGATGCTTTTATTCCTTACGGCTCCCAGATCGGAGATCTTTGCCGAGGCATATTCACTGCTTTTCTCGATACTCGGCGCAGTGCTCCTTGCGATACTGGTGAGTGCCATAGTAGGTCTCCTGGTCGGCAACGGACTTGCGAAGCCCATACATGCTCTTACGGATATAATCGGGCAGACCGCAAAGCTCGATCTTACCTCGTCAGACAGCGGACAGGGGCTTATGGAGCAGAAGGATGAGATCGGCCAGATGGCGAACGGAGTGCATGATATGAGATCTGCTTTCCGTGATATGGTGGATTCCTTTACCGAGGTACAGCAGACCATCACCGGAAGCATCGATGAGCTCGACGTCATCATGAGAGACAATAATACCCGTACCGATGACAATAATCAGGAGACGGAGAGTCTTGCGCAGGGCATGGAGGCGGCTACAGCGAATACCGCACAGATCGTGCAGAATGTCGACCTCGTGAGAAGCCAGACCCGTGAGATATATGATCTTGCAGCTCAGAGCGAAGAGGATTCAAAGACGATACAGAGCCGTGCCGAGGATATGGAGAAGCGCAGCACTGCTTCAAGCGACAAGACCCATCATATGTATGACGTGATGAGGGTCAGGAGTGATGAGGCAATAGAGAAATCAAAGGCTGTTGACCGCATACATGAGCTTACCGATGACATCAAGAATATCTCCTCGCAGACCAATCTGCTGGCTCTCAATGCGAGCATAGAGGCCGCCAGAGCCGGAGATGCGGGCAGAGGCTTTGCTGTCGTCGCTGACGAGATCGGATCGCTTGCGGCTCAGACTCTGAGGACAGTGGACAACATCAGCGTCATCGTGGACGAGGTGAGTGATGCTGTGGCTCATATGAATGAGTGCATAACCGAGCTCATGAAATTCCTTGAAGAGACAGTGCTTGCCGACTACACTATGTTCAGTGATTCCGGCGCAAGGTATCGCGAGGATGCGGATTTCTTCATCGATGTGATGTCAAAGGTGCGTATAGGTACTGATTCTCTGGAGCATCATATCGAGGAGATAGTGACTGCCGCCGATGATATCAACGACATGACCGAGAATTCGGCAAGGAGTGTTAATGAGATCGCTTCCAGATCCGGCGAGATGCGCTCTTCGAATGAGCAGGGCTACAGGAAGCTTCAGGATGCGAGAGAAGCAGTCCAGGAGCTCGTCAGGATCACCGGTCAGTTCCGCTGGAGAGAGGAGTAGGGCAGGAGGCGGACCGGAACAGGAGATCGGATCAGGACAGAAGATCGGATCAGGACAGGGACGGTTCAGAACAGGCTCGGTTCAGTAGTCCCGTAGTATCCCGAAAGACTCTCTCACCATATTGTTAGGAAGATACAAAGGCTCTGTATATGCGGCAATACCGCATATATCAGAGCCTGTTTCTTTCTCTGCCAGATGTATGCCCCTGAAAAGATGGAAGTTATTGGTGATGATGCCTGTTTTGGTACCGATGCCTGAGTTGGAAGCGATGTCTGTGTTGCTACCGATGCCTGTGTTGGAACCGATGTCTGTATTGGAACCGATGTCTGTATTGGAACCGATGTCTGTGTTGCTACCGATGCCTGTGTTTTGGGCGTTCCCGTCCCGATGAAGACTTTCTATGATCTCGAATGAGTATTTGATGTTCTCTGCGGTATCCATGGCCCTGTTTTCAGCAATAAGCCTCTTTTCGTCTATTCCCTTTGCGATAAGGTAATCCCTTCCGCCTTCTCCTTCGGTAACGGATTCATTGATCCCCTTTCCACCGGATATTATACAGACAGTATTTTCGTTTTCGACAAGATATTCGTATGCGGCCTCAAGACGGTATCTGTAGATGACGCTCGGACCGTCCTCTCTCATCTGAGCGCCGAGGACTATCACATAATCAAGACCGGGCTCGCCCTTATCAAAGAAGTGGCTTAAGATGCAGGCCTGACAGAAGATAAAGACAACGAGAGCAGAGAGGATAAGGGTAAGTGATACTGCCTTCACTGCTTTCGGGAGCTTCTCATATCTTTTATTTACAGAGATAAAGCTAAAGAGCGCAAAGAGCGCACAAAGCCCAAGCCAGATCGTAAATGAATAAGTCCCGCTTCCGACGCTGTACACGACTGCTGAATAGGCGGCGCATAGTATTGACAGTATACCCCAGAGATATTTCATGTTTTTTGGATCCGACCCCGTTTTAGCAAGCCCGTTGTAATAATCTCGTTTTAGTAAGTTCGTTATAGTAAGCTCGCTATAGTAAGCTTGTTATAGCAAGCTCGCTATAGTAAGCTCGTTGAAGCAAGCCCGATATAATAAGCTTGTTCTAGCAAGCTCCTTTTAGTAATCGTAATATACTTCGTAATTTGCTGCGACACTATTTTAGCATATGCGGGGTATTTTTTTGTGAGGAGAAAAGACTTGACATATTGCATTGCGCAAAATATAATATGGTAAAATATAAAGTACGAAGGAGGACACAGACATGGGATTTTATGATCAGAGCGTAATGTCAGCGGCAGGCGAAGAGATATCAATGAAAGATTATGAAGGGAAGGTGGTACTCGTCGTCAATACAGCGACAGGCTGCGGCTTCACTCCGCATTACAAGGATATCGAAGAGATGTATGAAAAATATCATGACAGAGGATTCGAGGTGGTAGATGTACCCTGCAATCAGTTTGCGGGTCAGACTCCCGGGAGCGATGATGAGATACATGAGTTCTGCACATTAAAGTACAACACTCAGTTCCCGCAGATGAAGAAATCCGATGTGAACGGAGAGAATGCGCTTCCTCTTTTCAATTATCTGAAGGAGCAGAAGGGCTTTGAAGGCTTCGGAAAGGGACCGAAGGCTTTTGCCATGAATGCGATGCTGTCGAAGATCGATAAGGATTACAGGAATAATCCCGATATCAAGTGGAACTTCACTAAGTTCGTGATAGACAGGGAAGGCAATGTCGTCGCAAGATTCGAGCCCACCGCTAAGATGGATAAGGTGGATAAGTGCGTGGAGGAGCTCCTGTAACAGGAGCTCCACTTTTTTCGCAGGATTTTGCTATTAAATGTGAAAACGTTATACTTCAGTGGGAAAAATCTGTTAAAATGATCTGGTATTATCATTTTTGACTACTGAGGAGACAGACGATGAAAAAGAGTCTTATATTTATCATGATATGCCTTATCGGCTGCATAGTAATGACGGGCTGCAAAAAGGTAAAGGATCTTATCCCCGGGGGTATCATCCCCACAGAAGATAAGATTGTTGAGGTCGGAGAACTCACAGGTTTTTCCTATCATCCCGGCTATGGTGATATGGACGGCGCCTACCACTTTCAGAGTCTGGAAAAGAATGAAGACGGAGACTGGGTCATCGTAGTCTCGGATAAGGATAACTTCTCCGAACCGCTGATAATAAGGACCTACGAGGTATCGGATGAAGCCTTTGAGGATTTTGAGAGCTTTATCAAGGATAATAATATCCTCGCCCTCTCTGACCGCAAGGACAGCGATCTTTTTGTTACGGACTACACCCCGTGGTATTATTCGTTCTCTTTCGACAATACATCGGTTGGAGGAGATTCCCGTGAATCCTACAGTATTGAGGAGTACAAGGAGTATTCGGACAAGGATCAAGAGCTTCTGGAAAAGCTTGATACCAGAATAAAAAATCTTCGAGGAAAAATGATATCCGAAGTCGAAGAAAAAGACGACGATTATGATGACGTTGATAATGATGACGATGATGATATCAGCGAAGGTGAAGATGACGGATCCGATAAAGGGGAAGATGAATCGGATAAGAGTCCGGCAGATGACGCGGAGGCATATATCGAGTCCTACAAGCCTGTCTTTGAAGAAATCATGGAAGTGATCGAAAACGGCTACGATTATGATGCCACCTATGATTATGTCTCCGACGGTCTCGTGGAGAAGGTCATGTACCCGGGTGAAGGTGAGCTTAGTGAGACAGTAGGATATCTGCTCGAGGATCTGAGCGGAGACGGAGTGCCGGAACTTTTGATCGGAACAGATGAGGACTACGGCGAAGGTCCGACAAGCTATATCTACAGCATTTTCACACTCAAGGATGATGAGCCGTACTCCGTGATGGACGGATGGGCGCGCAGCAGCTATCAGTCGATGGATGACGGCCACTTCTTCTACTCCGGCTCAGGAGGTGCATCGATCACTCTGTTCGGAGAAAACCACCTGAGCAAGGATGGCTCGGAGATCATATGGGATGATTTTTACTTCTCTGATGAAGATGAGACCGGAAAGATCGGATTGTATCACAATACTTCGGGAACCTTTGATGCGGCTGTCTCGGAAGAGCTGAAGATGTCCGAGGATGATTTCTATACGATCATGTATGACTACGAGAAAAGATGTAAGACGATCTCCTGGACCCCTGTCGGAGAGGCTCCGTTATAGGATTTTTGGCGGTTTGGTTCCTCCTTCTTGACAAAGCCGCTCATATCGGATAATATACTACACGCACGGAGAAATCCATGCGATGCGATAGTAGCTTAGCTGGTAAAGCGCCACCTTGCCAAGGTGGAGACCGCGGGTTCGAATCCCGTCTGTCGCTTGGAAAAGATGAGCATACGCTCATCTTTTTTTATGCCAGGGGATTCGATCCCGCTCCGCGGGTTCGGTCTTCGCTCCGCTCCGGTCGGCGCAAAGCCGAGGTCCACAGGACCTCGTGCGCCCCGTCTGTCGCTTGGAAAAGATGAGCATACGCTCATCTTTTTTTATGCCAGGGGATTCGATCCCGCTCCGCGGGTTCGGTCTCCGCTCCGCTCCGGTCGGCGCAAAGCCGAGGTCCACAGGACCTCGTGCGCCCCGTCTGTCGCTCTTGGTTATAAAAACCGCAAGTCCATTTGATTATAGGACTTGCGGTTTTTCTTTGCCCGGGAATTTTATCGATTTGCTGCGTGGATGCTGCGTGAATGACCTGTTTAATATCTCCTTGAGGCCGGTCAGCTTCCGGTTTATCTGAGAAGTTCGTCGCCTTCAAGCATCTCATCCCAGTCAAAAGACGGGATCACGCCTGACATGCAGGCAATAGCTGCAAGTCCATGCGCTGACGCCCAGATCTTCACTAGCTCAATCTCCTGATCTTTCCTGTTCTTTTTTATTCCACTCTCTTTCAGATACTTGAGATAGGTTTCTTTCAAAAGAACGAAAGGCGGGTAATCGTCATCTGTTTTCGATTCGATCTTTAGGTGAGCGGTTATATTCTGCCGTCCGAAAAGGAACTTAAAATAATCAGGATTGCTACGAAAGAAAGAAACATATCTTTTGCCCATGCCTACTATAGCGTTTTCCGAATCTTCGGCAGAGTGAACAGCGTCTATCAGCTCACCCATTAACTGCTCAGTTACACTTTCCTTGATCGCCTCGATCAGTTCGTCCTTGTCCTTGAAATGAGCGTACGGAGCTGCGTGGGAGACATCACAGGCTGAAGCGACCTTGCGCAGCGAAAGCGCGTCCTCGCCTCTTTCGTTAATGATCCGGATCCCTGCTTCGATAAGAGCCTCTCTTAGATTGCCATGATGATACGTATCACTCATTTGCTGTTCTCTCCTTGATCTGCCTTAATGCATTACAGGTCACAGATGGATTTTCCCACAATGGGCTGTGAGCCGAATCGGGGATCAGAAAGAATTCCTTCTCAGGAGCCTCTATGATATCACAGTATTCCTTGACCAGTTTCCATGGACAGTTGTAATCACTTTCGCCGCTGATGAAGTAAACCGGTATTTCAAGAGATGTAGCCGACTCTCTGTAATCAAATCCCGCAAGTTCTTCGGCAAGAGGTGTCTTCCTGTACATCTTCATGGCAGGAACATATTGCAGCTTTTCTTTTACCGTATAGCATCTGCTAAACAGGATAGGCAGAACGATCCCTTCAAATTCGGATTTATCCTTTATTGTACCTCCGCCTGCCTTATGCAAAAGTGCAACATAATCATACCAGTCATTACATACAATCTTCCCGTCTTCTGTCTTATCAACCGAATCCTCAAGTTTCCTAAGAGATGCGCTGTCACCTCTGTCCGTAAAGACACTTTTCATAAAATCATACATCAGTGTATCCTGCTCCGGTCCGTCGGTGACTACCTGTGCCATATTTATAAGTGCATAATAATTCTCCGGATGTTCCCGGGCTGCCCGTAAAGCTATATGTGTTCCGCCCGAAAATCCCATAATGAATATCTTGTCCTTACCGAACCTTGTCTTGAGATAATCCGTTACAGCTTCCGTATCCTCAAGAATGCTTTCAAGCGTTATCCTGCCGGGATCAAAGCTTTTATCATAAGCGATGCCCATATCCCTGTAGTCCCAATAAACGACGGTGAATTCATCTTCAAGCTTCATATCCTTATATTTATCGGTAAAGACATAATCATCGGTACCGGGACCGCTGGATACAAATAAAAGAACCGGATTATCCGTGTTCTTACTGTTAATAAAGAAACCGTTTGGGCTGCCGTTTATATCCGTTACAAACTTTTCTGACAGGCTCTTTACGCCATCATAAGTTCGTATTCTGCCCGGACTCATAATGCACCAGATCAAAAAAAGAAGAAGCAGTACAAATATCAGGCAGATTACTATCTTAATCACTTTCCTTCCTGTCCCTTTCATCGAATAGTCTCCTATCTTGACGATGTAAAGATATTATATAGCAGATCTTTACATTGTCAAGATGGACGTCGATCTGAATAAGTATATTTACGTGGCAGGAGATTTATACACTGCCACATCGTCCATTTATCTGCAGAGCTCTCGGCAGAGGCCTTATGGATGTACCTTGAGAAAAATGCTATATGTGATAAAATGAAGCGGTAGTGAGGAATCCTATCATATGCTGACCAAGACCATATATATTATTGTAGATATCATAGCGGCAGCAGATATTTTGTTCATCCTGCTGAAGTTCGCGAGGGTAAAGGCCGCCTACGGGAAGTGGCTTGTTCGTACTCTCGCGGCCGGAGTTCTTGCCATTCTTGCGAATATGCTGGTAGCGGGCGCTCATGATGAGCTTAGCGCGCAGATCGCTTACTGTCTTTATTTTGCGTCCATCGACTGGATACTGTATTTCCTTACCGGATTCTTTTTGCTGTATACCGAACATGACAAGATCCTGAATAAGATATATATCCCTGCGGCATGCATCATGATAGCGGATTCCTTGTTTATCTTAACCAATCCTGCGTTAGGCATGCATTTTACCGTCTATGAGAAGGCGGCTGCGGATACAGTGTTTTACCAGACGGCATTTATGCCGATGTATTACGTGCATCTTGCGCTGGACTACAGCCTTGTACTGCTGGCGTTCTTCTTTTTGATATTCAAGATAGTGAAGAGCTACGGGATCTACCGGTCAAAGTATGTCATCATGCTTTCGGTCCTGCTTTTCGTGATCATCATGAATCTCGTATATATGTCGCTTGCTCTCGTGCTTGATGCCTCCGTCGTCTTTTATGCTGTGGTGGGAACGCTGATATATTTCTGTACCGAGGTACTCGTGCCGAGAGGCCTTATGAGGTCGGCAGTCGCCAGAGCAGTGGATGACATGAGTGAAGGCCTTATCCTGTTCGATATCAATCACAATCTGATCTATGCAAATGCTTTTTCAAAACTTCACTTCGATATAGATCCATCATCATATGATTTTTCCTGCGAACCGGTGGATTATGTTATATCTCAGCTTAAGAAGGAGGGAAAGCATTTCGGTGAGGTGTCTTTCGAGAAGCCGACGATGACGGGAACCGAGTATTTTAAGATAAGGTACACGAGCCTTACCGATAAGAAGGTCAGGGAGATAGGTTCTTATTTCCTTATACAGGATACGACGGAGGAGGTATTCTATCTGCATGAGATCGAGGATGCAAGAGAGTATGCGGACAATGCCAACCGCGCAAAAAGCACATTCCTCGCGAACATGTCGCATGAGATCCGTACACCGCTGAATTCCGTGCTCGGGATGAACGAGATGATCTTAAGGACCTCAGAAGATCCGAGGATAAGGGAATATGCCGAAAACATCAAGTCCTCCGGAGATACTCTATTGAGCCTTATCAATGATATCCTTGATTTCTCAAAGATCGAGGCCGGAAGGATGGATGTCATCAAGACCGAGTACGATCCTCAAAAGCTGATCAGAGACTGCTATTATTTCTTTGCCCTGCCCGCAAGTGAAAAGGGTCTGTATCTGAACGTGGAATTCGATGATAAGATACCGAGAAGACTTGTCGGGGATATGCTCCACATCAAACAGATTCTCACAAATCTCATCTCAAACGCAGTCAAATACACCATGGACGGAGGCATAACCGTCAAGGTCACATTCAGAAAAGCAGGACGTGAGAGCATCGACCTTGTCATAAGCGTGACAGACACCGGCATGGGTATCGAGAGAAAGGACCAGGCGCTCCTGTTTGATGCTTTCAAGAGGATCAACGAAAAAGACAATGCCTCGATACAGGGGACCGGACTGGGACTTGCCATATGCAGGGAGCTGGTTGAAAACATGAAAGGCGATATCACTGTAGACAGCTCGCCGGGACTCGGAAGCATCTTTACTGTCACGCTTCCGCAGGATGTAGCAGACCAGGCGCATGCAGGCGCACTCCTTTTGAAGAAGGATCTGTCCGGTGACAGTTATCGTGAGAGCTTCAGGGCTCCCAAGGCATATATCCTTGTCGTGGATGATGTGCCGGTGAATATAAAGGTCGTCAAGGCCCTGCTCAAGGATACGCTGATGGAGATCGACGGGGCTTCCAGCGGTGACAAGGCGATCGAACTGTGCAGCCGCATCAAATATGACGTGATCCTGCTGGATCACAGGATGCCGAAAAAGGACGGTATAGAGACATTTAATGAGATATCGCAAAAAGGTCTTAATACCGAGACCCCTGTCGTCATGCTTACGGCAAATGCTCTTCACGGAGCAGAGGAGGAGTATAAAGAGATAGGTTTTGCAGGGTATCTGTCCAAGCCTGTAGATGCTACAGCTCTTGAGAAGCTTTTGACCGAACTGCTTCCGGAGGAGAAAGTAGAGATCAGAAAGTAGAGATGGTAATACACAGGGACTGTACGGTCGGAGAACTGTCCCTGTGATTGACTTTGAGCCGTAATCATGTAAAATATATATTTGCGTTGTAAATACATTTTAATAAGAAAAGAGGTTATAGAATGGCAAATTTAGATCTTTCAAAGTATGGTATCACTGGAGCTACCGAGATCATCCACAATCCTTCATTCGAGTTCCTGTATGAAGAGGAGATGAAGAGCGATCTCACAGGCTACGACAAGGGCGTGCTCACAGAGCTTGATGCTGTGAACGTTATGACAGGAGAGTTCACCGGAAGGTCACCCAAAGACAAGTATATCGTCATGGATGAGAATTCAAAGGACACAGTATGGTGGACGACTGAGGAGTATCCCAATGACAACCATGTAATGACAGAGGAGACATGGGCGGCTGTCAAGGATATCGCCAAGAAGGAACTCTCAGGCAAGAGGCTTTTCGTGGTAGACGCATTCTGCGGAGCAAATAAGGACACCAGGATGGCTGTCCGTTTCATCATGGAAGTTGCATGGCAGGCTCACTTCATCAAGAACATGTTCATCCAGCCTACAGAAGAAGAGCTTGCAGAGTTTGAGCCCAACTTCGTAGTATACAATGCTTCAAAGGCAAAGGTTGAGAATTACAAGGAGCTCGGCCTTCGTTCAGAGACCTGCGCTGCATTCAATATCACAAGCCGCGAGCAGGTCATCATCAATACATGGTACGGCGGAGAGATGAAGAAGGGTATGTTCTCAATGATGAACTATTATCTGCCTCTTCAGGGTATCGCATCCATGCACTGCTCTGCCAATACCGATATGGACGGCAAGCACACAGCTATCTTCTTCGGACTGTCCGGAACAGGTAAGACCACACTTTCCACAGATCCCAAGAGACTCCTCATCGGTGATGACGAGCACGGCTGGGATGACGAGGGTGTCTTCAATTTCGAGGGCGGATGCTACGCAAAGGTCATCAATCTCGACAAGGATTCAGAGCCCGATATCTACAATGCAATAAAGAGAAACGCTCTGCTTGAGAACGTTACAGTAGATGCAAACGGAAAGATCGATTTTGCAGACAAGTCCGTTACCGAGAATACCCGCGTATCTTATCCTATCGAGCATATCGAGAAGATCGCAAAGAATGTAAATAAGATCTCTTCAGGTCCTCAGGCTGACAATGTTATCTTCCTTTCAGCTGATGCATTCGGAGTACTGCCTCCTGTATCTATCCTTGATCCCGAGCAGACACAGTATTACTTCCTGTCAGGATTCACGGCTAAGCTTGCAGGTACTGAGAGAGGCATCACGGAGCCTACTCCTACTTTCTCAGCATGCTTCGGACAGGCATTCCTTGAGCTTCATCCTACAAAGTACGGCGAGGAGCTCGTTAAGAGGATGAACAAGAGCGGCGCTAAGGCATACCTTGTAAATACAGGCTGGAACGGCACAGGCAAGAGAATATCCATTAAGGATACCCGCGGAATCATCGATGCCATCCTTAACGGTGACGTGCTTAAGGCTCCCACAAAGAAGATCCCTTACTTCAACTTTGAGGTTCCCACAGAGCTTCCCGGAGTTGATACAGGAATCCTTGATCCCAGAGATACATACGCAAATGCATCCGAGTGGGAAGAGAAGGCTAAGGATCTTGCAGGAAGGTTCATCAAGAACTTCAAGAAGTATGAGGGTAATGATGCAGGCAAGGCTCTTGTAGCAGCAGGCCCCCAGCTTTGATCTGAAGACAAAACAGTCTGATAATACATGAATTTTTCGGGCACAGCGCTGGCTGTGCCCGATTTTGTTATTGAAAGTACAGAAAGACACACTTTTGTGAAAGACGGATATGTGGTAGAATCACATAATGTATTAAGTAGATATTTTCTGATCCGGAGGTATGAGATATGGCTTGTTTTATTGTTCCTGCAGCGGAAGCAGTAATCACCAAAGTTGTAGAGAGTGTAGAAGAGAAGCGCGAGGCAAGTGTTTCGGAAGATAGTCATGAGCAGGGTGAGGCAAAGATACCCATGAGCCGCAAGCTCAAATGGCTTACATGGATGCTCATAGGCGGAGCAATCCTTCTTATGTTTGAGCATGTATGGCACGGAGAAGTAGTTCCTTATCCTCCGTTCCTTACAGCTATGGCAAGTCCCGAGGATACTTCAGAGATGCTCCACGAGATGGCGACAGTCGGTGTTACGATGGCTCTTCTTGTGACAGGCGTATGGGCCGGCATGTGTGTTGCAGCCGATGCCATACTTAAGAGAGCATTCAGGAAGGAGACTGAGATATCATGACACTCCTTATCACCGTATTTGCGGCGGTCATATCTACATATAAATGGTACACGAGGAAGGATGATAACCTGAATATACCAATCCTTTGCTTTATGTTCTGGGGAGCATCCTTGATGTGGCTCGTGGATGCGATATTTGAGTACGCAGAGCTTGGGGCGGAATATTTTACGCCTGCACCTGCTGATATGCTCAACGACGCCTTCCTGGGCCTCTCTGTGGTGGCGCTGGCTCTTGTCATCTGGATAGTATCCCTGCTCATAAGGGATCCCAGAGGAGTCATGACGGCCGCACTTAAAAAGCAGAAAAATTGACTATACTTGAGTATTTAAGAAGTCAGGGAGTAGATATAGCGGCGCCCTGCGGCGGATACGGAGCCTGTGGCAAATGCCTGGTGACCGTGGACGGCGGGGCGCCTTTGCTTGCCTGCAGGATCGAGTACAGGGAAGGTTCCGTAATAAAGGTAATCGGAGATGGCAACAATAATAACAGGCGAAACGAAGGCTGCAATATAATAGCGGCTGATACAGACGGAAACAGCAGCCAAAAAGCATCGCCGGAAATCGATAATGACAGAAAATATACCATAGCGGTCGATATCGGAACAACAACTCTGGCGGCAGCGCTCGTTGATCCGATATCCGGGGAAAAGATCCGGCAGGAAACATGTCTGAATTCAAACAGAGTATTCGGAGCGGATGTTATCTCACGGATCAGATCCGGCATGGAAGGACATCTGCCGGAAATGAGGGACAGACTTCAAAATGACCTGAGAGAGCTGATCTCCGGGCTGACGGAGGGTATAAGAACGGTCGATATGATAGTGCTGGCCGGCAATACTGCAATGATCCACACTCTTATGGGATATGATCTGTCATCTCTTGGAACATATCCTTACGAGCCTGTCAATATATCGATGATCGAAGGAAAAGCGGGCAATCTGATATCGCAGGATCGCACAGAGATGATGTCGCGAGATCTAACGGGTGAAATATCAAAAGATATTATAGAGACAGGATCGGATGTTTTTAAAATGTCAGAAGATTCGCACTGTGTTATTTTACCATCGGCCTCAGCATTCATAGGCGGTGATATTATATCCGGACTATACTACCTGGAAGCCGCAAGGGACATAGATCCATCAATAAAAACCGACGATATCTATGCTCTTATGGATCTTGGGACCAATGGCGAAATAGCGCTTGTTACTGATAATAGTATCTATTGTACATCTACTGCCGCCGGCCCAGTCTTTGAAGGAGGAGAGATCAGTTGCGGAACCGGCTCAATAACTGGTGCTATCGATCATGTTTCCATATCCGGCAACGATATCACCTGCTCCCAAATAGGTGGAAATGAGTCGGGCGATTGTCTTTCTCCTAAAGGAATATGCGGATCGGGTGTTATCGATTGCGCTGCCGAGATATTCAAAGCCGGGCTTTGTGATGAGAGAGGGACATTCACTGATCCTGATGTCCCTGTTAAGATAGCTGACTCTGAAGACGGATCGGGTATCTTCTTTACCCAGGAGGACATGAGGCAGGTCCAGCTTGCCAAGGCTGCCGTGTCAGCCGGATTCAGGATCTTATGCAGGGAGGCTGGGATTGATATGGAAGATATCAGCGCGCTCTACCTTGCCGGAGGTCTGGGTTATTCGATCCGCCCTTCTTCTGCTGCAGTTATACGGCTTGTCGATCCTGCTCTTAAGGATAAGATCATACCTGCCGGCAACACTTCATTACTCGGCACCATCCGTTTTTCCCTGCTTTATGATAAGGATGAGAAAGACCGTATATCTACGATAAAGGACAGATGCCATGTTATCGATCTTGCATCTGATCCTTCATTTCAGGATCTGTACATCGCGGATATGGATCTGTAGCGGATCCTTATCTTCTTTTTCGTTTATCACTTTCTGCGGATATGGTATATTAATATATTATTTTTTAAGATGATCAAGGAGGAAGCGGCAATTGAGCGCGGATCTTGTTAAGGAAATCAATAAACGAAGGACTTTTGCCATCATATCTCACCCTGATGCGGGAAAGACCACACTGACAGAGAAATTTCTCCTGTACGGAGGTCAGCTCAATACAGCCGGTTCCGTAAAAGGTAAGGCTACGGCCCGTCATGCCGTATCGGACTGGATGGATATAGAAAAGGAGAGAGGAATATCCGTCACTTCCTCCGTGCTGCAGTTTGAATACAGTGATAAATGCATCAATATCCTTGATACACCGGGACATCAGGACTTCTCGGAAGATACTTACAGGACTCTTATGGCCGCTGATAATGCCGTCATGGTCATAGATGCCGCAAAGGGTGTTGAGCCCCAGACCAGAAAGCTTTTTAAGGTCGTGGCGCGCCGCGGCATACCGATCTTTACTTTCTTTAACAAGATGGACAGGGACGCTCTGGATCCTTTTGAACTCGTGGATCAGGTCGAGCATGAGCTCGGTATAGAGACCACTGCCGTCACATGGCCCATAGGTTCGGGCAAGGGATTCCGCGGAGTCTATGACAGGACAAAGAGGCAGGTGGTCCTTTTTTCCGATACGCAGAAGGGCACAAAGGAAGGAAAGGAAGAGGTCATTCCTTTTGACGATAAGGACAGGCTTATTGAAGCCATAGGTGAGGAAAACTACGAGCAGCTTGTATCCGAGGCCGAGCTTTTGGACGGAGCTTCAGCAGAGTATGATCAGGAGGCAGTATCGCACGGCAAACTTTCTCCCGTTTTCTTCGGATCCGCCCTTACGAACTTCGGAGTGGAGAGCTTCCTTCAGTATTTCCTTAAGATGACCACATCCCCTCTTCCGAGGGTATCCGATAAGGGCATAATAGAGCCCGACAAGAGGCCGTTTTCTGCTTTTGTTTTCAAGATTCAGGCAAATATGAACAAGGCGCACAGGGACAGAGTTGCCTTCATGAGGATCTGTTCCGGCAAGTTCACTGCCGGCATGGATGTCTGGCATGTGCAGGGCGAAAAGGAAGTCCGTCTTTCCCAGCCCCAGCAGATGATGGCAGACGACAGGCACATGGTGAGCGAGGCCTATGCGGGAGATATCATAGGAATATTCGACCCCGGCATATATTCCATCGGCGATACTTTGTGCATGCCGGAGGATAAGTTCAGATACAGCGGGATACCGACCTTTGCCCCGGAGCATTTTGCGAGGGTAAGACAGGTCGATACCATGAAGAGAAAGCAGTTTGTTAAGGGCATCATGCAGATAGCGCAGGAGGGAGCCATACAGATCTTCGAGGAGCCGCAGGGAGGCATGGAGGAGGTCATCGTCGGAGTCGTCGGCGTGCTGCAGTTTGATGTCCTCAAATACAGACTGAACAACGAATATAATGTAGAGATCCATATGGAGCAGCTTCCTTACGAATACATCCGTTGGATCAAGAATGAAAATGCAGATCTTGATTCCATCACCGGGACATCCGACATGAAAAAGATCAGGGATCTAAAAGGGAATCCGCTTTTACTCTTTGTAAATGCCTGGAGCGTTGGGATGACCCTTGACCGGAATGATGGACTTATCCTTGAAGAATTTAATGAAAATGACTGATTCCGAAATCTGAGGGATTGTGTTTTTTTCCAAAAGGACTACAATATCTGGTAGAGGTATTTTTGATCATGTTTAGTGCGGGGGGATGATGATACCGCACAGGAGGGAGGCATTATATGATCAGCTTTATTCTCTGCTTTATCATTCTTATCTGCGGCTATCTGTTCTATGGCAAGGTCGTGGATAACATCATGAGCCCTGATGACAGGGAGACTCCTGCCGTGGCGATCAATGACGGCGTCGATTATGTCGTCATGCCCCAGTGGAAGCTGTTCCTTGTCCAGCTCTTGAACATCGCCGGACTTGGCCCCATATTCGGAGCTCTTTCCGGTGCAGCCTGGGGTCCCGTGGTTTTCCTCTGGATCACCTTTGGTACTGTATTTGCAGGCGCTGTGCATGACTATTTCGCAGGCATGCTCTCCGAGCGCAATAACGGCGCATCCATATCGGAGGTTACCGGTATCTATCTCGGAGATGCCATGAAGAATGTCATGCGTGTATTCTCGGTGATCCTGCTCATCATGGTAGGTACGGTGTTCGCTGTCGGACCTGCCGGACTGCTCAAGACACTTCTTATCAACAGCGGTGTATCAGCGGACAGCATTTTTACCAGCCCCGTATTCTGGCTGGCCATCATCATCACTTATTACTTCATAGCTACATTTATCTCAGTGGATAAGATCATCGGCAAGATCTATCCCATCTTCGGTATCTGCCTTATCATCATGGCTGTCGGCGTTGCTTTCGGCACACTGACCAATGGACAGCTGATACCGGTCACGCTCGACGATGCCGGAAAGGCAGTAGTAGCTCAGGCAGACACTGTAACAAAGAGCGCCATACCTGAGATATGGAATAATCTTTCAAATAATCACCCGAAGGGCACTCCGATCTGGTCCTTCATGTTCATCACCGTGGCCTGCGGAGCCATTTCGGGTTTCCATGCTACGCAGTCACCTCTGATGGCACGCTGCTTAAAGAGCGAGCGTCAGGGACGTTTTGTATTCTACGGCGCCATGGTTGCCGAAGGAATCATAGCTCTGATCTGGGCTGCAGCAGGCTGCACCTTCTTCAAGGGAGAGGATCTGCTGGCACTCGGCGGAGGCGGAGCAACGACTGTATATGCTATCTGCACCACAACGATGGGTAAGGTCGGAACTATACTTGCCATGCTCGGCGTAGTAGCCTGTCCCATCACTTCAGGCGATACTGCATTCCGTTCAGCCCGCCTGACCATAGCAGACTGGTTCAAACTCGACATGGGCAACTGGAAGACACGTCTTATCCTTTGCATACCTGTGCTCGGAGTAGGAGCATTCCTTGGCTTCGGCAATACCCTCGGCTTCATCGATTATCAGGTAATATGGCGTTACTTCAGCTGGTCCAATCAGACCCTTGCCATGATAGTCCTGTGGGCAGGAGCAATGTATCTTGTTCAGAATAAGAGGAATTACTGGATATGCGTAGTCCCGGCTACTTTCATGAGCGCGGTATCTATCACATACTTCGTGATGGCGCCTGAGTGCCTTGGCATGATCCCTGCGCTTACGAACAATACGCTGGTAGCATATCCTGTCGGCATAATCGCTGCAATCGCATTCCTTGCAATCTTCCTTACAAAGGCTAAGAAGGCGGAAGCGGCATAAAAGGCGATATCTTAACGTGGGGGCGGGGGAGCGATCCTCTGCCCCTTTTAAGGTCATAGACAGTTTATTGGAGGACTGTGATGTTATTTGCTCCGTCACCGCTCGGTGAAAGAAGACTTCCGGATGAAGTACTGAAAAAGGATCATAAAGAGTGTCTTAAGATAGGCCCCTGCGGACTTGGAAAAGAGGCTGTATATCTGGGAAGCCGCTTTTTCAGCCGAAGATACTACCTGACTTATGGCGAGACAGACCGGCTCTACAAAAGGATAGCAATGAGCAGGGGAGGCTTCTCGGGCAAAGGGATCTTCGGCACGATGTCATATCTGGTGGCTGAATACGGAAAGAACGAGAAGCAGTGCAGCTTCAAGATAGAGACAGATGTAGACAGGCTCCTGTCATGGATAGAGCGGGAGCATCCGGACATACATACTCACAGCAAAGAGGCCGAAAAGAGGCTTGAAGAAGCGGAGAGAAAAGAGAAGGCGGGATATATCGACACATTGTCCCCTTCCGCTGATAAAGCAGTGAAAAGACTGATGAAAGCCAGGGATCATCTGGAGAAGAAAAGGGAGATACCGGACAGACTGTCGGAAGCAGCAAAGAATAAAAGGATAGTGGACGGGATAAGCCCCGCCTTAAAGACTGCATCGGTCATCATGGCTGCGATATGTCTTGCGGCCGTTATCATCGGGATAGGTGCAGCCATGGTGAGCAGGCCTTACGGGATATATATGGCACTTTTCGGAGGAGTATTCATCATCCTTCTTTTCAACAGCGGACTGCTTCCCAGCAGATGGAACAACCGGAAGAATGCCCTTGCTGAATGGAATGCAGCGCTGTCAGCGAGCAGACGGTATACGGGAGAACTGAACGATTTTCCGATCCCGCCGCAGTATGCGCACCCTGTAGTCTGTGACCGGATGATAAGAGTCATAAGGCAGGGCAGGGCGGAGACTGCCGGAGAGGCGCTAGGGGTCGTGAAGGATGATCTTAAGGCGCTGAATGCTTCGGTTACGGTGTCTCAGAAGGAGCATGATGAGGTGGTCGAGGTCAAGCCTATGTTTCTTGTGTGTGATTATGAGTGAGGTAATGAGATGGGAGTGATCGATTTCCTGAAAGATGAAGGCGTGGATGAGTCTCTGCTTGAGGGAGTGCGTGAATTCAGAGACAGATATCCTGTGGCGGATGAAAATTCGATCCGTGTGCCAGATCCGGAATACAGATATTACGGGCGAAGGATATGGGAGCTTGCCATAGCTGCGATCCTTGCGGGGAAAAATCTGCTTCTTGCAGGACCAAAGGCTACCGGCAAGAATGTGCTCGCGGAGAATCTTGCGGCATTGTTTTCCCGCCCGATGTGGACTGTCTCGTTTCATATCAATACCGACGCGGCATGGCTTGTGGGCACTGACACATATGACGGGAATAAGGTCGTATTCCGTGCAGGTCCGATATACAGATGCGCTGCTGAAGGCGGCTTCGGCGTGCTGGATGAGATCAACATGGCCAAGAACGAGTCACTTGCCGTGCTCCATGCGGCGCTTGATTTCAGGAGGAGCATAGATATCCCCGGTTATGACAGGATAGCACTGCGTCCCGAGACCAGGTTCATCGCGACCATGAATCATGGATACGCCGGCACAAGGGATCTGAATGAAGCGCTCACATCGCGTTTTGTGGTGCTCGATATGCCTTTGATGGCAGAAGACGATCTGGTAAGGCTTATCGGTGCAAGATATTCGCATGTGAATCCAAAGATATGCGCTCAGTTCGCGAAACTGTACGGAGAGCTTGAGAAAAAGGCGGAGAGCGGAGAGATCTCTGAGACTGCGCTGGATCTCAGAGGACTGCTCGATGCTTTTGCTCTGATGGAACAGGGTGTATCGTCAGGTGATGCGCTTTCAATGTGCATCATAGACAAGACCTTTGACTCTTACGAGAGAGGTCTTATAAGAGATGTGATCAAAGCCAGGATCCCCATGGATCTGACAAGAGATATCGTATTTGAGAAATGATAAAAAAGAACCCTTCTGCAAATGAAAGACGCTCCAGGAACATCATCTGGAACGCTGCGGGATCTTATGATATAGAGCCGTATTTTCTGGCTTATTTTCCTGACGGCACTCAGGATCTGTATCTTGACATGATCATCGGCCTTGCCTATAAATGGTTCGACATGGACAGACTGTCGGACTTTTTTTCGCGCTATGAGCATGTAAGGAGGGCCGAGGAATTTGATGCCATGCTGTGGCTCGGACTTGAGAACTGTCTCTTCGAGAAGGAGCTTCCCGGACGCCCCGTCATGAGGTCTCTCAGGCATGAGAGGGGAGAACTCTTCTTTGAAAACAGAGAGGGTCTTTCCAGACAGCAGATGATGTACCAGAGCATGCCTTTATTTACACAGCAGGAAGCGCGCTGGGCAGATGCATGCGGCAGGAAGAGACCTGTCATGAGTCTTCGCGAAAAGAGGATATCGGAGAGGTTGAGGTTTGAGGGAAGCCTGGATACTGAGGGTGTGACAGAGAGGATGAGGGATTTTCTGAAGGAGTATTACAGATTCGACCCGTATGATGTCAAAAATACTTCCGGGACATCACATCCGCTGTCTTTTTTATTCAGACGGGAGCATAAGAGAAAGGATACCTTCCTGCTCAGAGCAGGGGAGATATATAAAGGACACCCCAAGGCAGTCTCGCTTCACCATGACGGTCTCGGAAGATTTGCGGGTATCAGCAAAGAAGACACCGGGTACATAAGGGATGTATTCGGAGAGTGCATCCTGCCGGAAAGGGAGATGAACCGCTTCGAAAACGAGGTGTGTACCGGCGATGATGCTCCTGCACGGATATGGATATCAAAAAAGAGCCCAGCAGAGAGACCGGCGAAAAAAGAGACTGCGGAGATCATAGGGAAGAGACTCAGGCAGAAGGAGAAGAATGATGCATATCTTAAAGAGCATTCCATGATGGTAAGGAGCAGCATCAGGGCGCTGAAAGCTCATATGGATACAGCTCTTTCGTCCTTCTTAAGGCCGCTTCCCGAGAAAGCAAAGACCGGAGCGCTTATGAGCAGTCAGGCATACAGACTGCCGGTACTTAATGATCCGAGAGTATTCTTAAAGGACGGAGACGAGATCGAAGCAGGGATAGTCGCAGACATACTTCTTGATGCATCCCAGTCCAGGATGCATGCACAGGAGAGCATAGCGGCAGAGGCCTATATCATAGCATCAAGTCTGGTATCACTCGGCATACCGGTGCGTGTTATGACGTTCAGGAGTATAAGAGGATATACGGTGCTCGAGGTATTAAAGGAGACAGCGGAAAAAGACTGCTCCGGTGTGATGTCATATTATGCCGGAGGATGGAACAGGGACAGTCTTGCGATAAAAACAGCCGGAAGTTACGCTCCGCAGGGCATCACGGGAGGGACGACGAGGCTCATGCTCGTGCTCACCGATGCCAATCCGAATGATTCCACTCCGGTAGGCAGGGATGGACTCAGATCATCTGCAGAGTATGAAGGCATCATAGCCGTAAAGGATACTGAAGAGGCGGTCATTGAGCTTAAAGACAAGGGCATACGTACGGGGGCTGTATTCCACGGCAATCCTGCTCATCTTTGCAATGCCCAGCAGATATACGGCAATGATTATGTCCAGATCAGGAACGTGAATCAGCTTGCCCGCGGAGCGGGAACGCTGCTCTTAAAGCTCATCTGCACGGAGTGATCACTCCTTTGGAGTTTTTCTGAGCGCTGCATCCATCAGGACATTTTCTTCGATCTCTGCTACTATGCCGTCTTTTTTCAGGATATCCGAGGCTCTTTCTTCGTCGCCTTCGATGACCTTGACCCAGTATATGTCACGATCGATCCTGCCGCCGGGACCGAAATCCCTGGGGTCCAGCTTGGCGCCGCAGCCTCCTCCCGTCACAGTCTCCTGAAAATAATGTCCGGCCTTAAAGCCCTTCAGTCCCGCGGCCTTTAAGGATCTCTTTATCTCCTCCCAGGTCGCGCGGTCTCTTTTTTTGTATATGGTCACTCTTTTTTCAAACATGGTGCACATCCTTTCCGGCAGCTTACGCTTCTATCATATGACATACAATGGATAAGGTAAAGAAAAACCGGTCAGGGCCCGGACATGTTGAAATATCGTTACTTTTTGGAGTAAAATACATCTATGGAGATGACGGTCGAACTCTTTGACAGCATTATAAATACCTCGCAGGACTGCGTATTCTGGAAGGATAAAGACAGGAGGTTCCTGGGGGTCAATCAGGCATTTCTTGATTTCTACGGCTTTGATTCTGCCGATGTACTGATAGGCAAGACGGATGAGGATATGGGATGGCACTCCGACCCCGAGCCATATAAGCAGGACGAACTCAGAGTCCTTGCGGGCAGGAGCACGTATAAGGTTCAGGGGAAATGTATCATCCGTGGAGAAGAGAGGGATATCATCGCTTCCAAGCGTCCTCTGTATGACGACGGGCAGATAGTCGGCCTCGTGGGAAGCTTTGTGGATATCACTGATGTATTGCGCCGTAAAAACGGACTCGGAGGCGGCCAGGTAGTATACAGCATCGATAACCTGAGGAAGTTTGCCTTTTTCGACAGGATCATAGATGAGATAGGTCTCGATGAGATACTCGATCCCCTGACCGGAGTGCTCTCACGTGCTTATTCGGTCAAATTCGTAAGATCGCTGATAGCGGAGGGCAGGCCCTTTACATTTTCCATGATCGATCTGGACAATTTCAAGCACATCAATGACAGCTTCGGTCACGGCGCCGGAGACGAGGTCCTGAAGAAGGTTGCGAAGTCTATTGCAGACGCTTCCGACGGCTTCGGACTGGCGGGAAGATTCGGAGGGGATGAGCTGCTGCTGATAGATCTTAAGAACATATCACAGGAGGATAAGAAAGCGTTCTTTGAAAGCCTCTTTAACGATTCCGGCGTCTTTCGCAATATCATGAGATTTGATAACGGTGAGTCGCTTATCACAGGCACTGCCGGGAGCGCCACCTATCCCGATGATGCCTTCGAGTATGAGAGCCTTTTCAATATCATCGACAAGATGCTCTATCTCGGTAAGAGCAGGGGACGTAACTGCTTTACGATATATGACAGCGAAAAGCACAGCAATATAGAGACCACGCAGATAGCAAGGCGGAGTATATTTGAAGACATGCGTGACCTGAGGCTTGATACCGAAAAGGAAAAAGACTTTGAGGGGAAGCTTAAGGCAGCGCTCCCACGCCTTTGTGAGATCTTAAAGATCAGTGATCTGTATTATGTCCTTGATGACGGAAGGCTGAGGGGAGTAAATGATAAAAGCCTTGATGAGCCGGCCGGGGATATATCCGGGCTCGTGAAGGACGATCTATATTCCGGGGCCATCTCCGATCAGGTGAGAGATGATTCTCCCGAGCTTTTCAGTGCCCTTACGGGCAGAGGTTTTGAGTCCGTTCTTATTTCCCGTATCAGGAGCAATGATCAGATACAGGGATATCTAATATGCGCCGTGAAAAGGATCAACCGCATCTGGCAGGAGACAGAATGCGCCATCCTGTACTATTTTGCAGGGCTTCTTATCTGACACTTCCCGTCTTTTGGAGCTGGGGTTGAATGCCTTTGTCCAAAAGTCTTTTCCGACTGAGATATTTTGCTACAGACTGTGGTTATGGTATAATTTTAATTTAGTCGGATTTCGATGACAGTAATAAAAAGATCATAGATCTGGAGGGTTATCATGGCTACAAAAAAAGAGGCTTCTGTAGAGAAAAAGAACAAGGTCCATACGCTGGACGCCACAAATACCGGTGAGGTCAAGATCGCCGATGAAGTATTCTGCTCCATAGCAGCCATAGCTGCCGGAGAGGTCGAGGGCGTATCCGCCATGACAGGGAACATAAGCGAGAAGTTCATGAACACCGTAGGACTGCGTAGCGGCGCCGGCTCTGGAGTCAGGGTCGATGTGGCAGGCAATATGGTCAGGATCGACATAGCACTGGTGATCAAGTACGGTCACAATGTGATGGAGACCAGCCGCAAGGTTCAGGATAAGGTCAAGAACTCGATCGAGACCATGACAGGACTTAATGTCACCGATGTGAACATAAGGATCACCGGTGTGAATAATGAGTTAAGGTCGGATAAATGATAGGCCGGAGCGCCATAAGAGAACATGTATTTGTGCTTTTATTCGAGTCCATGTTCAATACCGAAGAAGAGATGAAGGAGCAGGTAACCTCGTATTTTGAGGGACTTGACGATCCGGTGGATGAGGAGAGCATATCTTACATCACGGACAGATTCTTTCAGATCGTTGAGAAGCTCGAGGGTATCGATGATAAGATCAGCGAGAAGAGTTCCGGATGGAAGATAAACAGGATCGGCAAGGTCGAACTTTCGATCCTCCGACTGGCGCTCTTTGAGATGTTGTATGACGATGTCCCCGAGGGAGTCGCCATCAACGAGGCTGTGGAGCTTGCCAAAAAGTACGGCCAGGATCAGGCCGGATCATTCGTGAACGGTGTTCTGGCAAAGTTCACCGATGAAAGAAATGGCTAAGACTTATTCCGTAAGTGAGATCACATCATATATCAGCAGAGTCCTGAAAGCGGACCCTATGCTTTCTTCCGTTTCTGTAGACGGTGAACTCTCCAACGTCAAATATCATGCATCGGGACATATTTACTTTACCTTAAAGGACAAGGATGCCCAGCTTAAGGGAGTGATGTTCAAGAGTGATGCCGGATCCCTCTCCGTAAAGCTTAAGGAAGGCATGAAGGTCGAGGTCACAGGACGGATCGCGGTATATGAAGCGGGCGGGGCCTACCAGATATATGCAAAGGAAATAAAGGAAGCGGGCAAAGGAGAACTCTATGAGAAGTTCCTCAAACTCAAGGCAGAGCTCGAAGAAAGAGGGATGTTTTCGGATGAGTATAAAAAGCCTGTCCCCGTGTATATCAGGCGGCTTGGAGTGGTAACGGCTCCTACAGGCGCCGCAGTAAGAGATATAATCAATATCACAAGACGAAGGAATCCGTTCGTCGAGATAGTGCTCTATCCTGCGCAGGTACAGGGTAACGGAGCAGCAGAGTCCGTGGCCAGAGGGATCGAGGTCCTTAACAGAGCAGGGGTCGATGTGATAATAGCCGGCAGGGGTGGCGGATCCATCGAGGATCTGTGGGCCTTCAACGAAGAGACGGTCGCTTCGGCGATCTTTAATTCCGTGACACCGGTCATATCGGCAGTGGGGCATGAGACGGATACGACCATAGCAGATTACGTGGCTGACCTCAGAGCGCCGACTCCTTCCGCGGCAGCCGAGCTTGCGGTCTTTGACTACAGCAGGTTTGCCGATGAGCTGGAGGCATACAGATCGGCACTTTTTGACAGGGCGATGAGGTCTGTATCCGCATCAAGGCTCAAGCTTAAAGAGCGCGAGAGCACGCTCAGAAAGCAAAGACCGGATCTCGTCATAGCCGATAAAAGGATGAGGCTTGCGGATATCGAGACGAATATGCGTCAGATGATGTCAAAAAGACTTGTATCTGCCGGGGACCGACTGACGGATGCAAGGCGCGGGATGAGCGATGCCATGCAGCGAAAGCTCATGAATGACAGGCACAGGCTTATGATACTGTCAGAGAAGCTTAAGGGAGTGTCACCGCATGAGAAGCTGACCCAGGGATATTCATATGTGATGGATAAGGACGGCAGGAATGTCAGAGATGTCGACAGATTGCACGTGGACGATATGATCATCATTCAGATGAAGAACGGGAGTGTGGAAGCAGATGTCAGAAGCATCAAAAAAAATGACGATTGAAGAGAGCTTTGAGTACCTTGATGAAGTGATAGGCAGGATGGAAGATCCGGATGTCACTCTGGAGGAATCATTTACCCTCTACGAAAAGGGAATGAAAGTACTGCGTGATACCACGAATGCTATCGATGAGGTAGAGAAGAGTATCAAGCTCATAGATGATGAAGGAAAAACGGAGGATTTTGATGAGTGATTCTTTGATGAAGGTCGCCCAGTTGAAGGCTGACGACATCATATTCAAATACCTTCCGGAGGAAAAGGGGTATCCCACGACTGTGATATCTGCGATGAACTACTCCGTGAAGGCCGGCGGTAAGAGGATCCGTCCGATATTCATGTACGAGACCTTTAAGCTCTTCGACGGAGAGGGCGAGGTGGTGGAGCCTTTCATGGCAGCCATCGAGATGATACATAACTATTCACTCGTGCACGATGATCTGGAAGCGATGGATAATGACGAATTCAGACGCGGGCGCAAGACCACTCACGTGATCTACGGAGAAGGCATGGCAGTTCTTGCGGGCGACGGGCTTTTAAACCTTGCATTCGAGACTGCGCTTAAGGCATTTGATGTGCCGGGTGCTAAGAAGGATCGGGTTGTCAAGGCCCTTAAGATCCTGGCTGACAAATCAGGACTGTACGGCATGCTGGGAGGACAGGCCTGCGACGTGGATGCTGAAGAGAAGAAGAGGATGATCGGCCTCGATGAGCTTATCTACATTCATGAGAATAAGACCGGAGCCCTGATACAGGCAGCCATGATGATAGGAGCCTGCCTTGCAGGGGCGAAGAAGGCTGAGCTCGATAAGATATCGGAGATCGCACTGCTTGTCGGCACTGCTTTCCAGATAGAGGATGACGTGCTGGATGTGGAAGGAGACGAGAAACTCATCGGTAAGCGCGTGGGCTCTGACGAGAAAAACAACAAGACAACCTACGTTACGCTGAAGGGTCTCGAACAGGCCAAAGAAGACGCTAAGGAGATGTCTGAAAAAGCCATCAGACTGTATGACGGTCTCGACAGGGAAAATGATTTCCTTCGCGAACTCATCATCTCCATGATCGGAAGGACCAGTTAAAAGAAATATACAGGACGGTGTTTATCATTGATACTCGACAGAATACATAAGGCAAACGACATAAAGAAGATATCAAGAGGCGAGCTGAAAAGGCTTTCCGCCGAGATAAGGGAATTCCTTATTGAAAAGGTCAGCAAAAACGGCGGACATCTGGGATCCAATCTCGGTGTCGTGGAGCTTACGATAGCCCTTCACAGACAGCTGGATCTGCCCAAGGACAAGATAGTCTTTGACGTGGGCCATCAGGCTTATATCCATAAGCTTCTTACGGGAAGACGTGACGGCTTTGATACGCTGAGACAGTTTGGCGGGATGAGCGGCTTCCCGAAGAGACATGAAAGCGACTGTGATGCCTTTGATACAGGCCATTCGAGCACATCCATATCTGTAGGACTGGGCCTTGTCAAGGCGCGTGACCTTAAGAATGAGAACTATACGGTCGTATCCGTGATAGGTGACGGTGCGCTTACCGGCGGCCTTGCATACGAAGGACTGAACAACGCCGCAAAGCTCAAGAGCAATTTCATCATCATCCTTAACGATAACGACATGTCCATATCCGAGAATGTAGGCGGAATGTCAAAGTATCTTGAAGGAATAAGGACTGCGATCGGTTACCAGAACTTCAAGAGCGGTCTTGAGGAATTTCTCTTAAAGAGTATGCCAAGACGCGGAGAGAAGGTCGTGGACAGCTTAAAGAGGGTCAAGAGCTCCATGAAGCAGCTCGTGGTCCCCGGGATGCTGTTTGAAGATATGGGGATCACATATCTGGGTCCCTATGACGGACACGATATCACGACGATGGAGAAGGCCATAAAGGAAGCCAAGAACATCAAGCATACGGTCATCATCCATGTGTGCACCGAAAAGGGCAAGGGATATGCTCCTGCAGAGAGGCATCCGGCCAGATTCCACGGCACGGGACCCTTTGACATCGAGACAGGACTTCCGAAGAAGCATTCGGGAGTGGCAAGTTATACGGATGTATTCTCCACAGTCATGATCAAGCTGGCTGCAAGGAATGACAAGGTCGTCGCCATTACGGCAGCAATGCCTGACGGCACCGGACTTAAGAGATACAGGAACATATATCCCGAAAGGTTCGCCGATGTGGGAATAGCCGAAGGACATGCGGTGACATTTGCGGCAGGACTTGCGGCAGGCGGCATGAGGCCTATCGTTGCCATCTATTCATCATTCCTGCAGAGAGCTTATGATGAGATACTGCATGATGTATGCATCGGCAATCTTCCGGTTGTATTTGCCGTGGACAGAGCAGGTATCGTCGGCGCAGACGGAGAGACGCATCAGGGAGTCTTCGATCTTTCTTTTCTTTCCTCGATGCCCAACATGACAGTCATGGCTCCGAAGAATAAGTGGGAGCTTTCCGACATGATGAAATTCGCCGTGAGTCAGGACGGGCCAGTGGCAGTCAGGTATCCGAGGGCCACGGCATACTGCGGTCTTGAGGAATTCCGCGAGGAGATAGAGCTCGGAAAAAGCGAAGTGATATACGAGGAAGGCGGGATAGCCCTCCTTGCAGTGGGCGCAATGATGGAGATCGCCGAGAGCGTGAGAGACATCCTGAAGGAGAAGGGATATTCCTGCACGCTCGTGAATGCCAGATTTGTAAAGCCGATAGACGAGGATCTGATCCTCAGGCTGTCGGAGAGTCACAGGCTCTTGGTTACCATCGAGGAGAATGTCCTGTCCGGCGGATACGGAGAGCATGTCACGGAATTTACAGCGCTTTCCGGTCTGAAGCCCGGCATACTGAACATCGCCATCCCCGACGAATTCGTGCCTCACGGTGATATAGCGACACTTCGCGAAAAACTGGGCATGGATCCTGAGAGTATTGCGGGGAGGGTGATCGGAGCTTTGCAGGCGATGGATACGAATGAGCCCGGGACAGATATATCCGGAACAGATCCCGTCAAGACGGAGGATTAGATGGCCGGTAAGATGCGGCTCGATCTGCTGCTCGTAGAAAAAGGGATCGCTCCTTCAAGAGAAAAAGCAAGATCCATGATCATGGAAGGCAATGTGTATGTGGACGGCGCAAGGGAAGACAAGCCCGGCAGCAGCTTTCCCGATTCATCCGACATAGAGTACAGGGGCAGCAGGCTTCGCTATGTAAGCCGCGGAGGACTGAAACTTGAAAAGGCGATAGAGGAATTCGGTCTGGATCTTGAAGGGCTTACCTGCATGGATATAGGGGCGTCCACAGGCGGTTTTACCGACTGCATGCTGCAAAACGGTGCTGCAAGAGTGTACTCCATCGATGTGGGATACGGCCAGCTTGCCTGGAGTCTCAGGAATGACGAACGCGTAGTCTCGATGGAAAAGACAAATTTCAGATATCTGACGCCCGATGACATCCCGGATACTCCGGACTTTGCATCGGTCGATGTATCTTTTATCTCTCTTTCAAAGATCCTGCCGCCGGCTTCGGATATCCTTGGCGAAAAAGGGACCATGGTATGTCTTATCAAGCCGCAGTTTGAAGCAGGCCGTGACCTTGTCGGCAAGAAGGGTGTAGTACGGGATCCTTCGATACATGAAGATGTGATAAGATCCTGTATGGGATATGCGGCAGAGAGCGGATTTGCCGTTGCGGGTCTTTCTTATTCTCCCATAAAGGGACCGGAAGGGAATATAGAATACCTTATGTATCTTAAAAGGGCAGCAAAAGGCGAAGAAGGAAATATGGACCCGCTTGTAAAAGAGATCGTGACGAGAGCGCACGGGGAGCTGGATAAATGAAGAATTTTTATCTTATCGTCAATCCGACGAGAAATGAAGGCAGCGAAGCAGCGAAGGAAATCGAGACCTTTCTTAAGAGCAAAGGATGCAGCGTCTGCACTCATGTGACCTTAGAGAGCGATAACGACGACAGATATACCGATGCCAATGAGATACCGAAGGATACGGAATGCATTCTTGTGCTCGGAGGAGACGGCACTATCATACAGGCTGCCAGCGATCTGAAGGATGTGTCCCTCCCTGTCTTCGGTATCAATACAGGCAGACTCGGATATCTCACTGATGTCGAAAAGGAAGGTGCGATCCCGGCTCTTGAGTCGCTGATAAGAGATGATTATTCCGTCGATGAGCGGATGATGATCACCGGAAGGGTAGAGTCCGGAGAGAAGGTTTTATTTACCGAAAGCGCGCTGAACGACATAGTGGTACATCGTAAGGGCGATATGAGGATCGTCGAGTATGATGTATATGTAAATAAAAAATTCTTGAAAACTTACAGGGCAGATGGTATCATTGTCTGCACACCGACAGGTTCTACAGCGTATTCGCTGTCTGCCGGGGGTCCCATAGTGGAGCCCGGATCGAAGCTTTTCATTATCACCCCTATCTGTCCTCATACATTGAACAGCAGATCAGTAGTGCTTTCAGCAGAAGATGAGATCTATATCGAGACAAAGGTTTCAGGCATAGCCGTGTCGTTTGACGGACGGAGGACACAGGATGTTCCCGGGCATGGCGGAGTCCGTATAGTGAAGTCCGACAGGGTGACGCAGATCGCAAGAGTCGGTGACGACAGTTTCTTAAATGTTTTACACAACAAGTTCAAGGATATAGTCTGAAAGAGTCCGGGGAGTACAGACCGGACCGGACGATATCATCCAGGGTGGTGAAGTATGCTCATTAGCGAAAAAGTCAGAAATCTCGCTCTTATCAGAGAGGCCGAGACTGAATTCGGTGAAGGACTGAATATCTTAACAGGTGAGACGGGCGCGGGCAAATCCCTCGTCATTGGCTCTGTGGAGCTTGCTCTCGGAGGAAAAGCCAAAAGCGGGATCATACGTCAGGGAGAGGATGAAGCGACGGTGGAGCTTGTATTTTCCCTGTCAGATGATGAGGAAAGAGAGAAGATTCGCACGCTCGATATCGAGGTCGAAGATGACGACCTTGTGATCATGAGTCGCAAGATAAAGGACGGGAGGAGCATAGCCCGTATCAACGGCGAGAGCGTGAATGCTTCCCTTATGAAAAAGGCGGCATCAGTGCTCATAGATATCCACGGGCAGCGGGATCAGATGGGACTTCTTGCAAAGAAGAACCTCTGCGCGATACTTGACAGATATGCGGGGGATGCCGTAAAGGAGCCGCTGTCAGATGTAAAGGACAGCCATGCAAGACTTCGTGATATAGAGGATGAGCTTAGTTCCGACATATCGGATCCTGATGAATTAAGGAGAAGACAGGATCTATTAAGCTTTGAGATATCGGAGATAGAGGACGCAGGACTTGCAGACGGCGAGGATGAGAAGGTAGAAGAGAGATATTCTCTCATGAAGAATGCAAGAAAGATGACTGAGAGTCTCTCGGAAGCGCTGTCGGCTCTGTCCGGATCGCAGGAAGGAAATGCTTCCGATTACGTCGGGAGAGCATCCGCAGTGCTTTCCGGTATGAGCGATATCAGTGAAAAGACAGACTCCATAATAGGCAGGGTATCGGAGATAGAAGCGCTTATCGGAGATATCTCAGTGGAGATCGGGGATGCCTTAAGGGATATGGATTTTTCTGAAGAGGAGTTTGCCGAGTGCGAGGCGCGGCTCGATCTTATCAACCATCTGAAGTCCAAGTACGGAAGGACCATAGAAGAGATATACGCTTCTCTTGATAAGAAAAGCGAAGAACTGAAAAAGATAGAGGATCATGACGGATATACAGCCGGGCTGAAGAAGAGATACGAAGAGGAGAAGGAAAAGCTGAAAGATGCAAGCCGGATCCTTTCCGGGATAAGAAAAAAAGCGGCCAAGAAGCTTGAGAAAAACATGAAGGAGGCCATGGAAGATCTTAATTTCGAAAATATCGGATTTGAGATCAGGGTGGAGAGCGATGAGGAAAATCTTACATCCAATGGCTTTGATACGGTATCCTTCATGATCTCGCTCAATAAAGGCGAGGAACTCATGCCGCTCGAGGATGTCGCATCAGGGGGAGAGCTCTCGAGGATCATGCTCGCCCTCAAGACAGTGCTCGCAGATACCGATGACATACCGACGCTCATATTTGATGAGATAGATACAGGCATATCCGGAAGGACAGCGGAAAAGGTGGCAGAAAAGCTGTCGGTGCTCTCCCGCAGGAGACAGGTCATCGCGATCACGCATCTGCCACAGATAGCAGCCATGGCTGATCATCATTTCGTGATAGAGAAGACATCGGATGATCAGTCCACCGAGACCGGCGTGCGTGAGCTTAAAGGAGATGAGCCCGTGGAGGAACTGTCCCGTCTTCTTTCAGGATCCGAGGTCACGGAGGCTGTAAGACAGAACGCAAAGGAGATGCTCTCATTTGCCGAAAGCTTCAAGGCGTCTCTTTGACCATGTACGCAGGGTATTGTAAAATAAAACAGTATGTACGGGGCGGGCAGGAGCCTGCTTCGGACGAAGGAGAGTATCAGAAAAAGGAGATCTGTCCATGAAGAATATTCTGTTTGTTGCATCAGAAGGAGTGCCCTTTATCAAGACCGGAGGACTGGCAGATGTAGTAGGTTCGCTTCCTCAGTGCATAGACAAAAAATACTTTGATGTCAGGGTCATGATGCCGAAGTACATGTGCATGTACCAGGACAAGAAGGACATGATGAGATATCTCACTCATTTCTACATGGATTACAACGGCAAGAGTGAGTATGTCGGAGTTCTTGAGGCAGATTATGAAGGCGTCAAATACTACTTCATAGATAATGAGTTTTATTTCAACGGTGACAAGCCCTACGGTGATATCATCTATGATCTGGAGAAGTTTATCTTCTTCGATAAGGCAGCGCTCTCCGCGCTTCCTCTAATAGGCTTCAAGCCGGATATCGTGCACTGCCACGACTGGCAGACAGGCCTCATCCCTGTATATCTTAAGGATTCCTTCAGAGGCGGTGAATTCTTCAGGGATATCAAGTCGATAATGACTATCCATAATCTTAAGTTCCAGGGGACATACGATATAAAGACGATAAAAGGACTGTCCGGACTTCCCGATTATTATTTTGCGCCTGATAAGCTCGAGGCATATAAGGATGCCAGCATGCTTAAAGGCGGCCTGGTCTTCGCTGATGCCATCACCACGGTATCGGATACATATGCCGAGGAGATCAAGACTCCTTTCTATGGAGAGAAGCTTGACGGGCTTTTAAGATCCCGCACGAATGACCTCAGGGGAATAGTCAACGGTATTGATTACACAGTATTTAATCCCGAGAAGGACAAATTCATAGTCAAGAATTATGACAAGAAAAACTTCCGCAAGGAGAAGGTGAAGAATAAGACAGCACTTCAGCAGGAGCTCGATCTTGAGGTCAATGAGAAGACAATGATGATAGGTATAGTCAGCCGTCTGACCGATCAGAAGGGCTTTGATCTCATCGCCTACGTGATGGAAGAGCTCTGCCACGATAATGTGCAGGTGGTGGTGCTCGGGACCGGAGATGACAAGTACGAGAATATGTTCAGGTACTTTGACTGGAAGTACGGCAGCAAGGTGTCTGCTAATATATATTACTCCGAGGAACTCTCGCACAAGATATATGCGGCGTCCGATGCATTTCTTATGCCGAGTCTCTTTGAGCCCTGCGGCCTGTCCCAGCTCATGGCGCTCCGTTACGGCACGGTGCCCATAGTCAGGGAGACCGGCGGACTGAAGGATACGGTGCAGCCCTACAATGAATATGAGGGCAGCGGCACGGGCTTTTCATTCACGAACTACAACGCACACGAGATGCTCGGAGCCATCAGATATGCGGAGCGCATCTATTACGACCGCAAGAGAGAGTGGAATAAGATCATCGACCGGGCGATGGCAGCGGACTTCTCCTGGAAGGTATCGGCGGACAAGTATACCGAGATGTACGACTGGCTGATAGGGTAGGCTGGGAGCCGCACAGACTCTTTTATTTATCCTGTCTTATACTCAATGCGCTTCCTTTGACCATTTTACTGTCATATACACCGCTGTCCGCGAGTTTATACAGGTCTTCAAAGGAGCGCTTATCGCCTTCTTTGAAGAACGCAGCACCGGCGCTGACACAGATGTCGCTTCCGTCCAGTTCCGGAACATTCATAACGGAGATCTCCTTGAAGACGCGGTCCATTACAGCCCTGGCTTTTTCTTCATCATTTAGATCCATAACATATGCGGCGTACTCATCGCCGCCCAGACGGAAGATGATATCATCATCCCGGAAGGTAAGCTTTAACACATCCGCGATCCCGCGGAGCACCTTATCACCGACATTATGGCCATAGTCATCGTTGGTATTCTTAAACTTGTCTACATCCAGGATGCAGAGCATTCCGTTTTTGCCGTTTGCCATTGCGTCGATCACTTTTCGCTCTCCGCTCCCGCGGTTGAGGATACCTGTCATGATATCGGTGCTGGCAAGGATCTCAAGATTCTGCCGCTCCTTTGCCGATGCCACTACGTCGTCAACGTTCTTAAAACCGGCCAGTATATCGCTGTTGCTGATATTGGCATTGATGGGAATATACGTAAACTGATAATAATGTACCTCCCCATTATCCATAACACGGTAACTGGAAACATACTCGGGATTATCCTTGAGCTTTTTGCTTATCGTTTCCAAAGATATGGCATCATACATCCACTCCTGATCCTCGGAATACACACGATCCTTCACGTACTGTTTGTAGAGCACATCGTAGGGATATATCTTTTCGCCTGCACCCTCCATACCTTTTGTAACATAGCCGTCCAGCTTCAGGATCACTACACCTCCCGTCTGGAGATTGATCTTGAAGATATTGTAGTAATCGCGGCTTAAGGTCTCCACGATATCCAGCTGTTCTCTCAGATAGCGCTTATCGGCGATATGCTTACGGATCGATCTGTCAATATCCCGGAAAGCCAGAATAAAATTCTCCGTCTCTCCCGGTTGTCCTGCCAGCGCGAAAGCCATCTGATGATAGGACATATTTCCGTCATCAGCCAGACGCATATAATCAAGCGTAAAGAGCTCTCCGTCTTTGATACGCGAGAATACGACATCCAGTTTCACATCCCTCTGGATGCTCTCTATACTGTTGACTACGCACCGGTCTACGTATTCCTCGATAAAACGGTCGTAATTGTCAAATCTGAATCCAAGTTCCACAGCATAACGATTAGTATTTTCTCCGGTTGAACGGTAGAGATACATCTTCTTCGTGTTGGCGTTAATGACCCAGATCGTATGATATTCTTTTCCTATCCCTGTAATGATACCCGTCAGACGTCGTATGCGCGCATTAAAATCATTTACCAGACTGCGCTGATCTTCGGGATAGTCTGAGGGGTCGATCAATTCATTTTCCTTTATGACTAAATCTGATTGCATATTCTTCTCCTGCGAGCATAATCTGACTTATATGGATCGTCAGTATTCATTAAATTTTACATTACTTTCGCCAAAGCTACAATCCCCAGAATCATAAGATCATCGATGTGCATCTGATTGACCTCAAAGATGGTATTCCTGTATCATAAAGTACTCAATTTAATGTCGGTATGATCAGCATATGGATCAGGCGGCAGAAGCGAGGAGTATACATGGCTTTTGACGGAGTTACTGTCTGCGCCGCAGCACATGAGCTGCGGGAACATCTGACAGACGGATACATATCAAAGATATCGGAGCCCAGGCAGGGTAAGCTTTTGATGACGCTCAAGACCAGAGAGCGCGGCATGAAGAAGCTTCTGATCTCTGCTTCCGGGGGCCTTCCTTTTATCTGCTTTACAGAAAGGAGCATGAATGCCCCGATGGTCGCTCCTGCCTTCACGATGCTTTTGAGGAAGCATCTTCAGGGCGGCAGGATACTGTCCGTGGAGCAGCCCTCACTTGAGAGGGTCATCATCTTTCATATAGAGCACCGGGATGAGCTCGGTGACCTTGTAAAGAAGAAACTCATCATCGAATTCATGGGAAAATACAGCAATATCATATTTACGGATGACAATGATGTCATCATCGAGTCCTTGCGGCGCGTACCGCCGTCCATGAGTTCTGTGCGAACAGTTCTTCCCGGAGAGAGCTACTTCATACCTGTTACCCAAGACAAGGCTGATCCTTTGACAGAAAGGGGCTTTGACTACTTCAGGAATCATATACTCGGAAGGCCCATGAACGTGATCAAAGCTCTCTACGGCACATATACGGGCTTTTCTCCCGTGATGGCTTCCGAACTTGCATTCAGGGCTGATATAGACGGCAATGACAGCGCTTCTTCTCTTTCCGAGACAGACATTAAAAATCTCTATGATGCTTTTATCAGGCTTACGGATGATCTAATAAAAGGGACATTTGCTCCTGAGATCGTATATGACGGGAATCAGCGGCCCGTGGAATTTGCGGCAGTGCCCCTGACTATGTACGGCGACATGAAAAGGGAGAGCGTGCCGTCGATATCCGAAGTCATAGAGCGGTTTTATTCAGAAAGGGATGCTGCCGATCATATGCGGCAGCGCTCATATGATCTGAGAAAACTGGTCTCAAACGCCATTGAGAGGACGGCAAAAAAATATGACATACAGCTCGGGCAGGTAAAGGATACCGATAAGATGGATAAGTACAGGGTATACGCCGAGCTCATCAATACATACGGGTACGATGTCCCTGAGGGGAGTGATCATTTTGATACCGTGAACTTCTATGACGGTAAGGATATCCGTGTGCCGCTGGATCCTTCTATATCCGTGCATGAGAACGCAAACAAATACTTTTCCAGATTCGAGAAGCTTAAAAGGACCAGAAAGGCCTCAATGGAGCAGGCCGAAGAGAGCAGGGCGCAGCTTGAGCATCTCAAGAGTATAGAGGCTTCCTTTGACACTGCGGAGAGTGAAGAGGATCTGATGCAGATAGCGGAGGAGTTGAGACGGACAGGGTATCTTAAGAAGGATGCTGCCTCTTCGAAGAAGAACAGATCAGGAAATAAAAGCCTTCCCATGCATTTTGTCACTTCGGACGGGTATGATGTATACGTAGGCAGAAACAACATCCAGAATGACGAACTGACCTTTAAGATGGGCCACGGCAACGACTGGTGGTTTCATTCAAAGACTTATCCGGGATCCCATGTACTGCTTGTCGTCGGGAAGGGCGATCCCATGGCAGTGCCGGATAAAAGCTTTAACGAGGCAGGCTCTCTTGCCGCATGCTTCAGCACGGGACGCGGACAGGGCAAGGTCGATATCGACTACACTCTGATCAAAAATGTAAAGAAACCTGCCGGAGCCGTACCCGGTTATGTGATCTATCACACTAATTATTCCATGGTGGCTTCTTCAGACATAAGCGGGATAAGAAAGGCGGATGAAGCAGACCGGAAGTAAAGATGTACTTTATATATTCTCTGATTTGAGGTATCATATTATGCTAGGGCGGAAGCAATGCTCCGCAGAATTCAACGGAGGGATTTTCAGATGAGTTTGATAAGTGAATGGCGCGATATGGCATACAGCGCTACTGCGAATAAGGGTGATCTGCAGAGACTGTGGCAGGATTATTTTCAGAAGGAAAAGGAGATATATGCCCAGCTTCTGGCTGATCCCGATACCGAAGTGAAGGGTACCGTGGAGGAGCTTGCCGAAAAATACGGCATTACTCTTATGTATATGACCGGTTTTCTTGACGGCATCAATGATTCACTGAAGGTGGCCAATGATATAGAGGCCATGGAAAAGGACACCGAGGTTTCTCTTGGCTTTGATAAGGAGAAACTCTTCAGGAACATGGTGGATGCCAAGGCCGACTGGCTCTACGGGCTTCCCGAATGGGATGATATATATTCCAAAGAGGAGCAGGAAGAGCTCATTAAGGATCAGAAGAAGAGTCATACCTTCGTCCGTGAAGGCAGAAAGGTCGGACGTAATGAGCCCTGTCCCTGCGGAAGCGGAAAGAAATACAAGAACTGCTGCGGAAGAGATGCATGACAGACTGGATCTTTGAGACTGCTGGATGAAATGGAATTTTGATTTTGAAATAGCGGCGCTGGCTTTTGAGTCGGTCCTGCTCATCTTCTATTTTGCAAAGAGACACCTGCCTACAAAGAAGAACAGGTATTTCATTCTTGCCATGGCTTCGGGGTGTCTCGCGACATTCATGGATATGCTCTCGGCTCTTGCCGACGTATATTGGGTCAATCTGCCTCTGGAGCTTCTCCATGTGATCAATATATGCTATTTTGCGGTCATAGCGACAAACGTGCTCCTGCTTTTTGTCTATATACTTGCTGTGACCGATCAGCTCGATGTCGTTAAGACACCGCTTTTTGTCATCTACTGCGTTCCTTATTTCATCATGCTGCTGATGGCTATATCCACGCCGATAACCGGGGCTCTGTATTATTTTGATGCGTCCGGCGGATACATGCACGGCCTCACCTACATGACGAATTATATCCTGTATGCATTTTATCTGGTCCTTGCGAGTGTATATGTGATAGTCTACAGGACCAAGATGAACAGGATGCATCTGCTGAGCGTGGTATCTCTTTTGATCCTGATGTGTACGGGAGCGGTGCTGCAGGGCTTCTTTTTCCCGTGGACGCTTCTTTCCAATGCATTCGGAAGCTTTGCAATGTGCATAGTATACCTGTCTCTTCAGAATCCCGACCTATATATTGACAAAGAGACCGGTCTTTTTAACAGGGACGGTTATCTCGAATATCTCAGGGAACTCTCCAGCAGCGGCACGAGCTATTCTTTCCTCGCTATATATATGGACAATTTCAAATCCGTCAAGGCCGTATACGGTCAGGATACGGCAAATAAAGCTCTTCATCAGACGATCAATTTTGTGAAGGATACTTATACCGATGATCATATCTTCAGATACAGCGAGGATACCTACATCGTTCTGACGCCTTCGAAGTTTGATGTCGAGCTGGCGATGGATAACGTCAGGAAGAGGCTTGATTCGGGATTCATGATAGACGGAGAGCGCATCCACTTCTCGGTTACCTTTGTGATGGTGCCGTTTGAGATGCTCGATGATAATCTGATGAGGACCCAGAGGATACTGGAGTACTCCATCAAGAACGCTTCTTCCGGCTCGAGAGCCAATATCATGGTCGATGAAGCGCTCATCACCAGCACCAAGAGAAAGAACGACATCGAGATAGCTCTGGAGAAGACTGTTGAGAACAGGAGCGTTCAGATCTATTTCATGCCCATATTCTCGCCGGTCACGGAAAAGATGGAGAGAGCTGAGGTGCTTGCCAGGATCTTTGACAGACAGGTGGGATTCATCCCGCCAAAGGAGTTCATAGCGGCAGCCGAGAAGAACGGCAGCATCATATCCCTGGGACGTCATATATTTGAGAAGACCTGCGAGTTCATAAGGGAACAGGAGCCGCAGCTGTACGGAGTGGGAAGGATCAGCGTCAATCTTTCCGCGATGCAGCTTATGCAGGAGGGGATGGCGGAAGAGTTCATCGGAATAGCGGGCAGGAACAATGTTCCGCTTGACCGCATCAGTTTTGATATCAATGAATTCATAGATACCGAAAGAGATAATATATCCGAGAAGAACATGGAGATTTTGGCTGATGCCGGTGCCGAATTTGCACTCAACGGATACGGAAGCGGATTCTCCAGTCTTGAGAATCTCCTGAAGCTTCCGATCAGCATGGTAAAGATAGACAGAGGCCTCGTGATATCTTATTTTGAAAAGGATTCAATGCTGCTCCCGGATGTCATTGAGATGTTCAGGAATCAGAAACTTAAGATAGTGCTTGTAGGTGTCGAGACAAAGGATATGGCAAGAAGGCTGTCGGTCATGGGCTGTGATTATCTGCAGGGTTATTTCTATTCAAGGACACTTCCTTCAAGAGATTTTGTTGCTCTTATGAAAAAGTCCGGGAACAGGTGATCTCTGCCGGGTATTGACAAAGCACTTCTTTTGGTAGTATTTTATACAGGATATCAAGCAGAGCAAGGCTCTCACCCTGAGGCGTCGCCCCGGCGGGATCAAAGATCCGGATAAGGCATCAGCTGTCAGGCGTTCATTTTCTTATGGACTATGTGGAATGCTGCGCTTTGCGCAGCGTTTTTTATTGCAAGGAGGGAAAGGCGATTAGCAACGATTATTTCATCAATGACCAGATACGTGACAGGGAAGTCCGTGTCATAGGAGCTGACGGAGAGCAGCTCGGAGTAATGTCTATTGAAGATGCATTGGATGAAGCGGAAAAGGCAGAGCTTGATCTTGTGAAGATAGCTCCGAATGCCAATCCCCCGGTATGCAAGATCGTAGATTACGGGAAGTTCAAGTACGAGCAGATCCGAAAGGAAAAGGATGCCCGTAAGAAGCAGAAGATAGTTGAGATCAAAGAGATCAGGATGTCGCCCAACATAGACACCAATGATCTCAATACCAAGATGAGCGCGGCCAGGAAGTTCCTTGCCAAGGGTAACAGGGTGAAGGTAACTCTTAGGTTCAGAGGCCGTGAGATGGCTCACATGCAGGACAGCAGGTATATATTGGATGATTTTGCCGAAGCATTAAGCGATGTGGCCGTAGTGGACAAGGCTCCCAAGGTAGAGGGCCGTACCATGACGATCACGCTGGCAGAGAAAAAGTAGATATTTAAGGAGGATAGGATCATGCCAAAGATGAAAACAAACAGATCAGCTGCAAAGCGATTCAAGCTTACAGGGAGCGGAAAGCTTAAGAGGAACAAGGCATACAAGCGCCATATTCTTACCAAGAAGTCCCCGAAGACCATCAGGAACCTGAGGAAATCAGCGATCGTTGATGCGTCCAATGAGAAGAACATGAAGAAGATTCTGCCTTATATCTGACAGCGGAATCGATTGATCTGATCTTACACAATTATTAGGAGGGAATAGAAATGGCCAGGATCAAAGGCGGATTAAATGCAAAGAAAAAGCATAACAGAGTATTAAAGCTCGCAAAGGGATACAGAGGAGCAAGATCAAAGCAGTACAGGGTCGCAAAGCAGTCCGTGATGCGCGCACTTGCATCTGCGTTTGCAGGCAGGAAGCAGAAGAAGAGAGATTTCAGGAAGCTTTGGATCGCGCGTATCAATGCAGCTGCAAGGCTTAACGGTATCAACTACAGCAACTTCATGCATGGCCTGAAGCTTGCCGGCGTGGATATCAACCGTAAGATGCTTGCAGACGTCGCAGTTAATGATGCTGCAGGCTTTAAGGATCTGGCAGACCTTGCCAAATCAAAGCTTTGAGGTTATAATCGAGTGGTTCTGAACGGCTTTAAGCATCACCTTTTGATACGGTGATAAGCCTTAGGAACCAAAGATGCAGGAGTGGCGGAATTGGCAGACGCGCAGGCTTCAGGTGCCTGTGACCGCAAGGCCGTGAGGGTTCAAGTCCCTTCTCCTGCATATAATACCCCGGGTCATAAGGACCCGGGATTTTTATTATTTTGAGCGAAATGATGTTATACTAGACAGCGTAGCATCTGTTCACCTGGAGGGTTATGATAATGGCAGCCAGTATTACGGTAAAAAAAGGGGAAGTAGCGTCGGCGATCAATTTCGTCAAGGATTTCCTTGAGGAGAATAAAGTCAAAGACAAGGAGAAAGTAAAGGCACTGCTGATGGCAGAGGAGGTTACGGTCGGTCTTCTCAATCACTCTGCGGATGACGGCTCCGTCAAACTCGCGGCCAGAAGATCATTCGGCAATATCATCATAGATGCATCAGCTCCGGGGCCGGAGTTTGAGCTTATGAGCGATGAAATGATAGGAGAGATCCTCGATACCGGATATGAAACCTCTGATATGGGCATCAATACCGAGGGCGCTATCCGCAATATACTGGTCAAAAGCTTCGTCGATCAGCTGAAATATAAGAATGAAAAAGGCAGGAATCAGGTTCGCATCACGGCAGTCACATCCCGTTACGCCTTTCTTTACATGACTCTTACAGGCCTTTTTGCAGGTCTTATATGCGGTCTTCTGATGAGTTTTATGCCTGATGGCATGAAGCAGGTCATTAATGATAATGTCTTCAGTCTGATCACAACCGTATTCATGAACGGTCTTCAGACTGTAGTGGGGCCTGTGGTCTTCTTTTCAATAGCCACTGCGATAGCGGGTTTTGGCAATCTGTCCGATATAGGCAAGATCGGCGGCAAGGTGATGCTTGCATATATATTGACTTCCATTTTATCCATTGTCATAGGTACGGCTCTTTTCTTTGCTTTCCAGCCGGGAGACCCTGCTGTGGCAGAAGGGATCACCGCTACCGAAGTGGTGGATCAGGAGACGGTTGCCGAAATGGGAGATGTGTCACTGAAGAGCACCATAGTGGGCCTTGTGCCGTCCAATATAATCAAACCTTTCCTTGAGGCCAACATGCTTCAGATCATTGTACTGGCCATATTCTGCGGGGCTGCGGCGGGACTGATAGGCCAGTTCTCAAACCTGATAAAGGATCTTTTTGAAGCAATGAATGAATTGTTTCTTAAGATAACGGTGATCCTTGTAAAACTGATCCCTCTTGTCACATTCTGCTCGATGGCATCGATGATGCTGTCTGTCGGAGGAGATTCAATAGTATCGGTCTTAGGTATCGCAGGTGTGATACTTCTCGGATTCCTTGCGATGATGATAGTCTATTGCATACTGATAGTGCTGTTCACAGGTCTGAATCCGATCCTGTTCTTCAGAAAATATGCGCCAACGATGCTGCAGGTATTTTCGCTTTCTTCCAGCAATGCATCCATACCGCTGAACATGAAGGTGTGCGGAGAGAAGCTTGGCATATCGCCCAAGATCTATTCTTTCTCAATCCCTCTCGGCGCCACGATCAATATGAACGGGGCATGCATCCAGCTGGCTGTATCCGCGCTTGCCATAGCGCATATCTATGGAGTTGAGATAAGCGGAAGGATGCTCGTGATCATGTGCGCGACCATAATCCTCCTGTCGATGGGTGCTCCCGGGATACCGGGTATGGGACTGATCCTTCTCACTGTTATACTTACGCAGTTCAATGTGCCGGTGGAGGGCGTGAGCCTTCTGATAGGCATATATCCGATCCTGGATATGTTCATAACGATGATCAACTGTATGGGAGACGTAGCCACTACCTTCATGGTCGCAAAAAGCGAAAAACTCCTCGATGTAGACGCCTTCAATGCCGCAGGGAATTAGATAACACTGCCAATTTGGATTGATTTATCGTATAATGATACAAAGACAGAGAGGAAGAAGAAATATTGTCTTTAAGGCAAATAATAAAGGAGGATACAAAAATGTCAGAAGAGAAGAAAATAAACGGTCTTGAAGAGAGTGATCTTGATAACATCTCCGGCGGACTGGTCTATAACGCAGCAGGGACTTCCGAGGCAGTTCCCGGTCTTGAATGGGAGGTTCTCCATAACAATAACGGTAAGATACTTGGCAGGTATTCAACACAGGGTGAAGCGTGCGAGGCTGCAAAGAAGTATAAGTCAGGATCAAAATATGATACCCAGCTTGTCAGCAAGGAAGAGGTTGACTATCTCAGGTCTCACCCTCAGACCTTCTAGAGCAGGCTTTTATGCTCATGGAGCGGTCAATGTTGGAAGATAACAGGCTGAGCGACGATCTGCTGGAGGAAGTCTCCGGCGGGACCATGAATTATGAGATGAAGGATGATCCGCTGTACAGGAAGTTTTCTACCTTCTGGGAAGGAAAGGACAAGGACGGCAAGGACGGTAAGGACGGGTCAGGCTCGGGATCCAGGTCAGAATTCATCAGTTCGTTCAGGCAATGGGTGAGCAGCGGCATGCCTGAAGATATCACAAAAAGGAATAAGGAGATTGGTTCCTGATAAATGCTCTGGATGATCCTTTTCATAATCTCATTTGTGATATGGATCCTAGTTATGATAACGGAGCCCAGAACAGTAGCCGGCGGTTTCTTATTACTGCTTTCGGCGCTGCTGCTGGGCTTCTTTATGTACTCAAAGGCTGTATCGTCTCCGGAATGGTTTTCAAGACATCTTTTGTTTCATATCCTGCTTGATATTGAACTTATCCTTCTGATCGTCATGCTTATAATCTTCCCGCTGGTGCTGGGAGTGGTCTTTCTTGCGGGAGGCATATTGCTGCTTCGTCACGAGGGCGTGAAGCCAAGGAATATCCTGTCAGTGGGATTTGCCATGGTGCTTATTGCTTTCGATATAGTCATACCGCTTATATTTGACGTAAGCAGTCCCGGTGTCCTGACATATATATACTGGTATCTGACTCTTATTTTGCTGTATTTTGTATTTCAGCTTACGTCCTTCAGCCTTGCCGGAGTGTTGAATACACTGCATTTCAGAAAGGATCAGCATTTCGACTATGTGGTGGTCTTAGGATGCGCCGTGAGAGAGGGCGGACTGACACCTCTCCTTAAGTCCAGAGTGGATAAGGGGATAAGCGTATACAGGAACAATCCCGGAGCGAAACTGATACTGTCGGGCGGACAGGGGCCGGATGAGCCCATGCCTGAAGGCAGGGCCATGGCAGAATATGTTATTTCCCGGGGTGTAGCGAAAGAGGATGTGATAAGTGAGGAAAGATCTACTAGCACGGAAGAGAATCTCAGGTTTTCCCGTGAGCTAATGAGCGGGGAAAAGCCGTTGTTTGCTCTGGTCACAAGCTCTTACCATGTGATGCGCTCTCTCATTATCGCCAGGAGGCTCAGACTTAAATGCAAAGGGTATGGAGCCGGAACGAAGCTGTATTTTGCAATGAATGCTTTTTTGAGAGAGTACGCCGGGTATTCCCGCGACAGCAGAAGGAACAGGTTATTACATCTGGCGGTGCTCACCGTTGTATATATCCTGTTCCTTATAAGTCTGTGAGAGTGTCTGTTTATTTTTTTGTATTAGATATTATCGGGATTGCTCTTTTTTGCCGGGATATTAAAGTCCGGATGTTCTTCAAGCCACGCAGTCTGAGGCATGCAGGAGAGCATTGATACATCATCCTCCGACAGTTCAAAATCAAACACATCCAGATTTGCTTTGATATGCTCCTTTGAGGAAGCCTTTGGAATCGGCAGGATCCCCTTCTGAAGGAGGAATCTTAAGTTGATCTGCTGGATGCTCTTTCCGTATTTTTCGGACAGACGCACGAGTATGGAATTACCGATCGTGGCGTTTTCACGGCCTCTTCCGAGAGGACTCCAGGCCATAGGGATCACTTCGTTATCCTTGCAGTAAGATACTGCAGCTTCCTGTGAATATCCGGGATGAAGCTCGAGCTGATCTACGACAGGCTTTATCCTGCAGGTCTCAAGGATATTCTTCAGGTGATGAGGAAGGAAATTGCTCAAACCAAGCCTTCTGACCCTGCCCTGATCTACCATCTCCTCCATGGCTTTCCATGTCTCCGTGTCAAGCTCCTTCCATCTCTCGTCATCCGCTCCCGTCTGTCTCGGCCAGTGTATCATGTAGATGTCCACATAATCGGTCTGAAGACGGTTAAGGGATCTCTCAAGGGCCTTCTTAGCGTTATCTGCGCCCATCTCATCGATCCAGAGCTTTGTCTCGATTATGAGATCGGTTCTGGCTATGCCGCTCTCCTTTATCGCGTTACCCAGAGAGCGCTCCGTCTCATACAGCGACGCTGTGTCGAAGAACCTGTAGCCGCACTCGATAGCGGTAAGGATGGAGCTCTTATTATCCTTGAATTCCTCGTTGTATGTCCCGTATCCTATGGCGGGAATCTTCGAGCCGTCGTTTAAGGTGAAATACTTATCCATTTTACCCCCTTAGTAATAAATGAAAGACCTGCTTACCTGATGATTATATCATCTTTGGTGACATGATATAATGGTTGATCATGGGAGGTAACGATATGAATCCATTTGCAATTCTTGGAATACTAAGCAGACTGGAAGCTGCTCATCCGAAGGCGGCTGCATTTGTGAGGAATGAACTGATGACGGGACTTCCCGAGGGGACTGTCATCGAGATGACAGTGACCAAGCCCGGCGGTACGCCTAAGACTACAAATGTAAAGCTTACCCAGGAGGATCTCAACGCCCTGAATGAGATGAAGAACATGAGCGGGAGATAAAGAACAGCATAAATCATTGATTTACAGCATAAAATACTATAATCTTTTATTTGGATCATGAGAACAGAGGCTTGTTTCTGATATGAAGGAGAGGAAAAGTGAAAGTTAACAGGATCGTGATGTGTATAGCGGTAAGTCTTGGTTCGCTTGCCCTGCTATGCGGATGCGGAGCATCTGCGCCCGCAGAGGGTTATTACACTTTGGATAACGTCGAGGAAAACGGAGATGAAGCCAAGGCAGATGATCTGGAAGATTACGGACTGGATGAAGCATATATCGTGGTGGATGAGGATGGCGACGGATATGCCGTGCTCTTTGATATGCCCGTTGATTTTTCCTGTGATAAAAAGAAGGGTGTGCTGGATTTTGACGGCGTGGGAAAAGTCGGCTATGAATCTTCCGGAAAGAAGATCGTCCTCAGTGACAGTAATCTCACGATGACATTTAAGAAGAGCAAGGATGATGCTCCGGATAAGCCGGCTGCAAAGGAACTGGTATCTTACGGCCTTGTAAATGGCGGATCTGATACTGATGCGAGTTCTGACAGCGATAGCGGGAGTGATACAGAGAGTGAAGGTACTTCAGATGATGACTCATCAAAAGACTCCGGCAGCTCAGACGCTTCGGCCGGGGCTGATGCCACTTATGACTTTTATAACGGTGACTGGTTCGGCTGGTGGATGATAGATGCGCATGGTGATGCCTACAAGCCCTATCACGGCCAGAGATTTGATGTTCTCTGCCGCATAGATATGAATGACGACGGCAAGACCGGAACGATACGCATGTGGGACTTCGGTGAATACTCCTATGATAATCCTTTTGCTGAGGTAGAGATATCGACCGGTGATGTAAGCAAGGGTGATATCAAACCGATAAAGTCTGAGAGCGGTTATTTCTCGGATGACAAGATAGGCGAAGGGGACTGGGTGGTAGACCCCGCTATGTACACCGCTTATTCGGATTATATCCTTATCTATGACAATTTCACTGACTCTCAGGGTACAGATGCATATGATTACTACATCCATCTGAAGAAATGGGGAGCTGACTGGGAGGATTTCGGCGGCTATCCCAACAGGTACGACTGGTATAAGAATCTTGTGGAAAAGGGTAAAGAGATGCCGGAGACTCTGCCGGAGGATTATTGATATAGGGGGACGTATAATGGCGATTTGTAATAATTGCGGAAACACGATAAAAGACGGATCATTATTCTGTCCTGTATGCGGGACTCCTTTGATGAGCGGACAGGGGCAGCAGGATCTTCAGGGGATACAGAATCCTCAGGGGATGCAGTTTCAGCAAGCAGATCCTATGCAGCAGGCTGGATATCAGTATCAGCAGCCTGCGGGCCAATATCAGCAGGCTGGATATCAGTATCAGCAGAGTGCCGGCCAGATGCAGCAGGGATATCAGTACCAGCAGTCCGCGGGCCAGATGCAGCAGGCTGATCCCATGCAGCAGTTTGGTCAGATCGACCAGGCCGGACAGATACAGCAACAGTTAAATCAGATGAAGCAACTGGCTGATACGCCTGTTCAGCAGATACCTCCGGTTCAGCAGCAGGGATATCAGTACCAGCAGAGTGACGGTCAGGCACAGCAGGGACACCAGCGTCAGCAGAGTGCCGGTCAGGCACGGCCGAAGTCCCGGCGTCCACAAAGACCGGATGGAACTTCACGTCAGAAGTCTGCCGGATCTTCAAAGGGAGCATCAGGCGGTGGAGGAATTCCGCTTCCGATCCTTATAGGCGGAGGAGTCGTGGCTCTCGCTGTAGTTGTTGTTCTGGCTATATTTGTTATTAAGTTTGTCTCAGGTAAGATCGGATCAAAGGATACAAAGGGCAATGATACGGCCCTTACCGAACTCCTGGATACCACAGCGGCCACATATTACCTTGGCGGAGGTGATGCGTCGACAGACAGTGACACATCTTCAGGTGCTGCTTCCGGTGATGAAGGAAGCGGATCGTCTGATGGCGCTTCAGGCAGCAGCGGTGAGATCCCGACCGGTGACGGCATGGTCAGCGAGGAAGATCTTCAGAAGGGATATGTCTGGCTGGATAAGGTTAAGACAAATGTCTTTGATACTTCCTACGAAGAACTGGTCGAGTGGTTCGGTGTGGACGGAGAGTTTGAAAAGGAAGACCACAACGATACGTATGATTGCGATATGCGGTATTATACCTGGTATTCAAAGGATGATAATACACACACCATCTACTTCAACCTGGGTGAAAGAGATCCGGAGAACAAGCCCGGAGTCTACACCATCACAGGATTTAATGCCAACGGGTGGGATACCCAGGAGGCCGCCGATAAGTACCTTGAAGATGTGAAGGCGAAAGCATCCGAGATGGATAAGGAGGCTGCTGCAAATGCCGAGACTGGAGAGCTTTCCTTTGATATATTCCCGTTCGGCGAAAAGGAAGGCGGTGTGAACGTAAGCCTCGAGCTTCCCTCCGGCTGGTCATTTGACGACAAAAATGAGATCGTCGATAATGAGGACCCGGATGCATTCGGTGCCGGATTTATGAAATTTGAGATAGATGATGAGGAGTCTTTCTTTGACAGATCCAAGGACAGTTTTGAAAACCTTAAGGATATCGACGAACGTGAGATAGGCGGCGTTAAAATGAAGGGCCGGACCTACAGCTACGTAGGCTATGACTGGACACAGTACATAGGTCAGTACGCTGACGGCAAAGTTATATCGATCGGCATAGTCGGCCTTGATCTGTCCGACGGCACTATGGCCGATAATATACTCAAGAGCGTGACTTTCAAGTAAAGTCCCGGTGAAAAAACACTCAACAGTGAAGTGAAACCCGGCATAAGCTGGGAGCGTCATACTGGATAGGGATGTGCTGTCTGCGTTTACCGCTTGATTTATCAGGTGCGTCAACGTAGATAGCTCTGATCAGTTCATGAAGAGCATGTGTTCCAATAAATATTAAATATTTTTTGATTATAGTTTGTGGCTAATTTTTCAGACATCCAATAGGAATGACATATACGCCGTCTTCACGCTTATAACCATATTCAGTCGCGGTTATGACAAGCTTAAGATCCGGCAATCTTAGCGGGACCTGTTTTTCCTTTTTGTTGTACTCTCCAATGAGTCTTTCTATCTTGCATAGATGTTCGGCACCCATATCAATTTCTTTACTTCCGAGTTTGAATTCTATCAGAGCATATCGACCATCCTTAAGATGAAGCACTGCGTCTGCTTCCAAACCATAACGGTCATGATAATATGAGACTTCTCCGTTCATTCCGGAGGAATAAATCTTTAGGTCTCTGATACATAATGACTCAAAAAGGAAACCTAAGGTCTTGAAATCGGTATTGAAGTAGTCAGGCGAAAGACCAAGTGCTGCTACTGCTATGGATGGATCCACTAGATTTCTTTTGTTACCGGATCTGATTGCTTCTTTTGAACGGATTGCGGGACACCATGCAGGAAGTTCGTCTATTATGTATAAATCTTCAAGATCATGGAAATAATCATAGAAAGTAGGCTTTGATATTCCCGTTGCCTGCGAAGTATCTGAAAAAATGGTTTTTTTCTCTGCCAAGGTACATATATTTCTTGAATAAGATCGGAGCAGGCGTTCCGCCCATAAAGGATTCCTTTTCACATGACTGATATTAGATATATCAGCATGACAAGTCTGATAAAAGAGATCAGATGCGATAGAAAGCGCAGCTTCCCTGTTCTCGACATCAATACTTTGCGGCCATCCGCCACGACAGATAGCATAGATCAGGTCGTCAATCGTCAGCTTAGACTCTTCCCATTCGATATCCTTTCCTTCAAAAAGATCCATAAGCGAAACGGTACCCGAAGACTCGCCGCTCTCATACAGACTCATAGGAAACATACGAAGTGTTGAAATCCTCAGTGTTCCGGTATGAGCCGTTTCAACCTTCTGGGAAGGTGAGCCGGTAAGGATATACTGACCTTTTAATCCGGAGTCGTCCACGCTTTTACGTATTGCTCCCCAAATCTTCGGAGCATCCTGCCATTCGTCAAACAGCCTTGGTTTATCTCCGATCAGAAGCTTTGAAGGCATGTTTTCGGCAACGGACAAAAGCCTTTCTCGGGTATCTTCATCTTGAAACTCTATATAGCTATTTGCATAATGCTTTGCAGTTGTTGTTTTTCCACAGCCCTTTGGTCCCACGATTAATGTTGCACCAAAAGCCTCGAGCTTTAGTTCTAACGCGGAATCAGTTATTCGGTTGCGATATATCTTTGCTGTATTATCCATATGTTATTCACCTCAAGGATGATTATACTTCATTTAACATATATGTGCAATCCTGTTTTACATTTATGAGGTAGAATACCTTACATATATGTGATATTATTTTTTACAGATTTGTGGTAGCAATTTAAGGGCACTAAAGCTGAGCGGTCTTCGTTGGCTCATGTGCTGCATAATGCATGTCTGGTAAACGGGACTAAAGTAAGCGTTCTGTATGCAATAGAGCTTATGTTCGAGAGCTATAAGCGGATACTGATGCATGAATCAGAAGAAGAACTTGTTTTGCCAACAGTGATTTCAATAGAAAGCATGGGGGGAATAACAGAATGAGAATACTTGCAATCCTGACTCCAACCGATAAGTGGGGTACAAAAACAGCATACACAAATCTCAGGAAGTTTCGTATAAAAACCGGGTATCACCTCATGGGTGGGCTTCTGCCTGCCTATCATCACTTCACTCATCCTGCTTTTGAAATACAAGAGACTCAGAACGCAGTGATGTATAATCGGTAAAAACGTTATAAATACAGTACTTTGACCATCCCTTCCGGGGTGGTCTTTTCACGTTCTGAAAAATTTTTCAAAAAAATTTGAAAAAAAGTGAGTAAAATCGAAAAATTCTGCATTATATATAGTGAATGGGTAATTCAGAGTCGAAGGAGGCGACAAATGAGAAGTATTGAAGACCAGATATCTGAGATCAGGCGGCGAAGATCATTATATACCACAAAGAAGCAGGTCCGCAGGTTATCTTATCTTGCAACGGTTATGGGTCTATTGCTTATAGCGGTATTGATGCTTGCCCCCGGCGTGAAGGGAACAGTCGGCTTGACCGGCTCGCATCTGGGAGCAACCATCTTAGGGCCGGAAGCAGGCGGATATGTCATTGTGGCGCTTCTTTCATTCGCACTGGGGATCCTGATAACGATAATCACACAGAAATACAGGAACACAAACAATTTATATGGGGCTGACGTCCCGGGAGGAGAGAAAGAGAAATGAAAAACAGACAGATGCTTAAGAAAATGTCCATAAAGTGCGCAGCCGCGATCCTGGCTGCAGGCCTGATGATGTCATCCGCCGGAAATATGGTGGGGGTGGCAGGAGCCTGTTCTGTAGCGGTTTATGCGAGTGAGCTGGAGGATTCGGGCGAAGGCGGTTCCGGATCAGGAAATCAAAGCGGAGAAGATGATCAGAGCGGAGGAGATGACCAGACCGGCGGGGACGAGGAATCCGGCAGCGACACGACCTTAGACGAGGAAGAAGACACGCAGGGTGATAGTGCACCTTCAGTAGGAGGAATGAGGACCATGAGTCCGGCTCCCCCGGCGAATGAGGGAGAAGGAGGAGGCCCGTCTCTGGGGAATGGGGAGGATCCTTATTATACCGAAACGAATACCGAGCATCTGGCAGAGAACCCCTCAGGCCATACGATCGGAACTAACAACGCAATTATAGATACAAATAACGGAACTATAGGAGATGCCAGTATCAACGAGGAAACCGGGGAATATGTTATTGATCATGATACCGGAAATTATCATATTATCCATGAGAACAACGGAACGGTATATTATAACGGCGGAGAGATCAAATGGAATTATTCAGGACTTGTCGTTGAAAACGGTTTCATGGTCGGAGTTAACCACGGAACGATCAAGGTGAATCTTTCCACAATAAAACCCGTTCAAAATTCTGGTACGATAGAAAAGAACATGGAAGGCGCACAGGTCGATAATCAAGAGGGGGGAAGGGTAGAGGAAAATTCAGGTGTGGTATATAACTATGGAGGCACCGTCGGCACGAACACCGCTACAGGAACGGAATATTTCAGTGTCACCGTTACGTATGACCAAAGGCAATGCAACTATAGCAGATCCGGCCTTTCACAAGGTAAATGGCTCGGACAGACAGGCAGCACGCAGGGCATGGCGACGCTGATCTTCACTCCGTTGGAGGGATATGAGATCGTAAGCATTTCGGGATGGGACCAAAACATTTCCGAGGAGAATGGAGTATGGACGGTTGGCATTACCAGTGGTGCAAACATATCGATCCAGGTGAATGTTGTCGAAAAGGAGCCGGAGCCGGAGCCGGAACCGGAACCGGAGAAATCATATAGCGGCTATAGGGAACGAAAAAATGATAACGACATCTCCGGATTATTAAATAATTATTCGGCAAAAATTCAGCCTCTGAAAAATATTACGGCAGAAGAACAGCTTAAAATGGTGACGCTTTATAGTGGGTATCTGAATCTACTTGAGTATGTAAACCTGATAAATGCAAATACACCGGGGGAAGCGATAGAAGATATCTTAAAAAATGGGTATCTACATGGTAAAAATGGAAATGTAGGGATTGGCAATAAAAATATAAATTTATCGAAATTGATGCTTAATCCATATTCTTTAGCTATACTTGATTATTGTACACTAACCATCAATATGAGTTTAGAACGGTTTGCTGATCTGTACGTAGAATATTTTAATGAAGAGGAGATGGAAGGCAGAACCATTGTAGAAAGACGGGAAAATGCTTTAAATGCTATAAATGCGATTTATATTAACGAGATTAAAGGAATCGCCAAGAAAATTGATGAAAGTGATATCGTATATCCGCAAGGAGTAGATACAGAAGAAGAAAAAGAAATGTACCACAGAGATTATGTAGCAGGTTATGTAGAGGCGTATCGTTCGTGTGCAAATACATATGACTGCAATAATTATGCATACGCTTATGCCAACAGGGCTAAGGTAAGCCGTGATGCAAGGAAGCAGGCTGCGGAAGATTATAACCTCACCCCCGGAGCGGTTACCTTCGTTGGCGGATCCTTTGATGGACAGGATCTTGTAAACGGAATGTCTGTACCGACGGCAGGCCAGGCAGCAGCAGATGGTACACTCCAGGGAGGTGCCGCAGCAGACGGTACGCTCCAGGGAGATGCAGCCGTCCAGGCACAACAGCTTCAGGCCATGCAGGCAGCAGCGGCAGCTCAGGCGGCAGCGCTTCAGAACCTGGGACTGGGGCAGAATCCGCAGGACGCAGTGATGGCAGCTTTGCTCGGACAGACAGGACAGACTGTAGGACAGCAAACAGCCGGTGATGTGGCACAAAACGCAATGATGCAGACTGATCAGGCAAACCCTGCCATTGATATGGCATATGGCGGCCAGGATGTATGGGGAATAAATTTCTTCAGTCAGAATAATGGTATGGCAGGTATTCAGGAGAATCCTACACAAGTACCTGCGGACGACCAGGATATAGCCGCCATCCTTGCGGCACTCGCACGCGCCAATGCAAGATAGCAACGCCCAACCAAACGTTCCTACCATTAATGTTGTGGTTGATATGGTTGCCCCCCAGCGCAAGATTGCCAAGATAATAGGCGGCGAGGTGGATGTAAAAGCATAAACCATCTCATTATTTTAATAAGAAAAGGAAGTCTGGAAGGTATGTTCCTTTCAGACTTCTTCTTTTTTTGCCAATCCACCGCGACAGTGCTCATTTTGCGTTACTGTCTTATGAACACTGCCGTAACAGCCGGGGTTCATTTTCCGGAACAGTTCCTTGCAACTGATTAATGCCATGAAATCTGGCAGAGTGGCAACTGTGGCATTGATCATCTATGTTCCAGGGACCGTAGGACTTCATCATTCTGCGCGGTGGGCATAAGAATCGGCCGGCCTATGACCCTGTATTGCGCAGCTACCGAAATATATATAGTACCTTTTCCTGACCCTCCTGAATGGTTTGGAGAACATGAAGAACGACACATCTTTTATAATATCTGATATAATGAGTGTATATGAGCATCAGTCTTCATATAATCCGAACATGCCACTACAAATATTGGGATACCGGAGGTGTTGGGGATGCTGGCAAGAGATTACAGTGAAGAAGAAATAAGAGAAGCGTGATCATGCCGAACAATGATAAAACAAACGTAATGAGGGTGCTGGATAAGGAAAAGATATCATATTCAGCACATGTATATGATCCCGATCCGACAAAGAGCGGAGAGGAGATAGCTGCTTCCATCGGTGAAGATCCGGATAAGGTTTTTAAGACGCTTGTAACGCAGGGCAAAAGCGGCCAGTATTATGTATTTGTAGTTCCCGTGAAATGTGAGCTGGATCTAAAGAAGGCCGCCAAGGCTGCCGGTGAGAAGTCCGTTGCCATGATAAAGCAGAAAGAGCTGCTGCCACTTACCGGATACGTGCATGGCGGATGCTCACCCATTGGCATGAAAAAGTCTTTTCCTACTTTTATCCATGAGACAGCCGTGCAGCTCGACCGGATATTCGTGAGCGCCGGCAAAGTCGGGTATCAGATCGAACTGGATCCCCAAGATCTTATTAGAGTGGTCAGATGTGAGTTAAAGAACATTGTCTGCTGACATCCTGTACTATAACAGTATCAACGCAGAGGATTAACTTGCAATTGTTTTGATATTCACTATTATTCGAAACACACAGTTAGGGAGTCTTATGGCACCTACGGGAGTATAAGGGAGATAGAAAAAATGGATGGATACGGTAACGGATATAACAACATGAATGGATATAATAACGGTGGTGGATACAGTGATCCGACACCGCCTCCGGCGTACGGTAATCATCCTAAGTTTGGAACTATGCTTACGCTTTCAATCTTGATGACTTGCTGCTGCAGCACAGTGCCGGGTGTAGTGGCTATCGTGCTGACATGTGTGGCGAATTCTTCATTCAAACAAGGAATGATAGATGATGCTGACAGTAAGATGCGCGGAGCTTCCATAGCGCTTATAGTGGGCCTGGGGCTGTTCGCACTGGGCATGCTCTTTGCGCTCGTTTACTTTCTTCTGTTAACAATGGGACTTGTGGCTTCTTTTGCCTGACACCCATATCAGAACACAGTCTGCTGATACCAGTCGTATCCAAAGCCTATTTGTGCCACCAGTTTTATCACCCACTGCAATATCACAAGCGCAATATAGACATAGATATATTTCAGGACAGCTCCGTCGCGGGATTTTCTAAAGCCGAAAAAGACATGCATGGTGCATCTTGCCATGAAGATCACATATATTACTATACCGTAAATAAGCGGAGGATAATAATACAGGCATTTTCTGATATCCCCGTGAAGCAAGGATATGAAAGCGCGGGTTCCTCCGCAGCCCGGGCAGCTAAGACCCGTGACCCGGTGAAAGGTACACGGGGGATTCAGCAGGAGCACATTGATACCTGTACCAAAGAAAAGTAGCATTGATATGATACCTCCACCCAATGCTACTGATCCAAGTACATAAAATACTTTGTCTATCTCGCCGAGTCTGTTCTTAATAAAAATTTTCAAACATGTCCTCATACTCTGACAAAGACGAAAGGGAAGGTATCATCGAAGCAACGCCGATAATTAAAAGAATAATCACTATTATAATGCCTACTCCACCGCAGATAATACCTGCGATAGCCATTCCCTTAGCGTCTTTATCCTCATGTTTGTAGATAGATAATATGCCGCAGACGATGGCGACAATGGGGAAAATAAAACCGAAAATGCCGCAACAACATGCGCAGGGCAGACCAATAAGACCACAAACAAGAGATACGATACCTAATGTCTTTTGCCCGGATTGCTGGGAAGTCTGTCTGAGGTATGCATCAGCACTATAATTAGGCGGACTGTAATTTAGGTTTGGCTGATTGTAATTAGGATTTGGCTGATTGTAATTAGGATTTGGCTGATTGTTAAACTTGTTATTGTAATTGAAATTGTTACTGTCCATAATGAACCTCCCAAATACGTTTTCGGCTTCGAAATACTTGAAAACCTTGACTTTATACATTATATGAGTTAATGCCGGTTACTTCAAGTGAATCTTTGGATCAGTTTAATCGGAACAAGACAAAAGAACCGTCCCCCTGTCTTATGCTTCAAGGTCAAAGGAAACTTTGAGTCGATCAGAGAAGTGTACCCGTGATCGATGAGTTGGTTAATTGCCATTGCTATGATAGAATATTTCGCGTGAAATGAGGGCCGGATGCGGATCTTTTGTTGGAATCCGGATCAAACGTGTATCGGATCGATTATATCCGGCTTCGGAAAGATGAGAGAAATGAAGGATAAGCGACTGCTTCAGGATCTGGGATGCATTCTGGTTTTAGGATTGCTGTATCTGGCTTTGGGTTATATCGGTGTCGGGTGTCCCATTAAGTACCATACCGGAGTATCATGTTTGGGCTGCGGTATGACCAGAGCCTGGATCAGCGTGCTGACGTTACGTTTTGGCGAGGCGTTCTCTTATCATCCTTTATGGCCGCTTCCGCTGATATGGCTTATCCTGTTTTATTTCAAAAAACGTCTGGATCATTTTAATGTATGGCTGTTCCGCGCGGTTAATATAGTTTTCATCGTGGCATTTGTCATCGTGTATATCAGGCGGCTGGCAGATCCGTTGGATACCATAGTAGTATTTGAGCCGGAGAACGGATTTATTTACAGAATCATACTTCAATTCTCCAACCTGATCAGGCGATCATAAATTCGACAAGAAATGGCGCCGCCCTCCTGCACTCTGCTGATATCCGGTCGACACCTTGTATCAGTATAGTATATATGACTGCAACGATATATCGATCAATATACTTTAGGATTCCTTGACTTTATATACTATTTTTGGTAAATTTTGAAGGGTGCGTGTTGATTAATGAAAGGGAAAAAATTCGTTAATGTACACGAATCCGAAAGCAATATAAAGGAGGTTATATGTTTTGTTCTAATTGCGGAGCGCAGATCCCGGACGGAAGTGCTGTCTGTCCAAACTGCGGCGTCAGCCTTTCGCTTGGCCAGAAGATGAACGATGCGGCCAGCGGAATGGCAAATAGTGCAAGAGATGCTTTCAGTCGCGCTGAGAGCAGTCTTGCCGGAGAGATCAACGATATTCAGAGAAACATCAACCAGAGTCAGAACCAGAACATGGGAGGAAATGGAAACATGAGATTAAAGACAGACAGAAGCTTACCGATGTATATCCTGCTCACGATCGTGACATGCGGTATCTACGGCTACTATTTCATTTATCAGATCGCACAGGATGTTAATGTTGCATGTGAGGGTGACGGAGAGCAGACAAGCGGCCTTGTGGCCTTCATTCTTCTCAGCTTCATCACATGCGGTATCTACAGCTGGTGGTGGCAGTACAAGCTCGGCAACAGGCTTGCAAATAACGCTCCCAGATACGGACTTGCTTTCCAGGAGAACGGAACCACTATCATCATGTGGGATATCTTCGGATCTCTTCTTTGCTTCATCGGACCTTTCATAGCAATGAACATCATTATCAAGAACACCAACGCTATCTGCGCAGCTTACAACCAGCAGAAGGGACTTTAATAAGCAGTATCCGAATAATTAAGGATTATAAAACAGGGCGGGATGACCGCCCTGTTTTTTTATATTATTCAGATCTGATGCGATAAAGCTACAGCCTTGATTCAATGACAAGGAGGATCCCCTCCTTCACACTCACCTCTATCTCGCTAAGACGCCATCCGTTGCTGACTCCCAGCGGAAAAGCGGCTGTCAGTTCGATATCATCACATTCATACAGCGCCCCGTGTATGGAGACCCCGGTGCATCTGTCCGATAAAGAAAAGACCGAAAAAGAATATCCCTCGCGTATCGGGAATGATCTCAAAGTATCGGTGAAGACATATGCAAAAGTATCATTGCCATAAAGCGCAGCGGATCCGCCGTTTGAGACGATGAAGGACGCTGTTTGTATATTGGCCATAGCATGGTCTGCCCTGCCTCCGAATGCACAGCATATCGTAATATCCTTATAGCCATGCTCCAGAGCATATCTGGCTGCAAGCATGGTATCGGTATCGTCTTTCTTTACAGGATGAGTGATAACAGGGATATCTCCTGAGGGAGCCGGAGCAGAATCAAAATCGCCTATTGCGATATCATAAGGGATCCCGAGTTTTTCGGCATGCTGCCAGCCCCTGTCGCAGGCTATCACGAAGTCGTGACCGGTCTCATCCGCAGGAGGAGAGAAGTCGCCGCCTGTGATTATCAGACATTTCTTCTCAGGACAGGGCAAGCTTTTTTACCTCTGCCATGGCATTTTTTACCGGCGGAATGCAAAGAAGGATGATGGTAAGTATGGATTCCACCGCTATATAGCTTATGTTGTAAAAGATGCTCCCCCATATGGCGATCAGGTTTTCCTTTACGTCCGGCACATAAGTCGTATAGAATATCACTCCGGATAAGGAGGAGAAAAACAGTCTTCCGAGTACTCCTGCTATATAACCGAGGAGCAGGCCGTTCTTTTTGTTTGAGAAAAAGCCTGAGATCCCCAGCGCTCCGAAGGCCAGCGGATAATCAAGAAGGACCTGCAGAGGGTGCACGAAAAAGGGCTGGAGTATGAATCTCAGGACTCCGAATGTTACAGCGGATGCTAATCCGACACTCGGTCCGTACCAGTATCCGACCATGCATATGATCATCATGGAAAACAGGGTGATCTCTCCGCCGTTCGGCCAGATAAACCTTCCCAGCTGCAGATATGTTGCGGTGACAGTGGCAAGCGCAACAGCTGTCCCGGAGAAAACTATCATTTTTGTCTTGTTGGCTTTCATAAAAAAGACCTCCTGATTATAATAATAGGAGGGGAGTAAGAGAAATAACTACCTCCCTACGCCGGTATTATCCGGTTCAGGTAATGAGGGTCCCGTTGCAGAACGGTCTCAGCCTGTAGTGTCCTGACACTAGCTCCCCTGGCATGGATCACCCGGTAAATATAGTATACGCTGATCGATCTGTCAAATGGGGGGTAACAAGACAGGGGGACGGTTCTTTTGTCTGGTCAGCGAGCTGACCAGACAAAAGAACCGTCCCCCTGTCTTGCCCCTGTCTTGTCACCTCAAAGCATTGGAGAGCAGCCATACGGCAAGATTTGCCCCGATGTGAAGGAGTATGGGTACAGGGATCCTGTGATCTCTGTGATACAGTGAGCAGAAGAGCATTCCCATTATAAATGCATACACTCCCTGTACGACGTTCATGTGATATACAGCGAAGATAAGAGATGAGATCAGCGCTGACGGCAGATATCCCAGATATCTGTACAGCAGATCGTAGGCGAGTAGTCTGAATATGATCTCCTCAAGGACAGGGGCAGCGATGCAGTATATGAATATCCCGGAAATAAGATCGACGCTGTATATCTTTCCGGCAAACCCATCCATGTAGCCGGGGAAGATCGCAGGAAGAGGGCTTTTCATGATAAGAAAGTTTATAATAAGCCCGGATACGGCTCCGATCACAGGATATATCGCAAATGAAGCGTTTGTTTTGATCTTTTCATTCATTGATTTTCCATAAGTTGAACACGAAATGAACACAATTGCTCTATATAATGTAACCATAGTTTGAAGGAAATAACATCCAAAAAACTATTTTCTCCCCCAATAACTCTCCAGGAAGCGGTCTCCCCAAGGCCGCTTCCAATCATTTTAAAGAGATTATAACACCGCAGGGAAGAACACTGCCAAAGTTGCGAATCGGTTTACATAAATCAAAAGAAAAACGGCTCGCCGGAATGGCTTTACATACCCCAGTTACCCTTGACGAACGCTTTACATAATTCTATAATTTAGAGGATTATGTTCAAACATGGGATGGTATGCTTATCTGACCGTAAGACATGGCATGATCAAAACGAATAGAGATTGGAGAAACATCTGATAATGGGCAGAGAACTGGCAAAAACTTATGATCCCGGGAGTATAGAAGAGGGTCTTTATAAAAAATGGGAGGAGAAGAAATACTTCCACGCACATGTGGACAGGTCGAAGAAGCCTTTTTGCATCATGATGCCCCCGCCTAATATCACGGGACAGCTTCATATGGGACATGCGCTGGACAACACCATGCAGGACATCCTGACGAGGTTCAAGAGGATGCAGGGCTACAACACGCTCTGGCAACCCGGGACCGATCATGCGAGCATAGCCACCGAGGTCAGGATCATCAACACTCTCAAGGAGCAGGGCATATCCAAGGAAGATCTCGGCAGAGAGGCATTTCTTAAAAAATGCTGGGAGTGGAGAAAGGAATACGGCGGCAGGATCACAAGCCAGCTTAAGAAGATGGGCTCGTCATGTGACTGGGACAGAGAGCGTTTTACCATGGACGAGGGCTGCAACAGGGCAGTCAATGAAGTCTTCAAAAGGCTGTATGACAAGGGCCTTATCTACAAGGGTCACAAGATGATAAACTGGTGCCCCGTGTGTCTTACCACGATATCCGATGCAGAGGTGGAGCATGAAGAGCAGGCGAGCCATCTCTGGCATATCAAGTATCAGATAATAGGTACTGATGATTATCTTGAGTTTGCCACGACCCGTCCCGAGACGATGCTCGGAGATACGGCCGTTGCAGTCAATCCCGATGATGACAGATACAAGGATCTCATAGGCAAAAAGGTCATGCTCCCGATAATGAACAGGGAGATGCCGGTTGTAGCCGATGACTATGTCGACGTGGAGTTCGGTACCGGTGTCGTTAAGATCACTCCGGGACACGACCCCAACGACTTCGAGGTGGGCAAGAGGCACGGTCTTGAAGTCATCAATATCTTCAATGACGACGGGACGATCAATGAGAACGGCGGCAAGTACGCCGGAATGGACAGATACGAAGCTCGCGAAGCCATCGTTAAGGAACTCGATCAGATGGGACTCCTTGTGAAGATCGAGGACTATTCCCACGAGGTAGGCACTCACGACAGATGCGGCACCACGGTAGAGCCCCTAGTCAAGGAGCAGTGGTTCGTCAAGATGGACGAGCTCATCCGCCCTGCAGAAGAAGGCGTAAAGAAAGGCGATATCCGTCTTGTCCCGCAGAATATGGAAAAGAGCTACTTCAACTGGACGGAAAACATAAGAGACTGGTGCATATCCAGGCAGCTCTGGTGGGGACACAGGATACCGGCTTATACCTGCGAAAAGTGCGGCAGGCTCGTCGTATCGACGGAGAAGGTCACAAAATGTCCCGACTGCGGATGCGAGCATATGATACAGGATCCCGACACCCTCGACACATGGTTCTCATCGGCGCTCTGGCCCTTCTCGACGCTGGGTTGGCCCGATAAGACTGAAGAGCTTGATTATTTCTATCCCACGGATGTCCTTGTGACAGGCTACGATATCCTGTTCTTCTGGGTCATCAGAATGGTATTTTCCGGATATGAGCAGATGGGTAAGGAGCCGTTCAGGGCAGTATTGTTCCACGGCCTCGTGCGTGACGAGAAGGGACGCAAGATGTCAAAGTCTCTGGGCAACGGCATAGATCCGCTTGAGGTCATAGACAAATACGGAGCTGATGCTCTGCGCTTCATGCTTATCACGGGAAATGCTCCCGGCAATGACATGAGGTTCTCATATGAGAAGGTAGAGTCGGCAAGGAATTTTGCCAATAAGATCTGGAACGCTTCCCGCTTCATATTGATGAACATGGAGGGAAAGAAGGTCACGGAGCCTTCCGAAAATGAGCTTGCGCCCGTTGACCGCTGGATCCTCTCCAAGATGAACCGCCTCATCACCGAGGTCACCGATAATATGGAAAAATATGAGCTCGGTGTTGCTGCAGCCAAGATATATGATTTCATCTGGAGCGAATTCTGCGACTGGTATATAGAGATGGTCAAGCCGAGACTCTACAACTCAGATGACGCCGTATCACAGAATGCCGCGCTCTACACGCTGAAAAGGACCCTGCTCGATGCGCTGAAGCTCCTTCATCCCTATATGCCTTTCGTGACAGAGGAGATATTCTGCACCATAAAGGAGGAGACAGGTGATGACGCCATGGACGAGTCGATCATGATATCCGACTGGCCGAAGAATGATAAGGCGTATGACTTCCCGGCTGACGAGAAGAATATCGAGATCATAAAAGAAGCGGTCAAGGGCGTCAGGAATGTGCGCTCATCAATGAACGTCCCTCCGAAGAAGGCGGCGGATGCTACAGTCGTATCAAGTGACAGCGCAGTGCTGGATAGCTTCAGGGCAGGAGAGCTTTATTTCAAGGCACTGATCAATGCTCCATCGGTTGCATATCAGTCAGATAAATCCGGTATCCCCGATGATGCAGTATCGGTCGTAACGGGGAGCGCCACTGTGTATATCCCTCTGGCGGAGCTCATCGATGTCTCGGAGGAAGTGGCCCGTCTTGAGAAAGAAGAAAAGAGACTTGAGGGCGAGCTGAAACGGTCCAATTCGATGCTTAACAATGAGAAGTTCCTTTCAAAGGCTCCTGCGGAAAAGATCGCAGAAGAAAAGGAAAAGCTGAAGTCATATGAGAACATGATGGCGGAGGTCAAAGAAAGGCTTAGCGCTCTCAGAAAATAAACTGATCATGGCTGCATGAGCGACCTGCAATACGGCCGGCCCGTGTCATGCATCACAGGAGTAAAGTTATGATAGATTTTGAAGAAGAACTGAAAAAATTTCATCCGTCCCCGGAGGTTGAAGACGCCGAGAACCAGATAAGGGCTCTTGATGTCACCGATATGGTGGATCTCATCGTGCATCTTGAGGAGAGAAACAATATAAGATGAGATGTTTTAACTGTGGGGCAGAGCTGACCATCAACCCCTTCTGCACCAATTGCGGCGCTGACATAAGGGAATACAGGCGCATTATGTGGGCCTCTAATCAGTATTACAATGACGGATTGACGAAAGCCAAGGTTCGCGATCTGTCCGGGGCCGTATTGTCTCTTCGCGCCTGTCTGAAGCTCAACCGCACAAATATAGAGGCCAGGAATCTGCTAGGCCTTGTATATTTTGAAATGGGTGAGGCTGTAGCTGCCTTTTCGGAGTGGGTCGTATCAAAGAGCATGAAATCCGACAAGAACATTGCTGATGATTTCATGGAGACGATACAGGCCAACCCTTCGCGGCTGGCTACTATCAACCAGTCGATAAAGAAATACAATCAGGCCCTCGCTTACGCAAAACAGGGCAGTCTCGATCTTGCTGTCATACAGCTGAAAAAGGTACTTCAGATGAATCCGAATCTGGTAGTAGCCTACGAACTTTTAGGTCTTCTCTATCTTGAATCCGAGGAGTTCAAAAGAGCAAGAAGGATCCTCAGCCAGGCGATGCGGATAGACCGCAACAATACGAGGATCCTTTATTATCTCAAGGAGGCGGAGGATGGCATAGCCGCGAGGTTCCAGCAGGATTCTCCGAGAGGAAGAAAACAGGAGGGAAGAGCAAGCGCTGATTCCATAACATATACGAGCGGCAACGAGACCATAATACAGCCGGTCAATACCATTGAGAAGGGCGGCTCGTCTGCTGCCGTGAACATCATAATAGGCCTTGTGATAGGCTGTGCGCTCATGTTTTTCCTGGTGCTCCCTGCGCGTATCAGGAGCGCTTCTTCGGAGATGGATGATCAGCTGAAGGAAGTGAGCGATGAGCTTACCGTTAAAAACGCCGATCTGGAAGAGCAGGACAAGAAAATAGAAGCTCTGCAGAGCGAGAATGATGAGCTGAAGGGAAGCCTCGGAGATCTTGCCGGAAGTTCGGGCATGTCCGAGCGATATGACCATCTTGCAGAGGCCGCGCTGAATTATATCAAGAATCCGGAAGATGTGACCGGGACGGAAGCTTTGCTGAAACTCATACCTGTAGAGAACTCACCGGAGGAGACGGTGAGCCTGGAGATACTTCCCTCTACTTCCTCGGGACTGGATCCTACGATCTATTCCCAGGCCTTCAGGGATCTCTATTCGTACCTGGATAATGACGTATCTTCGAGGGCTGCAAGGACTTATATAGACAGCGGCAGGGAAAAACTTGAAAATGACGAGTATCAGGCTGCAATAGCCGATCTCTTAAAGGCCACCGAGATCGCTCCTCTGAATGATGAGGCATGGTTCTATCTCGCAGAGAGCTACAAGGAGTCTGGTGACAGCATACATGCGACACAGGCATACAGCAAGATCGTGAACGAGATGGCAGATTCTCCGTACGCCGGCAAGGCAAAGGAAAATCTTTCCAACGGTGCTGCAACGGAGAATGACGATCAGGGAGATGATAACGGCCGTGCAGCTGATGATAACGACGATAACGATAACACTGAAGGAGCGCTCTCCGAAGAGGACATAGCTGCCCAGCAGCTGGCTGCAATGCAGGTGCTTCAGGCAGCAGCAGGCGCAGGAACCACAGAAACCGGAGCTGAGTAGTAAAGTGAAATTAATCCATGTATCAGACATTCATCTCGATATCCCGTTCGGCGGCATGCTTCCGCCGGAGAAATCAGCTACGCGCAAACAGGAGATAATCTCTTCTTTTGAGCAGTTGATCGATTTTGCCAGAGACGAAGATGCAAGGGCGATCCTGATCACGGGCGGTCTTATCGATGCGGAACATATCTCGCGTACTACGATAGACCGCGTATATACAGCCATGCGATCCGCTCAGGAAATAGTATTTGTGCTCCTTCCCGGCAATTCCTATGAGTCTGCTTTTTTCTCTCTGGAGAAGTATCTTCCCGACAATCTTAAGATACTCAGTGAGCTGGAAAAGAAGGTCACGATAGATGATGTCGACATATACGGGGTATATGAGGCATCCAAGCTTCCTCTTTTTGATGACAAGCAGCTGAATATAGTACTTGCTTCGGGACTCCTGAACCTGAAAGGCTTTGAGGAAAGGGGCATATCCTATCTCGGACTCGGACTTGAGAGGACTTATCGCCACGGTGAGCTTAAGGGAGGCGGATATTTCTGTGCTCCGGGATCTCTGGAATCACTGGCGTTCGATGAGGGCGGATATAAGGGATTCATGGAGATCTATACCTCAGGCAGGCGCCTGTCTCCTGTATTCGTAAGGAGCGGGAAAAGACTCTGCTATGATGTGACAGTGGATATATCCGGTGTGCAGACCTCTGAAGCCGTGATAGAGAATACAAGACACGTGCTCGGAGCGATGCCCGGGATCAGCGGAGGAGCGATGGTTCATGTGAACCTTACCGGCATCATGGATCTGGAACATATCATCGATAATAAGGCCCTGGAGAAGGCTCTTGCAAGGGAGTACTTTGCCGTATCCGTAACTGACGATATAGTCTTTGATATAGACGGCGAGAGTCTTACCGAGAATACATTAAGGGACAGATTCATAAAACGGGTCAGTGAGGGTAATGAGTCGCTGGAACTTAAGAAAGATATAATAAGGACCGGCGTGACCGCCTTATCCGGAGGAGAGATCTATTGAGGGTAGTAGCCATACACATAGACGGATTCGGTAACCTGAGAAATGCCGATTATGTATTCACTCAGGGGATGAACATCAAGGAAGTCGGGACTGTCTGGGACAGATCGGCCATCTCTGAGTTCATCATTGCCATGCTCTTCGGACTGGAAGGGCATAATAAGATCCGTCAGCAGTATATCCCGAGAGAGGGCAACGTGTTCGGCGGATCCATGCAGATATCATCCGAGGGCCGCGAATATACCATCACGAGAACATTCGGCTTCAGCGATCCTGCGGCCGATACATGCAGTGTCATATCAGATTCCGACGGACAGCCGATGGGCTTTGATCCTACTTATTTCCTGGGTGTTACAAGAGATCAGTACGTGCGTAATGCGACCATAATCGACGGGACCATGTATGATGACTACTCCCTTCATGACAGGAATCTGCTGATGTCTCTTATCAATGCAGAAGAAGAGAGGACTCTGTCAAAGAGAGGACTGGAGACTCTGATGAGAGCCGAGACAAGGCTTACGAGAGGCGGCTCCAGAGTCACCGAGGAAGCAAGATTCAAGGAGGAGAAAAAGCAGTATGAGCTCCAGGAGGAGCTGAAAAAATGCAAGCAGAAGAGTGATGAAGTAAAGGTGCTCCGCGAGCAGGAGGCGGAAGCTCTGATCACGCTCAACGAGAAAAAAGCTGTCATGGATTCGGCAGAGGATAAGGTGATCAAAGAACAGAGCGGAAGAAAGCAGAACACCCAGCATGTCTTAAGCCTTGCGCTTGCACTCATAAGTCTCATCTTAGGTCTTGGCTTTGTAATGGCCGGAGTGGTATTCAGGATCGAGCTTCCCGGAGCCGTGAACGGTTCCTTTGATACGATATATGACGGTTTCCTGCTGCTTCTCTTTGCTCTATTTGTGTTTTATTTCAGAAGACAGTGGAGACGAAGGCAGGAGAAGAAACTGGACAAGCTTCGCAGTGAAGCTGACAGCTGCAGGCAGGAATATGAAGCGGTGCTGGCCGTCGTCAATGAGATAGGCGAGCATATCAAGGAAGTATCTGTAGATGCCGACAGGGTCGGAGAGGCATCGGATGCCCTTGAGAATTTCAAGAAGAGAGTTGAGGTCGAAAGAAGACAGTTAAGAGTCTTAAGAGGTGCCAGGAAGTACATAGAGGCGGCTACCGAAGAGGCAGGACACGAGTCCTCAAGGATCCAGGAGGCATTTCACAGAGAGCCGCCGATGCTCATCATAATGGATGTTTTTTCTGATCATGCTCTTGCAAGAGAAGTATTCGGACGGACCGCCGACAGGTTTCAAGTGATCTATCTGATCTGAACGGAGGAAGTAATGGGAATCAGGATAATAGCAGACAGCTGCTGTGAGTTGCCGGAAGAGCTGAAAAAAGAGGTGCCGTGCGAGAGCATACCGCTGACACTGATACTGGATGACAGGGAGATCGTGGACGATGATACCTTCAACCAGAGGTCATTTCTGAAGCTTGTAGCTGCATGTAAGGGTGTGCCGAGATCAGCCTGTCCTTCTCCCGAGAGATATATGACAGCCTTTGACTGCAGGGAGGACTGGATCTTTGTGGTAACACTCTCCAGTCATCTGTCGGGATCGTACAATTCAGCCATGCTGGCCCGTGAGCTCTATGAGGAGGAGATGGCAGACAGGACACAGGGCGATACTGAGGGCGGGACAAAAAAGATACATGTCTTTGATTCCAAGTCTGCTTCCGGCGGTGAGACTCAGGTGGCGTTAAAGATCAACGAACTGTACAAAATGGGATTGTCCTTTGAAGAGATAGTGGAGAAGACCGAGGAGTTCATCAAGCATGCAAAGACGTATTTTGTCGTTGAGACGCTCGAGGTCTTCAGGAAGAACGGAAGGCTGTCCAATACCAAAGCTTTTGCAGCAAATGTGCTGAACCTTAAGCCTGTGTGCATGGGAGTGGATGGTGTGATAGAGCCTGCATCCATACAGAGAGGGATAAAAAATGCTCTTAAAAAGATGGTCGAGCATTCTCTTGAAGGAATAAAGGATACCAGAGACCGTGTCCTGATAATAAACCACTGCAACTGCTACGAAAGAGCGGTAGGCGTCCTTGCTGATTTTATTTCCAAAGCGGAATTCAAGGCGACGATGATACTTGATACAGCCGGAGTCAGTTCTCTTTATGCATCCGACGGAGGGATCATAGTCTCTTTCTGAACAGACTTTTTCCTTGCGAAAATCTCGTATTTTTTGGTGACAGATCTCTTTTCGAGAAGACCGAATCTGATGATGGCTCCGTCTGCCATCTTAAAGCCGGAGCCTATGACTGATACCACATGATCCATATTGATGAGACTCCTTCCGGACAGCATCATGAATCTGCCCGGATCAAGTGAATCAGAGAGTGTTTTCAGATCCGTGAGGGCGTGAAATGACCTGTTGCCTGAAAGAGCGACAGCCGAATAGTATCCGCCGTCAGTCGCATATAATATCTCATCCATAGTGACATACATGGTGTCCCTGTCGCCTCGAAGCTCGATCTTCGGGGGTTTGTTTTTATGGACGGATCCTGCCATATCTATAAGCCTGGCATAGTCTTTCTGCCACAGAGGTTTTTGTATGAAAGATATGCCTTCCTCGTCCCCGTACTTTGATCTGTAATCTATCTTGTCGTAGCACAGTACTATCAGTCCCCCGGCATTCCTGTTTTTCAGATCCATGGCTATCATCATGCCGTCGCGTGTGGTACGGGTCACATCGACAAGGAACATATCGTATTTCATGAAAAACGGGAGGAGGGCATCCTCACTCCCGTATGCATCATAATAAATGACTTCTCCACGCTTTGCTCTTTCGTCCCGCTCTCTTGAAAGCAGTCTCTCTGCCTGCTTTCTGTCTGCGGGATCGTCGTCGAGCACAGCGATGAATATCGCCATATCAGTCCTTTTTACCGGGCTTCTTTATGCCAGCTTTTTTTGCGGTCTCTTTGGCCTTAGCGGCAGTATTCTTAGCGGCGGTCTTGGCCTTAGAGGCAGTTGTCTTTGCAGCTGCTTTGGCCTTGGAGGCAGTGGCTTTAGCCTTGTTCGCGGTGGTTTTTGCCGTTGCCTTGGCTTTGTCTGCAGTCACCTTTGCTGCGCTCTTCGCCTTGTCAGCAGTGGCTTTAGCCTTGCTTGCAGTCTTCTTAGCGGTCTTTTTGGCTTCCTTTGCCGTCTCCTTCGCTGCGATCTTTGCCGTGGTGGCTGCAGTGGGAGATTTGCGGTGTGCACGACCGCCCTTTTTCTGCAATTTGAGGGCTCTTACCCAGGTTGAAAGACCGAAGAGCGTAATGAAACCTGACGCATCCTTATGATCATAGAGATCGCCTGTGGTGAAGCTTGCTATATCCTCATCATAGATAGAGTAGGGAGAAGTCTCGCCTGCCTTTATGATATTGCCCTTATACAGTCTGAAGGTCACATCACCGGTCACATACTCCTGTGTGGACTTGATGAAGGCGACCAGTGCTTCTGCAAGGGGAGTGAACCATTTTCCCTCATATATGGTCTGAGCAAGCTCTTCGCCTATCTTACGTTTCACTCTCATCGTCTCGCGGTCGAGGATAAGCTCTTCGAGCTGTTCATGAGCGGCATAGAGGATGGTTCCGCCGGGGGTCTCATATACTCCGCGGCTCTTCATTCCGACGACTCTGTTCTCGACTATGTCGATGATACCGATACCGTGCTTTCCGCCGAGTACGTTGAGAGTCCTTATGATATCGGAGACTTTCATACGTCTTCCGTTCACGGACACGGGGATACCTTTTTCAAATCTCATCGTCACGTATTCGGACTTTGCAGGAGCCTTCTCGGGTGTCACGCCGAGCACGAGGAGCTTATTATAATTAGGTTCGGAAGCAGGATCCTCAAGCTCCAGACCTTCATGGCTGATATGCCATATATTCCTGTCACGGCTGTAGGAATTTGAAGCCGAGAAGGGAAGAGTGATACCGTGGCTCTTTGCATATGCTATCTCCTCTTCGCGTGAATTAAGGGTCCATTTGGGATCACGCCATGCGGCTATGATCTTAAGATCGGGAGCGAGTGCCTTGATACCGAGCTCGAATCTGATCTGATCATTACCTTTCCCTGTAGCTCCGTGGCAGATGGCTGATGCATTCTCAAGGCGCGCAACTTCCACGAGCCTTTTGGCGATGATGGGACGGGCGATGGATGTGCCGAGCAGGTATTTATTCTCATAGACTGCATGGGACTGAACGCAGGGGACTATCACGTCATCACACATCTCATCCGTGACATCTTCGATGTACAGCTTTGATGCTCCGGATGCCTTGGCTCTCTCTTCGAGACCGTCCAGCTCGTTGCCCTGTCCGCAGTCGATACAGCAGCAGATGACTTCGTAATCATAATTTTCCTTGAGCCAGGGGATGATCACCGTGGTGTCGAGTCCTCCCGAATATGCCAGTATTACTTTCTCTTTCTTGGCCATAACTTTCTCCTTATGTGTTTTTTCATTTTTCATGCCCGAACGGGGAATGATCCGCGATACGGGTCTAATTAAGTAATATAGTCTCTTTTTTCTTATAAGTCCAGTAGATAAGGGCAGAAAATCGATTGTTTTTGCGTGGATAATTGAGGGAGGGAAGGGTTTTTGTTATAATAACCTATCCGGACCTTATGATCCGGAGTCGACGGCGGCATTTATACAGGATTTACCGATGAATATAGAGATAATAGATAATAGCATAATGCTGATAGCTGCCATTTCAGGCCTTCTTTACAGTCTTTTCCGTTACATCGAGAAGCCCCGCCGCGGCTGGCTTTATATGATCGGATTCTTCATGATGCATCTTCTCAGTGATTACTATTGGACGATCTATGTCCTTGTGATTCATTCCGATCCTGATGTAGCCGGTCTTTCCACTTATTTCGGCTGGAATATGGGATATATATTCCTGCTTCTTACGATACTGTGCATGAGGGTTCCGGTATCAAAGAAATACTTCCATCCGCTGATGCTTCTTCCCATCCCGCTTAACATATGGCAGTTCATTCTTTATCTCCCGTACGGAGGTATCATCAATAATATATTCCAGGGAACTGTTCTAACTGTATTATCCTTCCTGTGCCTTCAGTCATTGCTTTTTTACCTTAAAAACAGAAAGACAGGAGCATATTTTCCGTACACACAATTTGCAGTGCTGCTCTTTGTGGTGACGGAATACGCCATGTGGACGATATCCTGCTTTGACTGGTCGAAGAGCCCGATAGATCCGTATTATATTGCCTCATTCCTGAATTATCTCATCATGATATTGATAGCGAGGGCTGTTGAAAGGGATCAAAGGATAGAAGGCTTTACATATCAGGAAAAGAGCGCATCCGACCTCAAGTTCCAGATGATGATGCAGACTATCGCATTATTCACTATCTTCGGCGGATGTATAGGAGGCTATTACCTTGCTGTCCGCATGAAGGGTTCCATTCCCAGTACAGGCGGAACGAACAACGTATATGATCTTATCGCGATCGCTCTGTTTTTTATTTCCGTGATCCTTGTGATGATCATCATGGCGCTTGTATTTGCCATCAACCTGAGGATCCGCAGAGGGGAGCACGGTAAAGAAGAGATTATTGAAAAGAGGCAAAACCGCTACAGTTTTATAATCATTATAGTCGTAACTGCGGGCCTTATGGTGTTTTCGGTGTTTTACACTTCGAGAATGTTTTACGAAGTATCCGTGGAGAGCATATACAGTCAGGGGGAGGACACGGCAGCTCTGTACGCCACTGAGATCAATGATTATCTTTCCTCGGTCCGGGTAACGCTGGAGATCACTGCCGATACGATCGATATGATGCTTTCTGAGGGGGAGACAAAGGACAGGATAGTTAACTTCCTCAAATATCAGACAGATAACCAGAGTGATCAGCTGGATGAGAATTTTACGGGACTCTACGGATATATATGCGGGGAATTCATGATCGGTTCGGACTGGGTCCCGCCTGAGGGGTTCGATGCGACCGAAAGAGTCTGGTATGAAGCGGCAGTGGACGCAGACGGGAGGATCATCATAGTGTCACCCTATGTGGATGCCCAGACAGGCGAAGTGGTCGTCACTCTTGCAAAGATGATAGGGGATACTGAAGGACGGACGGATCATAATGTGGTGGCGATCGATATTATCGTGGACCGAATACAGGATATCACCGAGGAGATGGATGTCGGCGGAAAAGGATACGGCATGGTCATCAACAGGAACGGGATGATAGTGGCCCACAGAGAACCGCAGAGAGTCAGCAGGAATCTCATGGATTACTACGGGAAAGTATTCCTGGATCAGCTTAAGGCAAAGCAGAGCGGAACCCTGAATGCCATGGTGGACGGTGAGGATTGTACTTTCTTCATCAGTCAGGTGATGGATCAGTGGTATGTCGTTATCGCAGAAAATGATGCAGAGCTATTGGAGGAGACATATTCCCAGCTTACCGTCAATGTGATAGTGTCTCTGATCATATTTGCCCTGATCTCCATATTCTATTTCTTCGGCTATAAGAGCGAGCAGGTATATGGCCGCAATATGGAAGAGATGCGGGCAGGAAGGCAGAAGCAGGAGTATGAAGCCAAAGTCCTTAAGCTTGAAAAAAAGGCGTCCGATGAGGCCAATAAAGCAAAAAGCAGTTTTCTTGCCGATATGTCTCATGAGATCAGGACACCGATAAATGCGATCCTCGGCATGAACGAGATGATACTCAGGGAAGCTGACAGTGAGAACATTCTGGAGTATTCCAGAAATATAAGTGTTTCGGGAAAGAATCTTCTCCAGCTCGTCAATTCGATCCTTGATTTCTCAAAGATAGAAGACGGCAAGATGGAGATAGTCCCGGTGACATACAGTGTCAGTGATATGATCACATATCTTCTTAATTCTGTGTCTGAGAGGGCCCGTGGAAAGGGTCTGCAGCTTAACGCGGACATATCACCTACCATACCTTCCTCCCTGTACGGAGATGACGCAAGGATAAGTCAGGTAATAATCAATCTGCTCACAAACGCGGTCAAATATACTCACGAGGGCGAAGTAACACTTAAAATAAAGGAGAATGACAGGAAGGATGATAAGGTACTTCTCTATGTGGAAGTAACAGATACCGGGATAGGCATAAGAAAGAGCGATCTGCAGAAACTCTTTGAATCTTTTGAAAGACTCGATCTTAAGAGAAACAGGAATATCGAGGGCACCGGACTTGGAATGTCCATCGCGACAAGTCTTCTGGAACTGATGGGAAGCGAGCTGATGGTCAAAAGCATATACGGCGAGGGCTCGACATTCTGGTTTGAACTCTGGCAGAAGATAGAAAGCGACGTTCCTCTCGGTGATTATAATATGGACAGTACCGGTTCGCCGAATGCTGCATCTCAAAAAGCCACATTCCATGCTCCGGATGCCTGTATCCTGATCGTCGATGATACGAAGATGAACATCACGGTCGCAGTGAATCTTCTGAAGCGGACCGGGATAAGGATAGATACCGCCCTCAGCGGCGAGGCGGCAGTGGAACTTGCCGGCAGAAATAAATATGACGTGATCCTCCTTGACCAGCGTATGCCCGGAATGGACGGGACGCAGGCCTTAAAGATGATAAAGGATCACAGGAGCAGACTGAACGCTGATACTCCTGTCATATGCCTTACGGCAGATGCGATAAGGGGAGCCAGGGAAAGATATCTGGCGCAGGGGTTTGATGACTATCTTACAAAGCCTGTGGACGGAAGGCTGCTTGAGATAATGCTCATGACGTATCTTCCCAAGGATAAGATACAGGAGGATCCGGCCGGAGAATCACAAAATGAGAGCGGACCCGTGGATCAGGGGACGATAGACAACGGAGCTGTTGATAAGGAGACGGAAGACAGCGCGCCGGAAGACAGCGGGCAGGAAGATAAGGGAGATGAAAAAGACGGTGATCTTCTTATAGATGAACTTGAGAAGATCGGAGTCGATACGAAGGAAGGCATGGAGATCTGTGCTGATGATATGGATATCTATAAGGAGATCCTGTCCGAGTATGCTTCGGATTCGAAGGATCGAAGGGAATGCCTTGTAAGATATCATGAAGAAAAGGACTGGGATAATTACAGAATACATGCTCATTCACTTAAAAGCTCATCAAAGACCATAGGAGCCATGGATCTTTCGGAGATCGCAAAGGGTCTTGAGGAAGCATCTGCAAATAAAGATGAAGAAGCGATAGAAAGAGATCACGATAAAGCGCTGGGTCTTTATGATGAGATAGTATCCGTTATCAAGGCAAATTCCTGAAGTCCTGACATATCTTCCCCGTGATAGCAGAGATCGTGCCGTTGTGCTATAATCCAGTGCATATATTCATTTCAGGAGATTCAAAAGAATGATAAAAGCAGGAATAATAGGCTCTACGGGTTATGCCGGAGCAGAGATCGCAAGACTTCTTACAGGCCACAGGGATGTCGAGATAAAATGGCTGGTGTCCAGAAGTTATGCAGGGATGGACTATGCCGATGTGTTCGGCAATATGTTTGAGCTTATCGATAAGGAATGCGCTGATATAAGCCTTGAAGAGATGGCGGGCGGTGTGGACGTAATTTTTACCGCGACACCTCAGGGATACCTGCAGACCACCCTCACAAAGGACTGTCTTGAGAAATGCAGGATCATCGATCTGTCCGCTGATTACAGGATCAAGGATGTAGGTATATACGAGAAATGGTACGGGATAAAGCACGAGTCGCCCGACCTTTTACAGGAGGCTGTATACGGTCTTACGGAAGTGAACAGGGATAAGATAAAGAACACAAGGCTTCTCGCCAATCCCGGATGTTACACGACATGCTCGATACTTACGGCCTATCCTTTGATGAAGGAACACATGATAGAGAAGAATTCTCTCGTGATCAATGCCATGTCGGGAGTATCGGGCGCCGGAAGGGGCGGCAAGGTCGCCAATCTCTTCTGTGAAGTGAATGAAAGCGCCAAGGCATACGGAGTAACGACTCACAGACATACGCCGGAGATAGAGGAGCAGCTGGGATATGCATTCGGAGAGGATCTAATGGTGCAGTTCACTCCCCATCTGGTCCCCATGCATCGCGGCATACTCGCCACAGAAGTGGCGCGTCCTTCGGGTACATATACATATGACGAAATAAAGGCAGCCTACGATAAGTATTACGGGAGCGAGCATTTTATACGTGTGCTTAAAAAGGACAGGTGTCCCGAGACAAGATTTGTGGAGGGCAGCAATTACATGGATGTGAACTTTAAGATCGACGACCGCACGGGCAATCTGATCCTTATGGGAGCCCTGGACAATCTTGAAAAGGGTGCCGCATCCCAGGCAGTGCAGAATTTCAATGTCATGTTCGGCTTTGACGAAAAGGAGGGTATCGACATGATACCGCAGATGCCCTGATGGAGATAAGGGAGATGACGATATCGGATTATGATGAAGTCGCCGCTCTGTGGAGATCCATCCGCGGCTTTGCGATCCGGAGTATCGATGATTCAAGAGAAGGGGTAGAGAAGTTCCTTGGAAGGAATCCGCATCTGTCCACCATAGCCAGAGAGGATGACCATGTGGTAGGAGCTATCCTCTGCGGCCATGACGGCAGGAGGGCAACACTCTATCACGTATGCGTGGAAGAGCCGTACCGCAAGAGGGGGATCGGCAAGGCAATGGTCGTCAGGTGCATGAAGGCGCTTCAGGAAGAGGGCATAAATAAGGTCGCGCTCATAGCCTTCACTCATAATGATGTGGGAAATGCATTCTGGAAGGAGATAGGCTGGACCGAGAGAGAAGATCTGAACTATTATGATTTCACTCTTAATACCGACAATATAGTAAGGTTTAATTCGTAGACAGGAGAGAAAATGGAGACAGTAAACGGCGGCGTTACACTGGCCAAAGGCTTTAAGGCTTCGTCCTGCAAGGCAGGAGTAAAATATAAGGACAGACTCGACATGGCGATGGTCTGTTCCGACAGTCCATGTGTCACGGCGGCAGTATTCACCTCAAATATCGTAAAAGCCGCTCCTGTGCTCTGGGACAGAAGGATAGTACGCGAAGAGGGAAAGATGACGAGAGCAATGGTCATCAATACCGGGATCGCCAACGCCGGGACAGGATCCGAGGGGCTGAGGCTGTGCGAAGAGACTGCAAAGAAGGCCGCAGATGTACTTGGCATAGACAAGGATGAAGTCCTGATCGGCTCCACAGGAGTCATTGGACCGCAGCTTAATATGGATGCCATCTTAAGCGGAATCGATATGCTGAAAGAGGGACTGTCGGACACCCGAGAGGCTGCACATGAGGCTTCAAAGGCCATAATGACTACGGATACTCACCCCAAGGAGTGCGCTGTTACCTTCGAGCTTGACGGTAAGACTATAAACCTCGGCGGGATGGCAAAGGGTTCAGGCATGATACATCCCAACATGGGGACCATGATAAGCTGCATCACGACGGACCTTGCAATATCAGCTCAAATGCTGCAGACTGCTCTGTCCGATGTGGTCCGTGACACCTTCAACATGATATCGGTAGACGGTGATACATCTACCAATGACACTCTGATAGTCATGGCAAACGGTGAAGCCGGCAACAGTTTGATAACATCCGGGGGTGCGGCATATGACGCATTCCGTGAGGCTCTGCTTTATGTATGCAGGGATCTTGCCCGGGCGCTTGCAGGAGACGGTGAGGGAGCGACCAAGCTCGTAACCTGCAACATTATAAATGCTGCAGATACTGAGAAGGCTAAGGTGCTCGCAAAGTCCGTGATCACTTCGTCCCTTACAAAGGCTGCCATGTACGGGAATGATGCCAACTGGGGAAGGATACTCTGCGCAATGGGTTATTCCGGCGCAAAGTTTGATCCTGATAAGCTGGATCTCTTCTTTGATGCCAAAGGGTGTGAGCGCATCCATATATATCACGACGGGGCAGGCCTTCCTTTTTCGGAGGAGAAGGCAACCGATCTTATAAAGCATGATGAGGTGATCATCACGGTGGATATGAAAGAAGGTTCATCAAGCGCCACTGCCTGGGGCTGTGATCTCACCCATGACTATGTAAGCATAAATGCTGACTACCGCAGCTGATATCTCATATTAGATCCATTTACTGCAGCGGCAGGGGGAGGATGATACCTACGACATGATCAATACAAGGCTCATTATCATATTCGTCGTCATAGTCATCCTTATCCTGCTGATCCTCATAGCACTCCTGCATTTCTTAAGATCCGGCAGGAAGACTTCACGCAGAAATAAGCATGTAAAAAAGAAGAAGGCGAAAACCACTTCTTCTCACAAAAGAAGCGCGGCAGGCGGTCCGGCAGCAAAAAAGGCCTCTCCCGGCCGTGCTGCATCGAAGACCGGTCAGGGTGTTAAGAGCAGGGCTGTTCCTGATGCAGCAAAAAGATCCGGAAAAACATCCGGTCCGGTTCCCGTCAGACTCCCGGATGACGGTATAGAGAAGTATGCCAGGATGACGGAGGATTATACCCTTTCAAAGTTTGATGTCAGGCTGAAGAGGAATGAACTTAAGAAGTACTATTCAGAAAGACATGGATTTTACTGCGTTGATTTCACATACACTGTTCCTGAGGATGTTTCTTTTGCGGTATTCAAGGGGAATCTCAATGATATGGATACAGCCTTGAGCAACGTGTCCGGGGTCGATACGATAACCTTTGCATCCGACGGTGTGAAACCGGTATTCAGGACAACCTTTTATCTCAATAAATAGATAGGATGCTGCAGAACAGCTATTATCAGTCAGGAGAAGATCTTTGAAGATCCATACGGATAATTTTGATCTGAAACAGACAGCACTGAGCGGTCAGTGCTTCAGAATGATCATGCAGGATCATGATACGGCGAGAGTCATCGCAAAGAACAGGGTTTTATATATAAAGGATCTCGGAGGATGCGATCTGGACCTTTCATGCCCGCGGGAAGAGTTTGAAGCCGTCTGGAAGGAGTATTTCGATCTCGACACCGACTATGGAAGATTCATTGATTCCGTGGACAGGAGTGATGACTTCCTGATGAGAGCTTCCCGCTGTGGCAGCGGGATAAGGATATTGAGACAGGATCCTTTCGAGACACTTATCAGTTTTATCATATCACAGAGAAAAAGCATTCCCGCCATACAGACTTCCATAGAAAAGCTTTCCGCGCTGTGCGGAGACAGGATAGAAGAGGATATCTTTGCTTTCCCGATGCCTCATGCCATTGCTTCTTTATCCGATAAGGAGCTTGCAGACTGCTCTCTGGGATACAGAGCGTCCTACGTAAGAGAAGCGGCGGAAAGAGTGGCTTCGGGAGAGAAGGATCTTGAAAAAATGGGTGAGCTTACGGATGAAGAATTGTATGACGAGCTTATCTCATTTTGCGGAGTCGGGAAAAAGGTGGCAAACTGCGTGATGCTTTTTGCATATCACAGGATAGCTTCTTTTCCCGTGGATGTATGGATACAAAGGATAGAGGATGAGCATTACGGCGGGAGATTTCCCGTGGAAAGATATCAGGGATTTGCAGGTGTGCTCCAGCAGTACATGTTTTATTATGTCCGGACAGAAAGAGGCGATTGATCAAAAGGCGCCGGCACGGACTTAAGACCGTTCCGGACGGGTGGCATCGATACCGGGAACGTAGGCTGGAGAAAGGACTTGGCAAATGGTATCATATCGGGTAGTCTTTTTTTTCTAAAGGAGATTTATTATGATCGCAAAAGAAGCTGTATCGATGATAAAGACAAGCTGCGCAGAGATCCGCAGGATGAGCAGGAATGACAGGACGGGCTTAAGAGAGATCATCGGTGAGATATATACAGAGAACAGGGGATACATATTTGCAAGTATCCTGATCCTTCTTTTATTCTCTCTGCTGCATTGCTTCGGGAGCGGAGCGGCGATGGCCTCAGAGGAGGCACAGGATACGGCGAAGACTCTGGGCGGAAGCTTTGGCGGCCTGCTGGCATCTGTGATGGGAACAGGGTATTTTGCAGGAATCGACACATCCTGGACGATGGTCATCATAGCCATAGCTTCTCTTGTAGAAAAGCTTGTGAAGGCCACTGGTATCTTTGGACTGAAGATACTCTCGGAATATACATTCGGGATATTCGGGAGCACTGTTGTATGTGTTGTGGCGCTTGGATGGTTCGGCGTTCCTCTTGTGCTTAGATTATTCAGCAAGACCGCTCCGATCGGTGAATCGCTCGAGCAGGAACTGAAGCACTTTAACGGTGTACTTGTCGCAATCATCACTGTTTCCCAGATGTTTACCTATTCATCGACTTCGAGCATCGCAAACGCTGCAGGGACAGATGCTTCTGGGACATCAGCAGCACAGGTGGCAGGACAGTGGTTTGGCTTTGTTACGTGCTTCCTTGCTCTGGTTCTGACTCTTATAGTTTATTTTCTTGTAAAGTACCTGTTCTCCATGATAGATATCATCATGCTCCCTGCATGTGCCTTTGTGCCCTTTGTGTCTATGATCTACACGGTAGGAAAGTTTGTGTTGATCTGGGTGCTCCTCCTGCTCGCAGCTTTTCTGCCTGCGCTGTTCGGCATCATCTTCCTTGCGATACTGCTAACATCGGCCATACTTTTCAGGACAGCTTATCTTGCCTGCAGGTATTTTAAGAATATATATGCAAAGCCTTTATTCAAGAGAATATTCGGAGGATATGACAGCGCATATCCGCTTATTTCAAAGAAAGCGCCTGCAAAGATAAAGGAGCTCGTTAAGGATGAAGATGTAAAACTTTTGATGCCTGTGTATGTACTGAGAAAGATGTATGACAATCAATCCATGTACAGATGGGACAGGTGGTGGCTCGTCTCATCAAACGAAGGGAACAGTCTATGCAAGTCCTATCTTTCCAAAAAAGACTGTGAAAGGGCATCGCTTAACAACCTTGAAAAGAAGAGGATATTCATTAATAAGACGGTGTTCTATTATGAGATATTCACTCTTGCTGCATCGGAGGATGTGCTTCTGAAAAAGATGAAAAAGATACCGAAGGAGTTCCATATAGTCTTCAGCAGAGAGTATCTTAACAGGTATCAGGAGATAATCGATATCACAGGCTTTACGGAACTGGGATCATACAGGGAGACTTTGAGAAAGGAGCAGCCTCCAAAGGAGGGATTGCTTTCCAAAATGGGATTTAAGAAAAAAGAGGGTACGCCCGAGCCGGTGGCAGTTCCCGTAGAGCAAGAAAGGCAGGAAGTAAGGTCCGATGGGTATCAAGGCTAATTATCATACTCATACCGTAAGGTGCAAGCATGCTACAGGGACAGAGAGGGAGTATGTGGAGAGCGCCATAAAGAACGGATATAAGGTGCTCGGGTTTTCGGATCATACACCGCAGCCGTATACGGACGGTTTTGTCTCACCGATCAGGATGGATATGGATGAGCTTGACGGGTACCTTGAGACGATAAAGGCTTTAAGGGATGAGTATGCTGACAGGATAGAGATCAGGACGGGACTTGAGGTCGAATATTTTCCGGAGTATTTTGATGAGCTCATGAAGGAGCTTGAAAAGAGGGATATTGAGTATCTGATACTCGGTCAGCATTGTGTGCCCGACGAGGAATACGGGGTTTATGCCGGAAGCGCCACTGACAGTGAGGAACAGCTCAGGGAATACGTGGATCTTGTGATAGAAGCGCTCGGGACAGGGAAGTTCATGTATCTCGCGCATCCGGATCTTATCCACTTCACCGGTCCGGATGATATATATCTGAGACATATGACAAGGCTTTGCGAGTATGCGCTCGATAACAACGTACAGCTCGAAGTCAACGGACAGGGCCTTATCCTGCAAAGATGGTATCCGTGTGAAAGATTCTTTAAGCTTGCGTCCGACATGGGATGCAGCTTTATATTCGGCTGTGATGCCCATGCTCCCGAGCATGTCCTGCAGCCGTCAGATGTACCGGGTCTTCCTGAATTCATGAAGCATACCGGGATATCATTTTGAGACGGGGGTGTCAGGGGGACGTACCTTTTGACACCTTTGCACTACAAGGTGTCAAAAGGTACGTCCCCCTGACACCCCTGTCTTGCTAATTTGCACACATAAAACTATAATCGTGTATACTGACAGAAAAAAAGAGATATACGGCAGGTGAAAGACATGAATGATGCAGAGATGAAAGAGATACAGGATAAGGCTTCGGTGCTCATAGAGGCGCTTCCTTATATCCGTGAATTCAACAGGAAGATAATAGTGATAAAGTACGGCGGCTCCGCGATGACGGATGATGATATAAAGGAAAGCGTCATCAAGGATGTGACGCTATTGAAGCTCGTGGGCTTCAAGCCTGTCATAGTCCACGGCGGAGGTAAGGAGATAAGCCGCTGGATAGAAAAGCTCGGTATGGAGCCGAGGTTCGTGAACGGACTCCGTGTGACCGATACCGATACCATGGAAGTAGCGGAGATGGTCCTTAACAAGGTCAATAAAGATCTTGTCACCATGATAGAAGGTCTGGGGATAAAGTCATGCGGCATATCCGGGAAAGACGGCGGACTGTTAAGAGTAAAAAAGAAGATGCCGGACGGCGAGGATATAGGCTTTGTAGGGCAGATCACCGAGGTTGATACCTCTATAATCGAGGACCTTCTGGAGGATGATTTCCTTCCTGTCGTAGCTCCCATAGGAATGGATGATGACTACCTTACGTATAATATCAATGCCGATGATGCGGCATGCGCTATAGCCAAGGCGCTGAAGGCCGAGAAGCTTGCGTTCCTTACGGATATAAAAGGGATCTACAGGGATGTGAACGATCCGTCGTCTTTTATTTCCAGGATGAACATTACCGAGGCCAGGTCGCTGCTCGAATCCGGCTATATCGGCGGAGGGATGCTTCCCAAACTCAACAACTGCATCGATGCGGTCGTAGGTGGAGTCAGCAATGTCACGATACTGGACGGAAGAGTGCTGCACTGCCTTCTGCTTGAGATATTCACCGATCAGGGCATAGGAAGCGCGATCACCAACAAGTAGAGATTATACGGGAGATCTTAGAGATGAATGACTATATCAAACTCGGAGACGAGTATCTGTTACATGCTTATAACCGTTATCCCATCGTGCTTGAACGGGGCGACGGAGTGAAGCTCTATGATGACAAAGGAAAGGAATACCTTGATTTTGCTGCGGGGATAGCTGTCTATGCCCTGGGTTACGGCAACAGAGAGTTCAATGATGCCTTAAAGGCGCAGATCGATAAGATCATGCATACATCAAATCTCTACTACAACGAGCCTGCCTGCGAGGCGTCGCGCGAGGTATGCAGGATCACCGGGATGGACAGGGTCTTCTTTACTAATTCCGGGACCGAGGCCATAGAGGGTGCCATAAAGACGGCGAGGAAGTATGCATTCCTGAAGGACGGGACCACCGATCACAACATTATCTCGATGGAACACAGCTTTCACGGAAGATCCATGGGAGCGCTCTCGGTTACGGGCAATGCTCATTACAGAGAAGCGTTTGAGCCCGGTATAGGTAATGTAAGATTCGCGGATTACAATGATCTTGCTTCGGTCGAGAAGCTTGTGGATGATAAGACCTGCGCAGTCATAATGGAGACGGTGCAGGGAGAGGGCGGCATCCATCCGGCAGAAGAGGATTTCATAAAAGGCGTAAGAAAGCTCTGTGATGAAAAAGGAATGCTTCTCATACTCGATGAGATACAGTGCGGCATGGGACGCACGGGATATATGTTTGCCTTTGAGAAGTACGGTGTGAGACCTGATATCGTGACAATCGCGAAGGCTCTGGGTAACGGAGTGCCCGTAGGCGCTTTTGCTGTTACGAAGGATGTCGCAGATAATTCGATAGTCCCCGGAGATCACGGTACGACCTATGGCGGCAATCCCTTTGCCTGTGCAGCTGTTACGGAGGTCATAAGACAGTTTGAAAGCAGGGATATCGTCGGCCATGTAAAAGCTCTCACTCCGGTACTGGAAAAGGCTCTTGATGATCTGGCATCATCTCATGATATAGTTGTCGAGCACAGAGGTGTCGGCTTTATGAGGGCGCTGGAGCTTAAGGTCCCCTGCGCGGATGTTATAAAAAAAGCTCAGGAGGAAGGACTTCTCATTATCAGCGCCGGTGCGAATACGCTAAGGCTCGTGCCTCCCCTTATCATAGAAGAGGACGACATCGAAAGGATGAAAAATCTGCTTGACAAAGCATTAGGGTGATCATAGAATTTCATCAAAGCTTTCGGGACGCCGGTATTTCAGATACGGCGAGGCTTTCTATGAATCACAGATTATTTCTCATGATCCCCTTATGCATTATGCTGTACGGATGCGGCAGTTATTCCGCTGCAGAGGAATTGTCTCTTGAAGCATATGATGTCAGGGAATCTTCGGAGTCCGGAAAAGATGATGCAGAGTCGGAGACTTCGGATGCGGAGTCTTCGCCTTCTTCTACGGAGTCTGCTTCGGGTGATAAGATGCAGGATACAGGTAAGGATGAGACCTTATATGTATTCGTGTGCGGGAATGTAAGGTCACCCGGTGTATATGTCCTGAATAACGGGGGAAGGGTATTTGAGGCCATAAATATGGCAGGAGGAGTGACTCCGGATGCGGATCCTTCGGCAGTGAATCAGGCCGAGATCTGCTACGACGGGCAGAGGATATACATCCCGGCAGAAGGTGAGACCGTAACTTCAGAGTGGAGCGACACTGAACCTGCGGGAGCGACGGACGGCTCTTCTTTCGATCAGAGGATCAATATCAATACCGCTGACCGGGCCTCTCTGCAGCAGATAAACGGGATAGGCAGCAAGAGAGCAGAAGTCATCATTGCCTACAGAGAAAATAATGGCAATTTTACCTGTCCCGAGGATATAATGAAGGTACCCGGGATCAAGCAGGGAATGTTTGATAAGATCAGGGATCAGATAAAGGTATAGGACAATATAGTGAAGGTACTTATCGTAGATGATGAAAAGTTAATAGTAAAGGGTATCAGGTTTTCTCTTGAGCAGGACGGATATGAGGTCGAATGCGCATATGACGGCGAGGAGGCATTGAAGCTTGCAAGAGAGGGAGACTTTGATATCATATTGCTCGATATAATGCTCCCCAAGCTTACGGGTCTTGAGGTCTGCCAGCAGATAAGGGAGACATCGAATGTACCCATCATCATGCTCACAGCCAAGGGTGACGACATGGATAAGATCCTGGGGCTTGATTACGGAGCAGATGATTATATCACCAAGCCTTTCAACGTCCTTGAGGTTAAGGCCCGGATGAAGGCCATACTAAGACGTTCCAGGAGTGAAAAGCAGATTCCGGAATCTCCGGATGTGATGGTCATAGGATCACTGAAGCTTGACAGACAGAATCGCAGGGCTTATATAGACGGCAGGGAAGTAAACCTTACGGCAAAGGAATTTGATGTACTGGAGCTTCTCGCGACCAATCCCAATAAGGTCTACAGCAGGACGGATCTTCTCGATCTCGTATGGGGAAGAGAGTATCCCGGAGACGGACGGACTGTGGATGTCCATGTAAGGAGACTTCGGGAAAAGATAGAAAAGTCTCCCGGAGAGCCGAGATTTGTCCGCACAAAATGGGGTGTCGGATACTACTTCGAGGGGTAGTCCGTGAAGACCCTTATCACTAGTCTTTTCCAGAACAATCGTCTCTACAGGAGCCTGAGATTCAGGATCTTCCTTATCATGCTGGTCATAGGCATAGTTCCGGCTTTTATCATGCGTCTTCTGGTAGTCAGAGGCTACGAGAGCCGGGCCATGAATCAGAAGATCTCCGAGGTCACAAACCAGTCAGCGATAGTCGCGGCACATCTTGCCAGAACAGGCTATTTTTCAGATACCAGCGATCCCGTAATAAATGATGAACTTCTCCAGATGTCCAATCTGTATGACGGAAGGATACTGGTGATAGATGACGAATTCAGGATAATCAAGGATACCTACGGCAAATCCCAGGGAAAATACATAGTCTCGAGTGAGGTCATATCCTGCATGAGAGGAAGTCGAAACATGTGGGGCATGGACGAAGAAAACAGGTATCTGGAGATCACTGTCCCGATAGTGGACGAGGACACAGGAAAAGTGGCAGGTGCTTTTGTCGCGAGCGCATCGACAGATACCATACATGACAATGTAACGGTCCTGGGACGACGGGCGCTGACCATAGAAGTAGCCATAATCATAATCGTGCTGATAATCGCCTATGCCATATCTTCAAGTCTTTTGAAGCCTTTTGATAAGGTCATACGGGCTGTGAATTCAGTAAAGGAAGGATTTGATCCGGGGGCCGAGAGCATCGAGGTACCGGATTATACGGAGACAAAGGACATAATGGATGCCTTCCACCATCTCATGGCCAGGATGAAGGAGGTCGACGACTCCAGGGAGGAGTTTGTGGCTAATGTCTCGCACGAACTGAAGACTCCTCTGGCTTCCATGAAGGTCCTTTCTGATTCGCTGATACAGGGCGGCGATTCAGTAGATGCCGCAACATACAGGGAGTTCATGCTGGATATAGCGGAGGAAGTGGACAGGGAGAATAAGATCATCAATTCCCTGCTGTCACTTGTGAAGCTTGACGGGAGCGATGCCAGTGAAATGAACTTTGAGACACATGATCTGTCTCAGATGCTTTCCCAGCTGATAAAGACACTGAACCCTCTTGCGGAAGAGTCCGGGATCGAGCTTATGTATGAGGAGAAGAGCCGCGTGGAGGCAGAAGTAGATGAGACGAAGCTCTCTCTTGCGATAATGAATCTTATTGAGAACGCCATCAAGTACAACAAAGAGAACGGATGGGTGAAGATCACGCTCGATTCTGATGTCCAGTTTGCCCTTATCACGGTATCTGATTCGGGTATGGGCATACCCGAGGAATCGATCAACAGGATATATGACAGGTTTTACAGAGTCGACAAGTCACATTCAAGGGAGATAGGCGGTACCGGACTCGGTCTGTCCATCACCAGGAACGCCATTCTGCTGCACAGGGGAGCGATCAAGGCCGCGAGCATATTAGGCGAAGGTACGACATTTACAGTAAGGATACCTTTGAGGGCGAATGCATGAGATATCATTTTAATATTCAAAAGAGAATATTCGGGACAGTTCCTCTGCTTGCAGTGCTTATTTCAGCCCTGCTGCTCCTTGCGTCATGCGCTTCAGGCGGAAAGGACGGCTCGCAGAGCTGCAAGGTATATTTCCCGGACAGCGAATATACTTCGTTACTGAGTGAGGAGAGGGGATATATCCCCGGTAATTCCACGGTTGAGAGCGTCGACTATCTGTTACAGATGCTCACCGAGACTCCTTCCGACAAGGCCGGCGTGGCTGCGATATCAGAAGAGATAGCGCCCGAGAGCGTGAAGTATGATGACGGGAAGGTAACGATCAACTTTCCCGGGACTTATCTTGATATGGAAAAGACAAAAGAGATACTCGTAAGGGCATCCATTACGGAGACTCTCACTCAGGATGAATCCGTCATGTCAGTTCTTTTTTTGGTGGAGGGGAAGGAACTTAGGTCAGAAGACGGGGTTCCTGTGGGTGAGATGACCTCCGACTCTTTCATCAACAATACCGGTGTGGAACTGAATTCATATGCAAGAGCCAATGTGACCCTATTTTTCTCGGACGTCGGCGGCACGGTCCTTAAAAGGTATGACGAGGAAGTCGTGTATAACACAAACATATCCATGGAGAAATTTGCGGTGGAGACTCTGATCGGCGGACCGCTTGCGGTCAATGAGCCTAATGCATATCCGACTCTGTCGCCGGATGCAAAGCTTTTGTCCGTGACGGTAAAGGACAGGATAGCATATGCCAACTTTGATGCTTCCGTAAGAGAGGAGCCATACAATGTGAAGGAAGAGACAGCTCTTTATTCAATAGTCAACACTCTGACGGCGCTTCCCGGCATCGATAAGGTACAGATATCCATAGAGGGATCGACAGAGGGTGTGTTCATGGATCATATGAAACTGGAAGAATTATACGAAAGGAATGATGAAATGGTGCAATGAAAAGACCTGCATGCTTTATCGCGTGCCTGATACTTCTTTTTCTTATCATCTATCTTCAACTCAGACCGCCCGATCCGTTTTCAGACGACAGGATACGGGGGCGGACCATAACAGTATCGGGGACGGTAGACGATAAATATTCTAAAAATTCAAGTGATTATCTGATCATCAAAGACACCGCCGTCATCAGCGGCCTACAATCAGCAGAAAAAGGAAAAGTAATAGTAAAACTGAAAGAAAGCGAAGAAGATCTGTCCCGTCTTCCTGTAACGGGATCAGGAGTCTGTATCACAGGCAAAGGAATGATTTTCTCCGAAGCGAGGAATCCCGGAAATTTTGATCTTGCAGCATACGAGATGGTAAGAGGCATTGATTACGAACTGTATGATGCCGTGATCCTGTCCGAAAAAACTCCGGGCTTCAATCCGAGACTTTTGGATGAGTACATGTGCCGGATAAGGGAAAACCTGAAGGATACAGCATGCCTAATATACGGTGAAGAAGACTCGGGGATAGTATGCGCGATGCTTCTGGGAGACAGGACAGGATTGTCAGACGAGATAAAGGACGGCTATCGCAGGTCAGGTATGAGCCATATACTTTGTATATCCGCTCTTCACATCTCTCTGCTGGGAGCCGGGATCCTGAAACTGTTACGAAAGATCGGAATGAACAAAACAGCGGCCTATATCCTGTCTTTTATAATGATCACACTGTACGGAAGACTTACCGGGTCGGGAATATCGACGATCAGAGCCCTGATCACCTTTGCTCTTATCATGACAGCAGACATAATTGGCCGGACACCGGATATTCTCTCTTCGCTGTCCGCAGCCGGGACAGTCATACTTATCATACAGCCTCTTTATGTCCTAGATTCAGGCTTCGTGCTGTCATTCACCTCAGTATGCGGGATAGGTATACTGGGACCGGTCTTTAAGAGGCTGATGCCTGTAAGGGGTGCAGTCGCGGATGCATTTAGAACATCCGTTTCGATAACTGTTTTCATGCTTCCCGTGACATTGTACTACTTCTTTGGCGCTCCGCTGTATTCAGTTCTTATCAATCTTATCGTGATACCGCTGCTTGCGATCCTTCTTGTGAGCGCACTCATTTCTATAGTCACCGGCTGTTTTATCCCTTTGCTGGGAGATGCTGCCTCGATCCCTGCGAGAGTGATCCTTTCTTTATACAGATCCCTGACAGGACTCAATGACAGGCTGCCCTTTTCGCTGGTCACTTCAGGAAGACCGGAAATATGGCAGATAACGGTGTTCTATCTAATAATAGCGGGCCTTATTATATACGACTGCATATGTAAATATCCGGATCAGGGCTCGACGGGGAGGGCAAGGGGGATCAGACTGAAGCGAGTAATATGGATAACGGGCATTATCTTTGGCGTTCTGATACTCACCGTAAGACTTCGGCCTTTTCTTTCCATCACAATGATAGATACCGGACAGGGTGACTGTCATATGATCGAGATTGATAAGAAAACGGTCGTGATGATAGACTGCGGTTCCTCGGATATCGACCGGACTGCGAGATACAGAGTGGTTCCTTATGTAAGAAGCAGAGGTTACGACAGGATCGATTATGCCATAGTGACCCATACCGATGAAGACCATATAAGCGGGTATAAAGAGATCTTTTCAGCGGAAGATCATCTGGGGATAAGAATTAAGACTCTGATACTTCCGGATATAGAGGACAAGGATGATGCGTATTATGATCTGGCATATCTTGCCGCTGACTGCGGTACCTCTGTCGTAACAGTAAAAGCCGGAGATGAGTTTGAGCTTCACGGTCTGAAGTTTGAATGTATGAATCCTGTCGAAGGAATGAAGTATTCTGATCCTAATTCCGCTTCTGTGTGTCTTTTGCTCTCCGGTTTTAATGACCGATTCAGGGCTCTTTATACCGGTGATACCCAGAATGAAGGCGAAGAGGTCCTGAACAATGCATTGTCCGGATCTGAGAGCTGTCACGGGATCACCCTGCTCAAATGTGCTCATCACGGCTCCGCCTACTCTACAGGTGAGGATTTTCTTTCGATCACAAGACCTGCAGTCACTTTTATATCTGCGGGCATGGACAACAGCTACGGCCATCCGTCAAAGGCCCTGCTGTCACGACTTGATGAAGTTCAAAGCCGTGTTTTTGTGACATCAAAGAGCGGGGCTGTAAGGATGGATGTGTATGGGAAAAAAATAAAAATACATGAATTTATCAAAACAAAGGAGGACAGATATGAATAGCAATTTAAGTTGCAGTGCGATACTGCTGACAGTGATCATTTCTTTTATGCTTTTATCAGTCTCTGCATTAGCCGACACTCCCGACGGGGGATCGGATAATGCGGTGGCCGGCACAGAGGACACTCAGACTGAAACGCATGCAGAAACTGAGGGCGGGTCTGCTTCCGTCAGTGAGAATAAGATAGAGATCACATGCGAAAAGAGCAGCTTGGAGGACAGAAGAGTTCAGATCATGGTAATGGCTTGCGCCAAGGGTCATTCCATAGACCTGATCCAGGCCGAAAATACAGGCTCCGGGATCAGAAAGACACTTTTTTTGGCTTCTCCGGATGATGAAAAGAAGGAGAGCGCAGAGGCCGGCTTTACTGCGACTGTAAACGGTACATATTCTTTTTATGCATATGATGAGGATGGAAGATATGAAAAGACGGACGTACCGGTTACGGAGATCTATCCGGTAGACATATCCTGTTATATAGAAAAAGTCGGGCAAAACAGGAGCAGGACGGAAAGAGAAGAGAGCAGCATCCCGGACGAGCCCCGATACGGGGGCTCGCAGATCCTTCTTCTTGGCGGAGAGAGGGCGATGGCAGCTGGCGGGACTTCAGGTGAGCATTATTCAGTAAGAACACATGATACAACGGATCCATCGGATCCCGTTACGGGAGTTTCAAAATACGCTGACTGGGATCTGCTTAAGATGCGAAAAAGTCCGGAAGATATAAAGGCATGGTATGAGCCGCTCGTTGAGGCAGCTCCACAGACTCTTGATAATACAGTTACCCTTTCGGACTATGAAGTCGGTCTTTTCAGGACAGATATGACTTCTTCGGAAAGTCAGGCATCTGCCTCATCCGGAAGGGATCCTGAAAGGGATATAGTTTTTGAATTCGGGAAAGTTTCAAAGGAGGATGACGGCGCATCAAACAGAAAACCGTTAAAGAAGGTACTTGTTTTCGTGGCATTTATCCTGGTGGGCATCACTGCTCCTGCAGCAGCGATAGCCATTAAGAAAAAGCGTGCTCAGTCGTCATCGTCGTCATCATCATCTTCTTCTTCATCATCGTCATGGTGATGATCATCATCGTCATCATCGTCGTCATCGTCATCATCATCATCAGAGGACTTGCCATACAGTATGTCGAGCTCCTCCTGTGTGATCTCATGGGGAGCCTCTTCCGCGGCCGGCGCAGGAGCAGACGAAGCGGCTGCCGGGTCATCGGTCTGGGCAGGTGCTGTCTCGCCGTCTGATAATGCATTCAGCAGAGCGTCATCCGCAAGCTGAGAAGGGGACCGTTTGTTCTCTCCGAGTATATCGCTCTGTATGCTCTTTTTCTTTGCAAGCGAAGAACTGTCAAGCTTTGAGGACTGATCATCCGTAAGGGCAGAAGGATCCTCGTCTTCAAGCCCCATAAGTATGCCCTTGAATATCTTCTTTGAAGTCTCACTGTCATAATGCAGACCGTCTGTTGTGGTATATCCGGTGAGATCCAGCATCCGGTATGTATCGATATACGGAAGATCCAGTTCTTTTATTCCCGAATTGAAGTCTGCGATCTTTTCATTCGAAAGACTGCCGTAGCTTGTGATCGGATTGACAGAGACGAGTGATATATCGTAGGTATCCTGTAATCCCCTGTATTTTTCTTTGTATCTTTCGATATTCTCCAGATCGTTGATCCCAAGACATATCACGATCTTCCATTTATCGAAAAGCTCCGAAGAAATGATGCGTTTTATCTGGGACATTCCGGTATCGGCAAACCAGTTGTAGCCTTCTCCCACCTTGGCCACGACAAAGAGGTTTTCATTATCCGAGATATTGCATACCTGGTTCATGTGCACAAACCGGCTGTCACCGACAAATATATAGCCTGTATCATGCCTGGGAAGGAATCCGTCCAGAGAGGCCAGCCGGGTCTCTATCTCCTCCCTTGTGGCTTCGTCCTCCACACTCTTTATCTGAGGAGCAGCTGTCTGCTCAGCATGCTCGGGCCTCTCAAAACTGATATCCTGCGTTGCATCAGGATCATCGATAAATACCATGGCAGGAGTGTTGCCTGATACGGGAAGCCGTGATACTCCCGAAGCTTTTTCTTTTCTGCCCGCTACAAGTATGATTACGAGCACAAGAAGAAAAAGGGCGCTTAAAGAAGCGACCATGATAAGACAAAGCTTTTTATTTTTCCTGATCCAGCCTGTCATGACACGTATGATACCATATGCGGCGAAAGCGATAAAGTTCGAAGTCTCTGTCGAGTCAGTCAAGTAAACGTTGGCAATTCATTCAGCAATTCAAATTTCTGCCTTTGAAAAGGAAACCTTCCCTCCGCTTCGCTACGGGAAGCTCTTTCATGTAAATCGATAGCCGATGGATATCGGTGATAATCCTTGCTCTGCTTGATTAAGTTGTATCTGGTGGAGTCAGTCTGTCAACCCTGCGCTTCGCGCACCGCTTTGCGCATAGCGCATAGCGGCTGCGGGGTTGACAGGCTGACTCCGCCAGATAGTATATCAACTAAGCAGAGCAAGGATCATAAGGCGTTTTTAGCGCCTTTTATTCAAGGGCGGAGGCGCAGGCTTCCTTTTTATCTG
>JHYK01000014.1 GCA_000621405.1 Lachnospiraceae bacterium AC3007
CGATGTCATCGATCGTCGCTATAACAAAGAAGGCCCGAATACGATGATCTTCACAAGCAATCTCGGCCCGGACAAATGGGGAGAATACTTCAGTGAGGACTCGTCATTACTGTGTTCGCTCGACAGGATCTTCGATGCGGCAACAGTATTTATGATCAAAGGAAACAGCTATCGTGGGAAACGCTGCGAAACGATATCTCTCTCAGCAGGGGATCCTGTTTTGATAGCAAAAACAAAATCTTAAAGGAAGGAGCCAGCAGCTGCATTGGCGATTTCTATCCGACTAGGATTGGTCATTTCTATGCGACTGTGGGTGGCGATTTCTGCCCGACGCTAACATTGTTAACTATTAACAGCTTGTTCATAACAAACCAAGGTTCTTTTCTGAATTAATTTAAGAAAACATAGCGAGGTACATAATGACAGTGAATAATACAGATTATAAAGACCTGACGATCGAAAATGATGGAGGCTGGATATGTAAGCCGGTATTATTAGTACGACAGTCCCTGTGGGAAAGCGATAATAGACGCGTTCGTTTTTTGAGAACTCTTCCGGGGCAGATCCTTATTGCAGTGTGGCTTTTTTGTATACTTAGGGGATTATTAGGCTCAATGTTGATACAACAAGGACTTATGAAAGTACTTTCCAGCAAAGGACCGATTTCAACAGATAGAGTAACCCTCATAGCTACATATAGCATGATATTTGTAATGGCGGGATACATTATTTACATGCGGTTTGCAGAGCGCAGATCGTTTCCTGCAATGGGGTTTATACGTGAAAAGGCCCCATTACAATATCTTGCCGGATTAATCATTGGCTTTTTAGCTTTTTTATTGATTGTCTTAATTACAGTTGCTTTGACAGGTGGACAGATAGTGTTTCAAGGTAATATCGGCCCGGGCATGTTTATGATTAGTCTTCTTGGATGGATGATTCAAGGCATGTCTGAAGAGGTGGGGTATCGCGGATATATGTTCCTTTCAATTTCGAGAAAGCATAAGGAGTATATCGGTGTTATCTGCTCAAGTTTATTCTTTGGGTTGACACATGCTTTTAACTCAGGTGCTACATTTCTTTCAATTATCAATACTATACTGGTTGGATTTGCTTTGTGTTTTATGTTTATCGTGGCAGAAAACATATGGTTTGTCGGCGCTTTCCATTCGGCATGGAATTTTGCACAAGGGAATGTATTCGGAATATCCGTCTCTGGTCACGAACCAAGCCCAAGTATCTTTGTTGTCCAGTTACCCGAGAGCAGCTCAATACTATCAGGTGGAGCATATGGTATTGAAGCTAATATTTTCACTACAATTTTAGTGCTGGTCATTATTGGTGGATCTATATTTATAATAAAAAAATTCAAAAAAAGCCGATAAAACTCATCAACAATATCGATTTTTCCCAAATAAGAGCCGGATTGATCCGGCTCTTTTGATATTACAGAACAATATATGCCATTTCTTTACAGCTTACGAAAATCTCATCTCGATAGAAAAATCAAAATCTTAAATGAAGGAGTCAGCCACTGCATTGGTGATTTCTGAGCGACTGAAATTGGTTAATTCTCTGCGACTTACGAGCAACTTTGAATACCCGAAAAAATCGCGAAATCAAACGGGGTATAAGGGGAGGTTCCGATTTCAAAGGTTTCTGATATAATCCGTTGTGAGATTATATTACAGGATAATGCACGATGGAGATTTAGAAAATGAAGGCATTGGTTATTAATTGCTGTCCTGTTCGTACCGGGGCAACCGCAGAAATCGCAAAGTTGGTTTCAGAACAGTTATCAGCTAAGTACAGTGTAAAAAGTATTTGCATAGATGACTATTCTTTTTCATTTTGCAAAGGATGCCGTTCATGTCACAATACAGCGAAGTGTGTCATGAATGATGCGACAGTTATAGAAAATATAATGAACGAATACGATGAGGCAGATATTATCGTATCCGTTTCTCCCTCCTACTGGGCTGATATCCCCGGACAATTTAAGGCATTCATTGACAGATGTACTCCATGGTGTAATACACATGAACCACATGCATCAATTAAGCCTGGAAAGAAAGGATACGCCATTGCTCTGAGAACCGGTCCAAATATGCCGGAATGCGAGCGAATCATCGGTAGCATAGAACATTTTTATGGTCATTTGGAGATAGAGAGTGTGGGGCATCTTGGGTTGACGGCTATTGAATACAAAACGGATGTCAAGTCAAGAAAACAAGATATTATAGAGTTCTGTACGAATATTTAGGCATTCATAGTTATTAAGTGATCACTGCCGAAAGTATAGTAAGTAATACCGGAAAGATTGAAGGTATTCTGGCTGCCGTATATCAGGATGTATTTGGAGGGGAGGTTTATCCTTATTTGGAGGAGAAAGCTGCCAATCTTTTGTATTTTATGATTAAGGATCATCCTTTTGCAGACGGTTGCAAACGAATAGCGGCATCATTGTTCTTGGAGTTTTTGAACCGCAACAATGCACTTTTCAGGGCCGGGCATAAGGTCATCAGTGACGGCACTCTTGTAGCTATCACTCTCATGATAGCCGAGCTGATCCGAAGGAAAAAGACATCATGACGACTATGGTCATGAATCTTTTGAGCGTGGGATAATAGACTAAGACAAATCGAAGTTTGAGGATACAACTATGAAAATCGAAATGGAACCAATTGGTTATGTTAGAAATAAAGTAAAGGACAGAAAAGATGTTTCTTGGGGAGAAGACACTTCTTCAATAATATTGGATGAAGAGTATAACTTTGGGTTGAAAGGACTTGAAGATTTTTCTCATGTGATTATCATTTATCATCTTGACCTGTTTGCCGGGATAATGTGATAGTAAGATTTACCGGAATATAATTCACAAAGGATCGCTACGGCGGTCCTTTTTAGTACCATAAAAGTGTAGTTGTTAGAGAGTAATTACCTCTGACATCTGCACTTATTTTTTATAATAAGAGGAGTAATTGGTATCCCGTACTGCGCTGGATGATGGACAATATATACATCCGTACTGATCCGGCAGGTAACATCAAAGCAGACAAGGAAAAGTCCACAGAGAAGATTGACGGAGCTATCGCTATGATAATGGGATTAGACCGTGCTATAAGGTGCGGGCTTGATACGGGAGCAAGCGTATATGATAACCGGGGCCTCATCGTATTCTGAAAACCATTGCCACAATTTGGAATAAATCGTATAAAAGTATATATATAGTATCTGCCAAAACTTATATCATGGAGGAACAATATGAAACTTACAGATCAGATCAAAGAAATGATTGAAAATGCAAAGTCTGAGGAAGAAGTAAAGACCATTCTTGAAAATGTCAAGGAGGGAGCAGAGGGTGCAGGCTTGATCCTTGATGATGAGGATCTTGATAGGGCATCAGGTGGGGCGACGCATGCCAGCGGAGTAAGTTCTCCATATATATTTTGAGAAGGAAAACATACACACGCTCGATGCTAAAGGTGAGCTTCTTATTACTATCATGAGTTCTATGGCACAGGAGGAGAGCCGAAGCATATCGGAAAACTCGACCTGGGGTATCCGAAAAAGGATGAGGGACGGAAAGTTCTCACTCGCCTATAGCAGATTCCTCGGCTATGACAAAGGCCCCGATGGGAAACTTGTGATAAACGAAGAGCAGGCAAAGGTGGTGCTTTTTTACACCCGAAAGGAGAAACTATGGGATTATTCGGCATATTCCGGTCAAGGGATAAACCTAAGAACGGTACAAACCATATTCTGAAAACCATTGCCACAATTTGGAATAAATCGTATAAAAAATATATATAGTTTCTGCCAAAACTTATATCATGGAGAAACAATATGAAACTTACAGATCAGATTAAAGAAAAGATAGATAATGCAAAGTCAGAAGAAGAAGTAAAGACCATTCTTGAAAATGTCAAGGAGGGAGCAGAGGATGCAGGCTTGATCCTTGATGATGAGGATCTTGATAGGGCATCAGGTGGGGGCCGGCGCGGGGGCATCGGGGACCTGAAAGTATAAATAATTAACAACTTAATAGAATAAGTCTATAGAGACTAAAGAGCATCGCTTCGGCGGTGCTTTTTTTACGCCCGAAAGGAGAAACTATGGGATTATTCGGCATATTCCGGTCAAGGGATAAACCTAAGAACGGCACAAACCATATTCTGAAAACCATTGCCACAATTTGGAATAAATCGTATAAATATATATATATAGTATCTGCCAAAACTTATATCATGGAGGAACAATATGAAACTTACAGATCAGATTAAAGAAAAGATAGATAATGCAAAGTCAGAAGAAGTAAAGACCATTCTTGAAAATGTCGGGGAGGGAGCAGAGGATGCAGGCTTGATTCTTGATGATGAGGATCTTGATAGGGCATCAGGTGGGTTTCTGTGTCCTGCGGGACGGAGAGGAAGGTAGTAACAACTTAATAGAATAAGTCTATAGAGACTAAAGAGCATCGCTTCGGCGGTGCTTTTTTCACGCCTGAAAGGAGCGACTAACATATGGGATTATTCGGCATATTCCGGTCAAGGGATAAACCTAAGAACGGCACAAACGGAAGCGCATACCCCTTCATGTGGGGTTACAGCGCAAGCGGAAAGAGGGTGAACGAGAGGACACCCATGCAGATGACTGCAGTATACAGCTGCGTAAGGATACTCTCTGAGGCAATAGCGAGCCTTCCGCTTCAGCTATACAGGTATAAGGAGGACGGGGGCAAGGAAAAAGCGGTGGATCATCCGCTTTATTATTTGCTTCATGATGAGCCTAATACGGAAATGACCTCATTCGTTTTCCGGGAGACAATGATGACGCACCTGCTACTTTGGGGGAACTGCTATGTGCAGGTGATAAGGTACGTCCCCCCTGACAACACCTGACCTATTTGCCCAAATATACGGCTCTTGTTATACTATATCAGTATGTTCCGGCGACATGTTGATAGCCGGATGATTTTGCGGTACACAGGAGACGATCTTGATATGAGCGACAATCAGTTTGACGGCAAGACACTGCTTATCACCGGAGGCACAGGATCCTTCGGGACTGCGGTGCTCAACAGGTTTTTAAAGACGGGCATAAAGGAGATCCGCATTTTTTCGAGGGATGAGAAGAAGCAGGATGACATGCGCCACTTCTATAACGATCCCAAGATCAAATACTATATCGGTAACGTGCGTGACTTAAGCTCCGTGGAAGAGGCGTCCTACGGGGTCGATTACATATTCGCGGCAGCAGCCTTAAAGCAGGTCCCGTCCTGCGAATTCTTCCCGATGGAGGCGGTGCGCACCAATGTCATAGGCACCGACAATGTGCTCACGGCAGCGATACATAACGGTGTAAAGAAGGTCGTGTGTCTTTCGACCGACAAGGCGGCTTACCCTATCAACGCAATGGGCATCTCAAAGGCCATGATGGAGAAGGTCTTTGTGGCAAAAAGCCGCACGGTGAGTGAAGATGAAACGCTGATCTGCGGTACGAGATACGGCAATGTCCTCTGCTCGAGAGGATCGGTCGTGCCTTTATTTATAGACCAGATAAGGGACGGCAGGCCGATAACCATCACCGAGCCAAAGATGACGAGGTTCGTGATGTCACTGGAGGAAGCAGTCGAGCTTGTACTATATGCTTTTGAACATGCGCATGCAGGCGACATATTCGTACAGAAGGCTCCTGCCTGCACGATAGAGACACTGGCCGAGGCAGTAAGGCAGTTATTCCACTCCGATCAGGAGATAAAGATAATCGGCATAAGGCATGGCGAGAAGATGGCAGAGACTCTGCTCACCGCGGAGGAGAGGATCAAGGCGCTGGATGAGGGCAACTTCTTCAGGGTGCCTGCCGACAACAGGGATCTGAATTACGACAAATACTTCACCGAAGGATCGGCAAGGGATGACTCATATACCACATTCAATTCCGACAACACCGAGAGGCTGGATGTGGAGGGGGTTAAGGAAAAGCTGCTGAAGCTTTCGTACATCCATGAAAGACTGAAGGAGTGCGGACTGGAGTGAAGATACTGGTGACCGGAGCGCAGGGCTTCATAGGCAGCAACCTCGTAAGAAGGCTTATGAACTCCGGATATGATGACATCCTCGAATATACGATAGACAACTCTCTGCAGGATCTTGAAGGATACTGCGGCAGAGTGGATATCGTATTCCATCTTGCCGGCGTGAACCGTCCGAAGGACGAGAGCGAATTCTTCACCGGCAACAGCGATCTGACAGCAGACCTTGTCGCGTGTCTTGAAAAAGCAGGCAACAAATGTCCCGTGATCATCACATCCTCCACCCAGGCCGGCTCGGACGATCCGGCAAATAAATACGCAGATTCAAAGCGCAGGGCCGAGGGAGCGCTCTTTGATCACGGACAGAAGACGAAAGCTCCCGTGATCATCTACCGGCTTCCCAATGTCTTCGGGAAATGGTCGAGGCCGAACTATAATTCGGCGATAGCGACCTTCTGTTACAATACTGCTCATTCTCTCCCGATAAAAGTGAACGATCCTTCGCATGAGATGGATCTTGTCTATATCGATGATGTCGTCGCCGAACTCATTGAAGATATGGAGATCATGAAGGACGGAGGAAGTGTGGAGGGAGCCGGCAGACCGTATACATCACCACGGTGCCCGATCCATCACACGACTCTTGGTTTTATAGCAGATACGATAACGGGATTTCCTGCGATCAGGAAGAGCCTTGAGGTACCGGATCTTTCGGATCCTCTGGTATCAAAGCTTTATTCCACCTATCTCAGTTTCCTTCCGGAGGACGGATTCTCATATGAGCTTAAGATGAATAAGGACGAGAGAGGTTCCTTCACCGAATTCATAAGGACCGCGGACAGGGGGCAGGTCTCGGTTAACATAACTCATCCGGGGATCACAAAGGGCAATCACTGGCATGACAGCAAGAACGAGAAATTCCTTGTGGTCAAGGGCCGCGGGCTCATCCGGTTCAGAAAGGTCGGAGAAGAAAAGGTGATCGATTATCATGTGTCCGGGGAGGATCTTACAGTGGTCGATATCCCGACAGGATACGTGCATTGTATAATAAATGAAGGCGAAGACGAGCTGGTGACAGTAATGTGGGCTTCGGAGGCATTCGATCCCGCCCGTCCGGATACATATTACGAGCAGGTGTGAAGGAGAAGACGATGGGCAAACTCAAACTGATGACTATACTGGGCACAAGGCCTGAGATCATACGGCTGTCTGAGGTCATAAAATGCGCCGACAGGTATTTTGACCATATACTGGTGCATACGGGTCAGAATTATGATTACACCTTAAATCAGGTCTTCTTCGAGGACCTGGGACTCAGGAAGCCCGATCATTACCTTGACAGCGTAGGCGCTGATCTCGGTGAGACCATGGGAAATATAATCGCAAAGTCATATTCACTTATGGTTGACATAAAACCTGACGCAGTCCTGATCCTAGGCGATACGAACTCGGCATTGTCGGCCATATCTGCTAAGAGGCTCAAGATCCCCATTTTCCATATGGAGGCAGGCAACCGCTGCTGGGACTGGAACGTCTCCGAGATGATCAACCGCAAGATAGTGGATCATATCTCGGATATCAACCTTCCCTATACCGAGCACTCAAGACGGTATCTTCTGTCCGAGGGCATAGACGGCAAGACTGTCTTTGTCACCGGATCGCCGATGAAGGAAGTCCTTCTGAAGAATAAAGACCGCATAGAAGCGTCAAACGTACTGTCGGAGCTGTCGCTTGAAGCGGGGAGATACATCCTGGTCTCCGCGCACAGAGAGGAAAACATCGATATAGAAGAGAACTTCCTGTCTTTGATGAATTCCATCAATCATATCGCCGAAAAGTACGACATGCCGGTCATATATTCGACGCATCCAAGATCGCAGAAGTTCATCGACAAAAGAGGCTTTAAGTTCGACAAGAGAGTGCAGAATCTGAAGCCCTTCGGATATCTCGACTACAATAAGCTTCAGGAGAATGCCTTCTGTGTGCTTTCGGATTCGGGGACTCTCTCCGAAGAGTCCGCGATGATGGATTTTCCGGCAGTGCTGATCAGGACCTCCACCGAGAGACCTGAGGTGCTGGACAAGGGGTCGGTCGTGATAGGAGGGATACGTTCCGAAGACGTGGAACAGGCAGTCGAGCTTGCAGTCGCAATGCACTCAGCTCATGAGCCTTATGTGGAAGCAGAAGACTATGCCGATGCCAACGTGTCCGTGAAGGTCATAAAACTGATCCAGAGCTACACCAAGATAGTGAACGAGACTGTCTGGCTGAAGCGGGGATAAGGATGGAGAAGCGGGTCCTTGTCCTTGACATAGCGGCGTCCAAGACAGGCGCGCTCTCTGTGTTGCAGGACTTCTACGGATATGTCTGTGACAGGGCAGGAACGGACGGGAACGGTTCGGATGTGCGCTGGAACTTTGTGACGGGCGCGCAGGGGATCCTTGAAGAAAGACCCGATAAAAACGTTGATATCATTGTAAGAAGCGACGTCAAGGCATCTTCTGCCAGGCGTCTTCGCTTTGAACTCATCGACGGAGGAGCCTGGATCAATAAGATATCGCCTGATATAGTATTCAGCCTTGAGAACATGATCCCTCGCGGGATAAGGCAGGATATCAAACAGGTGTTATATATTCATCAGCCCGTGGGATTCCAGCATTTTAAGAAGTTTTCCCTTTTCCGCAGGGAGGAAAAAGAGCAGGCGTTATACCAGAGGTTCTATCATCCTCTGATCATCTCTTCGGCAAAAAGAGCGGACAGATGTGTGGTACAGACGGAGTGGATGAGAAAAGCTCTTATACATGATATCGGAGGAGCCGGTGATAAGGTCTTTAAGGTTCCGCCTTCTATACCGGATCTTACGGAGTACGTAAAGCCGGGCGCTTTCGAAAAAAAGAGATTCTTCTATCCGGCAAGTGATCTTCCCTACAAGAATCATGCCGTTATAGAGGAGGCACGCAGGATACTTGAGGCTGACGGATATGATCCGGAAGTGATATATACAAAGGACAGGCTGCTCCCGAGAGAGGAAGTCTTTGAAGAGTACGCAGGGAGCACGCTTTTATTTCCTTCATACCTTGAGACGTACGGGATGCCGCTCGGAGAGGCAAGACAGTTCGGCAATCCCATACTTGCTGCCGATACGGACTTTGCTCGTGAAGTGCTGAAAGACTATGATAACGCTCATTTCTTTGATGCTTTTGATCCGAAGGCCCTTGCTGATCTCATGAAGGATGTGATGGAAGGAAGGATAGGACCGAAAGAGCCTTCCCCGGGAAAGAGCGTGGAGGATCCGTACGGAGAATTGGTTGACATAATATTAGGGTGACAAGACAGGGGGGACGGTTCTTTTGTCTTGTCGTTCCGGCAAGACAAAAGAACCGTCCCCCTGTCTTGAGTATATGATATAATTAAGATTACGGAGGAGAGTAATGCATTATCTTATCACCGGGGGAGCCGGATTCATAGGCTCCAATATGGCCGACAGGCTTCTGTCGCTGGGACATACGGTCACCGTGTACGACGGATTTGTCACGGGCCACAGGGAGTATCTTAAAAAGGCTTCGGAGAATAAAAACTTCAATCTCGTGGAGGCCCGTCTTGAGGATGAGGAAGTCCTGAACGAAGCCATGAAGGGCGTCGACTTTGTATTTCATTTTGCCGCAAATGCAGATGTCAGGAGAGGACTGGAGCATCCGCTGAAGGATCTAGAACAGAATACCGTCAATACGGCCAGAGTGCTTGAGGCCATGAGAAAGAATGACGTAAAGCGGATAGGCTTTTCTTCCACGGGCTCTGTATACGGAGAGGCTGAGGTGATCCCCACGCCGGAGGATGCGCCTTTTCCTGTGCAGACCTCGCTCTATGCCGCATCAAAGCTCGCGGGCGAGGGTATGATAGAGTCCTATTGCGAAGGCTTTGATTTCCAGGGCTTCATATTCAGGTTCGTATCGATACTCGGCGAGAGATATCCTCACGGACATGTCTATGATTTCTACAAGAAGCTGAAGGAGGATCCGACAAAGCTACATGTCCTTGGCGACGGACATCAGAAGAAATCATATCTTTACGTGGGCGACTGTCTCGATGCGATACTCACGGTCACTGAGAAGTGCAGGGATAAGATCAATATATACAACCTCGGGACTGACGAATACTGCGAGGTAAACGACTCCATAAGATGGATCACGGGACGCATGGGGGTGACCCCGGAGCTTTCCTATTCCGGCGGAAATAAGGGCTGGATCGGTGACAATCCCTTCATCTATCTTGATACAAAGAAGGTCAGAAGCCTCGGATGGAAGCCGAAATACACGATAGAGCAGGCAGTCGTGAAGACAGTCGAATACATAATGGAGAACGAGTGGATACTGGACTGAGGGCTTGGTTTACATAAATCAAATCCCGCCGTCCGGATGTTGATACACGGAGGAAGATCATGGATATAAAAGGATATATAGACAGCTACCTTGAGCAGACTGAGGAGATTGCGAGAAGCCTCTCGAAGGAAGAGATTGAAAAGTCCGTCGCGATCTTAAGGAAGGTCAGAGCCGAGGACGGAAGGCTCTTCATACTTGGCGTCGGCGGATCTGCTGCCAATGCTTCCCATGCTGTTAATGATTTCAGGAAGATAGGCGGCATAGAGACCTATGCTCCTACGGATAATGTGTCAGAGCTCACGGCGCGCACCAATGATGAAGGGTGGGATACGACATTCACGGAGTGGCTTAAGATATCCCATATCGGCGCAAATGATGCAGTCATGGTGCTCTCGGTCGGCGGAGGCAATGAGAATGCAAGCCCTAACATAGTGTCGGCGCTGAAGCTTGCCAAGGAAAGAGGAGCGGCTGTCATCTCGATAGTATCGAGGGACGGAGGGTATTCCAAGAAGGTTAGCGATGCATGCGTGCTGATACCTGTCGTCGACGAGACAAGGATCACTCCGCACGCGGAGGGCTTCCAGGGTATAGTGTGGCATCTTTTAGTTAATGCGCTGTGATCTGCTGCTTTATTGCATATGCTGCGTCGGTTGCACTTTAGAGGATGCGCTTGGGCATCTCCTCGTGAATGCACTGTGAAATAAGCGCCCGCGGACTCCGATCCTGCATATGTTGACTGAGTTACAGTGCTCTCCGGAAGATATATATTTTTCAGAGCAATAAGCACGTCGAACTTAGCGAAGGCGAGTGCCCTGGCCCGACTAAGCTGCGAAGCGCGTTACGAGGGCCGCTTGGGCACGAAGGCTGAGCTTAGTGAGATCGTAGCCGCGGTTGAAAAATATATATCTTTCGGAGAGTTGATAAAGGAGTTTACATAACACATGATTATCGCACGCAGTCCGCTGAGGATATCGCTCGGCGGGGGAGGCACGGATCTCCCTTCATATTACGAGAAGAAAGGCGGTTTCCTGATCTCTGCCGCCATCGACAAATATGTTTACATAATATTGCATAAAAACTTTGACGGCAAGATAATGCTCAAATATTCCGACTACGAGGAGACCGATTCTGTAGGAGGGATAAGGCATGCGATCTTCCGCGAGACCATGAAGAAGCTTGAGATACCGGATGACTGCTCGCTGGAGATATGCTCCATGGCGGATATCCCCGCAGGCACCGGACTGGGCTCTTCGAGCACCTTTACGACTGCGCTCTTAAAGGCTCTCCATCAGTACAAGAGAGATTTTGTAAGCACAAGGACTCTTGCAGAGGAAGCCTGTGACATAGAGATGAATATGCTGCATGAGCCCATAGGCAAGCAGGATCAGTATATCTCGGCATACGGCGGGATCACCTGCATGGAATTTGACAACACCGGCAGGGTGAATGTGTATCCTCTTGAGATATCGAACAGGACGCTCTATGATCTTGAGGATAATCTGATCCTTTATTTCACCGGCTTCTCGAGGTCTGCTTCTTCGATACTCAAGGAGCAGGATGATGCCAGCAAAAAGGATGACGAAGCCATGATGAAGAATCTGGACTTCGTAAAAGAGCTGGGATACAGATCAAAGGAAGTCCTGGAAAAGGGTGACTTAAGGGGCTTTGCGGATATAATGAACATCCATTGGGAGTACAAGAAGAAGCGCTCCGGCAACATGAGCAATCCGCAGATAGACGAATGGTATGAACTTGCGATGAAAAACGGCGCTCTGGGCGGCAAGATGATAGGCGCCGGCGGAGGAGGCTTCCTGCTTTTCTATACAGAGAACAAGACCGCCTTAAGAAGCGCAATGCAGGGCACCGGCATGGAGGAAGTGCGTTTCAGATTTGAACACGAAGGAGCAACGATCCTGTGATGGAAGAGAATCAGCCGAAGATATCGGTTATATCCATAATATATGACGTGGCGGCCTTTCTTCCGAGAGCGCTCGAGAGCATAGTCTCCCAGACGTACAAAAACCTCGAGATAATCCTCGTGGTAGGAGAGAAGGACGGTACAGATAAGGGAGATCTTGCCATATGCGAGCGCTTTGCGAAGAAGGATGACAGGATCAGGATCATCCGCACTCCGGCAAAAGGCACTGGAGATGCGAGAAATAAGGGCCTCGATGCAGCGACCGGCGATTATATAGGCTTTGTGGACGGTGATGACTGGGCGGAACCTGAGATGTTCAGGAAGCTTTATGTAAACCTCATTGAGCATGAGGCACGTCTTTCCGTCTGCGGCAAGTACAGTGAATACGAAGACCGCTCCGAGGCTGATCCTGACGCAGGCATAAGGGATATGGACCCTGCCGGCGCCTTCGAGATGATACTTAAGGGCACGGGGTTTTTCTTTCACTGCTGGGACAAGCTCTTTGAGGCATCGATATTTGAGGACTTAAGATTCCCCGACGACAGATATCTCGAGGACAGGTATGTGATAGACAAGGCGATAGCAAAGGCCGGGAAGATAGTATATGATACGGAGCCCCTGTATCACTACAGGGTAAGGGGCAACAGCCTCTCGAGAGTAAAGGACATGGCAGAGCATAATACTGAAGCGGACATGGAGTTTGCTGATTTTGCCTGCGGTATAGCGCCTGAGCTTAAAAGTGCGGCTGACGCATTCCTCCTGTACGATCATCTGACATGCATACAGAATTATCTTATCTACTTCAAGGGGAAGAGCACCGACAGCGAGAGGATGCAGAACAGATACAGAGAACATCTGGAGTATGTAAGAGATATGGGGGAGGGCATAAAGGACAATCCCGAGATAGGGAGGAGCCTGAGGATCAAGAGGCAGCTCTCACTCCACGCTCCGTGGCTTCTGGCGATCCTGACCCGTACTCATGTAAAGAAACTCGCAAAGAGCAAAAAGTTCCAATAGGATGCGAAAGGTAAAGACTTATGGATTATCGTGATCTGAAGATAGACATATATGCGGACGGCGCAGACATTAAGAAGATGATAGCGGAGCATGACAAGGGCTTTGTAAAGGGCTTTACCACAAACCCTACCCTTATGAAAAAGGCGGGCGTCACGGATTACAAGACCTTTGCAAAAGAAGCCGCAGGAGCCATAAAGGATGTGCCGCTCTCCTTTGAGGTATTCTCGGATGAGTTTGACCTCATGGAGAAGGAAGCAAAGATACTGGCGGATTACGGCGACAACATATATGTGAAGATCCCGGTCACGAATACAAAGGGCGAAAGCAGCGCGGATCTGATCCGCACTCTGTCGTCAGACGGGCTGAAGCTGAACGTCACTGCGGTCTTCACAACGGATCAGGCAAAAGCGGTTCTCGATGCCCTCGATCCTTCTCATCCGTCCATAGTATCCATCTTTGCGGGAAGGATCACTAACGCGGGCATCGATGCAGAGCCCGTCATCAGCGAGGTTGCGCGTATGTGCAAAGAGCACGGCAATTCCAAGGTGCTCTGGGCTTCAAGCCGTGAACTCTTTAACGTGATCCAGGCGGAGAGATCCGGTGCCGATATAATCACTCTGACAGACGATCTGATCAGGGCGCTTCCGACACTCGGGAAGGATCTTGATGAATACTCCCTCGATACAGTTAAGATGTTTTATAATGACGGACGGGCTTTGGGATTCAAGATATTATGATGTCCACAGAGGAGATCCGAAAGGCGGAGGGTTATAGCTCATGATGCCCAGGATGGAGGATGTGCAGGTAGCAGTGATGATGGGAGGCGTGGGATCCCGTCTCGGAGATATAGTCGCTTCCTGTCCGAAGCCGCTGCTCCCCGTCGGAAAGAGTCTTCCGCCGCTTGATCAAGGCGATATACCTGATTTATGTAAACAAGATTCCGTTCCTTTCTTCGAATACGAACTCAGACTTCTTATCACAGCGGGATTCCGCAAATTCCTTTTTTGTACCGGATATCTGTCATCAGAGATCGAGGATTACTTTGGTGATGGTGAGAAGTTTGGCGTTGACATAACATACCAAAAAGACGCCGCTGACTCCGACGGTAATGCCATCCTGCTCGGTACCGGCGGCGCATTAAGAAATGCATATGATAAGCTGGAGGAGGATTTACTTCTGGTATATGCCGACTCCTTCATGGATATAGATTACCGCGAGGTAGTATACAGGTATCATGAAGCAAAGAAGGACGGAGCGCTGTCACTTATGACCCTGCTACGCAATGACGGGCGGTTTGACAGCAGCAACGTGGTCTTTTGCGATGGGCAGCTCAAGCTCTATGATAAAGAAAACCCGCTTCCCGAAATGGACCATATCGACTACGGAGTCAACATGTTTTCAAGATCCGTGCTCGATGACTATAATATCGGTGAGAAGTTTGACCTGTCCGTGATCCAGCACAGACTCTCGGTCGAAGGCCGACTTGAAGGTCTTGTGGTCACAAGACGCTTTTACGAGATCGGACGTCCCGAACCCTACAGGGAGTTCATATCCTATGCCGAAGAGAGATTCGAGCGTAAGAAGAAGGCCGCCTTCCTGGACAGGGACGGTGTGATCAATGAGATAGTGTATAATGATGACACGGAGCTCCTTGATTCTCCTCTTGCAGTCGGAGAACTGAAACTCATCAACGGCGCAGCAGATGCGATAGCGCGCCTTAAGGATGCGGGATATCTTATTTTCATCGTGACCAATCAGCCCGCGGCTGCCAAGGGAAAGACAAGCCTCGGTGCTTTGTTCGACATCAATAAGAGACTGAAGGAGCTGATACCTGAGATAGATGATGTCTTCATGTGCCCTCATCATCCGAAGGGGAGCAGTAGGAGCACCGAGAAGAACCTCATAGGGCCGTGCGACTGTCGTAAGCCCGGGACCGGTCTTATAAAAGAGGCATTTTCCAAATATGCCATAGACCCTGACTCATCCTTCATGGCAGGGGACAGCTTTACCGATGCCCTTTGCGCAAGGGCGGCTCATCTTAAGTCTGTCTTTATCGGGGACTATAAATGTGATATCTGCGCTCGTCTTGATCATGACAAGCCGGACATCATAGCGAAGGATCTAGCGGATGCCGCAGACAGGCTTATCCGGGAATAAGGTTTACATAAAATGAACAACAGACTTGTAAAAGAGTATATCTGCCTGCTGTATCCGATATTATCGCTGATATATCTTGCGGGCTCTTTCTCCGGCAGCAGAGGTACCGCGATCGCCGTCACCTTCTTTTTGCTGACAGGCGTTGCCGGAAGCCTTCTTATCGGATACCCTTACGTTAAAAAGACCGAGGACATAGTGTTCTCCCTCTACGTCCTGTATAACCTTCTGTCAGGGGTATGGTGCGTACATTACGGCATACCCGTTGGAGTATATGTCGGAGAGGTCACATCGACCCTTCTTCCCATGTTTTTTTATTATGCGGGACGGTGCATGGATAATGATCAGGCGGGCATAGAGAAAAATCATACCGGGAGGTATTACGGAGGCTTTATCCTCGCTGCGCTCATATCATCGATATGCGCGCTTATATGCGGAGGCTTTGCGGGATATTCATTTGACGATGCCTCTTCCGGCTCTTTCGTTTTTCCCTGCATTTCGGCTTTTGCCCTTGCCGCTTCCCTGTCTTTCGTAAAGAAGGACGGAAGAAAGGACAGTATTTTTGGAACGGTATGCGCCCTGCTTTCCGCTGTGACATGCCTGCTTGCCGTAAGAAGATCCTTTGAAGGCCTGTCATCCCTTGTGGCGTCCTTTTCGGCAAAGGCCGAATCCTGGATAGCGGCGGTGAACAACATGGCCAATTTCTGGATGGGCGACGGACTGGGAAGCCACGGCCTGAGAGCTTCGGAGTATCAGGACCACGTAGTGTCGGAGGGAGGCCTGGTCAAGCTTTATTCGGAGATGGGACTCATTGGCTCGTCGCTTATCATCTTCGTTGTTGCTTTGGTTTACATAAAGTCATTCAACAATATAAGACAGAACGCCTGTGAAATCGCGATCATCACTTTGTGCCTTCTTATATCCGTGGGAGCGAACGTGCTTGATTCGGTACTCCTTGCGCCTGTTGTGTATTTTGCGCTTGGAAGGGCTGTCGGGTCGATCTACCCTGCGCCTCAGGATATCGGCGTGGCAGACGGGATCCCGAAGCCGCAGGATGAAGGAGATCCCATCGCGGTATCGCCTTCCGCAAAGGAGTCATCATGAGAGTGCTGGCGCTGTATCTTCCTCAATATCACGCTTTTAAGGAAAATAACGAATGGTGGGGCGAAGGCTATACCGAATGGAGCGCAGTAAAGAGGGCAAAGCCTTTATTTACCGGACACATCGAGCCTAGGGAGCCCTTTGACGGGGTATATTACGACCTCTCCGATCAAACGGGTGAGAGGCTTAAGATACAGGCAGAGCAGGCAAAGAAATACGGGATATACGGGTTCGTCTTCTACCAGTATTACTTTACGGGGCATAAGCTCATGGAGCGGCCCATGGAGATACTGCTCGATCATCCCGAGATAGACCTTAAGTACTGCATCAGCTGGGCGAATGAGACCTGGAGAAGAGCCTGGTATGACTACAACGAAGAGATCCTCATGGAGCAGACATACGGAGATGAGGAAGAGTGGAAGGAACATTTTGAGTATCTCTTAAGGTTTTTCAAAGATGAGAGATATATAAAGCAGGACGGAAGACCGGTGCTCTGTATCTACAGGACGGGAGATATAGAGGCGCTTGCAGGGATGAAGGAGCGCTTTGATGAGTGGGCAAGGGAAGCCGGATTTCCCGGTATATATCTTATCGGAGGCAGGACGGCGCATGCTGCCGACAACAGGGATCTGTGCGATGCGTATTATTACTTCGAGCCGGGATATTCCTTGAAGCACGATCTTAAGCCTTTTCAGACCATGCAGTATAATGTCATGACAGGCTTAAGAAGCGCGGCGAATTCGCTGAAACGGCTTATCGTCAGGGAGAAAGATACCGGGGACAAGAGCAGCATGAGATCCGACATGATGCTGGAGAGAAGGATCCCGATAGACTGGATATACGGATCGATCTTAGGACGTGATTACGCTGATAATGAGTACCCCGGGATCATAGCCCGCTGGGACAATACTCCGAGACGGGGGTACAAAGGACTGGTATATACCGGGGCATCGGCTGAGAAGTTCAAAGATGCGTTATGTAAACTAGACAAGAAGATCGGCACGGACGCTTATGTGTTTGTGAATGCATGGAACGAGTGGGGCGAAGGGGCCATGCTCGAGCCGGACAAGGAAGAGGGATATGCATATCTTGAGGCGGTAGAGGCCTCGTTAAGAAATAAAGGCTGATCGCCCGGTCGACATCATATTTTCTGCGGATCCCCTCAGATATATGATATCACCTCGCGCTCGGATGTTTCTAAACTCGCCTTCAGTCTTATAGACAAGATTTCGCTCTGCACTGTTCCGTGCTAAAAAGCAGCACGGCCATCGCAGTAGCGAAATCTATAAGACTTTGCCTCGTTAAGAAACACCGGCTGATTGCTCGGTCGACATCATATATCCTGCGGGTCCCGCCCGGACTGTGTCGATATTGTTCAACATATGCAGCGGGCTGATGGATAAATTTTTGTTTAGGGAGCATTAGGCATGAACCACTTAGTGAAGCGGAGACTGATAATTTTCGCGAGACGCATGGCTGCGCTCAATGACTTCACTGATCATAATGTATAGCGCGCAGAACAGGTGCGAGCGAAAATTTGTCATCAGGCGAACGCTGAACTTAGTGAGTTCATAGCGCGGAAAAACAAACATTTATCCGAAGACCGCGACTGATATCGACACAGTACAAACTGGTCCCCACAGGATATATGATATCACCTCGCGCTCGGTCGATATCATATATCTGAGGGGATCCGCCTTTGCCCTGTATCGATAGCGTAGGATATTTGATTCCGCCTGCGGACTGCTGTATATCACGATTGCCCAAGGGAAGGTGTGTCTCGTATAATAATGCGTGAACAGAATAAGCTGGATATAATAGAATGACAAGTCAAGGATAAAAGGAGATAGAGAAATGAGAAGAAGAGCAATAGCGAGTATATTAACGGCGGGAGTGCTTACTGCGTCGATGATCATGACATCCTGCGGGGCGGCCGGTTCGGGATCCGCTCCTGCTCCTGCTTCGGAAGAGGCATCAGAGGAGGGCGGCTTTGTCAATATGGGCAATCCGTGGACGGATGATGCGACGGAAGAAGATGTATATGCTCTGGTAAACGCATATTTTATAGTGCCAGATGGCGCAACAGGCGTTATATATCGCCTGCTTCCATCCGAAAAGCTTGCTGAGATGCAGTTTGATCTGGATGGCCTGCATTTCAATGCCCGTATGAAGCCTTCCGATACTCTGGAGGATATCTCCGGTGTGCAGGGTGAATGGGATTCGGATCTGGAGGATGAACTGAACGGTTCGGAAGCCAGGTTCCGCGCCATGGAAGACGGTGATGAGATGATCCACAGCGTTATCTGGATCGACCAGGTGACAGGCCTCGTATATTCCCTGACAACTGAAGATAAGGATCTTGACGGCTTTGATATTACGGCTGTAGCCGGCTCTATGTATCAGCCGGAGTATGAGGAATTCATGCCCGGTTCCTTCGTGGAAGAGAATGCCGCAAAGAGCGACTTTGAGAGCTTTGATGAGCTGATATCCTATCTCGAACAGGGTAACGCATATACATATTTCGAGCTTGAGGGCTTTGACGGCAAGCTCCTTGCGGTCACTGAGGAGACCTATGACGATCTTGAAGGTCACAATGCCGCTATCGATGCCACCTTCTACGGAGAAGTGAACGGCAATGTCCACTTTATCGGCAATGCTTTCAGCGGCGGCACTGCTTATCCCATAAGGACGGACGGAACCCTTGTATATTACGGCGGCAATCACAGCTGTGAGACCGAATTCATGAATAATGACGGAACGGGTCTCATGATAAAGGACACCATATGGGTCGATTATGATGAGAATGGAAATGAAACCTACAGCGGTTTCTTAAGGAATGACAATGAAAGCTTTGATACCATCGATCTCCCGGAGGACCCCGAAGAAGCAGGGAAACTTCTCGATCAGATGTTTGCCGACTATGAGAAGGCGGAGGTCATGAACTTCACAATAGTTGAGTAAAACTATCATTTCACGGGTCAATCACGGGGACGGTTCTCTGATTGACCCGTGCTTTTTCACTTTCCGTGTGGTAAAATCTCGATATGAAGATAACAAAAGACGACTATCCCAATCTGTATGGCAAAAGGATACTCTTCGTATGCAGGGAGACGTATTCCAAGCCTCTGTGGTTCTTGGCGAGGGATCTGAAGGCGACGAACGAGGTCGCCGCCTTCTATATCATGTCTTCCGAATGCACCTATAACAAATGCTATTATAACGAGCACACGATATTTGAGTGGCGTGAGAAGCTGCCTGACGTGAAGCTCTATGATGTGTCCGGCATCTGCGACGAGTTCGTGGCGGGCATATCCGGAGGAGGCGATCCGTCGGATCAGGAATTCCTTGACATGCTTGAGCGGGATTATACCCATTTCAAGCCTCTGGGACTGCAGCTCATGGCGAGCCAGGAGAATACAAAGCATTATCACTACCGCAGATACTGGCCCGTGACCACGGACGCTGAAAATAAATACTGGCTTGAGCTCAACTATAAGAATATCTTCAGGATACTGGATGATTTCAAACCGGATGTTATATTAGATACCGACAATGCGGAGCTGCAGCGTACCGTCCTTATCGAAGTCGCATATAAGCGCGGCATCCCCTACGAGACCATAGAATACGGCAAGTACGGATTTTACAAATATCCCAGCTTCCAGAATTCATTTTCCATAGATCCGTATTTCAGGGACCTCTATGAAAAGGCGATGAGGATGAGCCCCGAAGAGCTGTCCGATGAATACGCCTACATCAGGGATTTCCGTGAGAAGACCTCGATCATGAACAAGGAATTTGACGGGTCGGTGACCAGTCAGTACGAGAGGACACCGCTCATCAAGTCCATGAAGATCATGCTCGGGAAATGGAATTATTTCTGGGATCAGGATCATACGGCAAAAAACGCTGCAAGGAAGAAGCAGTCCGGCATGCTCTATGCGCCCACGAAGCCGTATCTTAAGTATTACCTCGATGTGGAGCGGATCAAACGAAAGCTCCTTGCGCCGAATAAATACTTTGAGAACCCCGTCGAGGGTGAAAAATACGTATATATGCCTTTGCATCTGATACCGGAATCCTCGGTGTTCGTGAAGGCATCTTTTTATGTGGATGAGCTGAATCTTATCGAGCAGGTCTCCAAGTCCCTGCCCGTCGGCTGGAAGCTCTATGTGAAGGAGCATCAGGCAATGCTCGGCGAGAGGGACGTAAGCTTTTACAAAAAGGCCGCCGAACTTGCAAACGTGCGTGTAGTACAGTTAAACTATTACAAGGATCCCAAACCCTGGATCACGAAGTCTCTGGGCGTGGTCACCATTACCGGCACTGCGGCTTATGAGGCGGCTCTCATGGGAAGAAAGAGCATAGTATTCGGGGATGTGCCGTTTTCTCTTATTGACGGCATCACGCGGATCAGGTCGTTCGAGGATCTCCCGGAGGCGATAAGATCTTTCGGAGAGGTCGACAACATACATTCCGCGGCTTCATACATTCATGCTGTAAAGGAAGCAGGAAATGAAGTGAAGATATTCTATCTCATGGATGAGGCCGAGGAGATATTTGCCGGAAGGCATGAGGAATCAGAGGAATTTGCAAGGGAACTGAAGGTGCTGCTGGACTTTTACGAGAAAGGATTGGAAAACTACAAAAAATGGAAAGCACAATAATCGAGAGACTGAAAGAAGGAAAGTTCGTACTTGTAGCAGAGATAGGCGTTAATTACTACGATATCGCCGAAAAGCGCGGGATCACTCCCATGGAGGCCGCAAAGCTCATGATAAAGGAGGCCCGTGACGCCGGGATACATGCGGTGAAGTTCCAGACGTATAAGGCTGGGACGCTTGCCGCCAAGGATTCGCCGTCCTACTGGGACAGGACAGAAGAGCCTACGGAATCCCAGTATGAGCTCTTCAAGAAGTTTGATTCCTTCGGGGAGCCCGAGTACAGGGAGCTCAGGGACTATGCCGATGAGATGGGGATCGAGTTCCTGTCGACCGCCTTTGATTTTGACAGCGCGGATTATCTGAACGATCTGATGAACGTATACAAGATATCTTCATCGGATCTATCAAATCTTCCATTCATAGAGTATCAGGCAAAGAAGGGCAAGCCGATGCTGCTCTCGATAGGGGCATCGGAGCTGTCCGAGATAGAGCAGGCCGTGGATACGATAAGAGCGGTGAATGACAAAGAACTGGTGCTCCTTCACTGCGTGCTGGAATATCCTACTCCGCTGGAGCATGCCAACCTTAAGAAGATACAGACCTTAAAACAGCAGTTCCCGGACTGCTACATAGGTTATTCGGATCATACGAAGCCGACACCGGAATTCGATGTGGTGAAGGTCGCTTACAACATGGGCGCTCAGTTGATCGAGAAGCACTTTACCCTGGACAAGACTCTCACGGGCAACGATCATTATCACGCAATGGATCCCGAGGATGCAAAGGCTATCCTAGCTTCGGTAGAGAGGATGGATATGCTGACGGGAAGCGGAGAGCTCGCATCACTCCCGAGTGAGGCAACTGCCCGTGAGAACGCGAGACGCTCCATAGTATCCGCTTGCGCTATCGACACCGGAGATCTGGTGACGAGGAATATGCTCACCTTCAAGAGACCCGGAACGGGCATCCCGCCCAGCGAGATAGGGCTTGTGGTGGGCCGCACGGCGATCTGCGACATTCCCGAGGACACGATACTCCAGAGGAATATGTTCAAGGATTATCCGGAACCCGACGAGCCCTCGGACGATAGTGAGGAGTAAACTGGGCTTCAATAGAAAGAGACAGTTAAATGAGCGAAGAGCGCAGGGAGGATAACGCGGGGAAGGCCGCGAAATCCGGAATATGGTACGTAATATCGAACGTTATGATAAGGGCGGTGGGTTTGATCACCGCCCCTATATATACACGCCTTCTTACTACCTCCGAGACCGGCTACGCCAATAACTTCAACAACTATGTCTCGATCTTCTATGTTCTGATGGGCCTGTGTCTCATATACAGCGTGGGCAGGGCAAGACTCGATTACGGCAAGGAAGGCCCGGGTTCGCGTAATGAATTCGATGCATACATGTCAGCGATACAGGGGCTTTCCAGTATATTCGGAGCCATAGTCCTTATCCTCGTGATCTTCTTTTCTCCGTCGGGCGGAATGCTCGGATTCGAAAAGCCTGTCGTTGTCATTCTCTTCACCTATCTGATACTTTTCCCGTCCATAGACTATATGCAGTATAAGCTCAGATTCGAGTACAGATACAAGGAAAACATAGCAATTTCGCTTTTCATAACTATCGCTACCGTTTTGCTTTCCATACTTCTCATACTGAAGATGCCGGATGACAAGGGCTTTGCCAAGATACTCGGAACGGTGATTCCTTCAGCGATCGTGGCTCTTATCTGCTATGCTGCGCTGCTTGTAAAAGGCAGATGTCTGGTTAACATAAAGTATTGGAAGTACGCCCTTCTGATAGGTATCCCGATGATACCTCACGGGCTTGCGATGATACTGCTTGCCAGGATAGATGTCTCCATGATCCAGAATATGTGTGATTATTCCGCTGTCGGACTCTATACCTCGGGCTATACCATAGGCTCGCTTCTCATGTTTGTGACAAATGCCGTGGGCAATGCCTGGGTACCTCTCTTTAACGAAAGGCTGGATGCCGGCAATATCGAGGCCATAAGAAGGGATAACAAGATCCTTATGGAGGCCGGATGTTTCATGACCATCTGCTTTGTTGCGGTGGCGCCCGAGATAGTGAAGCTTTTATATGCAAAGTCCTATCATGAGTCGATGTTTGTGGTGGCCCCGGTGGCGCTGGGGACTCTCTGCCAGTATTTCTATACAAACTATGTCAATACCGAGATCTTTTACAAGAAGACCTTTCTCATAGCCGTTAATTCCTGCATCGCAGCCGCCGTGAACATAGCTCTCAATTATTTCTTTATCAGACAGTTCGGCTATATCGCAGCAGCTTATACGACTCTTGCCGGATACTTCATCCTCATGATCCTGCACTACTTTACCACTGTACATCTGCTTAAAAAGAAGGTCTTCAATGACGGCATGTATTTCCTTATGATCATTCTCACGATAGCAGCCGGCGTAGTCACGGGAGCGCTGTACGGCACAGTGATCGCAAGATATGCGGCAGCTCTTGTTATCATAGGTTTGCTTACCGTCCTCTGGAGAAAGGACATGAGAGCCTTCTTCGGGATGCTGAAGAAGAGATAGAGCGTTCCACACTTTTTGCGGACTGCATTTTGTGGTAGAATAAAGTGTTTAAGCATTGAAATATCGGCACGGGGGAGCTGTGGTCTGCCCCTGCCGGGAAACATACGGGAAAAAAGATGAAAATACTCATTGTCATACCCGCCAGAGGCGGATCAAAAAGGATACCGAGGAAAAATGTCAGGATGATGAACGGCAAGCCGCTCATCCTCTATTCCATCGATAACGCATTAAGAGTCGTCGATAAGTATGACGCCGATATCTGCGTGTCGACCGATGACGAGGAACTCGGAGGGATCGCGGAGAGCCGCAATATCGAGATCATCTGGCGCGACCAGTCGCTGGCTGCCGACAATATCACACTTGATCCCGTTATCTACGATGCAGTCAAAAAGATGGAAAACCGCCGCAGTGAAAACTATGACATAGTCATCACGATGCAGGCGACATCTCCGACTCTCAGATCACAGACCCTTATCAATGCCCTCGAGGCCTTTATCGATTCCGATTACGATACGATGATATCCTGCGTGAACAGGCCCCATCTTTCGTGGCGCAAGGAGAACGGCAGAATAGTAAAGAATTACGAGAAGCGCCTTAATTCACAGGAGCTTCCGCATAATTTCCTCGAGACCGGCGCATTCCTGATAACCCGCAGGGGCTGGGTCAGGGAGGATTCCCGCATAGGAGAGAATATCACGGTCTACGAGACGGCCCAGAGAGAGGCCATAGACATAGATTCCGAGGAGGACTGGATATCCGCGGAGTCGATACTCCGCCGCAAGAGGATAGTGCTCAGGTGCGTGGGAAGGCAGGAACTCGGCATGGGACATATCTACAGATGTCTCTCCGTCGCCAATAAGCTCATAGGCCATGACGTGCTCTTTGTTACCGATTCGAAGAGCAATATAGGCATTGCCAAGCTTGAGGAGGCGTATTTCCCCTATAAGACCATAGAGAACGACGAGGATTACGAGAAGATACTGAAGAATTACATGCCCGATGTAGTGGTGAACGATATCCTCGATACGGAAGAGAGCCTTATAAAGCTCGAGCGTAAATATACCAGGCGCATCGTGAACTTCGAGGACATGGGCCCCGGAGCTTATTTTGCGGATGCCGTGATCAATGCGCTCTACGAGAACCGTCCCGAGAAGCCCTACAACGTATATGAGGGATCCGACTATTACTTCATAAGGGATGAGTTTTTGATCGAATCTCCCAAGGAGTTTTCCAGCGAATGCAGGAATATCATGATAATGTTCGGAGGGGCGGATCCCGCCAATCTCACCGGCAAGCTCTATGAGATATGTCAGGTGCTCCACGGCAAGATGCCTCAGGTGGAATTCCACTTCCTGACAGGATTTGCCTATGCACATAAGGACGAGATCAAGCCGATCCCTGAGCTCAATATCTTCGTGCACCATGATGCGAAGCGGGTCTCCAGCTATATGAAGCAGGCCGACATGTGCATCACGAGCCAGGGGCGCACCATCTTCGAGCTGGCCTCCATGGGCGTGCCGGCTATCGTCCTTGCGCAGAACGAGCGGGAGGCGGAGCATGTATTTGCAGGCATGAACAACGGCTTCATCAATCTCGGCATCGGAGAGAAGGTCGATACCATCACGATAATCAAGACGATAATGTGGCTCGCGGATATGCCGCATGTCAGGGCCGAGATGAGAGATCTGCAGCTCTCAAAGAAGTTTGAGAAGGGACAGGAGAGAGTCATAAGGCTTTTGCTGAATGATTAAGGAGAAAAAAGCGACAGCATGAAGGCAGCCATAATCAATACGGTCATAGGCACCGGAAGTGTCGGAAGAGTGGCTTTGGGCACGGCCGACGAGATAATATCAAACGGCGGAGAGGCCCTTCTCTGCAGGGGAAGAGGCGAGGCCGTAAAGGGATATGACAATTACCGCATAGGCTCGGATCCGGACATGTTCTGGCACGGGATCATGACGCGGATCACCGACAGGCACGGACTGTACAGCAGGGGAGCGACCCAGCGCCTTATAAAAAGGCTTACGGAATATGATCCGGATGTGATACAACTCCACAATGTCCATGGATATTATGTCAACTACCCGATGCTCTTTGACTGGCTGAAGACATGCAATAAGCCTATAGTCTGGACTCTCCATGACTGCTGGTCCTTTACCGGACACTGCGCGCATTATGAATACTGCGGCTGTGACAGGTGGGAGAGCGAAGAAGGCTGCGCGCTCTGTCCGCAGAAGAGCGAATATCCCGCATCCTTCATAAAGGATGCTTCCCGGCATAACTATCTCGTGAAAAAGGACAGCTTCACAGGCGTCCCCAATCTTCATATAGTCACCCCCTCAAACTGGCTGAAACACACACTGTCCCGCTCTTTCTTAAAGGACTATCCCGTAAGTGTCATCAATACCGGCATAGATATGGAGCTCTTTAACCCTGAGCATGCGAAGAGCTCAAAGCTTAAGGAAAAGCACGAGATCAAGGATGAGACGGTGATACTCGGGATTGCCAATCCCTGGCGTGAGACCAAGGGACTGTATGATTTCAGGGAACTCTATGAGAAGCTTGAAGCGAAGGCTCCCGGCAGATACAGGATAGTCATGATAGGTCTCAAACCCTCTCAGGCCGAGGAGATGCCTGAAGGGATCATAAGACTCGGACACACCGAGAGCGTAAGAGAGCTTGCGGAATGGTACGGGCTCTCGGATATTTATGTAAACCTTACCTACGGGGATACCTTCCCCACGACCAATATAGAAGCTCTTGCCTGCGGGACTCCGGTCATCACCTACAATGCCGGCGGAAGCGGCGAAGCGCTGGACGATAAGTGCGGAAGGGTAGTGGAAAGAGGAGACCTGGATGCCGTAGTGTCTGCCATAGAAGAGCTCGAAGACCTTGCAAAAAGCGGGGAGGATATGACGTCCGTTTGTGCTGATAAGGCGCAGAACTATCGCAAGCAGGACAGATACAGAGATTATTATGAGCTTTATCAAAAGATTTAGGAATTCCATAGTTGCCATGCTCGCCCTTATCATGTACGCGTCGTGCATGGCGGCGCTTTTTTTGCTTCTGGGGATAGAGAACTGGCAGATCCTGGGGCTCTCCCGTACTTCGATAATGATGGCATTTACCTTCGTCGTCATGGGCTTTCTGCTTGTGCGGGCCTACGGCGGATATAATGTCGGTGTCAGGAAATCACGTCCCATAGTCATCTCACTCTCCATAGCGATCGTCATGGATGATATCCTGACCTACCTTGTCCTCGTCATCATGAACACGAATGATGAGAACGGAAGGATGATAAGATTCTCGTCGCTCGGCTTTCTGGTACTTGCGATACTCATACAGATCGTCGTTATCACTATCTTCACCTATGTCGGCAACGCCTTTTATTTCGCTGTCAATCCCGCCGAAAAGACTCTTATCGTGACCGGGAGCGAAGACGAGCAGGAGAAGATCAGGGCCGCTGTGGGGATATTCCACAGGAGATACAGTATCACGGAGGGCGCAGTCGCTTCCGACCCTGATACAGAGCGGAAGATAGACGAAGTAGACAGCGTCTTCTTCTATGATGTGCCGAAAGAAAGGCTCGATCAGCTTACCGAGATATGCTACAGAAGGAAGAAGTCAGTTTACATAAATCCTAACATCGCCGACATCCTCCTTCATTCCGGAAGGGAGCAGTTTTTCTCGGATCTGCCGTTCTATCACTCGGAGGCGCACAGGATGACCTTCGAGCAGAGGGTGATAAAAAGGCTCGGAGATATCGCCATCTCGGCTCTGGGGCTTATCATCACTTCCCCGCTGTTCCTTATCGCGGCCGTCACCATAAAAAAAGAGGATGGCGGATCTGTATTTTTCAGGCAGGAGAGAGCCACGGTCGGAGGAAAGGTCTTTCGCATAATTAAATTCAGGACCATGAAGGAGGATGCGAAGATAGCTTCTGCCACAAAGGATGATGACAGGATCACAAAGACCGGCAGGTGGCTCAGAAAATACCGCATAGACGAGCTGCCGCAGCTTGTGAACATACTTAAAGGAGACATGAGCCTTGTGGGTCCGAGGCCCGAGATGCTCAAAAATGTCGAAGAATACACGGCGGATCTTCCCGAATTCCGCTACAGGCTCAGGATGAAGGCCGGTCTTACCGGATATGCGCAGGTAATGGGCAAATACAACACCACAAGCCGTGACAAGCTGATACTGGATCTTATGTACATAGAGAATTTCAGCATCGCGAACGATATCAGGATACTGCTGCAGACGGTGACGGTCTTATTCTCCGCTGAAGAATCCACGGAGGCCTTTGATGATGAGCCGGGAAAATGACGGGAAGCGCGAAGGAGTAAGGGTTTCTGTCATCACGGTCTGCCTGAACGCTGCCGATACGATAGGGCGCACCATAGAGTCAGTGCTGTCCCAGACATATGAGGGGCCTTACGAATACATCATCAAGGACGGCGGCTCGACGGATGATACGCTTAAGATCGCAGAGTCCTATAAGGAGAGCTTCCTTGAGAAGGGGCTCGATTACAGGATAGAGAGCTTCCCTGACAGTGGCATATATGATGCGATGAATCAGGGCATCGACCTTGCCACGGGCGAGCTTATAGGGATAATAAACGCAGACGACATCTACGAGAAGGACTGCCTTAAGATCGTGGTCGATAGATATGAGAGCACCGGCTTTGATCTCTGCTTCGGAGACATACGCATGATCCTCCCCTCGGGCAGGACCTTTGTCAAAAAGGCAAGACTCCGCAGATACACGACATCGAGGGACTGGAACCATCCTACGCAGTTTGTCACCAAAAAGACCTACGGCAGGTTCCGCTTCAGATGCCTCAATATCTCGGACGATATGGATCTGTACTTTGCGGTAAAGAAGAGCGGGGCGAAGATCGAGGTGATAGGAGAGGTGCTGGCGGACTTTACGATGGGAGGCGTCTCATCAAAGATACCGCTGTCCGAGATACCCGAGAGGATATCGAGGCGCTACGAGGTATACAGGCACAACGGCTACAGCAGGGCTTATATTTTCGAGTGCGTGGCTTTTGAACTTATAAAATATCTGGGTGCAAGGTTCGGCTGATATATGATAAGGACACTGACCTTTTTTTCAAATTATTTCAATCATCATCAGAAAGCCCTTTGTGATGAGCTCTACGCCCGTCTTAAGGAGGGCTTTTGTTTTGTGGAGACCGAGCCCATGGAGGACTTCAGGTCGAAGATGGGCTGGGGGAAAGAAGATATCCCGCCTTATGTCTTAAAAAGCCATGAAAGCGATGAAGCAAACCGGCGCGCCATGGAGCTTGCTCTCTCTTCGGATGTCGTCGTGATGGGGACAGCCCCCGAGAGTTTTATAAAAGAAAGACTTGAAAAAGACGGCCTCACATTCCGTTATTCGGAGCGTCCGCTGAAGGAAGGAAGATGGAAGATATTTGTTCCTTATCTGGCGAAAAAATTTTATGTAAACCATATCAAAAACAGAAAGCGCCCTATATATTGTCTCTGCGCCGGCGCCTTCGTATCTTCCGATTACAGATTCCTTCTGGATTCCTATAAGGATAAATGCTACAAATTCGGCTATTTCCCGTTCCCGGAGAGCAGAAGCTTCGAGGAGATATCTGCACTCAAGCATCAAAGTGACCGGATCAGGATATTGTGGTGCGGCAGATTCCTGAGACTGAAGAGGGCTGACCTGCTTATAAGGGCTGCGGCCGGTGCCCGGGATCACGGATATGATTTTGATCTGGAGTTCGTGGGCGAGGGAGAAGAGGAAGAGAAGCTCAGATCTCTGGTTAAGGAGCTGGGACTTTCTGACTGCACGACGTTCAAGGGCTACATGTCTCCTAAGGACACAAGGGATGAGATGGCATCCGCCGATATCTACGTATGCACTTCAAATAAGCTCGAGGGCTGGGGGTCTGTCATCTATGAGGGTCTGGCATCAGGCTGCGCCGTGATCGCGACTTCCAAAGCCGGAGCGACGCCCTTCCTTGTTGAAGAAGGAAAGACTGGATATGTCTTCAGATCGGATGACGCAAAGAGCCTTCAGGAAAAGCTTGAGGCGTGCCTTAAGGATATGGACAGAGCGCGTTCGATGGGAGAGAGGGCCTACAGGCTCATGCAGGAGTCATGGAACCCGCATACTGCAGCCGAACGCCTTGTTGCGGTATCCGACAGACTTCTTGAGGGCGAGAGGTTTTATTTCCCTGAAGGCCCCATGAGCGAGGCCTCCGTGATGTATGAGGACTGGTATGACAGGCGAGGGTAGGAAGAAGATAGTATATCTTATGGAATATCCGATCGATCTTCCGGGCGGAGCCCAGATGTCGACTCTTTCCATCTGTGAGGGACTCTGCAGGCATCCGGAATACGGATACGATCCCGTGGTCATATGCCCGTTGCTGCTTAAGCATAAGCCATCCGACTACCCATTTAAGATAAGGGAGTATCCGATGGGAGAGAGCAGGATCAGGAATCTTCTTATCAGGATACGGGCATTTAAGAGGATCATAAAAGAGGAACAGCCGTATCTTATACACATCGAGATGCAGGAGAGCCTCATAACGTACGGATTCATAAGGAAGAGCTTTCGCGACATACCGTATGTCTTTACCGACAGGGGCCTTATGACCGGTTACAGGAAGCGGAGCAGGTTTTTCATGGATCCCGCGCTGAGGGACGCTAAGATGATGATAACCACGACCTCCTATAACAGGAAGCTCTGGGAGGAGGGGTCGTCGATAAGGCCGCTTACCGTAATACACAATACCATCTCGTCCGAATACTTCGGCTCCTATGACGAGTCAAAAAGAACGGAGCATGTAAGGCCGGTGATAGGGCTTGCGGGCAGGATCTGTGTCGAAAAGGACTGGCCCTTTGCCTGCGACTTCATAGATGCGCTCGCTGCAGACGGCTTTGAATTTGACGTACATATAGTGCTCTCGACCTTTGAGCCGGGTGATGACAGGGAAGCAGAGCGGATACTGGGGCGGCTTAAGAATGCAGTCGGCGAAGAACATGTGCTCTTTCAGCTCAACCTTACGCAGAAGGAGATGTCCGAGTACTATTACGGCGTCGACATCTTCCTTATGACGAGCTGTTTCGAATCCTTCGGCAAGGCTGCGGTGGAGGCTATGAGCCGGAAATGCGCCATAGTATCGACCATGGCCGGAGGCCTGCCCGAGGTGGTGGCCCTTAAGGAGAATCTCTACTCCAAAGATACCGTGGAACGGGGAGTCTTCAGGATCAGGCAGCTTGCGGGCGACCCCGCGCTCCTTAAGGAGCAGCAGGAGTATTATTACCGCAGATATCTCGATAATTATACAGAGGACAGATACATCAAAGAGCATGTGAGGCTTTATGATGAGTACTAGAGATGCAAAGGAAAAGGAAGGAAGCAGTACCGTAAAGGGGTTTTTGTCTTATTTCTACGGTAACTTCGTGGTCCTTATCCTGGGTTTTGCCCAGACTCCTCTTCTCACGCGCATACTTTCCACCGGCGAATTCGGCAAGAGCGGCATGTTCGAGACTGCCGTCACGGTCATATACATATTCTCGATCATCGGTCTGGATCAGGCCTATATCCGTTTTTATTATGAGCCCGATATAGACAGGAGAGCGCTGCTTCGGCGCTGCATCACTCCGTCGCTGTTGATACTTGCGGGGCTTTCTGTCATCTATATCGTCTTCTCGGATATAGCAAACGGATTCCTTTTCGGCTCCGGCGGGGCGGATGTCACGGCTCTTGTGATAATCTACGCCTTTATCTCCGTATTTGAGAGATTCTTCTTCCTTGATGTAAGGATGCAGCAGAACGGGAAGCTCTATTCCAATATCAATATAATCGAGAAGGTGCTCTCCATCCTCACGATAATCGCTGCTTTCCTGATGATAGGCAATGATTTTCGCGTGGGCCTGCTGTCGCTTGCGATACCGTGGGGCATTACGACGACTTTCCTGGTGATAAGATATTTTGTCCGCCGCGGCAGCGAAGCTAAGGGGCACACAGCCCCGTCCTACAGGGCGCTCATATCCTACGGGGCTCCTTTCATCACGGTCCTTCTCATGGAATGGGCGCTGTCGTCCTGTGACAGGATAGCGCTGAGACAGTTTGCGGATTTTGAAGAGCTTGGGATCTATGATTCCGCAATGAAGATAATAGTCCTGCTGCTTACCTTCAAGAATACCTTCATAGCCTACTGGTCGCCTGTTGCGATGGAGCGCTTTGAGTCGGGCAGGGATGAGGAGAATAAGACCTTTTTCCGCCGCGCGTATGAATACGTGGTATTTCTGGGCATTTTGGCGGCTGCCTTCCTTATCCTTTTAAGGAGAGTGATAGTCCTTCTTCTGGGCTCCTCCTACAGGAGCGCGGAGTCCGTGATCCCATTCCTTACTCTGATGCCTGTCTTTGCGATAATGTTTGAGATCACGGTGCAGAGCATCAAATATACGAAAAAGGGCAGATACCTGAACATTGCAAGTCTCCTTGCACTTATTTCAAATATAGCGGGAAACCTCTATCTGGTGCCTCTTCTCGGTGGGCTCGGAGCCGCCATAACCACAGGACTGTCCTACATCATCTATTTCGTGACAGGCTCGTACTTTGCTGAGAAATGTATAAATATAGGGTATAATTACAAAAAGACCTCGTTCTACGCAGCCCTTATGATCGCATACTGCGCTGAGGCAGCATTCGTGAACGATGTCCTTGTGGATACAGTCTGCGGCATCGTCATCATTGCGTGCGCCGCGATATGCGACAGGGACAAGATCGCAGAGATCACAGGATATGCAAAAAACATCATCAAAAAATAAGATATGGCTCTTCGCCGGTGTCTGTGTCATTCTTTCCATATGGAATGTCACGGTTTATTTTGCGCATTTTACCGATCATCTGAGGCTTACCGACTACACGGCCGAAGAGCAGCTTCTGTACAATCCGTCATTTGAGGAAGAAGGATATGCCGCGGATTCGCTTATCCGGGAGCTTGCAAGAGGCAGAGAGGTGATAGTCCCGAGGGGGCTAAGACCCTACAACGAATATCCGTCCTACGGTCATATGCATGATGAGGGGAATCCCTTCTCCAGAGAATACTTCTGGGAGAATAACTACACGAAATACTTCACGGAATACGCCTCACAGGTTACTGTGGACGAGTCTCTTCCCGATCTCTATGAGCTCAACAGGAGACCGATCCCGAAGGCTGTCCTGGAGGAATTCACCCTGCTGGGGCCCGGAAATGACATGATGCGATATGCCCATATGGCGGATCATACGGAAGAAGAGGTCTCAAATCAGTTTTATTATACCTATGTCTATACAGTGGATACCTTTTATCCGTATAATTTCTCATCTCCTTCGGATCTCGGCATATATATCCGGGCCGACGGGCTCAGTGAAGAGGAGAGCCTTGTAGCGATCTGGGATACCGGCGAAAACCTCTATCTCATGGGCAAAAGCTACTATGACAGCGCACTTGCCGGGAGGTACGGGACATGACTGATCTCCTGCAGCTGGTTGAGTCCCTGTCCGCGGGCTATCTCTTACATCAGACGCTGGTCATAGTGATGCTTCACACAGTGGGACTGCTATTCGTATCGGCGTGTGACAGATCCCTTGCCTTTAAGAGATTAAGGGCCGTCCTTGCTTATCCCGCAGGTCTTGCCCTTTTTGCGGTGACATCCTTCCTCATGCTCTGCCTCGGGATACCCTTTAATACGTATTCCGTCTCGGCAGTCCTTGCAGCAGCCGCTATTGCTTCCGGAGTATGTCTTATCCGGAGGGGACGTAAAGTTGACATAACTATTATCAGATGCGAAGTCTTTGCCGGAATAGTAAGTATTATCGCGGTCACTGTTATTGGAATTATGTTAACCTCCAACCCGCTCCACATGGCTCTGGATAATGACAGCCTTTATTATTTCTCCGCATATCCCAATGCCATAGTGAGAGAGGGAAGATATATCAGGTACTTTGATGTATTTCTGACAGATGCCGCGCCTATAGGGAGCATCATACAGACGCTGCCTTATCTCTACAGCTTCTCCGAGACCTTCGCTATCCAGTACATGACTGATCTCTGCTTCCTTCTGATATTTGCATCGGCGCTCTATTTTGAACTGTATGATGCGCTCGGAGACAGGGGCTCCCTTATCGCTTCGCTTGCGGCGACGGCTTTTCTTCTTACTTCTTCGGCCTACCTGACTACGGCGAAATGGGTCATGGCCGGAGTATATTTCATGTCGTTTTTCTTTATCACAGCGTATACAGCATATTATTCGGGAAAGAAGAGCGCAGGGGGCAAGCCCTGGCTTCTGCTGGCGGTCCTTGCCGTCATGACGTCGATGCTCCGTCAGGAAGGAGTCGTGCTCACGCTGCTCCTTGTGCTTACGCTCTCTGTCCTTAAGGAATACAAGGGAAAGGAGCTGACGCTGATCTTTCTTGTACCGATGATGGCAGCGGCTCTGCTCTATTACATCAGAGTGTTTTTGATCCTTGGCGTAAGGCCGCTGTATTCGTTCCTGACGCCCATGAAGGCCTGCGTTATCACGCTTATGACGGCTTCCGGGATAGTGTATTGTCTTTTCATAAGGGACAGGGTGCAGAAAAGAGAGGCTGTCCTTGCAGCTCTCCCGATCCTTATGGTGCTTGCCGATATCGTGTTCTTTTTCATGAAACCCTCGGAGTTTCTGGGCGATATGAAGATGTTTTACCTTAATATCAGGATAGGAGCGGGATGGGGGTATTTCGGATACATAGCATTTGCTGTATTTGTGATCCTTGTGATAAAGGCCGTGATCAGAAGAGAGAAGGTGTTCCTCATATCTGATTCATTGTATATCTCATATGTGCTTGCGGCCCTTGTGGTCTCTCTGGGGCGCGGAGATGCCTTAAGGAAAGGCGTCGGAGACTCCGGGAACAGAGTGATGCTGACCGCAGTTCCACTCATAGTATTTGGCATGACGCTCAGGTTCTTTTTGCCGAAAGGAGAGCGGGATGAGGATAAATAAAAGCGAACCGGGAAGATTCTATCTGACTTCTCTGGCGATGATCGTCCTGTTCGCCGCCATACTCATCTGGCGGGCGCGTTACGGCTTCTGCCAGTCCGACGAGTCTTTTTACATATCGACAGCCGGGAGGTTTGCTTCCGGAGATCTCGTCTTTGTGGATGAATGGCACCCGACTCAGCTGTCATCTCTTATCACGATGCCGCTGTATGCGATCTATACTGCGATATATCACGGCACGGACGGCATCATCCTTTATTTCCGCGTTCTGTACGTATTATTTACGGCGATAGAAGCGTGCGCGGTATGCCGTCTTCTGTATGACGGATCCGGTGAGAGCAGGAAAGCACAGCTTAAGGCGCTGATACCGGCGATCTTTCTGATGCTCTACTGCCATCTGAACATCGCAACCCTGTCATATTATACGCTCTCGTTCCATTTCTTCATCCTGGCCTTTGTGCTTGCCTACGCAGGCTCATCCTCTGCGATAAAGATGATCCCGGGAGGGATCTGCTTTGCTCTGTCCGTTCTGAGCCTTCCGAGCCTTGCGGTAGGCTATGTCATAGTAACGCTGATACTGCTGTGCGTATGCATCGGTGTGAAGAAGATTAGAAAACCCCTGATGTTTTTCAACCTTGGTATCCTCATCACGCTTGCCGGATTTTTGATCTATATCTATGCAAGTGGCAATTCGATTGCAGGATTGCTTGCAAACCTGCCTTACATAATGTCAGATGAGGAACATTTGAGAGGATATGTCGAATCATTTAAAGTCTTCTTTAATGCCATTTCAGACGTGTTTGGGAAGATATACTACCTCAGCATAGTGCTAGTTATACTTGCAATGGCTTCTTATGTTAATTTGAAGGAAAAAAGACTCGGGAAGACTCCGAACGCGTATACAAAACACCTTATATTGATGGCAGACCTTCTTCTCTTCATATATTTTGCGATATTGTCGGGATTTCATGTCGGTTTCATCAATACAGCGTTTGCTCTTTTCGTCTTTCCATTATTCTTCCTTACTGTGAAGAAGGACTGGTTCATCTTCCTGACCATGTTCATGGGAGGGCTTGCAGTGTCGATGACATACACGTTTTCAAGCTTCTGCGACCTTTATGTGCTCTCGATAGGTCACGGTATATCGGCTTTTGGCGGGATATTGCTCCTGCTGGACTATATATATGAAGAAACAGGATCGATATCCGGATACAAGGGACTTAAAAAGGCAGTGATAGCAGCGCTTTCCGCGGTTCTTGTCGTATTTCTCATGATGACGATGATACTTAGGATAAGCTATGTGTACAGGGATGACAGACTGCAAAACCTTGGAAGCCGGCTGTCTGCGGGGCCTGCCGCGCATCTGTATACATCGGCCCCCCATAAGGAGCAGTATGATTCTCTGCTGGAAAGTATCGAAAAATACAGGGATGCAGGGGAGGATATACTCTTTACAAAGCTGCTTCCCTGGGGATATACGGCATCCGGACTGTCCGTAAATGCCCCGGATTCCTGGAGAAATAAGATATCATCGGCGAGACTTATGCAGTATTACAGGGCTCATGACATGAAATTACCCGATATAGTTGTGGTTTTGGATGCGGATGCAGCCTCATATGAGAGCAGCTTTGATCTGGATGGAGATCCCGCTCCGAACCAAAATGAGTTTGAGGGTGAATTCGCAGACATATTGAGATCGGATTATAAAGAGAACAAAGAAGAGCATTGTATAGTGTATACAATGCAAAATTAAAGAGCGAACGTTATCTCAAAATGGACAGAGAGGAGAGGGAAGAATAAAATGGCGAGCGATATCATAAAAACCTTTCCTTTCGTCCTGGCAGCAGCATTTTTTTTAGATATGATAGTCGGAGATCCGACCTGGCTTCCCCATCCGGTCCGGTTCATGGGCCGCCTGATTTCCTTTTTTGATGGAAAATTTAACAACAAAGGTTATAATAACAAGTCAAATATTTTAAAAGGTGCAGTAACCGTGCTGGCTGTAGGTTTCATAACTGTAATTATCAGCGCCTTGTTATTATTTGTTTTGTTCAAAATATCCTTCTGGACGGGCTTTCTGGGTGAAATAATTATGTCAACCTACTGCCTTGCGGGTAAAGATTTAATAAGACATGCTATGAATGTATATAACTCACGATATGATATTGATCAGGCGAGAGCCTCGGTTGGAAAAATAGTGGGGCGCGACATTTCAAATTTAAATGAGCAGTGTGTTATAAAAGCAGCAATAGAGAGTGTTGCCGAGAGTCTCAATGATGGAGTGATAGCGCCTGCTTTTTATATGATCCTTCTCGGACCCATAGGAGGTCTTCTATATAAAGCAGTGAATACGATGGACTCCATGATAGGCTATCACAATGAAAAATATGAATATTATGGTAAACCAGCAGCCAGAACAGACGATATTTTAAACTTCATTCCATCCAGGCTCAGCGCTTTGTTCCTGATAGTTGCTTCTTTTATATTGCGGATGGACTGTAAAGGAGCCTTCAGAGTGTTCAGGAGAGACCGGAATAAGCATAAGAGCCCTAATTCAGCGCAGACGGAGAGCGCTATGGCCGGGGCCCTCGGGCTGCGTCTGGGCGGCCCTTCGACATATGCCGGTGTCCTTGTTGACAAGCCTTATATAGGAGAAGCAGACTCTCATGAAGCTTCCTATGAGGATATAAAAAGAGCCTGCAGACTGATGTATTCTGCGGCTCTTTTGGGTGTCATTTCATTTCTATGCGTTTTTTGGATCGTATTGCTTGCTGTTACAGGCTCTGCCTCTGCGATATTTCCGTTCTGGAGAAGGTAACGCCTGTTTTTGATTTGTTCCAATATTTTATATCTATAGTTATTAAATGTCCATATCTCTTTTCTTCAGATAAGCGATGATCATATGCCTGCCATCTGCTTCAGATCTCCCAGCGGCACTTTTCTGATATGCTCTTCAGGCTTTCCTGTATATGCCCAGTTGCCGAGAAGCTTGTTCCACTGTTCCGGAGTAAATGTTCCGGTATTGCCTGAAGGATCGGTATAGATTATATTTCCTGCGGCATCCTTGGGGAAGCCTGTGCCTGATGAAGTCGCTCCCTTGGATCCGCTGTTTGCTTTTACAGTAGGATTAACGGCTGCCCCTGCTGTATTACCGTCTGATGTTGCGCCTTCCGTAAGTTTTACGGGATTCGTCTTTGGCAGGGAAGCGCCTGCTCCGCCTACTGAATTTACATAGCTTATGATGCCCATCGCATCGGCGTGGCCGATCCCTGCTGCGCCCTTGGCGTCTAGTATCGCTCTGTCGATCTCGTTGTCTATGTAGCAGTGCTCTACTATGATCGAAGGTACTCCGCATGCCACTCCGTATCTTAAAAGGCCATAGTAGTCTCCGGAGTTGCCGAGCTTTGTCTTCACTCCCTTACTAGCAAAGCCTAAAGAGGAGAGCTGTGACAGTATGTTTTTTCCAACTGAGTATCCGGTCGTATAATAGGAACTGTACATGGATGTCCAGACCTCTGAACCGTTCCTGGTGTGGTCTCCTGAAGAGTTGAAATGTATGCTTACCAGAAGATCCGCATTGACAGACTGGGCATATGCTGCCCTTGCATCAAGCGAAGGAGCCTGGTCATCCGATGTCCTTGTCATGTATGTCTTTATCCCTGCGCCTTCAAGTTCGGCTTTCAGCTGTGATGCGACCGCGAGATTCAGTGATTTTTCCATATAAGGCGGGTATATCGCGCCGGGACCTGTCGTTCCGCCTCCGCCGTGTCCGGGGTCGATCACGACCGTCATTGCATTTGCTTTTGTACTTATGACAGCGGTCAGAAAAAGACCGAGAAGAGCAGTTTTAAGGAATCCTGAGATAAGTTTATTTCGACTAAACATAAAAATATCCTCCATTCATTTTTGAACGAGGATATCTTAGCACAACAAAAAATAGACAGTCAACAAAAAAAGGACAATTATGTAAACTTTTTATGTCATCGCAGCAAACAGCGCATCTATCTCGGCCTGAGATAACACGCGGTTTTCATTGCCTCCGGCAGGCGGAATGGCTACAGCCGGCGCTGCGGCCGCGGGAGCAGCTGCGGGAGCCGGAGCTGCAGGCGCTGAAACCGTAGGATTCATTGCCTGAGCCTGTGATGAATTACCCATTATGCTTGCAAGCAGAGCCTGCTGCTCTGCACTAAGTCCATCCATGAGCGTACCTTTCTATAATATGGCGTTTGAATAGAATAACATATAACCCTTGTTATGGTAAAGGGAAATTATTTATTCTCTATATCTACTTGTGAGAGCTCGCCCCAGATGAGCTTTCTCCACTGCTCAAGCTGCTCCACTGTCATGAAGCCGTTGGAGGTGCCCATATATCCGATCTTATAGGAAGCGAACAGCATAGCGTTCTTTATTGCGGTGGTGGAATCTCCCGACTCAAGATAGGAGTGCAGGAAGCAGGCCATGAGCGCATTACCGGCTCCGGCTGTATTCACCACTTCGTTTGTCTTTACGGTATTATAGTGAACCCTGATGTTGCGGGTCTTATCGTACAGTATGAGTCCCTGGGAGCCCTGTCCGAGGATTATGATCTCCGTGCCGTATGTATCTGCTATGCTGTCGATGAATTCATACGGATCCTCCGTGATCGTGTCGTCACTGAAGTAGAGTATATCCGCGGCTCCGAGGAAATCGGTGTTGTATTTTTCCTTTTCTCTTAAAAAGCTGTGTATATTTACAGCGATCTTTTTATTGTATTCCTGCGCGATGGGAATGAAAGGACGGCAGAAGTTGGCGTTTGAAAGGACTACCATATCGCAGTCGGCTATCATGGGCTTGACCATGGACATCCTGTATTCTGCATCCCTGAGGTCCTTGATATCTTCAAAGATCTGCTCCTTGCGGTTTTTGTCATACAGGATGACCTGGGTAGGAGTAGCTTTGAGCAGGGGAAGTATATATTCGGTGGATATGGTCACTTCCCTGTCATGGGGATTGAAGATGCTGAGATCCTGGTTCCTCCCGACAACGGAAAGAAAATCAACGTGGTTGCCGAGCCACTTAAGAGCCAGTGATTCGTTATATGCATCTCCTCCGGGAGCGGTGAAGATGGAATCAGGCGCGCTGGTCAGCGGACTGAATCCCACCGGAATGCTGTCCACCTTGACTATGGTCTCTATCTGCGTGATACCTGCTACAATGAATTTACCCATATCCTTCTCCGTTTTGTGGCTGAAGCCAGTATTGTTTGCCTATAATCCATTCTATTATACCACAAAAGTCAATTGTTTTTTTCTCTGTTTTTGCTGTATACTCTATACCGTTAAATATCAAATGATCGAGGCGCTTATATGGGAGACGTATTTTTCAGGGAACTAAAGGAAGCGAGCAGGGCGGTCGCAGCCACAAAGGGCAGGGCCAGGACTAACGGCGACAAGGCCCTTCTTGATACCGCGAGGCAGATAACGGAGATATCCTTTATCGTAAGACGTGAGGGGCTTCCTGTCATGGAGGCGTATACACCCAAGATAAGGGATAAGAGCATAGCGGCGATGATGATGTATGCCATTGACGGCACCAGCTCCGAGATCCTCGAGGATATCTGCTGGTCGAAGTATTATGCGTCAGAGCTTAAGGGTTATGATGCGCTGATATATATGCTGTGGCTTAAGGCGATCCTCTCCATGCAGGAGGGAGAAAAGCCGGTCGTAGTATGTGAGAGGATAAAAGCCATGATCCCCGTCGAGGTCGCAGGTGAGATAGATGAGCTCTTTGAGACCGAGATGAATAGATTCGTGTATCTTGAGAAAAACGGCGGCACTGCCAAGCTTGTAAAAAAACTGTGCGAAGAATCGATGTCCCCCGAAAAAGGGTCTGAGTCCTATCTTCTGATGAAGATTGCCTCGCATATACTGACTGAATGCGTGGATAAAACCGCTCTGGAGATAATGACGGACGGGGTTGAAGATGAGACACTGGCCGTTGCGATGAAGGGATTTGACGGTCCTACCCGCAAGGTCATATTTGATGCTCTTCCAAAGGATCGCGCAAAGCAGATCGCGGGAAGCATGGAATACCTTGGGCCCGTGCTCAAAAAGCATATGTTTGAAGCAACCTATACGCTTTTCGACATACTGAGGAAGGCAAGGGACGAGGGAGAGATCAAGATCGAGGGAGACCTTATCGATATAGTGAAGTGAGCGCTGACGATCATCGCATCAGATGAGTGCGAGCGTAGCAATAATTGCAGCAAATAATTGCAGCAAATAATTGCAGCAAATAATTGCAGCAAATAATTGCAGCAAATAATTGCAGCAATAATTGCAGTAAATAAGCGTTGCAGATTTGCATAACAAAACGGGAGCCCTGAGGCTCCCGTTTTAAGATCAATATCTTTTCCGGATATCTTACTTCTTCTTGTTAACGAGGTCCTTAAGAGCCTTTCCAGCCTTGAACTTAGGAGCCTTTGAAGCAGCGATCTTGATCTCTTTGCCTGTCTGAGGATTCCTTCCGGTCCTTGCTGCGCGCTTTACTGTCTCGAATGTGCCGAAGCCAACGAGCTGAACCTTGTCACCCTTCTTCAGAGCCTTGCCGACAGCATCGGTAAGAGCGTTAAGAGCAGCCTCTGCATCCTTCTTGGAAAGATCTGCCTTCTTTGCGATTGCTTCTACGAGTTCTGATTTGTTCATAATTCCTCTCCTTTTGCAAAAAATGATTTCAGCTTCTATTTAGCGGCCGAAGCAGATGCCGACACTGATAGTATGCCACAAATCGTGGGTACAATTCAATATGTATCTTGAAAAAAACAGGATTTCTGTTGCAATTCAGCGCAACGCCAGTGCGCTGAACAGTAACGGATTTCTCTACTTTTTTAGGGCCTTGCGTGCATGGAACGAATGGTTGTAAAATATCACACATGGTTGCGAAATTTCTGGTTTTTTTATTAATATGGATACTGCTCACGGCGTTCGGAACCTTTATGGGATACGGGCTTTTCCCTGATCGCTCCATTTTCGAAACGGGCGTTATCGCATGCCTTATAGCATGGGTCGTATCCATTATCATTACGGTCCTCCGCTCAGTGACCAAGGGCGAGATCGATACTCAGAAGCTTCTGACTTCGAAGCATCCCGATTATGAAGCATATCCGGGAGATGTTGCCAATCACTTCGTCGGATTCGAGGAGATCGGCGGACATCTGTATTTCTTTCCGGAGAGTCTTGTCTTTCATCCTGCATATAAGGATAAGGTCCAGCTCCAGGACTGGATCATTGATTATAAGGATATAGCCGATGTCAGGCAGGGTCCTTCGATAAATAAGATCGTTGTTGAGGCAAAAGACGGAGCTGTCGACGTCTTTGCCGTGCACAGCAAGGATAAATGGATATCCCAGATAAGGGCAAAGATGAAGAGCAGCTCCGAAGGGTGATCTTATCGCTTTTTCAGACGATCAGCCGGTCGTCTTTTCAGTCTCAGGCAGTTTCTTTGTAAGCCAGTCCTTTCCATCCACAAAACGGGATACTATGAAGCTTGCGACGTAGTCGCCGGCCGCATTGACCATGGTCGCGGGCGGATCCACGAGATCGCCTATGGCAAGGGCTATGGGGAATGCCACTGCCAGCTGCTCAGGGAAGAAGAGCGTGCAGAGCACGAGCTCACCCGTTCCGCCGCCTCCGGGGATACCGCTCATAGCCACCGAAGAGAATACGGCTATGACAATGGCTAGCACTGCGCGTCCGGTTCCGAAAGGCAGACCGAACATTCCGAAGAGGAAAGCGACTTTTATTATCGCGCTCATGGCGCTTCCGTCCATGTGCATGGTGGCGCCCATGGGAACCACTATGTCACTTACTTCTTTTGATATTCCCGTCTCCTCGGCCACCTCCATATTGGTCGGGATGGTGGCTACTGATGAGCATGTCCCGAAGGAGACAGCAGCGGGTCTGAAAAGATGGGAGAACATGACCTTTACGGCGCCGCGTCCTCCTCCGAACCTTGCGTATATCGGGAAGAAGATGAACATGTATGCGATGCTGACCACATAGTATACGATGATGGCTCTTGCATAATTCGTGACAAAATCCTTGCCGTGCGTTGCGACAAGGGATGCAAAGAATCCGAAGAATCCGATCGGCGCATAGTAGGTTATTATCTTGACGGTCTTCATTATGCAGTTCGTGATGTCAGCGAGAAGCGCCGCTGTCCGGGTAGCCGCTCCTCCTGCCATCTGCACGCCGAAGCCGAAGAGTATGGCGGCGATGATAAGAGGCAGTATGGCTCTGCGGCTTAAGAGCTCAAAGAAGTCGGGTTTTGTGAAGAAGTTGACTATAAGATCGGCGATGCCGAGTACTTCGGGCTCGCCGGCTTCATACTCGGGCTGCATCGTGAAGATCGGCAGGAACCGTATGATCACGTACATTATCACGCTGGCTATCATGGCGGTACAGAGGAAGGTCACGACCGTGATGCCGAGCAGCTTTCCGGCTCTTTTTACGCTGGCCATATTTGCGATAGCGGATGCTATCGAACAAAAGACCATCGGGACCACAACGCAGAACATAAGATTGATGAATACAGTCCCGAGCGGCTCCAGTGCTGTCGCTCCCGGCCAGATCGCGCCGACTGCACAGCCTGCAACTATGCCCAGGAGCATAGTCAAAAGGAACCAGTAGTTTTTCAGAAATTGTTTCATGATTTTGCCTCCTGATACTTTACTTAATTCAGTTCCGAGAATATGATACAGATATTGTAGCATATTGCTGTCATGATATGCTATAATTTGTGAAATGCCTGCTGAGTGACCCAATATATTGTGCTTTTTGCCAGGCCCGGGGATGCCGTAATGTCATGATCTCATATATAAAGAGTATAAACAGCAGCAGAAAGAGGCTGCTTATCGTAGTCATCGGGATAGCGATCAATGTTATCCTGAAATATCTGATGTACCGGTTTAACATCCCTCTGTATCTTGATACGGTAGGAACCATCGCCGTGGCTGTGGTCAGCGGTCCGCTGGCTGCCACCTCGACTGCTCTCCTGACGAGCATCCTGTGCAGCATTTTTATTCCTTCTTCGGCGTACTACGGGATACTCGGGATATCGATAGGCATCTTCGCCGCCGTTTTTGAGCGCAAGGGCATCTTCAGGCATGTCAAGGGCGTTGCGGCCTTCATACTTATCTCAGCAGTCATCGGCGGGATCTTCGGAGCCCTTCTTCAGTGGGGTCTTTTAGGGAAGCCTGAATTCCCCATAGTGGAGGAGGCAGTAGGAACTCTTGCGCATCCGGATGATCCGGCTTATTTTTATATCTTTGTTCTCGTCAATTTTGCCATCGAGATCGTGGACAAGGCGATTACCACAGGACTCGTCCTTATGGCCGTCCACTTCATACCCGAGAAGACCCGGCAGGCGATATGGGACAGCAGGTGGCTTCAGAAGCCTCTCTCCAAGCAGGAGATAAAGGAACTCTTTTCCGGACATGAAAAAGGAGACGGTCTTCTTAAGAAGCGAATCACGCTGATGCTGACCTTCACCGCGATCCTCCTGGCTCTTTCCATGGCGGTCATAAGCGTAACACTTCACTATGTGAATCAGAAAAAGGAATATTCGCAGATAGCAGTCGGCGCGTCCAGTCTTGCGGCCACTGCCGTCGATCCCGACAAGGTGGGAGACTACATGAGCCTTGGACCCGAAGCTCCCGGATACAACAAGACGCTGGATGTTCTCTATACCATCAGGGACAATTTTCCCGCGGTCAAATATCTCTATGTGATAAGGATAGAAAAGGACGGATGCTATGTGGTCTTCGATCTGGAGGCCGAGGACACGGCGGCTCTTGCGCCCGGAGACAAGATAGAATTTGAGGAGGCTTTTGCCGATTATATCCCGGCGCTGATGTCCGGCGGCGAGATCGATCCCGTAGAGTCGGATGATATCAGCGGCTGGGTCCTTACTGCCTATACTCCGGTTAAGAACGATGCGGGAAGGACAGTCTGCTATGCCTGCGCCGATGTGTCGATGGAGTATCTGTCAGATTATCTTAAAGATTATATAATAAGGGCTCTGCTGATCTTTTCCGGATTCTTCATACTCGTTATAGCTTACGGTCTGTCCATATCAAACATGAACATGGTATATCCGATCAACAGCATGTCCGCATGCGCCCATAATTTCTCAGCAAAGGATCTGGACCAGAAGTCTCTGGATGAGGATGTCGCAATGCTGAGATCCCTGGACATACATACCGGAGACGAGGTCGAAAAGCTCTATCACGCCATATGCAGCATGGCCATGAATACTGCAGAGCAGGTTAGGAGCATAAGATACTATGCCCAGGCCAATGCAAAGATGCAGAACGGACTCATCATCACGATGGCGGACATGGTGGAAAACCGTGATTCGGACACGGGCGCGCATGTACAGAAGACAGCGGCATATGTGCGCATCATACTGCACGGTCTTAAGAAGAAGGGCTATTACGCGGAAAAACTGACGGAGAAATATATGTCCGACGTGGAGATGTCCGCGCCGCTTCATGATGTCGGCAAGATCAACATCCCTGACGGGATACTGAACAAACCCGGCAAGCTCGATGATAAGGAATACGAGATCATGAAGACACATACGACAGCCGGCAAGAGGATCCTTGAAAATGCCATAAGCAGCCTTGAGGGAGAGAACTATCTGAAGGAAGCCCGCAACATGGCTGCGTATCATCATGAGAGATGGGACGGCAAGGGTTATCCCGAGGGGCTTAAGGGAGAAGTCATCCCGCTGTCGGCGCGTGTCATGGCGGTCGCTGATGTATTTGACGCTCTGGCATCTCCCAGGGTATACAAGCCGGCTTTTCCTCTGGAAAAAGCGCTTAAGATAATAGAAGAAGGCTCCGGGACCCAGTTTGACCCGAAGTGCGTCGAGGTATTCTTTGAGGCTCTCCCCGAGGTCAAGCAGGTATTGAGAAAATATCACGGGGACATCATATAGATCGTGTATCGGAGGCTATCGCAATGCTATCTCTAAGAATCAGATCGGCAACTCTTTTCTTTACCGCGCTGGCAATGGGCGCGGCAGTCATCACATCAAACGCTCACACTGTATGCGCCAAAGAGCCTGCAGCATCGGATGCTCAGGACCCCTCTTATGCGACGGGCGGCGGATATGCCGTCACCGGGCAGCTTCGGGATATAGGCTACACATCAAGACTCTACGATGCCGAAAACGGGCTTCCTACTTCGGATGCCAACTGCATTCTCTCCACCTCCGACGGCTATATCATGATAGGAAGCTACAGCGGAGTAATCCTCTATGACGGCAGTTCATTTGAGAGGATGGACGCATCCGACGGCCTTACGAGCGCCAGGGCCATGATCGAAGATTCAAAAGGAAGGATATGGGTCGGCACGAACGATAACGGAGTCGTCATGCTGGACGGCGGCGAAAGGGTCCACTATACCTACAGGGACGGACTGTCTTCGTCTTCCGTAAGAGCGATAACCGAAGGAGAAGACGGGGTCATCTATCTGGGACTTGCGACGGGACTTGCCTGTATCGGTGAAGACATGGTGCTCAGGACCATCGACGATGAAAGACTCAATTCCGAGAACATCGTACGTCTTGTCAGCAGCACAAGAGGATATGTATATGGCTGCACCAAAAAGGGAGACATATTCCGGCTGTCAGGCGGGAAAGTCGCCGAATACCATTCGGGCGCGACTCTCGGGATAGGGACGATAACTACTCTTTTCCCGGATCCCGAAGATCCTCATTCGATGTACTTCGGCACAGATTCGGATAAGGTCTACTACGGTACCATAGGCGCCACAAAGGGAGGCCTTAAGGAGATAGATGTAGCCCCGGCTGACGATATCTGCTGGATCACCTCGGCCTGCAACAGGATATGGATCAATTCGTCCAATACCGCGGGATACCTCGACAGTGACCGGACATTTCATGCGATGGGAGATATCCCGATGAATGACGGCATAGAGATGATGGAACCCGATTACCAGGGCAATCTCTGGTATGCCTCCTCGAGACAGGGCGTCATGAAGGTCGTGACGAGTAATTTCATGGATATAACGGAGGCTTACGATCTTCCCGAGGAAGTCGTGAATTCCACCTGTGTCCTGGACGGAATGCTATATATCGGGACGGACAGGGGACTGCAGATACTGGATCTTAAGGATCTCATCCCGGTGGAGAATGAGCTTACCCGATCCATCGGTCAGAGCAGGATCAGATGCATAACCTCCGATGACGACGGGAATCTCTGGATATCGACATATGAAGAATCAAAGGGCCTAATATGCTGCTCTCGGGACGGAGAGATAACAAGCTATAACGAGGACAACGGGCTTGTGAACGATCATGTAAGATGCACTCTCCAGTCAAGTGACGGCTCGATGCTCGTGGCCACTAACGGCGGACTGAACATCATAAAGGACAAAAAGATAGTAATGACCGCAGGCGCGGGCGATGTGATAAAGAATACCGTTTTCCTAACTCTCGAGGAGGGCAAAAACGGAGAGATCTATGCCGGTACAGACGGCGGCGGCATCTATATCATAGAACCCGACGGAGTCCGCAACATAGGCCGTGAGGACGGGCTTACGAGCGACGTCATCCTTCGTATCAAGAGGGATGAAAAAAGAGACGTGTACTGGATCATTACCTCCAACTCCATCGAATACATGCAGGACGGCAGGATAACCGAGGTGGAGGATTTCCCTTACAACAATAACTTCGATATCTTCTTCGGCGAAGACGACAATATCTGGATCCTCTCTTCCTACGGGATGTACTGCGTGAAGGCCGATGACATGCTGAGCGGGGAGAGCTTTGATTATAAGCTGTACAATTCCAAGAACGGCCTTCCCAGCGTACCGACGGCTAACGCATACTCCGAACTTGATGATAACGGGGATCTCTATATCTCAGGCAGGACAGGAGTCGGAAAGGTCAATATAGAAGACTTCTTTGAGGAGAGGGATCAAGTGAAGCTCGGCGTAAGATCCGTGTACTTCAGGGACGAAGAGATAAGGCCGGACGAGACCGGCACCTACATCATCCCTGCGGGCAGCGGGCGTATTCAGATCAATGCTGCCATACTCGATTACACAATGACCAATCCTACAGTGCGCATGTATCTTGAAGGCAGCGGGGATACCGGCATCACGGAGACCCAGAGCGATCTGTCATCGCTTGAGTATACCAAGCTGGAGTACGGTAATTACGAACTTCACATCCAGATAATAAACGAGAGCAGCGGAGAGGTCTATCAGGACACCACGGTATCTTTTGTGAAAAAGCCCCATTTCACGGAGCTTCTCGCAGTAAGGATACTGCTTATCGTGCTGCTTGCGGCGCTTGTGGGCGTGATCGTATGGCGCGTCATGACAGGCACCGTCATAAGAAGACAGTATGTCGAGATACAGCAGGCAAAAGCCGATGCGGAGAGAGCCAATTCCGCCAAGTCACGTTTCCTTGCGAACATGTCACATGAGATCAGGACTCCCATCAATACCATCATGGGAATGGATGAGATGATCCTGAGAGAAGACGCGACCGATGTGCCGAAGGAATACTTCATGTCCATCGTGAATTATGCGCTGGATATAAGAGGCGCATCCGAATCCCTCTTAGCCCTCATCAACGATCTTCTTGACATATCAAAGATAGAATCGGGCAAGATGCACCTTGTGGAGCAGGAGTACGATACTGCAGATCTTTTCAGATCGATCGTGACCATGATAAGGGTAAGGAGCCAGGAGAAGAATCTGGAATTTAACGTTGATATCGACAGCACTCTTCCGAAGCGGCTATACGGAGATATGGGCAAGATCAAACAGATAGTGCTGAACCTCCTTACCAATGCGGTCAAATATACCGCATCGGGAGGATTCACCTTGAAGGTCACGGTGGAGTCAAGGGATGAAGAAAGATGCTCTCTCTTCATCTCCGTGAAGGACACGGGCATAGGAGTAAAAGAAGAGGATCTTGAAAAACTCTTCACAGCATATGAGAGACTCGATGAGGAGAAGAACAGCGCGATCCAGGGCACGGGCCTCGGGTTGGATATCTCGAGACAGTTTGCTGATCTCATGAACGGTAAGCTCTGGTGCGAGAGCGTGTATGGCGAGGGCTCCGAATTCAAACTGACCCTGACGCAGGGTATAGTGGACAAAGAGGGTATAGGCGAGTTCCAAGAGGAAGTGGATGAAGATGCAAGAGGACCTTACGTGCCGCAGTTTGTAGCTCCCGATGCGGACATACTTGTGGTAGACGACAATCCCATGAACCTTACCGTCATCAAGGGACTGCTGAAATCCACCAAGGTCTTTGTGACGACTGCGGAGAGCGGACCGGAATGTCTTGAAAAGATAAAATACGGCAACTTCAATGTGGTCCTTCTCGATCATATGATGCCCGGAATGGACGGCGTGGAGACGGTCGCCCATATAAGGGAGGACCATCCCGATCTTCCCGTATATGCTCTTACGGCGAATGCGGCAGCGGGAGGAGAAGAATTCTATAAGTCAAAGGGCTTCACGGGATATCTTGCAAAGCCCATAGACAGCCTGGCTCTCGAGAAGGCTATAATGAAGCATCTTCCGGAAGAGATAATGATGAAGCCGGAGGCGGACAGCGCCGAGACAGAGGAAGCATCACTTCCGGAGGATAAGAAGTGGCTTGAGGATGTCGACGGGATATCGATTGAAAAGGGAGTGAGATTCTCGGGCGGAATGTCTTCTTTCCTCTCATCTCTGGACCTCTTTTATTCGACAGTGGACGATAATGCAGCCGTCATAGAAAACGCTTATAATGATGGTGATATCAGACTTTATACGATAAAGGTCCATGCGCTGAAGAGTTCGGCGAGGATAATAGGAGCCGATGAGCTCTCGTCGCTTGCGGAGAAGCTCGAGGATGCCGGCAATAAAAACGATACTGCTTTCATTGATGCAAATACCGGCAGGCTCCTTGCGGACTTCAGGGCCTACAAGGATAAGCTCGGGCGCCTTGGCGCTGATGACGGCGAAGAGAAGGAGCCCATAGACGAGGATGAGCTTAAGGACGCATATGATGCTCTCAGGGAAGTGATCCCTTTGATGGACTATGATTCCGTGGAGATGATAATAGACCAGCTCGAAGGGTATGCTCTGCCTGATGCTGATGCCGCAAAGGTGTCAGAGCTTAAGAAAATGCTGAAGCTTCTTGATTGGGAAGGGATGGAAAGATTATGTCAGAAATAAAAGCGATCATTACAGGTGAGAAGGAATCCTTTCTTGTGCGGGTGATGTTAAAGAAGATCAGGGAAGCCGGGACAGAATGCAGCTTTGTACCCTGGAACGTGGATGACATCAATGCGCATTGGGAGGGCACCACTCTTGTGATACTGTATATGGACGGAAGACCTTCCGACAAAGTGATCCATTTTCTGAAGGACAAGATGGCCGACGGCGGAAGCGTGCTGATCCCGATAGGTGAAAAGAACGACGTGAATTACATCTGCGACAATATGCCGAAAGACATCATATACAGGACTTTTGTAAGGCCTGTGGATAATGATCAGCTGGCTGCTGTCGTGAGCGAGATAATGGGTAAGGCGAGCTCGGGTGAATTCAAGAAGAGCATCCTCATAGTGGACGACGATCCCAGCTATCTGGGGCTTGTGCGCGACTGGCTCAAGACTGACTATAAAGTATCCATGGCTAATTCCGGTCTGCAGGCCATTAAGTGGCTTGGCAAGAACAAAGCGGATCTTATATTACTGGATCACGAGATGCCTGTAACGAGCGGTCCCCAGGTGCTGGAGATGCTGAGAAATGACGAGGAGACACGGTCTATACCCGTCATGTTCCTTACGGGAAAAAGCGACAAGAAGAGCGTCATGCAGGTCGTCTCACTGAAGCCGGAGGGATATTTCCTGAAGACCATAGAGAAGGAGGAGCTGCTTCAGAAGCTTGCCGAATACTTTGCCCTGAACAGATAGACTATCTGTCATACAGGTCTTCGCGCGTTATATTCCTTGCCCATTTTCCGGAGAAATAATTCTTCAGTACCCAGGGCCATTTGACGAATTCATCGGTGCACAGAAGGACATAGACCCACATGACCGGAAGCTTCAGCACGAAGGCAGCTATGAATCCCACGGGCAGAGCATAGCACCACATGTCTATAGTATCGCATATCATTCCGAACTTCGAATCCCCGCCCGCCCTGAAGACGCCTGCTATGAGTGTCGTATTAACGGCGGCGCCGTGGATGTATACCGTGTTGATGAAAAGCATGTATTTCAGATATCTGTGGGCTTCGGGCGTGACGTCAGCGAAGTCCAGTATGAAAGGGATAAGACACAGTATCACAACGGATCCCATCATCGCGGAGATGACAGTCATGATCATAAGACGTCTCGCGGATTCCTTTGCTTCTTCTATCTTTCCCTCTCCCATGATATTGCCGAGGATAATGCCGGATGCGCTTCCTACGGCAAAGCAGAATACCGTACCGAACCCTTTGACGACGTTTACGAACGAATAGGCAGCCACGGCGTCATTGCTGAGATGCCCGATTATCGCCGAGTACAGTGAAAAAGCGACTCCCCAGCTGATGTCATTGATGAGGGCCGGCACAGCCATGCTCAGAAAATCATGAAAGAGCAGACCGTTTTTCCTGAAGATATATGAAGGCGCAAGATGTACGTTTTTGCTCCGTGCCGACACTATGATGCAGAAGATAAGGACCATTCCCCTTGAGATGGCAGTCGCAAGAGCGACTCCCACGACACCCATCTTCGGAAGTCCGAAGAGACCGAAGATGAAGAGAGCGTTCAGCAATATGTTGCAGATGAATCCGCCGATGTTCATCACGGTACAGACGGCAACACGCTCAACACTTCTGAGCACCGCCATGAAGACCTCGGAGATGCTCCAGAATACAAAGCTTACGGCGACGACCTTAAGGTAGGATGCTCCGAGCGATATGAGCTCGGGATCGGGAGTAAAGACCATCATCATATATCGCGGGATGAATAAAGACGCGAGCGTGAAGAGTGCGGCAAACATCAGGGAAAACCTGAGGGCTATGCCCTCGACCAGATGGACTGCTTCCAGATCGCCTTTTCCGTTGTACTGGCTCGAGAGCATGGTGGCTCCCGTTCCGATGCCGAAAAATACCATGAAGGCGACCGATGTATAATTCACCGCAAGCGACACGGATGATATCGCCGACTGCCCGACATAGTTGAGCATCATCACATCCGTGGATGCTATGGTTGCCGAGAGCAGATTTTGAATCACTATGGGAATGGTTATCTTTATTGCTTTACTGTAAAAAGGATGCATTACTTCCTGGGCTCCATAATCCGGGGAAAAAACACGTCTTCATTCATGCATGGACAGTCTCCGTGGACTATACACAGTGTTATATAGTATAATTGACTTTGGTTTAAAAACAATACCCGTATTACGGGGGTACGATTTGGGGAGAAAAACATGAAGAAAAAACACTCATTTATCATGCTCCTGCTGCTTACAGGAATACTCACATCTGTCCTGACAGGCTGCGGCTCGAGCGAACCCGATCCCAACAGCGGAGTGTATGATGCCGTGAGCGCTGAGATGATGGGCATTACCCTTGATATCAATGACTTCTCGGACGAGGACATCTCTATCGAGCTCAAGGACGGGGGCAAGGCCAAGTTCATCTATGAAGGTGACGATTACAGCATGAAATGGGAGCTTGACGGCGTTACCTTCCATGCGGAAGGAGGCGGAGCAGAGCTTGACGGAACGCTTTCAAACGGCACGATCCATCTCGAGGACATGCTGGGAATGGGCGTCAATATGGATTTTGTCTGCGATGACCTTGCCAACGGCGGCTCTGAGGATTCCGGCAACCTGCTCGACAGGCTTAAGGATGCCAAAAAGGGCAAGGAAGTCTATGTTCTCGAATAATCATTTGCAGGATAAGGAGCGATCATGAATTTTTTTGACACAGGATTAAAAAGACCGGTCATATGCGCTATGTTCTGCGTTGGGATGGCCGCTCTGCTTTCCGGCTGCGGAAGCAGTATCCCCGAAGGATACTGGACACTTACCGGGATGACCGAAGGCGATGAAAAAGTAGAGGAAGATGATCTTGAAGATTACGGTCTTGATGACGCCTATATCTCGACGGATGATGACGGATCGGGATATGTGGTGCTTTTTGACGTACCATCTTCGTTTGAATGTGATGAAGATGAGAGCGTGCTTGAATTCGATTCCGGAGATGTAAGCTATAAGATCTCCGGCAAGAAGCTCATACTCGAGGATAAGAATGTCTCCATGACATTCAAAAAAAGCAAGGAGGATGCTCCGAAGAAGCCGAAAAATGTGTCGGCGGTCGCCTATTCCGTCGCGGGATCCGGCAGCGACAGTGACTCAGGGAGCAGTTCTTCGATCGCTTCCGCAGGCAGCGACATGGCCGATATCATGTCAGGCAACAGCGGGAGCGGATCCGCCGCGGTGGAATTCTTCGAAGGCGACTGGTACGGATACTGGACGCTGAATGCCTGGGACGATTACTGGGAGCCGTATGAGGGTGACAACTACGATATCCTCTGCGAGATAAAGATGAACGATGACGGAGAGACAGGACAGATGATCCTCTGGGATGCTGCCATGCCGTATGACAGTCCCATAGCGCAGGTGGATATATCCACAAGAGCAGGACTTGATCCCAATATCGGCGGACTGTGCTCCGAGGGCGGTTATTTCCTTGATGACGAGCTGGAGCATGCCGACTGGCTGATAGATCCGGGTATCTATGACTATTCCGACTATATCCAGGTCGATGCCTATTATTATGATACCAAGGGTGAGATGACCATGAGCTATGAGATCCATCTTAAGAAATGGGGCGCGGACTGGAGCGATCATGATCCTCTTCCGCCGCAGTACGACTGGTACAAGGATCTTGTGGACAAGGGTGAGAGCATGCCGGATAATCTTCCCGAATAAGGGAACGGAATCGTATATCAGCGCATCTTTTGACGGAAAGCGAGGAAGATAATGGTTAGATGTAGTAAATGCGGAAATATGCTTGAGGACGGGATGAAATTCTGCAATATGTGCGGAACTCCTGCTCCTGCATTCGGGACACCCCGGCCGCAGGATCAGTTCAAAAAGGTGGCAGCACCGGGGCCGGATTTTGATGATCCTTTTGATGATCCGAATAAGACAGTATTGCTTGATGATATGTTTGACATAGGCTCTTCTCAGGAGACGGTGCTCTTAGACGATCCCTTTGAAGCTTTCCAGAAGCCTTCAAAGCCTTCGCCTGCACCGCAGGCGCCGCAGCAGTTTGCGCCGACGCCGCCACCGCAGGAGTTTGCACCAACACCGCAGGCGCAACAGTTTGCACCGCAGCCGGGGCCACAGATGCAGCAGTTTGCACCGCAGCCTGAGCCTCAGATGCAGCAGTTTGCACCGCAGCCGGGTCCTCAGATGCAGCAGTTTACACCGCAGGCAGGTCCTCAGATGGACCAGTTTGCGCCGCAGGCAGGTCCTCAGATGGACCAGTTTGCACCGCAGGCAGGGCCACAAATGCAGCAGTTTGCGCCGCAGGCAGGTCCTCAGATGGACCAGTTTGCACCGCAGGCAGGGCCACAAATGCAGCAGTTTGCGCCGCAGCCTGAGTCTCAGATGCAGCAGAGCTCATGGCAGGGTATGAAGATAGAAAATATTAGCCCGCCCGGATATGATGATTACGATGCTGATATGGAGGCTCCTCCCATCGTGGGATCCTACACGATCCCGGGAGTACAGGTTGCAGCAGCTCCTTCGCAGGGGATGCAGCAGTTTGCGCCGCAGGCAGGTCCTCAGATGCAGCAGTTTGCACCGGAACCTGAGCCCCAGATGCAGCAGTTTGCACCGGAGCCCGAGCCACAGATACATCAGTTTGCGCCCGAGCCCGAGCCTCAGATGCAGCAGTCCGTATCCGAGCCCGAGCCTGAGCTGATCGCACCGCAGCCTGAGCCTCAGATACAGCAATTTGCTCCCGAGCCTGAGCCTGAATCCGTGCAGCAGGCACCTCAGCCTGAGCCCGAACCCGAGCCCGCGCAGAATGCACCTGAGTCTGCAGCGCAGCCTGCACCCGAGCCCGAGCAGTTCGAAAAGGCACCGGAGCCTGAACAGATCGCACCGCAATCTGCGCCGAAGGCAGAGCCTCAGATGCAGCAGTTTATTCCCGAGCCTGAATCCGTGCAGCAGGCACCTCAGCCTGCACCGCAGCCGGTGCCCGAGCCGCAGTTTGCGCCCGGTCAGCAGTTCGGCCCCGGTCAGCAGTTTGCGCCCGGTCAGCAGTTTGCTCCGGGACAGCAGTTTGGACCTCAGTCCGGCATGATGCCGGGAGCTCAGCAGTTCGGTCAGGGGATGCAGCAGCCTTATCCTGTCATACAGCAGGGGATCCCGAGGGTTCAGTATCAGAATGCGGGAGGAATGCAGGGGAGCAGACCTCAGAGTTCCAGGTCTTCCAGACAGAGGCAGTCATCAAAGAGCAGCAAACTGCCGCTCATTCTGGCGGGAGTCGGAGGCGTTATCGTCCTTATAATTGTTTTGATAGTTGCAGTAAAAGTCATCAGCGGCTTCATCGGCAGCGGATCAGGATCAAAGGCTTCCGGCACGGCTCTGACACAGCTTATTGATGATTCGGCTGCAGCTCATTATCTGGGAAGCGATACAGAGGCATCCGACGATGAGGATACCGGAGATGACGCCGATGAGGATACAGAGGATTCCGAAGACAGCGCCGATGAGGATGCAGAGGAAGACGAAGAATAATATATGACCGGCCGGCGGCTTTATTTCTTTCCAAAAGGATAGAAGGGCCGTACATCGGGAACAGACAGAGCATAATAATATTAAAGGAGGATAAAAAATGCAGTATTCGATCGAAGGCGGAAGCCTGCCCGTAGTCATCATCACATTGAATCAGGGCGAAGGCATCATAAGTGAAGTAGGTGGACGTACATGGTCAAGGGGAGATATCACGACCGAGACTACATCAAACGGCGGAGCCGGCAAGGCACTTGGACGCATGCTCACGGGTGAGAGCCTCTTCATGAGCAGTTACACGGCTAACGGACCCGCAGAGATAGCATTTACCTCATCTTTCCCCGGAAGGATAGTTGCAAGAGAGCTCGGCCCCGGACAGAGCGTCATAGCCCAGAAGTCGGCATTTCTCTGCGCGACTGCAGGCACGCAGTTGTCAATGTACGTCAATAAAAAGGCAAGCACCGGACTGGTCGGAGGCGAGGGCTTCCTCATGCAGAAGATCACGGGCCCCGGAATGGCTTTCTTTGAGATAGACGGCTACTGCAAGGAATACGATCTTGCGCCGGGCGAGAGGATAGTATGCGATACAGGCGTCATGGCTATCATGGATGAGACGGTGACGATGGAAGTGCAGACAGTCAAGGGACTTAAGAACAAGCTCCTCGGAGGCGAGGGACTCTTTGATACGGTCCTCGTAGGCCCCGGCAAGGTCAGCCTGCAGACCATGACAGTGGCCGGTATAGCGAAACTTATCATGCCGTTCATCACCAAGAAATAATAGATGATCATAAGATAATTGTTTTTTTTAGAAACCCGGAAAAAATCCGGGTTTCTTATTTTGTCTGTTTTTCGAAACAGGCATATTTTCATCTAAGCATGAATGCCGCATTCATGCTGCAGTCATGCCGCAGTCATGCATCTCTTTAATAGCCGGATTTGTATCTGGAATGATGAAATCGAAGGTTGTAGGGTACAATAGCAATTTTTTTTTCAACTCCCTTTTTACATTTGTGTTGCTCATGATAGAATAATTTAAATTGCGATTTGTAAAGGAGAGGAAAATGTCAGCGATTAATAGAATTGAGACAGACGAGTTTTGGGCAGATTCGACTATAATTGAAGCTGGGGATTATGTATTTGTTGGCTATTGTATGGGAAACGAAGGTAAAACAATTGAAGAGCAGATTCACGGGGCAATTGATACATTAGAGAAAAGATTACAGATGGCAGACTTAACCTTAGAATCGGTTATAAAAATGGATTGCCTTTTTAAAGATATCAATGAATTAAATTATTTACCGGAGGTACTAAAAGATAGATTTGCGGGTAAGTATCCTGTGAGAAAAGCATTTACATCCGATTTCATTCGTGAAGGAATTCGTTTTCAGATTGATGCAATTGCTTATAAAGGATAAATTCAAGTTTGTACATATAGAAACACATTTGTAAAAAGGGACTTTTTCAAAAGAGGGGTATGTACGGAAAAACTGTCACACTCTCTCCTAGATGATCAGGATCCCGAGCCCTTCAAGAAATATCTTCAGCCCGATAAAGATGAGTATGGCGCCGCCAAGTATCGGAGCCTTTCCGGCAAGATACATACCGAGCCTTCTTCCGATGAAGATCCCCGTCACACACAGAAAGAATGTTACAACCGCAATGATCAGGGAGGCGGCGACAGCCGCATTGATATCATATTCCGTGAGGGTGAGGCCTACGGACAGGGCATCCAGTGATGTCGCAACACCCTGAAAGAAAAGCGTGGCAAAGGAGATAGATGAGTTGCTGTCCGGACCGTTCTTTTCTTCTGAGCCGGTCAATCCCTCATGTATCATCCTGATGCCGATGAAAACGAGGAGGATCAGCGCTATCCACGGCACGAAACTCTTTATCACCGCAAATAACTCCTGCAACAGGAACAATATGGCATAGCCCAAAAGCGGCATGATGAACTGAAATAGAGCAAAGACAGCCGGTATGAGGAATCTTTTTGATCTCTTCATATCCGGACAGGAGAGTGAGTCGGCTACGGATACAGAGAATGCATCCATTCCGAGCGCTATCCCTAGTAATATGCTGTTAAAAATGAATCCGGCGCGCATTCTGCTATTTTATCATAATGTGATGCAGATGTCGCCTCACAGGATAAATGCAGAAATACCTGCTTCGGCATCCCGTTCCGAAGCAGGTGTTTCAAAGGAGAAATATGTTTTGCACGCTGTGCGGTTAGAAGTGACTAACCAACAAGAAAATGTTAGCATAGACTAACTCAAAATGCAAGCATTATTTTCAGACCGGTTTTTCAAGTTTTTTCTGATGCATGAGCGGAACTGTGATAGAATAATATCATTGAATAAAGCATGAATGAGGTGTACACATGAAATACGATTTTGACACGGTTTATGACAGAAGGAACACGAATTCACTGAAGTGGGATTTTGCCGCTGAGCGTCATCACAGTGAGGACGAGCTGCCTCTCTGGGTCGCGGATATGGATCTTAAAGCTCCCGAGCCCATCATCAGGGCCATGCGTGACCTCACCGACACAGGGTTTTACGGATATACACTGGATAAGCATGAGGACAGGAAGATAGTATCTGACTGGCTTAAAAGGCGGCACGGCCACTTCTTCGACCCTGACGATATCCTCTTTACTCCGGGCGTCGTATACGGTCTTACTCAGGCAATGCTTGCCCTGACCGATCCCGGTGATGCCGTCATGATATCGGAGCCCGTATATTATCCCTTTGGCTCTCTTGTACGGGATAACGGCAGGACTCTGATAAGACACGTGCTCTCTCATAACGATAACGGATATTATTATATAAACTTTGAGGATTTTGAAACCCAGATCGTACGAAACAACGTAAAAGTGTATATCCTGTGCTCGCCTCATAATCCCGTGGGCCGTGTCTGGACCGAGTCAGAACTTAAAAAAGCGGGCGATATTTGTTTCAAACACGGGGTCACCGTGTTCTCCGATGAGATACATGCTGATTTTGTATATGAGGATAATAAGCACATACCTTTTGCATCCATATCTCCCGAGTTCGAGGAGAGATCCGTCACCTTCACTTCTCCTTCAAAGACTTTCAATATAGCAGGACTGCAGGTGGCCGAAGTGATCGCTCACGATGCGAAGAAGAGAAATGCGATCCGGCAGGCTATAAGCGCGACCGGCTACGCTGAAGTCTCTGCTGCCGGATTCGTGGCAATGAAGGCTGCATATACGGAGTGTGATGAGTGGGTGGATTCCATGGTGTCCTACATATACGACAATATCAGGTATATGGAGGGTTTTATTTCCTCGAATCTTCCCACGCTGCATATGACGCACCCGGAGGGCACGTATCTGCCGTGGGTGGACTGCAGCGGTCTGGGCCTTGATAAGAGTGGTCTTGAGGATCTCATAAGAAACAAGGCGAAGCTCTGGCTTGACGCAGGACATATCTTCGGAACATCCGGAACTCTTTTCCAGAGATTCAATGTGGCCTGCCCGAGGAAGACTGTTGAAGAGGCGATGGACCGACTGCTTAAGGCGGTAAATGAAGTCAACATTCAATGACAGACCGCACCGGCGCCATGGTGACATCGTCTGTTTTGCGGTATAATTAATTATTTATTTGAATTATTTTTCCGAGGTATCTGCATTGGCTTTACTGACAGTTTCAAATCTTTCGCTTGGCTATGATTCCCGCGCGATCGCGGAGGGGCTTACATTCTCCGTGTCTGCCGGTGATTATCTCTGCATAGTGGGAGAGAACGGATCCGGCAAGACCACGCTCATGAAGACGCTCCTCGGCCTGCAGGAGCCGGTGGGAGGCCTTATCAGCATAGGTGAGGGATTAAAGAAGAACGAGATCGGATACCTTCCCCAGCAGACTATAGTCCAGAAGGATTTTCCTGCATCCGTATACGAGATAGTACTGTCCGGATGCCAGGGAAGATGCGGGCTGAGGCCTTTTTACAGTAAAGAAGAGAAGGCGCTGGCCGGAGAGTGCATGGAGCGGATGGGGATCGCAGACCTCTCCTCAAAGTGTTACAGGAATCTCTCCGGAGGACAGCAGCAGAGGGTGCTTTTAGCAAGAGCTCTTTGCGCCGCGCAGAAGATACTGCTGCTTGATGAGCCCGTGGCCGGACTCGATCCCGTGGTCACTTCCGAGATGTATGATCTTATCCTGGGACTTAATAAGGATGGCATCACCATAATCATGATCTCGCACGATATTGCGGCTGCTATACGCTATGCCAGCCATATACTCCATATAGGCGATAAGGTATTCTACGGGACGAGGGACGAATATCTTTCAAGCGACATCGGAAGATCCTTTGCCGCCCTGCAGGAGAAGGGGGTGGAGAGATGATATCAAAGCTTGCCCTGTATTTTGAATATCCCATGGTACGCTATGCGCTCATAGTCGGAGTCCTGATAGCGCTTTGCTCCTCGCTGCTTGGAGTCACTCTTGTCCTTAAGAGATTTTCCTTCATAGGAGACGGACTGTCCCATGTGGCCTTCGGAGCCATAGCCATAGCATCCGTGTTGAACCTTACCGACAAGATGCTGATCGTGCTCCCTGTTACGGTGATAAGCGCCGTACTGCTGCTCAGGACGGGACAGAATGCAAAGATAAAAGGAGATGCCGCGATAGCCATGATCTCCGTGGGAGCGCTCGCTTTCGGCTATCTCCTGATGAACATATTCTCGACATCGTCCAATCTCACAGGAGATGTCTGCAGTACTCTCTTCGGATCCGCATCCATACTCACACTTACAAAAGGCGAGGTCGGACTGTGTATCGTGCTGTCGGTTGCAGTCGTTTTGATTTTTATCATTTTTTACAACAAGATATTTGCAGTGACCTTTGATGAGAACTTTGCAAAAGCCACCGGGACAAAGACAGACAATTATAATCTTCTGATCGCGGTCACCATAGCCGTCATAATAGTGCTTGCGATGAATCTCGTCGGATCGCTGCTGATCTCGGCGCTGGTGATCTTTCCGGCACTGTCGGCAATGAGGCTTTTTCAGAATTTCAAGAGCGTTACGGTCTGCTCGGTGATATTATCGGTGATCTGCTCATTTTCAGGCATAATCATATCGATACTTGCAGGTACACCCGTGGGATCGACCATAGTCGCGGTCGACGTTGCGGCTTTCGGACTCTGTTATCTTGCGGGCGCGATCTTAAAGATCGGAGCATGAAGAGTATCGCTTTGAGATCATTGTTTTAAGGACAGGGGGGTAATATGGATTTTCAGGCTGCAGTTGATGCTATGTCGGCAATGACCTGTTTGGTTTCTGTGGAGAGGAAGCCTGACGGAGGATACGGAAAGATACGAATCGTCACAGGGAATAAGGCTTACATAGATTCGATCGAGCACCCGGCTCCGGGGACCGAGATGCTCACCGATAAATTTGTTCCCAACAGCGAATATACGGATTATCTTACCAGAGATCTTAACTTCGAGGATTTCTGCTACCGTAGTGCGGTGGAGAAAAAGTGCCTTCATTCATATGCACATCCCGATCGTATGGATGTGTGGTTCAACATGACATTCCTTCCGGTCTTTGAGGACACGGAGGATCTAAGCTACTGCCTCTACATCATGCAGATCGATTTAGTGGCAAACTCCGAGAACATGACGAATATGTCTTCGGATATCTCGGCAGCTGTCCTGGATACCTGTATCAGACTTCGCGGCACCAATGATTTTAACGCCGCCATGAAGGATGTGATAGCGGGCATACGCAAGCTCTGTGATGCGGAATTCTGCTGCGTCCTCATAATGGACGAATTCGAAAGATCCTGCAGCGTACTTTGCGAGTCAATCCGGGAAGGTTCACATCTTGCTTCCATGGAAAAATATATAAATGATGATTTTTACGATATCGCCGAGTCATGGGCCGGTACCATAGCCGGGAGCAACTGTCTCATAGCAAAAAACGCGCATGATATGGAGATAGTAAAAGAGCGTAATCCCGTCTGGTACGAGTCTCTTACGTCGGCAGGCACGAAAAACATCGTGCTCTTTCCCTTGAAATCACGCAACCAGCTGCTCGGCTATATGTGGGCTCTTAATTTCGATCCCAAGCGTTCCGTAAAGATAAAAGAAGCGCTGGAGATCACTACCTTTATCGTAGGCTCCGAACTGGGCAATCATCTGCTCCTTGACAGGCTCACGCTCATAGGCACGAAGGACATGCTCACAGGGGTCCTGAACCGAAATGAGATGAACAACGTCGTTGACAATCTGAGTCACGGATCAAAGAACGATGTCAGCGTGGGAGTAATATTTGCGGATCTGAACGGACTTAAGACCGTCAATGACGAGGAAGGGCATAATGCGGGAGATCTGCTGCTGAAGAATGCGGCTTCGGCGCTCCGCGAGGTCTTTTCCGAGAGCGAGATATTCCGCGCCGGTGGAGACGAATTTTCCGTGATCGTGACCGATGTCACGGAGAAAGATCTTGAAGAGCGGATCGAAAAGGTCAGGGAAGTGAGCAAAAAATACGGCAATGTATCCTTCGCCATAGGCGGATGCGTGGAGTCAAACAGCACCAATGTCCGCATGGCCCTAAGGCGGGCTGATGAGAGGATGTACGCTGACAAGGAGCGTTACTATAAGGAGAATCCCGAACTGGCTGTAGAGGTGCGCCGCAGCAGGGCGCCGGCGAAGCAGTCCGAGGAGCGGATACGCGAGACAAATAAGTTCCGTGAGCTTAATTATGATTCTCTGACCGGACTTCCCAGCATGGCTTATTTCTTCAGACTGGCCGATGCCAGCAGAAGAAGGATGTACGAGGAAGGGATCGATGCCGTTCTTTTGTTTGTCAATATGAGCGGTCTGAAATATTACAACAAGAGGTACGGTTTTTCCGAGGGAGATGCTCTTATCAAGGAGCTTTCAAGAGTGCTGTCTGCACAGTTCGGTGAGGAAAACTGCAGCCGTTTCGGTCAGGATCACTTCGGTGTCTTCACAGAGGCTAAGGATATCGAGAAGAAGATAAAGAAGATATTCAGAGAGATGAAGACTGCCAACTCGGGAAGGACGCTTCCTGTAAGGGTAGGTATATATCCTGATTCGATGGGTGTCGTGGATACATCGCTCGCCTGCGACAGAGCCCAGTTTGCATGCGAATCTGCAAGGGATGACAATATCTCTTATTTCCGGTACTTCGATAAGTCCATGCTGGATCTTGAGCTCAACCGTCAGTATGTCGTGGAAAATCTTGACCGCGCCATCGATGAAAACTGGATCACGGCATTCTATCAGCCGATCATAAGGGCCACGAGCAGGAAGGTCTGTGACGAGGAGGCTCTTGCCAGATGGATCGATCCTGAAAAGGGAATGATGTCCCCGGCTGATTTTATTCCCATCCTCGAGGACACCAGACTCATATACAAGGTGGATCTGCACATAGTGGATATCATCCTTGAGAGGATAAAGAATCAGATGGCATCGGATCATTCCGGGATCCAGTGCGTTCCGATCTCGGTAAATCTGTCCAGGACGGATTTTGAGTGCTGCGATATCGTTGAAGAGATCTGCAACCGGGTTGATGCAGCGGGCGTGCCCAGAGGGCTTCTGACGATAGAGATAACCGAGAGCGTGATAGGTGAGAATTTTGATTTCATGAAAGAGCAGATACGCCGCTTCCAGGAACTGGGCTTCAGGGTCTGGATGGATGATTTCGGAAGCGGGTATTCATCGCTCGATCTGCTTCAGGAGATGCAGTTTGATCTGATCAAATTTGACATGCGTTTCATGAGACAGTTTGAAAAGAGTCCGAGATCAAGGATCATTCTGACCGAGCTCATGAGGATGGCCGTAAGCCTTAATATAGACACTGTCTGCGAGGGTGTTGAGACTGAGGAGCAGGTGGAGTTTTTAAGCGGTATCGGATGCACAAGGATGCAGGGGTATTATTTCTGCAAGCCGATATCGGCGGAAGAGCTGCACAGGCGCATGGTATCGGGAATGGAGATAGGCTTTGAAGACAGAAAAGAGGCGGATTACCACAGACTGATAAGCTCCGTGAGCCTGTACAGCCTCGATGCTGTCACAAGCGAAGACAGTGAATCCATCAGGCATTATTTTGATACTTTCCCCATGGTCCTTTTCGAGTATAACGGGAAGGGGCTTCGCCTTATCAGATGCAATAAAGCTTACAGGGAATTTGAAAAGCGATACAGCATAGTCGTGGATTCTTACGTATCCTATGTGCAGCAGTGCGAGGCTGTAGGACAGAGGGTTTTTGCCACCGAGGAGACGGATGACGGCGAGACTGTGAATTCGATGATCAGAAAGATCGCGGATAATCCTCTCAGCGGTGCAGGCGCTTATATGGCAGCGGTGCTCAACATCACGGAAAAGAGCGAAGAGGCGCTCACATATACCGCGGTCGCAAGGGCTCTCTCCGTGGACTACATAGATCTCTATCAGGTGGATCTTAAAACGAATCATTTCACGCAGTATTCGGCTGACAGCGATAACTCCGGCATTACGGTCGAGAGGACCGGAGATGATTTCTTTGAGATAAGCCACAGGGATATACGACGGTATATCTACGAGGATGACCAGGATGCGATGATAGAATCCCTTACAAATGAGAACGTAAGGCGCGCACTTAACGATCACGGCGCATTCACTATTACCTACAGACTCATGACGGACGACGGAGCTCAGTATGTCAATATGAAAGCCGTACGCATGGGTGAAGATGACAATAATATCATCATAGCGGTCTATAACATCGATGCCCAGAAGAGGCAGGAGGAGACGCTGGAGCGCCTGCAGGAGGAGACCACGACGTACTCAAGGATATCGGTCCTTATGGGTTCTTTCATTGCGATCTACACGGTCGATCCCAAGAGCGGCAATTATATGGAGTACAGCTCATCCGGTGAATACGCTGAGATGGGCACGTCAAGGGCAGGCATTGATTTCTTCGAGGATTCCAGAGCGGAGATCGTAAAAGGCATAGTGCCGGAGGATCTCGATCACTTCCTGGATCATTTCACAAGAGAAAAGGTGCTGGAGACTACTTCAAAAGGCGCGGTCTTCAAGTTGAAATACAGGCTCATACTGGCCGGAGAGCCTGTGATGATAACCCTGAGAGCCGGTATCGTCAATGAAAAGGACGGTCCTCAGCTTATCGTGGGAGTGCTGAGGTCAGATGGATAGAAGGGAAGGCTGAGACAGAGGGACGGTTCTTTTGTCCTTTCGGCGGGAAATGATGATCCGGGAGATAACAGACATAAATGCGCCGGAACTGGACGTTTTTGCCAGGACATCCGAGAAAGGATTATTAAGGTATAATGAGCCTGAAGCCGGGATCTTTCTTGCAGAAAGCGCCAACGTGATACTTCGCGCTCTGGAAGCCGGCTATGAACCGCTGTCCATGCTGGTGGAGAGCGGCCGCATGAAGACAGAGGCCGGATGTGTGTTTGACGCCATAGAGGAGCGCTGGGGCAGAGAAAAAAGAGACTCGATCCCTGTATATACGGCTCCCAGAGAGGTAGTATCCAATCTTACAGGCTATAATCTCGTACGCGGTCTCTGGATGACACTAAGGAGAAAACCCGCTATCCCTCTTGAGGAATTTCTGAAAGATAAAGACCGTATCACTGTTTTATTCGATGTCGTTAATCCCACAAATGTCGGTGCCATAATCCGCTCGGCGGCTGCTCTTGGAATGGACGGCGCGCTGCTTACCTATCCCTCCGTGGATCCGCTGACCAGACGAGCTGCAAGGGTCAGTATGGGGACGGTTTTCCAGATCCCATGGACCAAGGCTTCAAAGGAGGAGTCACAGGGAACCACTCTTATCAGCATCTTAAGATCACATGGATATAAGACAGCAGCGATGGCGCTGACTTGCGACTCGACGGGTGTCGATGACGAAGAGATCCGTCGGAGCAAAAAACTTGCCGTATTTCTCGGGACAGAAGGGACGGGCCTTCCGGATGAAGTCATAGCTGCCTGCGATCACAGGATCATGATCCCGATGCATCACGGCGTGGATTCATTAAATGTCGCGGCCGCAAGCGCAGTGTGCTTCTGGGCGATCAGAGAGCCGTCTGCGTGACCGATTCCTGTCGATCAGAGAGCAGTCCCTGTGACCGTGTGTTCGAGTGAGCGGTAACTGACACGCCCGCTCAGTATATCGTATAATAATACAGTCGCTGATCCTCAGTTTTTTCGGAAAGGAATGAGATCATTATGGGAATATTTGGCAGCAAAAAAAAGACAAAACAGGAGCATGTTTTTGAGAATCCGGAAAAATACATAACACCGACCGGTGATGAGATCAAAAAGGCCATGATATCTCCGCAGGAGCACGTCGAGGAAGTCAAGACCGAGACTGAGGAGTACTATGAACGCATACTGAGAAATTCACTTCAGAAAAATACAGCGCTGAAGCTTAAGAGCATAGACAGTTCGGAGAAGGAAGGCTGGACCACGGTGAGCACGAGAAGGAATCCCGTATTCCGTCAGAAGCTTCCCGCGGCCAGGGATACATATAAGGCGAGAAAAGCCGAGGATAAAGCCAAGAAGGATGCCAGGAGGACCTTCTGCTATGCCGATCTTAACACGGTGCGTGAGAAGGCGTCGCTGGAAACGTATTTCGGCGCGTGGAAACAGGGAGATCCGGGTTACAGCGGTGAAGACGCGGCGGATGATCCTGCCCTTACCGAATATGTGCAGGGGATACTCTCCATGGAACTGAACAACGCTGTATTCACGGACGACTATCTCTCCGATCACATGGCCGAGATGTTTGAGTATACCAGAAAACTCAGGCACTATTCCCTGATGAAGCAGAAATATCCCAATTTCTTTGCCCATTTAAGCGATGATAAAAAGGCACTTCTTGAGACGCGTGTCGCAGCATCGGGCGCAGTGGGTGGGATCTTAAAGGCTCACATGAAACTTCACGGACTGGAGCTTGATCGGAGTAATAAGGGCTTCAAGGTCAGGATGGTTCAGCAGACCGCAAAAAACAACGCTCAAAGAGAAAGAGACAAGACAAAATACGAGCAGGATCTGAAGGCATTCCTTGATCGGAATGTCTATGAGGAAGAGGTGAATCTTGCAAGGACTTATACGGATCTTAAGTCTTTCAGATCGAAGAATGCTGCAGAAGAGCTTGGCGGCAGACTTGCCGGGTATAAGGAGGCACTCTCTGCCTGCGGCGAAGAGATAACTCTTGCATCAGGAGAGATGGAGAAGGCCTGGAAGGTGCGCGACGGACTCCTCGCTGACCAGAAGATCCTTTTACGCCACTATGATGAAGAACAGAACGAGGTAAAGAAATCCGAATACAGATTAAAGATCGTCCGAAACAACAGGAGGATAAGACTGGCCTCAAACCATGCAGATCATTACAGGGATTTCCTTGATTTTGTGACAGGTCAGGTGTCCAGCGTGAAGCGCGGCACAGCGAGATTCCTTGAGGCTGAGAATCAGGAAGCGCTGCTCGATATCATCCGTCTCAAAGCCATGGGAGACTGTCTCGAGGAAGGCTTTGTCGCGAGTGATAAGATGGAGGCTTCAAGAAGGGCAAAGGAACTCAGGAAAGATATCGAAGTTAAGAGCGATCCGAAGAATAAGGACTGGGAGGTCATAGATTACAAGGAGCAGAGCGCTGTAGAGGCTAATGAGCTTGAGCAGTTTGTAAGGAACAGCAGCTATCTCAGCATGCCCATGGATTCTTTCTATGCTCTTGTCAGGAATTACAAACAGGTAAAGAAAAAAAGCGATAAGTTCACATCCCTTGTGAACAAAGCAGAAAAAAATCAAAGAGCCGGCAAGAAGGCCGCATCTTACTTTGCATCGATCGGTCATTTTGATAAGATCAGTGAAAATGACCGGTTTGGGGTCCTCTTTCTCGACCCGTTCAACGAAGAAGAAGCCAGGATAAATGTGTCCGGCAGGGAAATGAACAGATACGAGGCATTCCTGCTCTACTGCGAATATACTCCCGGTGAAAGATCAGACGCGAAAACAGTGCAGGAAGTGACCGAGAAGGCGATAAAGCCGCTCCTTGATGAATTTCTTGCCATGACTCCCGAAAAAGTGGCAGGGATGAAGTGTCCTGAAGATCCGGATCTTGAGAGCAGAGAGTACTGGCACAACAGGTCCATCGTTTTTGCGCTCTATGATACACTTGTGAACCTGCAAAACCTGGACAGATGGAACATTCCTTTATCGGATGAGCAGCGCGCTCATCTTATAGCCCTTGGCAAGGTGGCCGAGACCGAGATCGGAGCTTATCAGACATTTGAGACGCAGATGAATGATCCGCTGAGTGACTTATTAAAAGATGACAGGCTTAAGGGGGACACCCTGAACAAACTTCACGACAACGTTTTCTTCCCGTACTACGACGACAGAGAGCCCGATGATCCCAAGGTCGCAAAAAGGATCGGAAGGTTCGGTGCCGATAATCCCGGTCTTAAAGTAGATATCGCAAAAAAGAAGGCAAAGCAGAAGACCGCCATCCCGGAAGCTATGGGATATTACATCTCCGGTCTATATGCACAGCAGAATTCGGCGATAAAAGGAGAAGGAAAAGCAGATGTAACAAAACTCTATGAGTCTAAACGCAGGGAAGCTCTGAAGAGTATGGAAGATGCCCGCAATGCGCCTGTCCGCGATGAATTAAAGAAGATAAGACAGTTTTTCCCGGAGGCAACGGAGGCAGAGGCCAGAGCCCGCATAAGTGAAGAAAAGCTGCAGGAGAAGATCAAAAAAAGCGTTACTGGAGATCTGGAGAGAATATGGAAACTTAATCTGGGAAGCACTTCCAGTGGCGCCGGGGACATACGCTCTTTTGCCATCTTCTTAAGACCTGTCGAATATACGGCGAACGGACAGGTGGAGAAGAAGAGCAAAGACAATCATGCAGCGAATGAAAGGGACATAGCGGATTATGCATCCGGCAATCCGGCATACAGGAACAGGGTTCTCCGCCGCATCGGAAAAGAAGTCTGTGCAATGAAGATCACCGATGAAATGTTCACACTCGAATATATGCAGCAGCACCCTGAGGAGATATTCGAGATCATCGAGAAAGTCCACGGATTACAGAATATCGTGGAAGAATATGCTGATTTCTTTGTAAGTGACGCCTTTACCGAAGAAGAGAGGGATATACTGAGGCAGCGCATACTCGACAGCAAAGCTCTCAGCAATCTCTCTATGGTCTTCGGAGTATATAAGCAGTCATACCTTGGCGACATGAGCATGAAGAATGTCAAAATGACCGACAAGGAGAAACTTGACTGGGGAAAAAGAAACAGGGATACGAACCTGAATCTTGCCCGTGTGATGGCAGACGATGAGTCGGAACTCGGATTAAAAGGTGCCCTTGAGATCCACAAAAAGCGCGCCGCCCTCTATGCCGATAAGGACAAGGCAGACAGGATAAGACGTGCTTCGGTGCTCTGGGCAAAGACAAAATCAGAGCTAGCAAAGACACAAAAAGAAAACGAATTCATGAGCCTGGAGAAAAAACGTCTGCCTGAAGGGCCTAAAAAAGCGCGACTCATGGCAAAGAGGGAGCAGCTTGCCGCGGAATACGAAGAGAAGATCAAAGCGATCAAGGCAAAGCTTGCGCTTGCAGAGGAGATACAGAGCTACGTATACGAAGAAAAAGAGAGCTTAAGCCCTGAAGCGCAGAAACTCTTTGATGCTGAGGCGAAGGAGACCGTGATCCATGCCGAGTATGAAAAGAGTTATGAAGAAAGAGTCGAGGAGATCAGGGCGGATCAGGCAAAGACCGAGGCAGCCAGAAAAGCGGCAGAAGGTGAGGAGCCTGTTGAAAAGAGGGCACAGGATCTTTCGAAAGATGCGCTTTTTAATGCCATGGCTGAGCTTGAAGAAGAGGACGTATACGAGGATATGTCAGGCGGGCAGGAGATAAAGGAAGAGATACATCAGGAGGACAGGATCCTTAAGGAGGCTCCCGAACAGCCGGAGGTCATTCAGAAGGCGCCGGTACAGGAGCAGGTTCAGGCTCCCGGACAGCAGCAGGTACAGGGACCCGTGTATCACGCAGAATCCTCTCTTGCCGAAGGGACATCTTACGAAGTTCAGGATATACAGAACTGCTGGGCATGCTCCGGCGCCGCGCTCTTCAACAAGTTTGCGGAGCTTAAGGACGGGCATGTGGCAGCGCCGCTCAATCAGTTTGATATCAGAGGATATGAGCCGAAGCGCGAAGAGCTCAAGAGCCTTGATGAAGTCAATGCCATTTCTTCGGTACAGCTGGACAAGGAAGGGTACGATAATACCGCCGCCGAACTCTATAATTATATGGGTACCGGAAAGATGGGGTCAGGCAGCATATTTGAGGTGTCTGATTTCTTCTTAAAGAAGCGCAGGGACTTTGTACTGAACCAGATGGAGTTCCGGATGAACGGCGGGATGTCCGAGCAGGATATAGCAGCGTATAACGCCCAAAAGGGTCTCTTCATGAAGCAGGTCAATGATGTGCTGTCCACCGGCAACCTGGTAGCGCTCTATAAACCATCAGGCCAGCACTATCTGACTATCACGAAGATAGACGGGGATATGATCACGTATCTTGACTCAAATAAGCCGGTGGGGCAGATGGAGAGGACCGAGCATGTTGAGATGGTATTCACAAGGAATGAAGAAGGCAGCAACATGTCGATCACCTGGTTTTCGGCGTTGAAGGATCCGGAAGAGATGAAGAAGGATCATCCCGGACTGCAGTATGATGAGCAGCAGGGCTACAGCCACACAGTCAAAGAGGAACTGTATGCCGGAGCGCTGAACCTCGCTCAGAAGGAAGGCATCTGCATCACTAAGAGTCAGTCGGATCCGGTGCTTGGACAGGATGCCGTGAAGATCCATACTTATATTCCCAAGCACCCCGCAGGGGTGCCGCTCCCCGCAGGGGTGCCGCTCCCCGTAGGCGAGCAGGAGATGCAGCAGCCTCTGCAGCAGGAGGGACAGCAGATACTTCAGCAGGAGATGCAGCAGCAGATGCCGCTCGGAGAGCAGGAAAAACAACAGAATAATATTAAACTGATAATACGAAAGAAAAAGGAGCAGGATGGTCCTTCTCCCCGCTGGAACATAGAAAAGGATAAAGATAAGATAAAAGCGCACATTGACAGGCAGTCCGGTGTCATATATCAAAGAACAGATCTGATCGAGGGCAGGGAAAAGACAAGACCCCGGAGCTGGATCAAAACACACATCGACCATGATACGACTAATGGCAGGAAATCAAGGGCTTTTACCGGCATTCTGTCTTATTTCAAAGGTGATGACGATGAGATGGCATGGGCGACCTATAATGGGCTTACGGTACGGAACAAGGATGTCACTTCCGATCAGAAAAAGGCAAAGAGCAGAGCCATAGAGAGAATCTTCGAACTGTTCCTGGAATTTGACCTTAGCCGCCTTGACATCAAAGATCCGAATGAGATGCTCAGTGAGGATTTCTTTGATGCCAGACTTATGACCTATCTTGCTTTTGAGTTCCCGCCGGAGTATCTGAGAGATTACGAGGCTCTGATGAGCGATCCAGAAGCAGACTGCGCGCTTGATGCCGAACAGGTGAAGGAAGTGAGGAGCAGATGGGATCTTCTTTTTAAAGCGGCCGCCTGGTTCAATACATATCCGGAATGCGCTGCCGCACCGGGTATGACTGAAAAAACACTGAAGGACCTTTTGACGAAGGATATGAATGAGCTCGCAGGACTTGGTATAAAAGACTACAGGAATTCAAAGATATACAACAGCCTCGCACTCATCGTAAGTGACAACAAGCAGGATTCGTTTTGTCCCGGAAAGGATATCAGCGAACTCTATGAGTATTACAGAAAACAGAACAAGCTCGGTGAAAACAACCTTACGGCATCGTCTCTTGAGGCGATACAAAGGAGAGCGCAGAAAGAGGGCGTATTTCCAAAAGATGAGTTTGATCATAAGATGACCGAGCAGGAGAAGAAAGAAGACGAAGAGTACCGGGCCAGAAGGAATGCGGAGAAGAAAAAGAAACAGTTAGAGAACGATGGCTGGGACTTCCTTGATGACGCCGGTGAATCGCTGAAAGTGATGTCGAAATCTTCTTCGAAGTCAGCTTCAAAAGCAGTCAAAAAAACAGGTTCAAAGAAAAAGAAGAAATAACTCCGTTAACTGACGGATCGTTCCGTCCGGGTCTTACAAGGAGGTCATGATGAAGAAGAGTTACGGTAGATATCTGGCTGCTGTTGCAGCAGCGGTCATTGCTGCAGCATCTGTGCTTTTTACGGCATGCGGGCAGGACGGAGCTTCCACGCAGGGCCTTACACAGGCTCTTGAAGAAGAGCAGGCCAAAGCTGATGCTGCCCTTGAGACCTTTGAGCAGGCATCTGAGGCGCTGGATAAGGCTGTGGAGGGGCAGGAAGAAGCGGATAAGAAAGATACCGCTGACGAGGCGGCTGATACGGCTGATGCCGCGGTGAACGGGGCCGTGGAGGGACTGCCGGAATACACTGTGGAAGGAAGCACCGATCTTCCGGGGCATTTCTTTCTTTCATTCGTCTATTCAAGGAATATCATCATGATGGACGGGAAGGGCAATGTAGTCTGGTCGAAGCACGAGGAGCAGCCTTCGAAGGACGCTCATACAGGCTGGTGGGATTTCAAAAAGCATGTCGTGGACGGCAAGACATATTACAGCTATCATGACCAGATCGCGGACTATGACAATTTCGGATTTGAAGGATTTGCGCCCGGCGACCGCGTGCTTCTGGATGAGGACTTCAATGAGATCAAAAGGATCAGATTTGAGGAGTCCGATACCGTGGAGAAGGACCATCCCCTTGACGGCCATGATTTCCTGATGATAGATCCCGACCACTATTTTCTGTCCGGTTATCTGAAGGATACGGTCTACAATCACCCTGACTATCCCGACGGCTCGAGCGTGGTCTATTCATATATCCAGGAGGTGGATCACGGTAAGGCGGTGTGGGATTTTAAGAGCATCGATTATCCCGAACTGTACGATCTCGTGGTGACGGACGGCTCGGACACGGCGGATGATTTTGCGAATGAACAGACTGACGTGCCCGACATAGTGCATTTCAACGCAATGCGCCTTGATGATGACGGGAATCTTGTGTGCTCTTTCAGGCATCTGTCCACCATACTCTGTCTCGACCGCACAAAGCAGACAGACCAGATCAGGTGGAAGCTCTCCGGGAAGGGCGATGATTTCGGACTTGCCGAGGATCAGAAGACGTGCTGTCAGCATTACGTTACGGTTGACGGCGATGACGTCATGGTATTCAACAACGGAAATAAAGACAAGAAGACCGATATCAGGATATTCAGCCTCGACAAAGACAGAATGAAGGCTGATGTAAAGATAATGCAGATACCGGGGAAATTCAGTTCTGCCTGCGGAGATGTGCAGCATATTTCAGGTGATACATATATGATCGGGTGGGGCAGAAGCGAAAATGACGGCACATGCATGTCGGTCTGTGATCTTGCAGCCGAAAAAGAGCTGCTGAAGGTCACGCTCGCCAATCCGAATAATTTTACATACAGGTGCACATATTATGAATGAACAAGAGAACAGCTGGACTTACGGCAATAAGACCGGAGCCGTACAGCTGGTCATGACACTGAATGAGCATCCGGAATACTACGATCCCGACCTGCTTTTTGAAAAGGCCACCGACGCGGACAAAGAGCGGGCAAAGGAAGCGATCGCGGCTGCAAGGGAAGCATTCGGAAAATAAGTCACCGGGGGACGGTTCTTTGATTGACCCTCTCGAACAAATGTTCTATAATATACCGTACACAGTAAGGGGGCGTACGGTATATGAATGTAAAGAAAAGACAGATCCCTCAGCCGGTGGATGTCATATGCCAGCAGAATAAGGACGGAACCATGCTCCCGATCAGGGTGAGGCTTACCGATGAGGACGGAGCGACACAGACTTATACTGTCAAGGAATACAAAGACCTGTCCCATCAGGGTACCAGAGAGATGCCGGATGGCATGTATGTTACTGACAGGACGTATGTATTTGAGTGCCAGGTGCTGGCATTTGGAAGGTATAAGATGATAAGACTGTATTATGAGCCTTCGGTCATGATATGGAAGATGACGGTGTGACCATATGGTGTATAATACATGATATATTTTCAAAAAGAGGACAGCTGGATCGATGAATAACCACGGACCGTTATTATGCATCTTTTCCCTTGGATTCATGTTTCTGATGCCGGCCTTTAATTTTATGTTCGGCAGCGTGTTCATGAATGGAGATATTTCAGGCTCGACCGCACGCGGTTTCGGCGTGATGATAGGGCTTGAGATCATATCGTATATAACCGCATGGGCGCTTGCCATCATAGCAAGAGTGAGATACAGGAGCACGTTCAGTCTGGTCGTGCTTATAATATATGGTGTGATGACTGTTCTTTCAATAGTGGCGGTCATTGCGCTGTTTGGAATGTTTGCGGGTCTGTTCTGACCCTTAAAATAATAAACTGCAAAAGGAGATCTCATGGATAACAGTTCAATAGCTGACAGCATAGACAACGGTGTAGGCCAGTTTGCCGCTGAAGCAAGTATTGAAGTGGATGATCTTGTGCCATTATTTGATCCGGCTGCTTACCCGGAGGAGCAGCGTGGGCTCATTACAGAGTGTAACCGGAGGATAGATGAAGCGAACAGCAAATACAGGATCGCCAAATTCAGAGAGGATATGTTCGCCAAGGGATTAAAAGCGGGCATGTATTTCTGCACGTTTGACCGTGACGAGAACATGCTGAGTTTTGAGTTCAATGATGAGACCCGGCAGATGCTGGGTTACGACGGACTGGAAGATCTGCCGGATGAGTTTGACAGCTGGGTGAAGACTCTTGTCCCTGAAGAGCGGGATGGCATCGTGAAGCTGTTCTGGGATTCGGTCCGTATACATCGCGAGCTGCCGGATATCACACACGCCACCTATCGTATGCAGAAGAAGGACGGCGGGATCATCTGGGTCACGGGAGCGGGTCGTTTTATACGACGCCAGGATGACGGCTCCCTGGAGATCTACATGGGCTGCTATCGGGATATCACTGCGCAGCAGGAGAGAGAGGAGCATCTGAAGATCATCGAGGCCATCGGAAGGGTCTTTAATTTCTCCATTTTTATTGATGTCAGCGATATGAGTTACCGCATGATCAGTACCAATGAATATGTAGAGAAGGTCGAGCGTGATCCGGACGCCCTCCGGTTCCTCAAGAATAATGTCGATGCCACCGTGGCGGAGAGCTTCCACAAAAGTCTGTATGACTGGCTGGATAAAGATAAGATCCTTGCAGCCCTTGAAGAGCACGGATCGTCAAGTCAGGAATTTTACAGTGAGAGCGCCAAGCGATGGTTCAACGGTATCTTTCTGGTCGGTGACAGGAACGAAGACGGGAGCATCGCGCACATAGTCTATGGCTGTGTGGACACCACGGATACCAAGCTGCAGAGTCTGGCACAGCAGAAAAAGATCTCTGAATTCGAGACTGAGATCTATATAGACTCTCTGTCCAGGATAAGGAACAGGAAGTTCCTGGATGACAAGCTCGTCTATGAGCCATGCAAAGCCGTGGTCATGGCCGATATCGATCTGTTCAAGGAGATCAATGATACGGCAGGCCACCAGGGCGGTGATGAAGTGATACAAAGAGTCGCCGGGCTTCTGGAGAAGTCCGTGCGAAAAGAGGACGTGGTCATCCGATACGGCGGTGACGAATTTATGATGGTATTCTTCGATATCACCGGGGAAGAGCTGGAAAGCAAGCTGTCATATCTGCAGTCCGAGGTGCACAGCATCACTCTTGAAGATTGTCCCGCCATCCGGATAACCATGAGTTTTGGCGGCGCATTCGGGACAGAGCTTGTGGGCAATCTCATCGGGACAGCCGACAAGGCACTTTATGAATCAAAAAAGAAGCGGGATACATATACGATTTTTTAGGATCACCTTAAACACCGGCCACTGACAGTTGCAACAGGAGGAAAAAATGAAACTTACAAATGATATCAGGCATAAAATCGATAATGCAGCATCTGAAGAAGATGTACAGGCTATCCTGGAGAATATCAAGGGTGAGGTACAGGACGCAGGCGTGATCCTCGATGATGAGGACCTGGATAAAGCGTCAGGCGGTAAGTATTTTCGACCCACACGAAACGGCAGAGTAAGTTGATCTGACAGACTAAGGCAGAAAAGAGGGCGTGAGTCTGAGGGTGTCAAAAGGTACGTCCCCCTGACACATTCCTGCGCTCCACCTGCTGGCGCTTTACAAGTTCTGCAAAAAATCCATTCTTTGCGATAAGTTCATCATATGTTCCGTCCTCGACGATCTTACCATCGTCGAGCACGATGATCCTGTCACAGTTCTTTATCGTCGACAGCCTGTGGGCGATCACGACTCTCGTGCATTTCAGCGAATCAAGGGAATCCGATACCTGCTTCTGGGTGATATTATCAAGGGCGCTCGTAGCCTCGTCAAACATGAGTATCTTAGGCTTCGGTGCTATCGCCCTCGCTATCATGAGACGCTGCCTCTGTCCGCCTGATATGCCTCCGTTGCCCTCGGAGATGATAGTGAACATATTCATGGGCATCTCGCGGATATCATCCGCAATACCTGCCATCTCTGCGGCTTCCCACGCATCTTCCAGAGTCAGCTGCGGGGCGGAGATCACGATATTGGAATAGATATCTCCCAGGAAAAGAGAGCTGTTCTGCATCACTGTTCCGATCTTGCTCCGGAGCGACTTGATATCTATGCTGTTGATATCGCGCCCGTCATAATACACAGTTCCCTTCTGCGCCCTTTCAAACCCGAGCATGATCCGCATAAGAGTTGATTTGCCGCATCCGGTCCTGCCTGTTATCGCTATGTACTCACCCGGGCGGATCTTAAGGCTTAAGTCGTCCAGAACAGGCGGCATATCATCGGTGTAGCGGAAGGTCACATTATTAAGTTCGATACCGCCGGACAGTTTTTCTATCACCGGCTTTTCTTCAGAGACCTCGGGAGCAGTCTCAAGTATCGGACGTATCAGTTCGAGCATAGGAGCTATCTGAGATGCAGGCTCCAGGATGGGGATCAGTGCGGTGAAGGCTCCGCTTACCATGGCGAAAGCAGCATTAAAGGCATAGTACTGGCCTGTATCCACCTGATTGCTGACAGCAGAATAATATATGATCATGGTCCCGATAAGCGATATTGCAGTGATGACAGCCGGATAAGCCTTCAGGAAAAGGGGCGGATCGTAAAGATAAGCCGACTGCGCTGCATAGGCATTCCCCCACTTGGAAAAGGCTCTTCTTTCAGCTCCCGCCAGCTTGATCTTCTGTATCCCGACCAGGAGGGAGTAAGACAGACCGCTCTCTTTTGCGGCAAGCTCCTTCTGAGTCATGTTTATCTTTGACTTGAATACGATCACCAGTATCATGACGAGCATCTGCAGGCCTGCCACAATAAAGGCAGGAACAGCAAGCGAGGGCGCGAAGGCTGCTATCTGAAAGATATAGATAAATGAGAACAGCGCCGTCACAAAACCTGAAAGTCCCATATTAATGAGCTGTGTGACAAAGAGGTTCATGTTCTGCACGCGATTCGCAAGATCACCCGCCGAATAATCCTTGAAGAAGTCGCCCGGCAGGGTAAGGATCCTCATCATAGTCGCTGATTCGATGTTAATATTCAGCCTTAAAGAGATCCTTTGAAGGAAGAGCTCCTGTACAGTGCCGAAAAGCTGGCTGGAAAGCGATGCAAGTATCATAAATACGGCAATGGCTGCAAGAGCACGGACACTTCCTATCGAGACAATATCAGAAAAAAGATTCTCCGTGATCCACGGGATAAGCATGCCGACAGCAGTCGCGATAAGCGCAAAGCCAAAGTATCCGGCCTTGCTCGGTCCATCTACGGAATCTATGATGTATCTGCAGATATCCTTTACGGTAAGAGCTTTTGTGGGAAACGGCTTATAAAAGGCAATAGCCTCACCGGAAAACAGTTTTTCATGCGCTGCACATACCTTTGCCATCAGTCCTGTTTCGGGATCGAGATATTTATACCCGGAAGTTCCGGAAGGTATCAGAGCTGTGGGCTTCCCGTTTTCTTTGAAGGTCGTGAGCATTGGCCCGGATGCATCTTTTCTCCAGCCTTCTCTGAGTGTGACCTCTCTTGTCATGATACCGTGCGGGCGAAGCAGGAATTCAAGGACTTCATCTATGGATCTTATCCTGTCCGGGACTTCCATCTCCTTTATGCGATAGTATCTCAGAACGGCTCCTATCGCATCAGTCGCCTGTCCCTTTTCGTCACGATATGCCGCCGTAAGGCGCTGACCCATGACAGAACCCGCTATCCTCAGGCACGAATCTTCGAAAGCATCGAGATCATTGGCTTTTCTTATATCTATCTGCTCATCAAACCAGCTCATGTGTTGATTCTCCGTTTATTCGCTCGTAACAAGCTTCGTATACACACCGTCCAGAGCCATCAGTTCGTCATGTGTGCCCCGTTCGATGACCTTTCCCTTATCAAGTACGATTATCTCGTCGCAGTCCCTTATGGTAGAAAGCCTGTGTGCCACCACAACACAGGTTATGCCTCTTTCCTTAATGGAGGAGACGACATCGTATTCCGTCTGGGCATCGAGTGCGCTTGTTGCCTCATCCATGATTATGAACGTGGGATCCTGGGCAAGGACCCTCGCTATCTCAAGCCTCTGTCTCTGTCCGCCGGAGAAATTACGTCCTCCGTCCATCAGTCTGTACTGATAGCCGCCGTCGCGCTTCATGATATCCTCATGGATCTGTGCATCTCTTGCGGCAAGGATCATTTCAAAATCCTCGATGGAACTGTCCCACATCTTTATATTATTGGCTACGGTATCTTCAAAAAGAATGATGTCCTGATCGACCACGGCAACAGAGCCGGTAAATACATCCCTGTCGATCTCATCGATGCTTTTACCGTCAAACAGTATCTCGCCTGCCCACGGTTGGTAGAGACCTGAGATAAGGCGGCTTAACGTGCTTTTTCCGCAGCCGGAGTTACCGACAAAAGCCACGCTTTTTCCTTTTTCAAGATCCAGTGAAAAATCCTCTATAAGAGGCGGTGACAGTCGCGAATATCCGAAGGTGACGTTCTTTAATTCGAGCCTGCCGGAGAGCTTCCCTCCGCTTCCCCTGTCCTTTTCCTCACCGGTTTGGTTTTTCTTCGACAGTATAGGATCCTTAGGGTATTCCATGACATCATCGATACGCTCCATCTGCGAGCGCATTTCCTGAAGCTGCTGCCCCGCATCTATAAGTGACTGCGCAGGAAGCAGGAACTGCACGAGGAATCCCTGAAAAGCAAGGACCATACCTGATGTGAATTCGCCTTTAAGGATAAGATATACGCCCATAATGAGGACCACGTCATTGACTATAGTCATCACTATCTTCGGTATCTTCCCGAGATACGCATCGAGCCTTGCATATTTGGCATGCTGCGTATTGACGCTCGCCTCATACCCTGACCAATTCCTGAAGAAACCGTTTTCAGCTCCGCTGGATTTGATGGTCTCTATCATCTCTATACCCGAGAGGGTTGATGAAAAGAGTTTGGCTTCATCACGCATCATTACACGGGTAACATTGATCCTTTTTGAGGACACATAGATCGAGATCAGAACATTTATTATGATCGCAACAAGCCCGATGGCTGTCATTGCGACCGAATAGCTGAGCATTACGCCCAGATAAAAGACAAGCATCGCCGTATTGATCACAAGAGGTGCAAAAGTATTGACCAGAAGTGTTGCTATTATCTCATTCGCAAGACGGCGCTGCTCGATATCTCCGGCGAATCTCTGCGAGAAGAATCTCATGGGAAGCTGCAATACATGATAGAAGTAAGTCGTGTTGCCTACTGCCGCGAACTTACCGCTGATGCGCAGGGAATACACTGCTGTGATCCATGCCGCAAGTATCTGTATGACGGTGAGCAGGGCAAGAGAGAGCATAAAAGGATTAAGGAGCTGCGGATTATAACCGGAAAGAAGATCATCCATAAAGAATCTGGCAAATCCGGCTGAGAGTATCGCGGATACGGATGTGATGGATGTAGTTATTGCCACAAAAGCAACAGCAGAGCCAGTCCCTTCCATACGTTTCTTGGCAAAGGCCAGCATGCTCTTCCTGCTCCCCGATGGTTCAAAGCTCTCTCCGGGGGAGAATACTATGCAGACCCCGGTAAAGGAATCGTCAAATTCCTGCTCGGAGATTATGACATCTCCCCTTGCAGGATCGTTAATATATGCCTTTCCTTTCCGGAAGCCCTTGAGAACAACGAAATGATTGAAGTCCCAGTGTATTATGCAGGGAAAGGTCGCATGCTCTTTCAGCTGCTCAGGCTCATAGCGAAAACCTCTGGCAGTAAGTCCGTATGATCTTGCGGCTCTCGAGATGTTCCCTGCCTTGGATCCGTCCCTTGATACGCCGCAGTCTTCACGCACCTGCTCCAGCGGTATCCATTTGCCGAAATAAGCCAGGACCATGGTAAGGGAAGCTGCTCCGCACTCGAGGGCCTCCATCTGCATTACCACGGGAACCCTGGCGATACCCTTCCTGACCGGCTGTTTTATCTTTGCCTTATCCTTCATCTTTGTCTACCGGTGCAGGATCTATCTGACCACATAGTCTATCGGTGCAACGACTTCAACACCGTTTGAAGTGTTTATTTCTATCTTTCCGAACACACCCCATATGATCATTCCGGCAAGAAGAACTATGGTCGCAGCAAGAATGATCCACACAGACGGTGTGGTTACCTTAATGTAATCATCGAGCTGCTCCGGTGATGATACTCTCTCCAGGCTCTTTTCGCGGAATATCTGTTTTGATTCCATCTATATATACCTCCGATGCAGATTTTCCCTACTATAACTTGTATTATAATATGCTTCAAGAGACGTCCTATATCGCTCTTTTTATGAACCCGACCTGCTCTAAATGCTTAATATATACACATTCCTTATTGTATATGTAATCTATAGTGTGTGCAATCGGTTCAGCGGATATACATGGTTAAAACTTATCGGTTGCCATGATCCGGAATACATCGTATAAATATATGGTAGTGGTTTTTACAGGGAGGTACAGTCCTATGAAACAGGTTGATGATCTTAAAAAGCAGGCTGACATCGATAATAATGTTTCTGAAAAGAATGCTCACAGCGGAGAAGCAGCCATAAAACTGACCGATGACATGCTGGACATGGTCTCCGGCGGCGGACGCACGGAGGAATCGTATGCAGATCCGTCACAGGACGACTGGTACACCGAAGATGGTAAAGGCTGGACGATATCACCCGTATGATCTACTGTCGGGCAGCGCGGAGAGCACTGTCACACCGGGATTGTTGCCGCTGACAGCAGGCTGTATTGTTGCAGGGATCAGGAAAAGGAGGAAGTTGCGATGAAACTTGTTGGAGAACTGAAGGATAAGGTCGAAAAGGCTGAGAATCAGGAAGAAGCAAAGAAGATAATAGAAGAAGCCGGTATGGAGCTTACGGATGATGAGATGGATCAGGTGGCTGGTGGTATTGCGCCGGACTTCGGGCAATTTATTTAATATTTCCAATGTCCCACCAAGAGCCTTCCCATGCAGGGAAGGCTCTTTGTATAAGTATTAATCCGGATCAACAGGTACTGTTCTCATTTTATTCCGGTCCTGGGTCCGGTTTTCTGATATGATTCTTTTCAGGTGGCGGGGGATGCGCAAAGGATAAAACGCAAAAAAAGATTTGGAAGCTTTGGAGAAAAAATGCAAAGTGAGGGTTGTGTGAGGAAATACTATTTAGACAACATTCGCTGGCTTACGGTTATCATAGTTGTGATCTACCACGTATTCTACATGTATAATGCCGAGGGAGTGCTTGGCGGATTGGGCAGGATAACCGATTTGCCGGTTCAGTACTATGACATATTCCCGTATCTGGTTTATCCCTGGATTATGCCGATATTGTTTATTGTTTCGGGAATCAGCGCAAGAATTTATCTGGATCAGCATTCCGACAAGGAATTTCTGAGATCAAGAACCTTGAAACTTCTGGTTCCGTCAACCATAGGGCTTTTTGTCTTTCAGTTTATTCAGGGATATGTGAGCATGTCTATCGGTGGAGGTTTCGAAGGCCTCGCCGCTTCAGGTGTTCCAAAACCGGTTATATTTTTAATCATGGTTATATCCGGAAGCGGAGTGCTGTGGTATATGCATCTTCTTTGGTTATACTGCGTGTTGCTTTTGTTGATCAGGAAAGTTGAAAAAGGAAAACTGTTAAAGGCAGGAGAAAAAACACCTCTGTGGCTGATAATTCTATTCGTTTTTCCTGTCTGGGGAGCAGCACAGATTCTCAATACTCCCATTGTTTCCGTTTACAGATTTGCATTTTACTTTGTATTCTTTATTCTCGGTTACTTCGTATTCTCAAATGATGCAGTGATAGACAGGTTAAAGAGGGTATCGCTACCTTTGATCCTTATTGCCGTGACACTTTGTGTGATCTTCACCGTTTCCTATTTTGGCGAAAACTACGCTGACAAGCCGATAAACAGAGGCTTTTTGTACATGCTTGATGCATATGCAGGGTCCTTGGCAATGCTTTCGGGAATGGCACGTTTTGGAGATTTTTCGAATGCCTTTACGAAGTGGATGTCCGATCACAGCTTTGGCCTTTATGTATTTCATTATCTTGGAATATCTTCCGTTGCGTTATTCATAGCAAAACCAAAACTCGCCCCGGCAGCTGCATGCTACATACTTAGTCTTGTGGCAGGATTTATATTTGGCTACGGTCTGTATGCCATTATTTCAAGAATCCCGTTTTTCAGATGGGCAGTATTGGGAATTAAGAAGAATAAGGAGAAATAAGTGATCACTGTCGAAAGTAATATAGTAAGTAGTTTTTTGTTTGGTTTTGAGGATTATCTTTCAGTAAAACTTACTATGCCGGTTGTATAATAAAAGTAGCAAAAACGCAACTGGTGTTTTATTGAGACAAATTCCGCTGTTTTGTACACTGATAGCGGAGGTGATGAGAAATGATTTTTTCAGAAAAACTGCAGATACTTAGAAAGAATAGGGGATACACGCAAGAGGCTCTTGCAGATATACTTGGTGTTTCAAGGCAAGCCGTTGCAAAATGGGAATCAGGACAGATTTATCCGGATATTTCTAATCTTATTCAAATCAGTAATCTTATGAGTGTCAGTATTGATTATCTGGTTAAAGATCAGGATTGTGCAGTGTGTATTAAGCCGCAATCGGATACGGATCTTGATGAACTGATAGCATTCAGATTGGAAGCAAATGTCAATACATATGCTGCATTTAAGAATGAGGTCGATGCTACCCGGCCTGCATCTCACGATTTTAGATATGAGAATGGTAAATATATTTATCACGACACATATGTCGGCGGAGAGGAGTTTGCTGGAGAAGAAGCGGTATGGAGGAATGGACAGGCCATTTATGCGATGAATTATATGGGGCGGGTATTGGCAGACGGCTTTAGTGGTAACTTCCTAAAAGAAGCACTGAGAGCTGCGGATGTAAAGATGCCGTACAGGGGACCTGAAATATATCAATCAGGAGAGTACACGTATAGATGTAAAGTTACCGGTGATTTCACTTGGTTTCAGGGATGCGAGGAGATATATCATGGAAATCAAAAGGTATATGAATGCGTATTCCATGGTGGATTACTGAAATAGCATGATCGATTATATTGGAATTTAACCGGCTAGGGGGTCAAAGTGGAATTAAAGAGATTATCACACAACTTAACAGTGTGTAAGGTTAAAAGTATAAAAGACATTAATCTTGATGCCGAGTTTTTCTTTATAGGCAAAACTGATGAAGAAATCTCACTCGTTTGCATAACAGAAGATGCGCCTGCGGACACTATTGAGCGAGAGGATGGCTGGAATGGTTTTCGAATTCAGGGAATCCTTGAGTTTTCGATGATAGGAATCTTGTCTGAGCTGTCAACCATCCTTGCTGAAAATGAGATAGGTATTTTTGCTGTATCAACTTACAATACAGACTATATTCTTGTGAAGTCAGAGAATATTGAGAAAGCAATGAGTGTTTTGAAAGAGCAGGGATATCAGGTTAATTAAAAACATAAGGTTGAAAAGGGACGGATCATAGCATCTTTCCCGGGCGTATGAAATGGGTATTGATTTTTGAGACATTGAAATAACTGTGTTCCCGCCAAATCACGGCACTTTACGGCAAATCGTGGCAGACAAAGGAAACCCAACTACCGAAATACTACGATTCATGAAAGATAAAAAACGGTGAAAACATAGAACATATAGATCCGGATGATCGGTTTCCTGATGTAATGTTTAGATTTGAGAAAGTTATTAAAGGAGCGGAAAACAAATGAAAGTAGTAGTTACATATGAGAATGGTGAGGTATTTCAGCATTTTGGAAGAACACCGCAGTTTAAGATATATGAGATCGAGGATGGAAAGATCAAGTCTTCGAAGGTGATCGATACAGGAGAGAAAAATGATTACAGTTAAAGAAGTAGACAGAACATATTTTGATTTATACGATCAGATTTCAATGAATGTTGAAGTTCATTCGATATATAAATTGAAAAGATTGGACAGTGGGCTAAGCGGATTGATTTTTGATGAAGTTCCTGTTAAGGAGTGTATAAAAGACTACAGTAAATATGAAATTGCCAAAGAATATGAGAAAACATTTGATATATCCACTTGGCGATTCTATATGGCATTTGACGATGAGAAGCCGGTAGGTGCGGCAACTGTTGCTGGACCAACAGAAAATATATGCATGTTATCGGGGAGAAAAGATGCCTGCGTTCTTTGGGATATTAGAGTTGAGGATGGATATAAGCATATGGGAATAGGACAAAAACTCTTTGATTTATGTAAAAGCTTTGCAATTGAAGACGGTTATAGTCAAATGCTTATAGAGACTCAAAACATTAATGTTACTGCATGTAAATTTTACAAAAAACAAGGAGCAGTATTATCTAAAGTAGATATGTATGCATATTATTCACAGCCTGACTCGAGGGATGAAATTCAATTTATCATGTATTTGGATTTATAAACTATTTCAAATTTGTCGGGATGATGTGAGGGTAAGATATATCGGAAGATGATCTTCCTTTGGGGGGTCAAATGAACCCACGGCCAAGATTTGCCACACTTTGCGCGACTTTGTCATTTGGCTTATTTTTCTGTAAATTGACCGAAGTTTCAGCAGCCTGGCAAACCGGTGCAAATCGGAACATTTTGATGCGGTTTTGAGGTAAGAAATGCCTATAAAAGTACTCCCTTTTTACATTTGTGTTGCTCATGATAGAATAATTCAAATCGAAGTTTGTTGGGGATGCAAAAATGAAGAAATATGCTATGCCGATCATTATGCTGGTTGTATTCGAAACGATCGCAATTACCTTATGGCTGACAAAGGACAATCTGTTCTATCTGTTCAATTTCAGCTACATCGGACTGTCCATTTCGCTTGGTGTTTTTTTGTATATTAAAAAATATAAGTATGCCAGGCGCATTGTTCAACTTCTTGTCGGTCTGTACATGCTTGTCTATCTTGGGTTGATATGTAACGAAAATATGCAGATCGAGGGATTCTGGTATTATCTGTTCACAGGCGTGTTTGAGGCTGCAACAATACATTATGCCGTAGCCAAAATATTCGGACCGCTGATATTTGGACGCGGATGGTGCGGATATGCCTGCTGGACAGCTATGGTGCTGGATTTTCTGCCCTACAAAGTGCCAAAGGAGCCGCGAAGAAAAATAGGATGGATCAGGTATATCACCTTTGCGGCTTCGCTGATCTTTGTTGCAGCATTGTTCCTTGCTCATGTGGGGAGCCTTGAGAGAATCATGTTCTGGGCATTTATCATTGGTAACATTCTCTATTATACGACAGGAATTATCCTTGCATTTTCCTTCAAGGATAACCGGGCATTCTGCAAGTACATCTGTCCGATTACTGTTTTTCTCAAGCCGATGAGTTATTTTTCTCTGATTCGTCTGGAATGCGATAAGGAGAAGTGTATCTCCTGTGGGAAATGCAAACGTGTTTGCCCGATGAATGTTGATGTGACAGATAATTCAAGGAAACGTAAAAACGGTACAGAATGCATCCTATGCATGGAGTGCGTAAAGAACTGTCCCAAAGACGCATTATGACAACTTCAAGTTTGTATATATAGAAAGGAGGTCATAGGGATGAGAAAAAAGATACAAAGAAGGATTATATCGTTTGCAATGACTGCGATCCTTACGGTAACAGGAATGACCACGACCGCATTGGCTGTGCAACTTGATGATAATCCGTCAGGATCAACTACGTCCATAGGTGCCGGCGACACGATGGAAAACAACTGGGGAACCATTGATTCAAATGAAGGTCATCTGACCAACAACGAGGGTGACGTGCTAAGTAATGGCGGAGATATAGATGAAAACTGGGGTAACGTGACCAATGTAGACAATGGAAGCGTCGGAACCAATCATACAGGCGGCGAGGTCACGGATGGAAGCGTCACTGAGAACTATGGGACAACGAATTGTTCTATAGTGAAGAACAACTATCAGAGCGGAACAGTTAATAGTGGAACCTTAGAGAATAATTATCTTGGCCAGACCGATGGTGCTGATGTGACCGGGGTAAATATCCTTGATGAAGGCGCTGTACCTGATGGGATACCGATCAATGATCCCAAACCGAATGCACCTGCAGAGCCTGAGCAGAAGAAAGAAGAGCAGAAAAAAGATGAGCATACCGAAGATAAGCATCATGATGATGATTCATCGTCAGGAGATTCTGAAAATACCAATACGGTAGTGGATGTGTTTATTCCTGTTGATACAAATTCGATACTGAGATTTATTGTTCCTGTTGATACCTATACGGAAAACGAGCTCGGGCTTACCAACGCACTTACAGCTGTATTATTGTCTGGTGATGAATCCGCTTGGGTTAATTATGATATGGGTTCGGATACGACTATTACGGAAACAATGCTGAGAACTCTTGATGACGGGACCGGGCATTGTATTCGTTCAGTTCAGATGACATTCATGATTGATGGAAAAGAATGGTTTTTTGTAATACCTAAAGGAGCCAGCCTGACAAACGCGATCAATGATTTAAATCTCAGCGGAGGATCTAAACAGGTTTATCTTATCTACAAGTTGATCGGTGCCAATCTATATTATATGAGTGGTAATCTTGTTGTTAGTGCGGATCTTGTTTTCCAAACTGACGGGCGAAATATTGTCAGCCAAAGATCTGAACGCTCAATCAAACACGCCTTGGCCAGGGCACAGAAAGGCGGTGCCACGACTATAATGGAAAATGTAGAGGAGTAAACGGCGAAAAATCGCGGGTATAAAATTATAAGTTTTATACCCAATTTTATACCCACAGCGGAAATCATATGCCATTTTATGCGTATCTTACGCCGCTTTACGGGTAAAACAGTAATCCTGTAAACAGTGAAAATGCGAGGGAATAAGGGATGATAAAGGTTTTATTCGTCTGCCACGGCACCACGTAGTTCGGGGTTTGCATGATACTGTATGGCTAAACAGGAACCAGATGGCAGATCTGTTTGGCAGAGATGTTAAGACTATTGGCAAGCATATCAATAATGCGGTTCGTGAGGAATTGAGTGATCAGGTGGTTGTCGCAAAATTTGCGACTACCACTCAGCATGGTGCTATCGAGGGAAAGACTTAAACGGATATGACGGAGTATTATAATCTCGACGTCATTATTTCCGTCGGCTACCGCGTTAAATCCCAGAGAGGCATAGAGTTCAGACGGTGGGCCATGAATCTATTAAGTGTGGGGTAAAAATGGATAAACAGATACTTTTAGATAACATAGATAGAATACATACAACCGACATGGGTGTGGACAGAATAAAGAAGAATCTTTCGCTTGATGAAGCTGATGTTGTCGAGTGGTGCAAGTCTAAGATAATGTCAGAAAAGGCAGAGATAAGTCGGCAGGGAAAGAATTGGTATATTTATATCGAAGGATGCATTATTACTGTGAACGCCAGCAGTTATACAATTATTACTGCTCACAAAGAAAAGAGATAGCCAGGATGGAACGCCCGGAGTTTAGCGAAATAAAAGACTACGACGAATTTTGCAAATATTATTGGTATCGCGAAGAACTGATCAAAATATGTAAAGAGCATGGACTTAAGACCGGTGGAAGCAAAATTGAGTTGAACGATGTCATTAAGGCTTATTTTTCCGGCGATAAGATCCTGCCTGAAAAGAGAAGAATAAAACGTACAAAGTCCACGATAAAAGAACTGACTCTGGGTACAGGGCTTATAGAGTGCGGATTTACTTTTGGCAACAGATTCCGGGAATTCTATGCGGAGCAGACAGGGGTAAGACCGTTCAAGTTCAATGTAGACATGGTTGCGTCAGCTAAGGCTGTAAAGGAAAATGGTGATGAGTCTTTTACACTGGGAGATCTTCTGGATATCTACTATGGAAAAAGAACATATGTCAAATATGATAAATCTGCACTTCAATGGAATAAGTTTGTAAAAGATTTTTGTGCGGATGATGCGACGAAGATATTTGATGAAAGACTGAAAGCAGCCGCATCTCTTTGGAAGATCGTGAGGGACTCAGATATGAAGAAAGAGTATTCACACGAACTGTTTGAAAAACACAAAGATAGTATTACGATTTAATTACAGTTTTATAGACAATGACAAATCGGAGTTTACAGGTGGAATATGCATGAAATAGAGAATGACTATTTATCATGTATTTGTGATGCTACACTACAATACCTTTCTCCTTCTTAATCTGTTTGTCCTCCGACACTTAAGCCGATCGTAACGTCACCGTTTCCGAACGTATCTTCAAGTTCCTTTTCATTAAGTCCCGTAATCTTTCCCAGCCTTGTATATGCCCAGGAATTTGAACCGTAAAATATGACTATCTGGTTTCCTGAATAAAGTACAATGTCACCCGGACTTGTAGTCATCTGACTGTCATTCCTCGGAAGAGAAGTACCAATACTACCGACCTGCTCAAATCCCCCATACATAGCCATATTGATCTTCATTTCGGATCCGGCAAGATCTTTGAGCGCATCCACGCTTGTTAGCGTCGGGCAGAAATCGCCACCCACAGTCGCATAGAAATGACCAATCCTAGTCGGATAGAAATCGCCAATGCAGCTGCTGGCTCCTTCCTTTAAGATTTTGTTTTTGCTATCAAAACAGGATCCCCTGCTGAGAGAGATATCGTTTCGCAGCGTTTCCCACGATAGCTGTTTCCTTTGATCATAAATACTGTTGCCGCATCGAAGATCCTGTCGAGCGAACACAGTAATGACGAGTCCTCACTGAAGTATTCTCCCCATTTGTCCGGGCCGAGATTGCTTGTGAAGATC
>JHYK01000015.1 GCA_000621405.1 Lachnospiraceae bacterium AC3007
GTAAATGGGATGAATCCTTCGGCATCTACCTAGGAAGAAAAATATCCGAGGGCAAGCACTACAATGTAGCCGTATCACATGCGGCGAAAAAGCTGATCCGAACCATCTATAGGATGGAACTAACCGGACAAGCTTACTCTCCGAACTAATCAATCAGATATACTTTTTCTGTTTGAGCACCCAATCGGATGCTCTGTTTGTCATGCAATTTTCAAGGAACTGATTGCTGGAAATAAGTCCCAGCCACTATACAAATCGCATTTCTGCGTTTTGATCAAAAACCATCTTTTTTCACTTGACTTCTAATAGTTAGTCTCCGTTAATGCATAGTTGCACAATATTTTTATGTTCTATCATATTATACGATAATTATAGATAGCATGGCAGTAAAAAATGTCAGAGTAACATATGACCCAGTGAAGCAGAAACAGCGTCAGTCCCGCTAATCTTGACAAACCCATAAAAGCCTTGTAATATATTTGATGCTTCGCGCAGGCGTGGTTCAATGGTAGAACACCAGCCTTCCAAGCTAGTAACGTGGGTTCGATTCCCATCGCCTGCTTTCTCTAAAGCCCGTAGTTGCGGGATTTATGAACCGTACCAAAGAATTATTTCTTGGTACGGTTTTCGATTGTCAGTAAATCACGGATTGCAACATCGCTGTCTGGTTCTTTATCTACAGACATATCTGTATGAGATCTTTCGGCGGAGTGACGGGAGATACTTCCGGATGGTTCCTTTGTATCACTGAGTGCCTGTGTGTTCTGACGACGGCTATTCTGTCGGCTCCTCTTCTTCATCCATGACGGGGCGTAATCCCCTGTAACGCTTGACATAACAAGGTGGGGGTATACTACACGTGTTATTTTTGGCGGATTCTGCCAGTCAATAAAGGCTGTTATAAGCAGTCGAAAACCAGGGGGATTAAAATGAGCAAGAAACAAGCAATCATGAAAAAGATCGGAGGTTTTTTGGCAGCGGTACTTGTGACCATGACCATACTGCCGGTAGGCCAGGTAAACGCGATGGCAGCTACGGTACCAGTCGAAAATAGTGGGGGAAAAACAGCAGATGTTGATTTCACCCTTGACGGTGCAACGATCAGTGGAAATATTGCATATCGAGCACGTATAGTCGAGGGTCATAGTCATGGAGTAAGAATTAACACTAGCATAGCCATCAACGTGGTATTTTCGACAACAGAGGCGCTTACGCCTGTTAGTGAAGGATCTGATGAGACGAACGTAAGAGCTCATCTGACTGTTAATTACGATGGAAAAACATTTAATGCTAATCCTCATATTTATGTAAGTGATGAAATCAGCAATAACACATATGAGGAGGATATTTCTTTCGTGGTTTCGGGAAGAAACCCTTCACAGGAAAAATATGAAAAGAAGAAAGAGGAGAGTCATTCCAGTAGCAAAAGTGAGGAGCCAAAGGGCAACTTTGCACCGGATACGAATACCATGACACCCGAGCAAAAAGCAGGATGGTCAGTGGTGAGCAGGGAGCCTGTTGTTTTAGCACCAAACACCAGCTACGGAATGTCAGTGAGTAATGCATATCAGGGACCTATGTGTAGACTGGCATTCCAGATGGCATCGCCTGCAGGATACGCTCTCGGCCACACCTATGATATGAAGCTTGCAACCGGGGCAGGGGGAAATGCCGGGCTCAAGGTGCCGCAGGACCTGATGAAGACAGGAAGAAAATATGTGGTGGCCTTTGTGGTTCCGGGCGGGCCGAGCGTAGCGACAGCACCTCTTACGCCCGATGAAGGAGGAAATATAAACTTCAACACAAATCTCCTCGGACTGCCGGCAGGCAGCAACTACGCAATGGCTATCATGTACACAGATGTATGATCGGTGCTATATGAGCGTATATGAATTTACACAAGTGTATCCAATAAAAATGTGTCATGTGAATCTGTGATCAAAATAGATTCTCATCTTTGACATACAAAATGCGAGGAAAGTCTATAATAGGGCGATCCTCGCATTATATATAGTTATATGAGATAACGATCATGGTACCGAAAACTGAAAGAACTGGGCGGATTTGCCGGCTACGGTGCATATCCAGCTTCCGGCACAACTCTTCCGGATGGCAGAGTGGTCGTATACTGAAGGACAGATCATGAAAGATAACAACCATAACGTGGGCGATCTAAATTTTTATTATACTCCGGAGCAGAGAGAGCAGAGGCTCACAGGATTGTCTTGTCCTCTGTGTGGGGGAGACACGAAATATGTCGTAGACGGTGAGTATGAGTGCGTGGTGTGCGGAGAGACTCTGTACGATGACTACGGCATAGTCAAAAAATACATCATGGACAACGGAGTCAGCACGGTATCTGAGGTGGTGAAGGGCACGGGTGTGTCAGCCAGTTCAGTGCTCAATCTGCTGCGATACGGTAAGTTACAGCTGCGGGAGTCTCCGGGCATGTATCTGAAGTGTGAGGTGTGCGGAACAAACATCATAAACGGTATGGTGTGTCCGAACTGTCATAGCCGTATAGACAAGCATTCGCAGAAATATGTAGACAGACTTCGTCTTTATAATATGGGAGATCTTCCTAAGGACAAGACACAGCGTGTCGTAGAGAAACGGAGCTTTAAGATGAATCCCCACATTAATGATGATGATTATAAGGGAATGACGAAACTTGAGACCAAGAATAACGACACTGAATCCAAGCTCGTAACGGATCTCTACGAGAAGAAACGCAAAGAACTAAAGGACAAATCCGAGCTGCGGTGGCATAAGGATCAAAAGTAGCAACAGAATGAGGTTGATAAAACCGTATAATCAGATTCTTAGGAGGAATAAATATGATATGCAGGGCGGGTGGAGCAAAGAAGTTAAAGAAGGATTTATCGAACCAGAAGTAGATGACGGAACATCGGCATTCTATCATTTAAAATATGGGGCTAATGCTACTAATTTATGTTCGGAAGTTCAGGCGAGCATATAGGATATTTCGATGGCATTTACACACAAACCTCAAGGGTAGTGGTGAACATCGTAGGATATCCAGGGGTTATGTCGTTGCATAATATAACTCAAGAGCTTCCTTTAGGGATGCCATGGCTTCCTCAATTGTATTGCCTTGAGAAGCAACACTCGTTTCTACATCTTTAGCGATATAGGTGTCGTCTTCTTTGACGACTACTATAGGTACTGTCATATCCATACCCTTTCTCCTTTCCAATCTATTCGCAGGAAAGGTGCGACGTATATTTATCAGTTATATCATCGGATATTCCGGTCAGGATTTCAAGCCAAGGCACATGTCAAGGCGGCCTTAGCTTCTTCTTCGGCCTTTTTCTGTTCAGTCGTATAACGAGTAGAGAAATATAAGACCTGAAAACAGCAGTCCGGTAAGGTAGGAAGAAAGATTTAATATAAAAGACAATATTAAAGGTTTCACCGGGAGCTGTCGGGAAAAAATATTCAGGATCATACCTTCTGCAAATACTACAGTGGCTTCAGATAATAAAATTATAAAATAAAACGGCGCTCTTCCTGCGGTCCAATGCGCGGATAACAGGTGGAGCGCTATATTAATAAGCGGATTTGTCAGAATATTCATCAACAGTATGACAATATACTGACGCAGGCCTTTTACGCCTATGATAATCGCAACAACAGCTTCGACAGCAACAGTAAGAGTCAGAGTAAAGGCTAAAGTCTGCAGTCTGATCATCTAGTTCTCCATTTCAGGCGCGGCAATATGCGCAGACAAAAGAATAAAGGCTGAGAACAGGACCAATAGAGCAAATACAGGCCCCGATAGCGTCGTATTTATCATATGCCATGAGATAAAACCAAGAAACAATGCTGTGGTATTGAGTCCAAAAGCAACCCCTTTCCATGCAGGCATAAGGTTTGCGAGACCGATCATGGCTATGGGCATCGTCATGTTAAATAAGAACAATACGATACAGCCGGCAATAAGGGATGTATCCGAAAAGAGAGCTGCTATAGCACAGATCAGCAGAGATATGATCATTGTTTTTCGCCATCCAAACCTGTCAGCGGTGATACCTCCCAGAAGTTTTCCCAGAAATACGGATACGACTGCAATAAGACCTGTAAGGAAACCTGAGCGCCAGCTGTATTTTGATGCAAATCCTAAAAAGCTTCTGTAAAGTACCACAAGAAACAGAAGTGACAGAGCAAGTATCAAAAAAGCACGCTTTGTACGTATAACAGTATTGTCCGTGTTCGGGATGGTAAATGATTCTTTAGAGTAAAGCCATATTATCAAAACTGCCATGAAAAGGAGAGCTGCACCTGAAAACAGAAGGTTTTCGTAATGCATGGACAATGCGTTTGTTCCGAAGAAAAGACCCGGTGCGCCTGCTGATATGAAGATACCGGATAAGGAAGCCTTTCTGTCTGACAGGTGGATCACATCGACTCCGGCTCCCTGATGAAAAGCAGCATTTGCCAGCCCTGCAGCTACTGAGACAGGAATTATCAGCGGTGAGGATATCAGACCAAATGATCCTGCAATAGCAAAAACGGCTATGACAGCGCAGCTTGCAGCAGCAAGAAGACCGTTAGTATTCCGGACTTTAGGATTCAGGGTTTTTAATCGATCCAGTATAAGCCCAAGCGGCAGTTCAAACACAAACGCAAAAAAATCGTATATCAGGATAATAAAAGATGCAGAGAAAACTAAAGAGGCGGATTCGCTGATTTTCGTACCTGCGTAAAGCAAATGATAAAGCAACATTGCACAGCTCATATCTACCAGAAAATGAGCAAGGGAATAAATTGCGATTATCTTTTTCTTACACATTAATAGTATTATTTTTTGTTGTTTTTCACGATGTTCACTATAACTAGGACAACTGTAGCAGCAATGAGAAGAGCCGCCAGTCCGAAAAAGACAATGGCTCCGGAATTGAATAATGATTCTGACGCTGAAGGAAATTGGATCTCTGTGTCAATAATATCTGCAAGCGGGGTGAAAATGGATATCATATTCATTGCAGCCTCCTGATCAATGCAATATAACTGTATCTTAAATAGAATACTGATTTTTCAATAAAAACATTATTCTATAGTATATTATTTCATGAAGAAATGGTCAAAAAACAGTGTATCATTGATGCCGGATTGAAAAAAAGGATGCCGCTTCGGTATAATAATCATCGACGTTTGTTTGGAGGAGAGATCATATGGCTGAAGAAAAAAAACTAATAACCGGACAAAACGACAAAAGACGGACTAAGATAATACTTATGCTGGCTCCTGTGGTTACATGGATACTTGCATTGATCTTTATTATATTAGGGGTTGCAAAATTTATTATATACAGGAGTGATCCGGCAAATCAGATAATAATTGAGCACGGCGGGAGTGTACACTATTACAAAGAAGAGCCGACAGATACAGCAGCGTACGATCCGGCGTCATTTCAGGTGTCTGATGTGTATGTGGCTCCCGATCAGACGCCATCCGTCGATATCTCCGGATGCGACACATTTACTCAGATAGTGGATAAGCTGGATGACGGCATGGGCTATGCCAATGCGACTATAGGCGATACCGATGTACTTCTGGTATCAAGCGGTACTTATGAATGGGATAACGGAGAATATGCTGGCATAGATGCGGATATATTTTATTATGATGATCAGGTCCCGACTTATCTTGCAACGCTTTCGGCAGGCGGGACAGCATATCCGCTGGCGCTGAAGGACGGCAATATCATCGTCGCGGGCAATCATTTTTTTTCAAAGTATCTTATCGACGGCGGTAATCTCATTGAGACAGAGGAAGCGTATGTCAAGTACGATACGGACGGAAATGACACATATTACTATAAGACATGTAACGCTCAGTTTGAGGACTATGACGAGGCGACTGCCGAGAGCAATTTCCAGGAACTTTTTGCGGAGCTCGAGGACGCCGAAGTTATCCCCTTCCAGCCTGTGGGAGGAGCTGCATCTTCCGGCAGTTCACTTCCTGCATATGAATATCCCGGCCCCGAGCTTTTCTTCAGCGTATTGTATCAATATATGATCGACGAGTATGCAGACGACTATCCTGAAGCTGATGTCAGCATTCCCTGTCCCGTGATCGTCGACATGGATGAATCAGATAAGTCGGATATCCGTGTATACGGTAATTTTTGGATCTTTAATTATGACCTGAACGGGCAGACTCTTGAGAATACATCAGGCGGTTCCTATCCTGGGTGTATCCATGTAAAGAGCACCGATGCGGGGTATGAAGTAACATCCATGGATGTAACAGAGGACGGCTCCGGTTTTACCGAAAGCGCAAAGAAGATCTTCGGCGACCGGTATGACGCATTCATGAAAGACGGAGAAGATGAAAAGCTCAGGGAAGAGACCAGGGCTCAGATCATAGCCAATTACGTGGCGGCCAACAACCTTGATATCACCGCTTATCAGGATTACGGCTGGGATCCGGTGACGCTTCCCGAAGAGAACATCGATTCATTTTACAGCAAGCTTGACTGAGATATCAGATCCCGTCGGGACGTTCGGCGATCCCCTTAATAACTATGGATAAGAGAAACTACCAGAAAGAGCTTGACAATGTCATACTGAAAGAGAAAGGCCTGGGCAGAAAACCCAGGCTTCTTCTGCATGTCTGCTGTGCGCCGTGCTCTTCATACGTGCAGGAATATCTGACGCCGTATTTTGAGATAACACTCTTTTATTATAATCCCAATATCGATTCCGAGGAGGAATACAGGCACAGGAGCGATGAACTGGAGAGGCTCGTGCGTGAGGCAGGGTTTCCTTCCAAAGTCGTGATCTGTGATCATGATCCCGAAAGCTTTGAGCGTATCGCCAGAGGATTTGAGGATGAAAAAGAAGGGGGAGCCCGATGCAGACGGTGCTATGAACTTCGAATGAGGAAAGCGGCCGAATATGCAGCAGAAGGAGGCTTTGATTTCTTTACTACCACGCTGTCCATCTCTCCGCATAAAAACGCGGACTGGATAAATGAGATAGGAGAAGCACTTGCGGCGGAATACGGGGTAGCGCATCTTCCTTCTGATTTCAAAAAGCGGAACGGGTTCAAGCGGTCCATAGAACTGTCAGAGGAATATGGTCTGTACAGGCAGGATTACTGCGGCTGCAGGATGTCACGGAGGGATAGATGAGCTTATCTTTGGAGGCTGCAATAAGGGATATATTCGGTCCCGATGTGAGAGTATCCGACAGGACAATGGTATCCGGCGGGGATATCAATGATTCGAGTCTCCTTGTCCTTTCAAACGGAGAGCGCGTTTTTTTGAAGGAAAACCGCGGCAAGAGCGAGGATTTCTTTACTGCGGAAGCAGAAGGGCTTAAGGCTCTCGGAGCGGCAGGGGTCATTGATGTTGCTAAGGCGCTGGCTACAGGAGGCGGTGCGGGAGACGCTTTTCTTTTGCTTGAGTACATAGAAGGCGGCCGTCCGATGCCTGACTTCTGGTACGGATTCGGAAGAAGACTGGCCCTTTTGCATAAGTCGGATGCAGCATCTTTTATACCGGGCGGAAGGTTTGGCTTTACCATGGACAACTACATCGGAGCCACGCCGCAGAGCAACAAGCCTTGTGATACATGGGTGGGCTTTTTCAGAGAGATGAGGCTTGAGGCGCAGTTTCGGATGGCATGGCACTACTTTGATGAGGGTGACAGAAAAAGGATAGGCGCTCTGCTTGATGATCTTGACCGGTATCTGACTGAGCCAAAGGCGCCTTCGCTCCTTCACGGAGATCTCTGGGGCGGCAATTTCATGGTAAATAAAGACGGATGTCCCGTACTCATAGATCCTGCTGTATATGTCGGACATGCGGAGGCTGACATCGCGATGACGGAACTCTTCGGGGGATTCAGAGGAGATTTTTACCGGGGATATCACGATGAGCTTCCGGAAGAGCCCGGCTATGAAGACAGGAGGAGTCTGTATAATCTATATCATCTTCTGAATCATCTTAATCTTTTCGGGAGCGGATATCTCTCCGGGGTGCTGGGCACTGTAAGACGCTACAGCTGACCTTTGGATACAAAGAACAGCACGGCCGCGATCTGAATGATCAGTATCAAAGGAACGCTGATATAGAATAATGGTTTTTTGGTCTTGTGATGAAAGAAATACATTCCTGCAAGACCGCCCAAGGAGCCGCCCAGGACGCACATACCGATCAGGGTGGCTTCTTTTATCCTCCATTTGTGGTTCCTGGCCTTGTATTTATCCACTCCGAAGCAGGTGAGTGTGATAATGCTTATTATCAGGATATACAGTTTCATGCAGGTTGCGATACTCATGTGGACTCCTTGTGATGGTCAGTCAACGGTTCTTCGAGACAGGGGGACGGTTCTTTTGTCTTGTCGGAACGACAAGACAAAAGAACCGTCCCCCTGTCTTGTCACTCCTCATAGATCACTGCTTCGTACGGCCTGAGCGCACCGGGATCGGCATCGCCTTCCAAGCATAAGATGCATGTTGCATCCTTTACCGTTCCGGGATCGTATGACGCCTCTTTATTTGTCAGATTGATCAATACGGTGGCTTTCTTAGTGCCGTTATTGCGAGTGAAAGCGAAAATGCTCTCGTCATCGTGCATTATCTCTTCATAGTCTCCGTCGATGAGCTCACTGTGTTCTCTTCGAAGAGAAGACAGTTTTATATAATAATTCAGGACGGAATCGGGATCTTCTTTTTCAGAAGTGCGGTTCCATGTCTCGTAGTCGGGATACACGGGAAGCCATGGAGTGCCTGTGGTAAAGCCCGCATTCTGAGTGGAGTCCCATTGCATCGGAGTCCTGGCGCTGTCTCTTGAAAAGTGATGGACGGCTTCCATTGCCTCTTCCTCGGAGTAGCCTTCTTCCAGCGCGAATTCGTAATGATTTTTTGTGGATATGTCATCATAATCGTCGATCGAGGGCCAGTTCACATTTTCATAACCGAGCTCCTCGCCCTCCATGATAAAGGGAGTGCCCTTCATCGTAAGAAGAAGAGTTGCCAGCGCTTTTGCCCTTGCTTTTCTGTCTCCGCCCTCAGGCAGGAAATGGACTATGGAGCGGGACTGATCATGGTTTTCAAGGAATACGGGGAACCAGCCTCCGGCTCCCTCAGAGCTTTTGACGCCGTCAGTGAAAAAACTCTTGAATTCATCCAGCTTCCAGTCGCGCGTCTCACACCAGTTTGTCTCATCCGGAAGGTCTATATTGACCAGACCGAACATGAAGACCATATCGAACACGCCGTTTTCACCGGTCCAGTCATCGAGATCGGAGGGCTTCACGCCGTTCGCCTCACCGACAGTGAAGATATCGGTGCCGTCCTGAACGGAGGATTTAAATTCATGGAGATAGTCGAGTATCCCGTCTGTATTAGCCGTCATGGAATGGATACCCACCATGCCGTCTTCGGCATCGGGCGTTCCATCCTTGTATTCGGCCGGCTTTTTGATATAGGTTATGGCATCCATCCTGAATCCGCCGACGCCTTTCTTTACCCAGAAATTGGCGACATCTCTCAGCGCAGCTCTCACCTCGGGATTCTCCCAGTTGAGATCCGGCTGCTCGGGGAGGAAGGTATGGAGATAGTACTGTCCTCTGGTCTCATCGAATTCCCATGCGGAGCCGCCGAAGATGCTTCTCCAGTTGGTGGGAGCGCTTCCGTCGGGCTTAGGATCCCTCCAGATGTACCAGTCACTTTTGGGGTTGTCTTTGCCTGATCTGGACTTCTTAAACCATTCATTTTCATTAGATGTGTGATTGAAGACCAGGTCCATGATGATGCGGATGTCACGCTTTTTGGCTTCTTCGATGAGCCTGTCCATATCTTCCATGGTGCCGTATGCAGGATCGATATTGTAATAATCTGCGATGTCGTAGCCGTTGTCAGCCTGGGGAGATACGTAGCAGGGCGTAAGCCAGACCGCGCCGACGCCGAGCTCCTTAAGGTGGTCGAGCTCTGATGTGATCCCGTTCAGATCGCCTGTGCCGTCTCCGTCGGAATCCTTAAAACTCTTAACATAGATCTCGTAAGCTATTGTCTTCTGCCACCAGCTGAGGTCGGAAGAAGTCTCTGTAACAGTCGTCGATGACATATTGCACCCTCCTGAGATAAGAATACATACCATAAGCGGTATGACAAGTATTCGCTTTAATTTGCCTTTCATGTCGATAACCTCCGGGACAGACATATTGTCGTGTCACTGATAATTAAAGCAGATGGAGGGGGAATCTGTCCACTCATTATAAAATGTCTTGACAATCAAAGTATTATGTATTATCTTACATCACGGATAAACTTTGAATGTCAAAATACTTGAGGCTCTAAAGGTTTGATAGTCAAAATTATCCGCGCTGTAATCATATCATATAAAAAAGGAGATATAAAAAATGTTGGAGAAACTGAAAGAGATCATTGCAGAGAAGCTCGGTGTGGAGATCGAGGAGATCAGTGAGGAGAGCAGGTTCAAGGAGGACCTGAATGCGGATTCGCTGGATCTTTTTGAACTTGTGATGGCCATCGAGGAGGAGTTCGGCAACAGCATACCTTCCGAAGATCTGGAGAAGCTCGCCACCGTCGGAGACGTGATCGACTATATGAAGAAGCAGGGGATCGAAGAATGAAAAATTCCGTAACGGAAATACTGGGATGTGAATATCCCGTGATACAGGGAGGCATGGCCTGGGTGGCAGAGCATCATCTGGCAGCGGCCGTGTCTGAAGCGGGAGGTTTCGGGATCATCGGAGCCGCCTCTGCTCCGGCGGATATCGTCAGGGAGGAGATAAAGAAGTGCAAGGCTCTGACTGACAAGCCCTTCGGCGTGAACATCATGCTGCTGAACCCAAATGCGGATGAGGTGGCTAAGATCGTGATAGAGGAAGGTGTGAGAGCGGTCACAACCGGAGCCGGCAATCCCGCAAAATACATGAGCGCATGGAAGGAAGCGGGAGTGAAGGTGATACCGGTCGTGGCAAGCAGCGCCATGGCGGTCATGATGGAAAGAGCCGGAGCGGATGCCGTGGTAGCCGAAGGAATGGAGAGCGGCGGACATATCGGGAGTACGACGACTTTCGCCCTTGTTCCGCAGGTCTGCGATGCGGTGAGCATCCCGGTGATAGCCGCAGGAGGAATAGCAGACGGAAGAGGCATGGCGGCGGCTCTCATGCTGGGGGCCTCCGGCATACAGATGGGCACCAGGTTCGTGGCTTCAAAGGAATCCATCGTCCATGCGAACTATAAGGAAAAGATAATAAAGGCAAAGGACATAGACTCTACCGTGACGGGTATGAGCACGGGACATCCCGTAAGATGCCTCAGGAACAAGATGACCAGAGAATATCTTCAGATGGAGAAAGGCGGAGTGGAGCTGATGGAGCTTGAAAAGCTCACTCTGGGATCTTTGAAGAGAGCGGTCATAGACGGGGATGTGGTGACCGGAACGCTCATGGCCGGACAGATAGCGGGCCTTATCAAAAAGGAAGAAAGCTGCAGGGACATAGTGCAGGGGATAGTCCGCGAATGTAACGAAGTGATCGGAGAATACAGATAATGGGAAAGACGGCTTTTTTGTTCCCGGGACAGGGAGCGCAGTATGCCGGCATGGGTGCCGACTTCTGCGAAAGATATGAAGAGGCGGCTGCTGTATATGATGCGGCATCGGAGGCAGTGGGCCTTGATATCAGGGCGCTGTGCTTTGAAGAAAACGACAGGCTAGATCAGACCGAATATACGCAGATAGCCATGATCGCGACTGAGGTGGCGATGCTCAGGGTAGTGCAGTCGAAGGGTATCAGGGCTGATGTCGCAGCGGGGCTTAGCCTCGGAGAGTACGGAGCTCTGGCTGCCTGCGGAGTGATGAAGGATGAGGATATCTTCCGGGTCGTAAGAAAGCGCGGGATATACATGCAGAACGCATATCCCTCGGGCGGCGGCATGACGGCAGTCCTTGGTATGGACGGAGATAAAGTTGCTTCCATATGTGAAAAGACTGCGCGCGTTAGCGGCATGACCGTATCTGTCGCAAATTACAACTGTCCGGGACAGATAGTCATCACGGGAGAAAAGAGCGCGGTCGATATGGCAGCAAAGGAGCTTACAGAGGAAGGAGCGAAAAGATGCATACCGCTGAAGGTCAGCGGACCCTTCCACTCGGAACTGCTGAAGGAGGCTGCGTCGGAACTTGCGCATGAGCTTGAGAGCGCAGATACGAAGGATCCCGTGATCCCGTACGTGACCAATGTGACTGCGGAATATGTGACCGGAAGAGACGGAATAAAGGACCTTCTTGCAAGACAGATATACAGTCCTGTCAGATGGCAGCAGAGCATAGAGCTCATGGTAAGCGACGGAGTGGATAACTTCATAGAGATAGGACCGGGTAAGACTCTGACGGGCTTCATGAAAAAGATCGCCCCCGGGGTGCGTTCTTATCATATCGGAAGTATTGAAGAGATGGAGGATCATCCGGAGGTGATAAATGCTTGAGGGCAAGGTGGCGCTTGTGACCGGCGCCGGAAGAGGCATAGGCAGGGCGATATCGCTGAAGCTTGCCGAAATGGGAGCAAAGATCATAGTCAACTATTGCGGCTCGGAGGAGAAGGCGAAGGAGACAGTAAAGCTCATAGAGGATGCCGGAGGAGAGGCCTGGGCTGTAAGATGCGATGTCTCTGATTTCGCTTCCTGCGGTGAGATGGCAAAGACTGTGACTGAAAAATACGGAAGAGTGGATATCCTCGTAAACAATGCAGGGGTGACAAGAGACGGACTGATTATGAGGATGTCAGAGGAAGACTACGACAAGGTGCTTGATATCAATCTGAAAGGCGCCTTCAATACGATAAGGCATTTCTCTTCTGCCTTCTTAAAGCAGAGGAGCGGCAAGATCATCAACATATCTTCTGTCAGCGGAGTGCTGGGAAATGCCGGACAGGCAAACTACAGCGCATCGAAGGCCGGACTGATAGGTCTGACAAAGAGTGTGGCGCGAGAGCTTGCAAGCCGTGGGATCTGTGTCAATGCAGTCGCGCCGGGCTTTATAGAGACCGACATGACGGAAGCCATGAGCGACAAGGCAAAAGAGACTGTCCTCGCCGCCATTCCCATGAAAAGGACAGGAAAGACTGAGGATATCGCGAAAGCAGTTGCTTTCCTTGCGTCGGATGCATCGGATTACATCACGGGGCAGGTGCTCTGCGTAGACGGAGGTATGGCTATATGAGTGAGAGAAGAGTAGCAGTGACCGGCATGGGCGTCGTGACCCCCATAGGTACAGGAAGGGATGAATTCCTTAAGGCGCTGAAGGAGGGAAAGACAGGTTTCGCTCCCATCACTGCTTTTGACACATCAGAGTATAAGGTGAAACTCGCTGCAGAGGTGAAGGACTTTGATCCCGAGGCTTTCATGGACAAAAAGGCCGCGCGCAGGATGGAGAGATTCTCACAGTTCGCTGTGGCTGCAGCGAAGGAAGCCATAGAGGATGCAGGACTGGATATGAGCCGCGAGGATCCTTTCAGGGCAGGCTGTTCCATAGGCAGCGGGATAGGAAGCCTGCAGGCTATGGAAAGAGAGCACAGCAGACTGCTGGAGTACGGAAAGGGCAAGGTAGGTCCTATGTTCGTGCCGCTCATGATCTCCAATATGGCAGCCGGAAACGTGAGCATCCTGTACGGGCTGAAGGGCAAGAACATAAATGTGGTGACTGCCTGTGCCACGGGAACGAATTCCATAGGTGAGGCTTTCAGATCCATACAGTACGGAGAAGCTGACATCATGGTGGCAGGAGGCAGTGAAGCAGCCATATGTCCTTTGGGCATAGCGGGCTTTTCTTCGCTGACCGCGCTCAGCTCCTGTGAGGATCCGAAGAGATGTTCCATTCCCTTCGACAAGGACAGGAGCGGATTCGTGATGGGCGAGGGTGCCGGGATCGTGGTACTGGAGGAGCTGACTCATGCGATCGACCGCGGCGCAAAGATATATGCTGAGGTGAAGGGATACGGATGCTCGGCAGACGCATATCATATCACATCACCTGCGGAGGACGGCGCGGGAGCTGCAACGGCCATGAGATATGCCGTAGAGGATGCAGGACTGCAGCCCGGGGACATCACATATATCAATGCTCACGGCACAGCGACAAAACACAATGATCTCTTTGAGACGAGAGCGATCAAGCTTGCCTTCGGAGAGCATGCGCATGATATAAAGATAAACTCTACAAAATCCATGATAGGACATCTGCTGGGAGCGGCAGGAGCGGTAGAGTTCATCACCAGCGTGATGGAGATAAATGAAGGATTCATCCACGCCACAGTGGGACTTAAGGAGACGGAGGAAGAGATGGATCTCGACTATTGCAGACAGAGCGTGAAGACTGACATAAAGTATGCTCTTTCTGATTCCCTTGGGTTCGGTGGACACAACGCCTGCCTTGTGGCAGCAGCATATGAGGAGTGATTGAAAATGTCGATACTCGGTACAAAGGAAATAATGGAAAGGATCCCGCACAGATCACCGTTCCTTCTGATAGATACCATAGAGGAACTGGAGCCCGGAGTGAGGGCTGTGGGAAAGAAATGCGTGAGCTTCAATGAGCCTTATTTTGCAGGGCATTTCCCGGGAAACCCGGTGATGCCCGGAGTGCTCATAATCGAGGCTATGGCTCAGGTCGGAGCAGTGGCCTTCCTCGATCTTCCTGAATGGAGAGGAAAGACCGCTTACTTCGCGGGGATAGACAAGGCCAGGTTCAAGCGGAAGGTCGTGCCCGGGGATGTGCTCACCATAGAGACAGCGATAGACAAGTGCAAGGGACCTATTGGCACTGGAAAGGCGACGGCATATGTGAACGGTGAGCTGGCGGCAAAGGCTGAGCTTACTTTTGCCGTAGGTGAATAAGACCATGAAGAAAAGATGGGGAGCGGCAGAGAATACTGCCGAAGAATCCGAGACCGTAAAATGTCCGAAGTGCGGAAGGACTCTGGACAAGCGCAAGGTCATAACGCACAAATACGTGTGCTATGAGTGCGGAGGTTATTTCCGTGTAAGGACAAATAACCGCATCCGTATGGTGGCGGATCCGGGAAGCTTCGAGGAATGGTATAAGACCATGCCGGTGAGCAATCCGCTGAACTATGAGGACTACGAAGAGAAACTCAGGCAGGTACGGGAGAAGACCGGACTGGATGAAGGCTTCACCGTTGGAAAATGCAGGATATTCGGTGAAGAGGCGGTAGTGGGTGTATGTGACGCCCGATTCATGATGGCCAGCATGGGGCATGTCATAGGAGAGAAGGTGACCTCTGCCATAGAAAGGGCCACGAAAGAGGGACTGCCTGTCTTTATCTTCTGCTGCTCCGGAGGAGCCAGGATGCAGGAGGGCATCATATCACTGATGCAGATGGCCAAGACATCCGCGGCGATCAAGAAGCACGGGGATGCGGGACTGCTGTACTCCACGATCCTCACAGATCCTACCACCGGCGGAGTGACGGCGAGCTTTGCAATGCTGGGAGATGTGATAATGGCCGAACCCGGGGCACTGATAGGCTTCGCGGGACCCAGGGTGATAAAGCAGACCACGGGAGAGGAACTGCCGGAAGGCTTTCAGACAGCGGAGTTTTTGCAGCAGCACGGATTCATAGACGGGATAGTGGAAAGAAGGGTGCTGAAGAAGATCCTTTATTTCCTTATAAGATCCCATCAGAGGACGGGGAAGAGATCCTGGGCCGAATTCGACGACAAGGGCTTCGGAGATATACTCGGAAGCCTTGCGGGGATACATATCACGCTGGGTAAGAAGAAGTCCGCCTGGGAGAAGGTGAAGAGCGTACGTAAGATAGAAAGACCCTCGGCCTTTGACTATATGGAGTCGATCTTTGATATCTTCGTGGAGAGCCACGGGGACAGATGCTACGGCGATGACGGCGCTATAGTCGGAGGCATAGGCTTCATAGACAGCCAGCCTGTTACGGTGATAGCAGATATCAAGGGAAGCAGCGCCGCGGAGTGCGTGGAGAGAAACTTCGGGATGCCTATGCCTGACGGATACAGGAAGGCTTTGAGACTGATGAAGCAGGCCGAGAAATTCAACCGTCCGATAATAAGCTTCGTGAATACCGCGGGAGCCTTCTGCGGAGCGGAAGCCGAAAAGAGAGGACAGGGTGAAGCAATAGCAAGGAACCTTATGGAGATGTCCGCATTAAAGGTGCCGGTGCTCAGCATACTTATCGGTGAGGGAGGAAGCGGAGGAGCGCTTGCAACCGCGGTAGGCAATGAGGTGTGGATGCTGGAAAACGCAACCTACTCCATACTCTCGCCGGAGGGTTTTGCTTCCATCCTCTGGAAGGATGCGGGAAGAGCGAAGGAGGCCAGTGAGGTGATGAACATCACGGCCCAGGACCTGAAGAGACTGAAGGTGATAGAGCGTATAGTGCCGGAGTACGGCGGCGCTTCAAAGGATACCAAGCGCGCCATAGGGGTATATATGAAGGATAAGATAAAGCAGTTCCTGAAGAAGTATGACGGAATGGATCCGGAGAGGATAGCAGAGGAAAGATACAACAGATTCAGGGCTTACTAGACGGGAGAGAAAAATGGGTGTAGCGATAAGAGGAACCGGGAGCGCACTGCCTGAAAAGATACTGACGAATCAGGATCTGGAAAAGATGGTCGATACCACGGATGAGTGGATCAGGCAGCGGACCGGGATGAGAGAGAGGCATATAGCGGAAAAGGAGACCGTGCCGTCACTGGCAGCATCTGCCTGTGAGAGGGCCCTTGAGAACGCGGGAAAAAAGGCGGAGGATGTGGAACTCATCATAGTGGCCACCTGTACCACCGAGATGCTCCTGCCCTGCGCGGCATGCAGGGTGCAGAAGAAGCTGGGAGCGGATAAGGCCATTGCTTTTGACATAAATGCGGCATGCGGAGGTTTTCTCTTTGCCCTGAATACTGCCCATCATTACATCGAAGCCGGAGCCTGCAGGAACGCTCTGGTAGTGGGATCCGAGGTCCTGTCGGAGATAATAGACTGGACAGACCGGTCTACCTGTGTGCTCTTCGGCGACGGAGCCGGCGCGGTGTATGTGGAGGAGACGACAAAGGGTGAGAGATCGTGTATCATAGGGATGTCTCAGGGGAGCAGCGGAATGAACGGACAGATGCTCTACTGCAGAGGGAGAGCAGTGAAGGGAGAGACGGAACCTGAGATAGACAGCGATGATCTCCTGGTGCACATGAGCGGGAGCGAGGTGTACAGATTTGCGGTACGTCAGGTGCCGGTATGCATAGGCAGGGCGCTGGACTCTGCGGGCATCGGTACGGATGACGTGGACATATTTGTACTGCATCAGGCGAACAGCCGGATCATAGAGTCCATAGCAAAGACGTTGAAGGCAGATATAGACCGGTTTCCAATGAATATAGAAAGGACAGGAAATACATCATCGGCATCCATACCGATCCTGCTTGATGAGCTGAACAGGGCCGGCAGGATACAGAAGGGACAGACAGTAGTGCTGTCCGGCTTCGGTGCGGGGATGACCTATGGTGCCTGCGTGGTGGTATGGTGAGTAAGAATACGACTACATTGAACAGGCTGCTGGTCAATCTCTTCAACGAGGTGCTGGAGGCAGAGTCACAGGCGGTGATCACGGGCGACTTCGTGGACATCTCCAATAATGACATGCATATCATGGATGCCATAGGAGTGGAGGAGCCCAAGAATATGTCCGCCATAGCGGCAAAGCTAATGGTGACGGTGGGGACGCTGACCGTGAATATGAACAGTCTGGAAAAGAAGGGCTACATAGAACGTAAGCGCTCCAGCGAGGACAAGCGCATGGTGTATGTAACGCTTACCGAAAAGGGAAGAAAGGCTTTCTTTCACCACAGGGATTTCCATAAGGAGATGATAAAGGCTGCCGTAAGGGGGCTGGATGAGGATGAGATGAAGGCTCTCATCAGCTGTCTCGACAAACTGGACAGATTTTTCGCTTCTCAGCATGATCTATAGCCTTTCATCTCAGGCAATGCTATCATATAGTGTTTAAAGCAGGGGCAAGACAGCAGGGACGGTTCTTGTTGTCTTGCCGAATGACAAGACAAAAGAACCGTCCCTCTGTCTTGCTCAGGAGGTTTAAGTATGTTTAACAAAAGTGATCTCAGCCGCGACAGATGCATGCTTACCGGAGGATTTGCCTCCCTCGGATACGACTGGTGGTGGCATTCCTTTACAGGACGCAATGAGAGCACCGGTGAGGAAAAGGCGTTCTTTATCGAGTTTTTCGTATGCAATCCCGCATCGGGCGGTGACGAGCCAGTGTTCGGACAGATTCAGGACAATCAGGAAAAGGGAGTGCGGCCGTCTTACCTCATGGTCAAAGCCGGAGTGTGGGGCGAAGGGGCATCCCAGATGCACCGCTTTTTCGGCTGGAATAGCGTAAAGATGGAAATGGGAGTGCCTTTTTCCATATCGGCTTCCGACTGTTATCTGGACGAAAAAAAGCTTGCGGGAAGCATCAGTGTATCTGCAAGCGAGGCCTCGGATCATCCGGAATATATGTGTGATGCGGGTGATATCAGCTGGGATCTTAAGATCGAAAAGAAGACTGCCTATAACGTCGGCTACGGCGCGGGCAGGCTTTTCAGATATCTTCAGCTCTTCGAGATGTTCTGGCATGCGGAAGGAATGAAGACATACTTTGACGGAGAGGTGGTATATAACGGCGTAACATACAAGGTCAGCCGTGAGAACTGCTTTGGTTACTCCGACAAAAACTGGGGGCGTGATTTCACATCTCCCTGGGTATGGCTTTCCTCCAATGACCTTGTGAGCAAGGTTACCGGCATGCGCCTGAATGACAGCGTGTTTGATATAGGAGGCGGATGCCCGAAGATAGGACCCGTGAGCCTCAAGAGAAAACTCCTCAGCGCATACTGGCATGAGGGAAAGGGCTACGAATTCAATTTCTCAAAGTTCTGGACAATGACCCGCACGAGATTTGACTGCGGGGAGACTGAAGATGAGATCATATGGCATGTGGAGCAGAAGACCTTATTTAACCGTATGGTGACAGACATAAGGTGCAAAAAGAAGGACATGCTTTTTATCAATTACGAGGCGCCCAACGGAAAGAAGCTTCACAACAGACTCTGGAACGGCGGCAACGGTGAAGGGACCGTAAAGCTGTATCATCTTGGAAAGCTGGTCGATGAGGTCAGCTGCGGCCACGTCGGATGCGAATATGGAGTGTACGGGGAGTGACAACAAGACAGAGGGGACGGTTCTTATTGTCTTGCCAGCGTGCTGGCAAGACAAAAGAACCGTCCCCCTGTCTTGCGAGACAAAAGAACCGTCCCTCTGTCTTGCCCCTGTCTTGTCAAATCATCAGAGGTTGTGATAGAATGTGTCGGTGCGTGTTCAGACGCATGGTCCGTGTCTGTAGCTCAGCTGGATAGAGCAACGGCCTTCTAAGCCGTGGGTCGGGGGTTCGAATCCCTTCAGGCACGCGTATGGTGGATATAGCGTAGTTGGTTAACGCGCCAGATTGTGGTTCTGGAGACCGAGGGTTCGAGTCCCTCTATCCACCCTTCCATATATAATCCCACTGTGTGACGACTTAACGGAAAGGTTGCCGGCCAATGGCTCAGCGAGATAAAGGCGCGTATATTGCAATAGTCGATATTGTAAAGGCTGCGGCCTGTATCATGATCTTTCTGTATCATTGCAACACCTTCCTTCCGGGAGAGTGGAAGTTCCTGACGATCTTCGGTCAGGATCTCGGCAACAATCTTTTTTTCATGGTGAGCGGATTCGCTCTTGCTCCCTCGATCGATCGTGCTCCTGTAAAAAAGATCCATGTCTGGTACCAAAAAAGACTGATCCGGATACTTCCGATCACTGCAATAGCTTATTTTGCGACCTGGCTTAAGGGGTATTATTCCTTCAGGGATCCGGCCCAGCTTTTCACTGTATTTATATACCCGACGCTGTACTGGTTTATAACAGCGATCCTGGTCTTCTATCTGATCCTGTTTCTTATGGCAAAACTATCCGTCCCCTATGTGACAGCTGCTTTCATGGCTGCGCTTGCGATACTGTCAGCCGTGCTGTACGGAAGGCAGGAGAGGCTCTATACCATCGGTCTCTTTGCGATGCTTGCCGGATATGCGCTCAGAAGATGGCTTGCAAAAGACCATGCGGGAAGCGGGAGTTTATTTACAAAGAGATCTTTGACCGTGCCCGCACTTGTCCTTTTCCTTGCAGTTTTTATTATTGGCGAGACTATGGAATACGGACCTTTGCCGGCGCTCCTCATCTATCCTGCTGCTATGGGCTTCGGAGTCTTTGCTCTGACAGCCGGCTACGTCACTGACGATTCGCTGTCATCTCTTTTTGAAAAGAGCAGGATACTTAAGGCCGTCGTCGGTTATGTCGGAGGCATGGCGCTTCCGCTGTATCTGGTGCAGTGTTTCTGCTCAGGACTTATAGGATTCTGGATCGGGCTGCATATTGATTTTCCAATGTCATTTCCGGTTAATTTCGTGATCGTATGGTCTGCAGGGACCGTGCTCTTCATGATAGAAAAATACATTACAAAATGTTATAATAAAACGTTGGTTAAAAACACGACAGAAAGAGAGTAAAGCTATGCCGATAACAGAACTGCTTGTAAGAAATGCCAAAGAGCACGGTGATGAGGTCGCACTGGTCGAACTTAATCCCATGATCCAGGATGCCAGGCGCATGACCTGGAAGGAGTACGATCTCATTCAGCCTGAGCCCGCCAAGCCGTACAGGAGAGAGATAACCTGGAGGATATTTGACGAGAAGGCCAACCGTTTTGCAAATATGCTGATAGAGCGCGGGATACAGAAGGGAGACAAGGTAGGCATACTTCTCATGAACTGCCTCGAGTGGCTTCCCATCTACTTCGGTGTGCTGAAGACCGGAGCGCTCGCAGTCCCGCTGAATTTCAGATATGCTCCGGATGAGATCGAATATTGCGTGAATCTCGCAGAGATCGACATTCTTGTATTCGGTCCGGAATTCATAGGAAGAGTTGAGGAGATCGCTGAGAGGATCTCCGAGCACAGGCTTTTATTCTTTGTCGGAGAGAACTGTCCTTCTTTCGCGGAGAGCTACAACACGCTGACGGCAGACTGCTCTTCGGTGGCGCCCGATATCACACTTACGGACGATGATCTTGCCGCCATATATTTCTCGAGCGGTACAACGGGATTCCCTAAGGCTATACTCCATAAGCACAGGGCGCTCTCACAGTCTGCGGTGGTAGAGCAGAAGCACCACGGGCAGACGAGGGATGACGTATTTCTGTGCATACCTCCGCTGTACCACACCGGAGCCAAGATGCACTGGTTCGGCTCGCTCATCTCATGCAGTAAGGCAGTGCTGCTCAAGGGCACAAAGCCTGAATTCGTGCTGGATGCGGTATCGAGTGAGAAGTGCACGATAGTCTGGCTTCTGGTGCCGTGGGCTCAGGACATACTGGATGCCCTCGACAGGAAGGATATGAACAAAGACGATTATGAGCTCTCGCAGTGGAGACTTATGCATATCGGAGCGCAGCCCGTTCCCAGGTCGTTGATCAGGCACTGGAGAGATTATTTCCCCAATCATCTCTACGATACGAACTACGGACTCTCCGAATCCACAGGTCCCGGGTGCGTGCATCTGGGCGTGGAGAATATAGATCATGTCGGAGCGATAGGCGTTCCCGGATACGGATGGGAGTGCAAGATCGTGGATGAGCAGAGGAACGAGGTAAAGCAGGGCGAAGTCGGAGAGCTCGCTGTAAGGGGTCCCGGAGTCATGATCTGCTATTACCATGATGAAAAGGCCACCGAAGAGGTCATGGACAAGGAAGGCTGGCTCTATACCGGTGATATGGCAAGGCAGGATGAAGAAGGGTTTTATTATCTCGTCGACAGGAAGAAGGATGTCATCATCTCCGGCGGAGAGAATATCTATCCGGTCCAGATAGAGGACTTCCTGCACGGCTTTGATCCCGTGGATGACGTGGCTGTGATAGGACTTGCTGACAAGAGGCTCGGTGAGATATCCGTGGCCATTATAAAAGTAAAGCAGGGATATACCTGCACGGAAGAAGAGGTTCAGGAATACTGCAGACAGCTTCCGAAGTACAAGAGACCCAGACAGATAATTTTTGCGGACGTCCCGAGGAATGCCACCGGCAAGATAGAGAAGCCGAAGCTTCGCGAGATATACGGTGCCGTGAATCTTGTAGAAAAGGAAAATGAAGGATAAGAACACTACAACCTACAGGATATTGTTTGGCCTTTATGCGGTTGTCATCATAGGCCTGTTCCTTTACAGCCGGAATATGTCAAACCGGACTTTTGTCGTGACCGATAAGACAAAGGTAGGCTACGGTACGGCGATATATATGACCCATGAATGCTCCAAAGAGTGGAAGGAGACGGCGACTGACGGGTTTGACCGCGGCAAGGAATTTGACTTTACCATAGTGAACAACACGGAATCAGATATCAGATCCTGGCAGGCAGAGATAGGATTTGCGGACGATTTCAAGATAGACAGTGCCTGGAACGGAGATTTCGGAAAGAATGACCACACTCTGTCGGTGGTGCCGGATGACAACACGGCTCAATTAGCCGGAGGAGAGGTAAAGAATTTCGGACTCGTGATGCACTGCCGTGAGGAGCAGGAAGTATCTGATTTCAAACTGTATTACAACGCGAATGTCAGGATGACGGATTCTCCTTTGTTCTGGATAATCCTGGCGGCCTTCATCATCACCCTGACCGTATACGCGACCGATGTTCTGAACAGGCGCAAATACAAAAACCTCAGACAGAGGCAGGAGGAGATACAGGCGATCCTCCTTGAGAGCTTTACGACCTTCGCCAATATCATAGACGCCAAGGACCCTTACACACAGGGTCACTCCTTAAGAGTCGCTGAATATGCAAGACTTATTGCCGGTAAGATGGGATATTCCGAGGCCGAGAGGGAGAGAGTGTACTGGATCGGCATGCTCCACGATATAGGCAAGATCGGCATCACGGATGTGATACTGCAAAAGCCCGGCAAGCTCGATAATGAGGAATACACCACGATCAAAACTCATGTGGACATCGGAGGGGCTATCTTAAGTGATTTCAATGCGCTGCCTGACATAGCCGACGGCGCAAGATATCATCACGAAAGATGGGACGGAAAGGGATACTCCAAGCATATCAGCGGAAAGGACATACCGGAGATCGCGCGTATCATATGCATCGCCGATTCCTTTGACGCCATGACAAGCCCGAGAGTATACAGGAAGGCCATGCCGATAGACTTTGCAAAGGAAGAGCTGCAAAAGTGCGCGGGCACTCAGTTCGATCCTGATATCGTGCCGGTCATGATCGAACTCATCGATGAAGGAGTCGTGCCCATAGAGATCAAAGAGACGATAAAGTGGGAGCTTTCCGAATGACGATAAGCGTCTGCCTCATAGTCAAAAACGAGGAAAAAGTCCTTGAAAGATGCCTGTCATCTCTTAAGTGCATCGCGGATGAATTCGTTGTGGTTGATACCGGCTCGCAGGATGCCACCAAAGAGATAGCCGAAAGATTCGGGGCAAAGGTATATGATCTTGAATGGCAGGATGATTTTGCCGCCGCCAGGAATCATGCCTTTTCCAAATGCTCCTGTGATTATATATATTCCGCTGACGCCGACGAGGTCATAGATGAGAAGAATCAGGACAGGTTCGTGCGTCTTAAGTCAGCGCTGGATCCCTCCGTGGATATAGTGCAGTTTCTTTATACAAATCAGCTTGAATACAATACCACATATAATTTTGACAGCGAGTTAAGACCGAAACTCTACAGGAGACTCCGTTCCTTTGTATGGGAGGGCGAAGTGCACGAAAGAGTGCGCCTTGATCCCGTGATATTTGATTCCGACATAGAGATCATACATAAGCCTTCTTCCCTGCATTCGGGAAGAGATTTTGAGATCTTTAAGAAGGTGATAAGAAATAAGGGCGGACTGGATGCAAGGCTTCTTGACATGTATCTCAGGGAACTTGCGGTATCCGGTGAGGATAAGGATTTTACGGATGCCATGGAGTATGTATCCGGGGCTCTTGAGAAGGAGAGCGATGCGCCGAGGATCAAGGATGAGCTCTATGTCCTCATGAGGGCATGCAGGGTGGCCGGTGATAACGAGGGCTTCATGAAGTATTCTCTCCGCGCTCTGGCGCTGGGGGATGTGACATCGGAGACCGCATTTGAACTCGGCGAGAGGTACCGTCTTGCCGGCGATATGGCTGAAGCAAGGATGTGGTATTACAACGCCGCAAACGAGACGGAGGCATCGCTGGATCACAGGTATAAGGATGAATATCCTCTCGTATATCTTAAGGATGCTGACGGAGACGGAGCATGAAGGAATACAGGATCCCGACAGGTCTGGCTGCCATACAGTGGATCATATGGCAGGCGGCCGGTATAGGAAAAAGCTATCTGGAATATGACATACACAGGCCTTATGTATGGGTGCAGAAGGGCTGCTTTCTTTTGCTTCTGATCTATGCCTGGTGCTTTGCTTTCTACGTATTCCGCAATGTTCGCTCGGGAAATAAGATCGTAAAAAGGGGCCTTCAGATCTTTGTCATCTACATGTCCATATTATCCCTGATACTTGTCCTGCTCTGGCCCGGCACATGGAGCTGGGATGACATAGGGGTGCTTGCGAGCGCGAGGTATTATGACGTGCTTCCCTGGCAGCATTCCATGTCTTCTTTTTTTCATAACCTCTTCCTGCAGCTGATACCAAGGCCGGGAGGACTGATCCTCGTGCAGCTTGTCATAGCTGCGGTGATAGTGTCCTACGCCCTTGCGGAAGCGGAGGATGTTTTTTTTGCAGGACGATATCTTACGGGATCTGCGATTGCGGATGCCCTCATCAAACTGATACCTTTCCTGCTGCCGCCCGTGATCCTGTACCAGTACTCGGGATTCAGGATGGGACTGTATATATATCTGGAGATCTTCGTCATGGCCTTTATCCTGTGCATGCTGAAGAAGCCGAATGATATAAGTCTTCCGATGCTCTTCATCTTCGGACTTGTATCGGGCATCATATCTATATGGAGAAGCGAGGGTTTTCTCTATGCACCTGCGGTCGCGGCGATCATTCTCACACAGAAAAAAAACAGCCTCGTATTAAAGAAAAAACTTTTCACACTCGCAGTTCTTTTTGTTTCGATGTTTGCCATGTCTTCTTTCCATAAAGCAAAGCTCGGCAACAGCGACTACTCGGTTGTTACTTTCTTAAGACCTCTTGCCGAGGTCGTTAGAGCTGCAGATCCCGTGAAGGATGCGGACCTTCTTGAGGATATAGAACAGGTGGTGCATACGGACGTGATCCTTGAGAATCCCGGCGTGGACGGAGAGAATCTGCTCTGGAAGCATGATCTTGAGATAACCGAATATACTCCCGAGGAATACAGCGCTTTCATGAAGGCATTTGCGGGACTGTGCATGAGATATCCGAAGGCTTTCGCTAAGGAGAGGATCAAGGTATTCATCGATACTTCCGCGATACATGGCAGGACCAATCCCACCAATGTGATGGACACATATAACCTTTTTGATCCGCAGGAGATGAATACGAATCAGGAGGAGTTCAATGAATGGGACATCAGCTTCAACAGGCCGGTGTCGGAGGAGCTGAGAAGGAAGGCGATACTGTTCCTTGCGTGCTTAAGATCTGATTTCTCTGAGCGTATAACCTACAGGCTCGTATGGGATACGATCATCCCGATTATGGTCATTGCGGCTGCCTGGATATGGCTGCTTGTAAAGAAGAGATGGAGGGCGCTCATTGCTTTTTCTGCGGTGGCCTTCAGACTTCCTATTGTGTTCCTCACGGCGCCGGCTACGTGGACGATGTATTATCTGTCGTTTTACCTGACAGGGTATGTGATACTGGATCTTGTTGTGACAGGAATATTAGGCAGGATTATCAATATGTCGAAGCATGAGGTACATGCCGACGGGCTTAAGCGCTGAAAAGATGCGCAAATGCGCCCGTCAGGCATGCACCTCATGCTTCGACTTACGAATTGCATAAGATGCGCAAATGCGCCCGCCTGACCGGTATATGTTTTCTCAGTTACCGCAAATGCGCCGGGTTTACCGGTAATACAGGATTTGGTATAATTATAAGGTTATTTTAGTCATATATAGAAAAAGGAGAGGCGATGCGCAATTATCTCGTGACCGGCGGCGCCGGTTTCATTGGTTCCAACTTCATCCACTATATGTTCCGCAAGCATGAGGACATAAGGATAATCAACGTGGATTCACTTACGTATGCAGGTAATCTCGGCAACCTTGAGGCTGTAAAGGACAGAGATGATTATACTTTCATCAAAGCCGATATCAGGGACAAGGAAGCTATAGAGAAGATATTCAGCGAGAATGATATAGACGTGGTGGTGCACTTTGCTGCGGAGAGTCATGTGGACCGTTCGATAGTCAATCCGGAAGTCTTCGTAGAGACAAACGTGCTGGGCACGGCAGTCCTTCTTAATGCCGCCAAGGCTGCATGGGAGAATGAGGACGGGTCTTTTAAGGAGGGCAAGAAATTCCTTCACGTATCTACCGACGAGGTATACGGATCTCTCTCGGATCCTTCCGATTATTTCTATGAGACGACGCCGTACGATCCCCACTCGCCGTATTCAGCGAGCAAGGCATCGGCAGATCTGCTCGTGAAGGCATATATCGATACGTATCACTTCCCGGCAAACATGACCAACTGCTCGAACAACTACGGCCCTTACCAGTTCCCCGAGAAGCTGATACCTCTCATGATCAACAATGCACTGTCCGGCAAGAAGCTTCCGGTATACGGAGACGGTAAGAATGTGCGTGACTGGCTCTATGTGGACGACCACTGCAAGGGCATAGACATGGTCATAGATAAGGGCGTCATGGGTGAGAAGTACAATATAGGCGGACATAACGAGCGCGAGAATATCCAGATAGTGAAGACGATCATAAAGACGCTTCAGGAGATCCTTCCGGATGACGATCCGAGGAAGAAGGGTATCTCAGAGGATCTCATCACCTATGTGGAGGACAGGAAGGGACATGACAGAAGATACGCCATAGCGCCCGATAAGATAAGCCGTGAGCTCGGATGGCTTCCCGATACGAAGTTCGAGGATGGCATAAAGCTTACGATCAAATGGTACCTTGAGCACAAGGACTGGATGGACAACATCACATCAGGTGATTATCAGGAATACTACAAGAGGATGTACAAAGTATGAAGGGAATAATCCTTGCCGGAGGATCCGGCACAAGACTGTATCCGCTCACCAAGGCTGTCAGCAAGCAGATGATGCCTGTGTATGACAAGCCCATGATCTACTATCCCCTGTCGACACTGATGCTGGCCGGGATCAGGCAGATCCTTATAATCTCCACTCCGAGAGACCTTCCCGGATTCAAAGAGCTCTTCGGGGACGGATCCCAGCTCGGACTTGAGATGCATTACGCCGTGCAGGAAGAGCCGAGAGGCCTTGCCGATGCATTCATCATCGGAGAATCCTTCATAGGCGACGACAATGTGGCGATGGTACTCGGAGACAATATCTTCTACGGCCAGAGCTTTTCAAAGACATTAAGGGCAGCGTCGGAGAGAAAGAAGGGCGCCACCATATTCGGATACTATGTCAAGGATCCTTCAGAGTACGGCGTAGTGGAATTCGATGAGGACGGAAAGGCCATATCCATAGAGGAGAAGCCCGAACATCCCAAGAGCAATTATGCGGTGCCCGGTCTTTATTTCTATGATAACGACGTGGTGAATATAGCGAAGAATGTAAAGCCCTCCGCAAGGGGAGAGATAGAGATCACTTCGGTGAACAACGAATACTTAAGAAGGGGAGATCTCTATGTCGAGACTCTGGGCCGCGGATTTGCATGGCTCGATACAGGATCTCACGACATGCTCCTCGATGCGGCTGATTTTGTATCGGCCTTTCAGAAGAGGCAGGGGCTCTATATCTCCTGCATAGAGGAGATAGCGTTCAAGAAGGGATATATCGACAGAGAGCAGCTCCTTGCTCTGTCGGAGCCTCTGGCCAAGACTGCTTACGGACAGTATCTTAAGGATATTGCGAACGGACTGTAGGCCGGCACAGGGGATCAGTGGAGCGTCAGACAGCGAAAGCGGCGCTGAAGCCTGGTTCAGGCGGCGCAAAAGCAGAGCGGGATCGAAGTTTGGCAGATGAAGGCAGGATGAAGGATGGAGCATAATAAACGCAGGATATGGCTCATTCCTGCCGCGATAATAGGATTTAACTGTCTTGCTTTTTTATGCATACTCTTCATCAGTTTCAACCGCAAAAACAACTCTCCTTCAGAGGCGGCTGCAGCCTCGACGGAAGCGGCGGAAGAAGCGCTGACGGGAGAGACACTTACGGAAGAAGCGGGGGAGACACATGATCCTGAAGCCGGGACTGTCTCTCTGTCCGATGAGGATATCAGGGATCTTGCAGGGCAGGATGCAGAGGATGATCTGCTGTTGCAGGATCAGGGCAGCGGATATGTACTGCTGCTCACATCGAGCGAGTCGGACCTTGATATACAGATAGTTGACAGCGCCGGACAGTATGCCTCGGGCATGGATTGGAAGGCATCGGTCGGGATGCTGAGCGAGGACGGCACTTCGTACGAAGACGAATTTGAGGCCTACGACGAAGACCGTGACGGCGTCATATATCTGGACGAAATGACCGCAGGGACATATGACGTGACCGTGGACAACGGTTCCGGGATAGTGGAATCATCCACGATAACCGTCAAGCCCAGGATAAAATACAAAGAATCTTCCGGGATACGGAGCATAGTAATGCAGGAGAAGGACATCGACGCAACTGTCGAGGATACCGGATCCACTCCCGAAGTAAAGGAAGAAGAGGCCATAAGCGAGGGCGAGGGAACATCGGCGACAACGGCGATAAACCTCCCGCAGGGGTCGCTGGGCATAGATGTATCAAAATATAACAAGGACATAGACTGGGCGAAGGTTAAGGCTTCAGGCATAGAATTTGCGATAATAAGAGCCGGATACCGCGGATCCAGCAGCGGAGTGCTCGTTGAGGATCCTTACTTCAGACAGAATCTCGCCGGAGCGAAGGCAGCGGGGGTGAAGATAGGAGTATATTTCTTTACTCAGGCCGTGACAGTCGACGAGGCAAGAGAAGAGGCGGAAGCCGTGGCGTCACTCGTCAATGCATCCGATCTGGAATTCCCGGTGTTCCTGGATGTGGAGAGCTCCGGCAATGCGAACGGAGGAAGGGCAGACGGGCTTGATACGGAAGCAAGGACCGAGATCGTAAGAACCTTCTGCGCATCCTGCGAGGAGCTTGGATACAGGGCCGGCGTCTACGCCAATAAGACCTGGATGACGAAGAAGCTTGATATGAGCCGGCTGGCGCCGTATACCAAGTGGCTTGCGCAGTATCGCGCCGGCGGCCCCACATATGACGGCGAGTACAGCATATGGCAGTATACGTCGAGCGGTGCAGTAGACGGCATAACCGGCCGAGTGGATCTCGACGTGTTTATACAGTAAAAAGGCTTGCGGATGATATATGCTTTTCGAAGCATAAAGCACAACTCACTTAATGAGAGCGAGCAAGTAGGAGAACGATGTTTCACGCGAGGGTGGGCTGGGCCCCACCCGTTGCGTGTATTGAGTTCGACTGCAGTACTTGCGCAGCAAGTACCACGCAGCGAAGCTCGAATTTAGTGAGTATGTAGCGCGAAGAAAAACATATATCATCCAAGAGCCGTACGGATTGCAACGAAAAACATATATCATCCACGAGCCGTACGGATTGCTACGAAAAATAAATATCCGACGAGCCGTACGGATTGCTACGAAAAATATATATCCGGCGAGCCCGGACAATATCAAATATACAAGGAGTGAAAAATTGGGAAAGATAAGTGTAGAGACATGTGAGATCGAAGGGCTGAAGGTAATAACCCCGCAGGTTTTTGGCGACGAGCGCGGATACTTCATGGAGACATATAGCCACAGAGATTTCAGCGAGGCAGGCATACCGCATGTCTTCGTGCAGGACAATCAGAGCTCGAGCACGAAGGGCGTGCTGCGCGGACTTCACTTTCAGATAGACCATCCTCAGGACAAGCTCGTAAGAGTGGTGAGAGGAGAGGTCTTCGATGTGGCGGTGGATCTGCGCGAAGGTTCTTCGACCTTTGGCAGATGGTTCGGCGTGACACTGTCCGAGCAGAATAAGAAGCAGTTCTTTATCCCCAAGGGCTTTGCGCACGGATTTCTGGTGCTGTCGGACCTTGCGGAATTCTGCTATAAATGCACTGATTTCTATCATCCCGGCGATGAGGGCGGACTTCCCTATGACGACAGGGACATAGGCATAGAGTGGCCCGATGCCGGCAAACTCAACATCAACGACAGAGACAGGGGATGGAAGTCCTTTGCTGACTACAAGGCATCCCGCGGCCTGGCATGACGAAGAAGAGAAAAGTAATAATCGCTGTTGCTGCGCTGGCAGTCATATGGACTTCGTATATCGTATTCCATCATAATCCGCTGGCTGTACCCGTGCAGGAGATAATAAAGAAATGCATCTCAGTGGCTGTGCTCTGGGGTGCGTTCGCTGTGTTTGCGGCACTCTACGACAGGATAGTGATCCTTCCGCAGGAACTGTGGGCCAACAGAAAACTCATCTGGAAGCTTTCAAAGAATGATTTCAAGGCGAAATATGCCGGATCCTATCTAGGCGTGGTGTGGATCTTCCTGCAGCCCGCCGTGACTGTCATGGTGTACTGGTTTGTCTTTACCATGGGAGGCAGGGCTCCCGTATCGGACACTCAGGGGTATCCTTTCGTGATATGGCTCATAGTCGGGATAGTGCCCTGGTTTTTCTTCTCGGATGCATGGGGTCAGGGCACGGGAGCGCTTCTGTCCTATCAGTTCCTGGTCAAGAAGGTCGTGTTCAAGATCAGCATACTTCCCATAATCAAGATCATGTCCGCTCTTTTTATCCATGTATTCCTGATAGTGGTGACACTTGTGATACTGCTGCTGAACGGCATATATCCCTGCATTTACTGGATACAGATTTTTTATTTCTCGCTCTGCACCTTCCTTCTGGTGCTCGGCATATCGTATATCACGTGTTCCATAGTCGTCTTCTTCAGGGATCTCGGACAGATCATAAGCATACTGCTCCAGGTCGGAGTCTGGGTTACGCCCATCATGTGGGATATCAATAATCTGTCCAGACCGATGCAGATGATATTCAAGCTCAATCCGGTATTCTATCTCGTGGACGGATACAGGATGGCGCTTTTGGATCATATGTGGTTTTTTGAGCACTTTTATTCAACGGTGTATTTCTGGATATTCACAGTCGCAGCCTTCCTTTTCGGAGCGCTTGTCTTCAAGCGGCTGAAGGTGCATTTTGCAGACATACTATAAAAGCATTTCCGATGGATAGAATGAAATCGTGCTTGCACAGATTTCATTCTATCCATCCGGAAATCTGATGTGTATGAGCAAAACAGCGATGCGAAGCAGCGCGATTTGCGAATACACATCCAGGATTGCGAGAGTGTCGAAGACACGGAGCAATCCGTAGCTTTTAATTGATTAAGGTATGCAAGCAAAACAGCGGTGCGAAGCAGCTATGCAAGCAATGCGAAGCAGCGAAAAAGTAAAATAGAAAGATATGGAAAACGAAGTAATAATAAAAGTAGATCATCTTGATAAGATGTATAAGCTGTACAGCAGACAGCGGGATCGCGTGCGCGATGCGCTGGGGCTTGGGAAGAAGCAGGATCTGTACAAAGAACACTACGCCTTAAAGGACGTGTCTCTTGAGGTGCGCCGCGGAGAGACGGTCGGCATCATAGGCACGAACGGCTCCGGAAAATCCACTATCCTCAAGATAATCACGGGTGTGCTCTCGCCCACCTCCGGTGATGTCGAGATAAACGGCAGGATATCGGCTCTTCTTGAACTCGGAGCCGGATTCAACATGGAGTTCACGGGGCTTGAAAATGTATACCTTAACGGCACGATGAACGGCTTTTCCGAAGAGGAGATAGATGAAAAGCTCGATGCGATCCTTGATTTTGCAGATATAGGCGAGTTTGTGCATCAGCAGGTCAAGACCTATTCCTCGGGAATGTTCGTACGTCTTGCTTTTGCGCTTGCGATCAATATAGATCCCGAGATACTCGTGGTGGATGAGGCGCTCTCCGTCGGAGATGTCTTTTTCCAGAACAAATGCTATCACAAATTCGAGGAATTCAAGAAGGAAGGCAGGACCATCCTTTTTGTATCGCATGACCTGTCTTCCATAAGCAAATACTGTGACAGGGTGATACTGCTCGATCACGGCAAAAAGATGGCCGAGGGCAGGCCCAAAGAGATCATAGATATGTACAAGAAGGTCCTCGTGAACCAGACGACATCTGCCATGTCCGGTTCCGAGCGCGTGGGCAAAGACGGGAAGCTTCAGGGATCATTAAACAGGAACGTAAAAGACGGACTCTGGAAATCCTACATGACGCTCAACCCTTCAAACGACACATACGGCAGCGGGCTTGCCGAGATAGAGGATTTCTGCCTTATCGATAATTCCGGCAATATGACCAATACCGTGATAAAGGGCGACACATGTTCCGTAAAGGTAAAGGTCAGATTCCATGCTGATATCTCGGAGCCGATAATCGCGGTATCCATCAAGAACCGCATGGGAGTCGAGATAACCGGGACGAATACGATGTTTGAGAAGCTGTCCACGGGCGAGTGCAAAGATGGCGATGAGATGACGGCCGTCTTCACTCAGAGGATGATGCTCCAGGGCGGTGACTATCTGATCTCACTGGGACTCGTGGGTTACAGAGAGGGGAGTTTTACCGTATATCACAGACTGTATGATATATTTAACGTGCAGGTCATATCTTCAAAGGATACTGTAGGCTACTACGATATGGATTCAGAGGTGCAATTATTCAAAAATGGAGAAGAAATCTGAAAAGATCGGAAAAGTGAATCTGGACCTCAGCTACTATCCGGGCTCTGACGGCTACAGCGAGGGAGAGGCTGAGGATCTGATACTGGAGGCGGTTAAGAACGAACCTCAGGAGAAATACAACGATGTGATAGCCCACATGGGAACATGGAACGGGCTGTATCATCTGTCCGATATCAGGGGGAATATCGTCGATTTTATTCCCATACAGAAGGACCATAAGGTGCTCGAGATCGGCGCGGGATGCGGTGCCGTCACTCAGACTCTTGTGAAAAAAGCATCGAAGGTCACAGTTGTGGAGCTCTCGTTAAAGAGAAGCATGATCAACGCATACCGCAATAAGGATCAGGACAATCTGGAGATACTCGTGGGTAATCTCGAGGATATAGAACCGCACCTTACCGAGAAGTATGATTATATCTTTCTTATCGGAGTGCTCGAATATGCGGGCTCCTACATCACAAAGTATGAAGAGGATCCCTATCTGTCCATGCTGGAGCTCCTTATGCCGCATCTGGATCAGGGAGGCGAGATAGCCGTAGCCATAGAGAACAAATTCGGACTGAAGTATTTTGCGGGATCCCGCGAAGATCATACAGGCGGATTTTTTGACGGGATAGAAGGATATCCCGGAGTAGATAATGTAAAGACTTTTTCCAAAAACGGACTTATGGAGCTTGCAAAAAAAGCGGGACTGAGGACAGAGTTTTATTATCCTTATCCTGATTACAAGCTTCCTTCTGTTATCTTTTCCGACGAGAGGCTTCCTCATCCTGGAGAGTTCAAGGGCGGGATCAGGAATTTCGACATGGACAGGTTCGTGTCCTTTGATGAAGCGAAGGTATTTGATGAGGCTGCGAGAGAAGAGATATTCCCGCTCGTATCGAATTCCTTCCTGGTCATGATGTCCATAGAGGACAGGATCGAAAGCTTCAATGTGAAGCATGTGCTCTATTCAAAGCATTCGGACGAGAGGGCTCCGAAGTACCAGATCCGCACGGATATATTGAAGGACGGCTATCACAGGAAGTATCTTGTAAAATATCCGAAGACGCAGGCTGCCGTGTCACATCTTTTAAGAATGTATGATAACTCCGTCAAGCTGTCGATGGCATTGAAGGATTCAGCTATCAAGGTAAACAGGGCGCGGCTTATGACCGACTGGGACGGTGGTTTTGAAGGAATACAGTTTGAGTTCCTTGAGGGAAAGACGCTCGATGTGATAATCGCAGACCTTATGGCTTCGGACAGGGTGGATCAGGCCCTTAATATAATCAGGCAGTTTGCGGGATTTGTGAGGGCAAAGCATCTTCAGGATCTGGATCTTATCTTTTCCAACATACTCATAACAGCGGACGGGACCTGGAACATCACTGATTACGAATGGATGAGCGAGGACTGTGATCCGGAGTTTGTGATCTACAGGGCAATAAGATATTTCCTCGATGAACATGAGGTCCCGGTTCCGAAGGAAAAGCTGTATGAGGCGGCAGGGCTCGATCAGGCGGATGATGCAAGATTCGACGAAAAAGAGATGAGCCTTCAGACCGATATAGCAGGAGATCATGTGTCACTCGACAAGATGTACAGCATCTTTGGAAAGGGCTATGTGACGCTGGAGCAGACAATGAAGGCAAACGAGGGCTTCATGAGGCCTGCGAAGGTGAAACTCTACGCCGACATGGGAGAGGGCTTCAAGGAAGGCGAGATGCCGTCTTATGACGGAAGCATCACCGATGACATGCGCGTATCCCTCGACGTGCCTGTGCCTGAAGGAACAAAGACACTGCGCTTTGATCCGCAGGATGATTATTGTATATTAAGGCTTCTCGATGCCACAGTCAGCGAGGGCCTCACAAACGGAAGGGTATGCGGCAATACTGTCGTATTTGACAATAAAGACCCGCAGCTTGTCTTCAAACTGCCGGCAGGGCTTAAGTCCTTCCACATAGAATATAAGATCCAGAGGATAGCGGAGGAAGTCTATGAGGACATCCTGCAAAGGCTCACGGAGCTTGAATGCGAGCCCAGAGGCATCTTAAGGAGTCCAAGGAAGAAGAAGGAATATGTCAGAATATCTGCAGTACACGGATCAGACTGAAACATGGCGCGCCCGTAAGACCGACCGCCACATAACAGACGACTTTATCAGGGATTATCACGTGATCTATGACAGTGATGATCATGTTCCTGATCCCGATGCCACGGCGCAGTTTGCGATCGCCGCATCGAAAGGGGATTATGATCTGCTGTACTGTGATGAGGATGTGATCCATGACCATGAAAGGATGGATCCTTATTTCAAGCCGGGATATTCTCCGGAGAGCGAGATGAGCCTCGGCTATATATCCGGCATGGTGGCGATAAAAAAGGGGATGCAGTTCAACCCCCTTTATTCTTTTAGAAGAGACCGTGTATGCCACATAGAAAAGGTGCTCTATCACAGGATGAAAAAAAGGCAGATAAGACCGACCGCCGCTGATGATCCTTTCATTGACAAGATCGAAGGGAAGATATCGATCATAATACTGTCCAGGGATCATCCCGATATGTTCGAGCGATGCGTAAGATCCGTGAAGGCATCCATGTCCGGTGACGAGGTCGAGATCATACTGATAGAGAACAAGAGTCAGGAGGGCGCAAGAAGGAGATATCAGGATCTGTCTCAGCAGTACGGTGTTACCATGTACTGCTGCGATGATGATTTTAATTATTCTTCTCTTAATACTCTGGGTGTCGAAAAGTCCACAGGCGATGTGCTCATCTTCATGAATGATGATATAGAGATACCTGAGCAGGAAAAGGGAGTGCTGGAGCGGATGGCCAAGCTTGCTGTAAGGGAGGACTGCGGCGCCGTAGGCATCAAGCTCCTCTATCCGGGAGGCGAGAAGATACAGCATTGCGGGATATTCCTTCTGCACAGCGGACCGTCGCATAAGCTCCAGGGGTATAAGGACGAGCAGTATTACTACGGCTTCAGCGATCATGATGTGAATGTCATAGCAGTGACCGGCGCCTGTCTTGCAGTAAAGAAGAGCAGGTTTGAAGAGGTCGGAGGATTCGACGAGCGTCTCGCTGTAGCATACAATGACGTGGACCTTTGCATGAAGCTTTTTGAGGCGGGATACAACAATGTATGCATGAACTCCCATCATCTGATCCATCATGAGGGCGCCACGAGGCGTGACGACAGAACTGACAGGGATTCCTATGAGAGACTGAAGGAAGAGCGGGTCTATTTCATATCAAAGCACGGCGAGATCGTGGACAGGGGAGATCCTTATCTTAATAAGAACATATCCCGTTATACACTTGATTTTGCGCTGAACATGACCGAGGAATGGGAGACCTTCGGGCGATCATCCGTATGGGAGAATAAAGGAAGGGTAAAGACAAGAAAGCATGTGCATGCATCCTTTGACAGCTTCTCCTATTGCCTCTCGGATGCATACGGAAATGAAGATTTCTATGAGGCGAGGGGCTGGATATTTGATGAAGGATTGAGAAAGCTTAAGCCCTGTGTCGTGATAGAGGGCGGCGGCAAGCAGCTTATCGCGGATACTGCCGTCATGAGAAGGACGGATGTCCGTGATGCTTTCCCTAATTTCAAGAAGAGTGAGAGATCCGGCTTCATCGCGCGTATACCGAAGAGAGAGTTTCAGGAAAGCGGTGTAAGCGGAGATATAACTGTCTATCCTGCCTTCATGGACAGGAAGAAACGAATATTCAAAGGTGATATAGAATGTCAGAAGACGGCAAAGATCTAGCGGGCTACTATAAGGAGCTCTATGTAAAGGAAAAAGAGAAGAACGAGCAGCTTGTCACGGAACTGGCGGATCTTGAGGCGAAGCATGAAGAACTGTCCCACAAGGTGGATGTCTTAAAGCACAGTCTCATATATCGCGCGATAACTCCTTTCAGGCTCGTCTGGTCGCACATGAAGAATGCCGTGATCAGGGTGAAGAGACTCGGATCCTTATCTGAAGTGATAAGAAAGCTGAAGTCCAAGAAGATCGAGCGCTCGGCATATAAGCTGCACGGGACGGAGAGCTTCCTTACAGGCGAAGAGCTTGAGAAGGCAAAGAATACGAAGTTTAAAAAGCAGCATGTATTCTCCATCCTGATCCCTCTGTACAATACTCCTGAGGGATTCCTGAGGGAGCTGCTTGACTGCATAGAATCTCAGATCTACGGGGGCTGGGAGCTCTGCTTTGCGGACGGCTCCGATGATGAGCATTCATATGTCGGAGACATCGTATCGGAGTATGCAGCTCATGAGGGCGGAGACAGGATCCGGTATAAAAAGCTTGAGAAAAACGGCGGGATATCCGAAAACACCAACGCCTGCTTTGATCTCGCGACGGGAGATTACTATGCTCTGATGGATCATGATGACATACTGCATCCCTCGGCTCTGTATGAATTCATGAAGGTCCTTGAGGATAAGGATGCGTGGTTCATATATTCCGACGAAGCTACTTTTAAGGGCGGATCCATCAACGACATGGTGACCCTTCACTTCAAGCCGGACTATGCTCCGGACAATCTCAGGGCCAATAATTATATATGTCATTTCTCGGCATTTAAGAGAGAGCTTGTCGACAAGGTCGGCCGCTTCCGCTCCGAATATGACGGAAGCCAGGATCACGACCTGCTGCTGCGCCTTACAAAAGAAGCCGCAAAGCATGAAGACGGCATAGTGCATGTGCCTCACATACTGTATTACTGGAGGAGCCATGCAGGCTCCACGGCTGCGGACATCAATGCAAAGACCTATGCGATCGAGGCTGCGAAAAAGGCTGTGGCATCGACTCTTACCGAAGAAGGATACAGTGGTTTTAAGATCGAGAGCACTAAGGCTTTTCCGACCATATTCCGCATAAGATACGCCTTAAAGGAGAGACCGAAGGTGTCGATAGTGATCCCGAACAGGGATCATGCCGAAGATCTTAAGAGATGTATCGGCTCCATCATCTACAAGACCTCCTATGATGACTTTGAGATAGTGATCGTCGAGAACGGAAGCACATCCGATGAGATAAAGGAGTATTATGAGGAGCTTAAGGAGTCGCCGATAGTTAAGATCATAACCGTGCAGCAGGATATCTTTAATTATTCGGAGCTTATAAATAAAGGCGTCGAAGCATCGTCCGGCAGATATATCATCCTTCTCAATAACGATACGGAGATCATCACAAGGAACTGGATCGAAGAGATGTTGATGTATGCACAGAGGGATGATGTGGGCGCAGTCGGATGCAAGCTGTATTATCCGGATCACACGATACAGCACGCGGGCATAGTTATAGGACTCGGAGCCCACAGGACCGCAGGACACGTGCACTACAGGCTTGCGAGCAGCAACCTTGGATACATGGGGCGTCTCTGCTATGCGCAGGATTTCACTGCCGTCACGGGAGCCTGCCTTATGGTATCAAGGGAGGACTTTGATGCGTGCGGCGGCCTTGATGAGGGCTTTGCCGTGGCGCTTAATGATGTGGATCTCTGTCTGAAATTAAGGCACATGGGACGTGTCAATATATTTACTCCTTTTGCGGAGCTCTATCATTACGAATCAGCAAGCAGGGGATCGGATGTGGAGAAAAAGAAGGCACAGGAAGACGCATCCTATGATGACAGGGCAAAGAGATATGAAGAGGAAGCTGAGAGATTCCGCGAAAAGTGGGCCGATGATCTGGCAGTGGGAGATCCGTACTTCAATAAGAACTTCAGTCTGGATCACAGCAATTTCACATTGAACGTACTGCCGGCGCCGATGGTAGAGTAAGGAGGGATCTTATGGCGGGAAATAAAGGCCGTTTGGATCAGGAGAAGATCCTGAAAGTCGCACTGCTCATCCTTTCTTTTATTTTCATCATGACAGGCATCGCGATCTTTGCTCACGGTCTTATAAAGACAAAGATACTGCCCCGCTTCGTGGCTTCGGAAGACTCCGAAGAGGAAGAGGAGACTTCAACGGAAGAAAAATCTACGGAAGAAACTTCCACGGAAGAAACTTCCACGGAAGAATCTTCCACGGAGATTTTGGTGTCGAAAGAAGAAGGATCCGATGACAGCTACATCGCAGCGAACGATATGTCTGCCGAGGAGTCGGAGGGATCCGATGATAGTGCAGAGGATACCTTGGATACGGACGGTCTTACCGAGGACGAGCGGATCGCCATAGAAGAGGAAGAGAGGCTGAAGGCCGAGGAGGAAGCGGCGGCAAGCGCTGAGCAGAAGTACAGCATAGACTATATCTACGGAGTCTTCATAGCTTCCGATGTCGATATCGTAAGAGCCTTTGCACCCACCATTGCTTTTCATAAAGACAACACCTTTGATCTCACGCTGAACTTTGATGACAATATGAAGACCTATACGGGCACTTTCACTACGTCAGTCAAGCAGGATGAGATGGACGATCTGTCCATATATCTTAAGATAAAAAATCCGGGCAACGGTATAAAGGATACGGCAACGGTCATCTTTTCCGATTCGTCGGATTACTGTATGTTCATGGATGAGGGCTTCGGACTTATGGGCTACAGCGGTGCCCCGTACTACTTCAACCGTGATGAAAGATAGAGACTCCTGAATAATAAAGCCGGACCACGCTTAGATGTGCGGTCCGGCTTTTTTGATACAGGCATTTGTTTTTCTCACGTTCTGATGATCTTCAGTTCTCCGAAGGAGACGCTTCCGTCGATCACACACTCTACTGCATTAACGGCTGCCGTCTCATTAATGTTTCTGTCATCGCAGTGTCCGAGAGCGACGCTGACTCTGTTCAGAACCTTCCAGTCCTTGGGGATGTACAGATCCAGTTCACCGAATGATACGTGACAGTTGATCGTCACCTTGTTTGAAGGGACATGAGCTCCGTCAAAGTACACGGACATCTCGCCGAACTGAGTAGCAAGATCAGCAGATGCAAGGTTCTGGAGGCGGACATACTTTGTGCCTGATCCGAATCTTACAGAGTGGATCACGTGCCCGTTCTTATTCTCATCTATCACCTCGGAAGGACCACCGGAGGCTGCGAAACTTCCGTGCAGGCGTGCCTTTTTGAAGTGCCTTAAGTGTCTCGGAAAGATGATCTCAAAGGCGATGGTCAGGAGCAGGGCTGCTATGAGCACAATCCCGGGTGTGATGGCCTCGATCCCGAGCGGCTTCGCAAATACGATGCAGACCACGGCGATCGGGAAAAAGATCCCTGCGAAGAACAGATCCACGAGGCTGAAGAAAACGATGATCACCATAAAAACAGCGATGATAAGTCCCCAGGTACTGACCCCCACGAAGGCTGTGGGAAGATTGAATACATTAAGCTTCCACATTACAAGGCATGCTGCCAGTACTATGAGCAATAATGCGAAAAGTATGTTTTTTGTTCTCTTGTTCATTTTAGTCTCCTTTACGGCGCCAGGATGTCCTTGAGCGCTTTATAATAGTTTCTTGAGCAGTATACGGTCTTGTAGGTTCCCTGAAACTCGATCTTGCTTGCGCCTGCAAGATTCTTTGTTATCGAGTACAGCTTGTGAGTATTGAGGATCGTGGATTTGGAGATCCTTGTAAAATAGGACGGAAGCTTCTCCTCCAGTTCGTAGAGCTTATACCTTGTCTCGAACTCATCATCGGCGGTATGGGCCCTTATCAGACCGCCGTCCGTCTCGAAGAATAGGATGTCGCCGAGCGGAACGAAGTATTCCGAATCTTCCTTATAGAAGCTTATCTGGGAAAAGCCCGGAGCGTTTTCGGATAAAAGCTTCTGGATCCTCATCACTTCCTGATCGACTTCGGAGCATTTTATTATGACTTCTTTGCCGGATGCTTCAGGGTCGATCTCGATTTTTACTTTCAAGCTGCTCATGGCTGTATTATACAACGAACGGTGCATAAAAAAAGGGGTTTTGGGTAAGAGGTAGTAAAATGCGCGGTAACAGGTATAATATAGTTATATCTGTAGTTGATTATTATGCTTCGGCAGGGAATTGTTTGCTCAGTTACCGCCAACGCTCGGACGAACTAATCACCACGCATTACTAAGCCTCAAACGAAAATGTCGATAAATCTCCATTTTCTATTCGGCAAGTAATTGCGGGTGCTGGATTTTGTCCTCGCTAAAAGCGGCTCTTCATGCCTTCGCAAACAATATCCCTTGCCTCAGCATTTGAACTGCCAGATTGTAACGGGGGAGATGTGATATGGGGATATTTAAGGCGGCGGTTGCGTCGGCGAGCGGCATGGCGGGAGACCAGTGGAAGGAGTTTTTCTACTGTGATTCGCTGCCGGAGGACCGGATCATGGTCCGCGGGGTAAAGAGGACATCTGCCAATTCTTCAAATAAAGGGGATCAGGAGATAATCACGGACGGTTCGATCATAGCGGTGGCAGACGGACAGTGCGCGATAGTCGTCAGTAACGGAAAAGTGATCTCGATCCTTACGGATCCGGGTGAAAATGAATTCAGGACCGGGGAGACGTATGGCGTCTTTTCGGGATCAAAGAAGGGAAGTTTCGGCAAGGAATTCTTCAACAGGTTGTCTTTCGGGGGCGATGCTCCGCCCACGACCCAGAGGGTATATTATCTAAATATGAAAATAATATTAAATAACCCCTTCGGAAACGGGATGGAAGTGCCTGTGAGGATACACGACGAAGCGAGGGGGCTTGATATCGACTGTTCGCTGATAATGTCCGGTGTATATTCATACAGGATAGTCGATCCCGCAAAGATATACAAGCAGGTCATAGGCAATGTGAAGCATGTGTATATGACATCGTATCTTGCATCGCAGATGAAGGCGGATGTGGACAGTACACTGCTTAGCGCTGTGGGTGAGGTATGTGTCGGTTCGTTCAGACCGTCAGCGCTCGGGAGTTTTATACCTGAGCTCACGGAGCAGGTGATCGAAAGAGCCAATACGGTGCTTGGAGAATTACGGGGGATAGAGATAGTAAACCTGGCTTTTGAGGTATTTAAGCTGACGGATCCGGATACAGGGATCATCCGGCAGATACAGGTGGCTTCTGTTGCCATGGATCCTTTGATGGGTGCAGCCATGCTCACATCTGCCCAGGCTGATGCGATGCGCGATGCAGCGTCCAATACTATGGGCATGGGGACGGATCCATCATGGAAAGATCGACGACTGTAATATGAGGTGACCGTCGAAGAAAACGCCCTGGGGAACAGATGTGAGAAAGAAAATGAAGGGTTTTTGGAAATACGGGGGGACACGTAGAATCTGAGTATGAGCAAAGCAAAATATGTGATGGCCCTTGATCAGGGGACCACAAGTTCAAGATGCATATTATTTGACAAGCGCGGAGAGATAAGATCCGTCGCCCAGAAGGAATTTGAGCAGTATTATCCGAAGCCGGGCTGGGTGGAGCATAATCCGATGGAGATATGGTCGTCGGAGCTGTCCGTTGTGACAGAGGCCATGGCATTGATAGGGGCCGGTCCCGAAGATATAGCGGCTATAGGGATCACAAACCAGAGAGAGACCACCATAGTCTGGGACAGGAATACCGGAGAGCCCGTATATAATGCCATAGTCTGGCAGTGCAGAAGGACCGCGCCCATAATCGATGATATCGTGCAGACCGGGCATTCGGAACTCATAAGAAAAAAGACAGGCCTTGTACCTGACGCATATTTCTCTGCAAGCAAGATAAAGTGGATACTGGATAACGTGGATCAGGCGCGAAAAAGGGCTGAAGACGGAGACCTTCTTTTCGGGACCGTGGATACCTGGCTTATCTGGAAGCTTACGAAGGGTAAGGTGCATGTGACCGACTACACGAATGCGAGCCGGACCATGCTCTACAACATCCATGAGCTGAAGTGGGATGAGGAGCTTCTGGCCCTTTTTGGCATACCTGAGTCCATGCTTCCCAAGGTGATGCCATCAAGCCATATATACGGGTATACGGATGAGGGTGTCACAGGATGGAGCATACCGATAGCGGGAGCAGCCGGAGACCAGCAGGCGGCACTTTTCGGACAATGCTGCTTTGACAGGGGAGACGTGAAGAATACATACGGCACGGGCTCTTTTATACTCATGAATACCGGAGCAGAAGCCGTATCATCAAAGAACGGGCTTGTGACGACCATAGCAGCCGGGGATTCGGAAAAGCCTGACTATGCGCTCGAGGGCTCGGTCTTTGTGGCGGGAGCAGCGATACAGTGGCTCAGGGACTCCATGCGTATGATAAGGGATTCATCACAGTCGGAGGAATATGCGGCCATGGCAGGAAGCGGCACGGAGGGTGTATATGTAGTTCCCTCATTCACCGGAATGGGCGCCCCGCACTGGGATCAATATGCAAGAGGCAGCATCTTCGGCGTGACCAGAGGATGCAGGAAAGAGCATTTCATAAGGGCGACTCTCGAGTCGATAGCATATCAGTCACATGATGTCTTTTCTGCCATGGAGGAAGATGCCGGGACTGAGATAAAAGAGCTCAAAGTGGACGGAGGAGCATCGGCCAATGATTTTCTTATGGGCTTTCAGGCTGATATCTCCGGATGCGCAGTGAAGCGTCCGAAATGCATAGAGACCACGGCTCTGGGAGCCGCATATCTTGCAGGCCTTGCGGTCGGATATTACAAAAACAGGGATGAGATCAAAGAGAACTGGATGCAGGGACGCGAGTTTCTTCCCGGGATGGATACAAAGGAAAGAGAAGAACTCCTCGAGGGCTGGAACAGGGCCGTCAAGGCAGCTTTGTACTGGGCCGGGATCAGGTGATACCCCTATGAGGACAGGTATGGTAAAATAAGATTTGTTTTTTGCTTTATGAAAGGTAATATATGCTTTCCGGAGATTTTCCCCTGGCACTTCCGTTAGGCACGGTACTTGCAGGACAATACGAAATAGACGGGATACTGGGGCAGGGCGGCTTCGGGATCACTTATCGCGCACATGATCACAGGACGGGCGGAAAAGTCGCTATCAAGGAATTCTTCCCTGATTCTCTGGCCGCGCGCACCGGCGGCACCACGGTATCCGCCTTTTCAGGCGACAGGAGCGAAAGCTTTGAGTATGGCAGGAACTGCTTTCTTAAGGAGGCCGAGACTCTTGCGCAGTTCATCGGAAATGAGAACATAGTCAGGGTCATAAGCTATTTTGAGGAAAACGGAACGGCCTACTATGTGATGGAGTTCATCGAGGGGATGGACTTTGATGAATATATAAAGCAGCGGGGCGGAAAGATATCCTTTGAAGAGGCTTCAAGAGTTCTGGTGCCGATCATGGAAGCCCTTGGAACCGTACATAAAAAAGGCGTCATCCATCGAGACGTCACTCCCGATAATATCTTCATAACAAATGACGGCATACCGAAACTCATTGATTTCGGTGCGGCCAGATACAGCCTCGGAGACAAGAGCCAGAGTCTAGATGTCGTATTAAAGCACGGCTTTGCGCCGAAGGAGCAGTATACAAGGCGCGGCAGACAGGGCCCTTATACGGATGTGTATTCACTCGGAGCGAGTTTTTATTTTGCCGTAACCGGCAAGAAGCCTCCGGATGCCATAGAGCGGATAGATGAAGATGATCTGATCGCACCCAGCGCGCGCGGGATACATATACCGCGCGAGGCAGAGGATGCGATAATGACGGCTTTGAACCTGCAGCCCGCAGAGCGTTTCCAGAGCATGGAGGAATTTGAGCGCGCTCTTTTGGGACCGAAGACACTCTCGGGCCGATCGAATAAGACAGAAGCATATCCTCCCGAAGGACCCGGTGCGGGTCATTCCGGAGCCGACAGGACAGTGGCAGTCCCCCGTGATACGGGCGATGCATATTCAAACCGCAAAAAGAGAAAGAAAAGCAATCTGCCTCTTGTGATCGCTGCAATACTTGCAGTGGTCATCATAGCGCTGATCGCTGTGGCTGCAGTCAGACTGATCTCAACTGCGGTGAATAAAACAGCCGGAAAAAATACCGAAGCCATAACAAACGATGAGGCAGAGGATGATACCGGTGAAACGGCTTCGGAAGGGCTTTTATCGGATGGGGGATCCTCCGTAACAGAGGGAAGCGCAGGCAGCGCGGACAGCAGCGATGCAGACACTGTTGATGAAGAACTCACTGCTGATGACCTTACCTTCCCCGAGATCATCGGCAATACTGCGGCAAATCTCATGAACTGCTGTCATTTCGGTCCGCAGGGTGAGTTCATGAAGTCCGACGGGACCATATGCATGTGTCTTTCAAGGATAGGAGATACAGTATATTATCTCGACAACCTGAAAGGCGGAGACATGGTAATTACGACTTATGATGTCAATACGGGAGAGAAGGAGGTGCTGTCAGACCTTCCGTGGGAAGTCTTTACCGCAGACAGGCTACTTGTCTCCAAAGCCTATTACTTCGTCCATACATACGGGGATAAGAAAATGTACTGCATCTCAAGGAGTGACGGTAAGATAAAGAATTCATGCGATATAGAGGATCCGAATCTCTGTACGTTTTATAAGGGATCGTTTTACTATATCACTCCTGATGAAGGCGGACAGTATCTGAATTCAAATCCCGCCGGCGAGCTGGATGCCGGAGATCATGTGATGTATTCTGTCCCGGATGAAGAGGGGAAGATCACTTTCATCAGCGCATCGGACGACGGGATGATCCTTCTTATGGAAGGAGACGGCAACCGCTTCAAGAAGATAGCCCTTGGAGATGACGGGTCCAATGAGGTGAATGTCTACGAATGTGATTATGAAGGGCAGGTGAACGGGCTTGTACCCTTCGGGAGCGACATTTATTTTACCGGGAAGCGCGGGGACGGCGATGAACAGGATATCGTGAAATACGATATGGATACCCGGACGACTACGATAATAAAGACGGTTTCTTCGAGATTCAATCTCAGCATAAACGTAAATGAGATCGACGGCGAAAGAAAGATCGGGTTTATGATATATCCCGAATCTGCAGCTGACGGGGATCCCTATTGCGCCCTTATGACAGAAAAGACAGGTGAACTGAAAAAGACAGACCTTCCAAGATATGCGGACTGAGAGGAATAACAGATGAACGAAGAGTATCCGCTTGCGCTTCCTTTAGGCACGGTGCTCGCGGGACAATATGAGATAAACGGGATACTGGGGCAGGGCGGCTTCGGCATAACCTACTGTGCCTATGATCACAGGATGGGAGGCAGGGTCGCCGTTAAGGAGTTTTTCCCTGATTCTCTTGCGGCGCGTACCGGCGGGACTTCGGTGTCGGCTTTTTCCGGTGACAGGACAGAGAGCTTTGAATACGGAAAGAGCTGTTTCCTTAAAGAAGCCGAGACTCTAGCGCAGTTCATCGGAAATGAGAACATAGTCAGGGTCATAAGCTATTTCGAAGAAAACGGCACGGCATACTTTGTGATGGAATTCATAGAGGGGCTGAGCTTTGACGATTATATCAAACAGCGCGGCGGATCCATAGGCTTTGAAGAAGCATCCCGCGTGCTCGTGCCAATTATGGAAGCTCTGCAGCAGGTGCACAGCCAGGGCATAATACACAGGGATGTGACTCCCGACAACATATTCATCACAAGGGACGGCATACCGAAACTCATAGACTTCGGAGCGGCCAGATACAGTCTGGGCGACAAGAGCCAGAGCCTTGATGTTGTATTAAAGCACGGCTTTGCGCCGAAGGAGCAGTATACAAGGCGCGGCAGGCAGGGCCCTTATACGGATGTGTATTCTATCGGCGCAAGCTTTTATTATGCCGTAACGGGCAAGAGGCCTCCTGATGCGATAGAGCGCATGGATGAGGATAACCTTATAGCGCCGAGCGCAAGGGGAGTGCATATACCCTATGAAGCTGAGGAAGCGATTCTTAAGGCACTGAGCCTTCAGCCTGCTGAACGTTTTCAGAGCATGGAGGAATTCGAGCGGGCTCTTCTGGGGCCGAAGACTCTGTCGAAGAAGACGCCTGCGGAGGCGGAGAGGACTCCCCGTTCATACAGGCGGGATGAGAAGAAACAGGGAGGTCTAATAGTTCCTTTGATCGTCGGTGTGGCAGCGGTCGTATTCATAGTACTTCTTGTGCTCGCGATAAGGTTTGTTTCATCCGTGATAAAAGACAGGACAGATGCTTCGGCTGAAACTGAGACCGTGGAGGCGGTATCGGAAGAAGAGTCATCTTCCGATGATGTCGAAGCAGAAGATACGGAAGATGACAGCAATACTGATAATGCTTCGGCTGAAGAAACTGTGGAAGAGACTGAAACAGACTACGGTGTTGAAGAAAACTGGCCCGAGATCATTGGGAATACGCCTGACAATCTGGTCAACAATTCTCATTTTGATCCCGATGGAGGATACATATTACCTGACTACGGTACGAACTCATGTCTTTCGACGATCGGGGATATCACATATTATCTCCGCGCTACAGAAAACGGAGACAGGATGGTCTATGCATTTTCTCAGACGACGAACGAGGATGCTCCCGTTCCCGAGCTTGAAAGGTTCAAATATGTGGAAAGACTGCTCGTATCCGATGAATTTTTTTATCTCTACATAAGAGATGAGGGATCATATTACTGTGTGCGAAGGAGTGACGGCAGCATCAAGGGCTCGAGGCCTGTCGACGACCCGAGGGCCTGCGCATTCAGGGATGGCTTTTTCTTCTACGTCGGTGAGAATTCCGTTGGAGGTCCGTCGGTATACATGGTGCCTGCGGGTGATCTGAATGCCGAGCCTCATGAGATATCATCTTTCTGGAGCAAGGAGAAGATATCGACACTGTGCGCTGCAGACAACGGCGTGGTATACCGCGCAAGAGGCGAGCAGCTCTTCCTCGGGATAGTCGAGATAGAAGGTGATCAGTACAAGGAGCGCCATTACACTGATTTTACGTATCATGACGGTAATATATGGGAACTTGTGGCTGACGGGGATGACATCTTTTTTGTGGCGCAGACGGCGGAGGATTCGTGGGATATAGGCCGGTTCAATACTTCCTCCGACAAAACGACGATCCTTACTTCGGTACCGTCGAAGATCCATCCGTGCATCGGCATTTACTATAAGGACGGGCAGAGGAGGATCGATTATTATTACGAACCGGTCAGTGAAGCGGACGGGAGTCCCTGCTTTATACTGATGGATGATGAGGGCTCGGTCCTTAAAACGATCGATCTGTCCTGAGGGTAAATTGAGTTCAAGGAGAATCATGGATGAATGAGAAATATCCGCTGGCCCTGCCTCAGGGCACGGTGCTTGCGGGACAATACATCATAGAGGATGTGCTGGGACAGGGAGGCTTCGGGATCACGTACCGGGCTTTGGATCATAAGAGCGGAAGCCGGGTCGCGCTGAAGGAATTCTTTCCTGATTCCCTTGCTGCGCGAACAAGCGTAACTACTGTGTCCGCTTTTTCGGGCCCCAGAGGGGAGGACTTTGCCTACGGCAAACAGTGCTTTCTCCAGGAGGCAAAGACTCTGGCGCAGTTCATAGGAAACGACAATATAGTCCGAGTGCACAGCTACTTTGAAGAGAACGGCACGGCTTACTTCGTGATGGATTACATCGAAGGGATAAGCCTTGCCGAATATATCAGGCACTACGGCGGAAAGATAACCTACGAGCAGTCACTGAACGCTCTGCTTCCCGTGATCGATGCTTTGGGAGCCGTGCACAACCAGGGCATCATCCACAGGGATGTGACGCCCGACAACATCTTTATCACGACCGAAGGAGTCATAAAACTCATTGATTTCGGCGCTGCAAGATACAGCTTAGGCGATAAGAGTCAGAGCCTCGACATAGTCTTAAAGCATGGTTACGCGCCGAAGGAGCAGTATATGCGTCGTGGAAGGCAGGGACCATATACTGATATATATTCGCTCGGAGCATGTTTTTATTTTGCAGTCACGGGAACTCTGCCTCCGGATTCCGTGGACCGGCTTGAAGATGATAAGATAGTCCCGATGAGTGAGTTCGGGGCTGATCTGCCGGACGTTGCGGAGCAGGCGATAATGAAGGCCTTAAGCGTAAGGGCGGAGGATCGCTTCCGGAGCATGGAAGAATTCAAGATGGCGCTCTTCGGAAGATCTCCTGCGATCGTTTCCGAACCTCCCGTTAAGCAGACATATTTCACGGCTCCGGGAGAGGACGGGAAGGATAAGTTCAAGACCGTTCTTATGGAAGACGGAGCCGGCATGCAGAGTTTCAATAAGCGGCCGAATGACCACATAAGACCGAAAGCGCGTGCAAAGAAAAAGGATACAGGGATCCTGGGCGCTCCGCTGATACTCTACATAGCGATCGCTCTTATGAGCCTGGTGTTTGCCATCGCCATCATAGTGATAAGCGTCTTTCTTTTTAAGGCAGATCCTGAGGACGATGTCTCAGAGGCTGTGGAAGCGGTATCGGAAGAGGCTGACGCGGACTCTTCGGATACCGGTGATGACGAAGATACAGGAAATGAAGATGCCGGTGATGACACATCTGAGACATCCGGCGGCAAAGGAAAAGCTCAGATAGGTTTCTACGGTTCGACAGTTACCGACGATCTTGCGGAATATAAAGACACTCCCAGGGGAGTCATGGTCAGCGATGTCATAGAGGGCACCGGAGCCGAAGAGGCAGGGATGCTCCCCGGCGATATCATCACTAATATAAGAGGACGGACCATCACGAGCATGGAGACCCTGAAAGAGGAGATATCAGGCTGCGAAGTGGGAGAGTCGGTCGTCATGAGTGTGCAGCGGCCCGGTGAAAACGGATATGAGGAAGAGATACTGGTCGTCGTGCTCACAGCTGAAGAGGGGGTCTGATAATGGCAATAACGGAATGCGCAAACGGACATGTATATGACAGCAGCATACACAGCAGCTGTCCTTACTGCAGCGAAGGGATATACCGTGTGGACTTCGGGATGAGCAATGAGGATATAGGAAAAACTGTACTGCTCGATGAGGATTCCCCGGCATATGCGGCAGCAGATGATACAGGAAAAACTGTACTGCTCGATGAGGATGTCCCGACATATGAGGGATCCGGCAGCCGGTCTGATACAGGCTTTCAGAACATAGCACCTCTTCTTTCGGATGAAAACGCCCCCGCCCCTGGACGGCTCATCTGCACGCAGGGAGAGGACATGGGAAGGGAGATCGTCCTCAGGGCCGGAGAGACAGTAAGGGTCAGGGACGGTAATTATATATTTGTGCCATTCTGGAGCGAGAGATGAGATTTGACGTATACGGATACAGCGATAAAGGCGGCAGGAGCCATAATGAAGACTCCTCCGGATATGCGGCAGGCGGCGGCAGCGGTATATTCGTGGTGGCCGACGGACTCGGAGGACACTCCTACGGAGAACTTGCTTCGGCATGCGTAAAGGATGTCCTTCTCGGAGAATGGAGTCCGGATATCTCTGACCGTACGTCCTGGATCGCAGAAGCTATCGGGACTGCCAACAAAAAGATAATGGCGATAGCTGCCGAAAAGAACACGGTCCTCAAAAGCACTGTCGTGGCTCTTGCCATAGACGGCACAAAGGCCGTATGGGCGCACTCCGGGGATTCAAGGCTCTATTATTTCCATGACGGAGAAATGGCGGCTTATACGGACGATCACTCCGTGGCCTATAAGAAATACAAGGCCGGTGAGATTAGACGCGAGGATATCGCTACCGACGAGGATCAGTCGAGCCTGCTCCGCGCGCTGGGAGGCGAGACCCGTTACGAGCCCGTGATAACGGAATGCGGAAGAGAGCTGGAAGCCGGCGACGCCTTCCTGCTCTGCTCTGACGGCGCATGGGAATACATCCGGGAGGAGGAGATGCTAACGGATCTTACCGGATCGCAGAGTGCAGCGGAGTGGGGAAATGCAATGCTGCAGCGGATACTGAGTCGTGTTATGATAAAAAACGATAATATCACACTGGTAACAGTGAGGCTCGTCTCGTGACACAGGAGGATGATGTGAAGAACAAAGGCATAATGGCAGATATAATACACTATGCCCGTCCCAAATATATTATCGTGATCATCGTATCGCTGCTCATAGCGGTGGCGATGGTAGTCACTGACAACGCCTTTGACAGTTCAAGACCTTCTGAGGCTGATTTCTCCGGAGACTGGACCACAGAGTCCGGGGAGGTCGTCGATACCGACGAGGTCACCATGGGAAGATATGGCGGCCGGGGGATACTCACAAAGGACCTGCCCGTTGAGCTGGACTATGGTACCGCTCTTTGCTTTACCGGAAACAATATCAGCTTTACAGTCTTTGTCGACGATGAGCCGGTGTATTCCTTCAGTGAGGAGGAAAACTTTACCGGAAAGGGATACGGCAGCGCATATCATACCATAGCTTTGTATCCCGAATGGGGAGGACGTACCGTAAAGATAGATGCATCCAGCGTCTTCAGCAGTAAGACCGGCGGAAGGATACGCGATATATCACTGGAACCCGCCCAGAGTTTCAGGAGCCGTCAGGCAGAAGGCATGCTCATTCCATTTGTCTTCTCGGTGATCATTTTCTCTATAGGGCTGATCCTGCTGTCAGTCAGGATCATCCTGCCTTTCAGACCGGAGCAGCCTGATCTCATCTCTCTGGGGATAACCGCGATATTAGCGGGTATATGGTTCTGCTGCGATACGGGCTTTTATCGCCTGACGATGAATGCCGTGATCTTAAGCCGGATCATGGATCTTACACTGCTGCATATCTGGATGCTTCCTTTGTTTCTCTTTATCTATTCAGTCACGGATGAGAAGAGAAAGCAGTACGTATATCTTGCAATGAGCCTGACGGCAGCAGATATAGCGCTCGTCCTCTTCAGGCGTTTTGTCCTTGGGATAGAAATGTCCAACGTGCTCTGGATACTGCCTGTCTATTACGGCTGCATGGCTCTTATCATAGTCTTTATGCTCAGGTCGGACCGGCGTAACAGCCGAAGGAAAAAGCAGAAACTGGACCGGTCATTCCTCGTTCTCGGACTCATACTTGCAGGCGCCTGTGTCATCATGGATATGCTCACCTACCGCTCGGGAGCATACAGCGGGACGGGCAGGGGAGAGTTTACCCGTGTCGGGCTGTGCGCCTTTTTCACACTGATGGCGGTGGGATCGCTGCGCACGTGGATCAGGGAGAAAGTGTCCAACAGACGCGAGCATTTTATCAATCAGATGCTCCAGTACGCGTTATCATCCGGCGATCCCGAGGAGAGTATCGCATCGGTGATGGAGTATTTCGGTAATGAGTTCAAGGCCGGCCACGTCTTTATTTACGAAAACATGCATGACGGAACGTTCCGGAATACCTATGAATGGTTCAGAGCAGGGATCACGGGGCTTGAGGATGACAGCTACAAGGTGATCCCGTACGAGGGGGTCGTGGATCAGCTCTATGAAGTCTTCATGAAGGAGCACAGGCTGATACTGGATGATTCCGAGGCAACAAGACAGCTCAATCCGCAGCTCCATGATCTTATCGTTAAGCTGAAGCTCAAAAGGACGGTCGTGGGACCGCTGGAGTCTGTCAGTGAGCTGAAGGGTTTCTTTGGCGCAAGTATTGTTCCGAAGGAGAACAGCAGGGAAGTCGCCGGTATGATCTGGCTCATGTCTTATTTTGTCACCCAGATGCTCCTGCAGCGGGATGAGAAGAGAGACCTCATCAGATACAGCTATCATGATGCACTCACCGGCGTATGCAACAGGCGCGCCATGGATGAATTCGAGGAGGAGCACGCTGATGATGCGCCTTACGGCTTTGTCATGTGTGATATCAACGGACTGAAGAGGGCCAATGATACGCAGGGACACGATGCAGGAGACGAGATGATCCTGGATGTCGCAGGCTGCCTTACAGAGGCCTTCGGAGAGGAAAATGTCTACCGTCTCGGAGGAGACGAGTTCGCTGCTTATTCATTGGGGACGACTCAGGAGGAATTTAAAGGCCTTGTACGAAAAGTGCGCTATCTCGTAGCCGTAAAACACAGGAGCATATCCATAGGAGCCGCTTATGCAGCGGATAAGACAGAAGACAGGAAGATGATCAAGGAGAAGGCCGACGAGCTCATGTACAACGAAAAAGAGCGCTATTACAAAGGCAGGCACGACAGGAGAAGATGACATCCCAGGCGGCAGGGATCCGCAAGTTGTTTTTTTTTCAGGACAAGTGCTTTTCAAATTGACAAGGAATCGTACTGGTGTTACCTTATTGTATACAAGAACCAGACCTATGCACACATATGTATAGGAAATAATAATCTTTCATTACCATTATTTTATTAAATAGAAGGAGGGAACTATGGCATTTGAGAAGGAATGGAGAGGCTTTAAGGGGACTCACTGGACAGATGATGTGAGCGTCCGGGATTTCATCCAGGACAACTACACACCTTATGACGGAGACGAGTCATTCCTTGCCGATCCGACAGACGCTACCAACAAGCTCTGGGGAAGGCTTCAGGAGATCCAGAAGGAAGAGAGAGACAAGGGCGGTGTCCTTGAGTGTGAGACCGAGATCGTATCTTCACTTACGGCTTACGGTCCCGGCTACATCGATGAGAGCATGAAGGATCTGGAGCAGATCGTAGGTCTTCAGACAGACAAGCCTCTGAAGAGAGCATTCATGCCTTACGGCGGAATCAAGATGGCTCAGGAAGCTGCAGAGCAGTATGGCTATCATGTAAATGACAAGTACAACCAGATCTTCAACGAGTATCACAAGACTCATAACCAGGCAGTCTTTGATGCTTACACAGATGAGATGAAGGTTGCACGTCATACACATATCGTTACGGGTCTTCCCGACACATATGGCCGCGGACGTATCGTAGGCGACTACAGAAGGATCGCTCTCTACGGTATCGATTACCTCATCGAGAAGAAGATGCAGGACAAGAAGAACACAGGCCACGGTGATATGACCGACGATGTGATCAGGCTTCGTGAGGAGCTCGCTGATCAGATCAAGGCTCTGAAGGGCATGAAGGAGATGGCTAAGATCTACGGATACGACATCTCAAAGCCCGCTTCAAACGCAAAGGAAGCTGTACAGTGGCTGTACTTCGGTTATCTCGCAGCTATCAAGACTCAGAACGGCGCTGCTATGTCAGTCGGACGTATCTCTACTTTCCTTGATATCTACATGGAGAGAGACCTTAAGGAAGGCACCATCACAGAGAGCCAGGCTCAGGAGCTTATCGATCACCTGACAATGAAGTTCAGGATGGTCAAGTTTGCCCGTATCGAGTCTTACAATCAGCTCTTCTCCGGCGATCCCGTATGGGCTACCCTTGAGATGGGCGGTATCGGAATGGACGGCCGTTCAATGGTTACAAAGAACGACTTCAGATTCCTTCATACTCTTGAGAACATGGGACCTTCACCCGAGCCCAACCTTACGGTGCTCTACAGCTCACAGCTCGGCGATGCGTTCAAGAAGTATGCTGCAAAGATCTCAGTCATGACTTCTTCCATCCAGTATGAGAACGACGACGTCATGAAGCCTATCTGGGGCGATGACTACAGCATCTGCTGCTGCGTCTCCGCTACACAGACAGGTAAGGAGATCCAGTTCTTCGGCGCACGTGCAAACCTTGCAAAGGCTCTCCTGTACGCTATCAACGGCGGTAAGGACGAGAAGCACAAGGACAAGGAAGGCAAGCCCATGCAGTGCGGTCCCGAGCTTGCTCCCATCACCTCAGAGTATCTTGATTATGATGAGGTCATGCATAAGTATGACATCATGCTTGACTGGCTCGCAGGTCTGTATGTCAACATCCTGAACCTGATCCACTACATGCATGATAAGTATTATTATGAGGCAGCTGAGATGGCTCTTATCGATACCGATCTCAGAAGGACATTCGCAACAGGTATCGCAGGCTTCTCACACTGCATAGATTCACTTTCTGCTATCAAGTACGCTAAGGTCAAGGTTCTCCGTGACGAGTTCGGCCTTGCTACAGGCTTCGAGACAGAGGGTGAGTTCCCTAAGTACGGTAATGATGATGACAGGGCTGACGAGATCGGCGTATGGCTTCTTAAGACCTTCATCACAAAGGTTAAGAAGTATCACACCTACAGGAATTCCGAGCCTACTACCTCTATCCTTACGATCACATCCAACGTGGTCTATGGTAAGGCTACAGGCGCTACTCCCGACGGAAGAGAAGCTTACAAGCCTTTCGCTCCCGGTGCATCACCTTCTTACGGCGCAGAGACAAGCGGACTCCTTGCTTCACTGAATTCAGTGGCAAAGATCCCTTATGAGTACTCTCTTGACGGTATCTCCAATACTCAGACCATGAGCCCCGATGCTCTCGGCCATGACGACAAGGAGAGAGCTGAGAAGCTCGTGTCCGCTATGGACGGCTACTTCGACAACGGTGCTCATCACCTTAACGTCAATGTCTTCGGTACAGAGAAGCTGCTTGACTGCCAGGCTCATCCTGAGAAGCCCGAGTATGCTAACTTCACCATCCGTGTATCAGGCTATGCTGTTAAGTTCATCAGCCTGACCAAGGAGCAGCAGGACGACGTTATCGCACGTACATGCCATAAAAAGCTCTGATCCGTGGAGATCAGGAACGGACACTTGTGTCCGTTCCTGTATCGACACGAGAGCAGGCAAATTGCATGAGGAAGCAGGGCGATAGCCCGGATTCCGAATGCAATTTGAGGAGCGCGGAAGCTGCGAAGCAGCGGAGCGATCCGTAGCTTTTTCAGATGTAAAACAACACCCAGCCCCCGGGATCATCTTACGGTCCCGGGGGCTTTTTATGCTCCGCGCGAAAGCTGCGAAGCAGCGGAGCGATCCGTAGCTTTTTCAGATGTAAAACAATACCCAGCCCCCAGGATCTTACGGTCTTGGGGGCTTTTTATGCTCCGATCGGAAGCTGCGAAGCAGCGGAGCGATCCGTAGCTTTTTATAAAAGTAAAGTAATTCCCCCGGGGCCGAGAGGCCCCGGGTTTTTTGTTGCCCCTGTCTTGTTGTCCCCCGATGACTTAATGAACCGAATCAAGTATAATAGACAACAGTATCTGTCGGATGCCTGTGCGGTGTATTCAGGAGAGCTGATGATGTCGGATGAGAATAAAGTAAAAGACATAGAAGAGCAGAAGTGCCCGGCCTGCAACGGCGCGCTGATCTTTGACCCCGTCAGCGGGAAGATGAAATGCGAGTACTGCGGAGCGTCTTATGATATAGATAAGGGATCCGAAGCAGAAAAGAAAACCGGTAAGGAAAAGCCCGGAGATAAAGTGGAAAAGCAGGAGAGCATAGCGGGATTTGATTTTGCGAGCATCACCGATCAGGTGACTGATCCCAATGCTGCTGATCTTCCGATCTATAACTGCAGATCCTGCGGGGCTGAACTCATAGCTCCTCCTGAGCAGTTCGCTCTTGCCTGTCCTTATTGCGGTAATAATATAGTCCTTACACAGAAGACCTCGGGACAGTTAAGACCTGACAGTCTGATACCGTTTAAGATAGATCCTAAAAGCCTTCCCGGTGCTGTGAAAAACTATTACAAAGGTAAAGCTCTGCTTCCCAAAAGGATGTTTTCCGAAAGCTCGATGGGAAGCGTGACGGGCGTATATGTACCCTTCTGGATCTTTAACGGAAGAGTATCCGGGAGCATCAGCTTTGTCGGTGAGACCAGAAGCACTGTGAGAGAGGGTGATTATAAAGTAACGACCATCAAATCTTTCGCGATCGACAGGGATGTATCCATGGACTTTGAGAATGTTCCCGTGGATGCAAGCGGCAGGATATCAGATAAGATGATGGATTCACTCGAACCTTTTGATCTTGCAGACGCCGTTCCTTTTGACATGCGGTATCTCGCGGGCTTTACGGCTGACAGGTTTGATGTGCAAAAGGGTGAGATCGAGGACCGTGCAAAGAAAAGGATGTTCACCACAGCTGATGACTCGGTGAGAGCAAAGGCGTGTGAGGGATATTCAAATGTAACAAGGAGCGGAGGAAAGCTTAACCTTGATCTTAACGCTAAATACATGCTCCTTCCGGTCTATCTCTTTGATGTGGCCTTCGAGGGGAAGAAATATGAATTTGCGGTAAACGGGCAGACCGGCAGAGTGGTAGGTGACATACCGATAGATAAGAGAACGAGCAGCATTTATTTCCTCATACGCGCCATCGGTGTCGCAGCGGCCATAATCCTCGTTTTTGTGATCAAGTATTTTATGGGGAGATAGAGCATATGACCGGACGACATTTCATGAAAAGACATAAAAGCATCATCGCTGCGGTATTTCTTGCAGTGATCATCACAGCAGGCATGGCATTATCCGCCGCAGGATACGTAATGAATGTCGAGGCTTTCGCTGACGAACTCTGGAGCGAGGATTATTACAGGGTCACGGACGGAACGGGGGATCTTACTGAGTATAAGAGAGATGACCTTGATGCGCTGTGCATCGATTTCCTGAAAGCGCATGAATGTGACCTTGTCCTTGTAGCGGTGAATTCCACGGCTTATGAGGACAGCTCGATGGAAGAGCTGGCAAAAGCCTATTATGATACGTACGGCTTCGGCTACGGCGCAAGCCGGGACTGCATCATGCTTATCTGCGACATGGATAAGGAGGAAGGAAAGTTCTTCTGCTTCGGAGATGCGGATGGTCTGATCCCGGACAGCTACTTTGAGTATTTAGAGGACACTCTTTTTAAATATAAAGAAAAGTACGGCGTATACGGAGTGTTTTATGCCGCCGAAAGAAATCTCGATGATCATCTTACCGATGAGGATGATGCGGATACAGACAATGCAGATAAAGCAGATCTTTCGGCAGAAGACACTTCGGATACAGATGTCGAAGAAAAAGCAACAACAGAAAAAGCAACAACAGAAAAAGAAGATACCAAGGATGAGAGCAGCAGTGAAAGCGGCGGGGGATCATCCGAAAATGAAAACAAGCTCCCTGATTGGTATCCGGAAGATATGGATGCCTTTGAATTCTTTCATGATGACAAGGCGCCGCGCGTAGTGGATGATGCAGACATCCTCTCGGATGTGGAAGAAAAGAAGATAGAGGAGCGTCTCGGTGAGATCCGTGAAGAGACGGAAAGGGATATAGTCATCTTTACCGATAATAGCACTTATGGCTTTACCCGCGAGATTTATGCAGCTGATTTCTATGATTTCAACGGATACGGCTGTGGGGATGATTACGAGGGCGCCTGTCTTATGATCTGTATGGATCCCGATGACAGAGGCTTTTATACATCTGTCGCGGGACCTGTCTCGGAGGGACTCTATACAGAGGAATATGCCAACGAGATGGATGACGTGCTCTATGACTATATGGCTGACGGCGAGTATGCCGAGGGGATATCGGAATGGATAGAGCTCATGTACACCTTATATACAAAAGGAGATCCTCTGGCGCCTGAGTGGATCCCTGATACAGGAGAGGAGTATGTGCGGAAGAATAACGCCGATGCTCCTCGCATAGATGATACAGCCGGTTTTCTTTCCGACAGTGAAGTAAAAAAACTTACGGAAGAGGCAAAGGCGGTGTCTGACAAGTATGGTATAGACATAGTGATACATACGGCCAAGTCCTTTTCCGGCATGACTTCTGAAGAATACGCCGAGAAATATTATTATTACAACGGATACGGATTCGGAGAGGATTTTGACGGCATATTGCTGAACCTCATAAAACCTGACTACCACTACGGCGAAGTATCCATATATGCATCGGGCAGCGGCAATGACAGGCTGACGGAGACGAATCTGAAAAGACTTAAGGTCTCTTGCGAAGACGCGATGAGGCTGACGGCAGACAAGGACTATTATAAGGGAATGAGCCGTTTCATATCGCAGGTCGATCACATGAGAGAGACCGGACGCGTGCCGCGGACCATATTATACTGGTCGTGGATAGCCGTCTTTTCAACGATCTGCGGGGTGATCACGGGAAGTGTGACACTGTCTAAAGCAAAGAAGAAGATGGAGATCCCCGAACTTAAGACGAACGCCGATCATTATCTTGTGCCCGGAAGCGTATCGATAAAGGGCAATGACCGCTTCTTAGGTGCCAGCACGCACAAGGTATATGATCCTGAAAAAGATCACTACTCAGGCTCTTCGGGGAGTTCATCATCCAGCAGAAGATCGTCCTATTCAAGTCATTACAGCGGATCTTCGGGAAGGAGCCATTCGGGCTCCGGAAGGAGCTTCTGAACGGGTGTCAGGGGTGTCAGGGGGACGTACCTTTTGACACCTTGTAGTGCAAAAGGTGTCAAAAGGTACGTCCCCCTGACACCCTTCTATGGTAAAATAAAGACAGTTTTCAGTACGGAAGGAGAGATCAGATGAAAGGCGCGATACATTCACTTGAATCATTCGGCTCGGTAGACGGACCGGGAATCAGATATCTTATATTCCTCTACGGATGCAATATGAGATGCAAATACTGTCATAACGTCGACACCTGGGACAAGTCAAAGTGCACTCAGTTTGAGGAGCCTGATGCTTTGCTGGACAAGGCCGAGAGATACAGGTCCTACTGGGGCAAGGACGGCGGCATCACGGTATCCGGCGGAGAAGCGCTCCTGCAGATGGATTTCCTTCTGGAGCTCTTTAAGAAAGCAAAGGAGAGGGGGATCAATACCTGCCTCGATACGTCGGCGCAGCCTTTTACGAGGGAGCAGCCATTCTTCTCGCAGTTCGAGGAACTGATGCAATATACGGATCTGATCCTTCTCGATATCAAGCATATCGATCCCGAAGAACATAAGAAGCTTACAGGATGGGACAATGCGAATATCCTTGATTGCGCAAGGTATCTTTCGGATATAAAGAAGCCCGTATGGATAAGACATGTGCTGGTACCCGGTATCACGGATGTGGACGAGTATCTGGATAAGACCGCGGAATTCATAAAGACTCTGGATAACGTGGAGCGCGTGGATGTGCTGCCTTATCATACGCTTGGCGTACACAAATGGCATGACCTCGGCATTCCATATCAGCTTGAGGATGTGGATTCGCCGTCAGCGGAGAGACTGCAGCACGCAAAGGACGTGCTGGGGGATGTGCACTAAAACTCAGATATCCATTATGTCAGATATTCATGATATCCGCTGTCATCGCTGCCCGCTTTAAGATATCCCTGAAGTGATCTATCTGAGGGCGGACACGATGCGTGGAGTAGATCGGGAAATATTCCTGAAGCTCCTCCGGCGTACCGTCGTGCATGGTCACGGTATTGGCGCCTGCCATGAGGCCAAGATACTGTCCGTCGGGGATCATCTTTTCAAGTGAACTGGTCGTGGGCATGAGCCTGTGAGGATTCATGATCCGCATGATCGCCATCATGTTGAGAGTAAGCCTGCCGTCTCCGGCGGGCTCATTTTCAAATTCGGAATTCTCAGCGGGAATGAATATCGTGGTGCTGTTCATGGCAAGAGGAAGCTCATGCACGAGCTTCAGATCCGAGACCAGATCGTCCATCGTCTGACGGGGAAGACCTACTATATTGCCGGAACCTACCCTGTATCCGATATCAACCAGATCGTGGATGCAGCCCATGCGTCTTTCAAGATCGTCATTGGGCTTGCAGTATTTGAAGAGCTCTTCGTTTGATGCCTCGAACTTAAGGATGTAATCCGTTGCTCCTGCATCATAGAGCCTTTTGTAATCGTCTGTGGTAAGATCTCCCATACAGAGGATGATGCGAAGATCCTGATGCTTTTCTTTTGTGGTGCTTATCGCATGTACTACGTCACTTATAAAAGCCTGGCTGGGATTCTCTCCGGACTGCAGGAGGATCACCTTGCGGCCCTTATTGCACAGATAGTCCATAAGAAGCTCCATCTGCCGGGCGCTTAAGGTGTAATTGACCTTCTGGTCCTTACCTCCTATGGAACAGTAACGGCATCTCTGACGGCAGATATTTGATATCTCAATAACGCTTCTGGACTGAGCGCGGTCATCGGGAAAGCATTCCTTCCTGCGGATGCGCGCAAGCTCAAATAACTCCTGCTCCTCGCCGTCTTTCAAGAGGAGAGCTTCTTTGAGCACCTGATCCGAATAATCTCCGTTTTGCAATGCCCTGACTGTACTGTTTGAAAAATCCACAATAACCTCCCGGCTGAAAGCCTTAAAACACAATATTATATGATACCACCTTTTACGCTGTTAGGATAGAGGGGAGAATCCGGGACAGACTGTCGCGTGAGATTTGATCAGGGGTATTTTAGAGGAATCAAAAAAGTGCTACAATACATAGGATATTGAAGACTTACAGACGTAAAGCAGTGATGATATCACAAGGAGTATGACATGAGCAATACAGATACCGAGCGCATCAGGATAGTACAGGAGACGGTCGCAGGCAAGGAGATAACCTTCGCGCATATAATCGGCTCTCCTGCACCGATAATCTTCCAGAAGCTGGGACTTAACCCTCAGGTGGATTACAGTTCCTCTGCCATAGGGATAATGAACATGACTCCTCCCGAATCGGCCGTCATAGCTTCGGATATAGCGATAAAGAGCGGCGATATCTATCTGGGCTTTGCCGACAGGTTCACAGGTACCCTTATCATTACCGGAGAGCTTGCGGATGTACATTCCGCTCTGACGGAGATAGTCAATTATTTCCGTGACGAGCTGGGATATGTAGCCTGCAGGATCACACAGAGATAGTTTACATAATTTTGAAACAGTCTCGAAGCATATCCTTTGAGATCAACATAAGTTGCTGAACACATAGTTAACATAATGTCAAACCTTTCATCCGAAGAACTTCTTGAAAAGATATTTCATGACGATCCTGCAGCCCTTAAGGGCCGGGAGCTGAGGCTTACGCGCCTCCGTGTCCCCGGCAAGGAGGTCTGCTTTGCGCATGTCTTTACCCCGAATGATAACGGGATATATCAGAATCTCGGGCTTAATATCGGAGTACATGAAGGAGAGGACCATACAGGCGACTCAATAGGTATCCTCCGGTTCACTCCGTGGGAAGCAGTGATCGCGGCCGCTGATATCGCTCTCAAATCAGCCGATGTAGAGGTCGGATTCATGGACCGCTTCTGCGGATCGCTCATCATAACCGGCCGGATGGCACAGGTCACGACAGCCGTGGAGCAGACGGTAAGATCCTTTGGAGATGAGCTGGGATTCGGAGTATGTGAGGTAACAAGGAATTGAGGAAGATGTTCCTTATGGGCAGGACGGAAGCAGGGAAGACGTCGCTGACCCAGGCGCTCAAGGGCGAAGAACTTCATTATGAAAAGACGCAGTATACGAATATATCCGATGACATGATAGATTCGCCGGGAGAGTACGCCGAGTCCAAGTATTTCAGTCTGGGGCTTGCGTGCTTTTCATTTGAGGCCGATGTAGTGGCGATCGTACAGGCAGCGGATGAGCCGTTCAATCTTTTCGGACAGTGCCTGCATACCTTTATCTTAAGACCGCTGATCGGGGTGATCACAAAGACAGATTCTTCAAACGCGAATATTCCGATGATACGACTCTGGATGGAGAATGCCGGATGCGAGCGGATATTCGAGGTCAATAACAGAACAGGCGAGGGGATACAGGAGCTTCTGGATTATCTGAGCGAGGATCCCGAACCTCTGACGCTTGAGCAGGCCAAGTACAGACAGAGCCTCGGACTTAATGAATGGGATCCGCTTCCGGGCGGATATCCCGAATATATCAGGACTTCCGGGTCATAAAAGACCGGTAAAGACGGAGGGTACATGGACGATTTTTATGTGGAATGCCTTGTGGCGAAAAAACCTAAAGCATATGAGACGCTGCTGAAAGGCGCAGCGTGGGGATTCACGGCGCTTTTCCTTGTGGCGGGGCTTTTCAGTTTCTTTTTTCTTCTGGGCTTTGCCGCAATGCTCCTTGTGGATCTGCTGCTCCTTCCCCGGCTTTCCGTGGAATATGAATATCTGTACGTAGCAAAGACTCTGCAGATCGACAGCATCTTCTCCAAGGAAAAGCGTAAAAAGAACGCGGAGTATGACATGGATCAGATGGAGATCTTTGCCGAGGAGGGTTCGCCGAAGCTTGATGATTATAAGAACGCGAACGTCACAGTCAGGGATTATACTTCGCGAGAAGCAGGGATACGTCCCTGGATACTCATCATCAGAAGAGGACAGACGCTTGAGAAGGTAAAACTTGAGCCCGATGAGGAGATGATAAAGGCGGTAAGGATGAATTATCCTCGAAAAGTCTTTGCCAATGCCTGACTTTTACGTTATACTATTCTGAATTATAGGTTGAACTGAGAGAAGGAGGGATGAAAAAATGAGCAGAATTATCGGAGACGGAATCACCTTTGACGATGTACTTCTGGTCCCGGCTTATTCGAAGGTCATACCAAATCAGGTGGATATCTCCACTAATCTTACGCAGAGCATCAAACTAAACATACCCATGATGAGCGCCGGAATGGATACCGTGACGGAAAACAGGATGGCGATAGCAATGGCGCGGCAGGGCGGCATAGGCATCATTCATAAGAACATGTCCATAGAGGCGCAGGCCGATGAGGTGGACAAGGTAAAAAGGTCAGAGAACGGAGTAATCACTGACCCTTTTTCTTTATCTCCCGACCATACGCTTGAGGATGCGGACAATCTCATGGGCAAGTTCAGGATCTCAGGCGTGCCCGTTACCGAAGGCAGAAAGCTTGTCGGCATCATCACCAACAGAGATCTTAAGTTTGAAACGGATTTTTCACAGAAGATAAGAGACAGGATGACAAAGGATAATCTTGTCACGGCGAAGGAAGGGATCACACTGGAAGAGGCAAGAAAGATACTTGCCGATGCCAGGAAGGAAAAGCTTCCGATAGTCGATGATGAGGGCAATCTCAAGGGTCTCATCACGATAAAGGACATAGAGAAGCAGATCAAATATCCGAATTCGGCAAAGGACGAAAAGGGCAGACTCCTCTGCGGCGCGGGCGTCGGCATCACGGCAAATGTGCTGGAGAGAGTGGAGGCTCTTGTCAAGGCAAAGGTGGACTGTGTCGTCCTTGATTCCGCGCACGGGCATTCGGAGAACGTGATAAGGTGCGTGGAGATGATAAAGGGAGCATATCCGGATCTTCCCGTGATAGCAGGCAATGTCGCTACTGCGGAAGCTACGGAGGATCTGATAAAGGCCGGAGCCGATGCCGTAAAGGTCGGCATAGGTCCGGGTTCCATATGTACGACGAGAGTCGTGGCCGGTATCGGCGTTCCTCAGATAACTGCCATCATGGATTGCTATGAAGCGGCAAAGAAGCATGATGTGCCGATAATCGCAGACGGCGGAATAAAATACTCCGGAGATATCACAAAGGCTATAGCAGCCGGCGGTTCTGTCACGATGATGGGCTCCATGTTCGCTGGCTGTGACGAGGCTCCCGGCGATTTCGAACTCTTCCAGGGGCGCAAATACAAGGTATACAGAGGAATGGGCAGTATATCTGCCATGGAGAACGGAAGCAAGGACAGGTATTTCCAGGAGGGCGCAAGAAAGCTCGTGCCCGAAGGAGTTGAAGGTCGTGTCGCCTACAAGGGGAGCGTGGAGGATACGGTCTACCAGCTCATAGGCGGTCTCCGCTCAGGCATGGGATACTGCGGCGCAGAGAATATCAGGCAACTTCAGGAGGGCGGAAGATTTGTGAAGATCTCGAGCGCATCTCTTAAGGAAAGCCACCCTCATGACATACATATTACGAAGGAAGCACCCAACTACGCGGTGGAAGATAACTGACAAAGATGCTGCAGTACATATGGACGGAGTTTGCCAAAGCGCTTAAGTCCAAAAATTCATTTAAATACATACTGGGAATAATAGCGGCTTCCGTACTGGCAAATCTTGCGATGATAGCCTTCAGGGACTATGTATACGGTACCAACGACGGAACCTACGGATATAACATAATAATGTTTGCGGGGGGCTTTTTCTGGCTCCCCTATTACACCACCATATTCATATCAGACATGGTCTTCGGGAAGGAATATCCCGATCCCTTCATCAAGGACAGGATCACGAAGAGACTCAGACGTCCTCATCTGTATATAGGAAAGCTGATCGCGTCCTGGATGATGCTGGCAGTGTTTGTCCTGCTGGCCGTGGCCTTTTTCCTTGGCATATCGACACTTTTCCAGCTCTCAACAGGCACGCTGTCTTCCGACGTGGTGAAGGAGTTCGTGGTGAACGTGCTGTGTGCCTCACCGCTCCTTGCAGCAGGCGTATCGATAGGGCTTATGGCGCTTTTTATGTTTGAGAAAAAATGGAAGGCATTTCTTATGTTCTGGATTTTAACTGTCGGTATCGCCCGCATCGTCATGATCCTTGGGGCAGAGCCGATAAGCATTGAGTTTTTCAGATTCCTGAAGGACAAAGTCCTGCTGACGCCGCAGTTTACCACGCTGCAGTTTTTTGCTTCAAGGAATGTACCCCAGATACTGATATCGAGCTCGGTTTACATAATTATTTCGACGCTTATCGGCGGTTATGTTTTCTGCCGTAAGAGGATAGATAATCTGCCGTCTGATGCGGCTGAAAGAGGAAAGGCGCTGTGATGATAGGACGGAACAGCCCCTGCTGGTGTCACAGCGGGTTAAAGTATAAGAACTGCCATGAGGTCTTCGATCAGCGGATCGAGGAATTCAGAAGACGCGGATACAAGGTACCCGGGCATGAGCTTATAAAGACGCCGGAGCAGATAAAAGGATGCAAGGAGGCAGCCGAGATCAATATGGCCTGCCTTGATTACGTGGGAGAGCACATAGGAGCCGGCATATCCACGCAGGATATAGATGACTGGGTATCGAGGATCACGAAAGAGATGGGAGGGATTCCCGCAACTCTGGGATATGAAGGATTTCCGAAGAGCGTATGCACATCGATCAATTCCCAGGTATGTCACGGCATACCTTCCGAGGAGGATATCCTGGAGGACGGGGATATCATCAACGTGGACTGCACCACCATATTTAACGGCTATTATGCCGACAGTTCCAGGATGTTCATGATAGGAGATGTGTCGCCGGAAGCAAGAAAACTTGTGGAGGACGTGCATGAAGCCGTGAATGTCGGACTTCGCGCCATCAAGCCCTGGAAGACTCTCGGTGATATGGGAGCCGCAGTCAATGAATTCTGCATGTCAAAGGGGTATTCCGTGGTGCGCGAGATAGGAGGACACGGGGTAGGTATTGATTTCCATGAGGAGCCCTGGGTCAGCTATGTGACAAAGCCCGATACCGAGATGGTGATGGCGCCCGGACTCATGTTCACCGTGGAGCCCATGGTAAATATGGGAAAGGCAGATATATTCATTGATGCGGAGAATGACTGGACGGTATATACGGATGACGACAGCCTGTCGGCCCAGTGGGAGGTACAGATAGTCGTCACGGAGGACGGATACGAGCCGATCTCGTGGTGATCGAAAAGATGCTCGCGGGAGCCTGTGCAAAAATAATGTTGCTTGTCCTTGGGATTTAGCGAAAGGTGCGTCTTCGCATGAGGTACATGCCGTCGGGTTTAAGCAAAAGGTTCGTCTTCGCATGAAGTACATGCCGTCGGGCTTAAGCGCTGCAAAATATGCCCTTTGGCATATTTTGAACGCCGTTTACGAGCGCTAAGCGCGAGTGGCGTCGGTAAAGATGCGCAAATGTGCCCGCCAGGCATGTCCTCATGCTTCGACTCACGTATTGTAAAAGATGCACAAATGTACTCGCCAGGCACACCCTCATGCTTCTCTGCTTTATCGATACAGTACAGGCGGGACCCGCAGGATATATGATGTCGACCGAGCAATAAGCCGGTGTTTCTTAACGAGGCAAAGTCTTATAGATTTCGCGGTTGCGATGGCCGTGCTGATTTTTAGCACGGAACAGCGCAGAGCGAAATCTTGTCTATAAGACTGAAGGCGAGTTTAGAAACATCCGAGCGCGAGGTGATATCATATATCTGAGGGGACCCGGGTCACAATAATATTTAGAATATGGAGGGATTATGGAGATTCCCGGAGATTACAGATCAGCGCTGGATATAAGACAGACGCAGGTAGCCATAAAAGAAGTAAAGGACTATTTTGAGCGGTCGCTTGCCAAGCACTTAAACCTCACCAGAGTGTCGGCTCCGCTTTTTGCGACGCCGGAATCCGGACTTAATGACAATCTGAACGGCGTGGAGAGACCGGTCAGCTTTGAGGTCGGAGAGACGGGCAAGACCGTGGAGATAGTTCAGTCCCTGGCAAAATGGAAGAGGATGGCGCTCGGAAAGTACGGCTTTGCTCCCGGAGAAGGCCTGTACACCGATATGACCGCTATTCGCCGCGATGAAGACACTGACAATCTTCACTCGATATACGTGGACCAGTGGGACTGGGAGAAGGTTATCGAAAAGAAAGACCGCACTTTTGAGACACTGAAGGCCAACGCCGATGCCGTGTATGAGGCTATGAAGGAGACGGAGCGCTATATTGCCTCCAAATATGAGTATATCAACGGACAGCTCCCGGAGAGCATGACATATATCACTACTCAGGAGCTCGAGGATATGTATCCCGATCTCGATCCCAAGGGAAGGGAGAGGAAAGCCGTCAGGGAGCATGGAGCCGTATTCCTGTCCCAGATAGGAGATAAGCTGAAGTCGGGCAAGAGACACGACGGAAGAGCCCCGGACTACGATGACTGGACACTGAACGGAGATATCATCGTATATTATCCTGTACTGGATATCTCATTTGAGGTGTCTTCCATGGGTGTCAGGGTAGATGAGAAGGCTCTTATGAGACAGCTTGAGATCGCAGGCTGCGAGGAGAGGAAGGAGCTTGCTTTCCAGAAGTCGTTGCTTGAAGGGAAACTTCCTTACACAGTGGGCGGCGGGATCGGACAGTCCAGGATATGCATGTATTTCCTTCGCAAGGCGCATATCGGAGAAGTGCAGTCTTCGGTCTGGCCCGAGGAGATGCTCGCCGAAGCAGAGCGCATGGGACTGAAACTTTTATAAACCAGGAGATGTAGAATGTCACGGAGATACAGAGAAAGAGAATCTTCACTCGGGAAATGGATAGCGATCGTTATCATGCTGATCTTCATCATGCTGATCCTAATGGCCTACCTGATACTGTCCGGCAACGGTAATTCCAATCCGGTGACCCAGAGTATCCAGCGTGAGGTCACGAAAAAGGCCGTGGACAAGGTCGTGACCGAGCAGAGCGGCGGAAGCACGAGCCTCCAGGAGATCGAATCCCAGATGAGCGATGACGATGCCGAGACATTTAACGATATTGTGGATAAATATTCCGAGTCCGGGCTTGTAAGCGAGGCGATAAGTGTTTATTCCGCTAACGGGGGTGACCTCGGTGCTACAGCCGACGAACTTCAAGACAAGGTGGATCCCGAGGACATAGAGACCCTGAAGGAGCTCTATTCCAAGTACGGGGAATGATCACTCGGTGATCGATGAAGACTGTCAGTATATCCGTAAGGAATCTTGTAGAGTTCATACTACGGAGCGGAGATATAGATGAGAGGCGTGGACAGGGAGGATCTGTCGATGCCATGCTGGAAGGAGCCAGGATACACCGCACGATACAGTCGGCGGCAGGTTCTGATTATACAGCAGAAGTACCACTTAAAGAAACAATCAATTTGAATGATGAGATCTCGCTCACAGTCGAAGGAAGAGCGGATGGCATCATAGATAACAGGGGATATATAACAGTCGATGAGATAAAAGGCATGTTTATAGATGTGCTGAAGCTCACGGAACCTTTCCCTGTCCATCTGGCCCAGGCAAAATGCTATGCCTATATCTGGGCAAAACAGCATGATCTTGCCGATATCTCGATCAGGATGACCTATGTGGGCATCGAAGACAGACATATCAAGCTTTTCAACTCCGATCACACATTTGATGAACTGGATAAATGGTTTGGCGGTCTTATCGAAAGCTACAGACCGTGGGCCATGCATATCGCTCAGTGGGCGGATATCCGCTCCGCTTCCATAAAAGATCTTGATTTTCCATATGAATACAGGCCCGGGCAGAAGGAGCTTGCGGAGAATGTATATAAGACGATATATCACGGAAAAAAGCTCTTTCTTGAAGCGCCTACCGGGACCGGCAAGACTCTCGCTACGCTCTATCCTTCCGTAAAAGCTATGGGTGAGGGGCTTGCTTCTTATATTTTCTATCTTACGGCAAAAAACATAGGGGCTAAGGCAGCCGGTGACGCGCTGGAACTTATGAGGAAGCGCGGCGGGCTCAGGCTCAAGTCTGTCAATATCATAGGGCGTGACAGGGCCTGCCTTTCAGCCTCAAGACACTGCAATCCGGATGAATGCTCATTTGCAAAAGGGCATTTTGACAGGGTCAATGATGCTCTGTTTGAACTGCTGACAGGCAGCGATTCCTTTACCAGAGAGGAGATAGAGCGGCAGGCTCTGAAGTATGAGGTCTGTCCCTACGCTCTTGCAAGGGATCTGACGGAATTCGCTGACTGCATAATCTGTGATTACAATTATGTATTTGATCCTTCCGTGGCGCTGAAGCAGTTCTTCGGGGAAGGGAAGAGAGCCGGGGATTATATCTTCCTCGTGGATGAGGCCCATAATCTGGTGGAGAGAGCGCGGGAGATGTTCAGCGCAGAGCTCAGCTTACGGCAGCTCGGAAAGATGAGATTACTGATCCGGGGCATAGACAGAAGGCTCTCAACCTATATGACAAGGCTTATCGCTCAGATGGAGACTCTGGCTGAGGAATATGAAGGTACCGGGCTTAAATACAGCGTTCTGCAGGATGTGGACGGCGTATGGGAGGCTGCATCTCGTCTTGCCGGCAGATTCCTGGAACTCATGCAGAAAAAAAGCGATACAGAACCGGACAAGGTTAAGGACGGGGCCGGGAAGACTATAGCCGACAGTCATCCGTCGGTATCCGGAGGCGAACTTGCGGAAAAGGTGCCACAGAAGCAGAATGAAAGGTTCAGCGATGAAGTACTGGAATTCTACTTCCAACTCGCAGGTTTTGTAGCGATATGCGACAGGGTCGATCAGAGATACCGGATATATACGGAGATGACAGAGAGCAGGGACATAAGGCTCAGGCTTTTATGCGTGGATCCTTCGCACAATCTGGAGGAATACCTGTCCTGCGGTCGGGCCGGGATCTTCTTTTCGGCGACACTCCTTCCGGTAACGTATTATATGGACCTGATAGCGGGAAACAGGAACGCGTATACTATCTATGCGCGATCCGTTTTTGATCCTGACAGGCTCGGTGTCTTCATAGATACGGCGGTCACGTCGAGATATAAAAGAAGGAATCAGGAAGAATACAGGAAGATTGCAGAGCATATCAGGGGAATAGTCGATTGCAGACAGGGAAACTATCTTGTCTTCTTTCCGTCATATGCCTTCCTGGAGGCTGTGCATAACGAATATGAGGGTGAATGCATATGCCAGAGCGCGGAAATGTCCGAGACCGAGAGGGAAGACTTCCTTAAGACTTTCGGCTACGGCCTGACTGAAGAGGCAGAGGAAGAGGAATGGGATACGGAGAAGAAAAATGTCACAGGATTCTGCGTCCTCGGGGGGCTCTTTGCGGAGGGGATAGACCTTACCGGTGAAAAACTGATCGGAGTTATCATCATAGGGACAGGTCTTCCACAGATCAGTAACGAAAAAGATATACTTAAAAAGTATTTTGATGATAACGGCCGTGATGGATATGACTATGCCATGAAGATCCCGGGTATGAACAAGGTGCTCCAGGCAGCCGGAAGGGTCATCAGGACCGAAAAAGACACGGGCGTTATTGCTCTTTTGGACGAAAGGTTCGATAATCCGGATCACAGACGCATGTATCCCCGGGAGTGGCAAAATATCACAAAAATAACAGGGTGCGAATTTAATTCCGTGTCTGAATTCTGGAAAAGACATAAGAAACCGGAAAGCGACTGAAGAAAAAAACCATGATATTGATAGAGACCGATATATTAAAAAATACAGATGATATATATGCTCTTACCGGAGCATTTTTTCCGGGTGAAAAAATCACAATAACATGTCGACAGGGTACCCCTGATGATATGTCGCATCCTGTTACAAAACGCGAAAATAGTGGAAAAGGTGGAAAACTTGTTTATAAATCGGATATAGGTGCTATGTTTGATGTCGAGGTCTGTGATCTTTCAAAAGATGAATTAAAGCGGACGGTGTATAGAGCGTTATCAAATCATACAGGAAGAGATCTGCCGTGGGGATCGCTCACAGGGATCCGTCCGACCAGGCTCGCGAGAAAAAGGATCGAGCTTGGGATGTCGGATGATCAGATAGTAGCTGATATGAAAAACAGTTATTATTGCTCTGATGAGAAGATACGTCTTTCCATAGAGATAGCGCGGAAGGAGCTGGAGCTTATAAACCCGCTGATAAGCCGCGAAAATGCGCATTCTCACTACAGTCTGTATGTGGATGTGCCGTTCTGTCCCACAAGATGCCTCTATTGTTCTTTTACAAGTAATCCGGTGGGCTCCGACAGAAGCTTCGTGGAAGCCTATCTTAACGCGCTGGAGCTTGAGATAAGAGAGACTGCGGCTCTGACGAAGTGCATATATCCTGATACGGTTTATATAGGAGGAGGCACCCCGACGGCTCTGCTGCCGGAAGAGCTGGAGAGGCTCCTTGGCCTTCTTGAAAGGTATTATGGTACGGAGAAGGCGCTTGAATATACGGTTGAGGCGGGGCGGCCTGATTCCGTGACCGCTGAAAAACTCAGGGTGCTTAAAGCACATGGAGTCACGAGGATATCGGTCAATCCGCAGACCATGAACCAGGGGACTCTGGATCTTATAGGAAGGCGGCATACGACAGATAACGTGAAGGAAGCATTTCATATGGCAAGAGAAGAGTGCTTCGACAATATTAATATGGACATTATAATCGGGCTTCCGGGTGAGAATGTAGAAGACGTAGAGCATACCGTATCCGAACTGGTCCTGCTCGATCCTGATTCACTCACCGTGCATTCGCTTGCCGTCAAGAGGGCATCCGTAATGAAGGAGCAGCTTGAAAACGGTATGACGGATGGAGCGCATAACAGGCCTGATCCCGTAAAAACAGGGATGATGATGGCAGAGATGATGGCCGTAGCAGACAGAGGTGCAAGGAGTCTTGGGATGAAGCCTTATTATCTCTATCGTCAGAAGAATACGGCTGGAAATCTTGAGAACACCGGATACGCAAAGGAAGGCAGATACAGTCTGTACAATATATTGATAAATGAAGAGGTACAGGACATCCTTGCGCTGGGCGCGGGAGGGATCAGCAAAAGGCTCGATGCAGCCGGAAATGCATCGCGCAGCGCCAACTTCAAAGAGGCGCGTGATTACATCGCAAATATTGATAAGGTGATAGACAAAAAAAGAGAATTCTGGTTATAATCTTCACCATGGAAAAGAGATCTGATGACAAGGTGATACTGACAAGGGAAGAGTATCAGCGTCTTCTTGAGAACAATGAAAGGCTTGCCGATGCAGAAAAGCGTGCGAAAGCTGCGAACAAGGCAAAATCTGATTTCCTTTCATCCATGTCTCATGAGATAAGGACGCCGATGAATACAGTACTCGGCATGAACGAGCTTGTGCGCATGACGCTGGCCGATCCCGATCTTCCTATAGGAGAGAAGATAGGAAGGGTCATAGGATACAGCGACGGCATAGAGCACGCCGGCGAGATGTTGCTGTATGTCATCAATGATATCCTCGACATATCCAGGATAGAGTCCGGCAAGTTTGAGATCAGGACTGCGCCCTATCACGTAAAAAGGCTGCTGGATGACATGACTCAGCTTTTTTCCATCAATGCCGATGCGAAAAACCTTCTTTTTGAATATACGATCGATGAGGATCTGCCGGGTTACGTCGAAGGAGACGAGGTACGTATACGTCAGGTCGTTACCAATATAGTGAACAATGCGGTCAAATATACCAAGGAAGGCACGGTCACATTGACTTTCTCCGGCAGACGCCACGGCAAGGAAGTCATCTATGATATAGGAGTCAGGGATACCGGGATAGGGATAAAGAAGGAAAATCTCGTGCATCTCTTTGATTCTTTTGAACGCATCGACAGCGAAGAGACTCATTATATAGAAGGAACCGGACTCGGACTTGCGATAGTGAAGAACCTCCTCGATCTGATGGGCGGATCTGTAGAGGTGGAGAGCGAGTACGGAAAAGGGTCTTTATTTACCGCGCATATCCCGCAGAAGATACTGTCAGATGAAAAGATAAAGGATTACCGTCCCGACACCGGACCTGTGGATCCCGATAAGGGACATCATATCTTCAGGGGAAAGAGGGTGCTCGTAGTCGATGACAATACGACCAATCTCGTCGTGGCAAAGAGCTTCCTGGAGAGGATGAAGGCAACGGTTGATACCGTGTCCACAGGCAGGGATGCTTTGGACAAGATAAGCTCTGTCAGCTACGATATGATCTTTCTTGATCACATGATGCCCCAGATGAGCGGCGTCAAGGTGATAAAAGAGATAAGAAGGAATCCTGATAAATATGAAATTAATATTAGTGCACCGTATATCGTCATGACCGCAAATGCCATTGTGGGCGCAAGAGAGAGATATCTCAACGAATACGGTTTTGACGGATACATAGCAAAGCCCTTCAGGTTTGCCGAGCTGGATAACATCATGTCGATGTTCCTGAAGGGAGAGGTGGTCCGTGACTCCGCTGAAGGACCAAGACCCATAGTAATGGGCGGTCCGCCTCCCGGAGCAAAGGGAGAGGTCTGGGATATAGATACGGCAGCCGGTATCGATGCGTGCGGGGACGCAGAGACATACAGGGTAGTGGCTGAAACTTACCTTGAGATACAGCAGGAATACACCGAGAAACTGGAAAGATACCTTAATGAAAACGACTGGGAAAACTACAGGATCATTGTTCATGCATTAAAGTCTTCTTCGAAGTCTGTAGGAGCGGGTAATTTCTCCGGCTTTTCACAGACCGTGGAGAATGCGGCGAAGGATCTCATCGAAGGAGTCGATATAGAAAAAAACCTCGGATACCTCAGGGGATCTTTCAGATCGTATCTGGCAGCATATGCTGCCGTCTGTGATAATCTGAAAAAGCATAAGCCCTAGCGGGCATTTTCATGCCGTAACCGGCCTTTGCACAGGGTGTAAAATGTTACGGAAATGTTAAGGGCTTCCTTGACATAACTTCATAGCCGGGTATAGAATGTATTGATCTGCGGATGTAGCACAATGGTTAGTGCGCCGGCTTCCCAAGCCGGACACACGGGTTCGATTCCCGCCATCCGCTTTGTTTATTTTCCGATCAGACATTGACCGGGATGATAAAGATTTCAAATCAAATAAGTGATTAGGAGAATGCGATGAAAAGGAAGATTTTAGTAATGATACTGGGAATGGCTCTTACCTTCTCCATGTGTCTTACCGGCTGCGGTGACAAGGATGAAGAGGAGTCTTCTGAGGCGAGCGAGGAGGCAAGTGTAGAAGCTCCCGCCATGGTTGTCACTTCCGAAGAGGCTCCTGCAGAGGAGGCTCCCGCTGAGGAGGAGGAAGAGTCGGATGTTCCTCCGGACGGAATGGTGGCGAATCCGCTGACAGGTGAGTGGATAGATGCTTCTCTGGAGAATCAGAGACCTATCGCGGTCATGATCGATGACGAGAAGACGGCTCTCCCTCACTTCGGAGTATCGGAGGCTGATATCATATATGAGATGATGAACAGCACCCAGAACGACGGTGTAACACGTTTCATGGCGATGTTCAAGGACTATGAGCCCATAAAGCAGATAGGTTCCATCAGAAGTACCCGTCCTACGAACCTTCAGACTGTTCCTGAATGGAATGCTGTCCTCTGCCACGACGGCGGTCCCTTCTATAATGATGCTTTCTATAAGAATCCGTTCGTGGACAGGTTCTCAGGTACCTTCTCAAGAGTTGATAACGGAAAGGCAAGAGAATTTACCGAGTATTGTCTTACCGGTGATATCGACAAGAACTTCAAGAATACCGGATTTGACAGAGAGTACAACGAGTACTACATGGGTGAGCATTACAAGTTTGCCACAAGGGCCAATCCCAACACTCTGGATCAGTACTCAAGCGCACAGACAGCAAAGAAGATCACGCTTCCCTTCCACCACAATAACCCCTGGCTGGAATACAACGAGGATGAAGGCGTATATTACTACTTCCAGTATGGCGGAAAAGAAGTCGATGCAGGCAACGGCAATAAGCAGGTCTGCTTCAAGAACCTTCTCATTCAGGGAGCGCGCCTTGAGAAGCTCGATGATCACGGATATATGATCCTTCATACCAATGACAGCGATTATTCCGCAGACGAGAAGAGAGAAGGATGGTATGTCACAAACGGCAAGGCGATAAAGGTCACATGGTCAAAACTCGATGACATGAACCCTACAAGATACTTTGACGAGAACGGAGAAGAGATCAAGATCAATGTAGGCAAGACCTATGTGGCGATCATGCCGTCGACTGATTTCGGCGATATCAAGTTTGAATAATGATCAAAGACTCAGATCTGTACGGGATAAAGCATTATCTGTATGGTGAAGCATACTACGGGTCAGATGGGGGCATGCGCTTCCGTCTGGCCCGTGAGCCTTTAAAATCCGTGATATTTAAGAGTGAGGAAGAAAGACTTCAAGATGATCCGAAGCTCAGGGCTGAGGTGTGGTTCGGAAGACTCTGCTACGAGAAGACCCCGCCGGAGGAGATCACCGTTAAGGATTTTGAATTCGATGAAAGCGGATACAAGGCGGCTGTGATCTGGCTCAATGAGATGAGGGACAGTCATTAGTCATGTAAAGCAAAGATCAGAAGAGATCCAGTATTTCGGCAGGAGATGCGACTATAAGGTCGGCTCCTGCTTTTTCTAACTCCTCCCGGTCCCTGAACCCCCATAGTACGCCTATGGTGTACATCCCTGCGCTCTTGCCGGTCTTCATGTCCGTATTCGTATCACCCACATAGATGCATTCCCCGGGAGATGCCTTCATCATGTCTGCAAGGATCAGGGCTCCCGTGGGATCGGGCTTTCTCGGGTAATCATCGCGCTGTCCAAGTACATAACGGAACGAACCTTCGGGATAGATAGATGAGACGACCTTGCAGGCCTGCTCATGGGGCTTGTTTGAGAAGACGGAGCAGGAGATCCCTTTTTCGTTAAGAGAGCATATGAGCTCCGCCATGCCGTCGTAGACAGTGACTCCGTCAGCGCAGTGCGATGAAAGAAAATCAAGATACCGGGCGAACACCTCTTCAAGGAAGGGCTCATCAGCGGATGATGAATATCTTCCGCAGTAGGAAAGAAGCCGCTGCATCTGAACTCTGGAGCCGTCACCTACAAAATATCTGAAGCGGTCTGTCTCTACGGGACCCAGCCCGTAGGAAGCGATAACGCTGTTGGCGCAGAATGAGAGATTCTCAAGAGTGTTTGCCGCGGTACCGTCCAGATCGAAGATCGCAGCCTTGAAAACATGCTTATTCATATCAATCCCCTAGGAATAATTAAAATTTTTCTTGCATTATTGCAGCCATGTCACTATAATGATGCAACAAAGCAGTATATGCCGTATCCGAAGGGATGCCTTGTGGATGCGACGGAAGTATCAGAGGAATTTTATCATGAATAACAGAGAAAGTCTTTTAAAAACTGTAATGGCGGCATTATTTGCGGCCCTGACTTTTGCGGCTACCATGGCGGTAAAGATACCTACCCCTGCCATGGGTTATGTGCATGCAGGTGACTGTATCGTGCTGATGTCGGGTATATTGCTGGGGCCTCTGTATGGAGGATTTGCGGCGGGATTCGGCTCCATGCTGTCCGATCTTGCGGGCGGTTATGCGCTCTGGGCTCCGGGGACCTTTGTGATAAAGTTCCTGACGGCATATGTGGCGGCACTTCTGTATAAAAGACTTGATGATAAAGATACGCTTCGCAGGCCTGCAAGAACAGCGATATCGGGACTTGCGGGAGAGACTGTCATGGTAGCAGGGTATCTTGCTTACGACATAGCTGTGCTGCTCATAATAAACGCTGGCACAGAGGAAGCGGGATTTGTGGCGGCCCTGACACAGTCTCTTTCGGAGATACCTTTCAATGCGGTGCAGGGCCTGACAGGTGTCGTCCTTGCCACGATCCTTGTCCCGATCATTAGCCGTATACAGCAAAAGGCTGCGTGAAAAGCAGCCTTAAGTGCAGTATTACAAGCAGGATATCAGTTGAAACTCTTTACCCAGTTCAGCAGGGAATCATGCCATACATTGTCGTATACCGATCGCTTCATATCATCGGTGACAGGTCCGTTCTTAGCCATTTTCTGAAGGATGGCCGACTGGAGCTCCTCCACGCTCATCTCTTCGTAGGACTTTGATGACGGCACAGGAACCGGCTCCGGAGTCTTTTCGCTTTGAGAAGGCTCCTTCTTTATTTCCCGGGCGTTCTTTTGAATGTCAGACTGACCGTCCGTGGCGGGCCCGGGCTTTTGCTCCGGCGTCTTCTGAGCCGGGGCGGATTCCTGAGACTGTTGCACCTTGGGAGCGGGCTCCTGAGTCTGCTGCACCGCAGGAGCAGGCTGCACGGGCTTTATCTCGGAAGGAGGTACAATATCTACTTCCCTTGATCCGCCGTCATCTTCCGGTACAAAGATGTCACCGCCTGAAGGGGGAAGAGTATAGCTTAGATTACCTCCCGAAGCGTCGACTGTGATCCCGTCTATAAGAGCTTTATATCTTCCGGCGGGCACATTTATGTTAACCTGAGCCGGAGAGTCGTCGTTATTTACAGCAACTACAGCAAGGCCTTCAGCCGACCTTCTTATGAAGGCGTACTGCCTGTTCGTGAGGAGCAGCTGTTCATACGATCCGTAGGAAAGGCACGGGTGGCTCGTGCGGATATGGCATAATGCCTTAATAAGCTCCCTGAAGGGGCGCTTATCATCATCTGCCAGGCAGTCCTTTAATGAGAGCGCGGGTCTTATCGGCCAGTCATCGCCTCCTCCTTTTTTTCCTTCAATACCGAATTCGGAGCCGTAATACATTGAGGGCACACCGGGAAGGGTATAGAGCAGGATGTGAAGAGGCCTGAAATGAGCGCGGTTACTGAGTCTTGAGACGATACGCTCTACGTCGTGATTGTCAGAGAAGTTGTATAACCTTAATCCCAGCGGATCGCCGCCTCCCATGTCGTAGAGCCTTTTGACCGTGTGAGCGATCTCAAAATAATTATGATCATTGTGGCCGGAATAGAGAGCCTTGTGGAGATGGTAATTGGTAACGGCATGGAGGTGCGCATCTCTTTCCCAGCGGATGTATTCGCCGTGGATCACTTCGCCCATGAGATAGAAGTCTGGCTTCACTTCGGATCCGACACGTGCGAGCATCTGCATAAAATCAAAGTCCAGCACATCCGCGGCGTCGAGTCTCAGACCGTCTATATCAAATTCGCTGACCCAGAACCTTATGACATCAGCGATATAGTCCTGCACTTCGGGATTTTTCTGGTTGAGGCGGACCAGAAGATCGTAGCCTCCCCAGTTGTCATATGAAAAACCGTCGTTGAAGCTGTTGTTGCCGCCGAGATTGACTCCGGAATACCATCCAAGATACCGGGAGGACTCGCGATGCTCCCTGATATCCCTGAAGGCGAAGAAATTCCTTCCTGTATGATTGAACACGCCGTCTAATATGACGCGTATCCCTCTCTTGTGACAGTCTGCGACGAAGGCCTTGAGATCCTCATTGGTGCCGAGCCTGCTGTCGAGCTTTTTGTAATCGGTAGTCTCATAACCGTGTCCTTCGGACTCGAAGAGCGGTCCTATATATATGCCGGTAAATCCCATATCCGCTATGTACTCGACCCAGCCTGCCAGGTCTGTGAGCCTGTGAACGGGCTCTCCGTAACTGTTCTCATGAGGGCACCCCAGAAGACCGAGGGGGTAGATGTGATAGAAGACTGCTTCGTCAAACCATGCCATTATAGATCACCTCCGAAGTATATATTTCATCACAGTCACCGGTCCGACGGCATATGCCGATCCGCGGGCCGCAAATGATAAAATCCGCATACGGTATTTTATCAAATTTTATATTTTTTTTGAAGAGGATGTTGTGGCGGAAAAACAGGCAAATACTAGATGTTGAGGTTGATCGCGGGGGAAAGAAAAAATATATTTTAATTGATGAGGAAGCGGATTCAAAACTTGTTTTATCATCAGTATTTTTGTGGTATTATATATAACACTTGTAAAAAACGGATTCAGGAGACAGACAATGGCAGATTCTTTGACACCCATCCAGGTGGATATACTTGGAGAGATAGCAAATATAACCATGGGTAACTCGGCTACGACGCTTTCGGTCATGGTCCAGCACAAGGTTGACATAACTACACCCAAGGTTGAGATAATAAAGAGAAGCTCGGCTCTGGATGATTATGATAAGACCTGCGTCTTCGTCAACATCCACTATGTGAAGGGCATCACCGGCAATAATATCTTCATCCTGAAGGAGCATGATGTCCTCGTTATGACGGACCTTATGATGGGCGGATCCGGACAGAATGTGACAGGAGAGCTGGGAGAGCTCCAGAAGAGCGCGGTCTCTGAAGCCATGAACCAGATGATGGGGAGCGCTGCGACATCCATGTCGACCATGCTTCACAGACCGATAGACATCAGTACTCCTTCGGTCGAGATGATAGATGTCAATTCGGTCAAGATATTTGAAAAGATGTTTGACAATCCTGCGGATCTTTTCGTGAAGATAGCTTTCCGTCTCGAGATAGAGCCCAAGATAATGGACAGTATCATGGTTCAGCTCTATCCTCTTGATTTTGCTCTCGATATGTGCGGGATCTTCACCGGTAACAACAACTGACGGCTGCATGGTTTGTAATTTCCATGCTGTGTAGTATAATATCCTGATAGCAGAATCATATTTCTAAGGAGGTCAATATGAAAACTTGTCCTAAATGCGGTAATAAACTGGGCGATGAGGCCCTTTTCTGCAATAACTGCGGATTCACGATGTCAAATGTTGCTTCGGATAACGGAGCGGGTAATCCCAATCCCAATCCCAATCCTCAGCCTCAGCCCCAGCCTCAGGCTCCCAATAACGGATCCTGGCAGAATAACGGTCAGCAGGCTTATCAGCAGCCCTATGTGGCGCCTTCGTATGATCCCGGTGATCACACGAGAGAATTCGATCCCAAGGATATTGCGGATAACAAGCTCTATGCCACGCTTCCGTATTTCTTCGGAATACTTGGCATAATACCTGCTCTTCTTGTAAAGGATTCTCCCTTCACGGAGTTCCACATCAAGGCTTCGATAAGGCTCACCCTCGCAAGTATACTTCTTCTGGTACCCTGCATAATCCCTGTACTCGGATGGATCGTAAGCGGTATCGGATATATAGTCTTAACGGTGCTGTATATCATGGCTATCGTATGGGTGCTTCAGGGCAAGGCTAAGGATATTCCCATCATCAGCAAGATCGGCTTTTTGAAGTAACGACACAGCAAAAATAAACGAAGCGGATGGATCCGATAGATATCATTATAATATTTATCTGACAGTCCGCTTCTTTTTTATTCTTTATATCGCCACATTAGAAGGCGGAGGGGTGCACATGGCAAAGAACGGGTTGCTTTCAACATTTACTGACAGTGATTTCAGGGGGATGATAGCGGGAGAGAGATATGATCTCTCCGACATAGTTTCCTTATCTTATGTGACAAACAAGAGCACGGGAGAGAGGATGGCAAGGGCAGTCCTCTCGGACGGAGTGACTCTGATAAAGCATGTCGGACCCAGGGGCACGGGAGATAAGATAGATCATGTGATACCCTCCTACAGGAATATAGCTTCAAGAAATGCTGTGATCCTCGACCTTGCGGCAGATCCTGATCTGACTCAGGAGATGATAGCTGCAATGATGGATATCAGCCAGTCAACGGTCTCCAACGTACTGAGGAATTCATAGAACATTACGGATAAGATGAAGGATAAAAAAACCGGGGCGCAATGATCAGGGGTCTGTCAAGTAGACAGGCAAAATATACAAAATATCAAAAGAAAAGGTGGTCACTTAATCAGTGATCACCTTTTTGCTATGTTGATGGTGGTAGCCATCATATATATCCTTGATCTGCTTGTTGACTACTATAACTGCCAGGAAACAACTGTCAACCCTGCGCAAAGCGCACCGTGAAGCGGCTTTGGGGTTGACAGTTGTTTCCTGGCAGCTATTCTGTAATCAAGCAGATCAAGGATATTTGTGCGCGTTAGCGCACTTTATTCAAGGGAAGAGTCGTCAGACTCTGGCTGCATTTTTTAGATTATTAT
>JHYK01000016.1 GCA_000621405.1 Lachnospiraceae bacterium AC3007
ATAATCAAGGCGTTCGTCAGAACGCTCGTAGTTATCAGCATTGAGCTGCTGTGATGATTCAGCCTTAAGGACTTGATTGAGCATGACCTCCATCAGCTTACCAAAAGCCTCGTCCTTAGAGTCTGTAAATAGTCCTACAAAAAAGTCATAATCCAATGTAAAATGAAGTTGAGCCATAGTTCTTATCCTTTCTAAAAGTGTTGTGTGGTAACTTCATTTTAACTGAAAGGCAGAGCTTTGGCTCTTTTTATATTCAATTGAATTTACACCATTATATGGGCAGTATCCTGTAACCCCTTGACCGAAGTGAAAAAGTATCTTGTCGCGGAGAAATAGCCGGCCGGGGTACAAAACGCCGGGTTGGAGCGCTCTGGATAGAGTGAAAAAGTATCTTATCGCGGAGAAATGGCCGGCCGGGGTACAAAATGCCGGGTTGGAGCACTCTGGAAAGAGTGAAAAAGTATCTTGTCGCGGAGAAATGGCCGGCAGGGGTACAAAACGCCGCATCACAGCGCGCAGGATGGAGTGAAAAAGTATCTTGTCGCGGAGAAATGGCCGGCCGGGGTACAAAACGCCGGGTTGGAGCGCGCCGGAAGCGGTGAAAAAGTACCTTGCGGCGGAGAAATCGAGCATATTGTATAATATATAGACAATACCGGAATCGAGGTGAGTGTGTTTTGACAGGAACCAATATTTCCGGTGTGATCTAAGGCATGGTAGCATTGGTGTTTTTGGGGATAGTCTGTACTCGGTCAGTCCTTTGATTGTGTGGATATTTGCTCCTTTGGTCATTATGAACATCTGTCATCATAAACTGGTGAAGAAGTATATGATAAAATATCAACAGCACAATTATTGAAGAGAAAATAGGAATTAAACAGGAACGAGAAATTAAGAAACGAAGGAGAGAGATCGTGTATTATAAGACAGTTTTGGATATGATCGGCAACACGCCGCTCATCAGCCTTGAAGAGACAACCGGCCTGAAGATATATGCAAAGGCCGAGTTCCTTAATCCCGGTGGCAGCATCAAAGACCGGATCGCACTGAATATGATAGAAGAGGCGGAGAAAGACGGGCGGTTGAAGCCCGGGATGACGATAATAGAACCCACATCGGGAAATACCGGTATCGGGCTCGCGCTTTGCGGCGTAAGAAAAGGCTATCGGGTGATAATCGTGATGCCTGAGAATATGAGCGAAGAGCGGAAGAAGATAATCAAAGCACTGGGCGCGGAGCTTGTGCTGACTGATCCCAAACTCAGTATCGGCGGTTCCGTGGACAAGGCGTTGGAGATCGCATCCGGCTCGGATGAGTATTTTGTTCCGCAGCAGTTTCAGAATCGCGCTAATCCCGAAATGCATTATCGCACCACCGCTGTAGAGTTGACGGAACAGCTGGGAAAAAAGATAGATATCTATGTCTCCGGAGTAGGAAGCGGAGGCACGCTGCAGGGCGTTGCACAGTATCTTCTGGAGAAGAATCCGGATTGCAAGATTGTAGCCGTGGAGCCTAAAAATGTGTCGGCGCTTCTGGGGGATGAGCCGGGACTGCATCAGATACAGGGCATCGGAGACGGTTTTATACCGGATATATTGGATACGAAGATAATCACGGACATTGTTGAGGTTTCGGATGAAGATGCCATCAATACTGCTCGGGAGCTGGCCAGGGTTCAGGGCCTCCTCGTGGGAACTTCATCCGGCGCCAATGTATGGGCAGCAAAGCACATAACCGAAAAATACGGGACAGATAAGATCATAGCCACTGTTCTCGCGGACAGGGCTGAGAGATATTTCAGCACCGCCTTGATATGAGACACATGACGACTTTTCGCCAAAAGGCAACGGAAAGGGACACATGACGACTTTTCGCCAAAAGGCAACGGAAAGGGACACATGACGACTCTTCGATAAAATACATTAGAATTCATGCCTGATTATCAGAAAACAAAAACAGCGTGCTATCTGGGATTTATTACACAGGCTATTGCGGCGAACTTTGCACCGTTGCTTTTCCTGAAGTTTCATAGTGATCACGGAATCCCGCTTGGTAATATAGCGCTTATATCCACCGTATATTTCTTTACCCAGTTATTGATCGATCTTTTCTGCGCGAAATTTGTGGACAGGATCGGATACAGGGTTTCTATAGTGATATCAGAAGTCTTTTCAGCAGCGGGGCTGCTGGGTCTTGCCTTTCTGCCGGACGTGCTGCCGGATGCTTTTGCCGGAATTCTTATCAGTGTAACGATATATGCTATGGGCTGCGGACTTATAGAAGTACTGGTCAGTCCCATAATTGAAGCCTGTCCGTTCGAAAACAAAGAAGCTGCCATGAGCCTTTTGCATTCCTTCTACTGCTGGGGCTCAGTGGGAACGATTGTAATCTCGACGTTATTCTTTGCGATTTTTGGAATGGACAGCTGGAGGTGGCTTGCCGTGATCTGGGCTTTGATCCCGGCGGTAAACATATATAACTTTGCAACCTGTCCCATAGTTCCGATAGTAGAAACCGGAAAGGGAATGGGGATCAGGCAACTGGGCAGAAGACCTCTTTTCTGGGTCTCCGTATGCCTTATGGTATGTGCCGGCGCATCAGAACTTGCAATGGCGCAGTGGGCATCAGCTTACGCCGAAGCGGCACTGGGTTTATCCAAGACCGTCGGTGATCTTACCGGGCCGTGCCTTTTCGCGGTGACGATGGGAGTAAGCCGGGTTATTTACGGAAGATATGGAGAAAAACTGAATTTGATGCGATTCATGATCGGCTCGGGAGCTTTATGCGTTACTTGTTATCTGATGGCATCTCTTTCATCAGATCCTGTTATAGGGCTGATCGGATGTATATTGTGCGGGTTTTCTGTCGGAATAATGTGGCCGGGAACAATAAGTATTTCGTCAAAAAAGTTTCCTTCAGGCGGGACAGCGATGTTTGCGCTCCTTGCAATGGCAGGAGATCTCGGCGGAAGCATAGGACCGGCTGTTGTCGGCAGGGTTACAGAACGTGCAGGGGATGACATTCGGGCAGGTATGGGGGCAGGGCTTTTATTTCCGGCGGTGCTCATCATAATGCTCATATTGATGAGCAGAGAGACGGTAAGTAAAGAAAAGCATTGACAGGATCAAAAAACCATATGATATTTTGATTCAGTGGTATCTTCCCACATACGATCAGTATGGTGAAGGTTCCGGAAGTGCTGTTTCGCGAATAACTGCGGAGGAATAAATGAAGAAGAAATTATCGATCAAACCCCGGCAGATGACAGCCATGATACTGGTATTTGTCCTGCTGCTCCAGCTTTCTTCCAATTCCATGCAGTGTCTTATAGGGCATGGAATATCGAGATTCAGGCTTCTTTTAGCCAAATTCATCCATCCAGCTGGGGCAGGCCTCGGGGTGGCTCTGGATCCTTTTTGCGATCGCAAAAATATGCGTTTTCTCGATAGTGGTTTCTTTCCTTCTGTTCAAAAAAAATGAACTGGATTTCTGATCCTGTAACGGATGAAGTAATGAGTTTTTTCCTGTTGCTATGGACAGACAGGCAAACAAGGTTTATCATATCTCGTTAGTCGCGTCTAACCGAATAAGAGGTTCGATAAGAAAGGATGCTTCGATATGACAGATAAAGAGTATAAGGATTTGTCACGAAAGGAGTTTGCAAAAGCTGCCCGGGTGTATGAGACAGACAAAGGCGGAGTGTATAAGATGTGCAAAAAAGACTACCCCGATGTCCTTGAAGAACTCGAGAAAGAACCGTTTGATGATCTTCTTGACTGCGGCTGCGGTCCGGCGCCTATGCTTACTCTGCTACATGAAAAATATCCGCAAAAGCATTACACGGGCATAGACTTAACTCCCGAGATGATCGATTCGGCCAGGGCAAAAAACATGGAGGACGTGGAACTGGTGGTGGGAGACTGTGAGAAGCTGCCGTTTGCCGACGAATCGTATGATGTCGTCATATGCTGTCAGAGTTTTCACCATTATCCCAATGTACAGGATTTCTTCGACAGCGTATACCGCGTCCTGCGTCCCGGAGGACGGCTGATATTGCGTGATATGACTGCCCGGACAGCGCCTGTCAGATGGTTTTTCAATCATGTGGAAATGCCGATCATCAATCTTACCGGACACGGTGATGTCCATGTGTATGGAGTGGATGAGGTCAGAAAACTGTGCGATAAGTCAGGCCTCAGACTGGAGACCGGAGAGAAAAGAGGCTTTTTCAGACTCCACTGCGTTGCGAGGAAACCGAAACTTTAAGAGCATCAAGGAGAGGATACCGGAGGCTGACATGTGTTACGACATTTCGAATCTCCGGGATCTCCCTGCGCTGCAGGGGTTATTTTAAAGAAATAAATGATATGATCTTTTTCCGTATTATATGATAAAATGTGAACTGAATTTGTCAGGCACATTTGATCTGATATGGAGAAAGAATAATGGATTACTCAAATCTGGTTGAGCAGTTTAAGAACTGATGAAGAAATCAAACAAGATCGCTATCGGGATCATCATCGGAACTGTCATAGCTGCTGGCGTCATCATATGCTTTGCTGTTATCCGGGCTGCGCTGGGGATCATAGGATATGTTACACCGATGGAACTCTTCGCACGCAAAATAAAAACGGATTCGTTTCTTGAGCAGAAATACCCTGAGCATGTTTTTGAAGTAAAAGCGGAACAGTTTTTTACGGATTATGGATTCGGAAACAAAGTCGTTGCAACTGATGAGAACGGGATCGAATTCACTGTGGTGGGTCTGGGTGAATCAATGGAAGATCACTACCACGAAGAATGGAATCAGGAGCATTACGGCGAAAAGATCGTGGAGTATCAGAACGGCCTCAGAGATAAGTATTTCCCGCAGATCCCCTACGTGGATACCTATGAGTATTACCCATATGATACATATTATTTTTTCACGGGACCTTTTAAGACCGAATTCTTTGAATCGCTGGATGATGCCATTGAAGGAAGCAAATACTGCAGCTTTGACACGGATGTAACATTTAAGGATATCGATCTTAATACGGCAGATGATGAAGAGATCGAAAACTTTGCGGATTCCATCGCTGCATCTTTGATGTGGCTGCACGAGGAGACCGGATATAACGATATCAGGATCAACGCATACCATTACCGGCCGGCCGGCGATGATGGCACCGGGTTCAACACGAAGGAGGAGCTTGTGGAATCGATAATAAAGCAGATAGATTTCGACAGGAGCAGACAGGAGAAAGGGGAATAATCATGAAGGTACTGATGATCAACGGAAGCCCGAGACAGGGCGGCAACACAAGCATTGCTTTGAGCGAGATGGTAAAGGTATTTGAAGAAGAGGGAGCGGAAGCGGAAGTCGTCCAGATCGGAAACAAAGACATCAGGGGATGCATCGCGTGCGGTTCCTGCCGGGAGAAGGGCAGGTGCGTCTTTGATGATGTGGTGAATGAACTGGCTCCGAAGTTCGAAGCGGCAGACGGACTTGTCGTGGCATCACCTGTGTATTATGCGTCCGCCAATGCTACGCTGATAGCCTGCCTTGACAGACTGTTCTACAGCACGGGTTTTGACAAGACCATGAAGGTGGGAGCAAGCGTGGTAGTTGCCCGCAGAGGCGGATTATCAGCCACGTTTGATGAGCTGAATAAATACTTTACGATCTGCGGAATGCCGGTTGCTTCCAGCCAGTACTGGAACAGTGTTCATGGCAGAGAAAAAGGTCAGGCATCCGGAGATCTGGAGGGACTTCAGACGATGAGAGTGCTAGCGCGTAACATGACTTTCCTTATGAAAAGCATAGCGCTCGGTAAAGAAAAATACGGCCTGCCCCAGAAGGAAGAATGGCAGCCGACACACTTTATAAGGTAGCACGTTTTTATTTATGAAAAGCTCATTGAGACAAGGCAACCCGGGCAGGAGGATCAATAGCAGATGAACGCAAAGATGGTAAAGTTTCCTGAGGAGACGATCGTTGTCAGGGAAGGTGAATATAATCACGACATGTACAAGATCATATCCGGTCACGCCGAAGTGTATGTGGGATTTGGAACGAAGCAGGAGACACTGATAAAGATAATCGGACCGCAGTGCTGCTTTGGCGAGCTCGGACTGCTCCTGGATGAGCCTGCCGTATATACTGTCAGGGCATACTCGGATATACTGGCGCTGAAGATAAGCAGAGAAGATCTGTTTGATTTCGTCAGTGAAAATCAGAAAAATGTCGTGGATATGATGCGCAACATGGCCTCAACCATGATGACCATGCGCTACCATATAGATCTTCTGATCAAAGAGATAGAATCAGGACACAAGCCGGATTCCCAGTTACTCTTAAAAGCAAGAAAAGCCATGAAAGGGTACGGGATGTACCGTTCTATACAGGAGGCTTCGGATGTTCTCACAAGCCGGAGATGATCCTGATTTCATAAATAAAAGCATGTTTTAATAAAAAAGCACTTCTTAATAAAAAAGCCTGTATTTTTCGCATTCTGATTGCGTAAACTCGTTATGAAGACTATAATTATTAGGTCGTTTTTTTAATCATAAGGAGCGGAAATCGTTTTTTTATCAGCAGATGAGTGATGAGAATGTAAAAGATATTCCGGAAGAAGCAACAAAGACGTCTTCGGGGGAGGAAGCAGAGCCATCTCAGGAAGAGAAAAAGACGTCTCCTGAAGTGGAAGCTAAGGCGTCTTCTGGGGAGGAAGCACAGGAATCTCGGGAAGAGAAAGATACGTCTTCGGGGAAGGAAGCAAAGACTCCTTCAGAAGAGGAAACAATGGCATCTCCGGAAGAGAAAGCGGAGTCATCTCAGGAAGAAGAAAAGACGCCTTCGGAAGAGGAAGAAGGGGAACCCCTCATACTCTTTGAGAATGTAGGCAAGATCTACAAGACGGGACAGATCGTCTACGAGGCGCTGCACGATGTGAACCTGAAGATCATGGAAGGCGAGCTCGTAGTGATACTCGGCCCTAGTGGAGCAGGTAAAAGTACGCTTTTGAATCTTCTCGGCGGACTGGACGGAGCGACGAGCGGCAAGATATTCTTTGGCGGTGAGGAGATCACTGCTTTTGATGATGCGCGTCTTGGCAGATTCCGTTCCAATGATGTCGGCATAATCTTTCAGTTCTATAATCTTGTACCAACTCTTACAGCATATGAAAATGTCGATCTGATGCAGGATCTCGGAGTAGAGATCATGGATCCTCTTGAGGCGCTCCGGATGGTAGGCCTTGAAGACAGAAAGGATAATTTCCCTTCCCAGATGTCCGGAGGACAGCAGCAGCGTGTATCCATAGCCAGAGCCATAGCCAAAAAGCCCCGGCTTTTATTATGCGACGAACCGACCGGCGCTCTCGATACAAATACCGGACGTGAAGTGTTAAAGCTCCTGCAGGATCAGAGCAGGGTGCGCGGACAGACGGTAGTCATGGTAACGCACAACAGCCTTTTTGCAGAGATCGCGGACAAAGTCGTCATGGTAAAGAACGGCACTGTGGTCGAAGTGAAGATCAATAAAGAACCGAAAGATGCTGACGAGATCAACTGGTAGATCCCTATGACAAAGAATCTCCGTAAAAAAATGATGAGGGATCTGCGTCAGAATTTTGTGCAGTTTCTGGCTATATTCGTCATGTGCTTTTTTGCCATGTATGTGCTGGAGGCATTTGATTCCGATCAGTCAGGTAACTCGGATGCGATAGACCGGTATTACAGGGATACGAATTTCATGGACCTGTATGCCGTATCGGAAGGATTCACGGACCAGGATATCATTGATATCAAGCAACTGCCCAATGTCAAAGATGCAGAACTCAGGGCGACCATAAACGGCAAAGTAAAGCTCGGTGAAGACAGGAAGATGGAGTTTAACTTCATCCGGACCAATAACATCTCAAAGATGCTTCTCTTTGACGGGGAACCTTATGAAGAAGGCAAGAGCGGTATCTGGATAGACAGGAACTTCGCATCCACATACGGGATCGTCGTAGGTGATTCGCTTCAGTGCGTTTGTGACGGGATCGCATTTGATGAACCGGTGCGCGGCATCATGGACAATCCGGAACATCTTTACTTTATGATCGATGATACATATACGGAGCCCGAAATAGGAGAGTATGGATTTGCTTTCCTTGATGCGGGAGAGTATCCGGGCATAAGGCTTAATTATGAATATGCATATGTGGATCTGAATACCGTTGAGAACCAGTTCCTTCTTGATGATCATGACATTCAGATGCTGGACAATGCAAAGATGGAGATCCTGGGAGCCCTGTCAAAGACATCGCTGTCTGTTGTGACAAAGAACAGGCAGGAAGGCTTCAGCTCATACAGCGGAGATATGGCTTACGATGCCATGATGGGAACGGTCTTTCCGCTTCTCTTTATCCTGATCGCAATGCTGGGTATCGTGACGACGATGACAAGGCTTGTGACAAAGCAGAGGACGCTCATCGGAACACTGAAGGCGCTGGGATTCTCGCAGCCGGCCGTCATGATCCACTACATATCATTTGTCGTGATAATAGCCCTTACAGGTAGCATTGCCGGAACTATTGCGGGCTGGTGGACTCTTGGAAAACAGATGAACTACAGTATGAATCTGTACTATTCCAACCCGTATGAGAGGATGGCGCTGTCGTCGAAGCCCGTGATAGTGATACTGCTCATATCGGTGATGGCGGGGATGGTGAATTTCTTTGCGTGCAGGAAACTCCTTGTGCAGAGAGCGTCGGATATACTCCGCCCCGAACCTCCGGCAGTGATGGGAGCAGGTATGCTGGAAAAGACATTCCTTTGGAAGCTTTTTGATTTTGCGACCAAGTGGAATCTGAGGGATATCAACCGCAACAAGGGACGTACCTTTATGGGTATACTCGGAGTAACGCTCACTTCAGCACTGATGCTTACTTCATTCGGAGCGAACGAGGTAAACCATATGATAGATGAGTGGCAGTACGATGATCTTACACCCGCTAATTACACTGTCACTTTCAACTCCAATGCCGGATACGGCGTCGTATATGATTATGCGAAGGCCTACGAAGGTCAGATGATACAGAACGATTCGGCAGAGGTGACTCATGGCGGTATGAACAGAATGTATAATGTGACCATCGTGGATGAAGGCAATCTGTGCCGGTTTCAGGATGAAAACGGAGAATTCACCAAACTTCCGGATCACGAGATCGCGATCAGCGCAAGAGTCGCGGAATATTTTGACATAGGTGTGGGAGACATCATAGACTTCAAGTTTCTCTCGAATAAGAAAGTCTACAGGAGCAGGGTGGGCCTGATCTTTAAGACGCCGGGCACCCAGGGACTGGCCATGACAAGAAAGTGTGCCGAGGAGCTTACGGTGTCATTTGAGCCGAACCTGTTATATACGGACATGTCGGTTCCGACTTCATTTATGAAGGACCGGCCTGAGATATCCAGTGTGATCGCCAGGGAAGACTATATCAAGGCGGTAAGGGACAGATCCGAGGGAACAGATGAGACAGTCACTTACACCATGGTCATTGCGATAATAGTCGGTGTGGTCGTGATGTATAATCTGGGAGTCCTGTCCTTCATTGAGAAGGTAAGGGAGATCGCCACATTGAAGGTGCTTGGATTTCCCACGAAAAAGATCCGCTGGATACTGCAGCAGCAGAATATCCTTGTTACAGGCCTGGGAACAGCGGCCGGACTGATATTGGGAATAAAGTTCCTCGAGATAATATTGGGAGGAATGGATGACGAGGTAGATTACATCTTTACACTGAGTCCCGTTCCGTACCTGTGCGCATTCTCACTGTCGTTCATATTGTCACTTATCGTGAACGGTCTGATATCGGCAAAAGTAAAAGAAATCAACATGGTAGAAGCACTTAAAGGAGTGGAGTAAATGAAAAAGATAATCAAAAGAGTCGTGATCATAATTCTTTGTCTGGCGGTCGTCGGAGGCGGACTTTATTATTATCTTACACCCGATACTCTCGAGGTCAAAACCGTAAGCAGAGGAACGATATCGCCGAGGCTTAGCGGGACAGGAACCGTCGAAGGAGACAGAAAACTCACCATCTATTCCGATGTCGGAGGTGTCATAGACGAGCGGTTTGTCGAGAACGGAGACCGAGTAAAGAAAGGCGACCTGCTGATCGGGTATTCGGGAGATTCGCAGCAGAACGAAGTAGATCTGGCTGCCACCGACGTGGAATACAGCGAGAAGATCCTCGGAGCGGCGACCGACAACAGGGCTACTTATCAGAGCAAGTACAACACCGCGAAGAGAAAGATCGCTGAATGCGAGGCAGTATATGGTCTTCTGGAGCTCCAGATGATGTCGCTCAACTCCGGAGTGTATCTGAGTGATTACGAGCTGAATCAGAGAAAGAAGTGCTATGAAGCGGATATAGCCAAAAAGGAAGGCGAACTGGCGGAGAAGCAGGCGAAGCTTACCAAGGTAGAGTCTGATCTCAAGGCAGCCGAACTGAAAGAGGAAAAGGATACAGAGAAGATAGACGAATATATAGAGAAGGCCAAGGAGTATCAGGACGACATCGGCGATCTGAACGAGGACATATCAGATCTTCATAAAGATGAGATATGCCTCCCGCAGGAGGGAATGGATCCCGCGACTCATGACAGATATCTCGTGCTGGAGAATAACCTGAATACTGTGATGAGGATATGGACAGACGCGAAGACCGACAAAGACACATCACAGTCCATGCTTACGGCATATCAGGAAATATATGCCGATGAGCAGCAGGTGGAGCGCGACAAGCTGACTCTTACACAGGCTGAGAAAGAGCTTGCGAAGGCCGTGAATGGCGGAGTGGCTCCCGAGGACGGCGTTATCACCGAATGTCTTGTGGATGTGGGAGCATATGTGGAAAAGGGAGTGCCGGTGATCGAGATGCAGACGGCCGGCAGCTACAAGATCAGGATGATGGTATCGAAGTATGATATCTCAGAAGTGCATGAAGGACAGGCCGCTGAGATCAAGATCGGAAATATGAAGTATGACGGAAAAGTCTCCAAGATCAATCAGGCTGCAGAGAGCGACGCATCCGGCAAGGCGAAGGCATCCGTGGAGATCGACGTGGACACGGAAGATAATCTGATCGTGGGACTCGATGCGGACGTTACTGTAATACTCGAGGATGCGATAAATGTCCTCAGGGTACCTTCGGAGTGCGTATACAAGGATGACGACGGATCGTTCGTCTATATCGTTACTGACGGGGAAGTCGCAAAAGAGTACATCACAACGGGCCGTGACGACGGTACGTACACTGAGATAGAGGGACTGGCAGAAGGCACTCATGTGGTCAGCGATCCCGGCGCGGCAAGCCACCTCGGCGAAGAGATAATAGAAGAGGAAGTCACCGAATAAGACGCGATAAGTCACCGGGGACATAAGTCACAGGGGAGTCACTAAGTCACTGGGGACGGTTCTCATTGATTCGATTTTGGGCAAAAAGGAGTCAGTGAGAACCGTCCCCGTTGACTTACGTAGAGGATACAGAGATGAAAACAAGAGAGCAGGCTTTGAAATACGGACTGTCTTTCCCTGATACGTATCAGGATGCCCCGTTTCACGATGATAACTGGCAGCTCGTCAGGTACAGAGGGAACAGGAAAGCCTTTTTATGGACATATGAGAAGGACGGATACGTCAATCTTAATGTAAAAGCGGATCCTGAAAAGGCGTTCTTCTGGCGTGATATCTACAAGTCCGTGCAGCCGGGATATCATCAAAACAAGCTTCACTGGAACACTGTCATCCTTGATGGAAGCATACCGGACAGAGATATCAAGATCATGATCGAAGAGAGCTACACCCTGGTATCAGACAGTCCCTCGAAGAGGATATATGAGGCTGTAAAGAAGATCCCGTATGGCCACGTGGCTACTTATGCTCAAGTAGCGGAGATGGCCGGCGACCGGAAGATGGCACGGGCTGTAGGGAATGCTCTTCATAAGAATCCCGATCCTAACGGGATCCCCTGTTATCGTGTCGTGAATGCCAGGGGAGAACTCGCCGGGGAGTTTGCTTTCGGCGGAGCGTGGAAGCAGGGCGAACTCCTTCAGGCTGAAGGGATCGAAGTGGTTGACGGCAGAGTCGATCTGGGCAAATATCAGCTGCGCGAGAAGAGAGACATATGACAATAGAGCACATTGCAATGTATGTGAACGATCTGGAGTCTGCGAGGGACTTTTTTATAAAGTATTTCGGAGGCACGTCTAATGCCGGATATCACAATAAAAACACCGGATTCAGATCGTATTTCGTTTCCTTTGCGGATGGAGCGAGGCTCGAGCTGATGAACAAGCCTGACCTTGATGATCCGGAAAAAACGCTCAACCGAACAGGTTTTGCTCATATTGCATTTTCGCTGGGAAGCAAAGAAAAGGTTGATGAAATAACGGCTCGACTGAAGGCGGATGGGTTCGAGGTGGTCAGCGGCCCCAGAACCACAGGAGACGGGTATTACGAAAGCTGTGTGAGTGTATTTGAGGGAAATCAAATCGAACTGACGGAGTAATACTCGTCACCATCGCCCGGGGGCCGACTTGAAAGATGCAAGCCGTTCCCTGTAATATGGACATAGATATATTGTGTTGATCGATCTACAGCATCGGGTAGCCAGATATCCGGTGCTGTATCAGTATTCCCTCAGCGGTGTGATCAGAAAGGAGTAAGGGATGGAATATATACTGCTCATTAACGGCCTTTCGCCCTATCTGTACTATCTTGTGATCATGCTTTCACAGAAATACTCCCGTGCGATCCCGTATAAAATCTGTCTGATATTTTTTTTGATCCAACTTGTCGTCACTGTCATTCTCAGTATTATCTGCAAAGACAAGAAGCGGCTGGCAAAAGTAACGATGATAAATAAATTCGTTCAGATACCGTATTATGTATTCTTTTTTTTAGCGGCAGCCGCGTTCGTCATCTTAGGAACTGTTCTGGGCGGCATCGGTATATTATTTCTTCCGCTTTTTGTCGCGGTCGATTTCGGCGTTTTTCTCAGCACCCTGATACCGGAAGAGATCTGTACCATTAATCTCAGATCCGGGAAGCATATCACGACAGGAAAGTTTTTGCTGTATCTCGCAGGTAATGCATTCTATGTAGTGGATATAGTACTGTCAGTGCTGATATACAGAGAATATAAACGTGCTCAGGGACTGGAGTACAGTAAAATAAAAAGTTATAGTAACGTATCAGAAACAGACATATAATAAATGCAATTATGAAAGCAAGCCTGCAATATCTGCGGATCCGTGGCAGGCTACACCATGATAATAAGACGTGGGATCAAGAGTATCCGGATGCTCTTACAGACGCAGAATATTCGTTAAATAAAGACTTTGCCGGAGCAAGTGAGTTGAATACGACGGAAGGTGTAAAATGAAAATTGAGAATCTGGGCAAAAGAATAGCAATGTCGCTGTTTGGAGTGATCATTTGCGCGATAAGTGTGGGCATATTTAAGATCGCTGCGCTCGGCGTCGACCCCTTCCAGTCCTTCATGGCAGGCCTGGATTCGCTTGTCCCGATAAAATTCGGAACGCTGTATGTCATCACGAATGCCGTCCTTCTGCTTTTCGCGCTGATCTTCGACAGGCATTATATCGGTATAGCGACGTTCATCAATCTCTTCCTGCTGGGATATATCACGCAGTTTACGTATGACTATCTCCTGACCGTGATCGTGGATCCATCAATGCCTGTAAGGGTGATATGCCTTGTTACAGGAGTCGTGATCATCTGCTTTGGTTCAGCATTTTACATGACGGCGGATCTGGGAGTGTCTACATATGACGCCATAGCGCTTATCATATGTAACACGTGGAAGAAGGGCAGATTCCAGTATGTCAGGATCATCTCGGATCTGATATGCGTGATCCTTGGCGTGGCCTTGTTCCTGGCCGCCGGAGGTGCGGTGAGCAGCATACCGACTATAGCAGGTGCAGGCACTATCATCACGGCTTTCTTCATGGGGCCTTTGATAGAATTCTTTAATGTGCATATCGCAAGACCTGTCTTAAATAGCTCAAAAATCAGAAAAGAATGACAGTATTCCGGTATACATTCCGACGGGCAGGCAAGGAGCGGCCAGTATCCAAAGAGAAAAACTTAGAATCTGCATGCCGTAAAGAAAAACATAAAGCAAAGGCTGCGCTTTTATTTCTATGCATATTTCTTATGCTGACGTTGTGTTCATGTACCATAAAATCCAATAAAAAAATCAGTGAAAAAGTGTTAAATATGAAAACGGAGAGCATGTGTTTAAATAAGTCAATGAGAACCGTCCCCGTTGACTTATTGACTTATCCCAGTTGAGTTGTCAAAATGATAAAGGTGTTAACTTGTTTCAATGAGTGAACAGGAGAAAAAGCATGGATATCAACATTTTATTGGCTTTGCAGGAATTCAGGAACGGTGCGGGAGAATGCCTAGCTGAATTTCTTTCCGAGATGACTTTTTTGGGAGAAAAGGGTACTTCGCTGGTCATCATAGCCGCTATCTACTGGTGCGTCAGCAAAGAGTACGGCCAGTATTTCCTGATGGGCATGTGCGGCAACAGGATCCTCAACGGTTTTCTGAAGGTTACGGCCTGCGTCTACCGCCCGTGGCTCAGGGATGCGAGGATCGTACCCTACGGTGATTCCATGGAGACGGCTACCGGTTATTCCTTTCCGAGCGGACACAGCACAAACGCCGCCACATTGTTCGGCGGAGGGGCGATAAGAAAGGAACTGCCCCGGATCCTGCGGGTTTTTCTGGTGCTGTTCCTGGTCCTCATCGCGTTCAGTCGTATCTATCTTGGCGTGCATGCGCCGCAGGATATCATAGTCGGCTCATTGCTCGGGCTTCTTATCATGTGGCTGACATTAAAGCTCATGAAATGGATCGAAGTGCACCCTGACAAGGATATCATGGTGATGCTGATAGGGATCGGGATCGCATTTGCAGTGGCGATATATGCTTCGGTGAAGCCCTATCCGGAGGACTTTGATGCAGCAGGGGAACTTCTGGTCGACGGTTCGAAAATGGCCAAGGACACTTTCAAATCTGTGGGAATGAGTATCGGATTTCTGGCAGGCTGGGTTTTGGAGAGAAGGCGGATCGGCTTTTCAACCGACGTGCCCATGATGACAAGAGTCACAAGGCTTGTGACCGGTCTTTTCGGATACTATGTTGTCGATCTTATCCTGTCATTTCTCCTGAAGGAGTGGATCCCCGGCGTGGGAGGCTCGCTCGCGTCCAATTTTCTGCAGATGTTCTATATTTCATTTTTATTCCCATGGTGTATGACACTTGCAGAAAAAAGGAGTCAGCAAGAACCGGCCCGGTGAATTATCCCCGTTGACTTATCGAAAGGAGGAGTCAGTGAGAACCGTCCCCGCTGACTTTTTTTCAAATGGCAGTAGAAGATGGCGCATGGATCATGCGCGGACTGGAGTGGAACGATCCGTACCGCATCCGCACATGGCAGGAACTGATCAACTGGATAAATGAAGTCGGATTCCTCCCGCTCTTTGCGAACGGGATAGAGGGCTTTTCGGCGGAGGAACATGTGTCCCCCGATTACTGGTGGACCGGAATTATCGATGAGGATCCCTGGGAGTGGAGGGAGATCATCGCTGCGAGTCATCAGGTGGCTTACGGCAAGTTCTTTGACCAGAAGGCCGGATTTATCAGCCTTGACTGGCTGCCGTATTTCGCCAATTACAGACGGAGCGGGTATGATTTTGATGCGCGCTGGGAAGACGGACTCGCGAACCGGAGGGAAAAGAAGATCATGGACCTGCTGACGGCAAAGGATGATGATGGAGACATCGTATTCCCCGATGACCAGATCCTGTCTACCGAGCTCAAGAAAAAAGCGGGCTTCGGCAAAGGCGGAGAGAAAAACTATCCCGGGATCATAACCGGACTCCAGATGCAGACCTATCTCGTGATCACTGATTTCCACAGGAGAAGAAATAAACGCGGGGAGGAATACGGCATGCCTGTATCCGTGATGCTCCCGCCCGAAGCGGTATGGGGCTATGAGGCTGTGACAGGGGCATATAAAGAAAGTCCCGCAAAGAGCCGGCAGAGGATAGTCGACCGCATAAAGGAACAGTTTCCGGGAGCGGACGATGAAGATATTACAAAAATGATAGGAAAAAAACCGGATGGCATATGAACAAATCAGGAAGAAATAAGAGATGATGAACCTTAGCCGAGAGATAACAGATACATATGACGTCTTGGGCGAGATAGGACAGGGCGGTGGAGGCATCATATATGAGGCTTATCACAAGAGACTGCGAAAGAAGGTCGTGCTCAAGAAGCAGCACGAGGCTATACGCGGCCTTGTGAATGAACGGACAGAGACAGATACGCTCAAGAATCTCAGACACTCATATCTCCCGCAGGTCCTGGACTTCATCGTAACAGAAGACGCGGTATTCACCGTGATGGATTACATACCGGGACAGTCTGTTAAGGATATCCTCAAAGAGAGGGGCAGACTCTCCGAGCAGGAAGTCATCAAATATGCCGGGCAATTGTGTGATGCTCTGGTCTATCTTCATAATTCAAAACCTCCCGTGATCCACGGTGATATCAAGCCCGATAATATAATGATCACTCCGGAAGGGGATGTGTGTCTCATTGATTTCAACATATCCAGCGCACTCAGCGCCGCCAACAGTTATGCATTCGGATTTACGCCCGGATACGCCGCGCCTGAGCAGAGACGATCATTTGAGTACAGAAGAAATGCACTTAAGGCGGCAAGGGCTGCTGCGGCAGCGGAAAGAGAATACGGAGAAACGGTATTACTGCACGAAGATCCATCCGATAAGACAGTACCAATGCCGGGGGCCGGTATACAGGAGACGGTATTACTTCACGATGATCCATCCGATAGGACAGTCCCCATGCCGGGGCCCGGCGTACAGGAGACGGTACTTCTGCAGGATCATCCATCTGATGAGACGGTACCAATGTCCGGATCACCTGCAAATGTGACTAAGGAAGAGAAAAGGGAATCGTGGATCCTCTACGATAAGCGGTCCGACATCTACAGCTTCGGCGCGACTCTCTATCATATGCTGACCGGGATCAAGCCTTCCTCCGAGCCCGGTGACATCAAGCCTGTTCTTGATATCTATCCCATGATGAACAGGGGGCTGGCTGACATCATAACCAGGTCTTTGGAGTCTGAGCCGGAGAACAGATTCCAGAGTTTTGATGAGATAAAGAAGATCCTTGATAATATCAAAAAATATGATCTTAAATATCGCGCCAAGGTTGTCAGACGGATAGTCGCAGTGGCGATCGCTGCTGTGATCGCAGGAATAATTGCCGCCGTTTCACTAATCACGCTTAAAAATACCGGAGAGAAAAAATACAAGGCGGGTCTTAGTGATGCTCTTGAACTCTATTACAGCGGTGATCATGAAGGGAGTATCGAATGCATAGATGACAGACTGATCGACGGCTTATATTTCGATCTTGATAAGACACTGGAGTCGTCTGCATATCATCTGAGAGCCAATGATCTGTTTGAGATGAAGCAGTATGACAGCGCTGTACATGATTATGATGAAGCAATCAAGCTTGATCCGTCAAACGCACTTATTTACAGAGATAAAGCAATAGCCCTTGCGAGGGCAGGTGAGGCTGATGAGGCTGTAAGTGTGCTGAATGAAGCCGCTGATCTGAACCTGGAGAATGTAGACCTGATGCTTGCCAATGCAGAGATAGAAGCTTCGCGCGGGAATACCGATGAAGCGATCGATATGTATAAGGAATGCATCGAGGCTGCGGAAGATGATCAGACAAAGGCAAGAGCTGGAATGCTTTGCGCTTCTCTGTACGACCATGAAGATGAGGCGCAGCTGTCAGAAGCCATAAGTGTGCTTGAGAAGGCATCAGGATATGACAGCGGTATAAAGGCGAGCGTGCTGGAACAACTCGCTCAGTGCTATGTAAGCATGGCCCAGCTTACAGGGGATGAATCTTACTACGACAGCGCTCTGGGTGTATTTACTCAGATCACGGATAAGGGCTGGGATACTTATACGACTCACAACAACATGGCCATCATATATGAGCAGACGGATGATCTGGAAGCGGCAGAGGATGAGTTTGACATGATGCTCGAGAAATATGGCGATAATTATAATACATACAAGCGTCTTGCTTTCCTGGAGATGGATAAGCAGGATAAGAATGCAGCTGACAGCAGGGATTACAGCCGGTTCAAGGAGTATTATGATAAGGCCGAAGAACTCTATAAGACGCAGAGCGCTGTGAGCGATGACATGGAGATGAATGTACTGAAGGAACTCAACGGTCAGGTATAGGCAAAAGGTTATTGCTCCACGCTTGAGCCTTCGATCTCTTTCCCATATTTGTTGATCCGGAATTGCTTGGTAAAGGTGTAACCTGTGTCATGTTTGACTACGGTTGCAGTCACGGTATCACCACTGTAGGAATATGTGTATATACAGGTAGGATCATCAAGTGAGACTATACGGCCGTTATCAAATTCGGCTTTCTCGAAAAATCCGTCATATCTTTGCAGGCTCGTAATATAATCTCCTGAAGCGTCACTATACGATCTGTCTTCCGGATTTGCTCCGGTATCTTTCGATTCCCAATGTAACATTCTTCCATATTTATCGTATATTCGATTGAAGGCAGCATCACTGGTGCTGTGTTCAGTCAGTATGCTGTCGTCTCCCGTGTATTCTGCCAGTTTGGAACGGGCATCAAGGCAGCTCTCATAATCTCCTATATGCAGATAAAGAGAAGCGAGAGCGGTATAGATGACATCCGGACCGACAATTACGGCATCCACACCCATCATATCGAAAGTCATAGCGATCCCTCGGATATCGCTGTCATAAAATACTTCGAAGTTTAATTTTTCAGAAATGAAATCAGGATGCTCAATGATCAGATCAACATATTCGTTAAGATCATTTATGACAGGTGCATAGACCGCAGCCCTTTCGTCAAATGTCCTGTACACACTGGATCCATCGGTTTCAGTGTAGATCTCATCCATTTCAAGCCTGATATTCCTAGCAAGCTCGTCAAATCTTTCCTTTGCCTTTTTTGCTTTCTCAGCTTCGACTGAGTCGCGGATCTCGGTGATCTGCGCATTGAGGCTTTCATCACCCGTGAGCTCATATCCCTGCGTGAGTATCTCTATGGCCTTATCATAGTTTTCTTCTTCGACCAGCGCATCGGCCCAGTCTGAGTACGCGGTAACCAGGTTTCCGGTGACGACCGGGTTATCGGGATCCAGTTCGAAAGCCTTGGTGAATTCAACAATGGCCTGCTCATATTGCATCTCCGACAGATATCTGCTACCCATTTCCAGGTAGTTCTTAACCTTGACCTTATCGGAATTCCGGTATACGAACACGCCGACTGTAACAGCGATAATGACAGCCATCAGGCATACGAACACTACGACGATCTTTTTTCTGTTTTCTTTGAATTTGGATAACATGACTTTCTTTCCTTATATCGATGCGGATCCCTAAGAACTACCTGTTCATGATTCTACCAAATAACGTTAAGTTTTCCAATGGATACGTCCCCAGTGACTTGCCCGTATCGGATAATTGATGTATATAAAAAATAATCAAACGGAGGAGATGTTATCATGAAATACACAAAACTTGGTAATTCAGATCTTAACGTGTCCCGTATATGCATGGGATGTATGGGCTTCGGTGATGCCGCAAAGGGGCAGCACAGCTGGACGCTGGATGAAGAGCATTCAAGAGAGATCATAAAGAAAGGCCTCGATCTTGGAGTGAATTTTTATGATACGGCGATCGCTTATCAGGGCGGTACCAGTGAACAGTATGTGGGACGAGCGCTCAGGGACTTTGCAAAGCGCGAGGATGTAGTCGTGGCAACAAAGTTCCTTCCGAGGACGCCGGAAGAGATAGAAGATGGGATCAGCGGACAGCAGCATATTGAAAACATGATCAACGCAAGCCTTCAGAATCTCGGAATGGACTATGTGGATCTGTATATCTATCACATGTGGGACTGGAATACGGATATCTACGATGTCATGGACGGACTGAACCGTATCGTGAAAGCGGGAAAGGCGAGATACATCGGCATATCGAACTGTTACGCATGGCAGATCGCCAAGGCGAATGCACTTGCGGAAAAGGAAGGATTTGCGAAGTTCGTGTCCATACAGGGACATTACAATCTGATCTTCCGCGAAGAGGAAAGAGAGATGGTACCGTACTGCACAGAAGAAAATATCGCGCTTACACCGTACAGTGCCCTTGCAAGCGGGAGGCTGTCGAGAAAACCGGAAGAGGGAAATACAAAACGCGCAGAAGAAGACAAATTTGCGAAGTTCAAATACGATGCCACTGCCTCGCAGGATGCCGTGATCATCAACCGCGTAGCGGAGCTTGCCGAAAAGCATGACAAAACAATGACGGAAATATCTCTGGCATGGCTGCTGTCCAAGGTGACAGCGCCTGTGGTAGGAGCAACAAAGATTCATCATATCGAAGGCGCAGCAAATGCCGTGGAGCTTGAGCTTACGGATGATGAAAAGGAATTCCTTGAAGAGCCCTATGTGCCTCATCCGCTTGCCGGAGTCATGGCCCAGAACAAACGTAGTTGATCATATTAAGAATATCTACGAAGAGGGTGAATTAGATGAGAATTCAACCTGTCGGAAATTCCGACAGGTTCGGATGGAAGGAAGCAGGAGATGTCAGGGGGACGTACCTTCTGACATTTTTGTTAAGTCAGTGAGAACCGTCCCCGGTGACTTCAGCCTCTTAACTACATACACCTGAAGCACGATCGTGAGCACTAATGCGACAAGAGCCATGACAACGCCGATGAATGCTGTCATCTCATCATCGGAAGATAACAGCTTATTTACGACCAGGGCGTCATAGAGAGTGTGGACCGCCACAGGGACAATATAGGCAAGAAGATATTCCCTCCATACCGGTCCACTGCCGGTAACCTTGTTATACCTTGCCAGCCCGAGATGCCTTCCCATAGCAAATCCCAGCATCATATGCACGGTTATGGTGGCCGCGCGCAGAACAAGGCCAATGACTCCCGAACTATAGATGTATTCTTCTACGATGGTAAAACCAAAACCAACCGCTCCCCCGATCAAAATGTACTCATAGACATTTTTTATGCTTTTTCTGAAAATAAATACCGCTATCAGAGTAAATATCAGCTTTGCGAGTTCCTCATTCAATCCGGCTGCAAACAAAGCCGTGCTGAAGCTGGCGAAAAGAAGCGGTCCGTCGCCGAGTGTAAGGCCGAACACATTATGAAATATATATCCGAAGAGCAGCAGGATCGCAAAAGAAAGCGGCAGCGAAAAGATACCGAGAACTACCGGTACAATTGCCTGTGCTTTTGGTATTTTAAGGGGGGATTCCCGATCGATCATCCACTTGTACAAAAATCCCAGGACAATTATCACCAGGATGGAGTAAATAAAAGCTAATAACATACTTTATCTCCGTTTCGGATCACGGCCTCTTAGCGAGATTACAAGTCTTCGCATGGTAAAAACAAATTATACAACAGTGTTCAATGTAAGTCATCGGGGAAAAAGTTCCCCAAAAGAGGTATACTATGTATTATTTTGAAACAACAAAGTGTTGGAAAAGGATATGATGAGGAATAGAATAATGACCGGAAAACACGCTGTTTTAGATCATCCTGTTATCGGATATTTTGTTCTTTTTATCTTTACTATAGTTTTTTCATCTGTCGGTGCATATGTAATCGACACTCCCCTGACAAAGGCTGTCCCGGGGTACACTTCTTCGCCCGGGGTCGGCGCTGCAATCGGAGTTATTATTGCCACTATATTATTCACGATCCGGTTCAGACCTGACTTCAAGGGTATCCTCGGTGTCAAAGGGTTTATGTGGGGCATTGCAGTGATGCTTCCCTTCCTTCTTGCCGACTATATAGGCGCTGCCGTAGATCTGTACACATTTGGGTCCGGCAATGTGCTTGTTGCTTTCTTCTCCGCTCTGGCTCCCGGTTTTACCGAGGAAGCAGCCTTTCGAGGCCCGGGAGTAGCCAACTATATGAGAACGATCAAGTCCGAAAAACAGATACCCTTTATCTTCTGGCTGTCGACACTGTTATTCGGTCTGATACACATTACCAATATCATTGCGGGAGGAAATCCCGTGGCAGTTATCTTTCAGGTGATCTACTGCATCGGAGTCGGTGCGGTCTTTGGCGCTGTATATCTTCGCACCGCCAACCTCTGGGTTATAATGATCGCACACTTTACACTGGATTTCGCCGGACTTGTTAACAGTCATTACGCTTCAACAGGCGGACTGTCCACCGAGCTCCTTGCAAGCGACTGGATCAACCTTGTTGTGGCTGCGATCGGTATCGTGACCGCATTAGTTCTGATTTCCCCAAAGAACTATCCGGAGATCATGAAGGTTTGGAAAGAAAAGTGGAGCATGAGCAAAAGCAGGGGAAAACTTGATTTAACAGGATCAGCATAGAATGATTTAACACAGTTTCATCAGTAATAGAAAGGAATCACCATCATGAAGAAAGAGAATCTGGGCAAAAGGCTCGTTGCGGCGGAAGCCCTTGCCGAGCGCACCGGAGTGACACTCATAGACCGCGAACTCCTCGGAACGAGCCGGATGTATGTATAGAGGGGATTTCATTCCGCATTTTCCGGGTGACGTGATATAATACAAAAGACGCTTGCTTTATAAGCCTCAGCCTGTGGAAGAGAGCAGGCTTTGACCCGCAGCAAAGGGTTCGTCCGGGAAACGAACTGAGGACAGATGAAATCCATACAGACCAAACTGATACTGATCATATTGCTGATAATGCTTATCGTTACGCTTGCCCTGGGACTTACCGCGGTCCTTGGCACAAGCACGATACTGGATGTGGATTCGGACAGGATCCTTAATCTTACTGCAGATGACAATGTCAGGGATATCGATGAGATCTTAAGCTCAGTCGAGCAGTCTGTAGGCTCGATCTATAACTATGCCGAGAACCGCGCCGAGACCTACGATGATTTTCTGAACGATGATTCCGAACGAGATAAGTTCAACTATGATGTCGGCGAGCTCGGGAAGAGCATTGCTGAGAATACGCCCGGGGCTATGTCTGTCTATCTTAGATACAACCCCGAGGAATTCGGCCCGACAGAAGGCTTCTGGTATACAAAAAGTGTCGACGACGACACATGGGAGAAATCCGAGCCTACAGATATCAGCGCATATGAGAAGGACGATCTGGAACATGTCGGATGGTACTATATCCCGGTAGAGACGGGGGACCCCCTCTGGATGGATCCCTATTTCAACAGCAATCTCGGCATAGACATGATCAGCTATATCATCCCGTACTTTCATGACGGGCATACTGTCGGTGTCATAGGCATGGATATAAACCTGACCCTGCTCAGGGATTTTACAGCCGACATACAGGTGTATGAAAGCGGACGCGCTTTTCTTGTGTCTCCGCAGGGAGATATCATATTCCATTTCGATTACCCCGACGGCTTAATGAAAAAGGACTTGACCGAGCAGGTAATGCCGTTTATCAACAGCGTTCTGAACAACTCTGTAGACGAGGTCAGGACATTGCAGGGCATAGACGGCGTTAAGCGGAAGATCCTCATGAAGAAGCTCAGGAACGGGATGATATTAGGTCTTAATGCGCCGGTAGATGAGATAAACGTTCCTCAGGGCGCCCTTACGCGCCGGCTGATACCTCATACTCGTGCTGGCGATGGCAGTCAGCCTTGCCTGGATACAGACTGTCATAGCGCCGTTAAAGCGGATGACTACGGTTGCCGAGCGTTATGCCAACGGTGATTACAGTGATGACATGAATACTGACAGCAAAGACGAGATCGGTATATTGTCAAGGGCGCTTCAGACCATGTCGACCTCTCTTAAGAATCAGATAGAGATCGCGGATACTGCGAACAGATCCAAGAGTATATTCCTTGCCAATATGTCGCATGAGATACGTACGCCGATCAACGCCATCCTGGGATTTGATGAGATGATCCTCCGTGAGAGCAATGAGGATACCACAAAGGAATATGCAGCAAATATCAAAAACGGCGGCCGGATACTTCTGACACTTGTAAATGAGATACTTGATTTCTCAAAGATAGAGTCAGGGAAGCTTGAGATAGTACCGGTCGAATATGAGATATCTCCTCTGATAAGTGACATACTGGATATGATCGAGTTCCGCGCGACGGAGAAAAACCTCAGTGTCGATTACATCATCGACAGAGATCTGCCTTCTGTCCTGAAGGGCGATGACATACGCGTGCGGGAGATCCTTACCAACCTGCTGACAAATGCCGTGAAGTACACGGAAAAAGGAGGTGTCACTCTCAGCATTCAGAAACTGTCATCGGATGAAAAGAAGGCGACCCTGCGTATTTCGGTAGAGGATACCGGTATCGGAATAAAGGATGAAGACAGGGGACATCTGTGGGAATCCTTCCAGCGGCTCGACGAGCAGCATAACAGGGGTATCGAGGGGACAGGTCTGGGACTTGCCATCACGCACAAATATGTGGAGATGATGGGAGGCACCCTCTGTCTGAACAGCAAGTACGGACAGGGATCAGAGTTCTGGTTTGACCTTGAGCAGGACATCGTGGATCCGACCCCCATAGGATTATTTAAGAGGGAAGCGCAGAGCCTGCAGCGTGAGGTGGATATCTACAGGGAAGGCTTCACTGCTCCCGATGCGCATGTCCTGGTGGTCGATGATGTGAAGGTGAACCTTATGGTAGTCAAAGGACTGCTGAAGGATTCGGGGATAGATATAGATACGGCGGAAAGCGGAGCCGAAGCCATCGAAAAGATGAAAGAGAACAGATATGATATCGTGTTTCTCGATCATATGATGCCTGAAATGGACGGCGTGGAGACACTTTCACGCATCCAGGCCGATCCGGATATCGACAGTGGATCAATACCTATAATCGCCCTGACCGCAAATGCGATCACAGGTGTGGAAAAGATGTACAGGGAACATGGCTTCGCTGACTATCTGAGCAAGCCGGTAGATCCGCACTCCCTGGAAAGTATCCTGTTAAAGTATCTCCCGGATGAGCTGATAATTCCCGCAAAGAAATAAGCAGAATACAGCAAAAAGTTCCCTAAAAGAGTTATACAATATAATATTTTGAAGATTTTCCAAAAATAAAGTGTTGGAAAAGGATATATCATGGTCTGTCCTGCCCGAAGACACGCAGTAAATCACCGGGGAACTGTCCCCGGTGACTTGTTTTTGCGATATTTCCACGTATTCCGCTGCTTTTACGCTACGCCACGTATCCCACCATCTTCACGGAATCCTCGGGCTTTTTGAAATACAGCTCGATCTCATCGATCTTCCCGTCTGTATAAGACGTTGCTACGATATCCACATCACCTTCGCACTTTGCGAGCCTGTCAAAAAACTTCTCTGTGTCCTGAATGTTATAAAGCTTCATAGTATACACCTCCTTGTCTTATGTAGGAAAGATGGTTGTTTTGTTCTTTGTGACTATATTATCTCCCCTTTTCGTCGGGAAAACTATACATCGGAAAGACAGAAAATATAATAATACGGCGAGCATATTTCATTGAATTCTGCATGACTTTGGGATAATATATAACAATAAGGACATATAATCTCGCATGGAGGCAAAATGATCTCTACAGACAGCTTCAGAGCGAATGAAAACAGGATGGAACTCATCAACAGCGAGCCCGGGACCCTGCCCTGCATATGCAAGTACGTGGACTTTGAGAACTACGTCGGCAACAGCGTGCCGTGGCACTGGCATCAGAGGTTTGAGATCAATTATCTGATAGAAGGAGAGACCACGACCCGTGTAGGACAGGAGACATGCAGGATGAAGCCGGGAGATGCGATGTTTATCAACTCGAATATGCTTCACGCCGTGGATCCTGTGGGGCAGTCGCTGCCGAAGTATTACACGATCTTTTTTGATATGGATTTTCTGACGGGCGGCTTCAATACCATATACAGTCATAAGTATGTCATCCCCGTATCTTCCTCCACGGGACTGCAGTACTACAATATAAGATCAGACTCCGCCGCAGGCATCAAGATGCTCGGATATCTGGCCGACCTTATAGAGCTCTTTGACAAGGAGCCTTTCGGCTTTGAATTCAGGATAAGATCGTGTCTGTGCGACTTCTGGCTGCTCCTTTTTGAAGCGACAGCAGACCTCAGGGCAGGAAGCGCCAATGCAACCCACCTGGATGACGGCAAGATGCGAAGTATGATGGAATACATAGAGAGCCATTACGGTGACAAGATAATGGTGGAGGATATAGCAGATGCGGCCGGTATAAGCGTCAGAGAGTGCACGAGGTGCTTTTCCAGGGTCATAGGCCAGCCGCCTATAGACTATCTCAATCATTACAGGATAAGACAGGCCGCCGGGATGCTCGTAGAGACAGACCTTCCGATAGGTATGATATCGGAAAAGTGTGGATTTGTGTCCGATAGCTATTTTGGTAAAATATTCAAGGAAACAATGGGCTGCACTCCGCGATCCTACCGAAGAGGAGATAAATAAGCCACCGGGGACTTAACAGCGCATATGGGGGAATGAATGGCCACTTATCATAGGGAGATAAATGAGACATCAAAAGAACTGATCATGAAGGACGGAGTGGAGAGATTCCGGCAGCTGACGCGTATTGATCCAACGGATCCAAGCGGGATGGATATCATCCCGAGCAAGGTCCTGGAAATAAAGACGGGGCAGTATTTACGGCTCCGGGATTTTTACGCGGACATCGTTGGGGACAGAATACAAAGAATATTTGATACTAATAACATATACAAGCATGATTTGTATAATGCGCCATTATCCTTCTTTGACCGGAAACTGACAAAACTACATGAATTCAATACAGCTGTGAAATATGGGCCATCCACTACACATTTCGGGGACATTTTTTATTACGGAAGATTTCACGGTGACCCTATCAGATGGGTGGTCGTCAAGGAAGAGGGAGACAGTCTATATGCCGCCACAGCGGAATCCAAAGATTCCCGTTTTATACATTGCAAAAAAGATATTCAAATAAAGGAATACCCCATAAGTTTTTATCCTCCCCACTGGATCAATCCAAAAATCAATACATTAGACCCGCGTGATCCACATGAACAAGACTGGTTTGATGATATATTCTATCAGTATTGCCTTGATGATAATGAAAAGGAATACTACATCAAGGATCATGTAAAGAAAGGTATGATATTCAGGGAAGATATCGAAAGTCTGTGGAAGGAAGTCTCAAATGATGATGACTTATTCAGATCGAAAAATGCTTTCTTCAATCTTACAAAGACAAACTATCATCTGATATGCCTGAAAAAGCCGAAACCGGAAGAAAAGACGGAAGAGGCTGCCTGGAAGGTGCCGCAGGATGAAGAACTGAAGGCAGAGCTGAAAAACTATATATCCGGGTATGTCTGCCTGCAGGATTATGAAATAGCGATCAAAGAGGGCGAGAGGGAAACGTATGGTATTTTAATAAGCCACGATGAAAACATATATTCATTCGCCCTGAAATATAAGGATAATGAAAAAGATATCAAGGATGATCTTTTGCGGAAGACCGGGTACGCCATAGATGTTTTCGCGGATCTGCTGTCCTTATGCGGAACCCGTCTGACCAACCCTTATGCAAAACTTCAGAAGGGTGATCGTTTTCAGTTTGGATATTTTAAGGGCAAACCACTTATATTTATGGTGCCGATGCGTGAAAATCCATTCGGCGTATGGGGACAGGTGGAGGCGATCACTGTGGACTGCGCTTATTATGGATGCGTAAGCACACATGACGAAAGCAGTTTCTGGTATACTAATATATCGCGGCTGATCAATGACCCCAGGAGCATTTATGACAGTTTTTCGTTGACAGAATTCAATTTTCTTAACACGAACAATAAATTATCTGACTATGAAAAAAAAATCTATGTATCAATCCCCGATGTCTATGAGCATGAATCTCTTCCTGCAGAGTTAAAGGATGAGGACAGCACTTATTTTGTCATAGATACACGTCATTTTGGCAACTCGGTAATTGCAGTCGACGCTAATGGAAAGACAATAAATGAAGGAAATTATAAAACCCTTGGATCGATCAGGGGAATCAGGTTCAAGGTGCAGATAAGGAGAATATAAGAATGAGCAATAAAGACAAGATAAAGACCGCATACCACGACTCCATAAGCATATACGACAGTGTGCTGACTCAGGGGAATATCTTAAGCCGGATGTATATCAGCTTCTTTTGGAGCGGAACAGATGACAACAGGGTCGCAGAAGAGCTCTTATCGTATATACCGGATGATTTCGCAGGCAGCATGCTGGATGTCCCCGTCGGGACAGCCGTATTCACGGAGAAGAAATGGCGCAGGCTCTCAGCTGCGAAGATCACCTGTCTCGACTACAGCGAAGATATGCTGGGTAAAGCAAAACGCAGACTGTCAGGCTGCGATCACATCTCCTTCGTACAGGGCGACGTGGGCAGCCTTCCCTTTGAGGATGCAAGCTTCGACATAGTGATGAGCATGAACGGATTCCATGCTTTCCCCAAAAAGAAGAAAGCCTTTAAGGAGACATGGCGCGTGCTGAAGAAGGGCGGACAGTTCATCGCATGCTTCTATATCAAGGGCAGGAATAAAAGAACAGACTGGCTCGTAAGCCGCATCCTGTCAAAGAAAGGCTGGTTCACTCCTCCCTTCCCGACAGAAGAGCAGTTGCTGAAAGTCCTTAACAGGCTGTATTCCGAAGTAGACTATCACGTAGACGGATCGATGGTGAGCATCAGATGCGTTAAGTGAGGGGAGACGGAACGATCCGGACTATTCAAGTTGAACTTGAATCAAATTTTGAAAAATAAACCTGTACTCGCTACAATACTTACATAGTCCCCCTTATGATAGATGCATAAGGAGGTGACGCACATGAATGAAACAGCAACGAGGGAGAGCAGTGGAATTGACCGGGGGTGCAAGATGAGTATAGGTGCAAATATCAAAAGCCTCAGAGAAGAAAGAAAACTGACTCAGGAGAAGGTCGCCGAAGAACTGGGAGTATCATTTCAGGCAGTCTCTTCCTGGGAGCGGGATGAATACAATCCGGACACGGAGAAGCTGATAAAACTTGCTGAGATCTTCGGTGTATCGATCTCGTCGATAGTTGAGGAAAAGAACAGGGCCTTTAAGACCAGGGACGCTATCTACAACTGGGAGCATATGAAGACCTATGTAAAGACCACCGCAAGGAACTTCAAACTGCGTAATACCCTGAAAGCAATAGACTATGCCGTGGAGGCACATGAAGGACAGAAACGTAAGAAATCAACTGTGCCTTATATATATCATCCTCTGAATCTTGCCTGCCATGCCCTTTCAATGGGCATCATCGAAGATGATATCATAGCAGCCTGTCTTCTCCATGATGTAGTGGAAGACTGTGATCGTAAAGTAGAAGAACTTCCGGTGGATGAAGGAACAAAAGAGCTTGTAGTGCTGCTTACCTGCGAGGATACGGACGACAGCAACCGGGAGCGGATCCTGAAGGATTATTATGCAAAGATAGTCGCCAACCCCAAGGCAGCGCTCATAAAGTGTATGGACAGATGCAATAATCTGACTACCATGTCCTGGGGCCTCAGCCGTGAGAGGATATACCGGATGATAAAGGAAACGGAAGAGTATTATCCTGCCCTTATCAAATCCATGAAGAAGACAGTGGAATATGATAATGCAGCATGGCTTCTCCGTTATCAGATCGAAAGCATGCTGGATATCTATAAGAGGCTGATGTGATGCAACAATAAACGCCTACTGAATAGAGGTTGTCTACCGACATAGGGACTGCTAAACAGTCCCTATTTTAGTGGATAAAAATGTACTCATTTAGGATTGCGACTAGAGATCAATCTCCCAAAACTGCCCAAAACGCACGTTTGTTCGACTATGCGGTACATCATATCGTACAGTTAAAATGAGATGATGTAAGCAGGAAAGAGTCTTTTATGATTTTCAGAAGAGATGAAGGAGGACAGATATGAAGACGTATTTTACGGTTACAGGAACAAATCACTATTTCGGACAGGAGTTTTTAGAGCCCGGGATGAAGGTAAAGCTTATCAAAGAGCCTGATAATGATTATGACAGGGAGGCAATACGGGTAGAGCTTAAGGGACTTGGACAGATAGGATATGTAGCTAACAGCCCGTATACCGTGCTAGGAGAAAGCATGAGCGCCGGAAGGCTCTACGACAGGATCGGGAAGAAGACAAAGGGAGAAATCGTTCATGTACTTCCCCGAGGGATACTGTGTAAGATAATACAATAGGACGAATCCAGTGTCCTGTACAGTTGGAGGAGGGATAAGAGTATGTTAAATATTCATGATTGGATCCGCACAAGGACATCATACGTTTATCCAGAGCATACGCAGGATGAGGAAAGCCTTAATATCCTGCTTAATAAAGTAGGCTTAAAGGTAAATAACGTGATCGATGCGCCAACATTCGTGACTTTCGTAGCAGATCTGAATATTGACACCGACCTCGAGGCTGTAATGGGATTAGAAAAGAACTTCGGGATCGCGGTCAAGGACAATGATGTAAGATCCTATATTAATGAAGATAAGCTGTATTTAGAGAAAAAGACAAAGGGACAGGTCATCTTTGATGACCTATACAAAGGCCTTGCCGTAGACAAGCACCGCGTTGCAATCGGTCTTGATAGCAAGGGGGATAAAGTATACTGTGATCTGGAGGATATGCCGCATATGCTTGTCGCAGGAGCAACGGGCAGCGGCAAGTCAGCATTCCTCAACGGCTTTATAACATCACTCTATATAAACCATTGGAATGATACAGAGATAGTTGCTATCGATCCTAAAGGCGTGGAGTTCAAACAATTCTCAGTACTTAAAAACTTCTCATATATAGACGAAACAGAACTTGCAATAGCCATGTTTAAGGAGTTATGTGAGATCATGGATGAGAGACACGGAAAATTCACTGATGCTAAATGCAGGAGTATAGATGAGTACAATGCAAAGAGCATCCCTATGAGCCACGTGGTGATCGTAGTGGATGAGTTCGCTGATATTCTATTCGCAGGAGGAAGGGAAGCAGAAAAGTACTTGGTCAGGCTTGTGCAAAAGGCTAGAGCGTGTGGTATACATCTCATCCTTGCAACACAGTGTTTAAGCGCCGATGTATTGACAGAAGCGATCAAAGCAAATATATCGACAAGAGTATGTCTTTCGGTTAAGTCCCAGGACGATAGCATGATCATCCTTGATGAACCGGGCGGTGAGAAACTAAAAGGTCATGGAGATATGCTCTTTCAGGCTAATGGAGAGCAAAAACCTATTAGGGTTCAAGGCGTATATCTTAACGATAAAGAGACCTTAAACATCATCTATCAGGCATGGCTGGCATACGGAGGGAAGCCGCTTGTAGATATAATCTAATGTGTGAAAAAAGAAAAAATCAGAAGAACGACGAAGACGAGTATAGGGAATGAGAAGAAGGGACGTGTATCAATATGGGATATTACGCAGCAAAATGGAATTAAAAATGATACAATAGAAAATAAACACAATAAATAAATGATAGATTATTTATGACAAAATTTAACCACGGAGATATAAATGCTTGCTTACGCAAAAAAGTATGATGAGTTTTGCAGTGATGTAAACACTGGTCAGATAGATAAAGTAATAATGCATGCTTTGAATAGAGACTTTTCCGATAGTGAGAAAAGATCTTTTAGAGTATCTTTATCAGCAGTAAAAAATGCCCTGAGTAATAGAAATATTCCTGTTGATTCGCAAGTTGGTCTGGAATTCAATGTTCCACTTACAACCAAGAGAATAGATTTCATTATTGGTGGAGAAGACAATCAAGGCCATAAGAATGTCGTTATTGTAGAACTTAAGCAGTGGGAGAAGGTTAAACATACCGAGATGAGCGATATTGTTGTGCTCGGGACTGAGCAAAGGGTTCATCCTTCTTGGCAGGCTTTTTCTTATGGTGCAACTATCACTAATTTCAATGAATATGTTGAAAAAGAAAATGTGAGAGTTTATCAATGTACATTTCTTCATGACTATCAAAAAGAATATGAGAATGAGATTAAACATAATGTATATGAGGATGGGCTTAGGAGAGCTCCGGCGTACATAAATGATGAGTGGGTAAAATTTGCGGACTATATTTCTGAAAAGATACAGAAAGGAACTTCTGATAATATTCTTTTTGAATTAAGAAACGGAAGAATTAGGCCGTCGGAATTTCTTGTAAAATGTCTTGATGACTCGCTTAATGGCAATAGTAAGATTCAACTAATTGATGAACAAAGAATAGCTTTTTCAAATATTAAGTTAGAAGTTGACAAAGCTCTTAAGAATAAGAAAAGAACAGTTATTATTGTTAAAGGTGGAGCGGGTACAGGAAAATCTTTGATAGCATTACATCTACTAGGACACTTATTCAAACAAAAGAAGATGGCATTTTATGTTGCGAAGAGCAGCTACATCAAGGAGTCCTACTTTAAAATGCTTACTAAAGATATCCCGAACTATAAGATGCTCAGGGAGTTGTTTAGAGGATCTGGTGATTTTAGAAAAGAAGGCCTTAACGGGAACAAGCAATTTGATTGCTTGATTGTAGATGAAGCACATAGATTGACTGAGAAGACTAAACAATCATTTATGTATTATGGAAACAACCAGATACAAGAGATAATACATGCTTCTAAAGTAACCGTATTCTTTATTGATGAAACACAGCAGATTGATATAAAAGACTATGGAACAATAGCCAATATTAAGAAAGCTGCAGAGCTGGAGTGTGCAACAGTAATTGAGGACGACAGCAGATTTCTATTAAAAACTCAGTTTAGGTGTAATGGCTCGGATGAGTATATCAACTGGGTTGAAGGTATTCTTTATAACAGGGATATAAAACAGCTAGTTGACGGCATCGATTATGACATAAAGATATATGATGACCTGAACGAGATGAAAAATGAGATCATCAAAAGGAATTCGGAGTCTAATAATCCAAGTAGAATGCTTAGTGGAGATGTGTTTCCTTGGATCAGTATGAATGATAAAACCCAGGTTGATATTAATATTGGTGATTTTCATGCACAGTGGAATAAAAAGAAATCATTTGCAGTTGATGATGAGTCCGTTGAGGAAGTTGGATGTATTCACACTTCTCAAGGAATGGAGTTTGAGTATGTAGGTTTAATCATAGGTGATGATTTATTATATAGAGATGGTAAAATTGTAACGGATTATTCAAGACACCCGGAAAAATCGGGTGAATTCAAACGTCCTCATCAGCGGAGGGTAATGGAAGAGGATGTGCCTATAATTGATAGAATAATAAGAAATACATATAAAGTCTTGTTTACAAGAGCGCAAAAAGGATTGTTTTTGTATGTCATGGATAAAGACTTAAAGGATTATCTTGAAATCCAGATTCAAAAACTTAACGAGGAGTCTAGAAAATGCAGGTTAATGGCGTACGTGGATAAGAATTCGGATAAAATAGTTAATAAATACTGAACCATTATTGCAAGAATGATATTTCATTAATAGATTTCATCTTGATTATCTCTTTGATAACACTAGCGAGTGTTACAAGATGTTCTAGTTTCAGGCGATCGTAGAGATGATCCTTTTTTATGTAACATGAAATAGAGATCGAGAAGGACATCAGTATAGTTAATACGAAAGAATTACGTTAGAGGTTAAAACTATGGGAAGAAGCCCAAGATGCCTGTTTGAATGCCATATAGATTCATTTCTATCAAAAGACAAAGAGTCGATCTTTGGCATTTTGTGCGACCGCTATCATGGAGACTCTCTTACGACTACAAGAGAGGCGTGGTCCGGGGAGATAGAGGTACTTCAAAACGCATTAATGACCTGGAAGGGCTCAGATGGCCATATTATTCTGGAATATGATATCCCTCGTTTGGGGAAAAGAATAGATGCAGTATTGCTCTTGCATGGAATCGTCTTCTGCCTCGAATTCAAAGTAGGCGAGAAGGATATACATGAAGCAGATATAGATCAGGTTCTGGATTATGCTCTGGATCTTAAGAACTTTCACCAATTCAGTCAGGACAGACTGATCGTTCCAATCCTTATCCCCACAAAACATAAGTCACATACATCTATAATCCGAGCATCTGTATACGATGACAGAGTAGTGAATCCATTAGTGACAGGCGATGATGGGATAACAGAGGTCATTTCTGATATATTACGCGAGTATCCCAATGAAGGCACTGTAAATAAAGACTGGGTCATCAGTCCCTATGCGCCGACTCCTACCATCATTGAAGCTGCCAGGACTCTATATGAGAGCCATTCGGTAGAAGACATTACCCGACACGAAGCGGATAAGGTTACGACAGACAATACGATTGCATATATACTCGATGTGATCCATAGAAGTAAAGCAAATCGCGAAAAGAGCATATGCTTTGTAACCGGTGTCCCTGGTGCGGGCAAGACCCTGGTGGGCCTGGATGTAGCAGTAAAGCAGACATATCAAGGGTCGGATAAGCCAGTAGAGGATGAAGGCGCTGTATATCTCTCCGGTAACGGCCCCTTGGTCGCTGTCTTAAATGAAGCCCTGGCAAGAGACAATTATGAAAAGTGCAAGGCAAGAGGTGAGAAAAAGAAAATAACGGATTCCAGACGTGAAGTCGGAAAATTCATCCAGATCATACACCGCTATAGGGACAATATGCTAGCGAAGATCAAAAATCCCGTCGAAAACGGGATGCTGGAGATAGATCCGGATAAGGCTGTAAGACAACAGGGCAGCGGGTATGGTGAAGTAGAGCACGTTGCAATCTTTGATGAGGCTCAAAGATCGTGGACTCATAAGCGCCTCGCGGATTACCTAAAAAGAGGCGGCACCTATGGAAACAAATTGAAGGTTCCTAACTTCCCCATGTCTGAAGCTGCTTTCTTGATCTGGTCTTTGGATCAAAGAGAAGACTGGGCTACGATCATATGCTTAGTCGGAGGCGGACAGGAGATCAATACAGGAGAAGCCGGAATATCAGAGTGGATCAGGGCTTTAAATGAAAAGTTTACCCATTGGAAAGTCTATATTTCACCGAAGCTTACCGAAGCTGAATATGCAGAAGGAAAAGTCAATGAGCTTCTGGAGAACAATGATAACGTCACATATTCCGAGGACCTTCATTTGGGAGTGACCTTACGATCATACAGAGCAGAGAAACTGTCAGCCTTTGTACATTCAATGCTGGCTATTGATGGTAATGCTTCAGATATCTATGCACAGATCAAGGACAATTACCATATCATGCTTACCAGAGATATGGAGAAAGCCAGAAGGTGGCTGCATGAAAGGGTCCGTGGAACCGAGCGGACAGGGGTCCTGATCACAAAGGAGTCAGCGAGATATAAGCCTCTGGGGATCCATGTATTAGAGTCGGATGATGAAAATGCCGTGCATTGGTTCCTGGATGATAAGTTTGATACGAGATCGTCGAATTATCTTGAAGATGCAGCGACGGAAATACAGGTTCAGGGCCTTGAGCTGGATTATACATGCCTTCTGTGGGATGCAGATATGAGGTATGTGGATGGAGCCTGGAAATACTATACCTGGAGCAGACAAAAATCCGAGTGGGTGAAGCTTGAAGCAAATACCGAGAGCAAGAAGGATAGAATGCAATATATGCTAAATGCATACAGGGTATTACTTACACGTGCCAGAGCCGGGATGATCATCTGTGTTCCGGAGGGAAATGCACATAAGAATGTCAGCGGATACTGGGAAGACCGTACTAGACTGCCCGAGTTCTATGATGGGACATATGAGTATTTGAAGAGCTTGGGCCTAGAGGAGATATAGCAGGTACTATGTTAGGTTATCAGGCGGTGCTCTAAAGTGAAAACCGTACGAGTGGCAGCGGCAGTAATCCGCGACCGAGACAAGATTCTGGCCACAGAAAGAGGCTATGGTGATTATAAAGGCTGGTGGGAATTCCCCGGAGGAAAGATAGAGGAGGGAGAATCACCTCAGGAAGCGCTAATCCGCGAGATCCGCGAGGAATTGGCAGTAGAGATAGATGTGGGAGACCTGATCTCATCGATCGAATATGATTACCCCACATTTCATCTATCAATGGATTGCTTTTGGTGTGAGATCAAAGCAGGAAAACTGGAGCTATTAGAGCATGAAGCAGCCAGGTGGCTGGGAGCTGAAGAACTGTGGCAGGTAGAGTGGCTCCCGGCTGATGTGACAGTATTGAAGGAGATCGAGAAGATATTACGTACCATGGGAAAAGCAGATGATACATTAGGTTATTACGAAAAAGAATACGAAACCTTTATATCAGAGACCATCGACGCAGATACGGAATTGCTTCGAAAAAGATTTTTGAAAAATATACCGGATAAAGGAGAGATCCTCGATCTGGGATGCGGATCCGGAAGAGATACAAGGGCCTTTATAGATGCAGGATACCGTGTCAGCGCTATAGACGGCTCTGCGGAGATATGTCACGCAGCATCCCAATATACCGGGATCGAAGTAAAGTGCATGGACTTCTTCGACATAAATGACGAGGAAGCATACGACGGAATATGGGCCTGCGCTTCGATACTCCACGTGGAAAAGAGCAGGATACCGCAGCTTCTGAAGATTCTGTACAGAGCGTTGAAAAATAGCGGAATCCTCTACATGTCATTCAAATACGGGGATCATAACGGATTTCGTGACGGAAGGCATTTTACAGATCTTGATGAAGACGGATTCAGAGAATTGATGGATCAGCTGTACAGTGAGAATATAAAACGAGAAGACTTTGCCATAATTGACGAGTGGCAGTCGGAGGATGTCCGGCGTGGAAAGATGGTGCAATGGCTGAACGTGATTCTGAGGAAGTCGGATACGGTCTGACCCTAGAAAGAAAATATTATAATACTCTGGATATAGAGGGATTCTCTTCTATGATGAAGGATCCCTCCTATTGCTATAAGTTTTACTGGCTTGAAGCGATCGTACATTTGATCTCGGAGGGAATTAGCGAGACCACTTTTGATGCCGTGATTAATGAGATGATCTGCAATGCCTGGTATTCGGTCAGGGAATTCCATATCCACCTTTCCGGTATACAGTCCGACGGACAGGTAAGGGACGGTCTGGAGAGGGCTGTCCTGACTTTGTCGGAGTTGAGTGACCTTCCGGCTAATGCCTCAAAGGTGGAGATAAAAAATGCCATATGTAAGTATGATGCGGAATTGAAAAGCGCCAAGGAACAGCTTACAAACATGGTGCCATATCGTGCGCTTTCCGGATTCTTTCCCAAAAGGCTAAAGGAGTCAGAGTGGGCTGTAGGAAGAATAACAGCATATATCCGAAAACTAAACGAAGATACTGTTCTGTTGCCATATGTATTGGGTGAGGAACGCAAACTTAATAAACGAGTCTGTTTTCAGCCTGCATGGGTCGAGATGATCCAGGACAATACTGTGTCCATCTTAGGCTGGATTCAATATGAGAAGGTTAAGTGGCTTCAGAATAATAATCCTGAGGTTCCGGGCCTTATATATAAGCTTGCTCCCATGGATGAGAAAATGCGGAAACTTAATAACGTACGCAAGCTCTGGGAGGGAATTCTGGAATACAGAGAGATCAGAGATGTATTCACGGATGATGTAATAACACACAAAAAGTATGATGTGGATCATTTTATCCCATGGTCCTTTGTAATGAACGATGAACTATGGAATCTTATGCCTATGGACTCTTCACTGAACAGTTCAAAGAGCAATCGTCTTCCACAGTGGGATCCCTTCTTTGAGAGATTTGCCAGAAATCAGTTCATTCTATATGGACTTATACATGCGAGACCGGACGTCCATAAGCTCTTTGAAGCGTGTTACCGGGATAATCTGCATTCCATCTGGGCCGGGCAGGAACTGTACCGAAAGGGGAACTCAGAGGCAGAGTTTTACAATATTCTGGAGAAGAACATGCATCCGGTATACGATTCAGCCAGAAGACAGGGATATGAGGTGTGGGATAGAGATATCAATTGAAGATACTTTAGAATAAGCATATATCAAATAAACTAGCGTGGAGACAATTGTCCCGAAAAGAGACAGAAAAGCGGAAAACAGATGAGAAGATTCATTGACATTAAGGGGAATTTCATCGGAGCGTTATGATGGAGTTTCCCTCTTTTTTGCATCGTGTGCAAAATCACTAGCGTCACCGTTTGGTGATGCGTAGCTCCGAGTAAAAACGAGGTTCCGGGGATTGGGGGTTAGGTCCTCAACAAGCATAATTGCTTCCGGAATATACCGATGCCGGGATTGCTAACATTGAAAAAATTGGAGAGGCGATTCCAAATAAGATCCATAAACGGAGGTATTGAATTGTTGGATAATCGACTGATAAAATTATACATGGGTCTTTGCTTGAAGGAGGTGCGGAAAAAGTGAGATCAAATATAACAACGAAAAAGGAATTTGCTTTGAGAATTCTTCAACAAACATATCCGTTTGATGACAGGGATATGCTAGATAAATTCATTAACGGACGAGGGTGGAACGATTTCAAAAACTTATCGCATGTGCTTGAGGAAACCATGGGAGCTGAAGGTAATGAAGTCGCCAATAAGGATGTGGATTCTTCGCTTGTTGAAGATATCGCATATGCAATGGATGAATACATCCGAGGATATCAGTCTATTCCATTGTTTAAGCAGAAGATATGGGATCAATTCCACGAATGGCTTTTGTGTATCATAAATGAGTATAATCTCACTGATGGTGAGAATAGCATTCTCGGAATTATGGAAAGACCGGTCATTGAAGATACAATCGTTTCAGTGGTAAAAGCGATTCATGAAGCGCACTCCAAGAAGGAGATATCGGAAATGCTTCATGTTGGAGAAAAAACTGTTCAGAATGCCCTCCATCTTCTTGATCCGACCTTGGATCAGGAACCTGGAAAAAAAGCGATGACCAAGATCAGGGAGAAACGGAATGCACCGCGATTTGGCGGGCAGATCATGCAGGTTGAAATCGAAACAGAAGATGTAGATGAATACAGTAATACGGATCTGAATAAAAAAGAAAGAAAAGTCCATAAATACAAAACCCAAGAGTCTTTAAACCCGGTCGCTTTGCAGATGAACGTTACTCAGGTTGGGATTCTATTAAAAGGACTGCAGATGCAGTTTGATTCTTCTGTGAATTACCAGAGCATGGCGCTTGCCATCAACATATGGTCCCAACTTTCTCAACACTGCAAGATTAGGTTAAAAGAATGGTATCATCCGGAAGATGAAGTTTTTCATAGCTTTCTTGAGTCGATTGAGACAAATGCAGAGAGAAAACCTTATATTACAGAAAAGGAGATGTTTGATGATGAGGATGGTTCCATTAATAACCAGCTGAACCTTGTTCACAAGGGAAGCTGCCGTTGTGATCTGAGGTTAAAAGGAAAAGTTCTTAGAAACTGTACAATCTCTTTTGAACATAATAAAGGTGGATACGTCGTTCATAACGATAGTGGAGATTACTATATTGAAAACGAGGACGATGTGGACGAGATCATGCTTGTGGATGATTAAACCACTAGATATTTCGATATTAATGTATCTTCTTTCATAAATTAACTCCTTTTTTAAGTGTTTGATTCAAATTATAGGTCGATGGAACAATGGTTTCCATCGACCTGATTTTTTGTGTTCGATAATAAAAACGTCTTAAGACAGGCGCTGATCAGCCAAACATAAATAGCATACTAAGAAAGGAACTATGGATATGAAAAAGAAATATGCAGATATCTCAAACAGAATCAAAGTTGTTGGAATGAACAGAATGAATGGGTGCCAGGAAGTTATCGATTACTTCCTGATTAGTCCTTATGGGATCCGTGAATATGCTTTTACTAGAAAGTACACTAGGAAGACATATGACCTTGTAAAGGGCGGTATCGCAATAAAACAGTTGCTACAGATCCGGTCAAAGGATAAAGCGACAATGAAGCTTGTTAGCTATCTTTCTCTGATGATGCCGTATTTCATGGATGAGATCGAATGGATGGCAGCCTGAGGCTGGTTTTCCGGAAATGAAGAGGATGGAACAATGGTTTCCATGCCTGGATTTTAGAAAGAATTAATCTATAAGTGCAACAGCAAACAAACAACCAATCAAAGAAAGGAACAGAAAAAATGGAAAAAGAAGTAGACACCAACACACTTGAAGCTGAGGTAGTAAGAATTCGCAAAATGTATAAAGAAATGCTGGATGAGAAGACCACGGATACAAGAAGGGGTCAGCTGGTAGAAGAGTTCATGAAACTCCGCAAGCCTGATGGGTCATTCAGTACCATCGACGACTACCATATTGACAGCGATTGTGTTGTTTACTATGCGCTCATCCCCACCTACAGCATTACAGCAGCACTTGTATATGCTGATCTTAAAGGAATTGGCACCAAGGAAAGTAAGGAAGCGCTGCTCGGTGGCTTGAAGTTTGCGGCAGAACTTAGAGGACTTATTGGACATGGGTTTGATGCCACTCATGATTTACTGGAGGCAATTGATATTTACAAAAGAGCAGGAATTTATAAGTGGCTGCGCAAGAACGATGGTAAAGCTCCTGAGTTTCAGAGCGTTATCTCCAAAAGAGTTTTGGAGATGAAACATGCTCTGGCGGAAGGACGCACATATGCCGGTTGGGATGAGGATTTTTCAAAACAGTTTACCGAAGAGGTAGAAGACTTCGAGCGTGAAATGTATGACTACGTCTGGTACGTATCATACGGCTCGAATCTTTCAAGAGAAAGGTTTTTGCGCTACATCAACAGATGTTCGGATACATCTGCTCCGGTTGAAGATAAAGCAAAGGTTTTCAACTTCTCACTCTACTTTGCAGCTAAGACCAGCATTTGGGGCGACGGAAAGGGAGGCGCCGCATTTATTGATGACAGCAAAGAAGGCCTGACTCTCTGCAGGATGTATAAGATTACACGTAGACAGTTTGAGGAGGTTATGGAAAAAGAAGGGGAAAAATATACCAGGAAGGTCGACCTTGACCCGACAATGCAGGGTGATTGTCCTTGCTATACTTTAACAGCACCGTCTGTATATGAGGAGACCAATGCTCCTTGTCAGGAGTACTTCGATACGATCCTGACAGGATTAAAGGAGATGTATCCTGAAACATCCGAGCCCCTTCTTCGGTTCTACCTGCTCTCCAGGTGCGTTTCTGAAGACGACATCAAGGCACTTTCTCAGATACGACGCAGTGAACATGCCATCAAGAATACCGCTATCACTGGAATCAGAACAAAGAAGAAGCATATGAACTGCATCAAGAGGCTTGCAAAGCTTGGTCTTATACAAGAAGACAGTCGCAGTGTCAGAGACGGGCTCAAGATTACAGATTACGATGCTCTTCTGTATACGGTCAAGGAAGCCAGGGAACTTGTTGACATGCTCCTTATAGGAGCATCCATGAAAGGAGGAATGAACGCATGAAACGAGTATTTGTTTATGGAACCCTGATGCAGGGAGAACGGGCATCGGTAATGCTTGGAGATAGCATATATAAGGGGGAATTCGTTCTTGATGACTATGCCATGTATGACCTTGGACCATTCCCCGGGATTAAAGAAAAGCCCGGGGAAGAAGTGAAAGGGGAAGTGTATGAGATTCAGGACTCTGTAATTCCGCGGATGGACTCTTATGAAGGAGAAGGTGAGCTGTATAAAAGAACCATTGTAAGTGTTCGAAACGACTGCTCCAGAATAAACGAAGTATACGTCTATGTTTATCTGGGGAACGTAACAGGAGATGTAATTCGAACAAAATGGAATGCATACAGAAAGTGAGGAAAAAGGTATGGATTATACATATAGCGTTGTTAAGAAGTATATCGACAAATATGATTTTTACAAGCTTCTCGCACTTGGTGCACCGAGAGACGAATACGACATAGAATCTCATAAAATAAGTGGACTTATCACATGCGATAGTACTACGGATGAGATAGCACGAGCTATCTATAAGGTCATGCACAAAGCATTTGGCGACATATCTGATAATGTCGCTATGAAATACGATTATTTCCTTGGAATTGCCGGTAAAATTCGATACGAAATCGTATAGGAGCGTTTGTTTGTACTGATTATCGGACTTGTAAAATCGTAATATACGATTGTAGGGCACTTAGAATGAAAAAAATGGAATCGGAGGCTTTCTTGCAGTTATTATTCTTTGGCTTATATTATGCATTTTCATATGCTAGATATTCTGAAACTCGCAGGGTAAAACGTCCCTCAAACAGAATTTCGATATCAAAAAATGGATTACATAACTTGAAATATCATCTTTCGTTTTCTAAAGATTTCAAGTGGTAATACGCAGCCGGCTATGATATAATTTTCGTTAAGTACGTAATAGGTGTTTATGCGCTAAATCGCATGCTTGACGAAAGGGAAGATTATGTCAGTATCGTACAACGGATTATGGAAGATGTTGATCGACAAGAACATGTACAAGAAGGACCTCGCCGCGGAGTTGAATATCAGTTCTGCCACTATGGCCAGGATGGGTAAGGGCGAAAATGTATCCATGGAGGTACTTCAGAAGATCTGTGAGTACATGGATTGCAATATCGGTGACATCTTAAGTTTTGAGAAAGATGATAAGTAAGAGAAGGAAGTGTGATGATGGAATATAACGCAAGTGCGACAAAGCACCTGTTCTGGTTTGTTGAGACCAGAGAGACTGCCCGCCTTCTCGGAAATCATACCATGGATGAGGTTAGGCAGATCGTCATAGACGAAAACCTATACCAACAGAAGTCAGAATCCAGACTTATCAATGAATTTGGATGTATAAGGAACCGGCTTGAGGCGTTGCCCGAAGAACTTCGCAAGATGATGATCACCGCGGATATCAATACGGGTAAACTGATAGCATTTATAGGTTGTATGGCTTCTGACAAATTACTGTTTGACCTTATGTATGACGTATATCGGCAAAAGGTGTATTTGGGCGAGCCGGGGTTATCGGACGCGGATCTGAATATATTCTTTAAGGATAAGCAGGATCAGAACGAAAAAGTCGCAGCATTAACCGACACCTCGGTCAAGAAACTGAAACAGGTATATTGCAGGTACATGATTGAGGCAGGTTTATTGACGGGAAAAGTTACCGACAAGAAGATAGCAAAGCCCTATATCGATCCTGATCTTCGCTTTGCACTTCAAAGAAATGCGATGGATAAGTATCTGGCAGCAATCACGGGAGAAAAATGATGGAGTTTAGTGAACGTTTAGACAAGATCTGGGATCGTATCTCGGATGAAGACTTTTTGGCAAACCGCGGCGTTGCCAACGAGGTCCGCTACTACGTATTTGATTATGAACCCTGCGATGAACTTGTCATACGGGATAAGATCAAAGCTTTGAAAAAGAAGAATAATCCCGAAGCGGACGGATTCCAGATCGTTGAATATGATCTATATGAAATGGTCATAGAAATATTGGAAGAAAAGGGATATATCGATAAGTGTATCAAGTTCGAGGAAGAGAAGGGCATGGAGTATCTGTACACTGCCGTGACAAAGATGCTCAGACTCACTAATGATGACAATCTGATTGTTACAAAGATACTTGAAAGCACTCCCGAGGATGCGGTCGTATTCCTTACAGGAGTTGGAAAGGTATTTCCTTTTGTGAGATCTCATAATGTACTGAACAACTTGCATCAAGTTCTTGACAGTGTTCCGGTCGTGATGTTCTATCCGGGTACTTGGAATGGCCAGAGCCTAAGCTTATTTGGAACCATAACAGATGGAAATTATTACAGAGCATTTCCACTTATCGTATAGGAGGATGACAGATGAAGGTCCAAGACATGTTTGAAAAAAAGATTACCCGTGAGATCAAAGGTGTAATCAAAGTCGGACAAAAGGATGATGAAAACGTATATCAGGAGTTGGACGAGTACGTTGTTACTGCCGAACTTGAGAAGTACATGAACCGGTTCTTTGATGCATATAGCAGAAGCGTTACGGGAAGAACCGACAATATGGGTGTATGGATATCTGGATTCTTTGGAAGCGGTAAGTCTCATTTCCTAAAGATCTTGTCATATATCCTCAGCAATCGTGTCGTTGAAAACGATGAAGGCAAAAAGAGAGAAGCTGTCAGTTTTTTCTCTGAAGGCATTAAGGTTGGCGACGATAAGCTGAAGAAGAAGATTTCCGATGTTGCATCCGAAAGCGGCGATATTGACGTCATTCTCTTTAATGTGGATTCCAAGAGTACAACTGACTCAAAGATCAATAAAGAGGCCATAAAAGACGTATTCATGAAAGTCTTCAATGATTATCTCGGATATTGCGGATCTATACCGTTCCTTGCCGATTTCGAGCGTAAGCTTGATGAGCAGGGACAGTATGAGGATTTCAAAAAGAAATTCGAAGAACTTGAAGGCAGAACATGGAATGAAGGCCGGGAAGATTACTATTTCGTGCAGGATTCCATAGTAAAAGCCGTAACGGAACTTGGCATTATGGGCGAAGATGCTGCTAAGAACTGGGCTGAAAACGCTGAAAAATCATATAGTCTGTCTATAGATCAGTTTGCAGAATATGTCAAGAAATACTGCGATAAGAAGGGGAAGAATCATCACGTTTTGTTCCTTGTAGATGAGATAGGACAGTATATCGCTGATGACAGCAAACTTATGCTCAATCTCCAGACCGTAACCGAGGATCTTGGAACAGCTTGCGGTGGAAAAGCATGGATAATCGTAACATCTCAGCAGGATATCGACTCTATCACAAAGACGATGGGTGAAGATTTCTCCAAGATTCAGGGTCGTTTTGCTACAAGGATCGCGCTTTCATCGGCTGATGCAGATGAAGTTATCAAGAAACGTATTCTTTACAAGAAAGATGATGCCCGGCCGATACTTGAGAAACTGTATCAGGATTACGAGTCGACTATTAAGAATATCATTACATTCAGTGAAGGCACTCCGAACATGCCTCTTTACAAAGATGCCGCGGAGTTTGCTGATGTATACCCGTTTATTCCGTATCAGTTTAAGCTTGCCGGAGACGTATTAACAGCAGTTCGTCAGTATTCTTCCAGCGGAAAACATCTGGCTGATGGTGAGAGGTCACTGCTCGCACTGTTTAAAGAGGCCGCGGTTCACTATGCAGACGACAGGGAAGGCGTATTAGTTCCGTTTAATGCGTTCTACAGCGCGTTAGATGACTTTATTGACCATACACATAGGATCGTAATCACACAGGCTTCGAGAAACACGAGACTTAACAACTTTGACGTTGAACTCTTGAAAGTCCTGTTCATGACAAAGCATGTAAACAATTTCAAGCGTGATGTCGAGAATCTAACAACTCTTATGATCTCAAAGGTAGATGAAGACAGGCTTGATCTATCCAAGAAGGTTGAGAAATCACTCAGAGCCCTTTGTGATGAGGCACTTGTACAAAAAAATGGTGATGAACACACGTTCCTTACGAACGAAGAGCAGGAAGCGGAGATAAGGATTCAGCATTACAACATCGATCCCAAGGATGTTGTTGATTACGTTGCACAAGTTGCGTTTGAAGAAGTCATTGTATTCCCGAACAATAAGTACAGGTATAATCCGCGGTATCAGTTCTCGTTCAACCAACTGATTGACGATAAGGCTTACAGAAACAATGTTTCTCACAAAATCGGCCTGAAACTTCTTACCGCATATAGCGGAAAAGAAGATGAAACTGCACTAAGTATGCTTTCTGCACAGGAAAAGAATGTGATTGTTCGTATGTCAGATGATTACGCCTATCTGTCCGAAATTGAGGGAATGAAGAAGATTGAGGCATTCCTAAATGATCCGACGTCCACAAATCTTACAGATTTCGAGATTATCAGTGCGAATAAGCGTAAGGAACGCACACAGAAGGCGGCTCGAGTAAGCGACTATATTCGTTTTGCATTAGAGAATGCCGATATTTACGTGCTTGGAGACAAAATATTAACGAAATCCAAGGATGTTACAGCACGTATATCTGAAGCGTTCGAAAAGCTAATAAATGGTGAATATCATAAGCTTAAATGTATGGAATCCCAGCCTACTCAGGCTGATATCATGGATATGATCAAAAATCTGAGAACACAGGCTAATATGAGTCAGTTCGGAATAGGTAGCGATCCAAATCAGGAAGCACTGAGTTCTGTGATAGAAGAGATCAGATATGCCGGCAAGCATGGAGCACAGTACTCTGTGAAGCAGGCGCTTGATCAATTTATGGATCCTCCGTACGGATATACTGAAGAAGATGTTGAGTATCTTATCGCAACCCTGTATCGCAAAGGTCAGATCAGCCTTAAGATGAACAGCATAATCTACACCCCTGCAAGCACAACGCCTGAGGAAGCTTATAAGTACATCACAAAAAGAGAATTCCGTGAGAAGGTACTTCTGGAGATAAAGGAAGTGGCACCGCAGCAGCATATCAAAGCTGTAAAGGATGTTATTAGAGAATTCTATGGCAGAAGTGTAACAACGGATGATCAGGATAGCCTTATGCGGGATTATCGTAGCTATGCTGAGACGAAGAAGAGTGCAATAGAGACAGTTCTTCGTGATGATTACGGCATAAATTCAAAGCTACCGGGGAAAAAGATACTAGAGAAGGCTCTTCGCTTGATAGACGATACCCTTCATATCAGCGATCCAATGAGTTTCTATAAGAGAGTTGATGAGTTGTGTGATGACTTTATAGAAGTTGGTCTTGATATCGGAGATCTGAACAGCTTCCTCGGCGGCGTTCAGAAGGATAAGTTCCTTCATGCCGTTAAGACACTTAGTTTGTATGAGGCAAGCAAGAACTATATTTCTGATCAAACAATAATTGATTACGCAACACAGATCAAGAAGATTATCAGCGTTGAAAAGCCGTACTCCTTCATTCCGAAATTGGAAGAGTATGACAAGAATCTTATGGATGAGATTATAAAGCTTCTTGAAAATGATACCAAGAGGATTGAGCCGGATGTATATGCAGATTGGAAGATGGTCAAGGAGAGCATACCGTCAGATAGACCATATGCGCAGAGGCTGATTGATAGGATTGATCCCAAGTTCCAGGATCTGATACAGAAGTTAAAGACGGTAAATGATGTGGCTACGCTGAACGGTATTCCCTCTGAGAGTAATGCACTCTTACAGAACTGCCTGCGCATGATCCAGAACGAAGAGGATGCGTACCAGTCAGAAGTGGAGCGGAAGAGAAAAGAAGAGGAAGAAAAGGGCAAACAGGATGGAGCAGAGCCGGTTGCTCCGGTTAAGCCTGTAAAAGTGATCAAGAATAAGCCGGTATCCTTTAGAAGCATTACGGGAAATAAGACATATTCTATCAAGACCGAGGAAGATATTGATAAGGTGCTTGATGAGCTGCGAACTGCATTGAAGGCGCAGTTGGAGGAAGATACAATCATAAAACTCAGCTAAGAGAGGACTGTAGATATGGATAAGACTACTATCAGAAATTTTGCGATAGAAGCAAGAAAGATCCTTATGAAATCTGCCATAACAGAGGCTGGTTTCTATGGAATCACAAAGGACGGATGCAAGTCTCCGACTCAAAAGGGTAACGATTTTGAGGTGTATGAGACGGTAGCCGGTACTGAAAACAGGATATTTGGCGATGATATCAAGCGTCGTGCCAGTCTGGTAAAAGCTATCGGAGATATTGGATTTGATCAGGTCATCGAGGAAACGGCATATACATGGTTTAACCGTATCATAGCGATTCGTTTTATGGAGGTAAATAACTACCTTCCTACGAGAGTGCGTGTCTTATCTTCTGAGACCGGCAGCGGCACGCCTGATATCATATCGCAGTCTGATACGGTAGAACTGAATCTATCAGAGGAGGAAGTGGAGAAGGTTCAGACCGCAAAGAAGGAAAACCGCTATGATGATGCGTTTAGGCTTCTTTTCATAAAACAGTGTAATGAACTGAATGATATTCTGCCTGGGCTTTTTGAGAAGACCGATGATTATATGGAGCTTCTTCTGAAAATCACATATACAAATGATGGTGTGATTCGTATGCTCGTGGATTCTATACCGGAGAGCAATTTCAATGTTGAGACAGAAGGACAGGTAGAGATCATCGGCTGGATGTACCAGTATTACAACACCGAGCTTAAAGATGATACCTTCGCCAAGCTGAAAAAGAATATAAAAGTCACCAAGGAAAGAATCCCTGCGGCAACGCAGCTTTTCACACCGGACTGGATTGTGCGTTACATGGTAGAAAACTCCCTTGGCCGTGTATGGATAGAGCATTTAAGAACAGTAGATTCTTCTGTTGATGAAAAAACAAAGGCAGAGGAGTTCGGATGGAAGTATTATCTGCCGGAGGCAGAGCAGGAAGAGGATGTGGCTTCGCGGCTTGTAGAGATTAGAAAGTCATACAAAGACCTGGCACCACAGGATATTACCTGCATAGATCCGTGCATGGGTTCCGGGCATATTCTTGTGTATATGTTTGATGTTCTTATGGACATTTATCGCAGCGAAGGCTTTTCTGAAAGAGAAGCTGTCTTTGACATACTCGAAAAGAACATCAGAGGATTGGATATCGATCGTCGTGCATATCAGCTGTCATATTTTGCACTGATGATGAAAGCGAGAGGATATAACAGGATCTTCTTCCGTGGTCATGAGGATATAGATGGCAACAGAATACAGGCTGTGCCGAGAGTATATGCAATCGAGGAGAGCAATTCCATTGAAAGAAATCAGCTTCAGTATTATGGAGCAGGTCTTGATGAGATGCAGAAGAATAATGCTATCAATCAGATGAACGGATTACTTGAAACACTGCATGATGCAAAGGAATACGGTTCTATTTTGAATGTGGAGAACTATGATTGGAAGTTGCTCCATTCGTTTGTTGATGCGTTTGATAACAGTGGGCAGATGTCTCTTGTTGGGTTCGTGGCTGGACGGTCGCAGATTTTATTGAAGAAGCTTGTTGATATAGGAGAAGTGCTGGCAAGTAAGTATGATGCTGTCGTTACAAATCCGCCTTATATGGGATCGGATAGTATGGACGAATTCCTAACTAAATTTATAAAAAAACACTATTTAATGGCTAAAGCCGATTTGTATGCTGCGTTTATAATTAAGTGTAAGAATTTGCTAAAAAAAGATGGATTACAGGCAATGATAACACAGCATTCATGGATGTTTTTATCAAGTTTCGATAAAATGAGAGAATTTATTGTAAAAGAATGCACTATAAGTAGTATGGTTCATCTAGGCGCAAGGGCTTTTGAGGAAATAAGTGGAGAGATTGTACAAACTGTATCATGGGTATCAAGTAAATTTGCCTATAGTTTTTATGGTAATTATGTCAGATTGGTAGATTATACTAGCCAATATGAGAAAGAAAAGGCGTTTTTAGCGGGAAAAGATTTATATAAAAATTCACAAGATAATTTTGCTAGCATACCTGGTTTTCCGATAGCTTATTGGCTTTCTGCTAGATTTCAAGATTTGTTTAAAAATGGAGTTGAAATTGGTAAATTCATTCATTCGAGGGATGGACTTACAACAGGTAAGAACGAATTGTATATCCGATGTTTTTGGGAAGTGAATATTGATTCGATAGGATTTGGAAATGAAAACGCAGAAAAGTTTTGGGAAACAAATAAAAAATATGCTCCTATATTAAAGGGGGGTTCATATAGAAAGTGGTATGGGAATAATCTATTTGTAATAACATATGACAGGCAGGGGTATCAGAAATTATCAACTGTCGGGAATAAGCTTCCGTCAAAAGAAGTATATTTTAAGGAGTTTATATCTTGGAATAGAATTTCAACAAGAATGGCTTTTAGATATTGTGAGAAAGGATATTTGTTTGAAAGTGCAAGTCTTGTTGCATATGCGGAAAGAGAAGAAGACTTATATTATTCACTTGCATTTGCAAATACTTGTTTAGCAGCAAAAGAAATGCAATTAATTAACCCCACCACAAATATGCTCAGCGGGTACGTTGATTCTCTGAAAATACCACAAATGGAATCCAGCGATATGAAAAAATGCTCGGAACTAGCCAAGGAATGTGTTGGTTTGGCAAAAAAGGATTGGGACTCCTTTGAAATATCATGGGACTATGAACGCAATCCATTAATATCAATTATAGATAAGAATAGAGAGATATTTGGTGATAAAGATATTAAGTTAGAAGACTGTTTTAAACTTTGGGAGAAGGAGTGCAATGACCGATTTACTAAACTCAAAAAAAATGAAGAAGAGCTTAATCAGATATTTATAAATGTATATGGATTACAAGATGAGTTGCCAAAGATGGTGGACGACAAGGATGTTTCTGTCCGCAAAGCTGATAAGAGTAGAGATGTGCGCTCCCTTATTTCGTATGCAGTAGGTTGTATGTTTGGGAGATACTCTTTGGATGATATTGGATTGATATACGCAGGTGGACAATTCGATTCAAGGAGATACAAGACATTTTCAGCAGATAAGGATGCGATTATTCCAATAACGGATGAGCAATACTTCGAGGATGACATCGTTGATCGTTTAGAAGAGTTTATTACGCATGTTTATGGAAAAATGTTTTTGGAAGAAAACTTAGAATACATAGCAGACGCACTGGGAGTAAAAGGAATTTCATCACGTGATCGAATTCGTAGTTATTTCATTAACGACTTCTTTAAGGATCACTGTAGTATTTATTCAGTGGCGGGGTCAGGCAAACGACCAATTTACTGGTTATTTGATTCCGGTAAAGAAAATGGTTTTAAGTGTTTAGTATATCTGCATAGATACACGCCAGATATGGCAGGGTTAATTCGTTCGGATTATCTTACACGAACACAGAATATGATTGAAAATGCACTAAAAAATGCAGAATATGCTATCAATACATCAAGTAGTGCTGTTGATAGAGCACAGGCAACCAAGAAACGTGATAAGTATATTAAGCAACTTGCAGAGATTAGGGCATATTACCCCGCTCTTTCACATATTGCGTTACAGAGAATAAATCTTGATCTGGACGATGGTGTAAAAGCAAATTATGAGAAATTCCAGAATATAGAGGTTTCCCTAGAGGGTGAAAAGAAGCAAAAAGTAGATTTGTTGGCAAGGATATAAAATGAAGGGTTATCTATGAAGATTATAGATGGGATCAAAGCAATAATTACAAAAAAGAGTTCTTACAAATTTCCGTATCATGATTTGGCTCCTGTGGATGATATGAGTGAGGAATCAGAGTATTTTAATGCTTTGGATTGGGCGCTGCATAATAAGAAGATTTCCAATATTGCTTTGTCGGCTCCTTATGGCGCAGGAAAAAGCAGTGTAATTGAATCCTATCTCAAAAATCGAAAACTCAAAGCTCTACAGTTGTCTTTGGCAAATTTCAAAGAAGAAGGAAAGGATTTAGAACCAGAGGAGGTCGAGAAAGAGTTCTTAAAAAAGCTTTTCTATAAGGTGGAATATACGAAGATTCCGCAAAGCAGATATAGGAAATTACATAAGATCAGTCTGGGCAAGATATATGTATATTTGTTTATCCTTTTTGTTATATGCTGTTGCCTCACAGTTGCGTTCAATTATTCCGGTATAAAAACATTTCTCGATAAATTAGATAATACGAGAGTGTCACTCGGTTTGTCACCTTTTTTAGGTGGAATTGTAATGCTGCTATTATGCGCAACAACGCTTTTGGCTGTAAGCATTGCATTGAAATGGACTTTTTCTAAGTGGAAAAACTGGGAAATAAGTGTATTTGATAAGGCGAAGGTCTCAACAGATGATGATCCTGAGAAATCTATTTTCAACAGATATATTGATGAGATTGTATATTTCTTTGAAGAAACAAAATATGAGGTTGTTTTTATTGAGGATTTAGATCGCTTTACGGAGACGGGTATATTTACAAAACTCAGAGAACTAAATCTGCTGCTCAATAGGTATGACTCTATAAAGAGACATATTACGTTTGTTTATGCCATAAAGGATGATTATTTTCCGTCTGAAACAGATAGAACAAAGTTTTTTGATTTTATTATACCGGTGATTCCATATATTAACGCTACAAATTCAGATGATCTTCTACGTAGAAGGATAGCTGAAATAAAGACCTTTGGTGTCAAGGCTGAGATAAGCGATGAATACATAACTAAGGTTTCATCGTATATTGGCGATATGCGTGTACTCAACAGCATAGTGAATGAATTTGTAACATATAAGAAGACGGTAAAAAAGGATGATTCTCTGAGCTTAATCGATGAAGAACTTATATCTCTTATGATATTCAAAAACATTCATCCAAAGGATTTTGCTGATATTGAGTCGGAAAGAGGAGTTATTAAAGAAGCTTTTCGGTGCAAAGATGCTTTTATATCAGGAAGAATAAGTGAATTGGAAAAAGAAATTGCAGACGATGAACAGGCTATAAGTATTCATGAAAAGGACATTCTGAAAGACACACTGGAGATAAAACATGCTTTGATGCAGGCTATTATGCCTAACTTCAGAATAACGCAGATTGTTACACACAAAAACAGCAAGGGGTATTCATATGAGCAGATTATGGCTCAGGATTTTGATCTCGAATTACTTGCTAATACGAAAATAAGTATCCAGTATGTGCATCCCCATGGTTCAACACTCAGTAAAGATGTGTCAGATATCGAAAAAGAATACTCAAAGAATGGAATTGGATTCATTGAACGTTGGAAGGCAGCGTATAAGTGTGAAGGGGATAAGAAAGAACAATTACGAAAAAGTATAGAAAGGAAAAAGACAGAGATTTACAAACTCAGGGCAACTCGTATACATAAACTTATTGAGGATTACGGGGTAGAAGAAGTATTCAATGATAATTCAGAGATACTTGGAAATCAGCTTCTGGTATTCATGCTTCGGAATGGATATATTGATGAAAACTATGTTAATTATATCAATTATTATCATCCCGATAGCATAACGCCTGTGGAACATGAATTTATATTAAATCTTCGAAATTATGGCGGTGTAAAAGATTTTTCGCTGGAATTAGCACATCCTGATCGCGTTGTAGATAGGCTTGTAGCTCATGAGTTTAGACAGACTGAGGTGTTGAATTTTGCACTTGTAAGATACTTGCTTGATTCGAAGCCGGACTCACACAAAATGGATGAATTGCTTAGGCTGCTTTCGTCTGGAAAAAAGGAGGCGAAAGATTTTATTCAACGCTACATTCAGAATGAACCTGATACAGTTCCGGTATTTATTGAGAAGGTAAGTGAATGTAATTCTTGCGTTTGGAAAGATATCGAGTCAGATGAAGGTATGCCAGATGAGACAAAAGTGCATTACTTTGATCTGATATTAAAATATGCCTCCATTGAAGCGATTACTAAAATGGAAGCCATTGATAATAGTATTACATCATATGTGTTGAGCAGAAGGGGCATTTTAACTGAATTTATGGAGTGCCCTACAGATAAGATAGTTGAGGTTATAGGTACGTTAGGTATCAAATTTGTTGATGTTACCTTCAAGGGGGCAGATGAGAAACTGCTTAAACACATTCATGATAGCAATGCCTACGAGATAAATCCAGTTATGATCGGTGAAGTGATTCGGTATATATCGCCGGAATCATGTGAACAATCAAAAAATCGGAATTATACGATTATTACGACGATGAATGACGAGTCATTGCAGGAATATGTGGCTCAAAATATAGAGATCTACATTAAAAAGATTGTTCTTTCAGAAGATGATTGTGATGAGTCGCAGGAAGCTATTGAGGAACTTATTGAATTGGTGGATTACGATACTCAAATATCAAAGGAAATTATCAATTCTCAGAACCGTGTTTTTGAATCAATAGATCATATAACCAGTAGTATAGTCGAGAATAATAAAGATAAGATACATGAGATTGTTGATTATCTACTTGAGCAGGGGAAAATTCATATAAATTGGGACTGTATTTCTGATTACTATGGAGTGTTCGGAATCACGGATAACATTTTTGATGAAATATGTTCAAATATTAATTCGCTATGCGAAGAGGATACGGATATTGATGAGACATTTGCAAAGGAACTATTGGTGCAAAAATGGCCTCCAGAAGCACTGAAAAGATTTGCAGAAACCTATGAGATAGAAACTTTTGATATACCACTTACTGATTTTGATGAGGATAGATTAAGAGTTCTGATAGATGTTCAGTATATACCATTTTCACTGGAAAACATTGAAAGCATTTGCAGTAACTATCCGGGCTTAATAATCTTTTTCTATGAAAAGTACAAGAAAGAAATACTGGATGTATTAGATAGTATTCCTACAGATCAGATACCTTTTGATGAAATAATGAAATCTGGTGAATATTCAGATGAAGAGCGATTGGTAGTTCTAAAGAAATGTGATAGTGCGGCTATTACAAATGATATAGCAACCTTCATTATGAATCATGAGGGTGGAGTGGATAAAGCATATGTATTGGCAGCTTGGGATATCCTTGCGGATGATAAGAAATATGAATTATTAGTTAATCATCTTGATGTGCTTGAGAATAAAGATTTGCCGGCATTATTTAATCAGCTTGCGCCGGTATATCATGAATTAGCTGTTAGAGCTAATCACAAGGTATCTTTTGATAAAACTGATTATAATGAGCGCTTATTGTATAAGTTGAAGCAAAAACAGTATGTAACCAGTGTCGGAACAGAAGAAGTTGATGATGAATCGAAAAAACATTTCTTTTCAGGCGAAAAGAAGACGGTGCTTTATTGCAGGGTTAAAGAAGTAAAGACAAATGCTGTAAAAGTGAATTAAGTTAGAGGCATTGATAAAAACTATAATATTTTTTGTAATGCTCTTAAAAATTTAGACACTGTCTGAACTTTTTAGAGGGCAACGAATTGTAATAAATATCACTGTGGTCAGTGAGAGATTCCAGAAAGGATTACTAAAATGGGGAAGAACGATATACAAGTCGTAAACGGTGATGCGGATTACGAATTATTGCTTCAAAGCGTTGGGGAGGCATTGCAGAGAGGCAGGTATGCATTTGTGGCAGCCGCTAACAGTGCGATGGTTCATTCCTATTGGGAGATAGGACAGTACATTATTGAATATGAGCAGAAGGGACACGCCAAGGCAGAATATGGTTCGGATGTATTAAACCGTCTGTCGAGGGATCTTACTGACCGGTATGGAAAAGGGTTCAGCCGTAGTAATGTGTTTTATATGCGCAAGATGTATTCAACATACCCGGAGCTTGGACAGCTCTCCGATATGCTTAGTTGGAGCCATTATATTGAGCTTTTGAAGCTTGATGACAATCTTGAACGGTCTTTTTATGAGAAAGAATGTGAATCTGAGCATTGGGGTGTCCGGGAGCTTAAAAGACAGATGAAGAGTATGCTTTTCCATAGGATAGCTCTAAGTACAGATAAAAATGAAGTTTTGAGATTAGCAAAAGAGGGACAGGTTATAGAAAAGCCGGAAGATATACTGAAGGAGCCATATGTTTTTGAGTTTACGGGCTTACCGCAGCTTCCGGTATATGATGAGGGTGATCTGGAGGAGGCTCTTGTAAGTAATCTGAGCCAGTTCTTTCTTGAACTTGGCAAAGGTTTTACCTACGTGGGCAGACAGCAGAAACTGGTTATAGCAGGGAGAACCTATAAGGTCGATCTTGTATTTTATCACAGAATACTCAAATGCTTTGTACTTGTGGATCTGAAGCGAGGCGAGGTTCAGCATGAGGATATAGGGCAGATGAACTTCTATCTGAACTATTATCGTGAAGAGATGAATACCGAGGGTGATACGGAGCCGATAGGTATCGTCCTTGGTGCTTATCAGGACAAATTGGTTATGCAGTATGCGTTGCAGAATATAACCAATCAGGTATTTGTCAGCAGATATCAGCTGTATCTGCCGGAAAGAGAGCAGCTGGAAGCCGAGTTCCGCAGATTTATGGATGGAGCTGATGTCAAGCAGGATAACAATTCAAAAAGTTCAGACACTGTCTGAACTTTTCGGAGACACCAACAGAGAGGGATAAGAGCATGGATTTACAGGAAATACAGGACAAACTGAATACCCTTTTGGATGGAACGGAGCGGAAAATCGTATTTTGGTATGACGATGATGCTGCTTATGCTGATGATATTGATCAGGTAAAGCTATCCGGTGAAAGCAAAGTAATCAAATTGTCCGGGAATAATAACTTTGAGACAAAACTATTGCTGGAACATCAGGATCAGACGACAAATTATCTTATATATGCACCATTTACAAGGCCGGAAGATAAAGAAAATCCTCTGGTTGATATCTTTTATTATTCGGGTCATTTCTATTCCGATAAGCTGATACAGCTTATGGGAGATATGAACATACCTCCGGAGTGCCAGGACGAAGTCAAAAAATACAAGAAATTCTGGGCGGGTAATAATCTTCAGAAGTTCCAATGCCTCGGAATAGAAGCATATACAAATGAATCAATCGATCTTGGAATAATATGTGTTCTTGCAGGAGTAAAGACGTTAAGTTTTGAGGAAATGCTGAGAAAGATAGTGCTTGCTGGCGTTTCCGACAACAGCGTCTTGAAGAAGTTAGAGCATTATAAGATAGATACTGCCTTCTGGAGGCTATGTGAGAAACAGTACGGATATCGTGATAACAATCCTACGATACAGAAATTCCTTGTAACCATGATCGTTACATATATGGATGCCCAGATGAACGGAAATGAACCAAACGTCTGGAAATCTTTTGTTTCCACAAGGAAGAACGATGCAGTCGTATTTATAAAGAATCTTATGAGCAATGATGAATCCAGAGAGTTTTATGATAAATTCTCTGAGAAAGCAGCAGATGAACTTAACGTTAGGGGACTCATATCACAGATATCACTTGATGACGTAGTTTCTTCAGATGCATTGCAGGAGTTCGACAACAGTATCATTGACTGGATCGCAGCTAAACTGGAAGATCAGATGCTTGATGAGAAGATCTCTGGAATGACAATACCGGAGATCTGCGAGACAAGATCCAAAGCGGGCTATCATTTCTCCGGTATATACAAAGAGAAGTATCAGATGCTCATCGCAGCATATCATGTGCTGAAAGAAGTGTCTCTTCACAGATACCAGACAACAATCAATGAAGTTGTTGCTGATTATGTTGGCGGTACATATCTTATCGATACATATTATCGTAAGTTCTACTATTACCTCGATAGGATAGGCATGGACACGAATGTTGAGAAGATCAGAGATCTTGTTGAAAACATGTATACCAACAGGTATCTGACGGATTTTGCCAACAAGTGGAATCAGTCTCTCACGAACGAAGTATACGATACATATACGGAAACGAGGCAGGAAGATTTCTTTAATCATTTCGTCAAGCCATTTATGCATGAATCAGGTGGTGGAAGAGTTGTTGTAATAATATCGGACGGCATGAGGTATGAATGTGCCAGAGAACTGCTTGATAATCTGGATCTGGACGAGAAGTGTGAAGCCAAGATAGATCATATGCTTAGTGTACTTCCTTCAGAGACAACGCTTGGTATGGCTGCGCTACTTCCTAACAAGGATATCAAGGTTGATGACGGATTAGACATTTTTGTTGACGACCAGCATTGTGGGAGTAGTACGGCTGAAAGGCAAAAGATCCTTCAGACAGCTGTACCCAAATCTGCATGTTATGAATTTGACACAGTTATGCATGCAAGACAGGCAGAAATACGCGAAATGTTCCAAGATAAAGAACTCGTTTATATCTATCAGAATCAGATAGATCAGCGCGGCGAAGGGATGCGCTCAGATAACGAAGTTTTCAATGCTTGCCAGGAAGCTATCGAAGAAATACAAACTATGATCCGCAGACTTACCGGTTATGTATCAAACACAAGGTACCTGATCACATCGGATCATGGGTTTATCTATAAAAGAGACAAACTCCCCGAGAGTGACAAGATCAAGATTGAGAAGATTTCTGCCTCATATAAAAATAAGAGATATCTTCTCTCGCAGGATCCTATTGACGGAGAAGCACTTGTCAGTAGGTGCATGGCGTATCTTAGCTTATTAAACAGTATATATGTAACGACACCGATGGGGGCTGATATTATCAAAATGCCCGGGGGTGGCCAGAACTATGTTCATGGCGGTTCATCATTACAGGAAATGATTGTGCCTGTAGTTAAGGTAAATACGTTCAAAGGCAAACAGGAAACAGGGCTTGTAAACGTTGAATTATCAAGCTTTAACCATCGTGTGACCAGTATCGAGGTAAAACTTGATTTTATGCAGATGGAACCGGTTACGGATACAGTAAAACCTAGGAAGTTTCAGGCATTCTTTGTAGATGCAGATGGAGCAAAAATAAGCTTCCCAGTGCCTATTACGGCAAATATCAAGTCTGATGATGCGAAGGATCGTTTGATTCAGGAGAAGTTTACTTTGAGGAGTGGTCGTTATAGCCGAGACCAGGAATATTTCTTGGTTATTGCAGATCAGGACGATGAAAAGAAGGAACTTCACAGATATAAGTTTGAGATAGATATCTCAGATATGGCTTACTAAGACTTAGTATATACAAGAGAAGGAGGAGCTGTCATGGACGATTCCTATATGATTGGTAAAATGAACACTTTTATGCATAGACTAGCAGAACAAATGAGTTGTTGGATGGGGAGCCGTTTACCAAAAATAACCGATGACTGGTGGATGGATTTAGTTTACAACAATCTCTCGGAATTACAGAGAGATCAGGTAGATCAGAAAAACATCACGGATCTGAAGGGGCTGGACTTAGCGGCGTTGCTTAGAGTTTTTAATCGTAACTGGTATATCATTACAAGCTCCTGGTTTGTAAACAGCAAAGAGAGACAGAAAATTAAAGACATGATGGGTGTTCGTAATACTTGGGCTCACATTTCTTCTGAGGAGTTGTCTAAGGAAAAAGTAGTCAGTGATGTTGAGATAATCATTGAACTCATGCAGACATTTGATGCAAAAATGAGCGAAACCAGAGATATGGAACAGTTCATCATGGACGTCGAGGAGGATAAATGTATTCAGGAAAAGCCCGTCAGTAACAATGTTAATCCTGATGCTGCTTCAATAACTATACATGACAACTCAATCCCGGGAGATATTATCGCAGGGAGCATGGTGACACTTGTAAGCGATTCGTCGAAAGCAGGAGCCGTTATAGCGATTGATAACGGAAAATATACTGTATGGATGGATAATGCCCCTCAGACATTTTATCGTGAACAGATACAGTTAAAAGCTGCAGAGGATACAAGATCACACCTCAGATTATCAAGAGTGAGATCAGCCCTTACCGCTTATCAGATCAATAATCCAAGTTCAAGCAACTTATATTCATTGAATTCGGCAAGAATAGATTTTGTTCCTTATCAGTTTAGACCTGCATTGAAGATGATTAAATCTGACAGTCCCAGACTTCTTGTTGCAGATGATGTAGGAGTCGGTAAAACAATTGAAGCCGGATTGATTCTGAAAGAAATGGAAGCTCGTTCCTGCATCAATTCAGTCCTCATAATTTGTCCTAGGCCACTTGTTGCAGAGCGAAAATGGGAATTAGAGATGAAACGCTTTGATGAGAACTTTACACAATTAGATGGCAAGGAACTCTTAGAATGTATCAAGGAAACAGATAGAGATGGTGAATGGCCGGAGAGACATAAGAAAACCATAATTCCGTATTCTCTTTTTGGAGAGGATATGTTGGCTGGCACAGAATCAAAGAGTGATAAAAAGAGAAAACAAATAGGGCTATTACAGTTGGATCCGATACCACATTTTGATCTAGTGATTGTGGATGAGGCCCATAATATCCGCAATTCAAATACATGGGCTTATCAAGGGGTGGAATTATTTACAAGAGCAGCAGATGCGGTTATATTCTTGACTGCAACACCTCTTCAAAACAGTAATAATGATCTTTATACGCTACTTAATCTGCTTAGACCAGATGTGATACTCGATAAAGATACTTTCCAGACTATGGCAGAGCCAAATGTATATATAAATAGTTTGTTGCGTGTAGTGCGCAATCAGGATAGTGGTTGGCAGGAGACTGCAAAAGAAGAGATTTCACATGTCCTGGAAACCACATGGGGAAGAAATGTTATTCAACATAACCCGAACTTCGCACAGGTATTTGATCTTGTAGAAAAGGTAAAGTTAACAAGAGAAGAGAAAATCCGCGCCATCGGTATGATAGAAAGCCTTCATTCGTTTAACAGTATGATAACTAGAACGCGAAGACGTGATATAGAAGATTTCTGTATTCGGCATACTCAGACCATAAAGGTTCCGTTTACAACCGCTCAACAAGATTTATATGATGCACTTATGGAGTTTGAGAGAAGCGCCCTTACACATATGCATGGTAACAGATCCGTCAGATTTATGATGTGTACAATCATGAGGCAAGCGGCTAGTTGTATATACGGATTGGCCCCTTTTGTAAATGACATTGTTAGTAAGAAGTTGTCACAGATACAGGAAGATGGAGAGCTTTATGAAACTGATTTTGAAATGAACTCGGAGTTAGAAAGAACCATACTGGGACTGGCAGATGAACTTGCTGTGCTTACAGAGAAGCTTCCGGAAGATGATCCGAAGCTAAACAAATTATATGAGGTTATTGATCAGAAACAAAACGAGGAGAATAATAGAGTAATTCTCTTCAGTTCGTTCCGACATACTCTTAGTTATGTTAAAAAACATTTGGTGGCAAGAGGATATCGGGTTGCGCAAGTAGATGGTTCTGTGCCGGATGAGGAAAGGTTTAGAATCAGAGAGCGCTTTCTAATGAGTAGAGAAAAAGAAGAAGCGGTAGATGTGCTGTTATTCTCAGAGGTTGGATGCGAAGGCTTGGATTATCAATTCTGCGACTCTATGATCAACTATGACTTGCCTTGGAATCCCATGCGTATAGAACAGAGAATAGGACGTATTGATCGACGAGGCCAGAAGAGTGAATCTGTGCGAATATATAATATGATTACCGATGGGACAATAGATGCTGTTATTCACGATAGGTGTTTATCTAAGATAGGAGTATTTGAAGCAAGCATAGGTGACTGCTCTGAAATTCTTGGAGATATTAGCGAACAGATCTTAAAGATAATGTTGGATCCCGGACTTACCGATGATGAGCGCCAGATGAAGATTGAAAAAATGGCCGATAATGAGGTGATGAAAGTTCAGGAGATGAACAGATTAGAGCAGGAAGAAAAGTCGTTATACGGGTTTGATCTCTCTAATTATATTCAGAACAAAGATGTGCAGGATGCTGAAAGTGCATGGATTTCTCCGGAAAGCATAAGCAATCTGGTTGACTCGTTTCTTGTTGATTTTCTTGGGGATGGAGAATATGTTCGTGGAAATAAGGTAAATGAACTTCGGACCTTACGAATAAGCGCTGATAAAAAGCAGATTCTCATGGCAGATCTTAAAGAACTCAACGTTGTAAATACCAATAATGCGAGAAAACTATGGAACGCATATCTTAAGTCTTCTGCTGCGCAACTTCGAATCACCTATGATGCAACAACGGCAAAGGACAACAGAGATGTGACTTTCCTTACGCAAATGCACCCACTTGTTTTACAGGCTGCAAAACATGAAAGTGAGAAGTTGCCATGTGAGATAGGTATAAGCGTATCTGATGATTCCTTACAGTCAGGAGACTATGAGTTTCTTATATATGCCTGGAAGTATGTGGGATTACGTCCAGATATTAAACTTATTGCAATTAGCAACAATGATGCTGTTCGTGACAGTGTACTTAGTTATATACAGTTTGCATCGGACTATACATTTGAAGATGCAGAATATACGGCCAAATGGGACTCTATGGATAAGATTCATTATGAAAAGTGGCAGGTCGCAAAGGAAGAGTATATTGATATCGTAAAAGAAGAATGTGATTTTCGTGTTGAACAGTTAAGACAGACAACTACAAAACGTGAAATCATAATTAAAGGCCAGATTGCAAATGCTACAGATGAGAGGATACTTCGTATGCGAAATGCTCAGCTTGAGAATCTTCGAAAACACTATGAAGAGCAGAAAAAGGAGTTGGAAGAGATAATACAGAGGGCAGATATTCATACACAACCACTTGTACGAGGAGTCTTACATGTTGAATAAGATCAGACAAGCAAAAACTCTGTAGAGGAGATGGTGGAAAATGGGTAAGATTGATTATCAGAAAATCTATGATTATAACAGACGTAAGTGGGAGGGATTGACAGACGAGCCGGAAAAGTATGAAGCACTTCTGGCAGGTCACTATTCCGATAGCAATCACTTTATTTATGAATTGCTGCAGAACGCTGAAGATGCAGATGCTACCAAAGTAGTCATTGAATGTTATAACGATCGACTTGTTTTTTATCATAATGGAACTCCTTTCAATGAGGATGATGTGAGAGGAGTATCATCCATGCTTATGGGGACAAAAGGCGACCGTAATTCTGCGCAGAAAATTGGTCATTTTGGAATGGGATTTAAGTCTGTTTTTAAATATACTAATATTCCGGAAATCTATTCGGATGAAGAAGCTTTCCGAATAGAAAGATATCTTCTTCCCGTTCAAATTACGGGAAACTGGGATTATAATGAGACGAAGAAAAAGATCGTATGTAAAACTGGTGAGCATACTAAGAATTATCCTTTCTATAATGACAGCCACCTGACCCGTTTTGTGATTCCTTTTATAAAAATAAATGCTTCTGGAGAGGAAGTTGTGCTTTCATCAGATGAGGTGATGAAGAAGCTCGAGGAATTGGATGGACGAATTCTTCTGTTTCTTTCGAGCATACACGAACTCTATTGGGAAGAAAAGTGTAGTGGAAAGTATGCATATATTTCACTTTCGGCAGCTGAACAAGATTCACATTTAATCACTTGTAGAATAGACAGCTCAAATCTGGGAGGAAATGAACAAATATCAAGATTTCTTAGATTTAATAAGGTGTTTGAACATAAAGATATGAAATACTGCAATGTTAGTATTGCATATCGTATGAATGCAAGAGCAAATAATATTAATCCAATGAAGGATCAATGCATGTGGGTGTATTTTCCAACAAAGGATGAAACCAAGCTGCAGTTTCTAGCTCATGGATCCTTTGAGACAGCAGTTTCTCGAGAAAAGCTTATGGCACCTTCAAACTTTAATAACGATCTATATAAGGCTCAGATTGATCTAATCTGTGAAAGCTTAAAAGAACTAAAAAAACGAAAACTTATCACTCAGTCATTTCTAAGACAAGTACTGATTCCTTCGTTTGAGGAAGAAAGACTAGAGGGCCTAAAAGAGGCTATCATATGTGAGTTCAAGGATAACGCTTATCTTCCTGATACTAAAGGCGGTTATCTGAGAGCGGATGAGGCATTAATTCCAATTCCTTTCTCAATGGCAGATTTTTCTAGCAAATCGTTGTTTGCGGCTACATTTTGCGCTGAACGCTCATTTGTAAGCTTTAATGATAATAATTCCGCAGGATTTCAGGAGTATTTTCTATGGCTAAAGGACAAGATTGGAGTATCAACTTTTACTATTGATACTTGGGCTAGATGCTTACTGAGTTTGAGAATTGATTCAGATATAGATAAGAAATCCGTCGAATACAATAATTTAGTTGAATTTTATGATTTTTTGTCTGATCACAGAAGCTCCTTGCATCAATCTAAGAGAAGTTCTGGATCGGCGTGGTCTCAAATGCTTGAAGGTAATTATGAGAGTTTGCTTAGACAAAGTGTTACATCTGCATGGGAGATTTTGAAACGCGCCCCTATTATTCTAAACATGAGAGGAAGACTGGTCCCGGCTTATAAGGATGGAAAACCATGTGTTTACTCAAGCTCATCTAGTAGATATAAAAGGTTAGCGGCCTCTTCCATAATTGATAGTGACATAGCGGAACAGTTTAGATTTGTGCTTGAGGAAGGGTTTGAGATAGCGCAGTTTGATAATTATCAGTATGTAAAGGAAAAAGTAATTAAGAAATATATCGAGGGTGATGATATTAACTTTGAGAGTACAGAGGAAGAAGATCGCGAGAAGGAGTATATTGAAGATCTTCAACAGATTTTTGCTTTGCTCGATGAGGGAAGGGATGCTGAGGAAGTTCAGAATATGCTACAAAATGCTTATATTATTAGAGTCAAAGAGGATGATAACGTTTTCTACAATAGACCTGATATGTCTTATCCTCCCGTATCGGATGAGGGATTTGATATGGGAGTGTATTTGGAGGGCATAGAAGCGGAGGAAGATAGGATTGAAGTCGATTTTTATGAGCAAAATGGAATCTCTATTGAAAAGCTGAGGAAACTTGGAATATACAGTTCGGTGGTTGATTATGGAGAAAGGGATCATGAAGGTTCCGTAGGTGATCCAGAGTGGCATGCAATGGGTGAATATTGTCCTTTTCTTAGAGTAGATTATTTTGTGGACAATATAGAGTATATTGTGGAGAATCCAGATGAAGAGATATCTAAACGGAAGTCCGCATTGCTTTTAGATTGGTCACTTAGAAACTATCAAAGACTTGCTGGAAAAGTAAGACATAATAAGACAAATGTACGTGTTGAGGATGAGGAGTGTAGAGTGCTCTCATGGTCAATAAAAGATAACAAGTGGCTATATAACAATAAAGAGGACTTATGTTGCACAAGTGAAATCTCCAAATATGAATTAAATAGAGACATTTATGGTCCTGTTTCATTTGATAAAGAAGCATATGAAACCCTTGGATTTGCAGTTAAAGAGCAGGACGAAGCGGCAGATGCATTTTCTATTGTCGAGTCTATGGACGATAAGCAGCAGGAATTATTAATGAAGCAGCTTGCAAGAAAATATGGATATGTTCTCGAACGAAACGAGGAAGTTGCCTTTGATAACGGTGAAAATGATGCGTTGTTTAATATGGATAATGCTATCTCCACAGATTTTCCCAATAAAAAAGTAAAGAATATTGAGAGATTAAGAGCACATGTCAGATCCCAGTTTTTTTGTGCGGATCCTACGAAGTACCAGCAGGTTCTAAGGCAGATTAGAATTAGCAAAGATCCGAAAATGGTAAGAGAATATGTATCAGGCATGTATACGAATGACGAGGGAGTCCGAATATGTCAGATGTGTAACAATGTTGCGTACACTATGGAAGCAACTGAGATTGCTAATTTTGGGATAGAAATGGATCAGCTGAATCTATGCCTATGTCCTAATTGCTCAGCGACATATAAAATGTTCCGTGATAACGACAAAGACAGATTCCGAGATGCGATAAGAGAAGCTTTACTTGAAATATCGATTGATTACGATGATGACTATGAAGAGGAGTATGAATTAGAGATATCTGATGAGGAATCAGTTTTTTTTAATCAGATTCATATTACTGAGATACAGGAAATACTTGAATTATTAGATCAATATGGTGTTCCAGAATCTAGAACAGATGAGGAAGAAAAAGAAGGGCCATTAGGTCCGTATATCAGAAAAAATATGGAAGTCCTTGATAGCGAACAGGAAACAATAGATGAACCAAATAAGGATGGATTAAAGATTGCAAGAGCGGGTAGACAGATCAGCTATAGAAAACTATTTGACGTTGGTGAGATTTGTAATAATGTCCTTCAACCTAATAAATTTCCTCTTCACAAAGCTTTGGAGGGACATGAAATTGGGGATGTTGTTAGTTTCCGCGGCAAGGAATACGAGATTGTAGATGTTTAAGATTGGAGAAGGGAATATGGCACAGCATATTTCGGTCAGAGTACCCTGGCATGACAATGGATGGAATGGAACTATATGTAAGTTCCCCGGTGAGAACAACGCATGTCTTAGGCTGAAGAATATCTATGAAAATCGTAATGATTCTGAAGAGATAGATATTTGTGGTCAGTGCATGGAGCATTTGGAAGAGAAACTTCCCTGTATTGGGGAGGGCTCCGCTTTTATGTCTGATAAAGACCTTGTAAAAACAACTGTGCATCCGTATAAGAAATCAAATCCGGCTACACATGGTCATTTTCAAGATACTGAGATTGTGTATCCGTCATATTCTTTTCCTTCAAGACCTTTTGCATGGTTGATGAAGAGCAGTATCCAGTACATGCAGGAGAATTATGGCATAAACATTGATCAGAGTATCGAACCTCAACTTAGCTTTGAAACCAACTGGATTCAAGAGAGAGATAATCACAAGGCTATATTCGATTATTTTTATGGTGATGTTATTCCGGATCAGTCCCTTGTAGTTGCCTATGCCAAGCAGGTTCCTTTCGTGGAAAATCATCGTAGAGTGATTATCGGGATGGGGCATGTAAAGCGAATTATTGAGGCTGAAGAGCATAAGCACACAGATGAGAAACCGCTTCGTTCTATGACATGGGAAACTCACGTATGTCATTCAATCAGACCGGATCATAAAGATGGATTTGTTATCCCTTATCAGGAGATGATGGCATATGCCGAGGAACATCCTGAATTTGATATAAATGAGATAACTGTGTTTGCACCTGATGATGCATTCGCAGAGTTTTCTTATGCTACTGAACACGTTAGTTATGACGCGATGATTGACGTGATTCTTTCATGCATAAAAGCTTTTGAAAAGATAAATGAATGCCTTGATGAGGATTATTCAAATGTCTTAGATTGGCTGAATGCGAGACTTGCAGAAGTATGGGAGGATCGAGGGGCTTTCCCTGGTCTTGGACCTATGTTTAGTGCTATGGAAGTACCACTTGGTGTTCTAATTGCCAAGCAGATTAGGGAGCAGGCATCTAAGGAAGATAATATATGGATGATTGTCGACACAGTGTTTGAAACCCCGGAAAAGGTTCTTTCGGAAAACTTAGCTGGAAAGATTACGCCTATCATGAAACAAACATGGAAGGCAATGTCTGAGGAAAGAAAAACCTTATTTAGATTGTTATCGCGCATGTCTATTAGCATCGACCAGGCTAAAGTTCTTTTCATAGAAAGTGATAGACAGAAAAAGCGTATCAACTGCTCAGACAGAGAGATTATCGAGAATCCTTATGTCATTTATGAAAAGACTAGATTAAAACAGGAAGCCTTGTTTGTCTCTGTAAAGAAGGTAGATAGAGCGGTATTTCCTATTCCTTCAATAGCTGAGAAATATCCGTTGGAAGCGCCGTCAAAGCTTACATCTGATAATGATGAGCGCCGAGTACGTGCAATTGCTGTTTCAGTGATGGAAAATGCAGCAGAGAATGGTAGTACCATTATGCCATGTGCAAATCTTTGTGATGCAATGAGAAGCCTAACGCTTGATCCGGAATGTGCAGTAACTCCTGATATTATTAAAGCAGTTGAAAAGTTTATACTACCAGAGATTATGAAGCGTGAGATGAAAGATGGAACTGAGTATTACAAGCTAGTTCGCATACATGAGTTCGATGATATTATCGAGCGCAGAATAAGCAGAAGACTTAACGCTCCCAGACTGCCTCTTAGTGCGGATTGGAGAGCTTATCTTGACTCAAAGTTTAATGAGGTGGACGAGAATATTGGCAAAATCTTACCTATATCTGAGCAGGAGGAGAGAGCTCGTCAGGAAAAGGCAGCGATTTTAGATGAACTGGCTCAGTCAAGAATATCTGTACTTGTTGGTGATGCTGGTACTGGAAAGACAACGGTGCTTTCTGTATTATGCAGCCATCCTGATATTAAAGCTGGCGGAGTATTGCTCCTTGCGCCTACTGGTAAAGCTACAGTGCGCTTATTAGAGAGCATGGGTGAAGAAGGCAAAGGATTCACTGCTCTTAATGTGGCGCAATTTTTATTTCGCTGTAAACGATTTGATTTTAGTGATATGCGGTACATATTATCTGATGATGAATTCGCGGATGTACCGGATACCGTAATTATAGATGAATCCTCTATGCTTACAGAGGAAATGTTTGGCGCTCTGATGCAGTCGCTGAAGAGAGCAAAGAGAATAATTTTTGTGGGCGATCCAAACCAGCTTCCTCCGATTGGAGCAGGAAGACCGTTTGTAGATCTTGTTTACATGGTTAAGATGAATTTAAAACCGGGTTTTCCTAAGGTCTGTGAGCATTATGGGGAACTGACAGTAAACCGTCGTCAGAAGGCGGATGAAGTCCGCATGGATGTACGTTTATCGAGGTTATTTACTAGCACAGAAGAGCGTCCAGACGATGATGTTATTACTGACATCCTTCGTGATGGTAATCCTAATATCGAGTTCGAGCAATGGAGCACCAGAGAGGAACTGGAAGAAAAACTCTTATCTATCATGGCTCGTGAAATTGGCATGAAAGATGTAGAGGATCAGGAAGGCTTTGATAGAGCACTTGGGGCTGAATTTGGAGAGTATGGAACATTTTTTAATGTTGGTGCGGCAAAGCATGCTGACAAGTGGCAAATACTGGCACCGGTTAGAAATATGCCGCAGGGCGTTATGAATATGAACCGTTTGATTCATCTCAAATACAGAGAAAAGTATCTGGAGGTATCCAAACACTGGGGGGCTCGCAAACGTATTGCTAATAGCCTTGGACCGGAAGGTATTGTTTATGGAGACAAAGTAATTAATGTAATTAATACTTCTCAAAAGGAAGCATGGCCGAAGGATGATGGCGTAAGGAATTATATTGCCAATGGTGAGATTGGAATAGCTTGTGGAGATTATGCAAAGCGAGATAACAAGAATAACTATATGCATGTAGAGTTTTCGTCACAACCTGGATATAAGTATTCCTTTGATAAGAAGGATTTTGACGAAGAAAAAGGAACAGCCCAGCTTGAACTTGCATATGCTCTTACAGTGCATAAAGCACAAGGAAGCCAGTTTAAGACTGTCATACTTGTAATGGCTGAACCTTGCCAGATTATATCAAGGGAAATGCTTTATACAGCACTTACACGGCAGCTTAACAAGATTATTATTCTATACAATCAGGAGCCTTATCACCTGATAAATTACTCGACAGATGCAAATTCAGATATAGCAACAAGATTTACTGATTTGTTTGCTAATGTATTTAAGGACGAGGGGCCGGATTTGCGGCCACAGATAGTTGAAGTAAAGGGAAAATTCTACGAAGAAAAAATGATTCACAGAACCGTACGGGGGGAACTTGTTAGAAGCAAGTCGGAAGTAATTATAGCTAATGCTCTTCACTATAATGGATTGGATTATGAGTATGAACCTGAATTGAAACTTGAGGACAGGATTAAACGTCCGGATTTTAAGGTCGAGGATTATGATACCGGTGTTGTATGGTATTGGGAACACTGCGGAATGATGTCGGATCCTCAGTACAAGAAACGCTGGCAGGAAAAGAAAAAATTCTATGAGAAGAACGGAATTGTGGAAGGCAAAAACCTCATTATTACGTACGACGACGAGAATGGAGGATTAGATTCTGATGTGATTCAGAAGATAATAGAGGATACATTTGATTTAGATTAAAGGGTGGTAATTTCAATATAGTTATTTTATGAAATGAGGAGCAGTCAAAAGAAGTAGGAGGATAGCATCATGAAGTATACGGTGAAACAATATGGAAGGGGTGTTGAATTGTCTGAAGCAAATAGCTCTATTCTGATATATAGAATTCCCTATCAGGATCTCTTAAATGGGATTGATTCTGTATTTAGGTTCAGAAACAAATTCATTGTTTTATTCTGTTTGGTGAAAACGATGCAGGTAAAGATGTAGTTTATGTTGGGAAATCAAAGAATGGATTAAAGAATCGGCCTATATCCCATGATAATCTTTACGGTCGTTGGGACTACTGTTATATTCTGACTCAATTAGAAGAGAAGACTTTTTTTAATGATGGTACTATTCAATATATTGAAGATCAGGTTAATAGGAGGGTTAACGACATAAACCATTATGAAAACAAAACCAGCCAGACGAATGGCGGAACCGCAAATCGTAACGATGAGGAGGATTGTGATACGTATCTCCAAAAGGCGTATTTAATGCTTGACGTGCTTGGCCTTGACCTAATTACATATATGCAAGACGATTCGGATGATGATGATCAGACGGATGATACAATTTCGGGAGGCATAGTGCCGGATGGATTATATTATATGGCGCGGAAACTTAAGTGTTGGAACAATAAGGTAGCAAAAGGCAAAATGCAGGTGATCAATGGCAAGTTTGTTTTATTAAAAGGCAGTGATGTATGTCCTAATGAAGGAAAGGGATTATTTGATGCTGTTAGGATTAAACGTGAATCAGCAAGTATTATAGATGGGGTACTGCAGGAAGATATTGTTTTTGCTTCCCCTACTGGTCCAGCTGTCTTTGTTCTTGGATGTTCGGCAAATGGATGGGTGACGTGGAAAAACGATAATGAAGAACCTATTGATATTTATAGAAAACATTGAATGTTGAGGTGCTCTATGATTAGACAATAGATGTGATTAAGGGTAAAAAAATGGCATAAGGAACTAATGACGCGCAGCGAGAGTGATTATAAACAAGACAAAGAAAGAGTGATCCATTCAAGCGATAACTAAAAGTGTTCGGGTTGAGTAGATATGCACTGTAACGAGTTGGGTATCTCAGTAAATGGGGTTAGATGATGATAAAATACGATGTGTTAAGGAAAATTGCAACTATTCACGAGTGGAACAATACCTCATTAGAACTAAACATTGTGAAATGGGGAACAGGGAAGCCCAAGTACGATTTAAGACGATGGACAGACGGAGAACCTCAAAAAGGAGTTACTCTTGAAGAAGAGGATCTTAAGAAGCTATTTTATTCTATAGGAAATGAAATGGAGTATGATTTTTCAAGTGATGCTGAAGGTGACGTGGAGGAAGAGATCGAAGAGGATTATGAAGAGGAAGATATTGACTTCAGATGTTTCTTTGTACATGGAGATATGAGTTCATGTGATGCTAATGGTCATGATTATTACAAGGTAGTAGCAAGAACCCCGATTTTTGCAAAAAACAATAAGGTTCAGGAAATAGAAGTCCCGGCGTATCATTGCAAAGATTGCAAAGCCTACTACATTTCGGAAAGTGTATATAAAAAAATAGAGTCAATGGGAAGATTACTGTGCCAGCTTATCTCAAAGACAGAGTTTGAAGAGTTAAAGAAACTCTCATCTTTAGAAGATTTAAATCCACAATCCAAGTTGGCAATGATTGGATATAATGTTGGAAGTAAGGATGCTTTATCTGCAAAGCAACGCCAGACCTTGTTGGAATATGCGATTAGAGAAGGTGTTGTTACCAAACAGGAAGCGATATCATATCTGAAGTTCTTCATTAAACTTCATGAAGGAAAAACTAACATGGAACATGCCATTCAAAAATGGAGAGAGGATATCAGTTTTCTCTCAGGACAGCCACTTACAGACAAGCGAATCATAGGTGTTGCACGAATAGTACGATAATAAAGACATTTAAGACTACCAACAGCGGCATAAACATATTCTGTAGTGAATATTTGTTGCTTTTTGTAGTTTTTTCTCTATCTATTATTTTCGTCTACAGGTAGATATGATGTAGTCAACAAAGGCAAGGCGCCCGCCGTGATTGAAAGGAGAATCCACTAATGAAAAGCACATGCAAAGTTTATGAAGAGAACGGAATAGAGTATATGTTCAACCATAAGAAACTACTCATGCATATGAACAAGAAGAAACATGACTCTCTTCTTGCAGGAGAAAAGATTACAAAACAGACGATAATGGGAGATCTCTCTGAGAAACTGTTTGTCAGCCATGAAGCAGTTAAAAACTGGATGTATGGATACAATGGACCTTCTGAAATAGAGCAGGTGAAGTCGTTGGGGGATTACTTCGGGATTGACTATCATGAGCTGCTTGATTCGGAGGAAACAAATATGGAAGGGAAGAATAAAGCTATAAACATGACCATAGATCCACAGGCATACTGCACAAAAGAACGGGTTAGGGTCATATTCCAGAGAATGGTGGATTTTTTTGATGCTGCCAGGATTAACTATCATGCTTTGGGACGTGGAAAAAATGAGAGTGAAGAGGCTTTCAAAGGAAGATGCGAAATCGCTAAACTCGAGCTTAGAGGAAAACTGAATTCGGTAGATAAAGAGATCAAATATTCGGCTCTGGATATACCGAGTGACTTTTATAGTATGCTTGAAGGATACGTTTGGTATGATATGATCGATAACATTGATCTGGCTACTGGGATCGTTCAGAGTGATTATGATCCGGATGATGAATATGCCGATTATTATGACGAACTAAAAGGCTACTTCGATGACAATTATGAAGAGAGATATATGAAAGAGTTAAAGAATCTGTTTTCGGATTATATTGTAGACTAATTAGATCTGCTAGGTGTAGGCATTAAGCCGATAGAATGCCCCTGTGGTTACGAAACGAAACCACAGGGGTTGAATAGTATTACTATGGATTTATATAATCGAATTATCAGAGGTGATGTTGATTGGAGCAGGCGATAGTAGGAAACAAATTATACTTACATGATGTCATATTACATTTAGGAGATCGATTGTATCGAGGTATTATAAGGGGGAAGTTATGACTGCAGTGGTGTTAATAATACTGGGGATAATCGGAATGCCGTTCTTTGGAATTCATCTTATGACTGACAAATCTCAAAGCGGGAACAGGCTTTTGGGACTCGCGGTAACGATAGTAGGTATCATCCTGTGGTCAGTCTTTTTCGGACATTGAAAGGGGGATCTATATGAGTGATCATCATAGCGGCCATCATAGCGGTCATCATTGTCATGGAAATCATTACTACTTCTTTGGTGGAGATGATTCGGGCTGTGGATTAAATGATACAGAGGGTAGGATCCTGGGATGGGCAGCCTTGATCTTTGGAGTAGTAATGCTGATAACGCTGTTATCATGAGGGATGCCCCTGCAGTTACGAAACGAAACCGCGGGGGTTGATTTTATTTCCGACGGATTTTTATAATCATATCATCAGAGTCGACACTGATAGGAGCAGAGGTAATGGACGGAACAGACGAGAAGATACTGGATCTGCTGAAGGGAAATGCGCGGATGAGTTATCAGGAACTTGGAGATGCCATAGGCATGTCCAGAGTGGCTGCCAAGAAGCGTGTTCAAAAGCTGGAAAAGGATGGCATTATCCGTGGATATAATACCTGCATATACAAGCCGGGAGAGATAACGGAGATCATCGATATCGTGACTCTTCCCGATAAGTATGATGAGGTACTTCGCTATGTATCCACCAGGACAGCTTATATCAGACAGATCTTTGGTACCACGAAGGAAAATCATATTCATATAGTGGCCGTATCTGATTCCGCCCGAGACCTCAAGTATCTGGCAAAGATGATCATCAAGAAATGCGGAGACAGCATAGATGAGATTCATTGCCATGCAGTTAAAGATGTCTATAAGGACGTCTATGGGAGGATCAGATATGGTGAAGGATCAGTGTCAGACAGTGATGGAGTTAATGAACGGCCTTAATGGGGTAGAGCTTAAGAGTAAAAAGGGAGGGAAGTTCCATTTCCCGATGTATATGACTCAGTCCATGAAGGACAGGAGCATAGAGGATCTGGAGTTGAGTGTAAGATCCTACAACTGCCTGAAGAGGGCGGGATATAATACCATAGGTGATGTGACGCAGGCGGTATCCTCAGGGATATCGCTGAAGAGAATCCGTAATTGCGGGATCAACTCAGCGATGGAGATAATGTCGAGTCTGTTTTTATTTCAATATAATTCACTCCCGGCAGAGAGCCAGTATGGGTATCTGTTGGATGTAGTAGAAACAAATCTCAATCAGAAAGTGAATTAGTTTTTGGATAATACAATATCCGGAAAAACTCCTGTGAAAGAATGATATGATTCCCCTAAAGTAGACAATGGAAATATCCAAAGTCTCCTTTAGGGGATTTTTTATGGCTAAAAGAAAGCACTCCATAGAGTGGATGATTGACAGAGTAAATGAATATCTTAGCGGAACCGGTTCATATGAATCGATTGCAGAGGCCAATGGTATTGATGACAGAACACTTAGAAGTTGGGTTTCCGCATATCGTTATCATGGAGTAGATGCATTTGTTAAAGGCTCCGGAAACAAGCAATATAGCCGCGATTTTAAATTGTCTTGCGTGGAGACAGTTTTAAATGGCGAGTTATCCGTACTGGAATGCATTTCGAAATATGAGAT
>JHYK01000017.1 GCA_000621405.1 Lachnospiraceae bacterium AC3007
TGGGCTGCATAATAATCTAAAAAATGCAGCCAGAGTCTGACGACTCTTCCCTTGAATAAAGTGCGCTAACGCGCACAAATATCCTTGATCTGCTTGATTACAGAATAGCTGCCAGGAAACAACTGTCAACCCCAAAGCCGCTTCACGGTGCGCTTTGCGCAGGGTTGACAGTTGTTTCCTGGCAGTTATAGTAGTCAACAAGCAGATCAAGGATATATATGATGGCTACCACCATCAACATAGCAAAAAGGTGATCACTGATTAAGTGACCACCTTTTCTTTTGATATTTTGTATATTTTGCCTGTCTACTTGACAGACCCCTGATCAATTGCTGATTCGGTAGGCTTTTTTTATCGTTATACTGAGTTTCAAAACTAATCTCATTTTACGCCATTTTTACGCCATTTCGATATCGACTTTTATGTCTGATGCATCGACTTATATATTACATGAGACTTGCCAAGTCTGATATCCATTGACTTTTATAGATTTTTATAAAACTTACATGGATTTATGTTTTTGGACCAGAATCTGTTGTGCGATTCCGATTCCTAGTTTCATAATATTTCCTCCATGCCCGTATTTACGGGCTTTTTAGTGTAATACAGTGAGGTTTTACACCATCTCTACACCATTGGGCGTAAATAGTTTACACCATTTACACCATTCTAAGCGCTTCCGGTTCATTTTCCTCAAACTGCTTTATAGCTTGATTTTTTGTGTCTTCAGTCACATGAACATATGTTTGCATCGCGACCATCAATGAGGCGTGACCAAGCAGTTCCTGTAAGGTTTTCGGCTGTACCTCTCTCTCGATGGCTCGTGTTGCAAATGAATGCCTCAAAACATGCATAGAGATACGTTTAATGCCTGCCTCATCACATAATTTGTAAAGGTGCGTATCGTAAGAGCTGTTCTTTGTTGGCATACCCTTACAATAGTTTAAAAACTTGAAATATACTACCATAATTCGGGGAATATCTCCACTCCGGCAGACAGAAGATAGTATTCGAAAAATATACAAAGAGAAAGATATTTTATTCGATCCTCTGCAGGATCCCCGCCACGTCTATCCCAGGATGGGTGAGATACATACGGCAGATATCATCTGCAAGGGAGAGGCTTATGTTGCATGAACGGGCTATATCCTCTACGCTCTTTCCCTTGTCGGTCAGTTTCATGGCTTTTCTTATTATACTGTCAATATTCTTCGGGAAAGAGGTTGTATCCGCGCCCGAACCGGTATTATCTATTACGACTTTTTCAAAGCGTATATCCCCTCCGGTTATTTCAGCTATTGCAAGACTTATCTCCTGTCCGGGCTTTCTCTTCCCGCAGCATCCCGGATTGAACCATATCTGTCCGTCCTTCTCCACGCAGCTGTATTTGTGCGAATGTCCGTATACTATGACATCATAGCCGGACAGTTCGCAGTCTATCTTTCCTTTATTATGGATCATGAAGAATCTCTTACCGGACAGTTCGATCGAGGCTGTAATCGGTAGATGCTCCGCCCAGTCTTTATCAGCATTCCCCCTGACTACCGTGACCGGGGCAATGGACTCCAGAGAATCTATGACCTCCCGGCTGTCTATATCTCCGGCATGAATGATATGATCCACTCCGTTCAGGGCTGCTTTGACCTCATCACGCAATAAACCATGCATATCTGATAATATGCCGACCTTCATATCACTTTTTCTATTATGAATATGTCTTCTCAGTCGGCTGTGAGAATTCGTTCCAGCGCTTTATCCTGCCGTCGGAAATCTCTATCACGGATACCCCGTCATATGAGGTCGAATTGCCTTCGTTATCCCTGTACTCGTAATACCAGACTACGGCTCCGTTCTCTCCTGCATCTATCACCTTCCTGATATCCCAGGCTGTGACGCTTCCTTTGGACATCCTGCTGTCGAACCAGTTCCGGATCTTCCCTATGCCCTCATGCGTGGCTCCTGTTATCTCGATGTATACGGCATCATCGGTAAAAATGTCCCCTAATGCCTCTCCATCCTTTGATCTTGCTGCGTTAAAGTATCTGTCTATCAGTTCCCACATAGTTGTTCTCCTCCTCTGAATACTTGCGGTATTATGGCATAAAACCTTATCGTTTGAAATAGCCTCAGAAAATGATATCATATATGGCAGTAGTTCGCTTGGTATTCTTTCCGGATTATCTTCAGGAGGTGTTTTTATGTTGAAACTGAAAAGGTCAGTATTTAAGTGCGCTGCAGTTTTATTGACAGCTGCTGTGACAGCATCGATGCCTGTATGTACTTATGCCGATGCGCCGATAGAGGTTAATCCGTCCAACCCTTCAGTCACCGAAGGGGATGTGCAGACTTCTGTACATGTTGATACTCACGATTCGACCGGGGACAGCAATGTATCTGCTGTCATCGGAGATATATCAAGTTCCGACAGACAAAATGCACTGGAGATAATAGCACAGGATAACTATACCGCAACTGTCACAACAGGAAGCGTGACTGACAGCAGTTCCGGCGCTGCCATACAGATCAAAAACGGAGACCTGAACACAGGCTCGATCGGCGGAAATATAGATCTTACGGTAGGCGGGGATGCAGGCGGAGACATCGGTGTATACTCAAGCACAGTCAATAGCGGAAAAACAACATTAAACATAACAGGAGGCGTTACAGGTTATGGTTCTCTCTACGGTAACGGCATGTATATCTCATCAAAATTCGGCGGAGAATCCGATCTTACGGTAGCAAGGGATATTACCTCAACCTATTTGATCGGAGCAGATCTGTCGGTCGATGGCGGAAAAACAACGCTCAACGTAAACGGAAACATAAGCGGAGGCACCTGCGGTGCATATCTTTATTCGGTAAACGGCGGAACAAACAAGATCAATATAAATGGAGATGTAAGCGGCAGAGAAAGCATTATACCCGGGATAAGTCCGTCTCATACAGGTGGTATCCACGCTTATTCGGAAGGAGGAGTAAACAATGTCACTGTGACCGGTGATGTGACAGGCGGAATAGATACCGGTATATACTCGAATACTAACGCCGGGACATCCACTATTTCAGTAAAAGGAAATGTAAGCGGAAAGGAAGCGGGTATCGAAGCATATTCGGGACCAAATGCGAAGACGACAATAAAAGTGACCGGGAATGTCACCTCAGACAATACTGCCATAGTGACCGGCGGCAATTCGATCGGCAGCGTGGATATATATGTAGACGGAACAGTCACCGGAAGCGAAATAGGAATACAGGATACTACGGGATCGGAAGCAGGACTTAACAGAGTCAGCGTAACAGCGTGGAAGATCACGCCCAATGAAGACGGCTGGGTAGCCGGACGTACCGATCCCAATACAAGAGCATTAGTCCATGATGAAAATTTCGAGAAGAACAATATCAGCTACATTATCAAAGTCGAACAGCCAAAAACCGGCGCCACGATAAGTCCTTCCAAGAAGCAGGCGCACGAGGGTGAGACTGTCATATTAAAGATCGATCTTGATAACGGATATGTGGTTAAGGGAGCATACAGTGATGAAGGAAAGAGCGTTGCCATGCTCAAGGACCCTGTAACGGGTGATTACTACGTTGTAGTCGAAAAGGGCGGCGGAGTATATCTCTCGGTCACGCTTGAAAAGGCTCCTCCTGCACCAAAGCCTGAGCCCGAGCCGGAGAAAAAATCGGATTCTTCGGAATCATCAAATGAAGATTCTCCTGTCGTCGAGGATTATATGACTTATTCTCTCAATGAGAACCTCGCAGCAGACATCACGGAATATATTACCCTGTACCTTATGAAACATCCGGGAGTTGAAGTAAAAGCCCAGTACGTCGACAGTATTTATCTTACTGCTGACAATCTCGAAATGATATTAAAACTGGCAAGGAACAAAGCCCAGACCCTCCACTTTGAGGCAGACGGAAAGAAATATGTCATGTTCATACCACCCCTTGACAGTGATCAGGAATATAATACCTGTCTTGCGGCATTGAATAACCAGCCCGAAAAAAAGATCTCACTTACCGATATGGCGAAGCTTTTGGGATTCAGGTGTCAGGAAGAAAAATGATGGCTCCCATGCCATGAGATCGCCAGCATAGTGATATCGTCAAACTGAGGCGCATCCCCTGCAAATGCATCGATGTCCTCCCTGACGTTCTTAAGAAGTTTCTCAGGCTCCGCCGTGTCTTCACGGTTGAGAGCCTCTATCATCCTGTCTGTTCCGAAGAGTTTTTTATCGGAGTTCGTCGCCTCTGTGACCCCGTCGGTATATACAAACAGGACATCGCCGGGATGAAGTTCAAACTCGTGCTGTTCGAAATCGCTTCCGGGCATCATAGCGACAGCGAAGGAATGCCTGTATTTTCATTGGCAACGCTGAATAACAGCATGAATATCCTGGTGAGACCGTTTATGACCGGGTTGACAAATGAAATGCCTATAGACGAACTATAGGTCATCATATGGATCTCTTCTTTTCTGCGTATCTTTTCCGGATCCGATTCCCGTCTGAAAATATTATTCAAATTTACTATACCTGCGAACCATGAGTTTTCCGTCTGTCTTTATCGTCACGGTAAAACTCTCTCTTCTCGTCATACATCCTGTTGTCCGCTTCTATCTTGCGGGATCTGTAGTTGGGATCACCGTCATCGGCATAAGAGTATCCCAAAGCCACATAATGACCCTTTTCTTTAACGATCGCCCTGAATCTTTCTATACTGTCTTCAAACTCCTGTCTGCTGTCATCATAGACATAGACTGCAAACTCGTCACCGCCCATCCGGTATACGTTCTTACGTCCGAATACTTCCGTCAGGCTTGATGACACGCTCTTTATGAGCTCATCTCCGGCTTCATGTCCCTCGCTGTCATTGACGCTCTTCAGTCCGTTGATATCGCACATTACAAAACCGTACGGCCGTGAGGTATCAAGACTGTCCTGCTCAAATTTCTTTATCGCGCGCCTGTTGCCTACTTTTGTAAGAGCATCATGATAGCTGTATTCCATGAGCCTTCTGTGATAATCCCTCATAGCCACGAGCTCGGATAAGAAGAACATGAGAAGACTGATTATCTCTGACACCTCTTCCATCATCTCGGCAGGCGGATTGTCCACACCGAAGAAACCGATGTACTCGCCCTCAAGGACCAAAGGACCCGTGACGAGCGTCTGTATCTCCTGCGGCTTCAGCACATTATACATGTTCTCGCTCACATCACGGTATTTTTCCAGATCATAGATCAGCACATGACCGCCTTTTTTGTATTCCTCATACCAGACATCTATGACTCCGTCGTACGGCAGTCCTTTGAGATTATCTATCTCAGGGGTGACACCTAAGGCGCAGTACTCATATGTATTGTCGAACGTTCCGTCCTTCATGTCTTCAAAGATGTAGGCGCGGTCTGCATGGAGCTCCTCACACAGATACTCAAGGACTTTATTTATCTTCTCCTCCGGATCCATCGATCCCATGATGTACTGTAGCAGATGGTTGACGAAACGGTCTCTCTCAAGAGATGATCTTTCCCTTGACCACCAGTCAAATATCTGGAAACCCATGAAAAGGAAAAAGACCACCAGTCCGAACCTGAACCAGCTTCCGTGTCCTATGGATCCCTTCTTAAAGATAATGTATCGGCCCATATCAACAAAGGAGGCCGCGACAAATATACCGACGCCGGCATAGAAGTAGCTCAAATGCGACGACACTGCCTTTTTACGGCAGTAGAGTTCGTTGCTTGCGATCATGACGACAAGCCATGTCAGCTGGGTCGCGTACGAGAAATAAATGACGTAGAGCATGTTATGCATATCCATGCCAAACACTGATCTGGCGATCAGCAGCCATCCGCAGCATAAAACGGTGGTCAGCATGGAAAGATACAGAAATACTTTTCTTCTATGTTTTGTTACGGAATAGACAAAACAGACTATGGGAAACCCTGCAAGATGCAGTACACCGTATACCATCTCTCTTGCTGCATAGGTCATGCCCGTTAAAAGCTGGGGAATACCTGTATCACATAAGCTCCAGAATCCGAAAAGGATGGCTGACAGTCCGAGCGCCCATAACGCACGCAACCTTTTATTTTTGCGGAACATCCCGAAATAGAACGCTATGATGACCACGCCGAATAAGATCATAAGGATGGAGAGATAGTATCCGATGATATTGCGCCTCATCGTGGAATAGCGGTACAGTTCTTCGGAGCCGTACTGCATCTCATTTATGCGTCCGCCTTTTTTGTCGGCAAATGCCGACTCTCCTTCTATGCGTAACGTGCGGCCCTCATCCTTTGTACCGAGACCTATCATATGATAAGAGATACCGTCTCCGTTACCTGTGATATTCTCCTTTGTGTCAAAGGAATAGATGAGCGCATCATCGACATATACTTTGAATCGCAGATTGCTGGTGGAAAAGTATATAGAGTCTGTCTCCAGCATGGTATCGGGAAGAGTCTTTGATATCACAAAGCTGCCGCCGAACTTCCCGGCGCTGATCTCATCAGTATCTACATATCCTTCCGGATCCATCGTCCAGTCCGCCGTATAATCGCGCCCGGAGGCTTCCTTGTCGGCAAGCATGAATCCCTGCACATCGGCACTGAAAAAAACATGAAGGATAAATACAGCAAGGATCAAAAAGTATATGATAAGAATGGCTCTTATAAGTACGGAAGATTTTGATCTCATAGGCTCTCTCGTCTTACGGTCTGCGGGTATCTTTCATCATAACGAAACTCCGTTGTTTTTTCAACAACGCGTTATCATGCGGGATCTTCAACAGAAGCCGGCGGATCGGCCGGAGTCTCCGCAGAAACTGAAGGATCCTCCGTAAGTGTCAGCGCCTGCAAGAAGCGCCCCTCTGTCTTACACAAGACAGGGGGACGGTTCTTTTGTCTTGCCCCCAGTCTAGAAGAAAAGACCCGGCCTCTTCCGGATCGGGAAGCAGGTCGAGCCTTTATGTGATGGTGCTGTCTTTATTTCACCGTCTGTTGTCAGTCATGGAAGATCAGGCTGAATGCGTAGCCTTCAAGGTTTATATTTGCTGTTACAGTTCCGTCAGAAGTATCGGTATCATTAAATGTATGAGGATTACCGTTCCCATCAAGTCCGACTATGGCAAATGTGCGTCCGGCCTTGATGTACTGTGAGGGTATAGTAACCTTCATAGTTCCGTTCTTTAATGAAGCATCCGCCTTTCCATCCTTTGTCAGATTAAATGTGAAAGCCTCGCTCCATCCTGCACTGGCACCGGCAAATACACTCTTTGCAACAGGACCCTGCTCCTGCCTGCCCATGCGATAAGTTCCGGGGAAAGCGGCTGCAGGAATGAAATAGCCTATGTTCATCTCATTGGGATTGAGTACCCATGAAGGGGTATCATCTGATCCGCTGTCCTTCTTCTTATCACTCTTCTTATCGCTCTTCTTGCCATCGTCTTTCTTCTTGGATGAAGAAGATGAACTGGAAGTTGAAGAACTGGAGGAAGATGAATCTACTTTGAACCTGTATCCCGTATTATCTAACGGAGATACACCCATGCATGTTGCCGTCTTTCCGTCAACGGTCAATCTGGTGTTGGCAGTAACTCGGCAATTATGAGTATCTTCATCAGTTGGACCAAAGTAAGTCTGGGGTATCAGATCATAAGTATCATCTGATACCTTGATAACCTCGACTCTAGTATCGGCAGGAGTTGTGGTCGGATTCATAAGATCATTGCTATCAACTGATACGCTTTCAATATCAACATAATTAATGGCATAAACTTTGATCGTTGTTGCCAGCAAGATCAGTGTCATGATAGTTGCAATTACCATGATGATGTTTGATGGATTCTTTGCTAAGGATCGTTTCATTTTCAGTATGACCTCCATATCTCTGAATTATTAAAACAACATACTATATCCTGTGCCAAAAAGCACAGTAAAACACAATAACATGTAAGAATAATACTTTTTTCCTACCTCCTGCACAAGCGTCATGTTTCTGCCAATTGTGACAAATAACGTGGTTGCGGGTTTTATAACACGTGTGTTTTTACTATGTGAATTGAGACAGAGAGACGTTTTTTAATCACGTGAGCAGTTTTTTGATTGAAAAAGGCCCCTCCGGATCCGGAGGGGCCTGGTCTTGTTCTTGATCTTGTCTTACTTATTCACCCGGCCACAGCCCGGCTTCTCTTTCTTACTACCTGCATTACGACGCCCGTTGCGTTTCCACCGATACGTAATGTAGCATCACCCATGATGAATCTGACAGATCTCTCTTTCATTCCGGTAATATTATTTACACCGCTCTTTTTGCCGTTATATGTATGCTTCAGGTCGTCAATCACAACCTTGTTGCCGCCTATATCGAGATCATAATCACCCGAGACATAAGACCCGTTTTTCTGTCTCTTGAGAAAGACTATTCCGACTCCCTTCAGTATCGTAGGACAATTAAAGGGGGGGTATGCGGAATTACCTGTGGGTGACATGAAAATTTGATTCTGTTTTCATTTAGAACCATCCCTCTGTCTAATATTTCTATTCAGCCCTATCCTCTGTCAAGCCGAAGCATATCTTATTACCGGACTTATATGTTCCCTGTCTATTAGGATCATATATTCCCATATAATGCTCCACCCCGGGATTGCTTGCATCGACCACCACCGGCATGAACCTGAAGGGCTCTGCTTTGGGCGCGGTCGCGATCACCATGCCGTCGTAAACCTGCGCCAATCCGCTGTAGTCATTATTCCAGAGGCATATTCTCTCCAATCCATTTATCTCCGTTTCACCGGGATCCGCATTAACGGTGCCGTTAACCGTGATCTGTGATCTTCCGTTCATATCCTGCTTCGCGAATATCCAGTTATCGTTTACCAAAAAAAGCCTGGCTATACTTACCTTTCCGCCCTGTCCAGGTCTTGTAAGTTTATATCCTGCATCCAGCACGGATCCCTCTGTGGACAGCTTTTCCTTCACGTTGACGTTCTGAGCATATATGTGCGTGTTGTTACGCAGGATGGCATTGGTGACATTCAGATCAGCCGTAGCAGGCGTTCCCTGATCAACCCCGTTTGGGTGGCCGGTTGCATTTCCAGCATAGAGAATGCTGTCGTCCGCATCCAGGTTCACTATATTCATGGCCTTTCCGGAGGAGATACGGCAGTGTTCAGTCTTAAGGCTCGTCACGGTAAGGTCTGAATTCGTATGGATCAATATGCTTCCGTTCGTACCCTCTGCCACGATATTTCCGGGTGCCAGCCTTCCAAATGCATGCACTCCGCGTTCTATAGCAGTCGGATTGATGATCTCGACTGTTCCGACGCCCGTTGTGTTTCCACCGATACGTAATGTAGCATCACCCATGATGAATCTGACAGATCCCTCTTTCGTTCCGGTAATATTATTTACACCGCTCTTTTTGCCGTTATATGTATGCTTCAGGTCGTCAATCACAACCTTGTTGCCACCTATATCGAGATCATAATCACCCGAGACATAAGACCCGTTTTTCTGTCTCTTGAGAAAGACTATTCCGACTCCCTTCAGTATCGTAGGACAATTAAAGGTCACTTTGTCGGAAGCAGTGATCAGGATACCATGGTTTGAGGATCCGGTATTCACTGAAACTATTCTTACTTCTGCCGCAGTCCTGGGCATATCCAGAGATTTCATGGGCGGAACTTCAGCTGTATCGCCGCCAAGATCAGCCAGGAGCGCGATCTCATACTTTGAAGTCCTGTCCGCGGCATTATCGATCTCTGCCACTGCCATGGCCCAGTCATCGAACTCACTTACGGTAGTGATCCCTGCCACAGTCGTCCTCGTGACTCTGACCTTGGGAACAGCGCTGTTCGCATATCCGCCGGCAAGAGCACTTCCCGTGGTACCTGTGAAGGATCGCCCTGTATTATCATCTGCAACAGTTGTTGTTGCATTGCCCAGGACCAGCGTTGCCGTCAGTAACATTGCCATTATAAAGGCATATCTCATTCTATATCTCATAAACCTGACTCCTGATAATCAAAACCACAGATACAGCATATAGTTTATCATAATACCTGCACAAAAAATATACCGACCTCTTTTGCCCGATTCATAGTGTTACAATTCAGCGCAACGCCAGTGCGCTGAATTGCAACGCGCACGCCGCCATGCAAAATCGGCTCCGCCGATGGGCGGCGTGCCGGCTGGCCAAGTGTTTTGAGCCGTAGCCACGCAGCAAGTGCGTGGCTCGGCGCTGAACAGTAACTTCATAGTCACATAAAGATCAATGAGATCTTCTTTATATTTATAACTGTGAACCCCATTAATTCCCTTTGTATCTGAAAACAAGAGTTGTCATATCATCAAACTGCGGTGCATCCTTTACGAAATCCGAAACCGCCAAACGAACTGCAGCATCTATATCCTCCACAGAAGCCGTGATATCTTTATTCAGGGCTTCGAGCATCCTTTCTTCCTTGAACATGTTCTCGTTCGCATCCGTAGCTTCTGTGATACCGTCGGTGTACTGGAACAGTATGTCTCCCGGAGCAAGTTCAAAAGATCCCGCGGTATATTTTGTACCGCCGACTGCTGCAGCAAAGGGACCGTGTATGCCTTCGTATATATTAAAGCCTTCCTGTGCCCTGCAGACAGCCGGATACTCGTGTCCCGCGTTCACATAGTCCACATGACCGGTCGTAAGATCTACTACTCCGAGCCAGATCGTTACAAACATCATTTCGTCATTATCTTTTGACAGTTCCGTATTGGCTTCCTCCATGGCATTTGCTACATAAGTACCGTATTTGAACACGCTCTGGCGCAGCCTGGTCTTTGCTACGGCCATGAACATCGCGGCAGGTATTCCCTTACCGGATACATCTGCCATGACAAGCGCCAGATGGTCTTCATCCACAAAGAAATAATCATAAAAATCCCCACCGACATTTTTAGCCGGGACCATCGATGCAAAGAGCTCGAATTCTTTTCTGTCAGGGAACGGCGGATTCTCACGCGGCAGGAAGGAAGCCTGTATCCTGGCTGCCTGCGAAAGCTCTGTATCTATCCTCTTTTCGGCCTCCTTTATGAGTTCTTTCAGCCGGTCGACAGTATAGTTGATCCCGTCGGAGAGTTCGTTAAACTCAAGGGACTCCCTGAAGTCTGCCTTTTCATCTAAGTCTCCCTCCGTGATCTTTGATAACGATCCGTTAAGGCTCTCAACCCCGTCTATAACCTCACGCTGAAGGAACCTTGACAATGTATTAAAGATAAATACGGCAATCATAAAGATCAGCACAAGGACCATCAGCACATCTATAACCCCTGCCCGCCCGGCTTCCCGTACAGAGTAGCATCCGATGATGCAAAAGTTTTTCTCGGTAAGGGCTGCAGAATAATAATCCTGATCAAAGAATTTAAGTTTTGCTTTGTTCACCTCGCCGATATTCTCCGGAAGAAAATCCATATATGTAAAGGTCCCGCTTTCAAACAGATCCCTGGTGGACCCAATGATATTTCCTTCCCTGTCGCATATGATTATAAAGCCGTCAAGACCTACTTCGCGGTTTCTTGCAGTATCCATCGCATCTTCATTTATCATCTTTCTAAATAATTCACTTGACTGACCTATCTGAACAAAACCCTCCATGTTCTTAAAGGGTGCTCCGAAATAGTGCATTTTTACACTGTTATCAAAAGAAATCTCCTGGATTTCCTGCGAATAAAACTGTGCTCCGGAAAGGAGGCATAAGAATTCTGCAGACTGACTGCCCGAGTGCATATCATATCCGATATAATCAGGATTGGAAGAGTGTGTGATGATGCCACTGCCATCCACTATATTTAACTCCGAAAGAATGGACTCGTTTAGTTCTACACCGTCCATCAGCCAGGCATTGATTTCGTCTTCTTCGAGAACAGGAATCATTGTTTCAACCATGTCAACTAGATCCGGCGTATCCCGCTTCTCTGCATTATATATGCTTTCCTCGATATCCTTATAAGTATCCTTCACGCTTTTCTCAACTAATTTGTATGAGTAATACCTGCGATATGCAGACTGAACGATAACAAAGCCTATCAAGCCCGCAATAATGGAAATAAAGATGACATTGAATAACAAATGCTCAATTATGACGCCAATTTTCTTTTTTCGCTGATCCTTTTTGATTTTCATATATTGATCCCAATCCCTATATATATTACTGCAGTCATTTAGTGCCGGTATCATCGTCATTTATTATTCCCGGCTGACAATTTCTGATATCATCTTACCTGAATAGTATAACCTCGCTTCTGATTTTTCGCACCTGTCATATTATCGACATGCGATCTGATCGGCGTTGCCATATTCTGAGATCCGTCGTATAAATATATAGTGAAGGATACGATCGTTTCCCTATTGTACGCAAAATTGGAGGAAAGCAGATATGAAACTTGTCGGAGAACTAAAAGAAAGCGTTTCAAAGGCAAAGGACAGGGAAGAAGCAAAAGAGATCATCGAGAAAGCAGGGATCATGCTTACAGATGAGGAGATGGATATTGTCTCAGGCGGTAATAATCCTGCGGATGCTTATAATGATTGGAATCCCGGTGACGAACCTCCTACTTACAGAATGGCATGGTGGTAATGTCTTCTGATCCGGAGCATTTCAGGTGATCCATCCATATTAAAAAGGCTCCTCCTGCTATCAGCTATCAACCGGTAGCAGGAGGATTATTGTATCTAAATACAAGAGTTGTCATATCATCAAACTGCGGTGCATCCTTCACAAAATCCGAAACCGCCGAACGGACGGCAGAATCTATATCCTCCACAGATGCCGTGGTGTCTTTATTCAGGGCTTCTATCATCCTTTCTTCCCTGAACATCTCTTCCGAAGCATTGATGGCCTCGGTAATTCCATCGGTATAAAGATAAAGGATGTCCCCTGCCTTCAGATCAAAGGCCCCGGCTTTGAATTCGGTAAAGCTCATAGCGCCCACCATAGCGCAGTGCACATCCTTTTCAATCACAAATTCCCCGCCTGGCCTGTATATTGCCGGATAATCATGCCCTGCATCCACATAGTCCATATGCCCGGTGGAAATCGTCAATACTCCGACCCAGACCGTGACGAAAAGTCCCGCGTCGTTCTCCCTGCAAAGTTCGGCATTAACCTTCGTCACGGCTTCCGCCACATCCGTACCATATTTAGAGACACTATGTCGCAGCTTGTCCTTTGCCATGACCATGAACATGGCAGCAGGTATCCCCTTCCCTGATACATCAGCTATGACAAGCGCAAGATGATCATCATCAATAAGAAAGAAATCATAGAAATCCCCGCCTACCTCTTTCGCAGGAATCATGCATGCGTACAGCTCAAACTCATCCCTGTCCGGAAAGGGCGGGAATTCACGGGGCAGAAATGAGGTCTGGATCTCAGCCGCCATGGCAAGCTCATCATTGATCCTTTTCTCGGCCTCTTTGATCAGCTCTTTTAAGTAATCGACCATATAATTGACACCATCGGAAAGCTCCTCAAATTCAAGAGAATCCCTGAAATCTGCCTTTTCTTCAAGATCGCCTTCCGTGATCTTCCTGAGGGATCCATTCAGGCTGTATACTCCCTTAACCATATGCTTCATGACCATCCGGTGAACAAGAAGAAAGATGATAAAGAATACTATGGCATAGCTCACTACAAGCACAGCCATTGAAATGACCCATTTTTCCCATGCCTCACCCACAGAATATACTGCTGCGATAATGTTATCCCCATCCGCAAGCGCTGCAACATAGGAATCAACACCAAATACAGTCCCCCTTGCAAGCCTTTTGCTTTCTGCAAGTTTTTTCAGGCTGACACTGAAATCCAGTTTTTTTCCGTCATATTCACCCTTTGGACTGCTGATGATCTCATCTTCTTTATTTACTAACAAATAATAGCCCTCTCTTCCTATCCTGCTGAAAGGTATGCTCATCGAAAGGGACCATTTTTTTAATTCGTTAAATTCCTCCTGATCCTGACCGCTTAAGATAAAACCTCCGTATTCAGGAAGGGCTGTGCCGATGAATCTCAACATAGAACCATTCATCGGACTGGGCATAAAATCCTGCAGATAAACGCCATCGCCTTCTCTGCATTTTTCAAGCCCCTGAAGGATCATCGCCGATTGTTCTCCTGAATGCATGTCAAATCCCACATTTTCTGACGCCGAAGAAGCGACAATGATACCATCCGGGCCTATCACATTTATTTCACTGTCTGTCAGATTATCTCTTACAATTGCTTTCAGGTAGTCCGTAAACTCATTGCTGTAAATACTATCCACACCATTTTCTTCAATGATATTATCCAAACGCTCTGCCCAAATGCTCACTGCTTTTTTCCGGTTTTTTTCTTCGCCTTCAAATGCATTTGTATTGCAGCTTTCAAGCCCGACACTCAAAAGGTTCGCTGTGCGGTTTCTTGCAAAAAGAAAAACAAATATCATAGTGATGATCATCAGGATCATAAACACTCCTTCGATCACCATCAGAAGCTTCCACTGTATGATTTGTGACAGATGCTTTTTCTTCATCCTTTATACCTGAAACAAAGCGTAGTTGTATCATCAAATTGCGGGGCATCCTTTACAAACCCGGCAATAGCCGCCCTTACGGCAGCATCTATATCCTGAACGGAAGCATCCTTATTTCTGTTCAGTACATCAAGCATCCTCTCCATCCTGAACATCTCATCAAAAGCATTGATGGCTTCGGTAACGCCGTCAGTATAGAGATAAAGGATATCTCCTGCTTTCAGATCAAATGCTCCTGCTCTGAATTCGGTAAAGCTCATGGCCCCTACCATAGAGCAGTGCACATCCTTTTCTATCACAAACTCCCCGCCTGACCTGCAGATCGCAGGATAATCATGTCCCGCATCCACATAGTCCATATGCCCCGTGGAGATCGTCAGCACTCCGACCCAGATCGTGACGAAGAGCCCGGCATCGTTTTCTTTGCAGAGTTCGCTGTTTACTTCCCTTACCGCCTCCGCCACATCAGTTCCGTGCTCCTGAATACTGTGTCTCAGCTTATCCTTTGACATGACCATGAACATGGCCGCCGGCAGACCTTTACCAGATACATCAGCCATTACGAGCGCAAGATGGTCATCGTCGATAAGAAAGAAATCATAGAAATCCCCGCCTACCTCTTTCGCAGGGATCATGCATGCATACAGTTCAAACTCGTTCCTGTCCGGAAACGGAGGAAATACATGTGGCAGTATGGACTTCTGGATCTCGGCAGCCAGCGCAAGCTCCGCATCTATTCTTCCCTCAGCTTCTTTGATCAGCTCCTTCAACCGGTCGACTGTATAATTAATTCCGCCGGAAAGCTCGTCAAATTCAATGGAATCCCTGAAATCCACCCGTTTCTCAAGATCACCTCCCGATATTGCCGCAAGAGAGTCATTGATGATCGCGACTCCCCTTTCCACATGCCTCCTTATCAGGTGTCTGAGCGCAGCAAAGAGGATAATAAGAACGACACAGTCGATAATAAAAAAGACTATTATTGTAAAATTCCATGCCTCCCAGGCTTCAGACAGGGAATAGACCGCGACAATATAATTATTATTATCAGCAAGCACACCGACATAAGATGGTACACCGTATACATCGGCTTTAACGATATCCCCGCTTTCCGCAAGCTCTCTTATATCATACGGGATGGTAAAAATTTCACCCTCATGAAGGAGAGCCTGACCGCTCAAAATCCTTAAGTTATTGTCCAGATACAGAAAATATCCGGTTCTTCCGAACTTTTTATTATCAATAGTGATACTAAAGGTAGCTTTTTTATACTCAGCGTAAGTTTCCTGATCCAGTCCTTCAAGTAAAATGCCCCCATACCCCGGAACAAGTGTGCCGTAATACTTCATCTGCTCACTGTCCGGTGATCTCAGCGCCATATACTGTGAATATACATCCGTATCGTCTTTGAGAAGACAAAGGAATTCTGCCGACTGTGCATTCGAATGGAGATCAAGCCCTATATTCTCCTCTACTGTTGAAGCTATTATGATCCCGTCAGGAGAGACAAGATCTACTTCGGATATATAACCCGATCTGACATCTGAAAACAATTTGTCGACTGCATCCTGAAGAGGAATACCCTTTGCCTGATCATTTATGATGTATTCATCCATCCATTCTGCCTCTTCCGGTATCGACATCGATCTGATCTTGTCCATTCTTTCCGTCACAAAATAGTCAATACCTTCCAGGCTGAATCTGACAAAGCTCCTCGCATTGTTTTTCTCCTGAAAAAAGGCGAAAAAAACAGCAACGATCATCAAGGCAAAAAATGCGCCTATGACGATCGTCAGCATACGCACTGAAACAATTTGTGACAGTTTATTTTTCTTCACTTTCTTAAATCCGGTTACTCCTTCAAGCTCCGATGGTCATTTCCTGCAGCTTCTTCTTTGGTTTCTGCCTTTTCTATGTTTTCTTTTAGCTTTCCGATATGCTGCATGGCAGATGCTTCCTTTTCGTATCGTGCTTATATCATGTTATCCTATGAATCTGTTATTATTCGCGAAAAGCCATTGAAAAGTGAGAGCTGGTTTTTGAGCCAACCCCGCCACCCCCGCCAGTCACCTGATCCATCTCCTGATCATCCAGAAGCATACCGGCTTCCCGGATGATCTGCTTTGCTTCTTCTTTGTTTTCTGCCTGTTCTACTTTGTTTTTTAACTGTCCGATCAGTTTCATGGTAAATACCTCCATTTTGGATTGAGCTTATATTTTATTATGATGTTGGGAGCAAACCCCGATATCCGGACTTTTAACCCTTATATCTTATTATACGATTAATCCGGACAGATGGCATTTTTTTGTAGGATCATCCCTCTGCAGTGCATTCTTTCTTCCCCGGACATGTTTTCATCCGTATCCGTGGCTTCGGTAATACCGTCGGTGTACCGGAACATTATATCTCATGCACTCTGTTTTTATCGTATCTGTCAGTCACTGTACGTTTCATTTCCGGATACCCCACGGGGATAAGAGCAAAGGAACGCAGACCATCCCCGATACCGAGTATCTCATCCACATTTTGCATCCTGTCCTCATAAGGAGCAATGGAAAGCCATACACCACCGAGCCCCTGTGCCGTTATCTCGATCAGCATATTCTCGACACAGGCTGACATATCCATATAAACAAGCTCCGGATAGATAAGGCCCTCCGTCCTGAAGCATGGCACTATCACCAAAGCCGCGTCTGCCGCGCTCACAGCATAGGGGCTGCTTCCCGCAAGCCTTTCCATGGTATCCTTATCATTTATCACATAGAATTCCCAGGGGCGCTGGTTGCCGCCGGAGGGCGCCGACATGCCGGCACGCAATATGGCATCTGTCTTTTCCGTTTCCACCTCCCTGCTTTCGAATCTTCTTACACTTTGTCTTTCAAATATCGCATTCATAGTTCTCAGTCTTCGTTTATTACAAGATACTCATATGCTGCTTCAGTTACCCACACGGCGGAAGAGAATCCCTGAACCGGAAAATCACCATAGCCATCGGCATCGACCGTGACCACTTCCCTTACCTTACGCATGCAGTCCCTGAAGCATTGCCCCGCAAACTGCCTGCCTATGTACATATCAGATCATATCGACAGGGAAGAAAGATTATACTAAAAGTATACTGTATGTTTCACTGAACAGCTCCCTTGTATTTAAATTCAAGCGTCGTCATATCATCAAACTGAGGCGCATCCTTCACGAATTCAGCGACAGACGAGCGGACTGCAGCATCTATATCCTCTACAGAAGCAGTGATATCTTTATTCAGGGCTTCGATCATCCTTTCTTCCCTGAACATATTCTCATCCGCATCCGTGGCTTCGGTAATGCCGTCGGTGTACTGGAACAGGATGTCTTCTGGAGCAAGTTCAAAAGATCCCGCGGTATATTTTGTACCGCTGACCGCTGCAGCAAAGGGGCCATGTACGCCTTCGTATATCTTAAAGCCTTCCTGCGCTCTGCTGATGGCAGGATACTCGTGTCCCGCATTCACATAGTCCACATGACCGGTCGTAAGATCTACTACTCCGAGCCAGATCGTTACAAACATCATCTCGTCATTATCCTTTGACAGTTCCGTATTGGCTTCCTCCATGGCACGCGCCACATCTGTCTTATAGCTGAACACGCATTGGCGAAGCTGGGTCTTTGCCATGGCCATGAACATCGCGGCAGGTATTCCCTTCCCCGATACATCTGCCATGACCAGCGCCAGATGATCTTTATCGACAAAGAAATAATCATAAAAATCCCCGCCGACTTCTTTCGCCGGGACCATCGATGCAAACAATTCAAATTCCTTCCTGTCAGGGAACGGTGGATTCTCACGCGGCAGGAAGGATGCCTGTATCCTGGCCGCCTGAGTAAGTTCCTTGTCGATCCTCTCCTCTGCTTCCTTTGTCTTCTCCGAAAGCTTGATCTTCATATGGATAAGGCTGATCCCGAGCATGATCTGGAATATGATGAAAATGATCATATTTATTATAGACATTTCAACTTCGTTCCGGATCACGATAATAGCAATGAACATTACATCTGCAGATCCTGAAACCAGTATATACTCATACGGAAGCATAAAAACGCTCAGCGCTATAGCCAGTGAGAATGTCATAAACAAAACCGGAGAATAAAAACCGTTTATGGTACTGTCGGAATAGGAGAGTGCCAGGGACCATGCATATGAAAAAACTGCGAACAGAGGATTAGCGATCCTAAGTATCCTGTATCTTTTTTCTATATCCTTTTTTACAAGCAGATTTATTAACACAAAAAGGATCGATCCGGTTAAGAATGAAATATAAAAACTGCGGTATCTCCACAGATACGCACCATACAGATCTGCATTGATCACGCTGAATACCAGCATGAAAACTTCGATAAGACTGTTAATTACCGGATAAATAAAAGAAATCTCAATAGATGAACCATAGGTCATCATATATATCATTTCTTTCCTTTGTCTTTCTTTCGGATCCGATCCTCGTCTGATCATTTTCTTAAACATCGCTTTGGCTTTCAGTCTTCGTTTATTACAAGATACTCATATGCGGCTTCCGTTACCCACACGGCGGAAGAGAATCCCTGAACCGGAAAATCACCATAGCCATCGGCATCGACCGTGACCACTTCCCTTACCTTACGCATGCAGTCCCTGAAGCATTTCCCCGCAAACTGCCTGCCTATGTACATATGCTTGCAGCCGTCACGTTTATCCGACAAGACAACGGCTATGCCGGAATCAGGGTGGTCCCCGTCTCCTTCTCTCGTCCAGCCTATCACATCATAATCGTCAATATAATCATGCTGCTCCCCGTATGCGAAATCATGCCTTACCCTTATCAGCGTCCTGAGTCTCGGTATAGGTATGTTCCTCGTACAGGGAATACCATACAGATCGCCGTAGAATACACAGGGGATACCGTCCTTGTGGAGCAGGATCAATGCATAGGCCACCTGCTTCATCCATGTGTTCACAAAGGATTCAAGAGACTGTCCGGGCTGCGAATCATGATTGTCCACAAAGGTCACGGCATTGCCGGGCCTTTTCTGGATCAGCGTGTTATTGAATATTTCCGCCATATTATAATTGCCGTCGGCATATGACATCTGTCTTAAGTTGAAATGAAGCGGCACATCAAAGAGTCCTATGGCATTGTCGATCTGATCCAGATAATCGCATAAGGTATTGACGTCACCATGCCAGTATTCGCCGAAAAACGGGAAATCACAGCCCTTCTTATACTCCCTGACCATGGCCACATACTCTTTCACGAATGATGCACCTATATGCTTGACGGCATCCATCCTGAAAGCATCCACACCGGTAGTGTCAAGATACCATTTCGTCCAGGTCTCTATCTCCTTCTTTACCTCGGGATTATAGACATCTACATCGGCACCCATGAGATAATCATAATTTCCCATCTCATGGCTTACATCATTTGCCCACTGCTTATCGGCGAACCGGTATATGCTGCCGGTCCTTTTTTCGTTATTGTCCCAGTCGACTCCGGTAAAATGACTGTGATTCCATTTGAATTTGGAATACTTGCCCTTCCTTCCGGGAAAATCAAATACAGTTGCCGCCGATATGGTATAGGGTTCTGACCAGTTGTCATTTCTGTTATTGGGATTGACTCTTACGGCCGATACATCTTCAAATCCGTCTGCACCCACCCTATGATTTAAGACAACATCGGCAAAGACATTGATGCCGGCATCATGAAAAGCCTTTATACAGTCCAGATATTCCTGTCTGCTCCCGTATTTGGTCTTGGTGAGCCCCTTCTGGTCGAACTCTCCCAGATCATACATATCATATACGGCATATCCCACATTATCCTCTGTAAAGCCCGCCTTGTAAGCCGGCGGGAGCCATACTCCAGTGATGCCGAATTCGGCAAGTCTTCTCGCCTGAGCCTTACATTTGTTCCAGAATACATGGTTGCCCTCTACATACCACTCAAAATACTGGATCAGAGTCTTGTTCGTCTTTACTTCTTTTGTCATCTTTTTTGCCATAAGCCATCCTTCTTTAAGCTGATATGCTCCTTTATTTCACCTTTTCATACACATTGACGACCGACGGTGCGCTCTGAAGCTTTTGTATTTCCGGTACGATCCCGGTAAAATGCGGCGTCTTAAAATGCGAATCAAGGCTTGCCTGATCTTCCCATTCCTCAATGAGCACGTGTTCACCGGGATGATCCTTATCCGAATACAGAGTATAGGAAATATTGCCTTCCTCTTCCCTCGTGCGGTCTATCAGTTCAAAAATAAGCTTATAGTATTCCTCCACACACTCCGGTCTTATATAGTCTCTTGCCGTAGATGTTATCATGATCTTCCTCCGTTCCCTGTGATAAGCTATGCCGGCGCGAACTGACTGTTATACAGTTCCGCATATTTGCCGCCCTGCTCCATAAGTCCTGAATGTGTACCCTGCTCTACTATATTGCCGTTCTCCATGTAAAGGATCAGGTCAGCGTCCTTTATGGTGGACAGTCTGTGGGCAATGACAAAGCTGGTACGTCCCTTCAGCAGATTGTTCATGGCCTTCTGGATCATCGCCTCGGTACGGGTATCAACCGAACTTGTCGCCTCATCGAGGATGAGTATGGGCGGATTGGAGAGCATTGCTCTGGCTATGGTAAGCAGCTGTTTCTGACCCTGTGAGATATTGGAGGCTTCTTCATTGAGCACGGTATCATAACCGTCCGGCATCGTATCGAAGAAGAACTCGACCTGTGCAGCCTTTGCAGCCTCTCTTATCTGCTCCTCGGTTGCATCCTTTTTACCATATGCGATATTGTCATGTATCGTCCCGTTAAAAAGCCAGGTCTCCTGAAGCACCATTCCGAATATTTCACGAAGATCATGGCGGGTCATGTCACGGATATTCATTCCGTCGATACTGATCTGTCCGCCATTCGGCTCATAGAATCTCATGAGCAGGTTGACGAGTGTTGTCTTACCGGCGCCTGTAGGGCCTACTATGGCTATCATCTGGCCCTTCTTTACATCCACATTTATATCGGTCATAAGAAGTCTGTCAGGCGTATATCCGAACCTAAGATGCTCAAACCGGATATTTCCTTCCACCTTATCAAGTGTCCTGTAATCATCCGAGGTCTCTTCCTCTTCCTTCTCATCAAGGACTTCAAAAACACGCTCAGCCGAAGCTACCGCGGACTGAAGGGTATTGAGTAGAGATGCTATCTGGGTTACTGGATTACTGTACTGCTTCTGGTATTGAAGCATGGCTGTGATGCTGCCGATGGGCACCTGTCCGCCTATCGCCAGGAATGCTCCGACACAGCACAGTACAATATAGGCAAGATTATTGAATACTGCGCTGACCGGATTGATTATGCCGGATAAGAACTGCGCCTTACGGCTCGCCTTATAGAGTTCCTCACTCTTGCGATTATATTCCTCGATCTTTTTCTTCTCACAGCCAAAAGCCCTGACAACATCCAGACCGCTGAAGGTCTCTTCTGCTATCCCGTTCAGTTCGCCAAGGGACCCCCACTGGGTACGGAAAAATCTCTGGGACTTCGACATTATCAGCCTGCCACACAAAATGGTAAAAGGAAGCATTATAAGGCCAAGTATCGCCAGCTGCCACGAGAGCCGGAACATGCAGATCACACAGCCGACTATCATCACCACATTGGAAATGATACGTACAGCAGACTGCTGCAGGGCAGTTCCGATATTATCCAGGTCATTAGTGGTACGGCTTAAGATATCGCCTTTTGACTTCGAGTCAAAATAGGAGAAAGGAAGCCTCTTGATCTTACTGTTCACATCCCGTCTCAAATGACCCAGCATATTCTGAGTAACGCTTGTCACCATTCTTCCCTGAGCTATCGTAAGTGAAGTATCGACTACATACAAAAGCCCCAGCACACGGATAGCCCTCCATATCCTGAACCATTCAAGTTCTGTTCCGGAAGCAACCTTCTGCTGTATGATGTTCAGCACCTTTCCGATGATAGACGGAGCCACCACCTCGCACCCCGTTGAGATCACCGCAACTAAAGCTACGATCAGCATCTTTGCGATCATGCCTTTGTCATAGGTGAGCAGTCTCATCATGGTCTTTCCGAAGTTCTTTACCTCGGGCTTTCCTCCACGCGCGCCGCCTCTGCCGGATGCCCCTGCTCCCTGCATCTTCTCCTGCATCAGACGCTTCTTTTCTTCCTGCCTGCTCATCTCCGCAAGCTGTTCCGGCGTCATGCTCTTAAGCTTTTCCATCCGCGCTTTTTTTTCTTCAGGAGATATCTGACTCATGTTTTCAAGCATGTCCTTTATCTCCTCAGGTGTCATGCCGGCGAGTTTCTTCTTAAAGCCCTCACGACGCTCCTCCGGCATCCTTGACATCATGCCCATCAGCTTCTTTCTCATCTCAGGCGGCAGATTCTGCATTATCTCTTTCATGCTCCCACCTCGCTTTCTGAAAGCTGGGACATAGCTATCTCACGATACACCTTGTTGGAAGCAAGAAGCTCCTCATGGGTTCCGTCACCTACTACTTTTCCTTCCTCAAGCACGAGTATCCTGTCCGCGTTCTTTATCGTACTTACCCGCTGTGCAACGATTATCGTAACAGCTTTGGCTAATTCATTTGACAGTTCCTTCCTTAGCTTCGCATCGGTCTTAAAATCCAATGCTGAAAAACTGTCATCAAAAATATATATATCAGCTTTTCTTACCAGTGCCCTTGCGATAGAAAGTCTTTGCTTCTGACCTCCCGAAACATTCGATCCGCCCTGTGCGATAAAGGTGTACATACCATATTCTTTCTCTTCTACAAAAGATGTAGACTGGGAAACATCCAGCGCATGACGCACTTCTTCATCCGTTGCATCACTCTTGCCAAACCTCACATTATCGATTATAGATCCCGAAAACAGGAATGCTTTCTGCGGAACAAGTGAAATATGGCCCCTGAGGTCCTCCGGATCGGTATCACGCACATCCACGCCGTCGATCTTCACACTGCCCTCAACCACATCCATATTTCTGCATAGCATGTTAAGAAGCGTAGTCTTGCCTGAGCCGGTTCCGCCGATGATAGCGACAGTCTCTCCTGCTTTTGCGGAAAAAGAGATATCCGTCAGGACATTCTGGGATGCACCTGGGAATCTGTAGGATATATGAGACACTTCTATTGACGCATTACCAACCTCAGGAAGCTTGACAGCATCCTCTTTCCATTCGATAGTCGGCTCTACATCCCAAACCTCGTTTATGCGTTCAGCCGCTGCCTGTGCATTCGGGAGTATCATCAGGAACATTGAAGCCACCATGAACGACATAAGTATCATTGTGGTATACAGGATATATGCCTGAACAGCGCCATATGTGGCAAGCCCCTCTTTCATATATTTTGCACCGAAGCCCAGGATCAGCAGATTTGCGGCATTTGCAAAGAACATGATAAAGGGAAGAAGCGAGTTCATGATCTTAAAACCCTTTTGGGCATTATTCGTATAATCATCACTTACTCCGGCAAACCGGTCCGTCTCGTAGTCTTCCCTGTTAAATGCCCTGATGACCCTCATTCCGGTAAGCGCCTCGCGCATTATCCTGTTAACATGATCCACCTTTATCTGGTTTTCACGGAAGACCGGACGTGCCAGTTTTACGGCAATAAGCATCACGAGCATAGCCAGAGGAAGCAGGATGACTATGATCCATGAAAGCGTCTTTGATGTTCTGATGGCAAGAACTATTCCTGCAACGCACATGAGCGGAGCCTGAAGCATCATTAAAAACATCTGGACCATGGCAGTCTGTGATGTCTGGATATCCTTGCTCTGTCTGCTGATAAGGGATGCCGTTCCTATCTTTCCCTCGTCCTCCTGTGAAAAATGAACTACCCGTTCGAAAAGAGTATTCCTCATATCCCTTACCGCGCTCATTACAACACCCGATGTGAAATAATTGCTCATGATACCGGCAACAGCGCAGATCAGAGCATCAACGAGCATGATAAGCGCATATCTCATTATCACACCATTATCCTGTGCTATCGCCCCCTTATCTATAACGTTCTTGCTCAGGGTTGGCAGCGCCATCATGGCAAAAGTAAACAGCAGGGTACAGAGTATGCCAAGGATGACCTGGCCTGTATATTGCTTAAAATATCTTAAATACAATTTTAACATTATCAGCGAAATCTCCTCTTCAAACGGTCTTGCCCGGGCCATCATCCGGACCCGGGCAGTACTCCCTTTTCCTACTTCTTTTCGATCTTCATCGTCTCTGTGCCGGATATAGAGAACGTCTCACCGTCATCAGTCTGAGCAACAAGATCTTCTGCTTTATAATCTCCATCACCGCCATTGATCACAAACACGGCTTCAGAAAGATCCACTCTTCCGCTCTTACAGAGGATAAGATCCTTCGTCTTTGCAAAATCCCTTGCGTCGGTGTTCCATGTGCCTATCTTGATATCATACGGAAGATCCTTGGGACATTGATAGTTACATCCGAGTTCTGCCGTTACGAGCTTGTACGGTCCGGATACCGACAGCTTTATCGTGCCGGTGTTCTCATACCTGTGAACCTGAGTATGCTCTCCGCCGGGTATCATCTCCGTATAGATACCAAATGCCACGGCACGGTCTGTAGATGCTTCGCTGCCCTCAAGAAGTATATTGATCTCACCGGTATTCACAACAGGGGGTATATGTGTGATCTTCAGTCCCGGAGGGCAATGCTCATATATAGCGCATGCAAGTGGATCGGACTGGTATAGGAACGACACCTTCTGTTCAACAAAATGAGCCTTGAAATCGATATTCATCTTTCCTGCGTTAAGTACGTGCGTATCAGCCATTCTTCCGATCGTCATGATCTTGCCGGAAGAAGTCACATCGATCTCACCGAAGTTTGAGATGGAGCCGCCCAGTTTTGTTGTCGCAAGGACACGTACAGTCGAAGACTCGGCAACATCGATCTTGATAAGTCCGTTATTTACGATCGTGGGATCATTTGCATGTACCGTCATTGCACGAAGTTGGGATGAGAATGTTCCCTTTCCGGTCAGTTCGATCGTACCGTTGTTGATAACGGTAGATTTCTCACCTCCGGACATCGTCAGCACATAAACCGGAGCATCTTCATCCTCCTGATCGATATGCAGACGGATGATGCCTTCATTGATGAGAAGGCTGTTTTTGCCGGCCCCCATAGCATAGCATCTGATAAAGTTATACAGTTTTGATGTATCATCCTTGTTCTCTTTGAGCTGATCCTTGTATGCCTCAACCATCTCATTTAAGTAGATCTCAATTATGCCTTCATTGATCAGAGTAGCATTCTCGGCAAGATTGACTACAGAAGGATCGTTTTCACTGTCCACGACAGCAGCCATTCCGTATATGGCGATGTTTCTGCCTGACATTCCTTTTGCTGCCTCTGAGCCGACCTCCTGGATATCGATCACGCAGGTCTTTGAAGGCTTGCCGACTACGATATGTTTTCTGTTCACAAGGAAGGTGCCGGAACCTGTTCTTATACCGTCTGTTGTTTTTTCTAGATTCTCAAGATTCTTTGTCATTTGTTTTCCTCCTGTCTGATAATAACCTTTTCTCCTGCCTCTTTTGACTCCGGAATCTGGTATACGCAGCTGTCCTTATCAATATCTGCGTCAAGACCGCCAAGATCAAATACAGCGCTGCGACATACGAACAGATCATTCGTCTTAGCAAAGTCGCGCTTCTTCGTATTCCAGCTTCCTATCTTCACATTAAACAGATTATCTCCCGGAGACTGGATATTGACTCCGACCTCCGCGGTAATATAATGCACCGGTCCGCTCTGTGTCACTTCGATCGTTCCCTCATTGTAGAGCGTATGATCGGGAGACTCCTTTTCCCCCGGCCCGATCTGCATAAGGTAATAACCGAATGCTACCGCGTTTTCTCCGCTCTTTTCAGAGCCGTCAAGATGTATCTTTATACTTCCGCGGTTGACCATAGGCGCCGGCGCCATGTCGTTTGGAAGAAAATGCTCATAAAACGCGCATGCCAGCGGATCAAACTGATAATGATAAGGCACTATGTTCTTGATATAAGTGGAATGCGATATGACATCGATCTCCCCGTCGTTTTCCATCCTGGTGCCCTGCAGTGATCCTATTACCATTATCCTGCCGCAGGTCTCGATCGTGATCCTGCCGCGGTTAAGAAGTGTCCCTCCGACACCGGCAGTATGCAGTATCCTTGTCTGGTACGCTCTGTCCAGCTTTACGGTCACGGTTCCTTCATTGACAGCCTTGAGGTCATTTGCCATACTGCCTATGCCTCTGACAAAGCTCTGATAAGACCCGTTCCCGATGAAATTGATCTCACCCTTGTTAAGCATGAGGGAGCCGGCATTCGCCCACAGTCCGCATGCATAAAGAGATACGATCGCCTCAATGTCCTGGTCCATATAGATATTGATGGTGCCTTCGTTGACAATAAGGGATTTATCCCCCGCCAGCATAACAAAACATCTTACGCAGTCAAAACGGTAATCCTCCGGAGTATCAGTCTTGGCTTTCAGCTCCATATAATACTTATAGACTTCATCAAAATGAATATCTATCGTGCCGCGGTTGATCAGTGTCGCGTTCGACGCAAACTGCATCTCCTCCGGTCTGTCAGGGTTAGGTTCCAACGCAGCCATTGCAGTCAGGCATACATTCTGCACCCATACTCCCGGATTATTCGGAACATTTGTGTAGCTGTATCGAAATCCGCCGTTGCCCTCAGGATCCCTAACAACGATATGTCCGTAATTGACCGCATATCCGCCTTTACCCACGATCATGGATGTCGTTCTGTTATTATCATAGTTTTCCATAAGCCATATTCCTCTCTGTTTTCGAACCTCACCCCAATAACAAATTCCCCCGGCTATGGGCTGAGACTACATGGATTTGTTCATGTTGGCATAGACCTCGCCGTCTATCACCGCATCGATCACAACGGGTTTATTCATAGCGATCGCCTTATTGAGTGCCTCCTTTAATTCGTCCTTATTGGTTGCTCTCATTCCCGTCGCTCCGCAGGCTTCGGCAAATGCCACATAGTCCGGATTCATAAATGACATATATGCGTGCTCATTGAACATATTGAGCAGGAATTTCTTGATCACATTGAATTCGCCGTTATTAAAGATGACCCAGACGACCGGAATATTGTTCTGTACGGCTGTAAGAAGCTCAAAACCGGCCATAAGGTAGCACCCGTCTCCGGATCCTGAAATGACTACCTTGTCGGGGTTTGCACATTTTACACCGATGCATCCGTTGGTATGACTGGCCATGGGGCCAAAACTTCCGGGGTTCTGATAGCGCTGGTCGCCCGTAAGTTTCATATACTGCGAAAGCCAGAGCATATGAGAGCCCGCATCTCCCATGATGATCGCATTCTCAGGAGCAACTTCGGAAATGGCTCTTGCCACGTCAGCCGGATGCATTTTTTCCGGGGAACCGGCATTTGGCATATCAAACCACTTCTTCCTGTCTGCAGGAAATGACGGATCCAAAGGAGTGATGCCTTCCTTAAGCCTATCCATACAGGTCAGTATGCTTTCAAGGGCAAGATGTGCATCCGATACCATTGAAAGATCTGCGGCATATACCTTATTGATCTCGTGAGGATCTATGTTGATATGCATAAGGGTCTTGCCGTCATAGAGATCCTCCTTGAAGAGCAAGGTCGCATTCTCTGCGAACGAATTGCCGACTGCCAGGACCACATCGGCTTTATCGAAATAATCCATAGCCGCAGGATCGCCTGTGGTGCCGTATACTCCAAGAGACAGTGGATGATCCTCCGGAAGATATCCCTTGGCATCCATCGTCGTAACGAAGGGTATCCTGTATGTATCTATAAGTTTTAAGAGATCTTCTCTTGCCCCAGCTCTTATGCATCCATAGCCGGCAAGCAGCAGGAGATTCTCCTTGTTTTCCACACCCCTTATAAGACGGGCTGCGAATTCTTCAGCAGCTTTTTCTTTAGCTTTAACCGGCTTGACATCGATCTTTATAGATCTGAAGTTCGGTACTTCGGCTATCGTGATATCCTTCGGCACATGAACGTGTACCGGACCGGGTCTGCCGCCCAATGCCGTATTGATGGCATCCTCCATTATGTCGCATATCTGGGAAGCATCTTCAACTATGTAAGACTTCTTGGTCGTGGCAGAGAACATCTTATGCGAATCGGGTGTTCTGGAAAGACCTGTGGACTCATTTAAGCAGCCCTTTCCCCTGACACCTGCCGATGCGTAACCCGTGATGCCGATTATAGGAAGTGAATCAGAATAAGCTACTGCCATGCCGGAAAACAGATTGAATGCACCGGGACCTCCGGTCGCAAAACAGACACCGAGATTATCCGGATTGAACATAGTGTACCCGCAGGCCATAAATGATGCAGCCTGTTCATTACGTACAACTACGGTCTTGATCTTGTCGGAATCCCGAAGGGCAAGGAGCATTGACGCATTGACCTGGCCTGTACTGCCGAATACATGCGACACTCTCCCGGACTCTTCAAGGATCTTTACTATCGCCTGATTGACATCCATTACTTATTCCACTCCTCTTCGTTGAACTTGCCTTTGATGGGTCCCAGTTTTCTTTCTGAAAAAAGCTCTCCGTTCGTGGCAGCATCATTCAAAGGATACCCGTCAAAGAACAGATATACTCGGTCCTTCGGTACTCCGGTCTCATTTGAAAAAATCTCAATATATTTCTCAGCAATACGCTTTTTCTGGCTTTCAGCAAGCTCCAGGCTCTGTACTGTTATGCAAGGCATATGATCTCTCCTTTTGTTTTACATTTAAAAGAAAAACCGGAGCAAAGAGTATATCTCTTTGCTCTTTGCTCCGGTATCACTTCATCATCCTGCTATCAAAGATGAATGTTCTGCTTGGATACATCCTCACCGGCTGCGACCTTGTCAAGAACCTTTACAAGAAGCGCGCCGTATGCCCTTGAAGACTCAACAGAGGCAGCCGTAATGAACGGATATGAGAAGTTAGCCTCGGGATCTTCCCTGCTGGCGCCGTTCCTTGCGATGCAGTTGCCGTCAGGACCTACAGCATCCCTGATAAGGTCCTCGATAGGATATAAGAATCCGGGTGTGATAACGTCAGTACCCTTGTTATCTTCCGTTGCACCCCAGAGATCATAACCTGCAGCCATATCGGGGCCGTAGAAATCCCATGCCCTCGGATGAGCCGTGATGTTCTTGCCGTATACGACACTCTTGTAATCCATCTTGGGATCACGGCAGAACACAAGCGCTGCTACCGCATAGCAAAGGGAGCCTACGATCTTGCCGTCATAGAAAGCATCCCTGATAAGCTTGTGAGTATTATAATCATTGGCAAGATCGATCATTGCACCCAGACCTCCGGTCAGAACGAGCGCATCATAATCTGCCATCTTTGCGTCCTTTATCTTGATAGGATGTGCCCACTCGTCTCCCTGCACGAGCTCCTTGATCCTGTCACATACTTCGGGCGGATTTGTCTTGTAATTCTGTACTCCGTCTACGAAATCCGGATCAACGCTTATAGTCAGCGGAAGCGGCTTAAGTCCCTTGGGGGTTGCCAGCGTCAGGTCATAGCCTGCCTTATTCAATGCATCCCAGGGAGCCTGCAGTTCCTCTCCCCATGAGCCGTAATTGGTTGCGCATACAAGTACTTTAAGTTTGTTTCCCATTTGTGTACCTCCTTTATGGTCTTACATTGTAATATATCAGACAGTCATCAGACTGCATGATGTCTCTATAGTGTCCGGACAAAACTCATTCGATCTCCTTTGGAATATCTTCCTTAATGGGATTGAAAAGATCTATCGCCTCTGTCTCCCCGAGTGCAATGAACTTATGCTTCACGTTGGGCGGCACAAAATAGCAGTCGCCCTCGTGGATCTCATATTCCTCGTCATCCAGCCAGATCCTGAAACCGCCTTTTATCACATAGCCGAACTGCTCTGCTTCATGGGAGTGCCAGTCGACCAGCGCGCCGTCCTCCATGTTCCAGTGCAGGCCGTTCATCCTCTGTCCTCTTCCGAGTTCCTGCATGAGTATTCCTTCTGCAGTCTTCTTCTTGCGAAGCTTTTCACGGATAATGATCGTGTTCTCGTACATGAATACCTCCTCTACTTTCTTAAGTTCTTTACTATGCATTCAGCGAAAGGCGCATGATGTCCTCCGGTACGGGCCGTTATCAGATCATCATCCACATTCACATCCGAATCTACATAGTCGATCCCGGCATTTGTCACATGTGACAGGATATTGTTATGACAGGTGACCTTGCGTCCTGCAAAACTGTCCTTGACAGGGCCTGCGATCCAAAGCGAATGACATATAAAACCCTTTATTATGGTCCTGTCCTTCATAACCCGCTCAATAAACCTGCAGGCAGGAGATACATCACCGGGCTTTTCCTCGTACAAAAGAAAATCGGAAACATATCCGGCCGGGGCGATGATCGCGGCATAATCCTTAAGGTCATCATCGCTTAAATCCTCAAAACTGTGAGAAGCTGTGATCTCAGCCTGGAATTCAAGCCCCTTAAAGGTCAGTTCCTTCTGCCCCCACAGCCTTGTCAACAGTACGACCTCAAATCCTGCATTTTCAAAATACGACTGATAATAGAATATCTCTTTTTCAATGAATCTGTTTTCTATCAGTATCCCTATCTTTTTAGCCATGGGCAACCTCCGGTCAGAGAATGGTCACGAAGTTATTGCAGCCGGTCATCTCAAGAACCTGCATTACATCCTTATTAACGTCCTTCATGATTATCTGTGTGTCGGCGCCAAGCTTCTGTTTGGTAAAGACTATGACCCTTAAGCCTGCGCTGGCGATATACTCAAGCTCCTTCACATCGAAGGTAACCTTCTTGATATCTCCTCCTTCCAGCTTCGACAACTCTTCGTGAAGCTGAGGCGCTACGGTCGCATCAAGCCTTCCCTTAAGGACTATATCAACCTCACCTGCGTTTTCCGTTACCTTAAAATCAAACATTTTTCTTTCCTCCTTTACGGGTACTTTTTCTTTTGTGCCCCAATAAAAGCATGAGGCTCCTGGCCATCAGAGTAACGGAATTACCTGCGGCCTTGTCGTACTTTGCTTTATCATCGCCCGTATAGGCGACGGTCTCCCATTCCATTCCGTCAGGTATGACGGGAAGTTCAAAGGATACACTCTCCCAATATGCGTTGACAGCGCAATATATGAAAGCATCTTCCACTGTACCGTAATCTACAGCCGGTTCCGCATACATAAAACCGAAAGCAAGGAACGGTGAATTCTCATCAAACTCCCAGGGTCTGGCCCCGTGAAACGACAGTTCCGGATATCCGCTGGAGTTCTCTCCGGAGTAGAAATCACTGCGCCTCAGCACCGGATGCTCCGCCCGGAAAGCTATCATCTTCCTGAAGAATTCAAATATATCTTTGTTTTTCTTAAGCCTGTTCCAGTCAAGCCAGGAGATCACGTTATCCTGACAATATGCGTTATTGTTCCCGTATTGCGTATTCGCAAATTCGTCACCGGACAGTATCATGGGTATTCCGCGGCTTAGAAGCAGAATTCCGGCTGCATTTTTGACCTGCCTGTGCCTGAGGCTTAAGATCTCCTTATCATCAGTCTCGCCCTCTACGCCACAGTTCCAACTGTCGTTGTCATTGCTTCCGTCGTTATTATCCTCGCCGTTGGCCATGTTGTGCTTCTCGTTATATGACACGAGATCGAACATCGTAAAACCGTCATGGCAGGTTATAAAATTAATGGACGCTTCGGCGCATCTGTTGCCGTAGAGATCCGGGGAGCCCTTAAGTCTCCATATGAGTTCAGGGCCGCACTCTGCGCTGCTCTTAATGAATCTTCTGAGACAGTCCCTGTACTTTCCGTTCCATTCGGCCCATCTTCCCCATGAAGGGAAGCTCCCGACCTGATACAGTCCTCCTGCGTCCCACGCTTCGGCTATGAGTTTGCATTTGCCAAGGACCGCATCATGTGCCAGCGACTCCAGGAGCGGCGGGCTGGTCATGGGCGCGCCGTTCTCATCTCTTGAGAGGATGGCTGCAAGATCGAAACGGAAGCCGTCTATGTGATAATCAGATACCCAATACCTTAAGGCGTCAAGGATACAGTTTCTCACGATGGCATTATTGCAGTTCATCGTATTGCCGCATCCACTGAAATTATAGTAGTAACCATCCGGAGTCAGCAGATAATATGTCTTGTTGTCGATACCGCGGTATGAGATATACGGTCCCTGCTCATTTCCTTCGGCAGTATGATTGAACACCACATCAAGCATCACTTCTATGCCTGCTTTATGAAGCTGCTTGATCAGGTTCTTGAGCTCATCCGCAGCCAGCCCGAGCGGAGCCGAAGCAGCATACCCTGCCTTGGGAGCATAAAAACATACCGTGGAATAACCCCAATAGTTATAGAGTCTCTCTCCGTCGACCACCCTGCTGTTCTCAAATTCGTCGAATTCGAATATGGGCAGAAGTTCGATACAATTGATCCCCAGCTCTTTGAGATACGGGATCTTTTCAAGAAGCCCTGCAAAGGTGCCTTTGTACTTTACGCCGCTTGACTCATCCTTTGTAAAACTTCTGACATGAGTCTCATAGATGACCAGATCATTCATGGGGATCTCTAACGGCTTATCACCTTCCCAGTCGTAGTCTTCAAGGATGACACAACCCCTGTGCTGGAAGGGATCATCCCAGTCCGGCTCCTCTCCCCAGACATTTCTGCCGCTTACAAGCTTGGCATAAGGATCGAGAAGGATCTTTTCCCGGTCAAATCTGTAACCGTGTTCAGGATCATAAGGACCGTCCATGCAATACCCATATTCAAGCTCTTCAATATCCAGTCCGTAGACTATCATTGAAAAGACGTTTCCTATCCTGAATTCCTCCGGAAAAGGTATCCTGATAAAGGGTTCTTTCATACCGTGATGGAACAGCACAAGCTCGCAATATGTCGCATCCTTTGAAAATACAGAGAAATTGATCCCCGAATTCCCGACGATGCTCGCGCCGAAGGGCTGCACACGGCCGCAGCGGTACTTTATTCCGTTAAGTTCATGAGTGGGACACTCATCTATTCTCATCATGGATCAGACCGGCTTGAGCGTGACCTTGATCTTGGGCGCGGTATTCGTAGCGGGGATGGTCACTGTAAGCGCATCAGCGTCGAACTTATCCCATGCTGTCCCGTTAACCGTGACTGAATCTATCTTTACAGATCCCCTCGGAAGGATGTCAGGTGACACATGTAATATATCATCCCTGAATGCACCGGGTTCGGGCTTAAAATAAAGATCAAGCGGTTTCTTTGTCGCCAGCAGATTGATATATACTGCCGAAAGATAGCAAAGCTCTACCGAATGGTATGCGCTCATGGAATGCGAGCCTTTCATTCTCTCAGTACCGAGCAGATAGGGAAGTCCGTTATTAAGGACATTGAAATATACTGCTCCGTCATCATGATCCAGGAAGAATGTGTTATAGAATGCAGCCGATTCTCTCGCATACTTAAGATACTCATCCTTGCCGAGTATTCCGTAGAGGATCTGGTAAGCAAGTATGCCCTGCTCCTGCTGCCACCATGCTTTTCTGTCATGCCATGCAAAACGGTGGAAGTCCTCGCCGTCAAACTTTTTACGCTCCATAACGTCATACCAGCCGAATCTCTGGATATCCATTCCGACTTCGGGCATCTTTGAAGCTATCGTCTCGGCAAACTTGACGTACTCTTCCTTGGCTGCGTAGCTGTTTATCCTCATGAGGTTCCACGCGATCTTCAAGTTATGTCCGACAACGCCCCTGTTCTGCTGCCAGCCCCAGTTATAATCATGAGACCAGTCATCATTGAACTTCTCCTGGACGAACGGGCTGTTATCATAATCCTGGAAATGTCCCGCTATGGTATCAGCGGTCTCAACAAGGAAATCCCAGTATTTCTTCTCGTCCGTTGCCAGACACAGATTGATCAGATATGCGGGCGCATGATCTCCTACCGAGTTCCAGTTTTTCTTGCCTTTATTTTCTCCCAGGCTGTCTGCCAGAGGATCAAGGAATATCGGATCGATATGTGAATAATATCCGCCTCTTTCCTTGTCATGGAAGTGCTCGAACAGATCGACGGTCATTTTGATGTCCCTGTATATCGACGGATTACCTGTCACGCGGTATGTCTGAGTAAGGCCGGCAAGTGCATATATCTGCTCATACATGGGAATGGCATCATAGTCATCACCGAATTCAGATGCAAATACCTTATGCTCTCTTCCGTCCTTTACATCTATGCCGTGATACCAGTAGACGATATTCTCATCGGTATCATAGAACTTAAGGTGATCCTGCATATATTTACAGCCCTTCTCGGCTGTCTCCAGGAATATCTCCTCACCCGTGAGCATATAGGCGGAAGCCATGCCATAGATCATACGGGAAATGGTATCGGTCTCCTGGCGATAAGTGCTGTCATTCCTCTCTCCGGTGAGCATAAGGGACGTCCTGTAGTTATCATAATTGATATCACCATCGGGAAACTGTGCATGAACAAAGAAATCACATATCTCCTTGGACTGTTTTGCCCACCAGCCTTCCTCCTCAAATCTGAAATCATCTTTATCCTTACCCGGGAAATCAATACACTTGGCTTCAAATACATAATCATCCTTACTCTCACCGTTCGGGTAGAATATTCCGTAGACAAACACCATCTGTCCGGGCTTCAAAAGAGTCTTGATCATGGCTGTGGCATCGGAATACGGCTCACCGAGATTCCTTAAAAGCCTCGCATAAAGATTACTTCCGAGGATCACATCAAAATCCCTGCCGTCAGTGGTGGTCACAGTGAATCTGTCTTCTCCGCCGAATTCCTTCACATACCCGGAAATAAGATCCGAAAACTCAAGTTCTTTAATCTTCATCTTTTGCTTCCTTTCGTTTTATTGTATCCTTTTCTTTATCACAAGGACATTCTGCCCCTTTTCATGATCATATTCATAAGTCACGCTGTCCGCTATCGTCTTTACCATAAATATGCCGTAGCCGCCTATGGTCATAAGCATGGGATCCCCGGTTACCGGTTCCCCTGCCTTCAACGGGTCGTATGGTATGCCCTTATCCCTGAAGATCAATACGAAATCATCATCCAAAGCCCCGCACTCTATCCATACCGGCTTTGAAGATGCCGCCTCATCATAGGCATAGGATGCTATATTGACATAGACCTCTTCAACAGCGATATCAAGACTGCTTATCATATCCCTGCCGCATCCGCATTCAGACATGACAGACTTAACAAAGACCGCAACCTCAGGCAGATTCTTTAACTCGGCTATATACTCTTTTGATGTGAGCAACGAACTACCTCCCCATTGCTTTTTTCCTGATCCATGCCTTGTCTTCCGCTTTATTTTTCTATTACCTTTACCATACAAAAAGGCATCCACCGGTTCCCTCAAGCTCTTACTCAAAGGATCCGATGAATGCCGATATCGATCAGTATACCAAAACAGTCCCTGCCGGTCTGTTTTTTTGTCTTAAGACAGCCCTAAAGATCATGTGTATCAAAACCCCTTTCTGAATCCGAAAAACTACATCAGGCACATCATGCCGGGCTTTCCCTCGATCAGTGTTGCCAAAGCCCACTACGACATTATACACTTTATCGGCGGCACTGTTCAATAAAAACTATTCAGATTATATCGATAGGGAAGAAAGATTATACTAAAAGTATACTGTTTATTTCACTGAACAGCTCCCTTGTATCTGAATACAAGCGTCGTCATATCATCAAACTGAGGCGCATCCTTCACAAAGTCAGCGACAGACGAGCGGACTGCAGCATCTATATCCTCTGCAGAAGCAGTGATATCTTTATTCAGGGCTTCAATCATCCTTTCTTCCCTGAACATATTCTCATCCGCATCCGTGGCTTCGGTAATGCCGTCGGTGTACTGGAAAAGGATGTCTCCCGGAGCAAGTTCAAAGGATCCTGCGGTATATTTTGTTCCGCCAACTGCTGCGGCAAAAGGACCGTGTATGCCCTCGAATACCTTGAAACCCTCCTGCGAGCTGCAGATGACAGGATACTCGTGCCCGGCGTTCACATAGTCCACATGTCCGGTTGTAAGATCCACCACACCCAGCCATAAAGTGACGAACATCATCTCGTCATTATCCTTTGACAGTTCTGTATTGGCCTCTTCCATGGAGCGTGCCACATCTGTCTTGTAACTGAACACGCATTGACGAAGCTGAGTCTTTGCCATGACCATGAACATTGCGGCAGGTATTCCCTTGCCCGAAACATCAGCCATGACAAGCGCCAGATGGTCTTTATCGACAAAGAAAAAATCATAAAAATCTCCGCCGACATTCTTTGCCGGGACCATTGATGCAAACAGCTCGAATTCGTTCCTGTCGGGAAACGGCGGAAATTTACGCGGCAGGAAAGATGCCTGTATCTTGGCTGCCTGCTTAAGTTCTGTAAGTATCCTCTCTGACTGTTGCTGCAGCAGTTCATCCATTTCATTACTGACCACCCCTGCTAAAGATGATATCAGAATTCTCTATTATGAGAACCGCAATCGCGAGCACTCCGACGAGAGCGTACCAATACATATCAACTGTCCTACAATAATTTTCTCAGGATAAGTCAACGGGGACGGTTCTCACCCTGCCACAGCCCGGCTTCTCTTTCTTACTACCTGCATTACGACGCCCGCAGCGATGAGGGCGACGCCTATCCCATCGGTAATGAGCCCCGGGAAGATCAGCATGATGCCCCCTGCTGTCAGCAGGAGTCTCTCAAGGATCACCATATCGGTCATAAGATAACCTTCAAGCGCGGATGCCACACCGACTATACCTATAAAGGCGGTGATGTATATCATTATCACGCTCGTAAAAGTGGTATCTATCAGCAGCATCTCCGGATTAAAGCAGAAGATATAGGGGATAAGGAATGCACCGATCGCCATCTTCGTTGCGGCAAACGCCGTGCGCATGGGATTTGACTTTGCTATGGCGCTTCCTGCATAGGCTGCAAGCGCCACCGGAGGTGTGATATCAGCTACGATACCGAAATAGAAAACGAAAAAGTGAGCCGCAAGTATCGGAACACCCATACGCGTAAGGATAGGCGCGCAGGTGGCCGCCATGATGCAGTAGGTGGCCGTCGTGGGCACGCCCATGCCGAGCACTATGCAGCAGAGCATCGTAAGGAAGAGCGCTATGAAGAGCTTGTCTCCCGCAACAGCTACTATCGCGTTGATCATCTCGTTTGCGAGTCCGGTCATGGTGATCGTGCCGGATATGATTCCTGCCACGCCGCAGGCAGCGCCCACGGTGATGGTGCCCTTTCCGCCGGCCTCGAGCGCTTCAAAGAACTTCTTGAGCGTAAAGCGTTCTCCTCCTGCGAATCCGTCTATAATACCCACTATGATGGCAGCGACTATCGAAAATGCCGCAGCGCGCTGCATCGTCATCATGTTTTTGGATACCCAGATAACGAGGAGCACAAGCGGCGCCAGAAGGTATATCCTCTTCAGGAGCTTTGTAAAACGGGGAAGCTTATCGACCGGTATGCCCGTAAGGCCGTGCTTCTTTGCCTCAAGATGAACGGCGATGAAGATACCGGTGAAATACAATACGGCAGGGAATACTGCCCTGACCAGGATATCCGAATACGGAACTCCTATGATATCCGCCATAAGGAAAGCCGCAGCTCCCATTATGGGAGGCATGATCTGTCCACCGGTGGATGCTGCCGCCTCTACTGCTCCGGAGAATTCCGACTTGTATCCGGTCTCCTTCATCATGGGTATGGTAACCGATCCTGTGGTCACCGTATTACCGACCGACGATCCGCTGACCATGCCGCAGAGAGCCGATGATATGACTGCGACCTTGGCGGGGCCTCCTGCGAAGCGTCCTGCTATGCAGTTGGCCAGATTGATGAAGAGTTCGGATATGCCGGTGCGCTCAAGAAATGCGCCGAATATGATAAATACAACTATATATTTCGAACACACGTTGATCGGCGTCGACAATATGCCAGTCTTCGCATAAAACAGATTGCGAACGAGATACTTAAGCCTTCCGATGGCGGAGGGGTTGGTCAGTCCGTACACAAGAGCATATACGATGAAAAACAGCGCTACGATGAGTATCGGCCACCCGACGCTCCTTCTGGTCACTTCAAGAAGCGCCGCTATGCCGATCACGGCTATTAAGATCTGGTACGGCTGAAATCTCGTGCCCTGCTGGATGATCTGCTCGGCGCTGAACGTATAGTATAAAAAGGCGCCGGATCCAAGGACCATGCCAAGCACATCATACCAGGGGATGTGATTTTCCCTGTTATTGTTTTTGTCAGCAGGATAATACAGAAATCCCAGCAGGACTATGAGTCCCATGAAGGATGTCAGCCTGATCTCCTCCAGGAAAGTTGCGAACAATGTCACCCATATACAAAACAGCGAGAATGCGATCAGGACGACCTTTACTGCGATCGCGGGTTTTCCCGTAAAGACACGGAAATTGGATTCCCGGTCATATTTTTTCATGACCTGCTCGAGATCACCCTGATCTATTTCATTTATTGCTTTATTATCTGTCTGATTGGCCATAGAAATGCTCCTTATCTTATTCCTGTGTTGCTACCTGTATACCATGCTCCGCAAAATAGCGGGCCGCGCCTTCATGAAACGGGATAGTGATGCCGTCCGTCGCATTTTCGACTGACAACTCCTCTCCCTTGGCGTTTTCCACCGCTATCTCTGCCGTATGGTCAAATATTGCTGCGGTAAGATCGTACACGCAGTCATCATCCAGATCCGCATCCACGATCAGAGTCGCTTTTATCGTGATCGTCTCGACAGGCTCCGTCTGTCCCGGGTAAGTGTCTGCCGGGATCACCATGGGCGCATAATAAGGGCATATATTCATGATGTCATCCCTAAGCTGCCCCTCGATCGGTATCAGATACACTCCGTTCGTCGTGGCAAGCTCCGTGATAGCCGAAGTGGGCGCTCCCGCCACTATAAAGGCCGCATCGATCTGGCCGTCCTTGAGTGCTTCCTTACTGTCATCAAAGCTCTGGTACTGAGGCTTGATGTCGTCCACTGTGAGGCCTGCTCCTTCAAGCACATCCATCGCATTAAAATAAACTCCGGATCCCGGCGCTCCGATAGATACGCTCCTGCCCTTAAGATCGGCAACGCTCTTAATGTCCTCTTTCATGGTGATCAGCTGGACCGTCTCGGCATATAGCGCGCCAAGCACACGGAAATCCCTGCAGGGTCCGTCAGTCTCAAATGATCTGGTGCCGTCCCAGGCATAGCACATTACGTCGGACTGGGTAAAACCGATCTGGTAATCACCGTCGCCTATGCTCTGGATATTGGCCTTGGATGCAGCAGTCGATACAGCCGTGACGCTGTAATCAGTATAGTTTTTCATATACTGGGAAAGCACACCGCCGAAAGCATAATATGTTCCCGACGTTCCTCCTGTTCCCATCATCATCCTCTGTCCGCCGCATCCTGACAGCATCAGCATGGCGGCAAGGATCACACCGAAGACTCTGTGTTTCATACCGTATTTCATTTCCTGTCTCCCTTCCAGATCCAACACGCATCCTTGCAGAACGCGGTCACAATGCTCCAAGTATTATATCTGCGCACTGGGGTATGCTTATCTTTCCGACATCAAAGCAGAATGTGTAATTCGATGCATCATAGAGTTCGCTGCCCGTATATTGTTTGTAAAATGTGCGGCGCTTTTTGTCATGATCCTCCACGAGTTTTGCGGTAGGTTCCTCTCCTTCCTCCCGGATCTCTATAGCCCGCTTCAGTCTTTTGTCCATGGGCGCATGAAGATATATGCTCATCGTATCGATGCCTGCATCTTTAAGTATCATGTTCGCGCAGCGTCCCACGATTATGCACGGTTCCTCGACAAGCTTTAAGATCACTTTTTTCTCAGCCGCATAAATCGCATCATACGAGCTGCTGTAGGAGACCGAGCTGTTGAGGAAATTATTCAGCACCTGTGATGTCCTGCTCATCTCCTCGCCCTCACGCTCGACGACTTCCTCATCATAGCCGCTCTCAGCCATGGTCTTCACCACAAATTCCTGATCATAATAAGGGATTCCAAGTCTGTCAGACAGGATCGAAGCAAGGCTTCTTCCGCCTGCGCCGTACTCCCTGTTGATCGTTATTATAGTTTTATTCTCCCCGCTCATTTTTCTCCTTCTCCTCTATACGGTGAATAATGCAGATCAGCGTGTTACTTATTATTCATATCCTCAAACTTATGCCCGTTTTCGAGCACTAAGCGTTCAACGCCTATCTAATGATAATAATTTGATAAAGGGGGTGTGTCAATCAGGGGCAAGACAGGGGGACGGTTCTTTTGTCTTGTCAGCGAGCTGACAAGACAAAAGAACCGTCCCCCTGTCTTGTTATTCTCCCGGCGTGTTACATCTTCCAGTTCTGCGTGACCATCTGCTGTCTGGTCATGCGGCTGTATAAGCTGTCATAGCTGTTCAGGAATTCGGGGCTTCCCTGCTCGGCTACGATCCCGTCCTTAAGGACCACGATATGGTCGGCGTTTGCTATGGTCCGCATGCGGTGAGCTATGATCATGACAGTCTTATCCCTGATGAGTCTGGACAGAGCTTCCTGTATCGCTGTCTCATTCTCTGCGTCCAAAGATGCGGTGGCCTCGTCAAGCAGTATGACCGGCGCATTCTTCAAAAATGCCCTTGCTATGGATATTCTCTGTCTTTCGCCTCCGGAGAGTTCGCTTCCGTTCTCGCCGATATACGTATCATACTTATCTGGCAGCATCTGTACGAACTGGTCACAGTTTGCAAGTCTTGCAGCCTCCATGACCTCCTCGTCCGTCGCGCCTTCTCTTCCGATCCGGATGTTCTCCATGACAGAATTGTTAAAGAGCGTGACATCCTGGAACACGATGGAATAATTCTTAAGCAGCGTCTCCGGATCGATACCTGAGACAGGCTCTCCTCCCAGTGTTATCTTTCCGTTATTGATATCCCAGAATCTGGCCGCAAGTCTTGATATGGTTGTCTTTCCTCCGCCCGAAGGTCCTATAAGGGCAGTTACTTCGCCCTGTTTTGCGGTAAAGCTCACATCCTTTAAGACGTCAGTCTCGTCTGAGTAACTGAATCCTACATGATCGAACACTATATCATAGCCCTTATTATTCAGCTCTTCGGAACCTGTCTGTATCTTCGCGGATAATACATCATCCAGTCTTTCGCACTGTATCCCGCACGAGATGATCGCCGCAAAATTCTGCAGAGTGATCTGCATGGGATCATAGAGTCGCGACACCAGCATCAGGAACATGAAAAAGGTAAGCAGAGAGATCTCGCCCCGGGCAAATAAGGCCCCGCCGACAACAGCCGTCGTCCCTATGCCGATCTTGAGGATGATCGATGATGAATTGACGTACACTGCCATCTTGAGTTCGGTAAATAAAGCCATTTTTTCGACGTCTTTTATCTTCGTCTCCAGTTCGTCCATGTATCTTCCTTCAGCGTTATTGGCTCTCAGATCCCTTATGGATTCGAGGCACTCCTGTATCCCGTCAGTCATTGCAAGCTTGACTGCGGAGTTTTTCCTTACTGCATTCTTCTCTGCTCCCGAGCATGTGATTATGATGATAAAGGCCACGGGGATGACCCAGAAGCTTGCAAGCACCATCCTCCAGTCGAAGGCAAAGAAAAGACTCACTCCCACAAGGCTTACTGATATCACAGCGCCTATCAGTTCCGGGATCCAGTGGCTGGATGCGGTCTCGATCTGGGCGCAGTCTCCCATTATATTTGTCGTAAGGTCGGCTATGTTCTTCTTTCCGAAATAAGAAAGCGGAAGCTTCCTGAGCTTTTCGGCGATAGCTGTCCTTCTCACGCCGCTCTCCCTGTATGTCGTTAAAAAGGTCGCATTGTACTGGATAAAATTGGAGACCGCTATGAGTATAAGGACGATCACGGATCCGACAGCATAAAACGGAATGCGGTCTGCGCTGAGCGTCCCTTCAAGAAGGTCTTTGATCAGGCTGTACAGTATCCCGGCAGGCATCATCAAGATGATATCCGTCACAGCTACACTGATGCATGCTCTTATCATATCTTTTGCGCCCTGCGTGGACAGCGCATATTTGTGTTTCAGTCTCTCTATCATATTCAGGCACCTACCTTCCACTCTATCGATCTTGAGTATTCGTCAAACATACTCCTGTACAGGCCGTTATGCGCCATAAGCTCATCATGCGTCCCGCTCTCAATGCACTTACCGTCATCAAAGACATGTATCCTGTCGGCATTCATGACCGTGCTGAGCCTGTGGGCTATCATGATGAGTGTCGTTCCTTTGGAGAGTTCCTCAAAAGCGGCCTGCACCTTTGCCTCGTTATCAGGATCCGCAAAGGCGGTCGCCTCATCCAGTATCAGGATCGGCGCATCTTTAAGCACTGCTCTCGCTATCGTGATCCTCTGTTGCTCGCCGCCGGAAAGATATGTTCCCTTTTCTCCGATGACCGTATGTATCCCGTTCGGAAGCTTGTCGATGATGTCCATGCACTGTGCTTTTTCAAGCGCATCCATAACCTCCGTTTCGGTGGCATCGGGCTTTGCCATACGCACATTTTCAAAGATCGACTTCTTTATCAGCCTGCTGTCCTGAAATACAAACGAAACCTGCTTCATCAGTTCCGACGAAGGGATATCCTTCACGTTGATCCCTCCGATCAGTATCTCTCCTTCAGTCACGTCACAGAATCTCACGATCAGTTCTGCGATCGTAGTCTTGCCCGATCCCGACGGACCGACAAGAGCCACGTGCTCACCGGGCTCTATCTTAAGCGATACATTCTGTACCGCATCTCTCGTGGCATCCTTGTAACGGTATGTGACATTCCTAAGCTCTACGTCCGCTTCCCCGGGAGCCTTCCCGGACTTATTGTCCTCAAGCGGCTCGATCGCCATTATCGACTCCACCCTCTTCAGAGCATCTATCAGAGTCATCTCTGCTTCTCCCGAATAAGCGACTTTGGTAAGGGCCACGGTTATAAGCGGAGTTACTATTATGTAGTACATGATGTTCAATATGAGCCCCGCTGTCACACCCTCTTTGGAAAATACAAACGCCGAGATCACGATGAAAGCAAAGATAGCATTGATGCAGGTCATGAAAGCAGTCATGGGCCATCTGAGTATCAGCGTATAGTCGGTCGTCCACTTGCCGAATCCGTCGATCGCTTCTTTGAATCTCTTAAAGGAGTGAACTGTCTGGCCGAAGGTCTTGACCACAGGGATGCCCCTGACGTACTCGGTCGCTTCCGAACTCATGGTATCCAATGCGTTTTGATACTGCTGCATCTTCTCCTGCATTCCCCTTCCCATCATGGTCATCATGCAGGCGAATCCCAGGACTGCCGGTATCATGCAGATAAGACCGATCTTCCAGTTGAATGCAAAGATAAGCACCAGAAGGCCGACCGGTGTTACCGCGGCCACAGTCTTGTCAGGCAGCTGATGCGCGATAAAGGTTTCCGTGGCGGCAGTGGAATCATTGACGATGCGTCTTATCTTTCCCGTTCCGTCCTCATCGAATACTCCGAGCGGAAGAGTTATGATCCTCCTCATAAGCGAGCTCCTCATATTGGCCTGCACACGAAACGCCGCAATATGCGTGCAGAAAAGCGCCGCAATATAGATGAGCAGAGATGCCACAGTAAGTATCACGGCCTGCCATGCATAATGACTGATGATCGATGGATCCTCTTTGTTCACCGCTATGCTTATGATCTTCCACAGATCGTAATAAGGGATCAGCACAACGACAGCGCTTATCCCTGCTATGAACCTTCCAAGCGTGATAAGCGAGGAGTGTCCCCCCGCGTACTGCCTGATAAGCTTCATGTGATCAAAATCCTGTCTTTTTCCCAAGTTTTTACCCTCCTGTTTTCTTTTCGACTGTATATGGTCACCGTATATTACGGATAAAGAAGTACTTCAGTGGTTAGTTATCACTAACCCATGGTCGATAACTTACGACATTAAAAAAGAGCCTTGCGGCTCTTATTTCAATCCCATGATCCTCTGCCATCCCGGCATGAAGAATTCATGTATCGTATTCAGGTATTTGTCCAGCTTAGCCTCATCATAATCATGTATGATCGGTTCAAAGCATGCGGTCAGATATGCCGACAGCAGCATATGCAGCTCCTCCTCATCGATGTCCATTACGGGACATCCTTTTTCTTTCATGATCTTAATGGCTTGCAGAAATTCCTTCTGATTGTCCTCGGCATAATCATGAATAAAGTTCTCATAGCGAGTGCCTCTGGAACAGGTCATCAAAAGCTTGAACTCATCCCTTCGAGGCAGGATCACATCCCTGATAAGATCCACATATGTCTCACCAAATAGTTCTTTTTTATCAGGCTTTTTCTCAAGAAGAAGGTACTTCTTTGTCGTATGTCTTGCGGTCCAGGCCTTTATCTCCTCTATCAAAGGCTCCACCATGGCATTGAACATCGCTTCCTTGTCGGCATAATGCCTGTACAGTCCCGCAGACGTCATCCCCGCGCGGGCGCCTATGCTGCGGATCGATGCCGCCTCATAGCCCTTTTCCAGGAACTCCTCCTTGATGGCCTTATTCACCTTGATGTGACTTAATGATTTGTCTCTTGGCATATGATCATCCCGACGTAAGTTATCGCTGTTCGCTATCAAAGATTACTATAGATGATCATCTTTGTCAAGGGTGTCAGGGGGACGTACCTTTTGACACCTTCGCACTTCAAGGTGTCAAAAGGTACGTCCCCCTGACCCCCCTTGACTTACTTAACGAACATGAACATGCAGATGAGCCAGAGAATAACAAATATCGCACATACCGCCCAGAAAAATCTGCTCCCGTGAAGTCCCAGCGGATCCCGGCGAACAAATCCCTCAGCGGAATCCGTCCAGATCTTTTTGTCATTATCGATGACTTGTGCATGAAATAAAGACGTGAAAAAAGAATCTATATCCTCCCTGGGATAATATGGGACATTTGCCCGATCGATATCCCAGATATACCGCACTCTGATAAGAGTCTTATCCGAATCGCTCTCAAATCTCACCGCATATCTCAACGGCATTGAAACATGAAGGCCCACACGTCCTTCCGGCGGATCATCAAACAGGAAATAAAGAACACCGTCTCTGGTCTCTGTCTTATATTCCGATATCCTTCCGCCTGCCGGATATCCAATCCTTTTCAGGCACTCCGAGACACTCAGCGATGATCTGTAGGTATAGTCCAGTCTGCCGGCCCTTTCGTCTTCTATTTTCATCCGGGCGCCCGGATTCAGTGAGTAGCCTTTTGGCATGTCCTGCTCCTTTGCTGTCCGTTATTCAGCTGAGCACTTATTCATAAAAGGCCTGTATCATCTCTCTACCGTTATATCCGGCCGGGATTCGGTTATCATCGAGATCATCTTCTCGGCATTCTTCTCTTTTTCCACCATGAATACCGCAGGCTTCTCTGCCCCATGATCTACACGGATCTTGAATACAGGCAGTCCCTTACCGCAGCCGCAGCTCGGAGTATATGTTGAGGGCACAAGTTTCACGGCACGGACAGCGGATATGGGCAGGTATTCGCCCCGCGTATATATGGCTTTATTCGAAACCTTATACTGCTCTATGCCAATGGAGCTCCTTCTGTCCTCTTTTATGTTCTCTATCTCTTCTCCCGGAACCAACGATCTCCAAGCCATAGCTGTATCCTTGCCTTTCCTGTCTCACATTCCGTGCAGCAGCCGATATGATCATATGCTCATAATAAATGGAAGTCAGTGAGAACCGTCCCTGATGACTCCGTTATTCCTGCGAAACATGCACTCCCACAGGGGCAAATATCTGTGATACCCTGATAGGGCCTGCCATGCCGTTCGGCTCTGAATTAAGGATTGCCAGGCACTGTGCAAATGCTGCTGATCCTGTATCTACCACGGGTATGAACAGTACATAGTTCTGACCGTTGTAAGTGAAGTGGCACATCTTGGCTGTATTTCCATCAAAGAGAGCGCATACCGCATCTGCAGAAAGGTTGGGCTCAGCGCCAAGGTTTAAATCTATGACTGTTACGGGCTGGCCTAATGTCTGCATAGCCGATAATTGGCCGAGTATCATGGCTTGTATCTGTGCTGCAGTGAACATTGCGGACGTAGCTGCAACTGATGCAGGAACATCAGAATTCACAGGACCCTGATCAGACACAGGCTGCGGTTCTGGTTCAGGCTCCGGGTCGGGATCAACCTGTATCAGCGTAAGTGCCACACTCACATCTATACCGCCACCTCTCGGAACGGTAAGATAATACGATCCGTTTTCATCCTGAGTAAGTGCCACTGTCCTTGCAGAATCCGCATAAACTCCCGCGAGCTGATACCCGGCGGGAACATCGATTTTCACATATACTTTCTGATTTTCGCCTGCAACATTGAGCATAGTAGGGGCAACACCTGCTCCGTTATTCCATGCTTTCTTATTATCCCAGGCAGTGCCGTCCGCTTTTGCAAGGCTTAACACATTTGCAGGAGTATTGTTTATCTCAGGCTGTGTAACACGGATGATGTAACTGATGTGACCTGCCACGGCGTTTTGGGAATTATCGTTTATCTGTATTCCTGCACCGTCGTTTTTCCCAAACAATGCAGTGCCTTCATTACTTGCTATCTTCCATGCGGTTATGCTTACTTGCCCGTTATCTATACTGGATTGATCCAAAATCACAGCAGGGATACCGTCCGCAGTAGATTTAACTGTTCCATCAATGATGATATCAGTAGATTCGGCAAGACGCATATCTTCTGTATAAATACCGGCTCCGTTACTTGTAACATCGCCTTTTACCTGTATATTCAGATTTGTGCGATCTCCGCCATTTGCATATATCCCCCGTGCCCCGGCCGCTACGCTGTTAACGACTATATTTCCTTCCACATTGACCTTGGCGAATGTTGACCCTGGATAAATCCCAGCTGTATTTAATGTTGCACTGATACCGGAAGAATTGGCTGCATTGCCATTATTTCCGTTGGAATTCACCGTGATAGCATTGCCGGAACTGTCTTTACCGATATTAATGGTTGTATTTGACATGTTTTGGGCGGAAACATTAACACCGGTTGCTTTTGCAGCTGATGCTGATATACCCTTTCCTACATAAATTTCGTTTGTATTAGGTGCAGTTGGGTTTATTTCTAATCCCATTGCTTCTGTACTACCAGTAGCATAAACGGCACCGCCTATATCAACGTTAGTTTCTGCATCATCCGCTCTGGAGTTTAAGAATACGCCCTTAGCGCTGCCTCCATTGGATCTAACATCGCCTCCGACGGTGATATATGTACTACCATTTCCAGCTATATTGATTCCCTTCGCTTCAGCTGTGCCCGTGACTGTCACATCTCCTTGGTTAGTGTCAGGATTTCCAACGGTGATAGTTGCCGTTCCGGTTGCGTCAGGGCGTGCCTCTATTCCCATTGTTGTTCCGTCTGGGTTTGCATAATTAGAACGGACTGTCAGACCATTACCTATGGTAACAGTTGCCGTTCCACCTGAGTTTGACCGAGCGACTATCCCTTTTGTGTTTTTAAGCCCAGAGTCAACTGACAGATCATTACCTACGGAGACATCTGCATCAGTAGCATAAACACCAGTCAAATTGTTGCAAGACGGATAAGAACCCGTATCAGTGACTGACAGATCATTACCTACGGAGACATCTGCATTAGTAGCATAAACACCAGCCACATTATCGGAAAAAGCAGCACCGGCTGTAACCGCTACATCACCACCATAAGTGCCGCCTTGAATTGGACCTTCAACCGCCGCGAGCACAGGCAAATTTACTGATACTGTAAAGTAAATTGCTGAGATCAGCATCGCCGTGATCTTCGCCGCTAAATATCTTATCTTATTCTGTGTATTCATACAGAACCTCCTCACATAAGTGATATGTATATCTAAGTTAATGCAAAACGAACGCTCCCTCAGGAACTGTTTATGCTTAAAATCCTTTGAAATTATATACTACGATATTTACGTTGTAAATCATAGTGGAGGTCCCAGTTGACTTCGCTGATTTACCAGCTGAATACAGCGAGTCTGTTGTTGATATTGCGCCCTACTATTGCAAAGAGCTTTCCGCGGATAGAATACTTTTTCATCTCCTCGTTATAGTTTCTCTCCGACACATAGGTAAGACGGGGCTCAAGCTCAAGATACTCCCTGCCGGATCTCGTCCCCCATCCGAAGGTAGCATTCGTATTCTTGACCGCATCATGATGGCTCCCGTGCTTTTCAAGGAAACGAGAATGCAGCTCTGCCAGAAGATAACCATGGGGAAAACTGTCGCAGAGCATATTGAGACAGGTCTTGACCTGAGTTTTTGAAAAGTATTCGAGCACACCCTCCATGGCAACTATTGTCATCTCGCTTTTCGGAAGATCCTTTATCCAGTATCCTTCAAGCGCGCTCCCGTCGAGCATAGTGCATCTGTCCCTGTCTTGATATACCTTGCGCCTTACAGCGATCTGGTCGGGCAGGTCCACATCGAACCATGTGATCTTGCCGTTGTCGACCTGTGAGAACTTATCGTCAAAGCCGCAGCCGAGATTGATGCACAGAGCATCCGGGTATTTTCTGATAAGCTTTTTCAGTTCCTCCCGGAACATGATCGTCCTTGCCACCACGCCTTCATGGGACAGGAACGGATCAAACTTGCTCACATCCACTCCCAGAGTGTCTATGATCTCTTTAGCCTTGTAATCCTTGATCCTTGCATTCGGTCTTACTGTCTCACTTGCCTTTATCGCAAGCGGTATCAGCGCTGTCTCCTGAACATCTCCAAATTTTAAGTCCATCTTTCTCTCCCCTTCCATTATTTTTTAAATAAAAGCTTTACGTATCCACGACCTCCCACATCACGCCCATGTTCCTGAATCCGCCCTCCGGCATGCAGGAGGCGCATGATCTGCCTCCCGTCCCGCAGCCGCTGCAGCCTTCACAGGAATGCCCTGCGCTGATTTGCCCTGAAGACCGAATCTGGACATTGTATTGTCAAACACATAGGAGATACGGGCCATAACTCCGATCTCTTCAAGAAGGCCGAAGACAAGAGTTACTCCGAAGACAAATCCCGGCATCTGTACGACAAAGGAAAGGGTGCGCAAAAACACATCGCAGACTATGGCGGCAATGAATGCCGGACATCCCGCACCGATCATCGCTTCATTAAGCGGATCCGGAATACCCGCTATCAGCTGTCCCACACCCATAAGAGGAAGAGCGGGGATAAAGGATGCGATAACCGCCGTCGAATCCTTTTCGAGTTCTGATAGTTTTTTCATCATATCCTCCTGAGTTTATTCATTTTCAGCATCGTATATCCTGCCGATGAAGTGATATCAGACAATTCGCTCTCCGTCTCCTCGTGCTTTGACAAAAGCCTGACCTCTTTGCGCCCTATGTCTGCCGTCGCCCATCTTCCTCCCTCCTTGTTGAAGGCATTTTCGATGCGGCGGGCGCAGTTTGAGCAATGCATGCCGTCTACGGATAGAATATATTCGTACGGATAATGGGATCTGTTCCTGTCGCAAACCCTTATCTTCTTTTCTCCGGGATCTCTTTCACCGCAGCAGGATGATCCGAAGCGTATCCTTTTAACCGTCCCGTACACGGCCGCTCCTATGATCAGTATGAGTATTGTTACGACAAGTACATTTCCCATATCTACTCCTGTCTGCCGGATAATGCAGGGCCGCGGGTTAGATGCCGCTAACCCGCGCCTAAATTTTATGTCAGGGGGACGTACCTTTTGACACCCTAGTTAGACTTCACTAACCAGGTATGATAGCACTACTCAGATAAAAAGTCCATATCTCAGGATCGTGATATTATTATTACCGCGGGTGTCTTAATAGTCCTCCAGAAAGCTGTGTGCTTCTCCCGACGCCTTGTACCCGGGGAAGGTCTCTATGCACACGGCATGGATGCTGTTGAATATGCTTTTTTCTATCTCGGGGTTGTCTTCTCTGAGTTTTTTTATAAGAGATTTGATCTCCTGTCTTTTTGACATACCGTCCTCATTATCATTCGCAGTATATTTTTCAGTAAAGCGGCAGGCGCACCGGATGAATTCCAGATCGTTATATGTAAGCCAGGCTATGATATCTTCCTCACGGATGCAGTAGAGCGGTCTTATGAGCTCCATCCCTTCAAAGTTGGTGCTGTGAAGTTTGGGCCTCATGGCCTGGAGCTGTGAAGCATAAAACATGCCGATGAGCGTGGTCTCTATCACGTCGTTCATATGATGTCCGAGAGCTATCTTATTGCATCCGAGCTCGCGGGCCTTTGAATACAGAGCCCCTCTCCTCATCCTGGCGCAGAGATAGCAAGGGGACCCGTCCGCGCTGTTGGCTATATCAAATATGCCTGTATCAAACACGGTTATGGGGATATGAAGAAGAGCTGCATTGCTCTCTATCTTCTGTCTGTTCTCTTTGTTGTAGCCCGGATCCATGACGAGATATTCAACGTCAAACGGAACATCACTGTGACGGTGGAGCATCTGCACGAGCTTTGCCATAAGCATCGAGTCTTTCCCTCCGGATATGCAGACCGCTATCCTGTCACCCTCCCTGATCAGTTCATAACGCTGCACAGCGCGTACAAAGGGCGTCCACAGCGCCTTTCGATACTTCTTCTGGATGCTCCTCTCGACGAGCATGTATTTTTCGGTGATCTCAGCCATGGGTCTTACCTGAGCCGGCCCTGTCACGGTTCCTTATGGCGGATGAGATGCGATGAATGCCGAAGGACAGAGGCAGTGATATCACCAATACCGCAAGGACATACAGGAACTGATTTTTAATGTAATACAAAGGCCTTACATTATCATCAAACGAAGCGAATCCGAAGAGCCTGACGAACAGCGGATGCGCGATGTATATCTCCAGAGTAAAGGTCCCGAGGAATCTCAGGGCTTTGTTGCCGATCCTGATCTTAAGGCCAAGCATCGCCATGATGAATACAAAGAGCACTGCAGATGATGCCTGCATGAAGGGTTCAAGAGTCACTCTGAGAGGCTCGGATGGCGGCAGACGAAAGATCCCGCATGTCGCATAATAATAATTGCCTAAGGAAAAGAGCGCGGCAAAGAGCGCAACGGATATCACAAGCAGCGGCACATAATGCTTCTTCGCGGTTCTTAAAAAAGCCTCTCTGTGCCTTGCTGTGATGACGCCGACTGCAAAAAGATGCAGTGTGTTGTACCACCATGTACCGAAGCCGGCAGCCATCGCAAAAAAGAACAGGATCAGCGTGAGCGCGATAAGTACCGTTATACCTGCGATCTCATTTTTTATCACCCTGAAGGACAGGTAAAAGAGAAGGTACATAAGGATCATCACGGGTATATACCAGTTGTATGCGTTCACATTGATCCAGAGCGGAGCCGGCGCTTTGTATCCGATACAAAGCTCTGCGATGTAAAACATGATCCAGGCAAGAAGCCCCATCGCAAGAAGCGGAAGGATGCGCCTTTTGAAATAATGATCAAAAGCCCTCTCATTACTGTGAGCATTCACATACATGCCGTATCCGGAGCAGAAAAAGAAAGCGGCTACACTTAGATATCCGATGAAAACAAAAGCATCGAGGCCGTGATGTATGCGGGAGGGTTCAAGCCAGGGAGCGCATGTGCGCTGTGACAGATGATGAAAGATTATAAGGACAGCCTGGAATCCCAGGAATGCTTTTGTATGATCATAAGAGAAAACATCATCATTCCATTCCCCTGCCGTTTTTATCTTTGCCCCATAAAAAAGGAGCAGGAGAAGCAGCGGATAATATATATATACCAAAGCGTCCAAAGAACACCTCCATGACAATAACGGTCATTAAATATCGTTATTAATTCTCATATCTGCATCCTGAGATGTCAAGTACAGACTGTCTATCCTCTCCTCCATCTGACTGTAACCGGCATCATCCCTGATCCCTTCCACGTCACACGTCATGTCCCAGAGACTTATCACCTCTTCTTTATCCGCTCCTGTCTGCATGAGCAGGGACAGATGAGCAAAATATCTGATCCCGGGGTCATACGGATATCTTCTCTCTGCCTCCTCGTAAGCTGCTATGGCAGGATCATACTCCTTCAGCTCGGTGTACAGGGCGGCCTCGTCCATAAGACGCGCTATGACCAGGGCGCTGTCAGATGCAGTATCGGGAAGAGTGATCAGTTTTTCCATGCACTCTATGGCTCTATGGTAGCTGGTTTTCTTTACCTCATCACCTGCAGATCTGCCTTTCAGTATCATGGAATTGATCATAAGTTTCAGCGCATCTGCCCTTTTTCCCTTAAGCTGTCCTGCCCCGTCTTCTCCTTCGCTCATATCAAGGACGCACTCCGACAGCCTGCAGGCTTCGTCATATCCGTCCGGTACTCCCAGAGTGATATAAGCCTTCGCCATGCAGAACATATTCTTTACATATCTGTCGGTATCCTCTGTTCTTACGGTCTCTTCGTTATATTTTTCAAAGCGTCTCAGGATATCATGCAGGTCCACTGTGTCATCCTTCGATGTCATGCTCTCCAGAAGCTCTCTGTAATACACGACCTCCGGGTACTCCTCTTCAGGAACTTCCTCAAGATACTTTATCGCCGCCTCATAGTCCTCGAGTTCGTAAAAGCACATAAGAGACTGATCGTAGGCCTGCCTGACCTGAGCCTTACTGCTGATAATCTCCGCATCGGATCTTGCATTCGCCATTATGATGCCTCCGGCAAAGATCATAAGGGCCGCTGCCACCGCTATCTTTCCGAGATTGTCTATTGCCGTAAGATCCCTTTTTATGGCGCCGGCGCTTCTGTAGCGCGCCTTCTCGTTCTTCATCGTACAGCGCTTTATCACATAGGACAGTCCGAAGGGCTTATCTTTTCCGGACATCTCATCGAGAACCCTTCCTATCGAGTAGATATCACTCCTTACGCTTATCTTTCCGGATCTTATCTGCTCGGGAGAAGCATAACGCAGACTTCCGAAGTCAGGCTGATCCGAAGGATCATCGGAGGCAGGTTTTTCGCTTTTTGTGATCGCTGCCCCGAAATCAATGAGTACGATATGCCCGTCGGGGCGCACCATTATGTTTGAAGGCTTGATGTCCCTTAAGATGACCGGCGGATCCATGTGGTGCAGATAGGATACTGCATCGCATATCTCCCTTCCCCAGTTCAGTATCACCTTTGATGCAAGACGCTTCTTTCTTTTCATGAACGCCTTAAGGCTCATGCCTCTCACATGATCCATCACGATATAGATCCTGCCGTCCGACCTGAAGACATCAGTGATCCGCACTATACCCGGATGTGATACCCTGGCCAGGATATTGACCTCGGCTCTTATGGCAGAATAAGAGATCTTGTCGCTCTCTCCTATCTCCTTTACGGCCCAGGTGCTTTTCAGTATCTGGTCTTCAACAAGATATACGCGTCCGAAGCCGCCTTCTCCGAGACAGCCAATGACCCTGTATCTGTTACCGCATAGATACATAGTGCCTCCGAAATAAGAAAGTATGGGGTATGATCCACCCCGGTGATCAGTATCACGAAAAATCAGAACCGGCAGAAATGCCGCCGGCAGATAAAGACTATCACAGAAATATCATGAATGCAATCTGAGACCGGATCAGATAGTGCTTATCTTAAGATCATAGATTCTTGATCTTGAATTCGCGCTCGGTCTCGCGCCGCATATCCTTCTTTGCTATGCTCTCTCGCTTGTCGTAGAGCTTTTTGCCGCGTCCGAGTCCTATGAGGAGTTTTACTTTACCGTTCCTCAGGTACACTTCGAGAGGGAGCAGCGTATATCCCTTCTGAGTAAGAGATCCCGCAAGCTTCATTATCTCCTTCTTATGTGCAAGAAGCTTCCTCTCCCTGAGCGGATCCTTATTGAAGATATTCCCTTTTTCATAGGGTGTGATGTTCATGCCGTAGATTATGAGCTCTCCGGTCCTTGCGTCGATATATGCTTCTTTGATGGAGCACTTGCCGGCTCTTATGGATTTGACTTCCGTCCCGAAAAGCTGGATGCCCACCTCAAGCTGCTCTTCTATGAAGTAATCATGAAAAGCCTTCTTGTTGTTCGCTATGATCTTTTTACCGTTTTCCGCTGCCATATCAGTCTGTATCCGCTATCTCGAAATCTATCTCCATCGCAAGCTTGTCAGCTCTTACCACTGTCACGCGAACTGCTTCTCCGAGTCCGAATCTGCGCCCCGTGGCTCTTCCTTTGACTTCATGAACTGCTTCATCCAGCTCATAATAATCATCAGTCATGTTCCTTAAGGGTATCATACCCTCTATGCAGTTTGGAAGCTCTACGTATATGCCCCAGTCGGTAACAGAGGAGATCACCCCTTCGAATTCCTCTCCTATCCGTGACTGCATATATTCTACCATCTTGAGCTTGTCCGCGTCTCTCTCGACATCATCGGCTCTTCTCTCAAGCCGGCTGCTGATATCAGCTACCTCCTTAAGCATCCCTCTGTAGTGGGATATCCTTTTGGAAGTCAGTTCACCTCTTATATGCTCCTTGATGATCCTGTGGATCTGAAGGTCGGGATACCGTCTTATCGGAGAGGTAAAATGCGAATAGTACTGAAGCGCAAGTCCGTAATGGCCGCTGCAGCTGTCCGAATACTTCGCCTGACTCATGGCGCGAAGAGCCAGTGTGCTGATGAGCCTTGATGCTTCGGTATCCTCAGCCTCGCACAAAAGCTTCCTGAGTTCTTTCGGATCCGTCTTGCCGTCCTTTTTTATCTTAAGGTGGAGCCCGAAACGGGTCACAAAGAGCGCAAGATCTTCTATCGCTCCTTCATCCGGCTCGTCATGAACCCTGTACAGGAATGGTATCTCAAGTCCTGCATAGGTTGCAGACACGCACTCATTTGCAAGGATCATGAAATCCTCTATAAGCCTCGTGGCATCGTTGCGCTCCCTTAATGATACATCCTTTGTCCTGCCGTCATCGTCCAGTATTATGGCAGCCTCCGGGAGATCAAAATCAACTGCGCCGTGATGCGCCCTCCTCTTCCTTATGAGGCGGGCAAGAGCATCCATATCCTGCAGCATGGGAACGATGTCCTGATACGCTTCATTAAGCTTACTGTCTCCATCAAGGATCTTCTGCACGTTGCCGTACGTCATGCGGTGGCGGCTCCTTATGATGCCCTCCGTGATCCTCGAATCCTTCACCCTGCCCTTTTCATCGAGCTTCATCACGCAGGAGAGAGTGAGTCTGTCTTCTCCCGGATTCAGCGAACAGACATCATTTGAAAGGACCTCCGGCAGCATGGGTATCACCCTGTCCGGAAGGTATACGGAGGTGCCGCGTCTTAGCGCCTCGGCATCCAGAGCGCTGCCTTCCTTTACATATTCGCTGACATCGGCTATGTGGACTCCAAGTTCCCAAAAATCTCCTTTTCTGACAAGGCTTACCGCATCATCAAAGTCCTTCGAGTCATCGCCGTCTATCGTGATGATCACAGATTCCCTGAAGTCCTCCCTTTTTGGCGCCGTATCTTTTCCGCGGGATACTTCATCCGCCTCTGTAAGGATCTCCTTGTTAAATCTCTCGGGAAGGCCGTAGCTCCTCACTATCGATGTGATATCGACTCCGGGAGCATCCATATCGCCAAGGATCTCTGTTACTATGCCTTCGCTCTTCCTCTTCCTGCTCCTGTCGCCGTACTCCGTGATGCGCACCACGACCTTGTCTCCGTCCTTTGCGCCCTTGCTCCTCTCGCGGCTTACGAAGACATCATCCGTATAATGCCTGTTGTCCGGTATCACGAATCCGTATGCAAAATCATTTGTCCTCCGGCTGATGCTGCCGGCCTCAAAGGTACCGACTATGGTGTCGGTGGCTCTGTCTATGATCCTTCCTATCTCGGCTTCCGCGCTCTTGCTTCCTCTCGCAGGTCTGGTCACATGGATCTCGACCCTGTCTCCGTGCATCGCCGAGTGGACAGAGTCATGAGGTATGTAATACTCCTGTCCCTCCTCTGTCATCACAAAACCGAAGCCACGGGGACCGGCCTGGAAGATTCCCTTGAATCTCAGGGATTTGATCTTTTTCTTACCGCCGGAAGAATGTTTTCTGTCTTTTCCTCTTTTCATATCCTTATCATAAGAAACGCCCCTGAGATACTCAGGAGCGCCGTACTGCATCATTATCAGTCTTTCATCAGATGGTCTTGATATTAAGCACCAGAGCCAATACCATAAAGAGCACACAAAGGGCTATCGTGAACTTCTGAAGCTTCCCCTCGAGGGAGCGCCCCTTATTCTTGCCCCAGTACGTATCCGCCATACCGCTTATCGCTCCGAGTCCTGCGCTCTTACCTTCCTGCATCAGCACTATCAAGGTGAGAGTAACACATATTATCATGAACACTACATATAATGCGATCCTGATCCCAGACATTTTATCTTCTTTTCCTTTCTATCGGCTGCTTGATATCCGAACCCGCATACTATAACACATCCGGCGGGCTCTTTCAAGACATCACCTGACTTTTGCCTCAGGCATGATCATATGGTCACATTGACCCTTACCGTGAAGCTCTCTCCGCCGCTGCATGTGACGATCACATAAGTCGTGCCTTCTGTCATGGGCACGAGCATGCCGTCGCTTCTCGCCATACATATCGCCTCATTCTGTGAGTGAAAATCTATCCCGCAGGATTGTATGCCGGGAAGATCCGGCTCATACAGTCTGTTGTCTCCGTATCTTATGATCGGCCTTATTGCCACGGCATACGGCGTGGACAGAGATACGTTATAATCATAGAGCGGAGCGATGATCTCCTTTATCTTGTCCGGATCGCTGTACGGCTCTCCCTGCTTTATCACGTTGACCTTTATGTCCCTTGTGACATCGCCGTACCGGATAGTCACAACGCTTAAGCCCTCTGAGACGGGATACAGCATTCCCGGCTCATCTCCGGTGCTTACGACATCATCATCATTGATATCATACTCGATCTCTGAAGGAGCAAGCGTATGACCCGCCCGGTTCTCATCTATCAATGTAAAGGAAGGAGTGAAGCCAGATCCGCCTTCATACAGATTGATGACAGGGTTATCACAGTTGACGAATGTCGGCGCCGCATTGGGGATCCAGCTGCTCCGCCCGACAGAGGCTGCCAGGTTCTCTTTGCCTTCATCCTCCCTCTCATGATCATCCGATATGCCTATCTTCGCCTCTGCAAATCTTGTGGCCCATACACCCCAGGCAGCTCCTGAAGAGCCTGCATAGGCATAGCCTATGACCACGGGATCGGAAGGTTTTATATGGCCGTTTGCATCCGCCATGATTCCTGCATTATGGCAGGCGCGGCAGACGTTTGTATTTATCTCGGATACCCTTTCAAAAGACCGGCCGTCGTTTGATTCGTAATACAGGAGACAGCTGTCATCACGAAGACGCCTGTTGGTGCAGACTGCGAGGAATTTATCGTATTTCTCCACATATGCAACATCCCATGAATCACATTCAAAGTACTCGTATCCGTCTTCTTCCAGGGAACCGTCATTATCTGTCCTTATCACAGCGTATCCGGCAAAGCTCATCGATAAGGGCCAGTCTTTATCTTCAAGTTCGGCAACGTGCACTACGGTGGACTTGATCCTCTCATTATCCTCGGAAAAGGAATCAAGAGTTGAATATACATAGAGTTCATCATCCTTGATGACAAAAGAAGGCTCTCCTGCTCCCCAGCCGTTCCACACTCCGTCATAGCAGATAAGAGGCACGGGATCACCTCCCCAGTCTTTTCCGTTCCATTTCTCGAAAGGTCCGAAGGGATCCCTGCTCCTTGCGATAAAAACATTGTTCACTGTGCCGTTTTCCGCATCATCCATCGTAGCCGTGTATCCGAGATAATAGTATCCCTTATAAAAGAACACATCGGGGTCGCAGACAGAGAGCCTGTCCCTTGACTGCGGTGTGGGACTCAGCACGACCTTCTCGTCCGACCAGGTATGTCCGAGGTCATCTGACTTCCTGCATGTGAGCCAGTCAAGCTCGTGGTTGCTGTCGCCGGGCGAGCTGAAATATGCATATATGCTGCCGTCGTCATCCAGCAGGATCGAAGGCCCGTAGCGGTAATCGTAAGAGGCTTTGCTTCTCGGCAGAAAGACATCATATCCTTCATCTTCAAGCGATAAGGTAAGATGTTTGTCCTTATATATACTCTCTTCCTCTTCTTCCTCCTCTTCCTCATCCCCGGGATCTTCATCGTCATCATTGTTAAAAAAACTGAACCTGAATCTGCGGCCGCTTCTTCGCGCGGTGCTTCCTTCCTCCTCTTCATAGCCGCATGCAGACAGGATAAGGCACAGGATAAGTATGAGGCTTATACATATTAAGTTTGCGCCGGAGCGCTCTCTCATCTTCTCTTCTCCATCTTTGTAAGTTCGTCAGCCCTCTCCATGAGCATATCCAGATCGTCAGTCATGAGCACGAGATCGCATCCGTCCCTGTACCTTGCCTCTTCATTGGCAAGCGGATAGATCGTCTTGCTGCAGATGCCCGCAAGTCTCCCCGTAAGGTCATAGACCGCGGTCCCGCTCATGCCACCCACAGATCTCCTTGTCACCGCATAATACGAATCATCATCCACATATATCTTCTGTATCCCTGACAGATCATAGGCTATCAGATCCACGTCCTTTATTATCTCCGGAAGCTCTCCGCCGCGCCAGTTTTTGCAGTATTCCAGAAGGTGGCTTCCTTTTTTAAGCTTCCTGTATATGTCCGGATCACGGTAAGCCTTACGAAGCCGCACAAGTGTATGATATGATACATCCTTCACCGGTATCCTGAAAAGCGATGCTTCGTTCCCGGCGCTGAGTCTTAAGGAGTGCATGACGGTATCGATGCGACTTCCGTCATAAAAGGTTATCCAAACATCCTCTCCCTCCAGAAAGCCTGTCACATGATACACGGAGACCATGTAGATGTAGTCCTCCGTGATATCGAAGATAAAGGCCGACCCGCTGCTGACATTCCCCTCATCATCCTCTCTTAAGATGTTCACGAGGGTCACATCCAGGTTGTCGACGACCCAGCTCTTGTCCTCTTCAGTCAGAGGCTGATAATCGAAATAACCCTCTTCGATGATCCTTGCAAGCTCGACCCGGCTCAACGGCGTATTATATGCATGTGCATCAGCCTGCCAGGAGGTCGCGACCACATGGATCGTTGCGACGGCGTTTGACGAGATCCCGTATCCGTCCTGTACCGCGTAGCTTACCGGATAGGCTCCGACCTTATCAAAGTCTACTCTTGAGGTGTCGCTTTTTATATCAAATGTGAGTCCGCCGTCAACGTCGTCATAGGCAAAGACAGGATCAAGATCCGAAGCGCTGCTGCCCTTTACGACATACTGGTCATGCAGCCCGAAAAAGATCGGCGGCCTGTCCACGAAGAGATCTGCCTGCGTGGTGGTCCTGTTCGCGCTGCCGTCGGTCGCGGTAACGGTGACGCTGTATGTACCGGGATCCGGGAAATAAAGACTGTCTATCGCCTTGCCGTCATAGGAATAACTTACAAAGGCCATGCCGGAAAGGTCATGCGCGTCAGCCCCTATAACGGACAGATCATATTCCCTGCCGGCTGCAAGCACGGTCTTTGCCGTATCCGCGACCTCAAGATCGGGCGGTATCGTGTCCTTCACATGTACCGTACAGACAAATGATCTGAAAGGATTTGATATATGCATGGCATAATCGCCGGGTCTTGTCAGATTGACATCCGACACGGCTACCGTCGTCCGGTCCATAGTCCACGCCGGTCCGTCAACGTACAGGGACGGCTCTGCGCTTACGACGCTGCCGAGTTCCACGGTCTGCTCAAAGCATATCTGCTCACCCCTGTATCTTCTTATCACAAAAAAGGAAATAACTGCAGCAAGAAGGACCAGTAAGACCGCTGCCGCGACAAGACGTGCCCTGCTGCTTTTGATGAACCCGGTTATTGTGAAAACCTTTCTATCTCTTCTTTGAAGTGTCTGGTATTGGCTGCCGCATCTCCTCCGAAAACCGCCGAGCCCATGACGATGATATTGGCTCCTGCTTCCAGAACAGTATGGAGATTCTCGGCCACCACGCCACCATCCACTTCTATATCGAGATCCCTGTCCTCATTACGGGCCATGGCTCTTAAAGCCTTGATCTTCTTTGTCGCCTTTTCTATATATTTCTGTCCGCCAAAACCGGGATTGACCGTCATCAAAAGGACCATGTCCACATCGTCTATTATGTAGTCGAGTGTGGACAGCGAAGTACCCGGATTAAGAGCCAGTCCGACCTTGACTCCGGCGCGCCTTATCTGCTTCACGGCATTCTCCACGTCTCTCGTGGCCTCTGCATGTATCGTGATGATATCGGCACCGCAGTCGACAAAAGTCTCGATGTAGCGCTCGGGATTCATCACCATGAGATGCACATCGAATGTCACGTTGGTAGCGCTCCTTATGGATCTTATGACAGGCATTCCGAAGGATATCTGCGGCACGAAATCGCCGTCCATGACATCGATATGTATGCCGTCTGCTCCGGCATTGACCACGCTCTCTATATCAGCTCCGAGATTCTTGAAGTCCGCAGCCAGTATCGATGGGTGAAATCTGTACTCCATCAGTATCTCCTCCGTTTGATGAGTTCATTGTATATGGACAGGTATGAATCATATCTTTCCGAAGATATCACACCGTCATTCACTGCTTCTTTTACTGCGCAGCCGGGCTCTCCCGCATGCATGCAGTCATTGTACCGGCATCTGCCGAGATAAGGTCTCATCTCCGGGAAGCAGTCGTAGAGTTCCGAAGGCTCTATATCAGGGACATCCAGTGCCGTAAAGCCCGGAGAATCAAAAATGAATGTATCATCCCACAGTCTGAGAAGCTCGGTATGCCTCGTGGTCTGCTTTCCGCGCTTAAGCTTCCTGCTCACTTCACCGGTCTCCATCGTATATGATCCCGTGAGAGCGTTGATCATGGAGGATTTGCCGACTCCGGAGGGGCCTGCGACGGACGTCACCCTGCCGGTCAGGATCTCTTTTAACTCATCCATCCCGCTTCCGTCTATTACCGAGGTGAAGAGCACTCTGTAGCCCGAGGGAGCGTATATCCTTAAGATCTCATCCGCCTCGCTGCCAAGTGAGAGGTCGTCCTTATTCACACAGATCACAGTCGGGATACGGGATATCTCCATCATCACAGTGAATCTGTCCAGTACTCCCAGCGCAGGCTCGGGATCATGCATCGCAAAGATCACAAGTGCCTGATCCGTATTTGCTACGGGCGGTCTTATAAGAGAGTTTTTTCTGGGCAGGATCTCCACGATATTGCCTTCCACATCATCGGTATGTGTAAGCTCGATCCTGCATATATCTCCTGCCAGAGGCTTTAAGGACTGCTTCCTGAAGAGACCTTTTGCGCGGCAGCAGAAGACACCCTCTTTTGTATGGACATAATAGAAACCGCCGACCCCCTTTAATATCCTGCCTTCAAGCATATGCACACCCAAAGGCGGAAAGAGGATATATGCTCATCATTCAGTTTGAAAATGAGATCGACTGTGAAGTGTCGACACTCTGCTGATCAGTGGTGAACGTGCTTCCGTCTTCATTCACGCCCTCCACTCTGGATGTATAGCTTATCGTGAAAACGCCTGCCGTATCCGCAGGATCCACATCGGTGGATGATATCTGTATCGTCGCGGGGAACTCCGTCACGCTCTTCTGTCCGTAGACCTTCTGGGTATTATTACCCGTTAGCGTGACACTGGCCGTCGTGCCTGAAGCATATCCCGAAGGAGCCTGAAGGGTCTGCGTATAGATCTCGGGCGCGCCCTCCGGTCCGAGGCTCAGCACAAAGTCAACCTTTGTATCCTTTGCCACTATGCTGTCGGGCTCCACGCTCTGTGATATGACCATCCCGGCTATCACACTGTCGGAATGCTCCTCTGTGATCGATGACCAGGAAAGACCTGATGCCGTAAGAGCCGTCTTAGCCTGAACCTCCGTCATGCCAATGATATTGGGCACGGGTATGCTTCCCTCGGGGATCTCTTCCGCGGCTCCGCTGGATCCCGTACTTATGACCACGAGCACGGTGGTTCCCGGAGCAGCCTTGGTCCCGGCTTCGGGTGTCTGTGATATAACGGATCCCACGGGGACTGTCTCGGACGAGCCCTCGGTCAGCGAAACTTCAAAGCCGCTCTCTTTAAGCATGACCTTTGCCACTGCCGATGTTTCATTGATAACACTCGGAACAGGAATACTGTCAGAGCCCTTACTTACTACGAGCGTGACCGTATATCCCGGAGGTATCTGACTGCCTGCCACGGGATTCTGGGATATGACCATATTGGTCTCTACATCGTCGGATGCCTCATAGGCCGACTGGACCACAAAGCCCGCTTCCTCAAGGGCTTTCTTGGCCTCTTCAAGACTCTTGCCCGTCACATCTATCAACGACTGATTATCGGACTCGATCGTATTCTCGGATACGGAGGAATCCTTGCCCTCTATGACCCTCCTTGCTATGAAGACAATAAGAAGGAGGATGATTATTCCGACTATGACGGCAATGATCCTCATGATCATTGTCATCTTATCGTCCATGTCATCTACATCGCGGTATCTGTCAGATCCTCTCTGCGAGCCTCTCCCCTGTGACTGGGTCCTCCTGGAAGGTGCTCCTCTTCTGGAGCTTCCGCGTCTTGAAGGATCACCCCGTCTTGCGGCCTGCTCTCTCTGCTCTCTCTGTTCTCTGCGCTTCCTGGCTGCCGCCTCTCTTCTCTTGCGCCTTAATTCTTCCTCTTCAAATTCGTCTCTGGACATGTCATCCATCATCCGGCCCTGGGATCTGTCCATATATCCCATCTCTCCGGCTTCAGGATTCCTTCTCTTCCTGGGTCTCTCCTCGCCCTGCTGCATGACGGCTCCCTGCTGCATGACGCCGCTCTGTACGCCCATCGCGCCGGCCTGGCTCTTCCTCTCCCTGTTCATGTTATAGGCTGCAAGGAGAGACTGGTCCACATCTATGCCGCCGGTCTGAGTCCTGATGCTGTCTATATCACTGTCGGACGCCATCTTAGTGGCTCCTCCGACTCCTCCGGAGGGGATGCGCTTGATGAAATTCTCATCGGGTGTGAGAAGTGACTGCTTAAGATCCGCGATGACTTCCGACATCGAAGTATACCTTCTGTCGGAATTCTTCTCGGTACATTTGAATATGATCTGCTCTATGCTGACGGGAACATCATTGACAAATTCCCTGGGACTCGGCATCGCCTCCTGGATATGCTGGATCGCGATGTTCACCGTGGTATCTCCGTCAAACGGCACGCGTCCGGTCAGCATCTCGAAGAGCACTATACCGAGTGAATATATATCGCTCTTTTCATCGGAATATCCGCCGCGGGCCTGCTCGGGCGAAGTATAATGCACGGAACCCATGACATTGGATGTGATGGTCTCGCTGGTCGCAGCCTTGGCTATGCCGAAGTCCGTGACCTTGACCTTGCCGTCCTTTGAGATGATGACGTTCTGAGGCTTCACATCCCTGTGGATGATACCGGCCTTATGAGCGCATTCAAGTCCCTGTGCCATCTGTATGGCTATGCTTATGGATTCCTTGACAGACAGTCTGAGCTTCTTCTCGATGTAATGCTTCAGAGTGATGCCCTCGACGAGTTCCATTACAATGAACTGAAGGCCCTGATCCTCGCCTACATCATAGACTCCGACTATATTTGAGTGGATGAGTCCGGCTGCAGCCTGCGCCTCCGCATGGAACTTCGTGACAAAGTTCTGGTTCTCGGCATACTCCTGCTTTAATACCTTGATCGCCACATAACGGGACAGTTTGGTATCCTGCGCCTTATATACATCGGACATTCCTCCGGTTCCGATGCGGCTCATTATCTCATATCTGTCTGCCAGTATTATTCCTTCGTTAACCATTACAAACCATACCTCTGATAAAGTATCTTAAAGGATATGCCTCCTGAAGGATCTACATCCTGAAGGATCACGCATCCTTTGCATAAGGCTCCACAAGGACCACTCCTATATTGTCGAAGCCTCCGTTTGTATTCGCTCTTTCGATCAGTCTCTGCACGGTACTCACAACGTCCGGAGAGCTATTCACTATCATCCTGATATCCTCATCCTCGACCATGTTCGTAAGGCCGTCCGTGCACATCAGGATCCTGTCATCGGGATTGAGCTTCATGTCAAAGAAATCAACCCTGATATCGTAATCACCGCCTATGGCTCTTGTGATCTTGTTCTTCATGGGATGGACTCTTGCCGCGGATTCATCGATCTCTCCGGCTCTTACCATCTCCTCCACCAGACTGTGATCTCTCGTAATCTGGCTTATCCTGTCATTGATCACATACAGTCTCGAATCGCCTACGTTCGCAACGTACAGGGTATCATCGATTATGGTCGCCGCGACCAGCGTGGTACCCATGCCTTCATGATCGGGCAGTCTCTTTGCCTCCTCGATTATCGCTGCGTTTGCAGTCTCGTATGCATGGCGGATGAGCCTTATGGGATTCTTCTCATGAGAATCACTGATGTCGGAGACCACCGTCTCCGTTGAAAATCTCGAAGCATAATCTCCGGCCGCATGACCGCCCATTCCGTCTGCCACTATAAAAAGGTTTGGAAGATTCCCCACAGGGTTTTCCGAGGTGTAGACGTAGTCCTGATTTACTTTCCTTTTCTGACCTGTGTCGGTCATCGAAAAGGTCTTGATCATCATGTCCTCCAATATCTAATCGCACCAATAAGCCCCGATCATGGTCCTTTGCGCAGCTGTCCGGGATGAATTACGTCCGGAGACTCTTAAGCCCGGAGGCTTTTAAGTCTGGAGGCTTTTAAGCCTGGAGACTCTTGAGTCTAGAGACTTTTAAGTCTGGAGGCTTTTAAGCCTAGAGACTTTTAAGTCTCAGCTGTCCGCAGGCACCGTCTATATCGGAGCCGAGTTCTCTCCTTATACTACCATTTATTCCAAAGTTTTCAAGTTTATTTTTGAAAGCAAGGCATCCGGCCCTGTCGGGGCGCTTAAAGCCGCTCTCCGTGACAGGGTTTACCGGGATAAGGTTTATTAGCGGCAGAGATCCGGAAGAGGATGTAAAGAAGGTCTTCTTCAATATCCTCGCAAGCTCCGCCGCATCCTCATCCGTATCATTGACCCCGTCTATCAGGGCGTATTCGATCGTGATACGTCTGTGCGTGGCATCGTAATACTTCCTTGCGGCATCCAGCACCTCACTGATGCCGTACCTTTCGGCTATCGGCATTATCTTCTTTCTTTTTTCATCAAAAGCCGCATGGAGGGATATCGCGAGATTGATCTGCAGATGTTCTCTCCCTCTCTTCTCCCTTGCAAGCGCCTCTATCCCGGGAACTATCCCGCAGGTCGAAACTGTGATGTTCCTCTGGGAGAGCCCCTTCCCGCGGCTGTCCGTTATGATATCCAGAAACCTCATAAGGTTATCGTAGTTGAGCAGCGGCTCTCCGGATCCCATCACCACGACGTGCGATACCCTGCTTCCCGTATCGCGCTCCATCGCGTATATCTCCTGGGCCATCTCCCCGGCTGTCATATCACGTTTCAGCCCGCCGACCGTGGAAGCGCAGAACCTGCACCCCATGGCGCATCCGGCCTGTGAAGATATGCAGGAAGTGTTCCAGTCCCTGTACTGCATGAAGACGCCTTCAATGAGGGTTGCATCCTCAAGTTCGAAAAGATATTTCCTCGTGCCGTCAAGAGCAGATTCCTGACACTTGCTGACGGATATGCCTCTGTCGCTGAATCTCTCCGCAAGCCTCCCCTTAAGGTCCCTGCTGATGTCGGTCATCCCGTCAAGATGCGATACTCCCTTTGCATGGAGCCAGGAAAAGATCTGTCCCGCGCGGTACTCCTTCTCTCCCATGCGTACAAGTTCTTCTTTAAGTTCAGATGCTGTAAGATCGTATATGCTCTTCATGGCGCTGCCTCTTTCAAAGATGCATCCTCTTTCTTTTTCCATATGGAATAATAAAACCCGTCACAGTCATCTATCCCCTGCAGGAAAAGACGGGAAGCGATCTCATCTAATCCCTGCGACTCAATGAACTCATGCTGTCCCGTCGTCTCTTCTGCCGTCACCGTGCATACGGAATACAGAAGCAGTCCTCCGGGCTTCAGATAATCTGCTGCATTTTCGAGCATCTTCCTCTGTAGTTTACATAATTCTTTTATATCATCCCGCGTGACTCTGTACTTTATGTCAACCTTTCTCCCGATGACGCCCAGTCCGGAGCAGGGAAGATCAGCTATTATGACATCGGCCGACTCCTTAAGTGAAGGATCGTATGACGCCGCATCCCTGACGACCGGCGTTATTCCGCCGATCCCGATCCTGGATATATTTTCCCTTATCCTTATGAGTTTGGCCTCGGAGATATCACAGGACTCTATTGAAAACCCTGTATTTATACCCTCGTCAGCGTTCAGAGCCTCTGCGATAAAGCAGGACTTGCCTCCGGGGGAGGCGCACATATCTATAATCTTTATGTCAACCGGATTATTCGAACTTATGTAACCCATTATTTCACTTTTCAGAGCATACATCGCGCTCTGTGACGAAAGATCCTGAACGGAATAAAGCCCCCGCAAAAAGCTCTCCGAGCGCGAAGGATCAAGCGTCAAAGGCCGCACTTTTAGCGTATCGGGGAAGTCTGCAACTGTGTCTGCCAATACTCCTTCTCCCTCAAGTATCTCCTGCAGCTCTTTTGCAGAAGTCCGTGTCCTGTTGACTCTGAGATACAGGGGGCTGTTTCCTGCGGTAGACCTTATCATGGCCTCAGCCTTTTCCCTGCCGTATGCTTCTTCAAGTAATTCTGAGACGAAACGGGGACAGGAATACTCCGTCTCGATATCAGGATATGTGATACCGTCATCCCTGAGACGAGTCACTCCTCTCAGCACTGCATTCACAAAACCCGACAGGCCTTCCAGATGCTTAAGGCGCGCAAGCTTCACCGACTCATTGACTGCCGCGCTGTCAGGCACCCTGTCCATGAATAGCAGCTGGTAAGCCCCGATCCTTATGATATTCCTTACGACGGGCTTCATGCTGTCGGTCTTTTTGTGGGACACCTGATCTATTGCCCAGTCAAGGCTCATCCGCCTCTCCGTGACACCTTCGACGATCGCTGTCACAAATGCGCGGTCTCTTTTATCCGGATTGCTGTCAGCCTCCAATACGTCAAGGAGGAGGGGTCCGAGCTTCTTCCCCTCCTTCTCATATCTCATAAGTATATCCAATGCTATGTATCTGGCGTCAGATCTTTTCATGCAGTCAGTTCCTTCTCCTGCCTCCGCCGAAGATAAGCACCAGCCTTAGTAAGGACAGGATCGCTGCAAAAGCTGATGCCACATAAGTCATCGCTGCGGCTCTCAAGACCTTTCCCATGTCCTTCCTCTCTCTGTCATCGAGGATCCCGAGCGTCCCCACAAGCTTCAGCGCTCTCGCCGATGCATCAAATTCCACGGGGAGCGTCACTATCTGAAAGAGCACTCCGAAGGAAAAAAGGACTATGCCGAAGTTGATGAGAAACTGATTGTAAGATAAGAACATGCCGATGAGCAGTATAGGTATGCCGGCCTTGGATCCGATATTCGCTACAGGCACTAGAGCGGACCTTAAGTTCAGCGGAACGTAATTGGTATGATGCTGTATCACGTGCCCGCACTCATGAGCCGCTACTCCTATGGCCGCCACGGAATCAGATCCGTAGGTGGCATCCGAAAGGTTCACGGTCTTGGTCCTGGGATCATAATGATCTGTAAGCTTGCCGCGCACATGCTCCACCCTGACGTCCATGATGCCCTGTGAATAAAGGATCTTCTGGGCCGCCTCTGCACCGGTCATCCCGGTGGTCGATCTGAATTTGGCGTATTTATTAAAGGTCGATGATACCCCGGCCGAAGCGATCCCTGTGATGATCACTCCTATGATCACAAATATATATGTCCAGTCGAAATACATATCTACACCTTCCTTTCCGGATCATGATACCATCCATCATATCAGAAATGAACGGGCATTTCCAACCGGCACCTAAGTGTGAGGCAGTCCTCCCCTAAAGAATTTGAGGACTGGATTCTCGTCCAGTCCTCTATTCTCTATAAAATATAGTCACTTGCAAATAGTCTCTTTAAGAATAACTTAGTTTACTTTTTCTTTCCGGCAGGCTTCTTAGCTTCGGTCTTTTTTTCGGCAGGCTGTTTAGATACTTCCGCCGTTTTCTCCGCTACAGGCTTCTTTACCTCAGAAGCCTTTTTGTTGGTGGCCGTTTTTAACACATCCGAAAGAACCAGAGCCTTTTCTATATCTCCATCAACGCTGATCTTTCCATCCTCAAGTGCCTTTACGGCATCTATCTTTCCGGTTACAAGATCTATGAGCGTTTCTGCGCCTGTGCGTATCCTGCAGTCATTGTCATAATACTCGTAAGGTTCTACTGCGACTTTATCCTTATCGAGTTCAACATAGAACGCCCCTTCGCCCTCTCCTTCAATGTCGATCTCAATGGCAGCGTGTTCCTTTACAGCACCCTTATCAATCTTTTCAACCACCTTTTTTACTTTCTTGACTAACTCTTCGTAAGTCATGTTCGTTGCCTCCCTTAAATTCTTTGTTAATATGTATCATTAAATTTTGCGCATCTTTCATTTGTTAGCGTCGGGCAGAAATCGCCACCCACAGTCGCATAGAAATGACCAATCCTAGTCGGATAGAAATCGCCAATGCAGCTGCTGGCTCCTTCCTTTAAGATTTTGTTTTTGCTATCAAAACAGGATCCCCTGCTGAGAGAGATATCGTTTCGCAGCGTTTCCCACGATAGCTGTTTCCTTTGATCATAAATACTGTTGCCGCATCGAAGATCCTGTCGAGCGAACACAGTAATGACGAGTCCTCACTGAAGTATTCTCCCCATTTGTCCGGGCCGAGATTGCTTGTGAAGATCATCGTATTCGGGCCTTCTTTGTTATAGCGACGATCGATGACATCGAAGAACATAC
>JHYK01000018.1 GCA_000621405.1 Lachnospiraceae bacterium AC3007
CTTGTGGAAGATATCTCATATTTCGAAATGCATTCCAGTACGGATAACTCGCCATTTAAAACTGTCTCCACGCAAGACAATTTAAAATCGCGGCTATATTGCTTGTTTCCGGAGCCTTTAACAAATGCATCTACTCCATGATAACGATATGCGGAAACCCAACTTCTAAGTGTTCTGTCATCAATACCATTGGCCTCTGCAATCGATTCATATGAACCGGTTCCGCTAAGATATTCATTTACTCTGTCAATCATCCACTCTATGGAGTGCTTTCTTTTAGCCATAAAAAATCCCCTAAAGGAGACTTTGGATATTTCCATTGTCTACTTTAGGGGAATCATATCAAACCGGACAGGGGCATATTTTTACCCTCTTTACGCAATCGAACAAATGTTCCGTAATGTAAATCCGCTATAAATGGCAGGTGAAAGGGGGATATCATGCAAAAAGGACACGATCAGCAGCTTGTAGATGTTATATGTCAGCATAATAAGGATGGCTCCATGATCCCCATGAGAGTCAGACTCACTGATGAAGACGGCGCTACGACTCATAATTGACCTATTACTCGTGATTATCTTGAAGAAATACCTATAACAAAGCTTTATGTTATAATGATTAGCTAGATTTTTAGCCTATCATTACAGCTTAGTGTAAACTTCGCCTGAAAACACCTTATATGTAAAAGAGTAGGATTATCCTTGGAAAAGGCTTAACAGGAAGGAATTATATAAGGATATCAATTTTCGTAAGGAGAGACTATGTTTTGCAGCAAATGTGGTACCAAATTACCGGATGATGCAGAATTCTGCGCAAAATGCGGGGCAAAGACGGGAGCAAGAAAAAACAAACAGGACGAAGAAAAGAAGTCTGTATATTCGCCTAAAACAGTTAACTCTAATAAGAATGCTCTTTCTATAGATGAAAAGACAAAAAAGCGGATTAAAGCTATATCCGCTATGGTTCTGATTGCAGGAATAATATTGTTTTTTGGAATATTTGTTTTCCTGAAATTAAGGAAAACGACAATTAATCTCAATGATTACGTAGATGTAACATACGAAGGATATGACGGGCTTGGAAATGTAAATATCTCCTTTAACACTGACAAGTTCATAAGAAAGAACAGAGAGAGGATTCATGCAAACAAGAATTTAAGAAATATGATAAAGGAGCATGATGATCTTAAGGCGATAGCAGACAGCGAAGATATAAAATACAGCCAGGGAAAAGACGTTGCTCTTCTGTTTGCCAGGATATATGGTGACAAGGGCGCTGTATCGGCAAATGATTTGGAAAACGCCAACAACGGCGATGTAATCCTTTATAGCTGGGATCTAGCCACAGATGATATGACAGCTGAAGAAGCAATAAAATTTGCAAGAACAGCTTTTAACGTGAAATTGATCGCAGACGATACAGAATATGAGGTAAAAGGACTGAAGAAAGTCAAGAAATTTGATGCTTTCGAGAATGTAGAGCTTGAATTCAAAGGCATAGCGCCAGAGGGGACTGCAGATATCAAACAATCACCGGATAAGAACGGACTGTCTTATAAGCTCGATAAGAAAGGCGGTCTCAGTAACGGAGATATTGTCACTGTAACAGCAGATTTCTATGGAAATGTGGAGGATTACGTTGAAGAATACAAGCGACTCCCAGAGGAGATGACCAGAGAGTATACCGTGGCAGGACTTGAATCCTATTTAACTGACGTGAGTGAGATTACCGGCGCAGATCTAGATATTCTTAAGGAGGACTGCGAGGATGTCATAACAAAAAATGTATCCGGTGCATCTGACAAATATGTGAGCTTGGATCATACCAAGTTTAACAGTGCCTACCTTCTGACTAAGAAAGAAAACAGAGGCGGAGGAGATTATAATAAAATTGTGGTCATATATGAGGTGGGAGTAGAATTCTCATCTGAAAAAGCAGAAACCGAGAAGTTAGATTACTATTTCTATATAAGCTACCCTAATGTTCTCCACGATAGTGATGGAAAGCTGCAAGTCAATCTGAATAGCCGGGATGTAGTATCCACAACCTTTGATTACAGCTATGAGCATAAAATGGGCTGGTGGGGCATGCAGATGTATTATATCCGAGGATTTGAGGATTTTGACTCTCTCTATCGCAAAGCTATAGTAGAAAACAGTGAGAATTATAACTGCGAACAAATACCTTCTGGTGAATAAAAACATGTAAAATATGCCATCACAGAGGGATGCTGATAGTGATTAATATAGATCATTGGTGTATAATGCAAGCGGTTGTTATGCAAAACAATCAAAAGGAGACATGGAAATGAACAACAAGATAATAGGTCAGATTATCAAGTGGGTGAGCATTGTATTTGTGGCTATATCCGTATCAATGATGTTTTTTGGGTGGATCACTATTGCGGACAGGAAGGCCAGGCAGGATCTCCAAAGTGCAATCAAATCGACTCGGCAGGAGGTGAACCTAGATCAGGATGAACTGGACGAGGCTCAGGATGAGCTGGATCAGTGGGGAATAGACATTGATATAGAGAAATTAGTGAAACAGATTAGAAAAGGCTTGAATTCCCTGAAAGATGCCAAGATTTCTCCCTGTGAGATAGCAACAACCGGTCCTACTGTATATAAAATTGCCGATATGATGGACGATAAAGCCATGTTGAAAGAGATCATCGGAGATGAATTCGACAAGGTGTTAGATGTAGTGAAAAACGTAAAGAGTACAATCATAGCCTTGGAGATACTGTTTTATCTCACCATTGTTGCCGGGATTGTAGTGATCATACTGCATGTAATAGAAAGCAAACTCCCCGGAATTTCTGTGATAGTACTTAACCTCATATGGTGGATTGTCATTGGCGTAGCATCACATAAAATAAATGTTTATGGAGAAGACGAATTATACCTTGATGATAAAATTGTAAAACTGACATCGGCTCCGGTGTGGGCGTTTGTATTAGCGGCTCTTGCTGCAGCGCTTTGGTTTGTTAAAGATAAGATTGTAATAGGCGGTATAGGCGGTGCGAGTATGGCTGCAAATTATGGTCCTACAGGCGTAACAGGGGGCAGAAGATGTCCTAATTGTGCGAACATGCTAAATGACAGCGCTCTTTTCTGCCCCAAGTGTGGGACAAGGTTTGAGGAACAGTCGAAGATGAAAAATATATCATCGGAAAGGGGATTATTCTGCTCAAAATGTGGAGCTCCGACAGAGGCAGATGCTCTTTTCTGTCCAAAGTGTGGTACCAAATACGACGATGTACCGGCGACTGAGGCACAACAACCGGATGCAGATAAGGAAGAACAGCCAGAAAAGGGTGTATTCTGCTATAAGTGCGGAGCTGAACTGGATGCAGATACTGTGTTCTGCCCCAAATGCGGAACGAGGGTTGAATAAAAGATAAGGAGATAGAAGTATGGCTGGATTTATGGATAGCATTAATAAAGGACTTACGACACTTAATGTTAAAACCTCTAATCTTATGGAGTCTTCAAAACTTAAGACCACCATATCAACAAGGGAAAGCGAAATAGTATCCTTGAAGTCTTTTATCGGAGAGACCGTTTACCTGAATCGGGCTAATTTCTCTATGGATATGGTGAGTGAGCAGATATCGCAGATTGAGAGCAAATACAGCGAAATAGAAGATCTTAAGGCTCAGATAGCGCAGTTGGAAGAGAAGGAGAAAGAAATACTTGGAAATGCAACACACAATAATGCGCCCAAGATTTATTGTTCCCAGTGCGGCGCGCCCAATGATGTAGACAGTCTTTTTTGCGAGAAGTGCGGTCAAAAGCTCTGATATTATGTATCATGATCATATTATAATAGAGGCTGGAGTTTACTCTCACAGCCCCTATTTAATTTTGCAACCGTTGGATTTTTGGCTTCAGATGGGAGGAAAGCCAACCTCCTCACATGATTCCAGCTTTTCCACACAGTAATAATTATCCTGCGGATATAACGTATTGTCGTATACATCTACTGTAAAGTAAATCGGAATAGAAGCATCTGATCCGCTTATCTTAAATGTATAACATAGGTAATATCTGCCTGACGATCCCTTCATTACGTGATCATATTTGGCCTCTGAAACGGTTACAGCTGTCGCCTCATATTCGTCTAAGCCGAGAGAGTCAATTTTTTTGATTTTTTCCAGACAATCATTTTTTACATCTTCGTAGTTTGGGTAGGATTCCAATTCAGATTCGTCTACTGGGGAACAGGATATCTGGTAGAATTGACCGTCCTTATAAGTTAATTCAATATATTCATAGCCTCCCGATATAATGGAGCTATGGCTGTCGTCATATCTGAACACTCGTGTATAAGGCGTTTCGTTAATGATATCTACCCTGGATTGATCATCCAACAGATAGGCTTGCCTGTTTTCGTAGCTATATTTATGTTGGACATCGTATTCTATGCCATTGACGGCTACATAGTAGAGGGAGAAGTTTCCAAAATCAAATATGCCCATACCATATATTTCCAGATCGTCATCCCCATATTCATCAGCTTCGCTGGCAAGGTTTATTGTTTCCGGCGTTTGGATTTCGGTGCTTCCATAGGGAATACAGTACACATTTGCATAGGGATGTACATATCTATCAACGCCAGGAAAGTGCCGTATTATCTGACTTTGGGGATAAACAGTAGCAAAAAGGGCTATGTCTCCACCGGAATAGATATATCTGCAATCTGCAATGATTTCTTTGTTTTCTCTGGCATGTGCTATTAGCTGATCCATGGACGAATCCTTAAAGGAAAATAACTCCGGACTGCTGACAAACCTGCGTGCTACTCTTCCAAAGCCACAATCAAGGCTTATAGCCCCAACGGATAATTCATCATAGGCTTCTTTTTCAATTTGCTGTTTTACAGCGTTTTCCTCGGAATCAAATCCTACGGTATAGTACTCTTCTCTTGTATTCTGGTCATCGGTGTAGTTAGGCTTTGTATCATAAATCAACATAGGGTAAGCATCACCAAAGACAAGAGAGTAATGGGGGAATTCTTCGTCGGAATATATCGTTGTAGGATCTCCCTCGTTAAACTTTAATATTGTCAAATCCGTATCTTTGGTACTATAGTGTGCCATCTCATCTCTAGGAGTGTCTTTAGCAGAGACAACAATGAGTTCATCTATACCATCTCCGTTAAAATCGATAAGGAACGGGAAGGCTTCTTTATGAGAATAGTTATCATTGTAGTATGCTACCTGTAAAGCCTGATTTTCGGGTTCTGTGGATTCTTCAGTTTCCTCTTTGGCAGCCTCTTCCTCCGAAGCCTCATCAGAAGTGGCTTCTGATATAGGTTCTGAACTGCTTTCTGCGTCAGGAGTTTCGTTATTGGACGATAACTGGTCATCAGGGGATGTCTTGCCTCTTGTGATCTGAATTACAGATATTATTCCTGCTACAAGAACCAATGCAGCAATAATACCAATAATAATGCTGGAATTCTTCTTGTTTGACTTATTAGCTTCGGATACTTTATTACCGCATTTTGGGCAGAACACTATTTCATCTGTGAGTTTTGTCCCACATTTTTTACAGTACATAGGATTTCCTCCTCTACTTGTTTCTAGTGAATTTACGTAATTATATCACTATAATTTCAAAGAATATACTACCCTGGAGAAGGCATAAGAAATGAAGGAGGCATTGAAGAGAACGTGCGTTATCAATATAATATGCATAAGGGATTTAGAGCACGCAAGGGTAGTACACTATATACTTTATGATATACAGTTTTTCTGTGTAAACTTTGACTGAAAACGAGATTTCATGGTTTGTGTATGATGTATTCAGAAACTGAAAAAAAGAATAACCCTTCCAAATATGATACCGTATTTATTAGGGACATCATTTCAAAATGTGAGGATGTTGAGGAGCTTAAAAGTAAGATTCTCCCCATGCTTAAAGATCAGAAGGATCAGTGGAGCGAGAAAATCGGGGAGATTATAGAGAAGAACGGCTATACAAAATCAGCATTTGCAGAGGCGTGTAGGGTAAGCAGGGTATCAGTAGACAAGTGGTGTAAGGGTGCGATCCCCAAAAACAGGGAGACATTCCTACGAATCGGTATGGCGGCGCATTATGACAGAAATCAAATGGATCAGCTGCTGCAAAGATATGGACAGTATCCTGGATTATACCCGAAAAGCCTAGAGGACTGTGTGTGCATATTTGTCCTGCAGAAACAATACGGTGAATCAGCTCTCGGCAGGTATGAAGCTATATTGGACAGAATAAAAACCGAGATCATAAAAGATAACGAACCTAATCTCGGCGAATTCAGTACGGTCTTTGTGGATGAGAGGATACGGAATATAACTAGCGAGGAGGATCTTCAAAAGTTTGTATCGGATAATGCAAGTATTTTCTCCTCTGCATATCATAAGTTCTATGCCTATGTGAAGATATGCATTAAGGCAAATTACAATGGGTATGCTGGCAGTGTCTTTGAGCTGGCGGAAGGGCAGGGATGGTCCTCTTCCCTAAGACAATGTGTATCAGAGATCAGACAAAACAAGTGGTATCCGACGAGGAATAAAATCATATCATTGGGGCTTCATCTCAGCATGGACCACGATCAAATAGATGAAATGCTGGAACTGGCACATATGGAACCCTTATGCGCGAAGAATATATTTGAAAGCGTTATTATGTTCGTACTGGATGATGCCAGCCTTAACAATATGATGGACACGCAATCAGAGGAGTACGATCCCGACGAGTTATGCAGATATGCGAGAAGCGTGCTAGAAGGATTAGATCTGCCAGAAATAGAGGCATTTATAACAGAATTGCCGGAGATTGACGATGAATAACAATTTATTGATAGTATCAGAAAACGAACGTACACATGTCTATGATCTTGATACACGGAGCACATGGGAAGTGGGTCGACCATATAAGGAAATCGACCCTGATATTAAGTTCTATGGAAAGTCCGTGAGCCGGAAGCATGGAAGGCTACAAAATATTGATGGATTCTGGTTTTATCTTGATACCAACAGAAAAAATGGCACAAGATATAACGGAAAGCTGATAGAACCTGGAATTAACGGTCGAATCAAGCCGGTGATGCTGGAAGACGGAGATATACTGGAATTCGGATGTGGGGAGAAATGCAGTGACGGAAGCAAACCTGCCGTCGCGAAATATGTTGTAAACCAGAAAAACGATTGAATATAGGGGAAGCAACTTGATAGAAAAAGGCCGTATATTAAATGACACATATGAGATCATCGAACCAATCGGCGAAGGCGGGGCTGGGCAGATCTTTCTTGCATGGCATAAAAACCTTGAAAAGAAGGTCGTTGTTAAGAAGATAAAGGAAAACTATGTTGGAAGAATCAATGAAAGAGGCGAGGCAGATATTCTGAAAAGGCTTCATCACCAGTATCTTCCGCAGGTCTATGATTTTTTACAGATGGGGAACGAAGTGTATACGGTCATTGATTATATCGATGGCAATACGCTTATGGATTATATTGATGAGGGAGTAAGGTTTGATGAAGCACAGATAGTAAAATGGTTGAAGCAGCTGTGCGAAGCGTTAGATTACCTGCATTCACAGAATCCTCCGATTATTCACGGTGATATTAAGCCTTCAAACGTCATGGTAGACGTATCCGGCAACATCTGCCTTATAGATTTTAATATTTCATTTGACGAATCGGATATGAAGAAGATATCAGGATATACTGCTGGATATGCATCACCTGAGCAAGTCAGAAAAGTGCAGTTATATACAAGCGGCGGGAACTATCTGGATGTCCATCTTGATGCAAAATCTGATATATTCAGCCTGGGAGCGACAATATACCATTTGATGACTACTGAGAATCCCATCAAGATCATGAGCGGGGGCGGTTCGTTATGGGATGTAACTGTTGCCCTACCATATTCCCAGTTGCTAAAGGATATAATAGGCAAAGCGCTAAAGCGTAATCCGGCTGAAAGGTACCAGAGAGTAAAAGATATGTATTATGACCTGGATACCATGAAGATACGGGATAAACGGTACAAAAGTCTGATTCGTGGACAGATCATATTCAGTACAGTATTCATAGTATTACTTCTTGTAGGACTTCTTTTTATTTTCAAGGGATATCGAGTTTTGATAGATGAGGAATTTGAAGATAAATACGAGAGGATAGTAAAAGAGTCGGAGAGGGATGATAATGACAAGGTTATTTCAGACGCACTGGATCTTCTTAATGACGAAAAATATTCCACCGCACTTGAGCAAAAAAGCGAAGAAGAAGCAGATTTGCTGTTCATGATCGCCAACGAATATTTTGAGGATGATGAATACGAAAATGCAATTAGCTTCTATGAGAAGGCTATAAGGGCGGATGACACAAATCCGGAATATTTCAGGGATTATGCTATCGCGGAAGCCAGAATAGGGGAGATAGATAAGGCAAAGTCGATACTTGATTCTGGAATGGCAAAAGGACTTACCGGGGCGGATCTCTATCTGGTGAATGCAGAGATTGAGAGCGAAGAGGGAAACCTGGACGATGCCATAACAGACTATAAGAAGGTGCTCGATTCTTCCAAAAATACAAATGTGATTGGTAGGGCATATATTCTATATTCCAGAGCTTATAGATCAAAACAGGATCTCGAAAAAGCCAGAAAAGTGCTGGAGGAGGGATATGTAAAGGTTGATGATACTTGGAGATTACGACTCCTGCGAGAAGAAGGATCAGTCGCAATACAATATCTGGAAGAAAATGGCAAAGATTCTGACTGGATTGAAGCAGCCAAGGACTGCTTCAATACATTGATCAACTCTGATAGATATACATTTAATGACAGAATAAACTACGCTATACTCCTGAAAATGAACGGGGAAGAAGAGGAAGGAGTACAGGAACTGGAGGATATAAAAAAGGAATATCCGGATGAATACAAGATCCCGCTAAGACAGGCAATGTTTGAAATTGAGATACAGTCTGCCAAGGATGAAAAAGAGAGGGATTATGATAAGGCAGAGGTGTATTACCTCGAGGCAGAAGAATTATATTCAAAATATCGCAATGCTGGTGATTCGGATGAGGAAATGCAGAATCTTGAAAATATAATTCAAGAATTGCGTGATAAAGGATGGCTTGCATCGGAGGACTAATGCAATGGTTTTTGGGTTACTTACTTATGGACAGATAGTTTTCTATACGGGAATCATTATTGTATCGGTAAGTTTTATTGCACTTATAACAGGTACAATTGGATTTTTCATAAAGAAACAGAATCTTAAAAAGCAGCTTACGGATAAATATGGTTTTTGAGAGGTGAAAGTCTATGTTTTGTATTAAATGCGGTAAAGAGTTGAGAGATGATGCCAGGTTCTGTAAATTCTGTGGAGTTCGTATTCCGGACGAATTTATAGAAAATGATCATGCTTCTAAGCAGAAGGTAGAGGATATTCAAAAGAAGGACATTAATGCGACAGAGCTTATCGTTGATGAGGACAGGGGAGAGGAGACGGTACTAATTGAGGGGGTAAGGGATGACACCTCTGCAGAGCCTGAAAACAGCGAGAATAATGACAAACTGGAAGAGAATGAGATAGAACGCGTAGATGCACTGGAAGATGACGGGGAAACAGAGATCATTGACTCCGATAATACAGCACCTATTATTGATAGTTCTCAAAAAGACGGTAATGCTCTGAAGAAAGAGCTTGGAAATGAAGAACATCCGGAGAAAAAAAGTAAAGAACTGAAGTATATGGGGCATGTAATTGATGAAAATGTCGTCAATCAATCATCGGGAGAAAGCCAGAAACAGGGGGCTTCAAGAGCGAAAATCGCCATCCTGATCCTGTCGATTGTTTTAGTCATTCTTATCATGATAGCTGTTGGATTAGGATTGTACTACTATTTGGATAACAAAATGCTCAGGGAAAAGTATGCAGAAGAGCTTGTTCTTCCAAGCAAAGAAGACAAATTCACGGAACATGATGCGGATGGCAACGATGAGGCAGATAAAGACAGATTGTCTGATGACGAGGATTAATGATCAGGAGCTATACTAGTGAATAGACAAACAATTCAGACAAAAGAGAAAATCAGCATAATACTTCTTTCAATAGCCATCCTTGTGGCGATAGCTGTCATAGGCATTATTGCAATATATAACAGTAAGGATGCAAGATTGAAAAGGCAACTGTCCCTTGGAGATAAGTATCTTGATGGATTGGAATATGAGGATGCGTTGTTGGAATACCAGATTGCTTTAGCGATAGATCCAAAGGCGGTAGACGCCTATGTAGGAGCAGCCACTGCATATATTGGGATGGATGCTTATGATCTTGCGGATGAAATGCTGGAACAAGGTATTCAGAATGTCGGTGCAATTGATGAGTTTCTGAAGATGCGAGAACAGGTGCACGAACAACTTGCTTTTCTTGAGGCGAAATCACATGCTGAGGATCTCGGAGCACAAAAAGAAGAGAAAAGTGAATCTAGCTCACAGTCTGCTGAGGAAGTGGAACAGGATGAGGAAGAGCTGGAAAAGGACGAACCGAGTAAAGAAGAACAGTTTTCGGATGATTATAGGGAACTATATGCAGCATTTCTTAGAGCGAATAAGAATAGTGAAAGAGGCTTAACCAATCGCTTTGAGTTAATCTATATAGATGAAGATTACATCCCAGAGGTAGCGATGACTGATGGCGCGGATCATCCCACGGGAGTAAATATATATAAATTCATAGAAGGAGAATTAGTAGAAATTGGTACATTAGGAGCCTTTGGCTCAATGGAGTATATAGATCACGGGAATAAGCTTCATACAGCAACCGTGTATTCAGGAGATTTTTTTGACGTGTTTTCATCTATTGAGAATAACGAGCTAGTAACAACTACCAATATGGATTACGTTGGACCTGATAATGTTTTTGGTATAGATGAAGTATATAGATTAGATGATAAAGAAGTATCCAAACAGATGTATGACAGTACAAAGGAAGAGTTGATGTCTGGGAATTATGTAGGGTGTCTTTATGAAGAGATGGAGGATATGGAGGGAGAGGTTACAGGAAAACAGACAATGCATGATATTAATGATGCAAATATTGAACAATACGTTATGAATTTTTAACTCGCTGTATTATATAAATTAACAGTGTAAACTTGAACTGAAAATGGATGGAAACATATGATTTATTATGTTTTATATGAGAGGCCTTTTCATAATATAAGACAAACGGTGGGACTATAACATAGGATTTTTAAGTGAGCGATACAAAGGAACAAAAGAAAAACAGAATAATAATTGCAATGCTCGTCTGTCTTATAATTGTCTTTGCGATAGTAATCGGCCTTATTATTTATCTGAACTCTCCGGGGCAGAGAGTGAAAAGGCTGATATCAATGGGAGACAAGTATCTTGATGAGCTGGAATACGAGGATGCTTTACTGGAATATCAGATTGCTGTAGCCATAGATCCTAAGTCAATAGATGCGTATGTGGGAGCTGTTAATGCATATATAGGACTGGATGCATATGATCTAGCAGATGAGATCCTTGAAAAGGGCGTCAAGCATGTTGGAGAAGACAATGAACTTCTGAAGCTGCAGGATAAAGTGCATGAAGAAATTGCGAGGATAGAAGAGATAGCCAAGCTTAAAGAAATGGCGGAGAAAGAAGAGGGAATTCAAGAAACCGATAGATCCACCGAAGAGGAGAAGGCAGACGTATTTGAAGATGTAGAAGAGGATGAAGAACTGCCAGAAGAAGATACTGACGAAGAGTGGAAGGAAGTATATAGGGATTATATCGAAAACAAAGGGTATTTGAAAACTGCTGAAACCTATGATACTGGATCTGGCCAATATAATTATGAATTAATTGCGTTTGCACTTTATGACATGGATTTAGATGGTATCCCTGAATTGCTCATTAATAACGGAGAAGAAAACTACGCAGATAATTCTAACTATGTTTATAGCTACAAAGATGGGGAAATAATATATATAGGTATTCTTCCGGGATCTTCAAATGATTTTAGATACGGGGATGATAGTGATTTCCCAGGATTGTTTATAGATGGAATGCATACAGGGAGTTCATGGACTGAATATGATTATAAGAACGGATATTCTATCGAAAGCGAGAGGGTATCCGTGAGTGAAGATGCTGATTTGTATTATGGTTATGGATCGCCAGATGAGAGTGTTGAAGTGGAAAGAACATCTAATGATAAACTCTATAGAGAAAATGATAGGGCAGTATATAACTTAAAATTTATCACAGAGATCGAGTATCCTTCATTGGGATGGGATGCATTCTTAAATAAGTATGCGAAATAATATTTATATATAAGGCGTTGATCATAAAGGACAATATGAGGAGGGAGAAATGGATGCTAATAATGTGATTGAAAATGGAGAAAACGAACCTATCATTTCAGCCAAGAATATAATCAGAATATTTGCAGCTATATGCTTTATAATCTGTTTCTGCCCGACTTTTTTAGTGTCCTGTGCCGATGTTGAGCAGCCTGTCAGTGCATATGCCGTAATGAAGGGAATTGATTCGGGCTATCGTGAAATACAATCGGAACCTTATCCTATGCTTTGCATAGTCTTGATTCTCCCAATAGTAATAATGACAGTGTCGTTTATGGGGGCACTTAAAGATAGAGGAATGGCAGGGGTTATTCTTCTTTGCGCTCTGGCGGATATGGGTATCTGGTTTGTGATGAAAAATGAAATAAAAAAGTATGCCGAAGAAAACTATTGCAATTTTTATACTACAGGCTGGTATACATTTAATTTGATCTCGCTAAGTATAATTATCGTGTTGTCGCTTTCGGTGGTATTGGGAGTAATTGGATTTAGCAAGATCTCAATAAGATCGGGTCCGGGTGGAGTAGGAGTGATCAATATCTATCAGCCAATTATTGATTCAAGATCAGTTAATAATGAGAGTGAAGACGTAATAGGGTACTGTAAGAAATGTGGAAGCGTGATTAGGTACGGCCGGAATTACTGTACCCGTTGTGGAGAAGCTGTCCCCGAAGCTATCATTTTGGAAGCGGAAGCTAAACGGAAAGCGAGGGAAGAGGCATCATATAGCGTGAAGACATCATACTGTGCAAAATGTGGAGCAAAACTTAAGGAAGGGGCAGTGTTCTGTACCGCTTGCGGAACTAAGGTAGAAAATAAATAATTATAGTAGGAGGCAGAGACATGTTTTGTAAACATTGCGGAAGTAAAAATGTTGATGGGGCAGTATTTTGTAAGAAATGCGGAAAGCCGTTAAGCGATACGAGAGAACAAGTTATTGAAGGATTAGCAAACGACTCAGAAACAAAGGATACAGAAAGCATAGCATACGAAGGAACATGTGCGAAAAAAAGCAGGAAACTTCCCGTATGGCTGCTTCTCGTCACGGCGGTAGTGGTAGTGCTTATACTGATAATTACCCTTATGCTAAAAAACATTAAACCGACAATCAATCTTGATGATTATTTGTCTTTTGAGGCAGAAGGATATGATGGGTATGGGAAAGTAGGATACAATATAGATTGGGATTCCATAGAAGATCAATATGAAGACAAGGTTTCTTTTACGAAACTTGCCAGAGAAGATTTTGATGAGCTTTTTGAGTCTACGACACCTATAGATTTTCTTAAGGCTAATGTTTCAGTAGATTTGGATTGCACTACTAATGTATCAAATGGGGATGAGATAGCTTATTCATGGGATATTGATGAGGATATTACAGAATATATTAAGTGTAACGTGAAATTTAATGATGGCAGCTACAGTGTCAGCGGTCTTAAGGATGTTGGTTCTTTTGATGCTTTTTCGGGATTAGCTGTATTTTTTTCGGGGGTTGCACCGAACGGCATTGCTGAAATTCAGTATAGCGGATCAGATCTATATTATGGTGATTTTTCCATAGACAGAAATGAAGGGCTTAAGAACGGAGATACTATAAAGGTAGATATCACCAATCAAGATCCTGCGTATTACGCGGAAAAGTTGGGTAAGATCCCAGAGTCTTTTGAGAAAGAATACAAGGTTGAAGGTCTTGATGAGTACGTATCAACTATCACAGGATTAAATCCTCAGTATTTTGAGATAATTAAAAAAGAAGCAGAGGACGTGGTCTCTGCATATGCAGCCAGTTCGTATAATCAGGAGTCATCTCTGGGAAGCCTGGATTACGAAGGATATGTTCTGAATTCAAAAAAGAAAGAGGGTGCTAATTCTATTAATGAGCTTTATATTATCCTCAGTGGAGATGTCTCTAATTCCAAGGGAGACTTTAGCACAATAAGAGTATATTATCCCGTAAGGTTTAAGAATGTGCTTAGTCAAGGCGGAAACACGACATATGATGAAAATGTTGAAATAATTGGAAGGTCTGATCTTGCCGTAGGTCTGTTTGGAACAAAGGGATATTTGAACCCACTATCCTGCTATATGGAAATTGTAGATTCAAACAGGGATAGTTATGATACAGAATGCGGAGATGGCTTTGAAAAATATGCTGAGCATGATGATATTATGAAATTGAATGATATTGATGAAAGCTATAAGGAAGAACTTAGATCTGATGCAAAGGATACAGTAGAAAGCTATATAGCTAAAAATTATACCGATGAGGCTATTACTACGGATCTAGAACTAAAGGGAGAATACTTATTAACGGCCAAGGATCAGGGAACTGATTATGAGAAGAATAATATCTATGTAGTTGTATATGAAACTCACCTTTCCAGCAAAGGGAGGAAATATGAGGATACAAACGTATATTTTCCGGTGGAGTATAAGGGAATTGTAAAGCTTCCTGATGATAAATATATGCTTACAAATTCACTGGGGATTCAGGGAAAATCCAGTTTGTCGAACTCTTGGTATTATACGAAGGGCTTTATAGATGGCGAAGAGATGTATTCTAAGATTGTGACAGCAAACCGTGATAACTATACTTATGAAGTGTCGGATGGATTGAAGGAATTTGGAGATTGACTATTCATTGGCACGGGGAGTCATTTATGTGGCTCCCTTTTTCTATCCTTCGGATACCCATGTGGCATTATTGATGATCAAAGAACTCTCGATGTGATATAAGTGTAAACTTCTACTGTAAAAACATATTAACACAGTTGATATAGTATAAATGAGAGTATAACTAAATTAAGGTAGGGAATAATATTGTTCTGTCAAAAATGTGGAAATAAGATAGAGAAAGATACGTTGTTTTGTCAGAAATGCGGAACGGAAGTCAATAATTCACGTGACAATGTATCGGAAATCAGGGGAAGACAACACGGAGATAATGAACACAAAGGAAGAAATCGCACTATAATCGGTATCCTTTCATTTTTTGTTATACTCGCCATTATTGTGATTGCTTTGATGTTATCGAAGATTTCGACTAAAAGCAAGCTGAAAGCCAGCCTGTCTTTAGGTGAGAAATACTTGTCAGAATTAAACTATGATGATGCTATTCTGGTTTATACAAAGGCGATTGAGATAGAGCCAAGATCAGAAGAGGCTTACATCGGCTTAATATACGCATATATTGGGAAAGGTGACTACAAGCAGGCACTAGCTATTGTTGAGCGTGGATTAGATGCCGTAAAGAATTCGGAACGGCTATATGATCTGAAGGAAATTATAGAGCATGAATTAAGTGAAGGTGAGGAGATAAATGAAGAAAAAGATGAGGAAAAAGATGTCTCTGATAAAACGGAAAAAAAGCGTAATTTTCGAATTGTTGCTACAAAAGGATTCTATGCAGATGGAGAGGCTCGACGAGAACTGAAGTATGATGATGAAGGGAATTGTATAGCCCAGTATTTATATGATAAGGATGGTAACAGCAGAGGATACACAATTAATTCATATGACTCCCAAAACAGATTAACCGAGTCCATATCTTATTCAGCAAGTGGGGAAATAACATGGAAAACTTATCCTGAGTATGATGCAGATGGGAATAAAGTGAAAGAAATTCAGTATCCCATGTATGATGATAATACGTATTACGAGTACGATTTTGAGTACGATGAAAAGGGAAATATGGTAAGAGAAACTTGGTATTATGACATGCCGGAAAAGCATAACTATTCAGTTGAAGAATATGAATATAATGAAGAAGGAAAACCGATAGATAGCAGGATGATTGAAAACGGAGAGGTTTATCCGTTATACATATATGAATACGATGAATCGGGGAAATTAATAAGGCAAACCTGGTATGACCATAATGATCTATGGACAATTGATGAATATGAATATGACACATTTGGAAACGTAAAAAAGAACATTACTTTCAATGCAGATGGAGAAAAGATCTCTGAGACTGAATATCAATATGAGCCTGTAGATATAGACTAATGTAAAGATCTTTCCCTCAGAGAATCTAGCAGTCTTGTCAATTCACGTATAAGTTATCAAAATGGAGGATATGTTATCGCGGAGAAATAATGGTCCATTTGATTTGATAAGTATATAACGCAAAGGAAAGGTGACTATATGAGAAAAATAGGCTTGGTTGGAGGGACAGGTTCCGAATCAACCGTAATGTATTATAAAAACTGAACGAAGAAATTGATAAACTTACGGAAGGAAAAGCAATGCCGGACGTTGCTATAGAAAGCGTTAATTTTCGGAGAGCATGGGATTATGTGTCTACTGCAAAAGATGATCTGCTGACAGATTATTTGACAGATAAGATTAAATGTCTGATTTCCGGAGGAGCGGAGGTAATTTCATTAACTGCTGTTACTATGCATATGATATATGATAATCTGTCGAAAAAGATCAGTTATCCACTTGTCAGCATTCCTAAAACAGTCAGTGAAGAGGTGGTGTCAGCCGGAATAACCAAGATTGGACTTTTGGGAACTGTTTTCACGATGGAACAGGATTTTATGAAGAAAGACCTGATTTCGGAGAATGTTCAGGTCTTTGTTCCTAATGCGAAAGAACGCGAGTTGATCGGGAAAAGAATAATTGAAGAACTCGAAATAGGAATTGTAAAAGAATCTTCTTTGACAGAGTTGGTGAATATAATAAACAGAATGAAAGAGGACAATGGGATAGAGGGGATAATACTTGGATGTACAGAGCTGCCATTGATTCTTAATTCTGAGAAATGTCCAGTAAACTGTTTTGATGCAGTAGATATACACTTAAAGAAACTGGTAAATCTAGCAATGGAGTAAAACAATTGTAAGTTCTATTGGAAAATAATCTCATACAGTCTCAAAGAACGGATACAATGATATGATTTATCTCTGTCAGAAAGCTCTCCCGCACTTAGGACAAAAATCAAAATCTTCATCGGTCTCATAACCGCAGCCGGAGCATCTCTCTACAGGCCTTCCCTGATATACAGGATTCAGGTCATATTCTGATATATCGACAGCTTCACCCCTACGGATCATTTCGCCTTTTTCATAGCATAATTCAAAAACGCTCCCGCAGCATGAAGTTCTGACATAATACCGCCTGTTCCACCTGAAGCAGGGAATAAAGAATAGCAGAAGAACGGTATAAGTTATATTATCTCACTGAAGTATAATTGGCATAAGGTACTGATGATAGAGGATTAACTTATAGGCCCTGACAAGACCAGGTTATGCGATGTCGAGGAGTGCTGACTAATCTGGTTATAAGTCTGCTTTATCTAAGAAATCATTTGTTTCCACAAGGTGGGAGGCCTCGTGAGGGGGTAATAAGATCGGCAGGGATAATCCCTTCAATAATATATGAAAACTACTCAATGAATATAATTTGGTGCTTCTAAGAATAATGTTATGGCTATATATGTTTCACAGATGTAGATGTATTACTTGAGTTGGGGATTATATCTGGTGCTATTTCTATAATATAAGATATGCATACAGCTATGTTTTATATGTTAGAGATAATGAAGGATTATAGCAATAATGCATTGATATAGTACAACTAGATTTGCAGGTTTTGATTTTTGTCATTCTATGCTAATATTGTTCTTGTAAGCAGTATTTCTCATATCATATCAGGCTAAGGCCGTCTATATTCTTGAATTCTGAAATTCCTGCTTATATCCCAACACACATAGGCAGGAGCGAAGAGAAGGCAGACGATGTCTGTGTTCATATGGATCTCCTGTCGGACCAAATCATCAGGAGGTAAAACATATGAATCAAAAAGCAACAAACAGAGTCAAGCCGTATGAGGAACTGGAGTTCAGGGATAATTTCATGTTCAGCAGAGTGATGCTGGATAAGCAGCTGTGCCGGGATGTTCTTGAGTGTCTGCTTCAGCATCCTGTGGGTGAACTGGATGATCCGATACCGGAGAGGGAGTTCCAGTATACGTCTGACGGGAAGTCAATAAGACTCGACATCTATACACGAGATGAGAGCAATGTGTATGATGCTGAGATGCAGAACCTGAATCATAAGAGCATAGATTCTCTGCAACTCCCGAGAAGGACAAGGTTTTACCAGGCATCAATAGACATGGATCACCTTGACAAGGGTGAAAGCTACCGGACTCTCCCGGACAGCACGATATTGTTCATCTGTACATTTGATCCTTTTGGTAAAGGCCTGAGCAAATATACTTTACGGGGGATATGTGAAGAAGATCGTGATATCATTATAGATGACGGGGCTGTACGTATCTTTTACAATTGCTCCTACCGGGGAGGAGACATTCCGGCAGATCTCAGACAGTTTTATGATTATGTTGAGACAGGGAGGAGCAGCAACGATCTTACAAAAAGGATCGACAGAGCGGTAGAGAATGCCAGGCTCAAGGAGGAATGGAGGTCGATATATATGTATTATGATATAAACATTATGGATGCCAGGGATGAAGGCAGAGAAGAAGGCAGAGAAGAAGGCAGAGAAGAAGGCCGTGCAGAAGGTAGGGCGGAAGAACGCAAGAATACCGAGGCTGCGATCAGGCGCGCCGAGATCGCGGAAGAACGTGTTAAAGAGCTTGAAGCAAAACTGAGTTCGGTACAATAAGTCATGTCTCACGTTACGAACAAAAAACGAAAAGAAAAGGATAAAAACAACCTGAAGCGCGGCTTTAACGGGTTTAATACCGGTACGCGGAATATGGGATTTGAAAGTAACCAGTAGCGGAAAGAGCAGGGACTGATCGATTCGCTGAAGAAGGAGGAGTCTGATCATGAATAAAGATGAAATAAGAGGAATAGAACAAAGGTGCATTGAAGAAGAAAAATCACTTGTATTTGATTCGTTTTCACAGACCGAAGCTTTAAAACTCGGATCTTCTATTTACGAAAAAAGCAAGGCTCTCCCCAAGCCTGTTGCGATAGAAATAAGGATCAATCATCTGCTGGTATTCTGCTTCTATCCGGATGGAACCAATGACAATAATACCCTCTGGCTGAAAGCCAAAGCAAAGACTGTAGATATGACGCAGATGAGTTCATTGCACTTCTGGACTGATGTCCAGCTGTCCGGGAGCTCTCCCGAAAGCAAAAGAATGCCTGAGAATGAATATGCATGCTGCGGAGGAGGATTCCCTCTAAAAGTTAAAAATATCGGTGTGGTCGGAACGATATGCGTCTCCGGACTGCCCCATATGGAAGATCATAAGCTGATCATAGATTCTCTGAAGGAGTATATGGGATTTGAAGGTTAACCGGCAGCGGAAAGAGCAGGGGCTGATCGATTCCCTGAAGGGCGAACAGGAGAATGGCGGGGATTGATCATCCCCGCTATTTTGCAGGACAGGGGCAACAAGACAAAAGAACCGTCCCCCTGTCTCGATTTTTGATGTATAATATAGTGGCTTAGGAGGGGATATGGAAAGATATAAGGAAGAATTCATAGATTTTATGCTGGAGTGCGGTGTCCTGAAGTTCGGGGACTTTGTGACTAAGAGCGGAAGGAAGACGCCGTTTTTTATCAATACGGGATCGTACAGGACCGGAGGACAGCTGAAAAGGCTTGGAGAGTTTTATGCCAGGGCCATAGCGGAGAGTTTCGGGACGGACTTTGATGTGCTCTTCGGACCTGCGTATAAGGGCATACCGCTTTCTGTCACGACGACAATCGCCTTGTCCGAGGACCACGGCGCCGAGATCAGATACTGCAGCAACAGGAAAGAGATCAAGGATCACGGGGACAAAGGCATACTCCTTGGCGGCCCGATAAATGACGGAGACAGGGTCGTGATCATAGAGGATGTGACTACAGCAGGCACATCGATCAATGAGACGGTACCGATACTGAAGGCTGCCGGAGATGTGACGATCGCAGGACTCTGCGTCTCAGTCGACAGGCAGGAGAGGGGAAGCGGCGAGAAGTCTGCCCTGCGCGAGATATCAGACAAATACGGATTCCCCACGAGAGCCATAGTGACCATGAGCGAGGTGTGTGAGTATCTTGAAGGCGCAGGAGCAAAGAGCGGAATCATGACGCCTGAGCTTAAGGCTTCGATCGATGCATATTACGCGCAGTACGGCGCCAGGGACTGATACATCCGGAAAAACTGATACATCCGGCCAACAGACACAGCCGGCCGGCGAAACAATCCGGCTGGATCCGGCTCTTCCAGGTGATTATATATGGCAATCTTTGAAAAGAAATACAGATTCACAAGTAACAGACATTCAAAACGCGGATTGATGTCGCTGCTGTTCGGACTGATATCCGTGATTTCTTTTTTCGTCGCGAACATCCTTACGATAAGGAATATGACATCCATGGCGACCCGTATGGGAGGCGTGGGTTTCATTGCCTCGATCTTCGGCATCGTGTCCCTTGTCCTGGGACTTTCGGCCACATCGGAGCCGGATGTCTTTCCGATCCTGCCGAGGTGGGGACTGTGCATGGGACTTGCGGCAGTGCTTTTGTGGGGAGGCATAGTCTATGTCGGCATTCTTGGATCCTGAGAGCCTTAAAGAAAGACATTTTCTGTCCGGGGAAAGGCTTATCTCACTTTCAAAAGAAAATATCTTAGGGGAGCCGTACGGAAGTTATTTCCGGCGGATGTCTGATTTCCTGCTTCGCGGCACATATGACGACCTGAAGCCTGAAAAATACGACACCTCTTATATGAATCCCGCTTATGCGGTCGCTCTTTTCGGGCATGATATGGGACAGCTCCTTTCTTTCCTTGCATATGAGCTGACAGCAGTGATCCCGTATGCAGCCGAGGGTGACGGAAGGCTGGAGGATGTGACTATCTTGAGAGAGCTCTTTCTTGAGGTATACACTCTTTTCGTGGCTGAAAGCGCGGATGCGCGGGACGGGGCATGGGGCGAGGCTTCTTCGGCGGAGGGTGCGCTCTATACGCCTGAACCCTCGCTTGCTGCGGATGTGCGCTCGATACTCAAGGGCTTTATCACTGATTACACGGATGTCACCGTGACAGACCGCATTAAGGACATGGTGGATCCTTCGAGGGATTTTGCGCTTCAGATAGTGATGGGATCGGATCTTGGCGATCCTTCTTATCTTGACCGCTACGGTGAATACGTAAGCGACGACACGCGATATCTCGCGCGCTTTATCGCATCTCTTCCCGAAGAGGATATACTCCGCATGGCGGAGACCTTCACGCAAGGCTTCATCAGAGGCTTTGCAGCGACCGGAAAGGACATATCAAAAAAGAAAACAGTAAATATAAGATACAATCTGGGCTTTGAGCGCCTTGTCAGAAGTTCTGTCGTATTGTTTGAAAAGCAGGGACTTGATGTGACTCTTTTCAGAAAGCCGCTTCATGCAGCGGTCCGGGGAGGCCTGTCCCGCGTGGGATATTACGGGGATCTCATTAATGAGCAGATGGACTATGATCACAGGGAGGATCAGGCTTTATTTCTTGACCGTGCCTTCATGGAGCGGAAGCTTGAGGTGCTTGAGAATGCATACGAGGAGGTGAAGGATCTCGCAGCTGTATTTGCAGGTCCTGCCGTGATGGAGAGATTCGGCATGAAGGAATTCGTTCCTGTGAATCGCGAGGAGAGCCTCAGGCTGACCGCGAAGCAGTCGAACCTCAAGACGGAGCTCGCCTCCAGAGAGGCAGAGATACAGAATAAATACATACCGCGTGACGAAAGATCCTTTACGATAATATCTTATCCGGTCCCGGAGATCGGAGAGAGATTTGAAGAGATATTCAGAAAGACGGTTGACATAAATACACTCCCTAATCAGGACTGGCAGAGGATGCAACAATGCATCATTGAGCAGCTCGAAAAGGGAGAATACGTTGAGATTAAAGGAAAGAACGGCAATCAGACCGACATCCGGATAAGCCTCCGAAAAATAGTTGACATAACTAAAGAGAGCATTTTTGAGAACTGTACTGCGGATGTCAACATCCCGGTCGGGGAGGTCTTCACCACCCCTGTGCTGACGGGAACTGACGGGGTGCTGCACGTGTCCATGGTATATATCAACGGGCTCGTCTTCAGGGATCTGAAGCTTCATTTCAGGGACGGTTTCACGACAGACTATTCATGTTCTAATTTTGCTGATGTTGAAGAGAACAGACGGTATATAGAGGAAAACATCCTCTTCCATCATAAGTCGCTTCCGATGGGAGAATTTGCCATAGGAACCAATACCACGGCCTACGTCATGGCGGGAGAGTACGGGATATTTGATAAGCTTCCCATCCTCATTGCCGAAAAGACCGGGCCTCATTTTGCTGTCGGAGACACCTGCTATTCCCGTGAAGAGGATGTGACGACATACAACCCCGACGGGAGAGAGCTCATCGCAAAGGATAATGAGCATACGTCAAAATATCGCAGAGAGGATCCTCTGAAGGCATTCTTCCACTGCCACACGGATATCACACTGCCTTACGAGGAGCTCGGCGAGATAGCAAGCGTCGATGCTTCAGGCAGGAGGCATGTCATCATAAAGGACGGAAGATTCGTCGTGCCCGGAGCCGAGGATCTGAACAGGCCGTTTGATATGTAACATATCTATGCACCTGTCCCTTCTTATGATATAATACGAAAGTTGTTTTAAATTCTTTCACCGGAGGATAGAAGACAGATGCCTAAGGTAGGTATCGTCATGGGATCTGATTCCGATATCGGACAGATGTCCAAGGCGGCGGATATACTTAAGGAATTCGGAATTGAATACGAGATGGCGATAATCTCCGCCCACCGCGAGCCTGATGAGCTCATAGAGTGGTGCAGGAGCGCCTGGGACCGCGACATAAGAGTCATCATCGCGGGAGCCGGAATGGCAGCGGCCCTTCCCGGCATGTGCGCGGCGCTTTTTAACGGACCCGTGATAGGAGTGCCTTTGAGCGCGAAGGTTTTAGACGGCATGGATTCGCTTCATTCGATGCTGATGATGCCTCCGGGAGTGCCGGTCGCCACAGTCGCCATAGACGGCGCCAAGAATGCCGGCATACTTGCGGCTCAGATGCTGTCCATATCCGCTGACGAAAAGTCCGGCGGGATACGCAGCAAGCTTGCATCATATAAGGAAGACATGAAGAAGGGTGTCATGAAAAAGAACGCCCGCCTTCAGGAGATCGGTTACGAACAGTACATCAAGGAGAAATAAAACCTATGGATTATAAATCTGCCGGAGTAGATATAGAAGCAGGATACAGATCGGTAGAACTGATCAAGGATCTTGTAAAGCAGACCGCAAGGAGTGAAGTCATAGGCGGGCTCGGAGGATTCTCCGGAGCATTCGGCCTTTCGGGGATCAAGAACATGGAAGATCCGGTGCTCCTTTCGGGTACAGACGGTGTCGGCACGAAGATAAAGCTTGCTTTCATCCTCGACAAGCATGACACGATAGGTATAGACTGCGTGGCCATGTGCGTGAACGATGTGGCCTGCGCGGGAGGCGAGCCTTTATTCTTCCTCGACTATATCGCCTGCGGAAAGAACTACCCCGAGAAGATCGCATCTATCGTAAAGGGCGTGGCAGAGGGCTGTAAAAGAGCGGGCGCCGCTCTTATCGGCGGCGAGACTGCAGAGCACCCGGGGCTTATGCCTGAGGATGAGTATGATGTCGCAGGCTTTGCGGTGGGTGTCGTGGACAGGAAGGATATCATCGACGGAAGCGGCATAAAGGCAGGGGACACCCTTATCGGCATCGCTTCATCGGGAGTACACTCAAACGGATTCTCTCTTATAAGGAAGATATTCAGGATGGACGAAAAGTCCCTCTCAAGATACTATGACGAGCTCGGATGCTCGCTGGGAGAGGAGCTCTTGAAGCCAACCATCATATATGTGAAGGCGCTGGATGCCGTGAAGAAGGCAGGGATAAGGATAAAAGGCTGTTCGCACATAACTGGCGGCGGCTTCTATGAGAATATCCCGAGGATGCTCCCTGACGGCGTATCCGCGCGCATCGACAGATTCTCGTATCCGGTGCCGCCCATATTCTCTCTGATGCAGAGCGAAGGCAAGATCGCAGACGATGTGATGTACAACACATATAACATGGGACTCGGTATGGTGATCGCTGCAGACAGCGCAGACGCCGATGCGGTGAAGAGCGCCATAGAGAGCGCAGGTGAGAAGGCGTATATCATCGGAGAGACTGTCTCTTCGGATAAGGGAGTCGAGCTTTGCTGAGCGCTGAAGACGGGAAAGAACTGAAAGTCGCAGTGATGGTGTCCGGCGGAGGCACAAACCTGCAGGCTATAATAGATGCCGTAAAAGAAGGCAGGATACATGATACGAAGATAGTCCGTGTCATAAGCAACAAAGCCGATGCATATGCCCTGAAAAGGGCAGAGGATGCAGGGATAGAAGCTACAGCCGTAACCCGCTCGGAGTACGGGTCAAAAGAGGCTTTTGACAAAGCCCTGCTTGAGGCGCTTGAAGAAGCCGGACCTGATCTCGTGGTGCTGGCGGGATTCCTCGTAGTGCTTTCTCCCGGGATAATAAGGAAGTACAGAGGAAGGATCATCAATATCCATCCGTCGCTGATCCCTTCTTTTTGCGGAGAGGGCTATTACGGACTAAGGGTACATGAAGAGGCGCTTAAAAGAGGCGTCAGGGTAACCGGCGCTACCGTGCATTTTGTGGATGAGGGATGCGATACGGGACCGATAATAATGCAGAAGGCAGTGGAGGTCATGCCGGGTGACACGCCCGAGATACTGCAGAGGCGGGTCATGGAGCAGGCCGAGTGGAAGATACTTCCGGAGACGATCGATCGTATAGCCAGAGGCGAGATCGCGATAGGCGATGTAAGTGGAGGAGAGTCATGAAAGTACTTATCGTAGGCGGCGGAGGCAGAGAGCATGCGATAGCCTGTGCCGTATCCAAAAGCCCGAAAGTAGAGAAGATATACTGTGCGCCCGGTAATGCAGGCATTGCGGAGATCGCCGAGTGCGTGGATATACAGGTCATGGACTTTGAGGAGATAGCGAGATTTGCCAAAAAGATCAAGGCTGATCTTGTGATCGTGGGTCCCGATGATCCTCTTGCAGCGGGTATCGTGGATGTGCTGAAGGGATACGGACTGAAGGTCTTCGGACCTGACGGAAAGGCTGCCATCCTTGAAGGCAGCAAGGCTTTCTCCAAGGATCTTATGAAAAAGTACGGTATACCCACGGCGGCATATGAAGTGTTTGACGATGCCGAAAAAGCAACGGCATATCTTGAAAAGGCCAAGTATCCGATAGTCCTGAAGGCTGACGGTCTCGCGCTCGGAAAGGGAGTCCTTATCTGCAATACTAAGGAGGAGGCCCTTGACGGAGTAAAAGAGATCATGCTAGATAAGAAATTCGGCATGGCCGGGAACCGCATGGTGATAGAGGAATATATGACGGGACGTGAGGTCTCCGTCCTTACTTTCTGCGACGGAAAGACGATCAAGGTCATGAGCTCCGCACAGGATCACAAGAGGGCGGGAGACGGAGATACCGGTCTTAATACCGGAGGAATGGGAACCTTCTCTCCTTCTCCTTTCTATACCGCTCATATCGACGAATTCTGCAAAAAGAACATATACAAGCCCACTGTGGAAGCCATGGCCAAAGAGGGACGTCCCTTCAAGGGTGTCATCTTCTTCGGTCTGATGCTGACTGAGGATGGTCCGAAGGTCCTTGAATACAATGCGAGGTTCGGAGATCCCGAGGCTCAGGTAGTGCTTCCCAGAATGAAAAATGATATAATCGACGTGATGTGTGCCTGTGTGGACGGGACTCTCGGTAAGATCAAGCTTGAGTTTGAGGATAATGCCGCAGTATGCGTGATGCTGGCGTCAAGCGGATATCCCGGCAAGTATGAGAGAGGCTTCGTAATTAACGGGCTTGAGAGTTTTAAGGATAAGGAAGACTGTTTTGTCTTTCACTCGGGGACGAAAAAGACCGGCAAGGGCATCGTGACAAACGGCGGAAGAGTGCTCGGAGTCACGGCCAAGGGTGATGACCTGAAAAAAGCCAGAAGCCGGGCATATGAAGCCGTCGAGTGGATCGATTTTGAGAATAAATACTACAGACATGATATAGGCAAGGCAATAGACGAGGCATAAGATACAAGATCAAGGAAGTACAGAAGGGGAAGAAAAAGATGAAGCTCAACAGACTGAAGAAAATACTCATGGGAACTATCCTGGCAGCGGCTCTTATAGTTGATACGGCTGCGGTCAGTCCGGTATATGCGGATGAAGTGGTGGACGCCGGCGAAGAAGGCGGCGAAGAGGGCGGCGAGGAAGCCGCGCCCCCCGAAGGTGAGGAAGGCGAGTTCCCTGAGGGAGAGATACCCGAAGGCGATATGGCTGAACCTGCCGGAGATGCGGTATCTGCCGGCACCATAGTGGCCAATAACGGAATGTACATAGCGAACAGCTTCCCTGATTCATATATGCCTTCAGGCTTTGTAAAGCAGACCGTGGCTTACCAGGGACAGAACATAGAGCTTGCGAGCATGACTGCTTCAAACGGAGCCGTGACTCTGGCATATCTTACGGATGCCAGCGGTTCTGCCGGAGATTTCTATCTCTGCGACACATCCACTGCAGAGATGTCCGACTATGTGAAGTTTGACGGCGGCAATGACAGATACATCATAGTGCTCAAGGCTGACGGAGTGGAAGCTCCGGACGGATTTGACGAGATGGCTCTCTCTGTTAACGGCAAGTCAGTGAAAGCATGGATCTACACAGGCAGCTCTTCCAAGGACAAGAAGAAGGACAAGGATAAGGATAAGGATAAAGAAAAAGAAGAAGAAGACAAAGACAAGGATGACGATGACGACAAGGGTGGACTGTTCGGTCTCTTCGGATTTCTGCAGCCCGTGAATGCATATGCCGGAGATCTCGGCATAGGCGTAGGCGCAGGCGGAGATGAGGGAGATGAAGCAGAGGCGGCACCTGAAGCGCCGGAAGAAGGCGGCGACGAGGCAGAGGCGGAGGATTCCGGCGATGCGGAGGAAGAAGGCGGCGATGAAGGCGATTCCTCATCTTCAGATACTCCTGCTCCCGTGGCAGTCGGCGATGCTTCAGCATCTGATTTCTTCCTGGTATATGCTATCGACCAGTCAGGCAATACCGGATTCTATATGTATGATTCCGTCGGCCAGACTTATCAGAGATATGTGGAGCTTGGCGGAGCAAGCTCGGAGGAGCTTGAGGACGCCCAGAAGAGCGCCAAGATCAGACTCTTTATAATTATCGGACTCCTGGTGCTTCTGATAGTTCTTCTCATTATCCTCATCAACATGGCTCTGTCCGGAGGCAGAAGAGGCGATGATTACTTCGACGATGATGACAATTATGAGGAGATGAAGAGGCGCGTCGAAAAGAAATCAAAGAGATCGTCAAGGTTCGTGAGAAACGATTATGACGATGATTACGATGACGACTATGATGATGATTACGACGATGACGGTGAGGACGTGAAGGTCTATAACAGGAGATCCGCTCAGAGATCTCAGATGCAGTCCCAGATGCAGATGCAGCAGATGCAGATGCAGCAGCCCATGCAGCAGATGCAGATGCAGCAGCCCATGCAACAGCCCATGCAGCAGCCTATGCAGGGACAGCAGATGAACATGGGAGGACGCGGACAGGCGCCCATTCAGGGGCAGCAACTCATGCCGAGGCGTAAGGCACCTTCACAGGACATAGATCTGGATGATGATTTCAGTTTTGATTTTATAAAGCGCTGAGCAGAAAGGGATCCATATGGCCGACAGGGTCGATATAGCAATAATAGGAACAGGACCCGCAGGAGTATCGGCAGCCCTTACGGCGAAGATACGCAACAAGACCCTGATGCTGATCGGCAGGAAGCATCTGTCCGATAAGGTCAGAAAGTCACATCAGATACAGAACTATCCCGGTTTTCCTGATATATCAGGAGAAGATCTGGCGAAAGCGCTTTCCGATCATCTTGAAAAGATGGGGATCGAGATCACGGAGGAGCAGGTCACAGCCGTCTATGCGATGGGCGATCATTTCGCGATACAGTGCGCGAAGGAGATGTACGAGGCCCGTACCGTGATCATAGCTACCGGCGTGATGCAGGGCAGGGTGCTTCCCGGTGAAGAAGAAAATCTCGGCCGCGGAGTGAGCTATTGCGCGACCTGCGATGCGGCATTATACAAGGGCAAGGAGGCTGTAGTCGTCGGTTATTCTCCGAGAGAGGAGCAGGAGGCGGAGTTCCTTGCAGAAGTAGCGGACAAAGTCACCTACGTGCCTGTCTATAAGGAAGAGACCGGCTTTGAGGCTTCCAATATAGAAGTAGTGCACGGCGTGCCGAAGGAGATCAGAAGAGACGGAAATAAGAGCGTCCTGGTCCTTGACGGCAGCGAGATAGTATCTGACGGGATATTCGTGCTGAGAGACTCGGTATCTCCGGGACAGCTGGTGCCGGGACTTGAGACTGAAGGCGCGCATATAAAGACAGAAAGAGACATGTCGACCGGAATTGCCGGACTCTTTGCCGCAGGAGATATCACAGGCACCCCTTATCAGGATGCCAAGTCCGTGGGAGAGGGCAATGTTGCGGCGCTGTCCGCAGTTAATTATCTGGCGAAGAAATAAGACAGCAGTATTCATTAAAAACGGAGGTGGGATATGGTCAATGTCATAGGTTCCGACAGATGGGCTGAAGCAGAAGCCGAAGAAGTTGCAGTCGTTGATTTTAATGCTACCTGGTGCGGACCATGCAAGATGATGGCTCCGGTCCTCGAAGAACTCTCTGAGGAGTACACGGGAAAAGTCGGATTCTACGCCGTGGATGTGGACGAGAATCAGGACCTTGCCGAAAAATTCCAGGTAATGAGCATACCTAACCTCGTCCTTTTGAAGAAAGGCGAGCTGGCTGATACGTCAGTCGGATTCGTACCGAAGGATAAGCTTAAATCCTGGATAGATTCGAATCTGTAGGCTCTACTGGGCCTCAGGATCTTTGATCCTGCATCCCGGGCAGCCGGGATTGGCGGCATCATATGAATACTCAGATGGACTTACAAGAAGGCATACGGCGGAAGCTGCTATGCCTTCTCCTCTTCCTGTGAATCCAAGATGCTCTTCGGTCGTTGCCTTTACATTGACCTGGTCTGTCTGAAGTCCCAGAACACGCGCGATATTATCTCTCATCTCGTCTATATAAGGCCGCATCTTCGGCGCCTGCGCGATGATGGTCGCGTCTATATTTTCCACGAAATACATCTTATCGGACAGAAGAGAGGCTACTTCCTCAAGTAGCTTCATGCTGTCAGCGCCCTTATATCTCTCGTCTGTATCGGGGAAGTGCTTTCCTATATCTCCCAAAGCCGCGGCTCCGAGAAGAGCGTCCATTACGGCGTGAAGAAGGACGTCCGCATCCGAATGCCCCAAAAGCCCTTTTTCATAAGGGATATCCACACCTCCGATGATGAGCTTCCTTCCTTCTGCAAGCTTATGTACGTCGTAACCCTGACCTATACGCATATCCACCTCTTATAAGAATCTGTTATAAAACCTACAATATGTTGACAAAATCATATATTTCTTTACAATATATGGGTGATCAGTGCGGAATGATCCGTACCGATCACCCAAGATCATACCATAGAAAAAAACTTCGCACCACAACACGAAATATGGACAGAAGAAAAAGACATAATCACGTGATCAGACAGCGTGTGCTGGCGTTCATAATCACGATACTGGTACTCGGAGGCCTGACAGCAGGCGCCGTATACGGGGCAATATATGTCAGGGACTCAGGCCTTCTCGATAAGATACCCAGGCCACAGCCCGCAGTGGAAGAGCCTTCATCCGAGGAACCATCGACCAGGGAAGATGACTCCTGGATAGCCGTAGAGAAAGAGGTTATCGAAGACGATTACGCCGATGTGGACACGTCGGTGCTTGAAGAGCCGGAAGAACCAACCGAGGTGGAAGAGCCTGAGGAAGATGATGAGATAGAAGCCATCATCAGTTCTCTCGCTCTTGAAGAGAAGGTGGCTCAGCTCTTTATCGTGACACCCGAGCAGATCACGGGCATGGCTCAGGTCACGAGAGCAGGAGAGACTACTCAGAATGCCCTTACGGAATACCCGGTCGGCGGTCTTATTTACTTTGATCAGAACTTCGAGGATCCCGATCAGACTAGGGAGATGCTAGAGAATACAAGGCAATACATAGTCGATGCCTGCGGTATAGAGCCTTTCCTCGCCGTGGATGAAGAGGGCGGAAGAGTGACACGTATCGCAGACAATGAGGCATTTGATGTGCCGCAGGTTGAAGCGATGGGCAAGATAGGACAGGAGAAATCCTCTCAGGCTTCATATGACGCATATAATGCGGGAGAGACCATAGGGACATATCTGTCCGGATTCGGGATCAATCTGGATTTTGCTCCGGTAGCAGATGTGCTCACGGATAAGTCCAGCGAGGTGATAGGAGACAGATCCTTCGGCTCCGATCCGCAGGTGGTATCAGATCTTTCGAGACAGTTTGCTTCCGGTCTTTCATCAAAGGGCGTGACGCCCTGCTTCAAGCATTTCCCCGGACACGGTAGCGTGGGCGGAGATACTCATGAGACGGCAGTATCCCAGGAAGCCTCCCTTGAGGAACTGTATGATTCGGATCTTATACCGTTCAAAAATGCGATAGAAAATGATGCTCAGATGATAATGGCTTCAAATATAGCCTGTCCTACTGTCACGGGAGATGATGTTCCCACAAGTCTGTCTCCGGTGATGCTCTCGGGCATCTTGAGAGGGGAGATGGGATATGACGGCATCATAATCACCGATTCCTTCCAGATGGATGCTGTGGTGGAAAAATACCCCGACCCGGGAGAAGCCGCAGTAGCAGCCATCAAAGCCGGAGCGGATATAGTGCTGATGCCGGCTGATTTCCATGAAGCATATAATGCTGTTCTTTCCGCAGCATCAGCAGGAGATATAGAAGAGGATACGATCAACGATTCGCTGAGAAGGATACTTACCGTCAAGCTCGGCAAATGATGTAGGATAAGCGCATTTGTGATAGAATCAAATGTGACGCGCCATAACTTGTCAGGTCACAGGATACTGAAAGGAGAAGCAATGCAGAATTTGGAGACAGGACTGGATACGCTTACCAGAAAACTGTACGGAAGGCCCATAAGCCAGGTAACTGATGCGGAGATGTATCATGTGCTGCTTCAGTTCACCAAGGATATGATCGCCGATAAGAAGGAGATCTCGGGCGATAAAAAGATATACTATATCTCAGCCGAATTCCTCATAGGAAAGCTGCTGTCCAATAACCTCATCAATCTCGGCGTGTATGACGAGCTCGAGGAGATACTGAACAAAAACGGCAAGTCGATCGCAGCCATAGAGAACGAAGAGCCGGAGCCTTCACTCGGCAACGGCGGCCTCGGAAGGCTTGCTGCCTGCTTCATGGATTCCATAGCGACTCTCGGACTTCCCGGAGCCGGCATAGGTCTTAATTATCACTTCGGCCTCTTCAAGCAGGTCTTTAAGGACAGGCTGCAGATGGCAGAGAAGAATGACTGGATAGAGAAAAACAGCTGGCTCAACAAGACCGATACGACCTTCACCGTGGAATTCGGAGGGGGAAAGAAGGTCGAGTCCGTGCTTTACGATATAGACGTGGTAGGGTACGAGAACGGCGTGGACAAGCTGCATCTCTTCGACCTCAAGACCCTCGATGAATCGATAGTTAAGAGCGGCATTGATTTCGATAAAGAGGATATAGAGAAGAACCTCACGCTCTTCCTCTATCCCGATGATTCCGACGAGGCAGGCAATCTGCTCCGCATATATCAGCAGTACTTCATGGTATCAAACGGCGCCCAGCTCATCATAAAAGAGCTGAAGGATGCCGGACGCGATCTCTACGAGATGGATAAGTATGTGGCGATCCAGATCAATGATACGCATCCCACTATGGTCATACCCGAGCTCATCAGGCTGCTTACCTGGGACGAGGGCTTCACGATAGATGATGCAATAAAGGTCGTAAGCCGCACATGCGCTTATACCAACCATACTATCCTCGCAGAGGCGCTTGAGAAGTGGCCGCTCGAGTATCTCAACAAGGTTGTGCCGCAGCTCGTGCCCATCATCAAGGAACTGTCCGCGCGCATAGCAAAGACCAACAAGGATCCGAAGGTTCAGATCATCGATGAAGACAAGCGCGTGCACATGGCGCATATCGACATACACTACGGATATTCCGTGAACGGTGTCGCAGCCATACATACGGATATACTGAAGAATACCGAGCTGAATGCATTCTACAAGCTGTATCCCGATAAGTTCAACAACAAGACAAACGGCATCACCTTCCGCCGCTGGCTCTTATCCTGCAACCGTCCTCTTGCAAAGCTTCTGGACGACACGATAGGGACGGGCTACAGGAAGGATGCGGATAAGCTCGAGGATCTGCTGAAATATAAGGATGACGAGGCCGTGCTCACAAAAATCGCCGACATCAAGAAGCAGAAGAAGGCTGAGCTCATAGAGTTTGTAAAGAAGAACGAAGGCGTCGAACTCGATCCTGATTCGATCTTCGATATCCAGGTGAAGCGTCTGCATGAATATAAGAGACAGCAGATGAATGCGCTCTACATCATACACAAGTATCTCGAGATTAAGGGCGGAAAGAAGCCAAAGAGGCCCATCACCTGCATCTTCGGAGCAAAGGCAGCTCCCGCTTATGTGATAGCAAAGGATATCATACATCTCCTTCTCGTGCTGCAGGAGATCGTAAATAACGACCCTGATGTGTCGCCTTATCTCAAGGTGCTCATGGTCACGAACTACAACGTAAGCTACGCTGAGAAGCTGATCCCTGCCTGCGATGTCTCGGAGCAGATATCTCTTGCATCCAAGGAGGCATCAGGCACTTCAAACATGAAGTTCATGCTGAACGGCGCGGTTACGCTCGGCACCGATGACGGCGCCAATGTCGAGATACACGACCTTGTGGGTGACGACAATATCTTCATCTTCGGCGTCGATTCCGATACGGTCATTAAGCACTACGAGAAGGCCGACTATGTATCAAAGGACTACTACAAGAAGTCTCCTGTGATAAAGGAGGCCGTGGACTTTATAACAGGCCCCGAGGCGCTGAAGGTCGGACATAAGGAGAACCTTGAGAGACTCTACAAGGAGCTGCTGAACAAGGACTGGTTCATGACACTGCTCGATCTCGAAGACTATATCGCAAAGAAGGATGAGATCTTCGAGGCCTATGAGGATCAGGAGAAGTGGCGCCGCATGATGCTCGTGAACGTCGCAAAGGCAGGCTTCTTCTCATCAGACAGGACCATCGCAGAGTACGACAGGGACATCTGGCATCTGAAGTAGATCCTGATAAGTTCTGAGCTTATTCTACGTCATAGTGATATACGGTTGAATAATCCGGATTCACGTAGATATCGACACACCGGTCAGTGTTATTATATATGGCGCTGTACTGGGTCAGCGAGGTGAGCTCACCGGTATATTCCTGCGTTACCGAATGGAGGAGCTCCTTTATTTCGTCGTTGCTCATTGTGAGAGTACCGTCCGGGGCGTTTTCTGCTTTATAGGACATGATCTTCTTGAATCTTTCGTATCCGTGTCCGTAGCCGAATCTGTAATTTCCCGGATTGCTCTCCGGAGGGATGTATGCTTCTTTTAAGGCGCCGTTGCGATAGCAGTCCTCCGCGTCATCGAAAGCCACATAAAAGTTAGTGACTATATCCGTATACGTCACAACAAGGGTATTGTTACGCCATTCTAATACCGCGCTCTTCCCGGAATCATCGGTAACGAACATATGGTAATCAGCGCCGAACGTATTGATCAGATTTCTGTTCTCTGCCAGTTCGACAGCCTCGTCGACGGATGCGCAATTATCAAGGATCTGCCTCAGCAGTCCCGTGATGATGTCCGAATCTTTACCTTCATCTGTCTGAAAAACGGCAGTCTCACCTTCCTTAAGATCAAGGGCAAGAACCGATACCGAAAGACCTTTTTCATTGATCCCGTCCACACAGATATACGGAGACAGAGCCAGCAGCACATCCGTGAGTTTTCCTTCATCGAGAGATCCCTCTGCGTAATCCAGTCCTATGCGTGAAAGCATTGCGATATCGGCGAGGGCGACAGATCTGTATCTGCCCTTGGGATTGCATCTGATGACCAGGTTAAGGCCCGTAGTGTTGCCGTTCTTATCCTTATGAGCCAGGTCATAATTGCGTCCCGTCCTGTAACCTCCGTCGGTGCTCGCAGTATAGAATGCCGAACAGCCGCCGTCCCTGACAGGCTTGAGCTTATCAAATAGAAAGGTAACAAAAGGCGAATCGTAGTCGCCCGTATATTCCATATAATAAAGACGTCCTCTGTCATCTTCTTTCTGAGGCGTGGTATAGAAACTCTTTAAGTGAAGATACGAAAAGACCAGGAATGATAACAAAAGCACTATCAGTATTCCAAATATTAGCAGCACCCTGAGCACGATCTTCCCCGCTTTATGTTCTTTTTTCACTTCGATATCCTGTGTCATCATGTCTCCTTTGCCGGCAGCTTCCGCGCCATTATTCTTTAGTGTATCATACCACTTTTTGTTCCTGCTATCGAAACACATTTGTTTAAGGATATACTATTGGCTTATCGTGTTATAATTAGAACAGTTGTATGTCAGTGATCATGCCTGAAACTGATCATCTGATGCGGCACAGAAGACAGGAACAGAAGGAGATTGCCGTGAAGGGGAAAGGTCCTCTTATTCCAAAGGGATTTGCCGGTAAGATAATAAAGATCTTTATTGCTTTCGCTCTCGTTATGGGTGTGACATATCTTGCAGTGTTTGCGGTACAGCTGTCAGCCCTGCATATCAAGATCATCGAAGATGAAGAAGCCCAGCTTGGCGTTGTTGCCGGACACTCTGAAGAATCAATGACGGCCATAACCGAGGAGAATCTTACAGCTCTGATCAAATGGGCGGCAGACAGGACGGATGATGAATTCTGGATCGCTGCTCATGATCTCAGAATACTTCAGGGACAGGTGTCCGAGATCTTCCGTAATCCCGGGAATTACGAAAGAAGACCTGTCTATCCGGCCAGCGCTAAGAATGCCGGGAAGCCTGCGCTACAGTTTCTATGTCCCGGTGATTACGAGAATAATACCCCGGAAGAAATGGAAATGATCGAGCGCCTGGCTAATCTTGAGCCCATGTTCCGCGAGTCCCTGGTAAAGAATGACTTTAATGTGGATGTGGGAGTTGCCACCATGGAAGGACTCTGTCTTGATATGGACAGGCTCTCGGAAAAAAAGATAAGCGAAGACGGAACTCCTGTATCTATTGATGTCAGAGGTGAGGACTGGTATCTGGGCGCTATCGAGAGGGGAGATATTTTCTTTTATCCGATACACAGCCTGATCTATGATTTTGATGAAGTAGCCTACGCTGCGCCCGTATATGTGGATGATGAGCTGGTGGCTGTCCTGGAGGGTTCTATCCAGATGGATCTTTTGAGAAGCTTTCTTGAAGACCGTGATCTGGGAGAATCCGGCTTCACCGTTCTCATAAGTGATAATGGTCAGCTGGCATGCTCTCCGAGGGCATCGGGGGAATTAAAGACTGCGGAAGACTACTCGCTTGATATAAGAGACAGTGTCAATCCCGAACTGAAGGAAGCGATCGATAAGGGACTCTCGGGAGAAACAGGCGTTACGAGGGTTACTGTGGATGGCGAGGAATACTATGCCGCATATGGTTATATCGGGTCCTGCGGCTGGACACAGATCATATTCGTATCCGTTGAAGAAGTGATGAACCCAACCCATACACTTCTGGATGAGATGAGAGATATCTCCCGTCAGGGTATCATTGAACAGCAGAAAAGATTCCTGAGATCAGGTATAGTTACTCTTATTATTTTTCTTGTAATTCTCGTGACCGGTATCGTGGTCGTCAGCGAGGCGGCAAAGAAGCGGGCCAGGCCGATAGCCCTTATGGCAGAACGTGTCGGGGGGATCGAGGGGGACCATATGTCCTTTGAGATGGATGAGTCATATAAAACGGGAGATGAGATACAGATCCTGGCAGAGAGTTTCGAAGAATCCCTGAACAAGACCACAAAATATGTCGATGAACTGCTTTCCATCACGTCGGAGAAAGAGAGAGTCAATACGGAACTGACCCTTGCGACGCGTATTCAGGCCGATATGCTTCCCAGTAAATTCCCGGCATTTCCTGACAGAACCGAATTTGATATATATGCATCGATGACGCCGGCGAGAGAGGTTGGAGGAGACTTCTACGACTTCTTCTTTGTCGGAGATAACAAACTAGCCCTGGTTATAGCGGATGTGTCGGGTAAGGGTGTGCCCGCAGCAATGTTCATGATGATGTCCAAGACCATGATCCAGAACAGGGTCATCGAGAACAATGATGTGGCAAAGGTCCTGGAAGACGTGAATAATGCGATATGCGACAATAACCGGGAGAAGATGTTCGTAACTGTCTGGCTCGGAATACTGGACCTTCAGACCGGTGTGCTGGAGGCCGTCAATGCAGGTCATGAGTATCCTGTAGTCAAGGAACCGGATGGGCCTTTTGAGAGACTTAAAGATAAGCATGGCTTTGTTATCGGCGGGATCAAGAATATGAAATATACCGGATATCAGTTATTGATGAAACCGGGATCGAAGCTGTTCTTATATACGGACGGTGTGCCGGAGGCTATGAATGAAGCAGGTGAACTGTTCGGTATCGAGCGCACGCTTCAGGCGCTTAACAAAGTTGCAGATAGCAAGCCCGAAGAAATACTGGCAAATGTATCCCGGGAAGTCAGGAAGTATGTGGGAGCGGCAGAACAGTTTGATGACCTGACCATGCTATGTATCGAGTACTACGGCAGCAGTTCTAAGGAGCGTGTTGATGAAGAATAAAGGGATCGCGGAAAAAATGATACGCTTCTTTGTAGTATTTGGATTAGCCATGGGACTGATCTTCATGGCTGTATTCGGGTATCATCTGATCGCACTCCATAACATGACAGTATCGGGAGAGAAGGACCAGCTGGAGCTCCTGTCGGAGAGATCGGGCAAGGCCATGACCGATATAACGGAGAAGAATCTTGAATCTCTTAATGCGTCTGCCATAGAGAGGACTGACGATGAGTTCCGCATAGCAAGGCAGGATCTTATCTCTCTCAGGAGTCAGGTGGAAGATGTATTCCGTAATCCTGATAATTACAAGGCCCGGAAGATCGATCCTCCAAAGAAAGACGGTGAAGCAACGCCCAGGCTCCTGCTCCTTGCACCGGACGGTTATGAGAACATAAGTCCAAAGACTTATGAAACGATGCAGAGGCTTGCTAATCTGGAACCCATGATGAAGGGGATAGTCCTTTCCGACGAATATGACATTGACACTTGCATAAGCACTATGGATGGAGTAACGCTGGTCTTTGACAGACTGGCTGATGAAAAGATCGATGAGAATGGTAATGTCATAGACTATGATGCAAGGGATAGTGTGTGGTTTGACGGAGCTCTCGAAGAAGGGGATGTGTTCTTTGCGGCAAGAGAAGAAAGTCCGTTATATGAAGATGATGATGTGGTATACAGTATCCCGGTATATGTGGACGGCAAAGCCGTGGCAGTCATAGAAGGCTGCATGGATCTGAAGGGTATGTTCCAGTTCATGACAGGACGTGAGATCGGAGAGTCGGGATTTACGATACTTATTTCAGAGGATGGTCAGTTGTTATATTCCACCAGAGAAGACGGAGAACTGAAAAAAGACAGGGATGATCCGCCGGACATAAGAAACAGTCTTAATCCGGAGCTTAAGGCTGTTATAGATAAGGGACTTACGGGTGAGACAGGCGTAGAGAAGGTTGAAGTCGACGGGGAAGAATTCTATGCCGCATACGGATCGATACCCACATCCCGATGGGCACAGGTCATCTTCGTATCGGTTGATGAGGTCACGGAAACCGCCCGGAACCTTCAGACGGATATGGAAAAAAACTCTGTGGAAATGATCTCCCGAGAGGACAGGGCTTATCAGATCTCGGCGGTATTGGCAGCGTTTGTCTTTATTCTTATCATGATCCTTGGATATGTCTTTGTAAGAAAAAAGACGAGGCAGGCAACTGCTCCGATCACAAAGATGAAGGAGAGCCTGAGCGAATATAAGGGCGTCAATATGTTCTTTGAAGTTCAGGATGAATACAGGACCGGTGATGAGATACAGGTGCTGGCGGAGAGCTTCGAATCCCTTGCGGGGAAGATGAGGGATTACGTGGATGAGATAGTAGATGAGATGGCCACGAAGTCAAAAGTCAGGACGGAGCTTGCGCTTGCTACCAAGATCCAGGCCGATATGCTGCCCAATATCTTCCCGGCATATCCGGAGAGACCGGAGTTCAATATATATGCATCCATGACTCCGGCGAAAGAGGTGGGAGGAGATTTCTATGATTTCTTCTTCCTTGGAGAGGGCCATCTGGCGATGGTCATGGCTGACGTATCCGGTAAGGGCGTGCCTGCGGCTATGTTTATGATGATGGCCAAGTGCCTGATCCAGAGTCAGCTTATCGCCACCAGGGATCCCGCAAAGGTGCTCGAAAAAGTCAATAACCTTATCTGCGCCAATAACAAGGAGAATATGTTCGTTACGGTATGGGTGGGTATCCTTGCGATCGATACCGGCGTACTTGTGGCGTCCAACGGAGGACATGAATTCCCGATATTCAGGGAACCGGACAGTGATTTTGAGATCATCAAAGACAAGCACGGCTTTGTCATAGGCGGTAAGGCCAATATGAAATATACCAACTATGAGATCCTGATGAAGCCCGGATCCAAACTTTTTGTATATACAGACGGGGTGCCGGAAGCTACTAACAGTAACAGGAAGCGATTCGAAATGGACAGGACCCTTGCTGCAGTGAATATCGCACCGGACGCTCCCGTTGAGGAGATACTTGCCAATGTAGACAGTGAGGTCAGGAAGTTTGTGGGTGACGCAGAGCAGTTTGATGATCTGACAATGATGTGCATAGAGTATATCGGACCGCAGGGGGCGACTCCGGAAGAGGGGATGGTGCAAAGAGAGATCACGGTTGAAGCAAAGGTCGAGAATATTTCCCCTGTTATGAGACTCGTGAATGAGGAGCTGAAGGCTGTTGACTGTCCCGAAAAGATCAGGCGGCAGATCGATGTGGCGGTAGATGAGATATACGGTAATATAGCTCTATATGCTTACGGGGACGGCACAGGGGATATAACTGTACGGGTGGAGATCCCGGCAGACCGGTCACATGTGATGATAAGATTTGTTGACAGCGGAGAGCCTTTTAATCCGCTCAACTCCGGTGACCCGGATCTTACGGTATCCGCAAAGGAGCGTCCGAAGGGAGGCCTTGGGATCTATCTTGTAAAGAATACCATGGATGACATGACATATGAGTATAAAGACGGCAGGAATATCCTCAGTATAATGAAATCACTATAGCTCTGTATCACGCATCGTTGATGCGCGGGAATAATGTCATATGTGGCGGGAGCAGATATAAAAACAGGGAATGAAGGCTGCCGGAATTTGTTAAATATATTCAGCAATGATAAGATTATCAGATATAGATCCGGGAGTAATAAGTATCAGATGATATATCAAAGGAGGTCAGATTATGAGCGCAGAAAACGAAGAGTTTCAGATCAGTCAGGAGAAGGAGGGGAACAAACTCACAGTTTTCCTGAAGGGTGAGATCAATGTGGCCACTTCAAAGGAATTTGATGATTTCATCAATGATAATCTTGAAGGGGTGAGCGAACTAGAATTTGATCTTAAGGAAGTTGACTTTGTCTCATCGGCAGGGCTCAGAGTATTCCTCAATGCACAGAAGATCATGGATAAGCAGGGCAGCATGCTGATCCGGAACATGTCGGAAGATGTATTCAATGTCTTCGAGATGACAGGTTTCTCCGATGTGGTGAACATTGTATAAAGAGGACAGACGGATGAGAAAACAAAGTGCGGACATTAAGGAAATATCTTCAAAAGTAAAAGAAACTTCGATGAACCTTGCAATAACCAAGGTTCTGATCCACAGGGGCAGGAAGGCTCTCCGTGATATTGATGATAATTCAAAGCGGGCGATCGCCATGTCCGAAGAGCTTTTGATGAAACTGCTCGATGAGAATAAGGATACGGAATACGGCAGGTTATATGATTTTGCCAATATAAGAAGCATCGAGGAATACAAGGAAAAGGTGCCTCTTTCGACTTATGATGATTATGAGCCGTATATTAAACGTATGGTCGAGGATAATGAAAATAACCTCCTGACCGTAAGACCGCCGAAGCATTATGCACTGAGCTCGGGAAGTGTGGGAGTGCCCAAGCATATCCCCGTATCTCAGGAAGAACTGGATATCTACAGCAAATACGGGACCAGTTTGTGTTTCGGTGTTATTGATGAATTCTACAGGAATACGACCGGTCGCTCATTAAAACCGGGATTCGGTGTCAATCTGATCGAACTTAAATTCCAGGATACAAAGCACGGCGTTCCCAAGGGAGCCATATCCGGTAATATAATGAAGCAGGTCAAGGATATCACGGAATATGTCCTTACTTCTCCGTGGGATGTCATCAATCCTCAGGCGGAGATGGATCTTAAGTATCTGAGGGCAAGATTCGCTCTTGAAAGAGAAGATGTTACATTCCTTGTCGGAGCTTTCATGACAGCGCTGGTCGATATGGTAGATTATATGCGCGCCAACTGGAAGATGCTCTGCAGAGATATCTATTACGGCAGGATCGATGAGAACATTAAGATACCTGATGAACAGCGCAGGATATTTGAGCAGCGGCTTAGTCCCAACCACAGAAGAGCAAGGAAGCTTGCGGCAGAGTTCAGGAAAGGTCCGGACGGAATACTCACGCGCATATGGCCCGGTCTGCAGTATGTTGCCGGTATCGGCACGGGCGGCTTCTTTACTTATGCCAAGAAGATGCGCAGATATACCGGAAAGAACATACCTTACAACAACCTTACCTATGCTGCTTCAGAAGGACTTTTTGCAGCGGCCAGACATGCGGGGGATACGTCCTATGTACTCCTGCCCGAAGGCGGCTTCTATGAGTTCATTCCGGCCAATGCAGAGGACGAGTCCACAACTCTTACCATAGATCAGCTTGAAGAGGGAGAGGACTACGAGATCGTGGTCACCAATCTGTCAGGCTTCTACAGATACAGGATCAAGGACGTGATAAGGGTGACCGGTTTCTACAACGAAGCTCCGCTTCTTCAGTTCATATACAGAAAGAGCCAGATGCTCTCCATACAGGGTGAGAAGACAAACGAAGAATCGGTCCGCTGGTCCATAGAACAGTTCATGAAGGATACGAAGCTTGTCATCAACGACTACAGTGTGTATGCCGATACGGATTCGGAGCCGGGGCATTACGTCTTCCTGATGGAGCCTGAGACGAAGGTGCCCAAGGATAAGATAGATGAATACAGGGATGTGATAGATGCCAAGATGATGCAGGCCAATCCGTCCTACGGTGACAAGGTGAGGACCGGGGTGCTCGGTCCCATGGAACTCATCTTCTTACAGGCCGAGACTTATCAGGCATACCGTGATCTGATGATAAGAAAGGGAACCTCTCCCAACCAGCTGAAGCCGGTCAGAGTCATAGATACTCCGATCAAGCAGAAGTTCTTCTTTACACTAAGGGAAAGGTATTCCTGATACGGGGACGGTTCTCACTGACTTATCTGACGTGCGTCAAACAGAGGATGGAAAAAGAGCTCCATGCATTGCATGGAGCTCCTTTGTCGTCCGGTCATTCTTTATAACTGTCTTGTCAGTCCTTGATGATAAGACTGAAGGTGTACACTTCTTTCCTTACGAGATTAGTGTCACATGAGCATCTACAATTGCTATGGTAGCATTTGCTCTGAGGGGGGGCAAGGGAATTCACTGAGAAGATAACGTTTTGCATATATTCTCAAAGCTATAGTATGATATTTATGATGTGTCCGGATCACGACCGGACTTTATCTATGAGGAGGGATTATGCTTTTCAGGCTTTTCTTCAAACTGCTCCCCGTACAGGTGATGATAGTTGCCATGGGCGCAGTCAATTCCATCGTGGACGGCACTGTTGCGGGACGATGCATTGACTCCGCTGCTGTCGGTGTTGTAGGTTTGCATTTTTCTTTTGTAAATGTACTCATGGCTACAGGCTCCGTGCTGCTCGGAGGCACCGCAGTGCTCTGCGGACGCTCCATGGGAAGCGGCGATATCAAAAGAACAAATGCCATCTTTACGTTGAATCTTACCCTGACTCTGATCTGCGGTGCTGTTCTTACTTTTTTAAGCTTTACGATCCCCGGGGAGATCGCGGATGCGCTCGGTACAAGTCCTGCGCTGAAGGGAGCTCTGACCACATACATCATCGGATATGGCATAGGAATAATCCCGCAGATGCTGTCTCAGCAGATCGCATCCTTCCTTCAGATGGAGAGTCGGAACAAGCTTGGTTATGCAGGCGTCATCGGGATGATAGTCACTAATGTATCCATGGACATCATTCTTGTCTCGGTGTTCGATATGGGCATATGGGGGCTTGCGCTTTCGACCTCCATAAGCAACTGGATTTATTTCCTGATACTGGCGCCGTACTTCTTTACAAAAAGATCTCATCTGCAATTCGACATAAAGAATATCTGCTGGAGCGAGACCATACCGATGCTGAAGATCGGTTTCCCGGGAGCGCTGCTCGTATTCTGTCTCGCATTAAGAGGGATCACGATCAATCGCATATTGCTGAAATATGCGGGAGATGACGGCCTTTCGGCCCAGTCGGCTCTGTTCATGCTGAACGGTCTCTATGTTTCATTTGCTATCGGTGTCGGCTCTACCTTAAGGATACTTGCGAGCGTGGCGTTTGGCGAATGCGACAGGGATTCCCTCAAAAAACTGATGCGGATCGCTATAGTGAGGACCCTTCCGCTGTCACTCGCCGTGACAGCGATAGTGATGCTGCTTGCGTCTCCTATATCCCGTCTGTTCTTCCCGGACACAGGGTCGACCGTATACCGGTATGCTCATCAGCTGTTTGTGATTTACGCCTGCTGCATTCCGTTCATAGTTTTATGCCAGATAGCGGCCAATTATCTTCAGGCAGGAGAGCATAATCTGTACGTTAATATCATTTCTGTATTTGACGGATTCTTCTCCATGGTGATCCCGTCACTCATACTTGCTCCGATACTCGGCGCTCTCGGTGTATGGCTTGCCAATCCCATAGGCATCTTCATGACGCTGATACTGTCCATGAGTTTTGCCTTCGTATTCTGGCGGAGGGCCCCGAAAGGCGAAGATGAATGGATGCTGCTCAAAAAGGACTTCGGGGTGGCTGACTCCGACAGACTTATCATGGATATCTTATCCATGTCCGATGTCACCGATACCTCATCAAAAGTTCAGGCGTTCTGCAGCAAACATGATATCGACAAAAAGACCGCCTTCTATACTGCTCTCTGCGTAGAGGAGATGGCGGGCAATGTGGTCAGGCACGGCTTCGGCGGTGATAATAAGAATCACACAGCAGAAGCAAGAGTCGTGATACTTGAAGACGGGGTAGTCATCAGACTGAAAGATGACTGCGCTCCGTTCGATCCAATGGAGATGGCTGCTCTCATCAGCGATGAAGAGCCCGAAAAGAATATAGGCCTTCGCATGGTAAGGCGGCTCGCAAAAGACATTACATATCAAAACCTGATGGGGCTCAATGTGCTCCATATCAGGATGTAGAGAAAGGCCAAGGCAGCATATCATGGCAAAAGAAGGAACTGATTTCCTCTGTGAAAAAAGACTGAAAAACCTGAATCCCGATCTCTATTCGCGATATAAAGACACACCGTTCGCCCTGAATAAGATACTGGACAGATTCAGGATCCTTTTCCCGGAATTCACCGATCATACTCTGCTCCACTGTGTGACAGTGGCCGACTTCTGCAACGTGCTGATCGGCAGCCAGATAGATATCATGAACGAAGACGAGATCTATGTACTCCTGATGGCCTCATATCTGCATGATTCCGGCATGGCGATGAGGGAAAAAGATGTGGAAGATTTCAAAGAACAGATCCCGTACGGAGATTATTTTGAGACGCATCCCGATGCATCCACATCGGATTTTGTGAGAGAATTCCATCATGAATTCAGCGGCGTCTTTATCAGAAAATATGCCGGAATGCTTGATATCCCGTCGGATGAGCATGTCTTTTCCATAGTACAGGTGTCGCGCGGGCACAGGCGCACCGATCTCTATGACGAAAAGGAATATCCCGCAGAATTCAGAGTGCCAAGTGGCAACACGGTCTGCCTGCCCTATCTAAGCGCCCTTATTCGCCTCTCCGATGAGATCGACGTGGTGGCTTCAAGGAATCCCCTGCTCCTCTATGATCTGGACACCCTGGAGGATGCAAAGCAGATCATGGAGCACTTAAAGCACAAGGTCATACGAAGCCTCATCACCACCGACGATTCCTTCACGATGAGCGTCTACACCGAAGACGCGGAGCTTATAAAGCAGATAGAGGGTGTCCGCGACAAGATGCAGAGGACGCTTGATTACTGCAGGGATGTAGTCGAAAAGAGAACAAAATACCGCATCACGCAGAAACATGTCGTGATGCGGCTGATGGAGTGACAGGGGGACGTACCTTTTGACACCTTTGCACTACAAGGTGTCAAAAGGTACGTCCCCCTGTCACCCCTGAGAACCGTCCCGTTGACTTGTCAGTCCAGATTCACCTTCTTCTTGGTTATCATAATGCACGCCACATAGAACACTACAGCCAGTATCCCGGATATTATCGTTGTCCTGTACAGCATCCCAGTGTACATCGTACTGAATACGGCATCCAGATTATCATTCATAAAGTTGTAGAAACCCGATGTGATCATAGCTATCTGGCTTACGATGAGATTCAGCACGTATATGGCCACGTACGAGAGCACCGCTCCGAGTATCTTATGCTTCTCCCACAGCTGTCCCACTGTGACCGATACATAAAGGCACAGCACATTGTACAGCGAAGAGACAAGACCCAGCAGGACTATCGCTATGATGACGCTCGATCCGGCTCCGAAGACACTCAGGAACTCATCTGCAGCCTCGGACAGCTCTTCATAAGGTATATCTGCCATCCCCAGTAGTCCCGAAAGCGCTATCAATATTGACATCAGGGTGGATACAAGGGAAAGCAGAGCCCACACATATCCGGTTATCACCTTTGCATTTATTATGCTGTTCGTGCTCACCGGAAGCGTAAATGTAAGATAGCCCTCGGCTGTGTACAGATTTTTATAATAGCGCATCACGAGGAACACCATTGTCACTATGTTGGCGGCTATGATCCCCATGTAGTATACGCCCGCAAAAAGGAACATGATCACAAGAAATCCGATAGAATCCTTGATGTACGGAAGAGTCCTTATCCCTATATGAGCCATCAGGCCAAGCACCAGAAGCGTTGCATCCAGCGCAACCGGCACCTTCCAGGTACTTATGAATTCATGTTTTACAAGTTTTGTCAGCATCTGAACACCTCCCTGAAAAGACCGTCTATGGACTTGCCTTCAACTCCCCTGATCTCATCCACGGAGGAGAACCTTACTATATGTCCCTCCTTCAGAAAGATCACGTCATCCAGGATATTTTCCACATCCGATATCAGATGGGTAGATATCAGTATCGATGATTCACGGTCATAATTTGATATTATCGTATTTAAGATATAGTCCCTTGCTGCAGGATCGACACCGGCTATGGGCTCATCAAGGATGTAAAGACGGGCCCTGCGGCTCATCACAAGGATCAGCTGAACCTTTTCCTTGGTGCCCTTTGACATGGTCTTAAGCCTCGTGGATGCATTGATGCCAAGCTTTGCGAGCATGTCGTATGCGCGAGCCTCATCAAAATCAGCATAAAAATCCTTGAAATAATTGATGATCTCACGTACTGTCATGCCCGTTCCGAGGTAAGTGCTGTCCGGAAGATACGATATGACCTTCTTGCTCTCGACTCCTACGGGATTGCCCATCACGAGCACCCCTCCCTCTTCAGGCTGCAACAGTCCGCAGATCGTCTTGATCAATGTGGTCTTGCCGCTCCCGTTCGGACCGAGAAGTCCGACAATCCGCCCGCTTTCAAGATCAAAGCTTATATTTGAAAGTGCGGGGAAATAATTGTATTTCTTTGTGAGGTTTCTCACACTGAGTAACGAACTCATTTTGCCTCCTTTAATCTCCACTCTTTTTTTCTATGATACTGATGACTTCCTTCTTATCTATCCCCAGTCGTGACATATCTTCAAGATAAGCTTCCGTCTTCGCAGACGCGATCTTATTCTTCAAATCGTCTATCAGTTCCTTGTCATCAGTGATGTATCGTCCTATCGTGCGGTCGGTCTTCATAAGACCCATCCGCTCCAGCTCGCTGAGCGCCCGCTGCATCGTATTCGGATTGACCGCCGCCTCAGCCGCAAGCTCCCGGACGCTTGCCGTCCTGCTTCCCGGAGGAAGCTTCCCTGATACGATGTCCAGCTCGATATGCTCGATGATCTGCACGAATATCGGCCGGTCGGAGTCAAGATTCCATGACATGTCGTATCCTCCTTTCTTTGCTTTGTATCACCGTATTAGTTGCCTAATACATTAGGATAGTAATACAAAAAAGGATGTTTGTCAACACGTGAACGGAAGTCAAAGGGGACGGTTCTCAGTGACTTATTTTAAGCCAGCGGGGACGGTTCTCAGTGACTTCCTTTCCTGACTTCCGAACCGCCATCGTCGGACAATTGTACCTTTATCACGCAGAACCGGGCTCCAGGGTACAAATCACGCATGATCCGAGCCGACATCACGGGACAATTGTATCTTTATCACACAGAAACGTTCTCCGGGGTACAAATTCTGCCTGATCCAAGCCTTCATCGTCCGACAATTGTATCTTTATCACGCAGAACTGGGTTCCGGGGTACAAACCACACATGATCCGAGCCGACATCACGGGACAATTGTACCTTTATCACGCAGAAACGTTCTCCGGGGTACAAATTCCGCCTGATCCAAGCCTTCATCACGGGACAATTGTACCTTTATCACACAGAACCGGTCACCAGGGTACAAACCACACATGATCCGAGCCAGCATCACAGGATAATTGTACCTTTATCTCACAGAACCGGGCTCCAGGGTACAAACCACGCTTGATCCAAAACGCCATCGTCGGACAATTGTACCTTTATCATGCAGAACCGGGCTCCGGGGTACAATCCATGCCAGATCCGGGCCGACATAACGGGACAACTGTACCTTTATCACGCAGAACCGGTCTACAGGGTACAAATTCCGCCTGATCCAAGCCTTCATCACGGGACAATTGTATCTTTATCACGCAGAACCTGGGCTCCAGGGTACAATCCACACATGATCCGAGCCGGCAAACAAGGCGCAATGCGCCTGAAGATCCTTAGTCTGCCTGATCAATAAAAAATCTGCCGACAGACGATCGTCAACACTGCGCATAGCGGCTGCGGGGTTGACGATCATCTGGTGGCGGATATAGGAGCGGAAAAGCAGACTAAGGATCATTACCGATATCTTATGGACATTGGTTCTTGATAGAAGACCGGGCGGAGCGTAGCGGAGGGGGGATACCTTTTGTTTGTTTTATTCTGCTATAATAAGTATAATTCAATGAGGCATGTCGGTTGTCAAAATGCGCTGTCTGACTGACCGGGATCATGCATGATAAAAGGAGCGGAGGGGTAATCTATGAACTGGGTGACTGTGGTCGATGATGAGGATTTCAACAGAAAAACAGTATCCCGTATCTTGAAAAAACATGATTATATAGTTACCGCCCTGGAATCAGGGCAGGAACTTCTGGATTTTCTTTTTGTGAAAGGCAATGTGCCGGATCTGATACTTCTCGATATCATGATGCCTGACATGGACGGGTTTGAGATAATAAAACTCCTGCGTGAGCGCCAGAGCGAAGGGCACAGGATACCCATAGTATTCCTGACCGGAGACTCAGGTGACGAGACGGAGATGAAGGGGCTTAAGATGGGAGCTGAGGATTTTATCAGGAAGCCCATATATCCCGATGTGCTGCTGCACCGTGTGGGCCGGATAATCGAACTGGACCGCACTCACAAGTCCATGGTACAGGAGATCGAGGCGCGTTCGGCCGAGTGCGAGAGCCTCTCAAGGCATGTGGTGCAGACGCTTGCCGCAGCTATAGACGCGAAGGATACCTATACCAACGGACATTCGGACAGGGTGGCAGCCTACTCCCGCGAGATAGCAAAGAGATACGGCTATACCGAGAAGGAGCAGGATGATATCTACATGATGGGACTGCTCCATGATGTAGGCAAGATCGGTGTGCCGGATGAGATAATAAATAAAAACGGAAGGCTTACGGATGAAGAATATAAGGCCATCAAGGTACATCCCGAGATCGGAGACAGGATACTCAAGAAGGTAAAAGAGATGCCGAAGCTCTCTATCGGCGCGAGATGGCATCATGAGAGATATGACGGCACAGGGTATCCCGACGGGCTGAAGGGAGAAGAGATACTTGAGGAAGCCCGGATAATATCCGTGGCCGATGCATACGACGCGATGACAAGCCACAGAAGCTACAGGGATATACTGCCGCAGGAAGTGGTCCGTGCAGAGATCGAGAAAGGAAAAGGAACACAGTTTGATCCGGTTTTCGCCGACATAATGATCCAGATGATAGATGAAGATAAGGACTATCTGATGCATGAAGACTGAAGGAGAACACAAATTCAATACCCTCTCCATCGCTGCGATAGGGTGTCTCATCGTGGCGGTGATACTGATCATAGGGACATTCGCACTGGGCAGGGTTGCGGACAATGATACAAAGGAGGCAGTCAGTAATGTAAGTCTCCTGTACTTAAGCGAACTGGCGGGACGAAGAGAGCAGGTGGTATCGTCGATCCTTGATGATTACACCCGTGATCTGGACGTGGCAGTCGGCATGCTGACCGAAGATGATCTTGTGAGCAAAGAGACTCTCCAGGAGTATCAGTTCAGGATGAAGCAGCTGTACGATCTGGACAAATTCGCATTCATTGATACAGAAGGGCTCATCTATACATCAAGGGGCACGAGATCAGATATAGATCAGTATGACATAGACTACAGGAATCTGACTGAGCCGGAGATATCGATCAAGAATCTTTTAAGCAGTGATAAGAAAGTCGTGATAGCGATACCTGTCGACAATCTGTCGCTTGAAGGCAATACTCTGATAGCATGCTTCATGGAGATCGACATGGACAATCTCCTGCGCAATGTATCCATCCAGTCCAATAACAATACGACATTCTGCAACATCTATACCAAAGACGGTGTGGCTCTTACAGACATGGTCCTTGGCGGACTTGCAAGCGAGGACAATCTTCTTGAAGCCATGGACCAGGCCTCATATGACAAAGGATATTCGTACGATAAATTAGTACAGGATTTTGAAGACGGAAGAAGCGGGGAAGTATCTTTTTCCTACAGCGGGATCAGTGAGACTCTATATTATGTACCGGTACACGGGACGGAATGGATGCTCACTTATCTGATTCGCGAGAGCATCATCGGAGAGCAGATCAATTCGATATCGGATACGATAATCATCCGGAGCGCCGTGCAGTCCGTGATGACTGCTCTTATACTCATCATCATGTTCTCACTTCTTTTCATGCAGCAGAGGAAAGCAGCAAAGGATGCGCTCGACCGCGAGGTCACCGAGACCGAGAATCGTGTCAGGCAGCAGGAACTTGAAGAGCAGCTTGCAATGCAGGAGGAGCTGGCTTCAAAGAGCGAGGAGCTCGCAAAAGCGCTGGAGGCCGCGGAGGACGCCAACCGGGCGAAGTCAGGTTTTGTCTCCAACATGTCTCATGAGATCCGGACTCCGATCACTGCCATCCTCGGAATGAATGAAATGATCCGAAGGGAGAGCAACGACGAGAACATCCTTTCTTACGCAGACAATATCAGTTCTGCCGGCGAGAGCCTGCTCGGCATCATCAGTGATATCCTTGATTTCTCCAAGATAGAAGCAGGCCGCATGGAACTGACCGTCGACAGTTATTCGCCGGCGGGGCTTATCAACGATCTGTATAACCTGATCCGTTTCCGGGCAGAGGCCAAGGGGCTTGATCTGATCTTCAACATAGACAGCACTATCCCCAAAGGCCTTAAGGGTGACGAACTCAGAGTAAAGCAGATCGTGACAAATCTTCTTACCAATGCGGTAAAGTACACTGAAAAAGGAAATGTAACTCTAGATATAAAATGCACGGAGAAGAATAAAGAAGGTAACAGCGTGAGACTCCTGATCGCTGTCGAAGACACGGGCATGGGAATAAAGGCTGAGGAGATGGAAAAACTCTTTGTTCCTTTTGACAGACTGGACATATCACGCAACAGGAGCATCGAGGGAGCGGGACTCGGTCTTTCGATCAGCAGACAGCTCCTGCATATGATGAACTCCGAACTGAAGGTTGAGAGCATATATGGACAGGGATCAAGGTTTTATTTCAGCATCTGGCAGGAAATAAGTGATCCCGAAGAGATAGGTGAGCTCAGGCCTTCCGACAGGAAAAGGCAGGCCAGGAAGGCTGACGGACAAAGAAAGTATTTCACCGCTCCCGGCAGAAGGATACTTGTAGTGGATGATATGCCGATGAACCTTCAGGTGCTGACCGGACTCCTCAAGCGCTCGGAGATGATCATCGAGACCGCATCGGGCGGTGAAGACTGCATTAGCAAATTCGGGGAGCAGGAATTTGATATTGTCTTCCTCGATTACAGAATGCCCGGAATGGACGGCATAGAGACGCTTCACAAACTGCACGAAAAATACCCTGACAAGGTCGCGCATATACCGATCATAGCGCTTACAGCCAGTGCGATACTGGGCGACAAGGAGAGGCTCTTAAAAGAGGGCTTCACGGACTACCTAGCAAAGCCCGTAGTCATATCCGATATGGAAGAGATGATGACCCGGTATCTCGGAGAAAGCGCTGCGGCTGAAGCAGCAGACACCTCAAAGGATGACACGGGCAGAGTCACATCGGCTAATGCAGCAGATACCTCAAAGGATGACGGGGACAGAGTCACAGAGGATGAGACAGCGGATGTCTCCGGTGATATTCCCGAAGAGATCCCCGAAGGGATACTCCGGATCAGGGAACTCGATCATAATAAGGGACTTGAGTATTGCGGAGATGCGGAGGATTATCTCTTTGCTCTTCAGACATACGCCGAGTCAGTGGAGGAGAAGGCCGCATCGCTTGAAGATTGTGTAAAGACAGAACGTATCGAAGATTTTGTCCTGCTTGCTCATTCATTAAAGAGTATGTCTAAATCTATCGGCGCCATCGGACTGCATGAGCAGGCCAGGATCCTGGAGCAGGCCGGAAGAGAAGGAGATATGGATGGAGTCAGATCCGGAACGGAGAGATTTGTCAGGGAATACAGGGCGCTTGGAGAAAAGCTTGCCGCTGTATTACCGGGATCGTCCGGGGAGTAATGACCGGCTTGCGAAGCAGGAAATAAGTACAGACAGGAAGCGTAATAGTTTTACAGCTAAGGAGGAAGCAGATGAGTCTGGTAATGCTTGTAGATGATGATACTGATATGCTCAAACTGACAGAGCGCTGGGTAATAAAGGCGGGCTTTGAGACGCTATGCGCATCATCGGGCGCAGAAGCACTGGATATCCTTAAGGCTGCAAAGCCTGATGTCATAGTACTGGATTATGCCATGCCTGTAATGGACGGGCCGGCGTTATATCGTGAGATCAAAGCCGGTGAAAATACAAAGGACATTCCTGTGATCTTCAGGACCGGTAAGGAAGACGAAGAGTCTGAGGCTGTGCTTAAAGATCTGGCTCCTGCGGGAGTGATCCCCAAGTCCGAAGGAAAACCGGGATTACTCGGGATCCTCAACGACGTGATCAAGTGATCTTTCAAACAGCGATTCGGAGAAAAATCTGTCTACGGAATCGATGAGAGATTCCTTTGAAAGAGATTTGAGAAGATAGCCGTCAGGCTTGTAATGCAATATGCTGAAAACATGGTCCCTGTCATTCTTTCCGGTAAGGAAAATGATGGGGATCATCTGCGTCTCGGGGTCGTTACGAAGATGCCCCATAAGCTCGTGACCGTCCATCTCGGGCATCTCGTAATCGAGGAGTACAAGATCGGGCGTCACGGCGGCAAGACCTGATATCATCTCGTGCGCGCTTGAAAAAGCAGAGACACTGTAGTGCGGTGTGAGCCAGCGGGCGATCACTGATCTGTAATCGGGATCATCATCTACCAGGAAGATGGTCTTCATGCGGTGATAATCTCTGAGGAGCTCGGAGTAGTATTCCATATCATCCAGAAATACAGAGGGTTCCACAGGCCTCGGATAAGTGTGCGAGACTCGGCCCGCTCCCTTTGAATTCATGGCTTCATCTATATCGCTGACGTCTCCTGTCAGGCACAGCAGCTTGGAATCGTCCTGACAGAGCTCGCCAAGGAGATTCATGGTGATACTGATATGAGAGTCTTCTTCCACTTTGGGATAATATACAACGATGTCCGCATCGAATCTGTGATTGATGATAGCATCCGGACTGTCCGGCACAGGGATCACCGAGAAGCCCTTTTCGCTGAGAATCTTTTCTATTCCCTTTGCGGCTATTCCCTGAGCAGAATTGATATAGAGGACGGATCTGCTGTGATCCACAGATACTGTGCCCGCATGCGCTTCTTTTGCATGTTCGGCGGCATCGTCCATTATATGCTTTATATCATCGTCTTCCATAAGAGGATCGAGCGGCTTGATGAAACGTCTGTATTCGGTCAACAGTTCATCGGTACGCTCTTCAGCCGCGTTATAGTCTTTGTTGTCGATCTTCTGCTCAATATCGGCAGCGATCTCGCTCAGGTTCCTGGCTCCGATAAGCCGGGACATACTCTTAAGAGAATGAACAGCCAGCCTGTACAGAGTCCAGTCTTTGTTTCTCGAGTACAGCGCGATCTCATCGGATTTCTCATCTATTGAAGAGCGGAATATATACAGAGCGTCAATATAGTCTTCGGCGCTGCCGCAGCATCCGATCCCCGCATCGAGATCGATATGGGGCACGATCTTAAGCCACAGGGGGAGTTTGTCAAGCTCGTCTTTCAGCTCATCATCGGCCAAAGGCTCTTTGGAACGCTTGTCTTCTGCGAGAGCAGTCTTTGTCTCCGGAGTATCGGACGTATCGGGCAGATAGGTCATGATGAGTTCGGAGAGCTGTTCGGGATCCACAGGCTTTATGAGAACGTCTGAAAAACCTGCGGCTTTATAGAGATTGATGTTTTTGCGTCCTTCTTCTGTGGTATGGCAGATGACAGGAATGCTGCGTCCCTTTTCCCTGAATATGCCCTTTAACTGCACCAGAGTGTCCACTCCGTCCATGTCGGGCATACGGTGGTCCAGCAGGATCAGGTCATAGTCCCTGGCTTTCACCATCTCCAGACACTTGAAACCGCTGTCTGCCTGTTCGGAGACAACTCCGCGGGAAGCAAGCAGGGATGAAAGTATCATCCTGTTAACGGACAGATCATCTATTATCAGCACGCGCGATGCGTTATTGTTCATGCGTGATAGTTACCTCGTACGGATCGTTTTTACTGACCATAATAATATATCATTTCCGCTCTTGAAGTGTCTACCTGCGACGCCTTGTGGCAATGGCATCCTGAATACAGCAACGCCGGATCACATGTGAAACCTGCTGTCGGCTTCACGGCCGCCGGACTATTTGATGTAAAACTCGGAGACAGCAGTGTTGAAAGCCTCCATCACAGCTTCTTTTTCTTCTTCATCTTCCAGATCATAGGCAGCGGTAAACTGTACGATCACATCATTTCCCGTGTTGCGTTCGGTGTATCCTGTCAGAAGGAGTATCACTCTTACTTTGCCGCCGTCGGGATCTGTCAGATCGATGTATATCTGCGGCCTCGACAGTATCTCGCCTGTCGCTGCATCGCTTATCTCAACGTACTCCACGTCTCCGATATCATCAACCGTATTCCCTCCCGGAATGACCTCTTCAATGACGGAATATATCAATGTGTCATCAAGATATTCACCGGGGTCTCCGGTTGCACCGGGGATGCGCCTTATCGTGACAAAGGGCGAATAGCCGGGTCTGTCCAGGTATATCGCTGTGCCTCCGAAAGGCAGATCTTCGCTTTCCCAGTCTGTCTGATATGAGCTGCGGTATTTGGTATAGAAAGCATTGTTTTCGGCATAGATATAATCATATTCTTCATCCTGCCGGTCCGAAAAGATATCAACGGAAAATGACGGAAGAGAAAACTGCTCAAAAAAACGGAATATCCTGTCAGGTTCATGAAGACGCGGGTCATCAAAGTCGATCAGTGCTACGCCGGCTGAGACCACGATAATGATGATGACCGAAGCCAGAATGATACGTGACTGATCGGGCTTTTTTTTCTCAATGCCCCAGTCCCTGTTTCTGCTTGGAGTAAAGCCTTTCTGATATATTGTGTTTTTTTCGGTATTAAAGATATCGTCGCGGTCCATCGAAAAAACCAACTGATTTTCCGTATCAGTTTACGCCTGCGGGCTGTCCGGTCTTGTAGGCGCTCCCATTTGTTTGAGCTGCTTTTTGCGTTTGTACATCATCTGATCAGCTCTTTCAAATACATCGTGAACCATCTGATCCTCAGGGGTCAGAGTTGAGTAGCCGATGGAAACGACTACTTCGTTCTTTTTGATATTTTCTTCAATCTCGCGGTTTACCATATCCAGTTCTTCGAGCATTGTATCATAGCCTTTTTCCTGAAGTATGACTACGAATTCATCTCCGCCGATCCTGTAGACAGCTCCGTGAGTAAAGTGCTCGCAGATCAGCGCACAGGCGTCTTTGATAAGCTTGTCCCCGGCAGCGTGTCCGAGAGTATCATTGACAAGCTTAAGCCCGTTTATATCACACACTATCACACCAAGCTTATCTATATCATTTTCCCTGATCCTCTGATTGAGAAGAGCTTCCGCGTCGGAATATGCGTGCTTATTTCTTACCCCCGTCATGGAATCCGTATTGGCCATGTTACGGAAGGTCTTTGTGTTTTCTTTCTCCGCTGCAAGATCCCTTTCTGAAAGGGTTTTCATCATCGTCAGCAGGATAAAGAGCAGTATAAGAGACAGGATAAGAATGAAAGCCACCTGTCTTCTGCTCAACAAAAGGCTGTGTTCACTGATGCTGCGGATCCTGTTCTGTATAACGCTGTCACAGATGAGCACGACCATCATCCAGTCAGTGCCCTCTACCGGAACATAGCATAAGGTCTCGTCGGAACCATTGACTGTATAAGTGATGCTTCCCTCCACACCGTTTGAGAAATTATCACAGTGTTCGTTCCAGCTTTCTTCAGGAATGACTTTTTTAACCGTATCAAGAAGGTTGTGTCCGGAGATAAAATCCCCAAGCTTTGTGCCCGAGAGGTTTTCGCCGTTCTTGCTGTACAGACCGAAATATGTCCTGCCCTCATCTTCAAAAGCCAGCAGATCAACTATCTCCTTGACATCGATCTGGACAAAGCTGGCCTTGTACTGCTTTCCGGCTATAACAAGATCAGGTGTGGGAGCAGCCAGACAGAGCTGCTTCGAAGAGCCGTAGATGGATACCGTACTGATATATCTTTTGTCCATGGTGTCATTGGAAAGAAAAGCATGGCGGCTTCCGCCTGTGTAGGTGGTATATTGCGTGTAGACGATATTGTCGGTATCTACAAGCGCGAAGCGGTCGAGGGACAGCAGGGACTTCAGGCTTCCTATTGCGGTGCGGAGCTCTTCGTCAGATCCGATCGGTTCATTATTGATGAAGTCAACAGCTTTTTTCATCTGGTCAAAGTTGTTATTTATCAGATTCGTGATCGTTTTTGCACGACGGTCCGCCATTGCTTCCAGATAGAATGAACTGACTTCGGCAACGGCTTCATTTGTAGCATTGACAGTCTGTATTGATGTGAAAACCGTATTGAGTATCACTGCAGTCATCAATATGATCCCTCCGACAACTGCAGTCAGGATGAATGTTTTTCTCGTGATCTGTTTTTTCATCAGTTATCACCATACAGCAGCTCAAGCATGATGGCTGCGTCCTCCTGATAGATTACCGTGGTTATCTCGTCTGTCTTTTCCTGAAACAGCTCACCCGGTTTGTTGCCGTCTGCGATCTTAACGGCATTCTGAAGCGTGTCGAATCCGATCGAATAGCAGTCCTGCACCCCGAGACAATATATGATCCCGTCCTTCAGATAATGCAGTGCTTCCTGGTCGTGATCCATACCGACTATGACGGTATCGCTGCCTGTCTCGGTCACTGCTCTGGCAGCACCGACAGGATTGCTCATATTGCAGCAGATGATCCCGTCCAGATCAGGAGTATCGGCCAGGATCTTTTTTGTGAGATCATAGGCCATATCGACTGAATCCATATCATACTCCGTAGCGACTATTGTCATATCACTGTATTTCGCTATGGTATCCTTGGCGCCTCTCGCTCTGTCCTCATGGCAGGGAGCGCCTTTGCTTCCCACGAGGATGGCCACTTTGCCTTTATATCCGAGCTTTTCGCATAAGGCTTCTGTCAGATCCGCGCCGTCCTGATAGTTATGTGTATTCCCCACATAAGCTATCCTTTTACATCCCTCGGCTGCATCGGAACTGGAAAAAGTCATCACCTTGATACCGGAATCCACCATCTCATCAAGGACCGGGGAGATCACCTCTTCATCGGCAACATCGACACCGATCACGTCGAAATCTCTGTCTCTGACTTCAAGCAGCCGCTTCGTCTGGTCTTCGGCAGAGGCCGCTTCCGGTGCCATGTACTCGTATGTGATCGTGATGCCTTTGTCGAGGAATTTCCTCTGGGCATCTTCCATACCGAGAGCTACCGCATCCCACCAAGGGTGGACGATCTTATATGTGAAGTAGAAATTATAATGATCTTTTTTGGGTTCGTACTGATCGAGTTCATGATCAAAGTTTACGGCGCTGTTCACTGCATCCTCTGATCTGGGATCTTCTTCGGACGTGCCGGTGGATCCATCCGTGACCGTAACCTCAGACGATCCGGTCCCGGAAGAAGCAGCGGCTCCGGAAGAAGCAGTGGAGCAGGAAGACAAAACGACTGCTGCTATCAGCACGAGCGGTATCATGCCGGCTTTCTTGTGATAATACCTCATCAGGTATACCACCTCGTATTATATAGTCATACCCATTCTTTACCTTTTCTATAGGTATCGGGTATGCTGTTAAAGATGCTGTGGTTTGGTATATCGCACCTACCGCATAGACGGTTTAATGGAGGCTCCAACCACAGTCTCTTTGTTTAATTGTTAATCAGTTAGATACCGCATGACGGTTTATGTAGAACGAGGTTACAGCATGCAAAGAGCCCTGTGGATCTTATAACAGCAGCATCATATACTTTTTAGGAGGATCACATTTATGATCTATGTTGGTATCGATGTTGCCAAGGACAAGCATGACTGCTGTATTCTTGACGACGAAGGCCGGAA
>JHYK01000019.1 GCA_000621405.1 Lachnospiraceae bacterium AC3007
ATCCCTCTTCCCCTGTGCACATGAAAAAGGATGCCTGTAGGGCATCCTTTTTTGTGTGCATAAAGGGATTCGAACCGCTGCGACGGCGAAGCCGGGATCAAACCGTTTTTACCGGATAGACGTAGAAACCGACCGAATGCGCAAAATCGCTGTCATAGCAGATTTTCCTTACGTATAATCGGACAGAAGCAAGGAAATACAGCTCTGATAAGGAGGAAAACAAAATGGCTGAGAATATGAAACTTAACGATGAGGCAATGGCAAAGGCAAACGGTGGAGCAGCGGATGTTGATCCCTACGGATATCTTTGTGACGGAACAGTAGGCACAGGCACAGCACATGGAACAACGAATGGAGTGGAAACCACAGACTATTCAGTAGATGGAGATAACGGAAAGGGATACTGGGCTTCATATTTAGGCGATGGTGCATTAAGCCCCGGAACGAGAGTACGTATCACCCATGTAGAGAGCGGATGGAATGCCGGTGGATATGAGATCGAGATCATAATCTAAGACTCCCTATTGAATAAAAAAAAAGTATTGACAAACTGAAATTATGAGTTTATAGTAACGAACCATAAAGGCAAAGGTGCTTTGGACGAAAGTCCGGAGCACCTTTTTTTGTCACAAAATAAGGAGGACAATACTATGGAAAACAACATCCCCGAACTGTTCGGAAGCCTTGTCTTCAGCGACAAGATCATGAGAGATAAGCTTCCGCATGATATGTATAAGGCATTGAGGAAGACTATAGATAATAATACACACCTGGAGCTTGATGTAGCGAATGCGGTCGCGGTAGCAATGAAGGAATGGGCAGTTGAAAACGGAGCCACACATTTTACTCACTGGTTCCAGCCCATGACAGGATACACTGCTGAAAAGCATGACAGCTTCATATGTCCTGTAGGCGGCGGAGAGGTCATCATGGAGTTTTCGGGAAAGGAACTCGTAAAGGGTGAGCCCGATGCTTCAAGCTTTCCGTCAGGCGGTATAAGAGCCACATTTGAAGCAAGAGGCTATACAGCATGGGATCCCACAAGCCCCGCTTTCATTAAGGACAAGACCCTGTATATCCCCACAGCCTTCTGTTCATACAGCGGAGAAGCTCTTGATAAGAAGACACCGCTCTTAAGGTCGATGGATGCGATAAGCAAAGAAGCAGTAAAGATACTGAAGCTTCTCGGCAAGGAGGATGTGACAAATGTCCTTACTACAGTCGGTCCCGAGCAGGAATATTTCCTCATAGATAAGGAAGATTACAAAAAGAGGAAGGATCTTATCTTTACCGGAAGGACACTGCTTGGAGCTCCCGCTCCCAAGGGCCAGGAGATGGACGATCACTACTTCGGCAATCTCAGGACAAGAGTTGCTGACTTCATGCATGATCTCGATGAAGAGCTCTGGAAGCTCGGGATCCCGGCTAAGACAAAGCACAATGAAGTGGCTCCCTGCCAGCATGAGCTCGCTCCGGTATTTGATACCACAAACGTCGCGGTGGACCACAACCAGCTCACGATGGAAGTGATGAAAAAGGTTGCCGAAAGACATGGATATATGTGCCTTCTTCACGAGAAGCCTTTTGCCGGTATCAACGGATCCGGAAAGCACAACAACTGGTCGCTCACTACCAATACGGGAGAGAACCTGCTGAACCCGGGGAGGACTCCTGCGGAGAACACCCAGTTTCTTATCTTCCTTTCGGCAGTGATAAAGGCGGTCGATGAATATGCGGATCTTTTAAGGCTGTCGGTCGCAAGCGCAGGCAACGATCACAGATTAGGCGCGAACGAGGCGCCTCCCGCGATCATATCGATCTTCCTCGGAGATGAGCTGACTGGCGTGATAGAAGCGATCGAAAAGGACGAGTACTTCGGAAAGGTTGAGAAGGTCAAGGTTGATATCGGAGCAAAGGTCCTGCCTCATTTTATGAAGGATACTACCGACAGGAACCGTACATCGCCGTTCGCCTTCACCGGAAATAAATTCGAGTTCAGATCGCTGGGGTCGAGCGTATCGATAGCAGGACCGAACATAATGCTCAACACATCCGTTGCGGAATCGCTCAGTGAATTCTATGAGAAACTTAAGGATGTAAAGCCTGAGGATATGGATGATGCAGTCCATAAGCTTGTGAAGGAAACGATCATAAAGCATAAGAGGGTAATATTCAACGGCAACGGATATGCGCCTGAATGGGTCGAGGAGGCAGAGAAGAGAGGTCTCTATAATCTCAAGTCCACGCCGGATGCGATGCCTGCATTTATTGCAGAGAAAAATGTGAAGCTTTTCACAAAGCACAACATCTACTCCGAGACAGAGCTTCATTCCAGATATGAGATAAGGATCGAGAATTACACCAAGACTCTTCATATCGAGGCGCTGACTCTGAAGGATATGATATTAAAGCAGTTCGCACCTTCGGTAGTAGCATATACGGATGATCTTACAGATTCGGTGCTGAAGAAGAAGCAGCTGGGCGTGGAGGCCGGATGCGATACCCAGACCGATCTGATAAAGAAGCTCTCGGGCTACTATGACAACATGATAAAGGCTACTGCAAAGCTTTCCGAGGATACGGACAAGGCAGAGAGCATGGAGCTTAATATAGACCAGGCAAAGTTCTATCATGATGTGGTGCTTGCGGACATGGAGGAGATCAGAAAGTATGCCGATGCAGCCGAGCCTCTCCTTCCTGAGGAGTATCTGCCGTATCCGACATATGAACAGATGTTGTTTTATGTTTGATAAATAAAGCAGTCCGGGCAAAAGGACCGGACCGCAATAGTAACTGTAACGCAAAGGCGCGTTCCCGATGGGGGATGCGCCTTTATTTTGAAGGGAGGAAACGATCATGGCAACAGAGATTTTAGAAGCCATCAACACAGAAGTATATGGCGTCTGGTTTTTGATAGGAGCAGCGCTGGTCTTCTGGATGCAGGCCGGATTTGCGATGTGTGAAGCAGGTTTCACCAGAGCAAAGAACTCGGGAAACATCATCATGAAAAACCTTATGGACTTCTGTATAGGTACGGTGATGTGGTTTATCTGCGGAGCATCATTGATGCTCGGAGAAAACATGCTCGGAGGATTTGCGGGACAGTTTTCATTCGATGTGTTCAGTAACTATGCAAACTTTGATTACTCGGCATTTGTATTCAACCTGGTCTTCTGTGCCACGACAGCAACGATCGTGTCCGGATCCATGGCCGAGAGGACAAAGTTTTCATCATACTGCATTTATTCCGCAGTCATATCCGCGCTGATCTATCCGATAGAAGCGCACTGGACATGGGGCGGAGGATTCCTCGCACAGTGGGGCTTCCATGATTATGCAGGATCAAACTGCATACATATGGTAGGCGGCATCTGCGCATTAGTCGGAGCATGGATGCTGGGTCCCCGTATCGGAAAGTTTGTAAAAGACAAGAACGGAAAAGTCACGAAGATCAATGCTTTCCCGGGACACAACCTTGTAGTGGCAGCTCTCGGCGTATTCATCCTCTGGCTTGGCTGGTACGGCTTCAACGGCGCAGCAGCAACTGACGTTCCTACTTTAGGATCCATCTTCCTTACGACTACCGTGGCGCCGGCTGTTGCAACAGTCGTATGCATGATCTTTACCTGGATCAAGTACGGCAAGCCCGATGTGTCGATGTGTCTCAACGCTTCACTTGCAGGTCTTGTGGCCATCACGGCTCCCTGTGACGTGACGGACTGCGCAGGCGCGGCAGTGATAGGAGCAGTAGCAGGCGTTCTGGTGGTATTCGGAGTATGGTTCTGTGATAATGTGATCCATGTGGACGATCCCGTGGGAGCAGTCGCAGTTCATATGTTCAACGGAATATGGGGCACCATCGCTGTAGGTCTTTTTGCTACAGCATCCGCTCCGGGTTTTGCTTCAGCAGAAATTAAAGAAGGACTGTTTTACGGCGGCGGAGTGGAACAGCTCATCAAGCAGCTTGGCGGCATGGGAGTGACCATTGCATGGTCGGTAGTGACTATAGTCATCACATATTCACTCATCAAAGCGTTCAACGGACTCAGGGTATCTGAGGAGGAAGAGATAACCGGTCTCGACCGCACCGAGCACGGACTTACGAGCGCATATGCAGGATTCTCGATCATGGATATATCAAACACCATGACAATGGAAGTGAACGAGAACACAAGCCTCGGCGCCGATGAATACGAAGAAGCGAGCGAAGCGAAGAAGAATGCGGCGGTACCTGTGGTACAGGCTTTCAAGGATACAGGCATAAGCAAGGTGGTCATCATAGCAAGACTGTCAAGATACGATACACTGCGTAAGGCTATGAACGATCTCGGAGTCACCGGCATGACAGTAACACAGGTCATGGGCTGCGGCGTCCAGAAGGGTGCGGGAGACAGATACCGCGGAGTCGAAGTCGATGCGACACTGCTTCCTAAAGTCAAGGTTGAGGTAGTCGTAAGCAAGATCCCTGTGGAGGCTGTCATAGAGTCAGCGAAGAAGGCTCTGTACACCGGACATATCGGCGACGGAAAGATATTCGTATATCCTGTTGAAAAGGTCGTCAAGATAAGGACCGGAGAAGAAGATTATGATGCACTTCAGGATGTTGAGTAACTGAGTAACATAGAGTATTTTAGAGGCATGGGCCGGTCTTTCCGGTGCCATGCCTCAAATGCGTGATCGGAGAAAAAATGACTGACAAAGGTATCCATGAAGAATGCGGTGTGTTCGGGATATATTCAAAAAGGAATATCAATGCCGCTCAGTACATCTATTACGGACTTACGGCCCTGCAGCACAGAGGCCAGGAGTCAGCGGGGATCGTGGTATGCGATACCTGCGGCCCTATAGGCAATATCAGCGGACACAAGGATATGGGACTTGTGAATGAAGTCTTTCATAAGGAGACTCTGGACAGGCTTAAGGGCAATATAGGCATAGGTCATGTGAGATATTCAACAGCAGGAAAAAGCACAAAAGAAAACGCGCAGCCGGTCTTTATCAACTACGCCAAAGGTACGATAGCGCTTGCGCACAACGGAAACATAATCAATTCAGATGAGATAAGAAAAGCGCTTATCGATGAAGGGGCGGTATTCAACGGAGACTCGGATTCCGAGGTGATAGCTTATAAGATCGCGGAAGAGAGGATGCACTGTTCATCAATAGAGGAGGCGTCAGAGAACGTCTCAAAACTCCTTAAGGGAGGCTTTGCGCTTCTTATCTTAAGTCCCAGAAAGCTCATCTGCATAAGGGATCCGTGGGGGCTGAAGCCTCTGTGTCTCGGCATGCTCGATGATATGTATGTGTGCGCATCGGAGAGCAGTGCGTTGAGGGCCATCGGAGCCGATTATGTAAGAGATGTGTCGCCCGGTGAGATGGTGATGATAACGGAGGACGGCGTCAGATCAAAGCAGATACTTCAGGCGGATATAAAAGCGCATTGTGTATTTGAATATATTTATTTTGCAAGACTTGATTCGAAGATCGACGGGATCAGCGTATATAATGCGAGGATAGAAGGCGGAAAGGCGCTGGCAAAGCGATACCCCGTCGATGCGGATGTGGTCACGGGAGTGCCGGATTCGGGACTTACTTCGGCGGCAGGATATGCGCAGGAGTCGGGGATACCTTTCAGGCTTGCTTTTGCAAAAAACAGCTATGTCGGAAGGACTTTCATCAAGCCGACAAAAGAGGAGAGGACGAGCGCCGTCGCGATAAAGCTCCGTGTGATAGAAGACGTCGTGAAAGGAAAGAGAGTCGTGCTCACGGATGATTCGATAGTGCGCGGCACGACCCTTGCGAACATCATCAAAGAGATGAGAAGGTTCGGGGCTTTGGAAGTGCATGTAAGGATATCATCCCCGCCTTTTTTACACCCCTGTTATTACGGCACGGATGTTCCGGACAACTCCGAACTCATAGCAAGAGATCTGACGACGGAGCAGATAAGGAATAAGATAAACGCCGACTCTCTTGAATATCTGGATATAGAGGACCTTGATGTGATGACCGGAGGGATGCCTTTGTGCAGGGCATGCTTTGACGGGAAATATCCGGTGCTCTGATAATGGACCGCAAACCCCGTCACCCGGGATCCGTTCCGTACGGCGGGATGAGAGGACATTGACAAAATTTGAAATTAAGTCTATAGTAACAAATCGTAAAAGCAAAGGCGCTTTGGACATATGTCCGGGGCGCCTTTTTTTCGTGGAAAAAGAGCAGGGGATCTGCCGGTCACGTGGAAAGGCAAAAAGCGGAGGAGAAGAAAATGTGCTCTATCATGGGCTATAAGGGCAGCAGCATAGCGGAAGAAGAATTCAAAAAACACTTTGACGAGACGACGTCCAGAGGACCGGACATGCAGCGCATCAGTGAGTATAAGGATGCGATGCTCGGCTTTGAAAGGCTTGCGATCATGGGGCTTACCGAAGAGGGGATGCAGCCCTTTGAACTTGGAAAAAATGCGATCGTATGTAACGGAGAGATATACGGCTTCAGAAAGATAAAGAAGGAACTTGAGAGCGAATATACATTTAAGAGTGACTCCGACTGCGAGATACTTCTTCCACTCTACGAGAAATACGGAACGGATATGTTTGCGATGCTCGATGCGGAATATGCATGTATCATATATGACGGAGAAAAAGAGGAACTCATTGCTGCAAGAGATCCGATAGGTATAAGACCTCTGTATTACGGCTACACTGAGACAGGAGAGATCATATTTGCAAGCGAGCCTAAGGATCTTACAGGCCTTGCGGATGTGATAATGCCGTTCCCTCCGGGACACTTTTATGCCAACGGACAGTTCACGAGCTACAGGGATATGACAGAGGTTAAGAGCGTGGTATCAGATGACCTCGATACCGTCTGTAAAAACATACACGATAAGCTCGTGGAAGGAATATCAAAAAGACTCGACGCCGATGCTCCTCTGGGCTTCCTGCTGAGCGGAGGACTCGACAGTTCACTGGTATGCGCCGTCTCGGCAAAGCTCCTTGATAAGCCCATAAGGACATTTGCCATAGGAATGAAGACAGATGCGATAGACCTTAAATATGCAAAAGAAGTGGCTGACTATATAGGGAGCGAACATACGGAAGTGATCATCACAAGGGAGGACGTGATCGATTCTCTCGAGGAAGTCATACATATCCTTGGAACATATGATATCACGACGATAAGGGCGAGCATGGGAATGTATCTTTTATGCAAAGCCATACATGAGCAGACTGATATAAGAGTATTGATGACAGGCGAGATATCGGACGAACTCTTCGGATATAAATATACGGACTTTGCGCCGGACGCCGAAAGCTTCCAGGAGGAAGCGGCTAAGCGCATAAGAGAACTTCATATGTATGATGTGCTCCGGGCTGACAGATGCATCTCCGCTAATTCGATAGAGGCCCGCGTGCCCTTCGGTGATCTTGATTTTGTAAGTTATGTCATGAGCATAGATCCGAAGATGAAGCTCAACACATATAACAAAGGAAAGTATCTTCTCCGCCATGCATTCGAAGGAGATTATCTTCCGCAGGATATCCTGATGAGAGAAAAAGCAGCCTTCTCCGATGCTGTAGGGCATTCTCTTGTAGATCATCTGAAGGCTTATGCCAAAGAGCAGTATACGGATGATGAATTCGAAAAACTCTGTGAAAAATACGATCACGCAAGACCCTTTACAAAGGAATCACTTCTGTACAGACAGATATTTGAAAAATACTATCCCGGACAGGCTGAGATGATCATAGATTTCTGGATGCCCAACAGGTCATGGGAAGGATGCAATGTCAACGACCCTTCGGCAAGAGTGCTGTCCAACTACGGGGACAGCGGCAAGTGAGGTGAGTATGGTCAAGTATGTATTTGTGACAGGCGGTGTCGTGTCGGGACTCGGAAAGGGTATTACTGCTTCGTCTCTTGGAAGGCTTCTCAAGGCAAGAGGATATCATGTGACGATGCAGAAATTTGACCCCTATATCAATGTCGATCCGGGAACGATGAACCCCATACAGCACGGAGAGGTCTTCGTGACAGATGACGGTACGGAGACAGATCTTGACCTTGGACATTACGAGAGATTCATCAACGAATCACTCGGAAGGAACTCCAATGTAACTACAGGCAAGATCTATCAGACAGTATTAAATAAAGAACGGCACGGCGACTACGGCGGAGGCACCGTGCAGGTGATCCCTCATATCACGAATGAGATCAAGGACAGATTCCACAAGGCGGAGACTCCTGAAGAAGAGACGATCTCGATCATCGAGATCGGAGGGACTGTCGGAGATATCGAAAGCCAGCCTTTCCTTGAAGCGATAAGACAGTTCAGATCTGAAATAGGAATGAATAATTCGGTGCTCATCCATGTGACTTTGATCCCGTATCTCAAGGCTTCGGGAGAGCTTAAGACAAAGCCTACCCAGATGAGCGTCAAGGCACTGCAGAGCATGGGACTCTGGCCCGACATCATAGTCTGCCGCTCGGATTATCCGATCGAAAAAAGCATGCGCGAAAAGATCGCGCTCTTTTGCAATGTAAAGAGTGAAAATGTGCTTGAAAATCTTGATGCGGAATCGCTCTACGAGGTGCCTCTTATGCTGGAAAAAGAAAACCTCGCAGGAGCCGTGTGCGACTGCCTTGATCTTCCGTGTCCAACGCCCGATCTTACGGCATGGGAAAAACTGGTTCATGATTTCAAAAACCCGATGCATCATGTGACGATAGCCATAGTCGGAAAATATGTCGCTCTGCATGACGCTTATCTCAGTGTCGCGGAGGCCTTAAAGCACGGCGGCATAGCCAACAGGACCGCGGTCTCTATCAAGTGGATAGATGCCGAAGAACTGACGGAAGAGGATGTCAGAGAACGTCTCGGTGATACAGACGGGATCATAGTTCCAGGCGGATTCGGGATCCGCGGAACAGAAGGGAAGATACTGGCAGCGGGTTATGCAAGGGAGCACAGCATACCCTTCCTCGGGATCTGTCTCGGTCTGCAGCTTGCCATAGTCGAATTTGCAAGAAACAAATGCGGGATCAAAGATGCAGCTTCGGCAGAACTCGATCCTGACACAAAGAACCCCGTCATACATATACTTCCCGATAAGGAAAAACTCGAAGATATCGGTGGGACATTGAGACTCGGAGCATATCCCTGCAGGCTCAAAGAAGGAACAAAAGCTTATGAACTGTACGGTGAGAAAGAGATAAGCGAGAGACACCGTCACAGATATGAAGTCAATAACGATTACAGAGAAGTGCTTACGGAAAACGGCATGGTCTTATCGGGAACATCGCCTGACGGAAAGATAGTGGAGATGATAGAGCTTGGTGATCATCCTTACTTTGTCGCCACGCAGGCTCATCCCGAATTCAAGTCAAGACCGGATATGCCACATCCGCTTTTTGCCGGACTCATCAAAGCGGCTTTGGAAAGAGAGGAAAAAATATGAATACTCTTTATGAACCGGGCTTCGAGCATGATAACTGCGGAGTCGGAGCCATCATCAATATATACGGCAAGAAAAGCCATGCGATCGTAAGTGATGCATTGTCCATTGTCGAAAATCTGGAGCACAGGGCCGGCAAGGACGCAGAGGGAGAGACCGGGGACGGAGTCGGTATCATGACGCAGATACCTCATGCATTCCTGAAAAAAGCCTGCGCAGATATCGGCATAAAACTCGGAAGGGAAAGGTCCTACGGAGTCGGTATGTTTTTCTTTCCGCAGGGGGAGCTTCCCAGGATGCAGGCGATGAAGATGTTTGAGATCATCGTGGAAAAAGAAGGCATGAAATTCCTCGGCTGGAGAAGCGTGCCCGTAGACAGGAGCGTGCTCGGACAGAGAGCGCTGGATTCCTGTCCCGTCATAATGCAGGGCTTTATCGAGAGGCCGAAGGAGATAAAAAAAGACATTGATTTTGACAGGAGATTATTTGTCGTAAGACGTGTGTTCGAGCACTCGAATGAGGACACATATGTAGCGACCCTGTCATGCCGCACCATAGTATATAAAGGGATGTTCCTTGTGGGGCAGCTTAGGACCTTCTTTGCGGACCTTCAGGATCCCGGATTTGAATCCGCCATAGCGATGGTGCATTCGCGCTTTTCCACGAATACCAATCCGAGCTGGCTCCGCGCGCATCCAAACAGGTTCATAGTCCACAACGGCGAGATCAATACGATAAGAGGCAACGTGGACAAGATGCTCGCAAGAGAAGAGACCATGGAGACGAGCAGCTACAGCGACGAGGAACTCGGAAAAGTGCTTCCCGTTATATCAGGTGAAGGCTCTGATTCAGCGATGCTCGACAATGCGCTTGAATTCATGATAATGGGCGGGATGGAGCCCGCGCTTGCAGCCATGATACTGGTCCCCGAACCCTGGGAGAATAACGAGACTCTGTCTGTCGAAGAGAGAGATTTCTATCAGTATTATGCGACCATGATGGAGCCCTGGGACGGTCCCGCATCGATCATGCTCTCGGACGGTGATGTGATGGCGGCGATACTGGACAGGAACGGTCTTCGTCCTTCACGATATTATGTCCTGGATGACGGACGTCTGATCCTCTCATCAGAGGTCGGCGTGCTCCCTGTCGAAGAGTCGATGATAAAGGAAAAAGGATGCCTCTACCCCGGCAAGATGCTCCTTGCGGATACGGTGACAGGAAGGATATATTCCGACCGCGAGATAAAAGACAGATATGCGGTGCGTGAACCTTACGGCGAATGGCTCGATTCGAATCTTGTGAAGCTCTCCGACATTAAGATACCGAATGAAACCGTGCAAAGTTACGACAGCGAAATGCTCGCAAAGCTTCACAGATCCTTCGGCTATACATACGAAGAGTGCCGTGAACGGATATATACGATGGCGCTCTCCGGAAAGGAAGAGATAGGCTCGATGGGTGTCGATACTCCGCTCGCCGTTCTTTCTAAGCAGTACAGGCCGCTGTTTGATTATTTCAAGCAGCTTTTTGCCCAGGTCACGAATCCTCCTATCGATGCGGTCAGGGAAAAGATAGTCACGGCAACCTGCGTGTATGCCGGAAAGAACGGCGATCTGCTGTCGGACAAACCCTCAAACTGCAACGTGCTGAAGATCAATAACCCGATACTTTCTGATCTTGATCTTCTGAAGATATCGCATCTCAACAGACAGGGATTGAATGTGGTCAAGGTCTCGACTCTTTTTTACAAGGGCACTCCTTTGGACCGCGCCATAGACAATCTTTTCGTGGAGGTCGACAGGGCATATAAAAACGGAGGCAACATACTGATCCTCTCCGACCGCGGCGTGGATGAAAACCACGTGGCGATCCCTTCTCTTCTCTGCGTATCAGCTGTGCACAATTACCTCGTAAGGACGAAAAAATGCATGGCCATGTCTCTTATCATGGAGACGGGAGAGCCGAGGGATGTGCATCATTTTGCAACACTCCTGGGCTTCGGCGCATGCGCCGTGAATCCATATCTTGCCCACGCGACCATAAGACAGCTCGTGGACGAGGGCATACTTGAAAAGGATTATTATGCGGCGGCTTCGGATTACGACAGAGCGGTGCTCGACGGGATAGTAAAGATAGCATCGAAGATGGGCATATCCACGATACAGTCATATCAGGGCAGCCGGATATTTGAAGCGATAGGCATCTCGCATTCCGTCATAGACAAATATTTCACAAGGACTGTCTCAAGGATAGGAGGCATAGATCTGGAGGATATAGCGCGTGCTACAGACGCCCAGCATACAAAGGCTTTTGATCCGCTGGGACTTACCGTCGATCTGTCACTGGAGCCGGCGGGCTTCCACAAGATGAGGGCTCAGGGAGAGCATCACAGATATGACCCTCAGACCATACACATGCTGCAGACCGCGACGAGAGAAGGAGACTATGAGAAATTCAAGCAGTACACGGCTATGGTCGATAAAGAAGGGACCGGATATATCCGCAGCATCTTTGATTTCAATTATGCGGCTAAGCCTCTTGATATATCCGAGGTCGAGAGCGCAAAGAGCATAGTAAGAAGGTTCAAGACGGGAGCCATGTCGTACGGTTCCATATCTGAGGAAGCGCACGAGGCTCTGGCAGTCGCGATGAACAGACTGCACGGAAGATCGAACAGCGGAGAAGGCGGAGAGAGTGACGAGAGACTGGAGAGCGCAGGGACGAAAAATGACAGGAGCTCTGCGATAAAGCAGGTCGCGTCCGGACGCTTCGGCGTGACATCTCGTTATCTTCAGAGCGCAAAAGAGATACAGATAAAGATGGCGCAGGGCGCCAAGCCCGGCGAGGGCGGACATCTTCCGGGCAAAAAAGTATATCCCTGGATCGCAAAGACGAGACACTCAACACCCGGAGTCAGTCTTATATCACCGCCGCCTCATCATGATATCTATTCGATAGAGGATCTTGCGCAGCTGATATATGATCTGAAATGCGCAAATAAAAAAGCACGCATCTCGGTCAAACTGGTATCTGAAGCTGGAGTCGGGACGATAGCTGCAGGAGTCGCAAAGGCAGGAGCGGGAGTCATACTCATCTCGGGATATGACGGAGGCACGGGAGCTGCGCCCATCAGCTCCATACATAATGCGGGACTTCCGTGGGAACTCGGACTTGCAGAGACACATCAGACTCTCGTGATGAACGGTCTTCGCGACATGGTAGTGGTGGAGAGTGACGGCAAGCTGATGAGCGGAAGGGATGTAGCCATAGCTGCAATACTCGGAGCAGAGGAATTCGGATTCGCCACAGCTCCTCTTGTAACGCTCGGATGCGTGATGATGAGAGTGTGCAATCTGGACACCTGTCCCATGGGGATAGCGACTCAGAATCCCGAGCTCAGGAAAAACTTTTCCGGAAAGCCGGAGTACGTCGAAAACTTCATGCTCTTTATCGCGGAAGAGCTTCGTGAATATATGGCGCGTCTCGGTGTCAGGAGCGTGGATGAACTTGTGGGAAGATATGATCTTTTAAGAAAGAAAGATTCTCTCAAAGGAGCTGCGGCCAAGATCGACGTGGACGGGATCATAAGCGGCAGTCTTCCGATAGAAAGACCTTATGATCAAAAAGCCGCATATGATTTCATGCTCGATACAAGAAGAGATGTGGGACTCCTGTCCGGCAGGGGCGGAATGAAAAAGGCGATAGAAGCAGGCAGCTCTGTATCGGCCGACTGTGAAGTCTTAAATACCGACAGGGCATTCGGAACGATGATAGGGGCATATATCACGGAGTGCCATCATAACGGCCTTCATGATGATACAGTCAGCATATCCTGCAAAGGCGCCGGCGGACAGAGCTTCGGAGCCTTCATACCTAAGGGCGAGACCATAGTACTTGAAGGTGATGCGAATGATTATTTCGGAAAAGGACTGTCCGGCGGAAAACTAATAATAAAGGCTCCGAAGGATGCCGGATATGATGCCGAGCAGAACATCATCATAGGAAACGTGGCGCTCTACGGCGCAACGAGCGGAGAAGCCTATGTGGCTGGTATGGCAGGTGAGAGATACTGCGTGAGAAACTCCGGAGCGAGAAGTGTCGTCGAAGGAGTCGGAGAGCACGGCTGCGAATACATGACAGGCGGCGTATGCGTGATACTGGGGAGCGTCGGCAAGAACTTTGCTGCCGGCATGAGCGGCGGCATAGCATATGTGCTCGATGAGAGAAATACTCTGTACCGCAATCTCAACAAGGAACTTGTCCTTATGGAAAATGTCGTGGATGAAGCAGACAAGAGCATCATAAAGACTCTCTTAAAGAATCATCTCGAATATACAGGATCTGCAAAGGCAAAGGCTCTGCTTGATAACTTTGACGATCAGATCACAAAGTTCAAAAAGATAATCCCCGAGGAATACAAGAGGATAATCCAAAATGCCGGAAAGGAGGAGAAGTAAAATGGGAAAACCTACCGGTTTCATGGAGTATAAAAGGCGGGAGACAGAATGGGTCCAGCCGGCTGAGAGGATAAAAAACTTTGATGAATTCCATATGAACCTTAACCTTGTCGACAGGCAGCAGCAGGCAGCGAGATGCATGGCCTGCGGAGTTCCTTTTTGTCAGGCAGGAGTCATGATATCCGGCATGGCATCGGGATGCCCTCTGCATAATCTCGTGCCGGAGACAAATGAGCTTCTGTATCACGGCAATCTGGAGCAGGCATATCGCAGGCTCTCCAAGACGCACAGCTTTCCGGAATTCACGGGAAGGGTGTGCCCGGCTCTTTGTGAGGCGGCATGCACCTGCGGTCATATCATGGAGCCTGTAACGACAAAGGATAATGAAAAAGACATCATCGAGTATGCGTTTGAACATGGTCTTGTGGAAGAGGGTGAGCCCAAGGTGCGCACCGGGAAAAAAGTCGCTGTGATCGGAAGCGGCCCGTCAGGTCTTGCCTGCGCCCAGCTCCTCAACAGGAGAGGCCACAAGGTCACGGTATATGAAAGATCCGACAGACCGGGCGGACTGCTCCGCTACGGGATACCAAACATGAAACTCGACAAGAGGATAGTCGACAGGCGAATAGAGCTAATGAAAAGATCCGGCATAGAATTTTTATGCAGCGTCAATGTCGGAGTCGATATCAAAGCCGAAGAGCTGTACGAAAAGTATGACCGCGTCGTGCTCTGCTGCGGAGCTTCAAAGCCGCGCGACATAACTGCTCCGGGAAGAGAGGCAGAAGGGATAATGTTTGCCGTGCCCTTCCTTAAAGAAGTCAGCAAAAAGCTCATGGATAATGATTATGATCATAAAAAGATCATGAGCGCGAAGGATTTTTCCTTCGGCAGCATGAAAGGAAAAAATGTCATAGTGATAGGCGGAGGAGACACGGGCAATGACTGCGTGGGAACTTCCATAAGGCTTGGCGCAAAGTCCGTGACGCAGATAGAGATGATGCCCGCCGCTCCTTCAGAAAGGCTTGCGTCCAATCCATGGCCCGAGTGGCCGAAGGTCCTTAAGACCGATTACGGACAGGAAGAAGCGATCTTTTGCTTCGGAAAGGATCCGAGGATATTTTCAACTACCGTCACAGATTTTATAATGGATGATAAAGGCGCGCTCAAAGCCGTCAAGACTGTCGGCCTTGAGAGGAAGACAGGGAAAGACGGAAAGGCCATCTTTGATCATGTGGAAGGAAGCGAAGCAGAGCTTCCCACGGATATAGTACTGATCGCAGCAGGCTTTCTGGGAAGCGAAGAATACGTTACGGAAGCGTTCGGCGTGAAGGTGAATGCGAGAGGCAATGTGGAGACTGCTGCGGAAGAATTTCAGACGAGCAATGAGAACGTGTTCGTGGCAGGAGACATGCACAGAGGTCAGTCACTTGTAGTATGGGCGATCGCAGAAGGACGAAAGGCGGCTGCTGCGGTAGATGAGTCGCTGGTCGGATATACGAATCTTTGAGGCTGTATGAAGGATGTGAAAGAAGAGCAGATTACGGAGGCCGGTAAAGTTGATCATGACCGATGCAAAAGACGCAGGTGATCGGAGGATCATGAAAAGAAAGATAGTACTTGAAGACGGAAGCGTATATGAAGGATACGGCTTCGGAAGCGAAATGGACAGATTCGCCGAGCTCGTATTCAACACATCGATGGTCGGATATCAGGAGATCATCTCCGATCTTTCATACACCGATCAGGCTGTGGTGATGACATATCCCGAGATAGGCAACTACGGCATATGCAAAGATGATGACGAGTCTGACAGGCCCGGCATGGCAGGTCTCATCGTGCGCGGATACTGCAGTGAGCCTTCTAACTTCAGATGTGAAGAAGAGCTTGAAGAACTCATGAAAAGGTATGACATCGCCGGAGTATGCGGCGTGGATACGAGACAGATCACGCGGCACATAAGGGATCACGGAAGCATAAAAGCTCTTATAACGGATGCCTCGCGTGATACGGATGAAGCGGTAAAAGCCGTACAAAGCTGGATACCCCCGACCGATCAGGTAAGAAGGGCGAGCACGGGGAAAGCTTTTATTTATCAGGAGGGAAAGCAGGGAAGCCTTGATGATCCCATCGTCGTCATAGACTGCGGCATCAAGAAAAACATACTCCGGATGATGAAAAAGTGCGGCCTTCCTATAGTGGTAGTCCCCTGGGATACGGATGCGGATACGATCCTGTCATATAAGCCTGCCGGAGTCTTCATATCAAACGGTCCGGGTAATCCCGAGGACTGTATCCAAACAATACAGACAGTAAAGGAGCTTCGCGGCAGACAGCCCATATTCGGGATATGTCTCGGCCATCAGATATTAAGTCTTGCGTACGGAGCGAAGACATATAAGTTGAAATTCGGACACCGCGGCGGCAATCATCCCGTGAAGGATCTTAAGACCGGGAAGATAGAGATCACGTCACAGAACCATTCGTATGCAGTTGTCCCGGAGAGCCTTGAAGGCACAGGGCTTCGGATCACTCATGTGAATCTTCTTGATGATACGGTGGAAGGGCTTGAGTGCGAAGAAGATATGATGTTTTCCGTGCAGTATCATCCCGAGAGCGCTCCGGGACCATGCGACAGCGGATATCTTTTTGACAGGTTTTTCAGAAGTCTAGGATCATACGGCAGGTAGTTTTTATTTACAGTACACTGTCCCGGGGAGGAAGGGGATGCCGAAAAGAACAGACATAAAAAAGATACTGGTGATCGGATCAGGACCTATAGTCATAGGACAGGCAGCGGAGTTTGACTATGCCGGTACACAGGCGTGCCTTGCGCTCAGAGAAGAGGGCTACGAGGTGGTGCTGTGCAACTCCAATCCTGCGACGATAATGACTGATGAAGTCATAGCCGACAAGGTCTATATGGAGCCGCTCACTTTGGAATTTATCGCAAAGATAATACGCATGGAGCGTCCCGATGCGATACTTCCGGGCATCGGGGGACAGACAGGACTGAACCTGGCGGTAGCTCTTGAAAAAAAGGGAGTGCTCAAAGAGTGCGGAGTGATACTTCTCGGCACCAGAGTCGAGAGCATCGAGATGGCGGAAGACCGCGAACTCTTTAAGGAACTTTGCGAGAGGATAGGAGAGCCGATACTGCCGTCCGTTACTGCCGGATCGATGGAAGAGGGGCTTGCTGCGGCAGAACAGATCGGCTATCCGGTGGTCCTCCGTCCGGCGTATACGCTTGGCGGAACCGGAGGAGGCTTTGCGGATGATGAGGAAGAATTCAGACAGATAATGAAGAATGCGCTCGAACTTTCTCCGGTGCATCAGGTGCTCGTGGAGAAGAGCGTGAGGGGCTATAAAGAGATCGAATATGAGGTCATAAGAGACGCCAACGATACTGCGATAGCCGTCTGTAACATGGAAAATATAGACCCGGTGGGGATACACACCGGAGATTCAATAGTCGTCTGCCCTTCGCAGACGCTGACAAATAAGGACTATCAGATGCTAAGGAGCTCTGCCCTTAAGATCATAAGAGAACTGCAGGTGGAGGGCGGCTGCAATGTGCAGTTTGCTCTTAACCCGGATTCTTTTGACTATTATCTGATAGAGGTCAATCCCAGAGTATCAAGGTCTTCGGCTCTTGCATCAAAAGCGAGCGGTTATCCGATAGCAAGGGTGTCCGCCAAGATCGCTGCAGGGATGCACCTTGATGAGATAGAGCTTGCGAATACTCCGGCATCATTTGAACCTTCGATGGATTATGTCGTGACAAAGATGCCGAGATTTCCTTTCGATAAATTCACCGATGCCAACAACAGTCTCGGGACTCAGATGAAGGCGACAGGTGAAGTCATGAGCGTCGGACGGACGATCGAAGAGAGCCTCTTAAAGGCCATAAGAAGTCTTGAGGTAGGAGTGTTCCATCTTCATCTTGAAAAGTTTGATGATACAGATACAGAGGAACTTGAGGAGTATATAAAAGAAGGAAGGGATGACAGGATATATGCCATCGCGGAGCTCCTTCGCCGGGGCACGGATGTATCTCTTATTTCCGGCATCACGGGTATAGACAGGTTCTTTATCTGCCGCTTCAAAAACATAATCGACATGGAGAAGAAGCTGTCTTCAGGTCCGCGCGATGATGAGATGCTGTACCGCGCAAAGAGGATGGGCTTTTCCGACAGGGAGATCGGAGTGCTGTGGAACAAGAGCGCGCATGAGATATTTGACATCAGGAAAAAACTGGGGATCATGCCGGTCTATAAGATGATAGATACATGCGCTTCGGAATTCAGGTCATATGTGCCGTATTTTTATTCGACATATGAAGAGGAAAATGAATCGCAGGTCACGGATAACAGGAAGATCATCGTGCTCGGCTCAGGTCCCATAAGGATCGGGCAGGGCGTGGAATTTGATTACTCGACCGTGCATGCGGTGATGACGATAAAGCAGCTCGGATACGAGGCCATCATCATCAACAACAATCCCGAGACAGTCTCGACGGATTACACCACGTCCGATAAGCTGTACTTTGAGCCGCTCTGCGTCGAGGATGTGGTGAATATAATCGAGATGGAGAAGCCCGAGGGCGTGATAGCGATCCTCGGAGGACAGACTGCGATCAACCTGGCAGAGCCGTTGCTTGAGTACGGAGTAAAGATAATCGGCACGGACTGTGAAGCGATCGAGCGCGCCGAAGACAGGGATGCTTTTGAGAAGGTGCTTGAATCCCTGAAGATACCGCAGCCACAGGGCGTAGCTGTCACAAGCGTCGGGGACGGAGTTGAGGCCGCAGAGAAGATAGGCTATCCTGTGCTCGTGCGTCCAAGCTTCGTGCTCGGAGGAAGAGCAATGCAGATCGTATCAAAGGAAGAAGAGATGCGAAGATATCTGCAGACAGCTGTGGAGATAGATAAAGACAGACCCGTGCTCGTGGATAAGTATATAAAAGGAAAGGAGGTCGAAGTCGATGCGGTATGCGACGGCGTGAATGTATTCGTGCCGGGTATAATGGAGCTCGTGGAAAGGACGGGAGTGCATTCCGGCGATTCCATAAGCGTGTATCCCCCGGTGTCGCTCAGTGACAATGTGAAGGGCACGATACTGGAGTATACTAAGAAGCTTGGTATCGGGATCGGTATAGTCGGTCTTTTCAATATCCAGTTCATTGTGGATCCGGATGATAAGGTCTATATCATAGAGGTCAATCCCAGGTCTTCGAGGACAGTGCCTTTTCTTTCCAAAGCGACAGGTTATCCGCTCGCCGATATAGCAACGAAATGCATACTGGGCATCGGTCTGAAGGAGCAGGGGATCTTTGATATATATCCCGAAGAGAGGAAGCGGTGGTGCGTCAAAGTGCCTGCATTCTCGTTCTCGAAGCTCAAGGGAATGGACTCATATCTCTCACCCGAGATGAAGTCTACGGGAGAAGCGATAGGATATGATGAAAAGCTGCACAGGGCAATGTATAAGGCTCTGGTCGCATCCGGGATAAAGCTTAAAAACTACGGTACCGTCATAGTCTCGCTTGCCGATGAAGACAAGATCGAAGGCATGCCGCTCATCAAGCGCTTTTACGATATGGGATTCAATATCGAAGCGACGACGCTTACCGGAGAATATCTGAAGAATTACGGAGTGCGCACGAGGATCAGAAAGAAGCTCAGCGAGGGCAGCGAAGAGATACTCGATGCGATCCGCTCGGGAAGCGTGGCATATGTCATCAACAGCCGCGCGGTACTGTCCGGCGTGCACTACGAGGACGGAGCCGCTATAAGGAGATGCGCCACGGAAAACAACGTGACTATATTTACATCCCTCGATACAGTAAGGGTATTGCTGGATGTGCTGGAAGAGCTTACTATAAAGGTGGCGACTATATTCAGCTGAAGCGCCTTTTTGAAAAAGATCTGAAAGATCACAAGGAGGATCATATGGATTACACAGTCGATGAAGTAATGAAATATATAGAGGAGGAAGACGTCAAATTCATACGTCTTGCTTTTCGTGATGCATACGGTATACAGAAGAATATCTCCGTGATGCCGGAGGAAGTAAAAGAAGCTTTTGATCACGGTGCGCCGATAAACGTTAAGGATATAGCGGGCTTCGCGGACTGTCCGTACGGATCGCTGTATCTGAGACCGGATCCTGATACCATGTCGATACTTCCCTGGAGACCGGATACCGGAAGGGTGATGAGGCTTTTCTGCGATCTGTATGCGCCTGACGGACAGGTGTATGGATCGGATACCAGAGTCATCCTCAAGAATGCCATAGCGCATGCAAAGGAGAAGGGGATAGAATTCCGGTTCGGAAGCGAGAATGAGTTTTATCTTTTCATAAAGGATGATGAGGGAAGACCCACAAAGATCCCGTATGATTCTGCAGGTTATCTGGATATCGCGCCTGCGGACAAATGCGAGAATATAAGGCGCGAGATCAATCTCACGATCGAGAGGATGGGACTTACTCCGATGAGATCCCATCATGAGAGAGGACCCGGCCAGAACGAGATCGATTTCAGACACAGCAAGCCATTAAAGGCCGCCGACCAGATGACGACATTCAAGATGGTCGTAAGTACGATAGCTGACAGATACGGACTGGTGGCTGATTTCTCACCCGTCCCTCTTCCGGGAGGACCGGGCAACGGATATCACATCAATGTATTTGCAACTGACGGCAGCGGACAGGATTTCGTTAAATATGCTGCTGCAGGCATCATGGAAAAGATAAGCGATATCACCGTATTTCTTAACCCCACAAATGCATCGTACATGAGGCTCGGAGACAATTACGCATCCGACAAGATCAGATGGTCCGGGGAAAGCGAGACAGAGCTTATGTACATAGATACATCCCGCGGACAGACAAGCGTAAAGCTCCGCTCACCGGATGCTTCGGGCAATCCCTATCTGGTATATGCGCTCCTCATACACGCCGGCCTTCTCGGAATAGAGAAAAAGCTCGTGCTCCCCGAAGAGATGGAAGATGGCAAGGGCATACTTCCCGCTTCGATCAAGGAGGCAGGAAAGATCGCATCCGGAAGTGATTTTGTGAAGAGCATAGTCCCCGAAGAGATAATAAAAGAATACGTAAGGAGCTGAGGAAGCGCTGATGCCGAAAAGCATTGACACGCAGCATTCCATATTGATAGTGTCCTCTTCCGGGCAGTTTGATGCGATCGTGAGCCGGTCGCTCACCGGATATATCTCAAAGGATATCTGTAAGAGCGCCGCGATAGCGAGGCGTTTTGTACTCGAGCGCTATTATGATCTCGTCGTGATCAATGCGCCCCTTCCGGACGAAAACGGAGAAGACCTCGCAATGGACGTATCGGAAAACTGCAATGCATCCATACTGCTGGTCACTCCGCAGGACGTGGCCGATGCCGCCATGGAGAGACTGTCCGATCACGGGATCATGATCGTGCCGAAGCCTGCGCCCGGAGGGCGGATAGACAAGGCGATCAGGTTTTTATTTTCCATACAGGACAGGATACATGCCATAGAAAGAAAAAGGCAGGCTGCGGAAGAAAAGATCGAGGAGCTCAGGATCGTGAGCAAGGCGAAGATACTGCTCGTGGAAAAGAAGAAGATGACGGAGGATGAAGCGCACCGCTATATCGGGAAGCAGGCAATGGATAGGGGAGTGTCCAGAAGAAGGATAGCGGAGAGGATACTCGATGATCTGTAAGAACCATCCCCGTTGACTTCCCGCCTTGCGAAAACCGGCCCAAAAAGTTAGAATTCTGTTTGTTAAAGAATTTCTGCCAGGATCGATGTCTGCTTCGTATATATAGATGAGCGGGCAAACCGCGGTATTTTGATGAAGGCAGGATAAGACCGAAGGAGCAGGCGTTCCGGGGTATAAGGAGGAAGGACAATGGCTGATATGAGTAAGTTAAACAAGATCAATGACGAAGATCTTGAAGGGGTAGCAGGAGGAGTGATGATCGACAAGGGCTTCCTGGACAAGACGCCCGTAAATAAAAACGAGAAGGCCGGGGTCGTAACGGCTGAGAAGGACGATAACATGGATGGTGAGATAAAGCTTTTATCGGGACAGACAAAGAGCGGAGGGAAGGCCGGCTTAGGTTCGATCCTCTCCCGCAAACCTGTCCAGAGAGCCTGAAGCCGGTGCGGCAATATAATAAATGAGAGAAGCGGCAGGTCCTGAGTATTCGGGACCTGCCTGTTTGTAAGAGAAATGATCACAACAGTCATATGGAAATAAAAGAGCTTACAGTCGACAAATGGATCGATCATCTGAAAAAACATCCTGTCCCGGAGCTGATGGATGAAGAATGTGTGTCGGCCCTTGAAAATGTGAGGGCAGAGTACGGCAGCACGGTCAGCCACGGCGCAGGACTTGAGGTGAGACTTTCTGAAGAGGCAAGATATGTTGACTATATAATGAACATCGATACCAAAGAGATCCCGCATGCTGAAAGCCTCTGGTACGAGCTTGATTACGCGGCTTTCAGGGATGCCAAAAAGGAGATCATACCCTGTCTTTTTGTAAATGTCTCCCCCGATGAAGACGGGAGCTACAAAAGGATCAGGGATGAGATGTTTCCTGTCATGATGGGTGAGCAGAGGACGGAGCTTTTGAAGAAGGCTTTCGATGATGTGGTATCAAGGTTTCCAAAGGGCGCACATATCAAGCAGGTGGGCTCCATGTCCAGCCGAGGAGAGCTAGATATCATGAGGCTTGTCATAGCCTTTCCCTCATGGGAGATGATCCCGGAGGGACTGTCCCGGATCGGCTGGCCGGGTGATCCAAAGGCTTTGCAGGAAGCCCTTGCGCCCTGGAGGGAGACCGGCATGGCAGCCGTCAATATAGACCTTGGCGAAAACGGCGTATTGCCAAAGATCGGCATGGAGACATCCTCCCGGTGGAGGCAGCCCATCCTCGTGGACAAATTCATCGACCGCCTTGAAACCGCGGGCCTTTGCATTCCATCAAAGGGTCAGGCATTGAGGCGATGGATACGCCTGCGTCCTCAGGGTGACCCCTTCATCCAGACTCTCATCGCATATTTCAAGCTTGCATACAAAGACGGCAGGATAACAGAGGCAAAGGCCTATCTGGAGCAGTCGCCCTACATCCATCACCACTATTTTGAAGGCTACGAATCTCCTGTAAGGCTTGATGTGAGGCTTGCCGACGGCACAAAAGAGATTCCGTACGAAAAAGCCGCTTCCCTCATAACAAAGGCGGCGGAAAACGGAGTTACAACCCTGCATCTGTACGGATCGCATAATAAAAACCTCCTGCAAAAGGTCATGCGGCTTTGCGATGAAAAAAAGATCGCTGCAAAGATCGTGATACCGGATCCGGAGGATTCGGACCCTCAGTTCAATATGAACACCTTGGTAAAATGGGAACTGGAAAACGGCAATATTGAAGAGCTTTCAAGAACTGCAAAAAAAGCCGAGGAACTTGGGATAAAGGAATTTACCATATGTTCGGGCGAACCCTGCAGCAGGGAGGAACTTGAAAGGGCAGCCGGTTTTGTCGAAGAGTGGCAGCGGGATGAAAAACACGAAATGAGCGTTGCTGCGGATCCCTGCTTTTCGCAGCTGAAGGCTTTCATGGGAGGAGAGGATCCAAAGCAAAATCCCAACAGAGGGATAGAAAGCGGCTGCATGGCAGGAAGAGCGTTTTTTGCGGTCCGCCCGGACGGAAGCTTCACGCCCTGCCTGAAGTCAGAGAAAAAAGGTGTCAAAAATAAAACCATAAAGGTTTACTGGGAAGAACTGGCAGCAGACCTCCCTGACAGCCACACGGATTCCTGCGAGGGCTGTCATTACAGAAGACGCTGTCGTCCCTGCCCGGCAAAAAAAGAATGGACCGGGTCCTGTCCCCTTCGTATAATATGATTAAAGAGCCAAAAGTAATTGTCACCACACAAGCTTGCTTGTGGTGGGGACAAGGACTTTGGGCGTCCGAATCATAATAAATTAAGGGTAATTTTTTGATATTATTTACAGAAAGGAACACGGTATGGGAATCAACAAAAACGAACTGACAGCAGAACAGATCAGAAAAGCGATGGAATGCGAGACTGCTGAGGAACTGATGGAATTTGCAAAGTCCGAAGGCTTTGAGATCACACAGGAAGAGGCAGAAGCCTATCTTGAAGAGTTGTCTGTTATTGAGCTTGACAAAGAAGACCTGGACAGGGTTGCCGGAGGGGGATGCTACTCGGTAGGTAAAAAAAGTGAAACGTGGTATAAATAAACACAGTATCATAGAGAAAAAAAGGAGGAAAAATGGGAATCAACAAAAACGAACTGACAGGAGAGCAGATCAGAAAAGCGATGGAATGCGAAGACGCTAAAGAACTGATGGCATTTGCAAAAAGCGAAGGAATGGATATCACAGAGGAAGAGGCGGAAGCCTATCTTGATGAGCTGTCCTGCATTGAGCTTGACAAGGAAACCCTGGACAAAGTTGCCGGAGGCTACAACATATGTGAAAACTACGGCCAAGCTTGTCCAAGCTATATCAATGTCGGATAACGCCTTGAAAACACGGTATCTGGGAGAAAAAAGGGGGAAAATGGGTATCAACAAAAACGAACTGACAGCTGAGCAGATCAGAAAAGCTATGGAATGCAAAGACGCGGCTGAGCTTATGGAGTTTGCAAAAAACGAAGGCTTTGACATCACACTGGAAGAGGCGGAAGGCTATCTTGATGAGCTGTCCGACATTGAGCTTGACAAGGAAAATCTGGACAAGGTTGCCGGAGGAGGATGCTACCCTGACTGCGAAAAAGATTATTGTTTTGAGAATTAAAGAGAACGGCTACAGATGAGAACCAGTTCATATGAGATCATAGTTCCCCTCACAGGAAGCGATAAAAAAGAGATACAGGGGAAAAAGCTCCTGATGAACGGTCTTTACGGCGCCATGGATGTTGTAGATGATGAAACCGCGGCTGCACTTGAAAAGAATGAGCCGGATGACCTTCCGGCAGATGTCCGTGAAAGACTGGCGTCAAGGGGTCATATCACACGAAGGAGCGTGGAGGGGGAGCTTAAGGACGTGGAGCTTCTCGGGAGGATACATGCCCGGACGGAGGCCCGGGTGTCTGTAGGTCCGGTGATACTTCCCACCTATGACTGCAATTTCCGCTGTCCCTACTGCTTTGAAAGCCACAGACTTTCAAGGGGTGAGGAATGGCTTAAAGCCGGCATGAAGCCCGAGATGGTGGATGCTGTCTTTTCTGCGCTTAAAAAGCAGAGAGAAAAGGGACGGGTCATAAAATCCTGCTCTCTTTACGGTGGAGAGCCTTTTTTGAAGGAAAACAAAGAGACGGTGCGAAACATCTGTGAGCATGCCAAAGAGATGGGACTGACCATGAGTGCCATCACAAACGGTTATGACCTGGATCATTACATCGATCTTTTGAAGGAATATGATTTCCAAAAACTCCAGATCACAGTGGACGGAGTGGGGAGCATAAATGACAGTCGGCGCCTTCACCGCGACGGCGTGCCCACCTACGAAAAGATCATGTCAAACATCGTCCTTGCTTTGGAAAACGGTCTTTCCATAAGCCTCCGGGTAAATGTAAACGCCGGAAACATAGGCGGGATCAGGGAACTGATCGAGGACATAGAAAAGCGCGGTCTGAATGATCACGAAAAATTCAGCTACTATTTCAAGGCCGTCTCCGAGGATGAATCCTCTCCGGACCATGTAACGGAAAGGATGGTCATGGATGAACTTTTGAGGACCGGCTTGCCCGTTATGGAAGCCATAAAAAAACAGAGCATGTACAGCATGCATCTTTCCGTGATAGAGGAGCTCCTGAAAAAAGAGTCCCTTCCCGGATATTCCACATCATACTGCGGCGCCGAAAAAGGAATGATATGCATGGCACCTGACGGAAAGCTCTATCCCTGCTGGGACATTGTGGGCATGGATGAGGACACGGTGGGACATACGGATATCGGGACCGGGAGCTTCGTTTATTATTTTAATAAGACTAAATGGAAACTGCGTACCTCGGACAGGATGGAGCCCTGCAGGACCTGCCCCTACATCTTTGTATGCAGGGGAGGATGTGCTTCCGTGGCAAAAAAGGAGCACGGGAGCTATTTCAGGGAAGCCTGCTCAGAGAATCGCGAAAACTTCTGTTTTGTGGCATCCTGCGTTGCCGGAAGCAAATATGAGGAGACATGTGAGACGGAGCTGTCCCTGTCGCAGTTCGGCCCGCTTTCAAGACTTACCGAAGATGAACGAAAGAGGCTCATGGAGGAAAAGGATCCCAATGAGATCTTTAAGCTTATTAAGGAATACGGTCTGTATAAGGAGGTAAAAAATGGCATCGATAAATAAAAACGAACTTAAACTTGAGGTGATACAAAAGGCCATGAAGTGCAAAACAGCCGATGAGCTCCTCGATCTTGCGAAGGCAGAAGGCTACGAGATGACAGCTGAAGAGGCTGAAGGATATCTTGAGGAACTTGAAGATTTTGAACTTGATGAGGAGAGCCTAAAAGCAACTGCGGGCGGAGGCAATAAGTGTTATGTGGAAGACGGCTGCGTACAAAAATGCGACACCCCCACGTAAAGATCAAATGGAAAAAAAAGGCAAAAATGAGGCTGCGTCTTCTGTGCGCAGCCTCGATGAACTTGACAAGGTATTAAAGATCACCACCCCGGGGACATGGATGGTTCTCTTGGCGTGCTTTGCCCTGCTGGCGGGGGTCCTGGCCTGGGGGATGTTCGGAACCGTTTCGGAAGGGGTATCTGCAAGCGGCATTGTAAAGGACGGGAAGCTCATCTGCATCCTAGACCCGGATGAGGTAAAGCTCATAGGTACGGGGGATACTGCAGTGACGGACGGGAAGACCATGACCGTTGAAAAGATCGCGGAAATCCCTGTATCAAGGGAAGAGGCGTTGGAGCTCCTCGGAAGCGAATATCTTGTAAGTGAAAACATGAACGGCGACTGGGCGTGGCCCGTGACTCTTGTACCTGCAGACGGCAGCGGTTTTTCCGACGGCACGGTCCTGAACTTTGAGATCATAACCGAGAAGATCCCGCCACTGTCCATGATCTGGAAAGATATCTGAAAATATGAGTACGATCCTGAAAAAAAACAGGGTTCCGCAGGTGATGCAGATGGAGGCTACGGAATGCGGGGCCGCCTGTCTTTCAATGATACTTGCATTTTACGGCAGGTGGGAGCCCCTTGAAAAGCTCCGTGAGATCTGCGGGGTGAGCAGGGACGGATCCAATGCTTCCAGTATATTAAAAGCGGCGCGCTCCTTTGGCCTTGAAGGAAAGGGCCGTGCCATGCGGATCAGCGCCATACAGAAAAAAAGGCCTTTTCCCTGCATAGCCTTCTGGGATTATTCTCATTTTGTCGTTATCAGGGATATGGGAAAGAAAAGCGCCTTCATAAACGATCCCGCAGGCGGCGAGCTGAAGATCTCCATCGATGATTTCAACAAACATTATTCAGGGGTCGTCCTGACATTTGAAAAGACAGATGAGTTTGAACCCGGCGGCAGAAGGCCCGAAGTACTGGGTTACGTGATAAAACGCCTCAAAGGCCTCAGATCCTCGATCCTCTTTGTGATGCTGACATCGGCAGCAGTCTCTCTTGCACTTATTATGAATACGGGCATCAGCAGGGTATTCCTCGATGGCATATTGATGGAAGGGCATAAGGAGTGGCTCTTGATGATATGTGCCATCATGCTTTTGTTTGCCGGTGTCATCACAGTGGCATCCATGGTCAATGCTGTCTATTTCCTGCGCATACAGGGGAAGGCCGCCATGCTTTCATCCTCCAGGTTTTTTGAGCATCTGCTGCATCTTCCCATGGGTTTTTTTGCCCAGCGTTCCATCGGCGATCTGCAGGTGAGGCAGAGCGAAAATGAAAATGTGGTCACAACCTTGCTTGGACAGTTTGCACCGGTCCTGATAGACTGCGTTACGCTTGTACTGTATCTTGTGATCATGCTGCGCTACTCTGTGATCCTCACCGTAGTGGGCGTTTTCACCGTTCTGATGAACGCCTTTGTATCCGCATATATCTCAAGGAAAAGGATAAATATATCAAGGGCCATGTTTGCCGATACCGGAAAGGCTTTCGGAGCCACGGTCAGCGGCATAGAGATGATAGAAACTATCAAGGCATCCGGTGTTGAAAATGAATTTTTCAGCACCTGGGGTGGCTATCAGGCAGCCGTAAATGATGCGGATGTGCGCATGAAACACATAGATTCGTATCTTGGAATGATCCCGGAGGCACTGACGCAGGCTGCGGGCATCGTGGTGCTTTGCCTGGGTATCCGTCTCATTGTGTCGGGACCAATGACCCCCGGTATGCTGCTGGCCTTCACCGGATTTCTGACGGCCTTTCTTAACCCCGTCATGGAGATCATCCGCCTGGGGCAGATGGTGCAGGAGGCCCGGACTCAGATGGAGCGGCTGGAGGATGTGATGCTTTATCCCGCAGATACTCCGGATGAAAATATAATCGGTCCGCAGCAAAAAAACAAGCTTTCGGGACGGATCGATATGCGCAATGTGTCCTTTGGGTATTCGCCTCTTGAGCCTCCCTTCATAGAAGATTTTGAGCTTCATGTAGAGCCGGGACAGTGGGTGGCTCTCGTGGGGGAGAGCGGCTGCGGCAAATCAACAATAGGAAGGCTGATAACCGGACTCTGCAGGCCCTGGTCCGGAAAGATAGAATATGACGGCGCCTCCATTACGGATATCCCGAACAGAGTGCTGCGTACATCCCTTGCTGTCGTGGATCAGGATATTTCGGTCTTTGACGGTACAATAGCCGACAATGTGAGGCTCTGGGACGGATCGATAGAGGATTTTGAAGTGATACTTGCCTGCCGGGATGCGGAGATACACAGGGACATCATGGATCGCCCGGAGGGCTACGATGATGCGATCGAACCTCAGGGAAAGAACTTTTCCGGAGGGCAGCTCCAGCGTCTTGAGATAGCCAGGACTCTGGCACAGGATCCGTCCATCATCATCCTTGATGAGGCAACGAGTTCACTGGATGCCGAGACGGAGGCAGCCATCCTGAGAAATATCAGGGAGCGCGGTATCACCTGTATCATCGCTGCACACAGACTCAGCACGGTGAGAAACTGTGATGAGATCATAGTGATGGAAAAAGGCAGGATAAAAGAACGGGGAACACATGAGGAACTCATGGCGGCAGACGGCGCATATGCAAAGCTCATAAGGAGTGAATGATTTGGAAAACAGGGATTTTTTTGAATCACAGATCGATATACGAAGCCGTCTTGATGAAAAGCTAAAAAGTCAGGCCTTTGAAAAGCTTGCCGCAGGCATAGGAGCGGCAGGTTCCTTCAGCGCGGGATTCGATGAGAGCGGGGAGCTTGCAGACCGGGCAGTCGGGCTTTGCTTAAAGTATTACGGATATACGGCCGGAAAGGTTCCGGAGAGTGTCCTGGGGATGGAGGAAAGGCTTGAGTATCTGTGCCGCCCCTTTGCCGTCATGCACAGGACCGTGAGCCTGAAGGATAACTGGGACAAAAAGACCTTCGGGCCGATGCTTGGAAAGCTCAAAAACGGGGGATATGCCGCTCTTATCCCGTCAGGTCTCGGAGGTTATTATTATACTGATCCGTCGGACGGAATAAAGAAAAAGATCACGAAAAAAAACAGGGAGCTTTTTGAAGAGGAGGCAGAGTTTTTTTACCGTTCCCTGCCTGCGGGAAGGCTTGATAAAAAGGATCTGCTCCGCTTCATGGCTTGTTCCCTTGATGCGCTCGACTATATCCTTGTATTTTTTGCAGCCCTTGCGGGGGCCCTTACCGGGCTTTTGCCGCCCTGGGCCAACAAGCTGGGGTTTGGCCTTGTGGTGCCCTCGGGCGACAGCAGCCTCATCGCGCCCATAGCGGCGCTGCTTCTGGGAGTGATGGTTTCGACTCTTTTCATAAATGCCTGCCGCAGTCTTCTTATGGGCAGGATTTCCATCAAGATGGGCGTGTATGCCGAATCGGCGGTCTACGCCAGGATGATGAATATGCCTGTAGCCTTTTTCAGACACTACAATTCCGGTGATCTGGCGGTGAGGGTCAGTTCCATTCGCGAGCTGGCCGAGCTTTTGACGCTTGCTTTTGCGGGTTCGGGGCTGACCTGCTTTTTGTCTCTGATATATCTGTTCCAGATCGCCGGGTTTGCCGGAATCCTTGTGGTCCCGGTCTTTCTGACGGTGTTTGCACAGATGCTTTTTACCGTCATAGCTTTTGCCGTCACCTTTCGTTATGAAAAGGCAAAGACGGAGGCCAATGCCAGGCTTTCAGGAACAGTGACCTCAATGCTTTCCGGGATACAGAAGATCAAGCTTGCGGGAGCGGAAAACCGCGCCTTTGCAAAATGGGCTTCAAAATATTCTGACTATTCCCGGCCTGCCTACGATCGTCCCGCATTGCTTCAGGCGCTTCCCTCGATCATCACTGTGACCGGTATACTGGGTACGGTATTGATCTTCATCCTTGGTACAAAAAGCGGTATCGGCTATGATGACTACATGGCCTTCAATGTGGCCTACGGCCAGATGAGCGCCGCTATCCTTGCATCAGCGGCGATAGTGCAGAACATCATGCGTATCGGACCTTTGCTCGATCTGGTGGCACCTTTGCTCTCCGAAGCTCCGGAGGATTCCTCCGACCTGCCCATCGTCGAAACACTCAGGGGATCCGTGGAACTTGCAGATGTCTCCTTCCGCTACAATGAAAACAGCCCGTACGTGCTGAAGGACATTTCCTTCAGGGTCCGTCCAGGCGAGTATGTGGCCATAACCGGGCATTCCGGGTGCGGGAAATCAACTCTTGTCAGGCTTCTTCTGGGATTTGAAAAGCCGGAAAAGGGCAGCATCTTTTTTGATTCAAACAGTATCTCATCCGTTGATGTGAGATCCGTCAGACGCCATATAGGTACGGTGATGCAGAACAGCAGGCTGTTTGTGGGAAATATCCTTTATAACATAATCATATCTTCTCCGCTGTCAACCCTTGACGATGCCTGGGAGGCCGCAGAGCTGGCGGGCATCGCGGAGGACATCAGGCAGATGCCCATGGGAATGAAGACCCTCATCTCCGAGGGAGGCAGCGGACTGTCCGGAGGACAGCGCCAGCGTCTCATGATAGCCCGTGCCATCTGCAAGAAGCCGAAGATCCTCATATTTGACGAGGCTACAAGCGCCCTTGACAATATCACCCAGAAGCATGTGTCGGATTCCCTCGATGCCCTGAAATGCACCAGGATAGTGGTGGCTCACAGGCTTTCTACAATCAAAAACTGTGACAGGATAATCTGTCTTGACGGTGGCAGGATAGTAGAAGAAGGCACCTATGATGAGCTGATGGAAAAGAAGGGATTCTTTGCGGAGATGGTCTCAAAGCAGCAGCTTGACAAATAGAGTGTTATGACGTCTGTCAATCCGGCAGAAACTATACATCTTCCGGTGTAGTATGGTATAATCCCTATCTATGAAAACAGAAGATAAAAGACAACCTGTGCTCGTAACACGTCCGTCAATGCCGGAGCTTGACGAGTATGTGAATGAGCTTAAGGATATATGGGATGCCAGATGGCTTACAAACTTCGGAGCCAAGCATGAGGCGTTCAGGAAAGCACTTATTTCCCGTCTCGGCTCTGAGAGAGTCGAACTCTTAGTGAACGGCCACATGGCTTTAGAGCTTGGTCTAAAGGCGCTGGGCCTTGAGAGCGGCGAAGTCATCACGACACCCTTCACTTTTGTGTCAACGACCCATGCGATAGTTCGTAACGGGCTTACGCCTGTATTCTGCGATATCTCGCCCGACGATTATACGATGGACGTATCGAAGATCGAGGATCTTATCACCGACAGGACAGTCGCGATACTTCCCGTGCATGTATACGGTAATATCTGTGAAATAGAAGCGATACAGGATATCGCTGACCGCCACGGACTGAAAGTGCTCTATGATGCGGCTCATGCATTCGGCGAGAGATATAAGGGAGTCGGGATAGCAAATTTCGGAGATATCAGCATCTTTTCTTTCCATGCCACCAAGGTCTTCAACTCCATAGAAGGTGGCGCCGCTGTCTGCAGGGACGGGGCCGTATCGGAAAAGCTCAGGCTTCTGAGCGACTTCGGGATAAGCACGGAGACGGATATCGACGAGACAGGCGCAAATGCTAAGATGAATGAATTCTGCGCTGCGATGGGGCTTTGCAACTTGAGGCACCTCGATCGCGAGATCGAAAAGAGACGGCAGGTGACATGCGCCTACAGAGAAAGGCTTGAAGGTGTAAAGGGCATAAAACTGAATCCCCTTCAGGATGATGTAGAGAGCAATCACGCTTATTTCCCGATCGTCGTGGAGGATGAATACGGGATGAGTCGGGATGAGCTGTCCGACGCATTGAATGAAGAGGGGATATTTGCAAGAAAGTATTTCTATCCGCTGACAAGTGACTGCGGATGCTATAAAGGCAGGTTCGACCCTGCCGCTACTCCTGTGGCGCTCGACATCAGTAAAAGAGTGCTGACTCTCCCGCTCTACGCGTCTCTGGATGAGGAGACGGTGGAGAGGATCTGTAAAGTTATCCTTAAGTGACAAGACAAAAGAACCGTCCCCCTGTCTTACCATTGCATGATCTTTAATGAAATGCTATCATATATTTTCGCCCGTCATTTTAGACGGGGAATTTATGATGCATAAAAGGAGAAGGGATATGAGTAAGAATTTCAGTGATCTGCTGAACAAGGTAAATGAGTTTCCGATAAAGAAGCTGTCAGTTGCGGCGGCAAATGATGATGAGGTCATAGAGGCCGTGGCGATGGCCCATGACAGGAAGATAGCTGATTCGATCCTGGTGGGCGACAAGGACCAGATAGAGAGCATATGCAAGTCTCTTACGGTGGATCCTTCCATATTTGATATAAGGGACATCAAGGATCCCATAGAGGCAGCACATGAGGCAGTTCGCATCGTGCATGACGGCGAGGCTGATATGTATATGAAGGGACTGCTCTCCACGAAGGATTTCCTGAAGTCTATACTTGACAAGGAAGTCGGACTCCGCACCGAGAGACTCCTCTCTCATGTATGTGTATTTGAGATCAAAGGCATACCGCAGCTGCTCTTCCTTGCAGACGTGGCATTCCTTCCTTATCCCACTCTCGAGCAGAAGGTAGGGATCATAGAGAATACAGTCGAGATATGTAATGCCTGCGGCATAGACATGCCCAAGGTCGCTCCGGTGGCAGCGGTCGAGGTCGTGAATGAGAAGATGCCTGCCACGGTAGAGGCGGCAGAGCTTACAAAGATGAATGATGAAGGCAAGATCAAAGGCTGCATAGTGGACGGTCCTTTGTCCGTGGATCTTGCGATCTATCCCGAGGCTGCAAAGCACAAGCATGCCGAGGACAGGAAGATAGTCGGAGATGCAGACGTGATCTTATTCCCCGACATCCATGCCGGCAACATCGCATACAAATTCATAGTTCATACGACCGAGTTCAAGAATGCCTGCATACTTACGGGCACGAAGGCTCCGGCTATCCTGACTTCCAGATCGGATTCGGCCGAGACCAAGGTCAACTCGATCGCTCTTGCGGCAGTGACTGCAGCATATACATCAAAAAAGAATTGATCACAGGGGGGTACACGACATGGCAATAAGATCACTTATCATCAATCCCGGAAGCACATCCACAAAGATCGCGGTCTTTGAAGACGAGGAGATGCTTTTTGACAAGACTCTCAGACATTCTGTAGATGAGATATCACAGTACGAGACTATATTCGACCAGAAGCAGTTCCGCAAGGATATCATCATGGAGTGCTTAAAGGAGCAGGATTTTGATGTAAAGACACTCGACATGGTAGTCGGCCGCGGCGGACTCGTGAAGCCCATACCCGGCGGCACATATAAGGTAAGCGATGCTCTCATCGAGGATCTGAAGATCGGACCTCAGGGACAGCATGCATCAAACCTCGGCGGAGTGCTCGCCCGCGAGATAGCCGACGAGATAGGCAAGCCTTCCTTTATAGTGGACCCTGTGGCTGTGGATGAGCTGCAGCCTGTGGCAAGGATATCGGGAATTCCCGACATACAGAGGAATTCGATCTTCCATCCACTGAACCAGAAGGCTATGGCAAGGCGCTATGCGAAGGAAAACGGAAAGAGATACGAAGACATCAATGTGATCGTGGCACATATGGGCGGCGGCGTATCAGTCGGAGCGCATGAGAAGGGCCGCGTGATAGAAGTAAGCAATGCTCTTGAAGGCGACGGAGCATTCTCTCCCGAGAGAGCCGGAGGACTTCCCGTAGGCCCCCTGGTGCGTCTTTGCTATTCAGGCAAGTATACAGAAAAAGAAATGTACAAGAGGCTTGTAGGAGGCGGCGGATTCACGGCATATCTCGGATCCAATGACATGGTTGAGATCACGAAGAAGGCCGAGACCGACGACAATGCCCGCCTTATCGTGGACGCTTTTATTTACCAGATCGCAAAGGATATCGGCTCAAGAGCAGCCGTGCTCAAGGGCAAGGTGGATGCGATAATCCTTACGGGCGGAATAGCCTATGGCAAGACCGTCACCGACGCTATCGCAAAGTATGTGGACTGGATAGCTCCGGTCGTAGTATATCCCGGAGAGGACGAGCTGCTGGCTCTGGCTCAGGGAGGCTTAAGAGTACTTAACGGAGAAGAAGAGGCTAAGGACTACTAAGACATGAGTATCATCGACAGTATATTCGGCACCCACAGTGACAGGGAGCTGAAACGCATAATGCCCATAGTGGATAAGATCGAGAGTCTGCAGAGCGAGATGCAGGCGAAGTCGGACGAAGAGCTAAGGGGCAATACGAGGAAATTCAAAGAGAGACTTGCTGCGGGAGAGACGCTTGACGACATCCTGCCGGAGGCATATGCCACGGTGAGAGAGGCATCAAAGCGCGTGCTCTCCATGGAGCACTTCAGGGTGCAGCTGATCGGCGGAGTGATACTCCATCAGGGACGTATCGCCGAGATGCGCACAGGTGAAGGTAAGACGCTTGTCTGTACGCTGCCTGCATATCTTAATGCTCTTGAAGGCAGGGGAGTCGAGGTCGTAACGGTCAATGATTACCTTGCAAAGCGTGACGCCGAGTGGATGGGCCAGATCCATGAATTCTTAGGGCTTACTGTCGGATGCGTGCTCAACGGGATGACGCAGGAGGAGAGGCAGCAGGCTTACGGCTGTGACATCACCTATGTGACGAATAATGAGCTGGGCTTTGATTATCTTCGTGATAACATGGCTATCTACAAGAAGCAGCTCGTTTTAAGAGAGCTTCATTTCTGCATCATAGACGAGGTGGACTCGGTGCTGATAGACGAAGCGCGTACGCCTCTTATCATATCCGGACAGTCCGGCAAGTCTACAGCGATATATCAGCTGTGCGACCAGCTGGCCCGCCAGATGCAGCGCGGAGAAGCTTCCGCTGATGATCTCTCCAAGATGGATGCCATTATGGGCATAGAGATCGAGGAGACCGGCGACTTCATAGTCAATGAGAAAGACAACCTGATCAATCTTACCGCAGAAGGCGTGCGCAAGGTCGAGCAGTATTTCCATATAGACAACTTCGCGGATCCCGAGAATCTCGAGATCCAGCACTGCATCATACTTGCGCTGCGCGCGCATAACCTGATGCACCGCGACAAGGACTATGTGGTAAAGGATGACCAGGTGCTGATAGTCGATGAGTTCACCGGACGTATCATGCCGGGAAGGCGTTACTCCGACGGACTCCACCAGGCCATAGAGGCGAAGGAGAAGGTCAAGGTCAAGAGGGAATCAAAGACTCTTGCCACGATCACCTTCCAGAATTTCTTTAATAAATTCGACAAGAAGTGCGGCATGACCGGTACCGCTCTCACTGAGGAGAAGGAGTTCCGCGAGATCTACGGAATGGACGTCGTGACCATCCCCACCAACAGGCCTAAGGCACGTCAGGACCTGCAGGATGCGGTGTTCAAGACGAAGAAGGAAAAGTACAGAGCGATATGCGACGAGGTCGAGCGCGCTCATGCCATAGGCCAGCCGATACTGCTCGGTACGATAAATATAGACACATCCGAGCTGCTCTCTGATATGCTGAGGAAGCGCGGGATAAAGCACAACGTGCTGAATGCGAAGTTCCATGAGCAGGAAGCCGAGATCATAGCAGATGCCGGACACCACGGATCAGTGACGATAGCGACCAACATGGCAGGACGTGGTACCGATATCAAGCTCGACGAGGAAGCGCTTGCGGCCGGCGGACTCTATGTCATAGGTTCCGAGAGACACGAGGCAAGACGTATAGACAATCAGCTGCGCGGACGTTCCGGACGTCAGGGAGACCCGGGTATATCGAGGTTTTATATTTCCCTCGAGGACGATCTGATGAGACTCTTCGGATCGGACAGGCTGATGGCAGCCTTCGAGGCGCTGCAGGTTCCGGAAGGCGAGCAGATAGAGCATAAGATGCTCTCGGGCGCTATAGAACGCGCGCAGAAGAAGATAGAGGAGAATAACTACGGCATCAGAAAGAATCTCCTTGAGTATGACGCCGTCAATAATGAACAGCGTGAGAGGATCTACGAGGAAAGACGCAGAGTCCTTGACGGCGAGAGCATGAGAGATACCATCTACCGCATGATCACCGATACAGTGGATTCGGCGGTGGATACCTGCATCGGAGAGGATGCGTCTCCCGATGAGTGGGATATGAGAGAGCTCAATCAGATCCTGCTTCCTTCAGTGCCGATAGAGCCTGTGAAGACTCCTGACGTAAGAGACATGAAGCGCAAGGAAGAGCTCAAGCAGTATCTCAAGACCAAGGCTGTGAAGCTCTACGAGGAGAAGGAGGCATCATTCCCCGAGGCCGAAGCCATAAGAGAAGTAGAGCGCGTGATACTGCTTAAGGTCATAGACCGCAAGTGGATGGATCACATAGACGACATGGATCAGCTGAGGCAGGGTATCGGACTGCAGGCATACGGGCAGAGAGATCCCGTGGTCGAGTACAAGATGACCGGCTACGATATGTTCAATGACATGATCGATTCGATCCAGGAGGAGACCGTGAAGGCGCTCTTCCACATCAGAGTCGAGGAGAAGGTTGAGAGAGAGCAGGTGGCCAAGGTCACAGGCACCAATAAGGACGATACCGCAAAGCATGCGCCGAAGACGAGGGCGGAAAAGAAGATATATCCTAATTCGCCGTGCCCTTGCGGATCGGGACTGAAGTATAAGAACTGTCACGGTAAGTCAGCCAGTGGCTGACTTACGGGTGCGCTTTGCCACGCCATGCGTGGCAGCACCCCGGGGAAGCTGGCTTTGGAGTAAAGTAGAGTGGTTGATCCATGGGTGCGAAATGCCGCACTGAAACTGTAATTGTCTAATGAGAGTGCAGACATGGTAGAGTTAGATAATCTGAAACTTGAGATAAAAGGATACGAGGGACCGCTCGGTGAGCTGAAGTCTTCGCTCGATCTTGAGAGCAAGGCAAACCGCATCGCGGAGCTTGAGCGTCTTATGGAGGAGCCCGGATTCTGGGATGATCCGCAGAAGAGTCAGAAGGATTCGCAGCTTCTGGGAGATCTTCGTAATGACGTTAAGGGTTATACAGAGCTTGAGAGCAAATACAGCGACATGCTGGATCTCATCGACATGGCCAACGACGAGAACGATGAGTCGATGATCCCTGAGATCAAGTCTGATTTTGAGACCTTTAAGCAGAGCTTTGACGCCATGAAGACAGCGACTCTTCTTTCCGAGAAATACGATGATGCCAACGCGATCATCAACATCAACGCGGGAGCAGGCGGTACCGAGTCGTGCGACTGGGCATCCATGCTCTACCGCATGTACAGCAAATGGGCTGACAGGCACGGATACAAGATAGAAGAGCTCGACATGCTTCCCGGAGACGAAGCCGGGATCAAATCGGTCGAATTTCAGGTAAACGGGCTCAACGCATACGGCTTCTTAAAGTCGGAAAAGGGAGTGCACAGACTCGTGCGGATCTCTCCTTTCAACGCGCAGGGCAAGAGACAGACCTCCTTTGTGTCGGTGGATGTGATGCCGGACATAGAGGACGATATAGACATAGAGATCAAGCCGGATGACATCCGCGTGGATACCTACAGGTCGTCGGGCGCGGGCGGTCAGCATATAAATAAGACCTCATCCGCCATCCGCATAACTCATTTCCCTACAGGTATCGTGGTCACCTGCCAGAACGAGAGGAGCCAGTTCCAGAACAAGGACAAGGCCATGCAGATATTAAAATCAAAGCTCTACATGCTGGCCAAGGAAAACAATGCGGAAAAGCTCTCGGAGATAAGAGGTGAAGTAAAGGATAATGCGTGGGGTTCGCAGATAAGATCTTATTTCCTGCAGCCCTATCAGCTGGTGAAGGATCTTCGGACCGACTGCGAGATAGCGCAGGCGGATTCGGTGCTCGACGGCAACATAGATCCTTTCATCAATGCGTATCTTGCATGGTTGAACGTGAATAAGAAGGAAGAAGCAAAATGATCAAGGCGGCGATACTTGGATACGGGACCGTGGGAAGCGGTGTATACAGCGTGCTCGAATCGAATAAAAGGCTCATAAACGAAAGGGCCGGGCAGGAGATCGAGGTGAAGTATGTCCTGGACTTAAGGGACTTTCCCGATGATCCCGTGGAAAAAGTCTTAACCCATGATTTTGAAGACATTATCAATGATCCCGAAGTGAAGATCGTCGTGGAGGTGATGGGAGGCATCAATCCCGCCTTTGATTTCACCAGAAGATGTCTCGAGGAAGGAAAGAACGTCTGCACGTCCAACAAGGAGCTTGTGGCCGAGCACGGACTGGAGCTCATGAAGACCGCGAGGGAAAATGACGTCAATTATTTCTTTGAGGCAAGCTGCGGCGGCGGGATACCGATAATAAGGGCGCTCAATGACTGCCTTACGGCTGACGACATAGATGAGATAACCGGCATACTTAACGGTACGACGAATTATATCCTGACTGAGATGACGGAGAAGGGAACGGGCTTTTCGAAGGTATTAAAGTCTGCGCAGGAGCTGGGTTATGCCGAGAGGGATCCAAGCGCCGATATAGATGCGTTTGATCCTGCAAGAAAGATCGCCATACTCGCATCCATTGTCTTCGGAAGTTCCGTCGATTACAAGGATATATATACCGAGGGGATCAGGAAGATATCCGCCGAGGATATAAAATATGCGACGACTCTGGGCTATGCCATTAAGCTCCTTGCCACGGCAAAGAGGACGCCGGATGGCGTCATGGCTTATGTGGCGCCGTTTCTGGTGGATCCGACGCATCCTTTATTTCCGATAAACGGAGTCATGAACGCTGTATATGTGCATGGCAACATGCTCGGAGATGCAGTGTTCACGGGAGCAGGAGCGGGTTCGCTGCCTACGGCCTCGGCTGTCGTGGCCGATGTGATAGATGCGGCGCGTCACGACGGGAAGAGAGCTTACTGCGGCTGGAGGCATGATGAGAAGCTGGCGCTTGCTTCTTCAGGTAATGTGAAGAGGAAGTACCTCGTTCGCATCAGCACCGAGGACGAGGGCGAGGCAAATAAGGTCTTTTCACCGGAAGGGTTTCTTGATATAATATCATTGGGCGAACTCGAGGAAGAGGTCGCGTTTATTACACCGGAGCTTACGGAAGAGGATTTCGAGGCCAGAGCAAAAGGATTTGGAAAGGTCATCAGCAGGATAAGGTTCTGCTGATGGGAAAAGCTGGAAGGCGGTGATTACATGATCGGTCCTATAAGTGGGTACGGATCTTACGGAATCTGGGGCATGGGCCCCGGCATGAGCACAGGATTATCAGGAGCCGGGACGGGCACGGCGGCAGCAGCTGAGGCTGCGGGCGTCGGAGCGGTAAGCGGATCGAAGGGCGCAGAGGATGCAAAGCCCATAGTCAATCCGGGAGAATCCACGGAAGTACGTCCGGGCAAGAGAGTCTCCCCTGCGGAGTGCCAGACCTGTAAGGAGCGCAAATATCAGGACGGCTCCGACGAGATGGTTTCCTTTAAGTCGGCACAGCACATATCTCCTACCGAAGCGGGCAACAGGGTCCGCGCACATGAGCAGGAGCACGTGATGAATGCCTACGAGAAGGCAAGCGAGAAGGGCGGCAAGGTCCTTCAGGCGTCAGTGTCGATACATACGGCGATCTGTCCCGAATGCGGACGGACATACGTATCAGGCGGCGAGACTAATACAAAGATACAGTACAGCAACGAAGAGGAAAGCCCATACATGAAGGCAAGGAAGAAGCAGGATGCACAGCTCCTTCCCGGCATGAATCTGGACGTTAGTGCGTAAATACGTAAACAAACTACCGATAACGGAGAAATTCAGAGGAAAGCTTGCTTGCCTCTGAATTTATACGTTAGCGGCAGGGTGGTGACGATAGGAACCACCCGATCCACCGAGAAAATACGAAGTATTTTCGAGGTGGACGTTTGGAAAAGCTGAGCGATCCGGCTTTTTCACAAAACACCGCGAAAAAAGCGAAGCGTTTTCGAGGTGGACGTTTGGAAAAGATCGGCTAAGTTTTTAATTTCATATCGTTCTTCGAGGCGGGGTGAGATTCCCCACCGGCGGTACAGTCCGCAAGCCGTTGCAGGCGCTTCAACACGAAGCCTCAAGATGGCACGAATCGGTGAGATTCCGATACCGACAGTATTCGATACATGATGTATCGTGAGTCTGGATGAGAGAAGAGTAATGATCACGCATGCGCGTGTTTATTATTAATAATCGAGCCTCGGGATTTCCCGGGGCTTTTTCATGTCTTAAGGAGGTTTAATATGAGTAAAAATGTAAGAAAGTTAACAGGTACGGCCATGCTCTCGGCGGTGGCATATGTCTTGATGTTTCTCGAATTTCCGATTCCGTTTTTGATCCCGCCCTTCATCAAGATGGATTTCTCGGAGCTTCCGGCGCTTCTGGCATCATTTGCCTACGGCCCTCTGTGGGGAGTTGCGGTATGTCTTGTCAAGAATCTGATCCATCTTATGAACACACAGTCCGGCGGAGTCGGTGAACTCTCAAACTTCATCCTGGGCGCTGTCTTTGTGGCTACTGCGGGTATCGTCTATATCAAGTTCCATACAAAGAAGGGCGCTCTTATCGGTTCTCTTATCGGGGCAGCCGTCATGGGCGTGATCTCCGTCTTTACGAATTACTATGTGGTATATCCTATCTACACCAACTTCATGCCGATGGAAGCGATCATAGGAGCTTATCAGCTGATACTTCCTTCCGTGAAGGATCTCTGGCAGTGCCTTCTTATCTTCAACCTTCCCTTTACGATAGTTAAGGGGCTTATCTCCGTGCTGATCACGATGTTCATCTACAAACCCCTGCACAGAGTGCTGAAGGGAGAATAAAGTGTGCCAGGGGTGTCAGGGGGACGTACCTTTTGACACCTTACAAGACAAAAGAACCGTCCCCCTGTCTTGCCCCTGTCTTACGTCCCCCTGACACCCCGATACCCCGTGATTGACACATTCGCAGAATTAAGAGAAAATTAAGTGTTATGAACATAGCGGAAACTCACTCGCAGGAGGAGACCCGTGCTCTTGCGCGAAAGATCGGCGAAAGGGCCGATGCCGGCACAGTCATAGGACTTACCGGGGACCTTGGATGCGGCAAGACCGTGTTTGCAAAGGGGATCGCGGAAGGTATCGGCGTGAAGGAGCATGTGAGCTCCCCTACATACACTATAATGCAGCAGTATGACGATGGCAGGATGCCCGTGTATCACTTTGATGTATACCGGATCGGAGACGTGTCCGAGATGGATGAAACGGGTTATGAGGACTGCTTTTTCGGTGAAGGCATAAGCATAGTCGAGTGGGCCGATATGGTGCGGGAGATCATGCCGGAGGATACGATATGGGTATCGATCAGCAGGGATCTTTCAAAAGGAGAAGACTACAGAAGGATAGTGATAGAGGATGAAGTCTGAAGGCGGCATCAACATACTGGCGATAGAAGCGTCATCGCTCGCATCCTCTGCTGCGGTGCTTTCTGATGATGTGATAAAGGCAGAGTCTTTTGTGTGCAATAAGCTGACGCATTCAGAGACGCTGATGCCGATGATAGACAGGACGATATCGGATTCGGGCCTTACGATGCAGGATATGGATGCAGTAGCCGTGACAAAGGGACCGGGTTCTTTTACGGGACTCAGGATCGGATCCGCAACCGCGAAGGGTCTTGCCGAGGCGCTGGATATACCTGTTATAGAGGTTCCGACTGTAGACGCTCTGGCTATGAACATGGCTTTCTTTGACGGTCTCATCGTCCCCCTGATGGATGCAAGGCGGAATGAGACCTATACCGGTATATATACTTTTGAAGGCGGCGAACTGAAAGTGATAAGGCCGCAGTGTGCACTCCCGCTGGCTGAGATCCTTGCCGATGTGAATGAGAGAGGAGTGAAGACCGTGTTCCTGGGAGACGGAGTGAAGGCATTTGCTTCATCGATACAGGAGAACTGTCGTGTCCCCTTCATGTATGCGCCCGCAAGCCAGAGGCTTCAGAGGGCATCGAGCGTTGCGGTGCTGGCGCTTAAGTATCATGAAAAGGGACAGTACGTGGACGCAGGTGATCATGTGCCGACTTATCTCAGAGTGTCGCAGGCGGAGAGAGAAAGGGCAGCGCGGGGAGAGACCTGAAATGATCGTCTATGAGCGCATGCAAATGAATGACTGCGAAAGGGCAGCCGGGCTTGAGGGAGAGATCTTCGGAACGGATGCCTGGACTGCGGAGGATTTTAAGGAGTCGCTCTGCTGTGATTATGCGGCTTATGTGGTCGCGCGAGACGATGAGACCGGAGAGATCATAGCCTGCGCCGGCGTGAGGAACATGTGCGGGGACGGAGATATCACCAATGTCCTCGTGGATAAGAGATACAGAAAGCAGGGCATTGCCGGGCATCTTCTTAATTACCTGATGGATGAAGGAAGAGCTATCGGGGTGAAGAATTTCACTCTGGAAGTAAGGAGCTCTAATGCGAATGCCATAAAGCTGTACGAGAAGCTTGGTTTTATTTCCGAGGGCATACGGCCGGGATTCTACGACAACCCGAAGGAGGATGCCGTGATCTTCTGGAAGAGGGAAGGTTCACGGGAGACATGATCTATGTTTGATGTAACGCTTTTGGGCACGGGAGGAATGATGCCCATGCCGTACAGATATCTGACGAGCCTGATGCTCAGGTACGGCGGCAACGGCATACTGATAGACTGCGGTGAGGCGACGCAGTGCGCGCTCCGCAAGAAGAGCCTTTCGCCCAAGGGCATAGATGCGATCTTATTTACTCACTACCATGCGGATCATGTGAGCGGACTGCCGGGGATGATGCTGTCCATGGCAAATGCCGAACGTACTGAGCCCGTGCTTCTTGCAGGGCCCAAAGGACTGGAGAGGATAGTCCGATCCCTTCTCGTAATAGCACAGGGGCTGCCCTTTGAGATCAAGCTCATGGAGTACGGCGGGAGCGAGGAGGACTTTGATGTCTTCGGCATGCATGTGAAGGCGTTCAAGGTAAATCATAACGTGACCTGCTACGGGTACTCCGTGACGGTGAAGAGAGCAGGGAGGTTCAATGCCGAAGAGGCAAAAAGGCTTGGCATACCGCTTGAATTCTGGAACCCTCTGCAGAAGGGAAATACATGCCGCGGCGAGGACGGAAGCGTCTATACCCCGGATATGGTGATGGGTGAAGAAAGACGTGGACTGAAGGTGACCTATACAACGGACACCAGACCCACGAAGTCCATAGAGGTAAATGCCGCAGGATCCGATCTCTTCATATGCGAAGGGATGTACGGGGATCCGGCAGATGCAGGGAAGGCAAGAGAGAAGAAGCACATGATGTTTACGGAAGCGGCAGAGCTTGCGCGTTCTGCCGGGGTGCAGGAGCTGTGGCTGACTCACTACAGCCCTTCGCTCAACGATCCGAGAGAATATATCCATCTTGCAAGAGATATCTTTCCCGAGACTGCAGCATCAAAGGACGGGAGACATAAGGAGCTGAATTATGCAGAAGAATAGTCCGGTAAAAACAGTGGTGGCGCTTGTAGTGCTTGCCGCCGCGGTGTTCGTGATCTTTTTGCTCGCGATCAAGACACCAGACAAAAAGCAGGAATCCGTGACGATCACGACTGCGACAAAGCAGCTGACGAAGGACTATGAGAAGGATTATCCTGCGACTCCGCGCACGGTGGTTACGGAATATGCGGAGATCACAAGATGCTTCTATGCAAGCGATACCGAGGAGGACCAGATACGCCCTCTTGCCATTCAGATGCGTCAGCTTTTTGATGATGAGCTGAATGCAAATCAGAGCTTTGATGATTTCTATGATTCACTCCGCTCCGAGATAGCGGTCTACAGAGATAAGAACAAGATCGTCTCCAGTTATTCGGTCTCGTCCAGCACGGACGTGAAATATACCAATAACGAATACGGATCGCTGGCATCTCTTTACCTTACGCTGAACGTCAGGGAAGACGGCACGATAAATAAGATCAAGGAGCAGTTTGTATTAAGGCAGGATGCAGCAGGCCACTGGAAGATCCTGGGATGGGAGTACGTGGCTGATGAGTGATGCCAAAGAGGCGCTGATCCTCGGTATCGAGAGCTCCTGCGATGAGACCGCAGCATCCGTGGTGAGAAGCGGAAGAGAAGTCCTCTCGAATGTCATCTATTCGCAGATAGACACGCATACGATATACGGCGGAGTGGTCCCGGAGATCGCATCGAGAAAGCATATCGAGGTCATAGTGCAGGTAGTAAAAAAAGCGCTTGCAGATGCCGGAATGACAGCAGAAGATATGGATGCCGTAGCCGTGACATACGGCCCCGGGCTTGTGGGACCGCTGCTCGTGGGTGTCTCCTATGCGAAGGCCTACGCTTACGGTATCGGAAGACCGCTTATCGGAGTGCATCATATAGAAGGACATATCGCGGCGAATTATATCGAGAATAAAGAGCTTGAGCCGCCGTTCATGTGCCTTGTGGTATCCGGCGGACACACTCATCTTGTGAATGTCCTGGGATACGGAGAGTATGAGATACTGGGACGCACTATGGATGATGCTGCCGGAGAAGCCTACGACAAGGTGGCAAGAGCCATAGGTCTCGGCTATCCGGGAGGACCCAAGATAGATGAAGCCGCGCATTCCGGCGATCCCGAAGCGATAGCCTTCCCCAGAGCGCATGTGGAGGGAGAGGAATATGATTTTTCTTTCTCGGGGCTGAAGAGTTCGGTGCTTAATTATCTGAACTCTCTGGAGATGAAGGGTGAGACTGCGGTAACAGCGGACGTCGCAGCTTCCTTTCAGGCAGCGGTCGTGGATGTGCTTGTAGGGAATACAATGCTCGCCGCCGAAAGGCATGGCACAAAGAAGCTTGCGATAGCAGGAGGGGTCGCATCAAATTCGGCGCTCAGAGCCGCGATGGAGCAGGCCTGCGCCGACAGGGGAATTGAGTTTTACAGACCGTCACCCAAGCTCTGTACGGATAACGGGGCCATGATAGCGGGGGCGGCTTATCATAAATATCTGCGGGGTGATTTTGCTCCGCTTTCGCTGAATGCGGTACCGAATCTTCCGCTTCCGTCAGTAAAGCAAAACTGAGAGGAATCCCGGGGCTGAAGATCAAGCGATGCCGGCAGGCGAAAAGATCAGTGACAGGATAAAGGACGGAGTTATGAGAGAAAAGACACCGAAACTTTATATCGTGATCCCGTGTTACAACGAGGAAGAGATACTGAATGAATCTCTGGATATCTTAACCGGGAAAGTGGGAAGGCTTGTAAGCGAAGGGAAGGTCACTTCAGACAGCAGGGTTGTCTGCGTGGATGACGGATCAAAAGATTCGACCTGGGATATCATAGCAAAAAGGGCTGCATCCGATGACGTGATCCTGGGACTGAAGTTCAGCAGGAACTACGGCCATCAGAATGCCATTCTTGCAGGCATGCTTGAATCAAGAGATATCGCCGACTGTGTCGTGACGATAGATGCGGATCTGCAGCAGGACATCGAAGCGCTCGATGATTTCCTCGGCAAGTACATGGAAGGCTGCGATATCGTGTACGGTGTAAGAAATGACAGAGATACAGATAAGGCCGGCAAGAAGATCACGGCCGAAGGTTTCTATAAGCTGATGAGGATGCTCGGGGCGGACGTGCTGCCGAACAGCGCGGACTACAGGCTGCTCTCTTCCAAGGCGCTGAAGGCGCTTTCGGAATATCCGGAATCAAATCTTTTTCTCAGAGGCCTGATCCCTACGATGGGATTCAAGTCGGGCGTCGTATATTTTGATGTAAAGGACAGGACCGGCGGACAGTCAAAGTATACGCTGAAGAAGATGCTGAGCCTTGCGCTCAGCGGGATCACGTCAATGAGTACGAGACCTCTGGAACTGATCCTTTTTATCGGGAGTATGTTCTGTATCCTGGCTCTTGTGATATTCATCACGGCCATTGTCGACTGGGCGCGCGGAATGGTGGTAGCAGGATGGACCACGACCGTGGCGCTGCTGTGTCTTATCGGCGGCATGAACCTTCTTACGAACGGTATCGTGGGACTGTATGTGGGAAAGGCATATATTGAAGTAAAGCACAGACCCAGATACATCCTGGACCAGGCTATTTGGGACGGCGGGAAGAAGCCGGATGAAGATGAAGGACAGGCTTAAGGGCGCATTAAAAGATCCCGTAAGAGTTTTCGGTATAGCGATGATCATCTTCGTGATCATCTGCTACAACGTCCTTATCCTGCATAACGGCTACAGGTTTTTGAACGCTGATGATTCTTCGGAGCTCGTGCTCGCGCGTATCCTTGCATCGGAGCACGGTATCCTCTCAAAAAACTGGCTTTATTCATCGGAACTCCGCGTGTTCAATACGAATCTTGTATTTGCTCCGATGTTCATGCTCTTTTCTTCCTGGAGCGCAGTCAGGGCTGTCGGCGGAAGCATCCTTCTTTTGCTGTACGTTGTATCGTACATCCTTATTCCGTATGCATGGAGATATGATCCGAAGTTTTTCTATGCGACGGCTTTTATTCTCATAATGCCTTTTGCAAATCCCTGGTATTTCTTCGGTCTCAAGATGTACTATATCCCGCATGTATTTATTTCCTTTGTGTCATTTGCTCTGCTGGGGTGCATATATCACAGCGCTGATATGCGGCGCGCTGCCTTGCCGGGAGCATTCCTTATTGTGTTTGCTTTTGTGGCAGGACTCGGAGGTGCAAGGTCTTTGGAGTACACTTATGCGCCTTTGCTTCTTGCGGCGCTCATGTCCGCCATATCTGAAAAGAAGAGCAGGCGGGCGCTTTTATTTACAGTGGCAGCAGCAGCTTCTTCGGCAGCGGGATATCTGATCAACGACCGCGTGCTTTCCGGGATCTATTCTTTCCATTCGTACGCAAACGTATCCTTCATAAGACTTACCTTTGAAAAGCTGGAGTGGGCGCTTGACTGCGTGCTGGCTTCTTTCGGATATGTGATAGGTGAGTATTTCATAAGCTTCGGCGGAATCTGCAATACACTTGCATTTTTGATGACGGTCTTATTCTTCGCATCATTTTTCATGCTCTATAAAAAGCGCGGAGAGCTCGGCGATGCAGGGAAATATATGTATTATTTTGCGACAGTGACTTTTGCGCTCAATACTTTCCTTATGGTGACGGGACAGAACGACGAGTACGCGGACAGATTCATAGCCATCGGAATGGTGCCGTCGATCATGCTCATAGATCTTGTGATAAAGACATATTTTGATGATGAGAAGAAACGGCGGATAGCCGGGATCGTTGTTATTTTCTTCTTCCTTCTCGTTGGGGCGAAGGGATATGTGGATCTGCTGCACGTGGCCGGTAACGGCGAAAGGCTCGGATATATCGGCTTCCTTGAGGATGCGGGATATGATCACGGGTATGCGACTTTTTGGAATGCAAATATCACGACGGAGATGTCCGACGGAAAGATAAACATGACGTCGCTCGATCCGAATGCCGAAAAGCCTGTGATCTTCAGATGGCTTACCGATAAGAGACTTATCGATGAAGATCAGGGGAAAGCTTTTCTTTTGCTGACAAGCGATGAGAAGGGCATGTATGAAGGAAGCGAGCCGGTGTACAGCGACGAGTATTTCAGCGTGTACGATATAGATAAAAGTGAGATAGACCCCGGGGAGCAGGATTAGTCCGGAGCAGAATAATATGCACGGTGAGAAGTTTTTGTTCGGAGTACAAAGTATAGGTCCGGCCGTTACAAGAGGCTGTGGTGTGGAGGTGCGATGACATGAGATGCGCTGCCGTGATCCTCGCAGGAGGATCGGGAAAAAGAATGGGCACGGCTGTCCCGAAGCAGTATATGGAGATCAGCGGGAAACCTGTGCTCAGTTATTCGCTGAAGACTTTTTCCGAGTCGGAGCTCGTGGATGAGATAATCGTAGTCGCGGGAGAGGGATATGTGGAGAAGGTGCAGAATGATATCGTGGATCTGTACGGATTCCACAAGGTGTCTTCAGTGATAAAGGGCGGCGCTGAGAGATATCATTCGGTCGCGAGGGGGCTTGAGGCATTGTCCGATAAGACGGACTATGTTTTTATTCACGACGGAGCAAGGCCTTTTGTCTCAGCGCACACGATAGAGAGATGCCTGCATTATGCAGTGAAATTCAGAGCTTCAGTGGCAGCGGTACCGTCGAAGGACACGGTCAAGATCGCCGATGACGACAGCATGATACAGCAGACTCCTGACAGGGCGCATGTGTGGCTGGTGCAGACACCGCAGACTTTTGAATATCTTATGATAAGGGATGCATACAGGAGACTCGGAGACGACGAGGACAGACTTCGCGCTGCCGGGATAGCGGTGACCGATGACACGATGGTAGCAAAGATGTATGCGGATGTGGATGCGCGTCTCGTCGAGAGCAGTTACGATAATATCAAGATCACGACACCGGAGGATATACAGACTGCAGAGATGATCTGCGGGAGGATTTTCGGCGATGACAAAGGCGGGATTACTTGATCCGCCCAGATCCTTCATCAGATATACTAGAAAAGAAACTTAACGTATTCAGATATCTCCTCGAAGTCTATGATGCATTCGTTATCATATATAGAGACCGGGACTTTTGCATTGAAACCATATACAAATACATCCGGTTCTTCTCCAAATATATGAACTATGATCTTCTTTCTGTCGGGATCGACCATCCAGTATTCACGCACTCCGGCAGCCTCATATTTCGCCGTTTTTATATTCATATCTCTTTTGCGGGATGAGGGAGAGATAACCTCCAGAACGAAATCGGGTGCGCCGACAGATCTGTCTTTTTTGATCCTGTTTCGATCGCATATTATAAAGAAGTCCGGTTCGACAAGTGTTTTATTATCTTCTTCTCCGTCAAGCTGCACATCGGAAGGAGCCAGCATTGGGACACAATCTCCTTTGTGTTCGGCAATATAATTTGATACAGCCATGAAGATCTTGCCGGCTATAAGCTGATGCAGGTTGGAAGGGGCCTCCATGTAATAAAAACTGCCGTCTATCAGTTCGTATCTTTCATCGTCCGGGAGATCCGCATAGTCATCTATCGTATAATCCCCCTGTGTCTTTCCCGAGGGAAGCAGATGTGGATCGTGTAAGATCTGAACATCATCTCCCAAAACTGCTTCCAGAGCCAGTATGGTGTCATGGCGGGGGTTAGTGGTCACACCGCTTAAAACCTTTTGGACGGTGGCAAGGGGCACCTTGGACATATCGGCTATATCCTGATAAGTAAGATGTAACTCATCCTTTCTTTTTCTCATTTTTTCGATCGTCATATATTTCTGTCCTTTGTTATATACCTTAAACGGAAACATCATAATAGTAGCACACCATATATGGAAATACAAATCCAAATATGAGAAATATCGAAAAACGCAAGAAACGTTATCAGTTTTAGTTGACAGCAGGAGGTGGATTTGCTATAGTAGAAAAACGCTCGCCCTGAGCGGTTGTTTTTGTGTGCACTCGGGTGTCGCGGCATATAATGGAGAGGTATCGAAGTGGTCATAACGAGGCGGTCTTGAAAACCGTTTGGCGGCAACGCCACATGGGTTCGAATCCCATCCTCTCCGTGGAGTTTTAATTCGAAGAATTAAAACTCTGCAATTTCCATACTTCGTATGGAAATTAAGGGATAACAGAACAGAGCCGTTTTTATTCAGAGACTTGGAGAAGTACCCAAGATGGCTGAAGGGACACCCCTGGAAAGGGTGCAGGTCGTTAATAGCGGCGCGAGGGTTCAAATCCCTCCTTCTCCGTAGGGTGCTTGCACCCGATCAAGCTGCGATAGCAGCTTGCAGTATAGCACTATGAACCTTGAAAACTGAACAGCAATGCAGCTTTGAAAGAAGAAAACACAGACAAACCAAAGTTGATTCCTTATTTACAGAGTAGAAATACTCAGCAGAATGACGGAAAGCGGAGCTTAAATAAAAGAAGCGACAGCGGATCTTGGGAGAGATCTTAAGATCGACATCATCTGTGACAGAGGAAGACTTAAGAAAAGGGCGAAAGCCCACTACAAACAGAGCAAACCTCGAAAAAGCGATGCTTTTTCTCGGTGTTTGGCTTCGCCAAACACATATGCTCAAAAGCATGCATGTGTGAGCGAGCTCCCACAGCAAGTTTTTCGCATATGAATTTTGTTCTGAATGTATCATATTTCGAGAGTTCGATCCTGGCTCAGGATGAACGCTGGCGGCGTGCCTAACACATGCAAGTCGAACGGAGATTTGGCGCTGACGAGTGAAATAGCTTGCTATGGAACAAATCTTGCCAAAGCTTAGTGGCGGACGGGTGAGTAACGCGTGGACAACCTGGCCCATACAGGGGGACAGCAGCTGGAAACGGCTGATAATACCGCATAAGCGCACAGTATCACATGGTACAGTGTGAAAAGATTTTATCGGTATGGGATGGGTCCGCGTCCGATTAGCCAGTTGGCGGGGTAACGGCCCACCAAAGCGACGATCGGTAGCCGGCCTGAGAGGGCGGACGGCCACATTGGGACTG
>JHYK01000020.1 GCA_000621405.1 Lachnospiraceae bacterium AC3007
TTCCTTCAGTCTGCGAAGTTTAGCCCGGGTGATCCCGGTCCTGCGCTCAAGCTCGGCGAGGTTAACGTGTTTCAAATCGAACTTGTCGCCAAGTTCACTCTTTATTTCGTTGAGTGCTTGTGCTATTGTTTCAGTTAAGTCATTGTTTTTTCCTTCCATCGATTGATTTAGCTGCTGCATTGGCATACAACAGTTTAAACTCAATGAATGAAAAAGCAATGGCTGTTTTATTCCGACTAATCGTGGTTGTTTCTCTCCGACGCGAAATGGTTATTTCTTCCCGACCCGGAGTGGTTAATTCAACCCGACCCTAACAACAATATCAGTCATTTTCTTAACAAGACTAAATCTATTATATGGGGGTTCAAGTACTTTTCTACTTCCAAGCGATCTTCAATTCCCGGTTGTTCTCGGCACAATCCGTCAGATATAGATTAATAAGTGTCTGATAAGGTATGCCAGACTGCTCAGACTTTGCCTTAAAGAACTTGATAGTATCCTCGTTGATGTTAATAGTTATAGGCTTTTTAAGTCTGTTGGAATATGGATTCTTTCGCGGATTCAGTTTCTTGATTTCGTATTCTTCTCTCATGATCATCACCCTTACATAAACTGTTCGTTATAATATGCTTTTTCCTTCTTTACTGCAGGTCTGGCAGATATGATGCGTATTACACTATCGTTGTCCCTGTAGCAATGACTGACGATAAGCAGTTTATCTGTCATGCTCTCCCCGATAATCAGAAAACGATTTTCATCTTTTGAATGATCCGGATCGTCAAACACAATGGCATTTTCATCATAGAACACTGTAACGGCCTCTTCAAATGAGACTTTGTGCTTCTTGACGTTCTTCTTATTCTTCTCTTCGTCTCAATCAAATGAAATATCAATCATACTTATATTATACATATATTCTAAATATAGTCAATGGAACCCGTAATACTAGGCTGATGCCGCAGACCCTCCTTTCATCAGTATTTGCGAAGCACCCTGCGGGTTCGACTCCCCTATACGCTCCACTCGAAAAACAACGTAAAATCAACGGATTGCAGTTTCATACAGGATTACGAAAGGCCACCCGATCAATTGATCGGACGGCCTTTGCTCTGTATATTTTAATCATTTTGGATATGTCAAAAAAATCAACAATACCAGCTGTTGACAATCGGATTTCAGTTTAACCGCCTATTAACAGAATGTTCATAAATACAAAAAACACGCCCCAAATGAAAGGCGTGTTGTCCGACGATATTCAGTTTACCAGATCCCTGTTTTTGCCAGAGGTCCTGTCCCATCTACGATCATTATTATTTTTCCATATTCAGTTTATTGTTTATCATTGTGTTCATCATTGTTTTGTCCTCCTATTTATCCGCCGTGGCCCCTCGCCGGGGTGGCACCTCGCTTCTTCGAAGCAAGGTAGCGGGTGCTGGTTTCTTTTGATGGTTTAATAATATCAGCCCCAAGGTCCCAGAACGGTCACACGAAAAAAGCCGTATGAATCGTAGCAAATTGTAAGCACTCCGCAAGGAAAAACTCAATCGTTGATGATACGGATATTAGTCAGAGCACACTGATCGCCCGTCAGTGATACATATACATCAAAAACATCGTTAATAATTGTCGTGGTGACGTTCAGAGCGATGCCGAGATTATCTGTAGTAGTAACGATCTTGTTACCATCTCTTTTGAATGAGACGGTACAGTCAAAGCCTTTTTTATTTTCTTCCTTCCATGCATCCCATCCCATAAAATCATCATTTATATCGACGATGGTTTTATTGTTGGCCAAATCATCAGACTCCCAGTTTTCACCATCAAGCCTGATAAGGGCATACTCTTTATATTCGTCTCCCGCAGGGATCCTATCAGGAGAATGGAACAGAACAATATATGCCGTATGCCATACAAGGCGTGCTGTAGGCAGACTCATCGTATGGAAACTGATCTTCATTCCGTCACGGACCGGTATACCGAGTGTACTGTCTATCCTATATCCATCTATCTGTACATTAGGTAAATCTCCGGAAGGACCTTTGATATAACTGATCTCCTCGGCGATCCGCGGAATGGCCTTGACATCAAAATCCTCTTCTTCATTCTCCACCATGATATTATGAAGTTCGCAGTGTTCACCGCTAAGAGAGATGTGGACATATCGACCGGTCTCACGCAGGGCCAGGATGACATCAAACGATTTTTCTTCACTCATAACACGAACCAATACGTGATCTCTGCTCCGAACGGCTCTTATCATGTATCGCTGTCCCCGCTCGGGCTCTCCGGATCTTGCCCATTCAAGATCGCTTTCCTGATCGGAGGACCTTACCTCCGCTTTTCGCGTATTGAACTCCGTCACCTGCCCGTCGAGGCGAATTCGAGCATATTCATAGTATAGTAAATCCTTATTGTTTTCCTCACCCGGATGCACCTTGCCATCTAACGAATCGAACACGATCAGCGTAGGCAGGCATTCCTCGTTCCCAAAGCCTTCGTCCGGCTGACTGCAGAGCCTGATCTCTGACATTTTTGTCATGATTACGATTCCCGCAGAGCAGTCATGATATATCTCATCACAGCGCAGACTGGTCGTGTTTGTAATATTGGCTCCGGATACACTCTCCTTCATCTGGTATTCCGTATCAAGATCGATCAGATGAAGCATGACCTTGGCAAATTCAGGATCAAACTGTGTACCGCAACCCTTGACCAGTTCCTCTCTCACGATATGCTGTGGGATTGCATTACGGTAGCTCCTGTTGGAGGTCATGGCGTCATATGCATCTGCCACGGCAATGATCCGTGCAATCTCCGGAATAGCCTCACCCTTGAGCCCTTCGGGGTAGCCTCCTCCGTTGTAACGCTCGTGGTGGTACCTCGCGCCGATCGAGATCCACGGGGACTCTTTGATATTGGAGAGGATTTCACCGCCCACGATGGTATGCTCCTTGATCTGAGCAAATTCTTCGTCTGTCAACCTTCCCTTCTTCTGGAGGATCTTAATGGGGATGCCTATCTTGCCCACATCGTGAAGCAGCGCCGCAAAGTAAATCTTCTCGCATTCCTCTTCGGGCTTGCCGATCTCTTTGGCAATAGCGAGCGAATACTGCGCAACGCGGCGGGAATGACCGTTTGTGTAGGTATCCTTGGCGTCTATGGCACCTGCCAGTGCATCCGCAGTCTGTTCAAACATGGTGCGTGCTTTTTCCTGTACTTTCTGTCTTGCGATGATCTCTGCGAAAACATATCTTTCAGCTCTCGACTTATTTACATAGATTCCAATGACGATCCCGATAGAGGACGTAATGATGAGATAGGTGATCGCGTTCGCATAGAGCTGCGGTCTTACCCCCTCCCGCAGAACAAAAACGGCCAGGATGTTAAAAGCTAACAGAAGAATGATATTAAAGGCGGGCGGAAGAACAAAAAAAATCGGAACGAGCACGGCCGCTATATACATGACAACTGTCAGGGCATCATGCTGAAGCTGTATCCTTGCGGCCCACAGGCCGGCACCGAGAATCGCGACATCTACCATAAAAGCGGAAAGAAGGATCAACCCTTGCGCTTTGGGAGCAAGATAGGTCGCGAAGATCAGCGCGGTCAAACAGAGTACGGCCGCCATAATGTATGCACCTCGGCAGCGGGTGAATGCTTCATCCCGGAAGGACATAAAAAGGCAGTATCCCCAATAGATCAACTGGGCCCTTGACCAGATCATAACAAACTTCCGATCATCTTCTATTATATTCTTCTGAACAGCCTGTTTTTCCCTGCTCGGGATATCCCCTTGCATCAGTATCTTTTTAAATCTCGCCAACATAGCATTTTCCTCACCGTGTCACTTTTATTAACTACGCATAATTATTCTACTTCCATTCAAACTTTGCCAATGGCTTCAAGTAGTTTTTCTTGAGATCACGTAGATTTCCAAAGAATTCAATTTCTGATGCAGATATAGATGAGTTCTCCAACTTCAACGTGATAAGCTCGAACGGATGTCATACGTTCCGAAATCACCACTCTCATCAATAAAAATGCTCAACTCACTCACTATTTCTGCCTCGTTGCAAAGAAAAAGCGGGGAACATCCCCGCACTTGATGGACCCGGGTCTTTCGACCAGTCCCAGCTAACATTGCTGCTAACCTTGTCTAAAACATACAGGAAATATCAGCATTTGTCAATACTTACCGCAACCGTCGGCAGCTTATACAAAAAAACAGATGATCGCCGCAAAACAAACAATACCAAGGATTTCGTACGATAAATTTTTTGTAGGAACATTGTATCGCTTGATCCGGGTGATAACCTGTCTATCGTTTAATCCTTGTATATCAATGCGAATGCATAACCCTCAACATTAATTGTTGCGGTAACTGTATTGGGGTTTGTGTCGGTATCGGGCAGGAGGATCGTCTGTCCGCCCTTTGTCAGCGCTATGAGGGCAAACTGCCGTCCGGCCTTTCTGTACTCTGACGGGATTGTCAGCGTGAGTGTTCCCTTCTTCAGGGTCATCTCCGGCTGCCTGTTTTTATTCAGCAGGTTGAACTCAAAGGCCTCAGACCAGCCCCTCGGTGTCGCTGCAGCAAAGACTGCCTTCGCAGCTGCTCCCTGCTCCTGGTATCCCGCGCAGGTTCCTTCAGGAGTTCCTGTAAATATTATGCTCAGCTGCTGCTTCTCGTTCGGGTTCAATATCCATGATGCAGGAGTATGGTCATCCTCGTCTTCATCGTCATCTTCATGATCATCCCTTTCCCACTGCGCATAAAGGGTGATATTCTTTTGGACAGTTATGTAGTCTTTATCCTCATAACCTGTGCCATCACCGTCAGGATCCGTGTTCCAGCCATCGAACGAATAACCGCTGCGGGTGAAACTGTTTCTGTTAAGTCTGGTTCTGACTCCTTTGTCAACGGTCTGATCATCCATGTCACCCTTACCGCCGTTAGGATCGAAGGTTATGGTGCAGGTATCCACGGGAGTGGCTGATATCGTATATCTTGCCGATGCAACGGAACTGTTTGTCATACCATCCTTTAAAGCGATTGCCTTGATGGTTGTTGTACCGCTGACGTTGATGGGACTACTGTAAGTCGAGCTGGTAGCTGTAGGAGCAGTTCCATCCGTTGTGTAGTGGATCGTTGCTCCGGCTGTTGTGCACGATATCGTCACGTCCTGTGCCGTTGAATATGTTCCTGCCGCGGGAGAGAATGTCGGTGTAGCGACCTTTTCAGTCGGAGCCTCTGTTACAGTAAGGTTTATAGTACTGATCGGACTGGAAAGGTCGGTCTTCTTATCACCGTTACACTTTTCGTTGAAAATATTAAGAGTATATGTGTCTGCTTCAAGACCTGTGGGGATAGTGACACTATCTTGAATATGCCCATAGTACAGAGCCTTCCCGTCACTATCTGTAAGGATGACTGAGATATGCTCATCAGTACCCGATGTTGCGCCCGTAAATGTTACGGGAACTGCCCATGAAGTATACCCCTCTGTTTCTGTAAGGGTAGCACCCGTACCCGCGGATGCAGTAAAAGCATTTCGGCCGCTGTCGAGGATTGTCAGTTTCCACTCAGTGCCTGAGTAAGACGCTATTTTTTTGAGCGAACCAAGAGTCGCTCCGGCATCTTTGCCGTCTACTGCGGCAGATGTGAGGATTACAGATTCAAGATTTATATTAAAAGCGGGGCGTACACACCCAGTGCTGTTGACATCGCGGCCGGTGTAGATGACACCGCCGTTGCCGCCGACAGCCGCGGCGTCGTCCACATTGCGGCCCGGCGAGCGCAGCCACCAGTAGTCATTATCATTAACCGTACGATACGACTGTCCGATCAAATCTGCTTCCTTTGTAGACAACAGCCATAATTTTACTTCCGGATTGCTCGTGTCTGATATTCCATCACAGAAATCACTGTAAACAGGGCTATAGTTATCATTTGCAAGCGTTCTTGCATTTATCGCATTCTGCTCTGCGGGTGAAAACAGCGACGAGTAGTATCCATCCACAACAGGCTTGATATCAGAATTTACATACGAACGGCTCGAATTATCTTCTTTAAAGCTTTGTTGCGTTTTAAGCTTATCAGCTGCAAACAGAGTTACAGTACCGGATTCACTGACTGCTCCCGATCCGTCAAGACCGATAACACGCCATTCTTTTGAACCATAGTAAACTGTTTGTGCTGTCGTTACCCTGCTTTTGGTGTCATAGTCGCGAGAATCTTGTACACTTGTCATCTTAGGTGCAAGTGCACCGGCACCAAGCTGTATATTCTTCCCTGTTCCCGCAGCATATACAGGCACAGACATCTGTGGAAATATCGTAAGAAATGTAGAAATAGAAATAAGTGCACTTACACTTATCGAAAGGAGACGTCCATATCTCCTCCCTCTCAGAGGTTTGGAAAGTGTTGATTTTACTGCGTTTTTCACATATTTTTTCATGTACTGTCTCCTCCGGTCAAAGCTACTCTATGAATGCATATAAAAAACGTCCGAACATAAAGCCACGGGCTTGGTGTTACGGGCGTTCCCTGAAATCTCCTATACTCGGATAATATAATAAACACCGTTCCCCTTGTCAACAAAAACAGGATATAAACTCGCGTGGATTTGCACCATACAGCATGATATAATACGACAAACCTTATTATGTCTTTTTGTAAAAAGAAAGAGGTGGTATTAATGCCTGATAATGAGCTTATGCCAAACGATTCTACTAATCTTGTTGATCAGAAAACCTATGATGCCGTTCGTGGATATATAGTAGCTGCCCAGAAGCAGATTACTGTGGCAGTTAACTCTGCCATGGTAGAAGCTTATTGGAATATAGGAAAACGTATTTATGAAGCCTGTGGAGAAAATGAGCGGGCCGAATACGGAAAGCAACTTCTTCAGTTTTTGGCAGATAAACTATCAGCTGAATTCGGAAAAGGCTTTTCCGTTCCCAACTTAAGGAATATGAGACAGTTTTATCTTAGATTCCAGAATCGCAACGCACTGAGTAGCGAATTGAGCTGGACCCATTATCGCAGCCTGATGCGTGTTGAAGATGAAGATGCCAGGGATTTCTACCTTGAAGAAACCGTAAAGTGCGGTTGGAGTTCAAGGCAGCTTGACCGTCAAATCAACTCTTTTTATTATCAAAGAATACTTGCGAGCAAGGATAAAGGAAGTGTATCTGAAGAGATAGATTCATTAGAGCCAAAGCCCGAGTATGAAAAGATCATCAAAGACCCATATGTTCTCGAGTTTCTGGATCTTCCTGCAAATGAACATTTTTACGAATCCGAATTGGAACAGGCTCTGATAGATCACTTGCAAAAGTTTTTGTTGGAACTCGGGAGAGGATACTCCTTTGTGTCCAGGCAGAAACACTTTAACGTTGACGGTCGTCATTTCTATATTGATCTGGTTTTCTACAACTACATTCTGAAATGCTTTGTGTTGATAGATTTGAAGATCGGCGATCTTACTCATCAGGATATCGGTCAAATGCAGATGTATGTGAATTATTACACAAGACAAATGATGAATGAAGGAGATAATCCTCCCATTGGGATTGTCCTATGTGCTGATAAAAGTGATACTCTTGTAGAATATACACTGCCGGAAGATAATAAACAGATCTTCGCAGCAAAATATCTTCCATACATGCCAACAAAAGATGAACTTAGGCGCGAGTTGAATTTGGAAGAGTTTGAAAAGAAGGAATAAGATTTGTAATTTGAGCTGATAAAACACCTGCTTTAGATGTTGCAACACGTGTTGCAGGGGTTAGCTGATGCTGCAAACCCTCCTTTCTACAGTGTTTGCGAAGCACCCTGCGGGTTCAAGTCCCGTATGCTCCATTTTTCACTATAAAAACGCTTTAAGACATTTACAGTCCTAAAGCGTTTTTTTGTTATGATACCCGGCTTGATCCTGGTGATAACCTGTCTATCTTTAATCCTTGTAAATAAGTGAAAATGCGTACCCCTCAACATTAATGGTTGCGGTAACTGTATTGGGGTTTGTGTCGGTATCGGGCAGGAGGATCGTCTGTCCGCCCTTTGTCAGCGCTATAAGGGCAAACTGCCGTCCGGCCTTCCTGTATTCTGACGGGATTGTCAGCGTGAGTGTTCCCTTCTTCAGGGTCATCTCCGGTTGCCTGTATTTATTCAGCAGGTTGAACTCAAAGGCCTCAGACCAGCCCCTCGGTGTCGCTGCTGCAAAGACTGCCTTCGCAGCTGCTCCCTGCTCCTGGTATCCCGCGCAGGTTCCTTCAGGAGTTCCTGTAAATATTATGCTCAGCTGCTGCTTCTCGTTCGGGTTCAATATCCATGATGCAGGAGTATGGTCATCCTCGTCTTCATCGTCATCTTCATGATCATCCCTTTCCCACTGCGCATAAAGGGTGATATCCTTTTGGACACTTATGTAGTCTTTATCCTCATAACCTGTGCCATCACCGTCAGGATCCGTGTTCCAGCCATCGAACGAATAACCGCTGCGGGTGAACTTATTCTTATTCAGCTGTGTCCGAACTCCTTTATCAACGGTCTGGTCATCCATGTCACCCTTGCCGCCGTTAGGCTCAAAGGTTATAGTACAGGTATCCACGGGAGTTTCTGATATCGTATATCTTGCCGATGCGACGCTACTGTCTGTCATCCCGGTCTTAACTGCTATCGCCTTGATTGTCTTTGTCTCGCTAATATTGATAGGACCGTTGTAAGTCGAGCTGGTAGCTGTAGGAGCACTTCCATCTGTTGTATAGTGGATCGTTGCTCCGGCTGTATTGCATGAGATTGTAACGTTCTGCGCTTCGGTATATGTTCCAGCCGCAGGGGAGAATGTCGGTGTTGCCACCTGTGGCGCTTCAGTAACAGTAAGCCCTATGGTCCTTATCGGGCTGGACAAGTCAGTCATATTGTTTCCATTACACTGTTCATTGAATACATTAAGCGTATATGTGCCTTCGTTAAGTCCTGTGGGAATAGTGACATTACCCGTACCCCCTGTACTGTTTGTGGCAATATATCCATAATACAGAGCAACTCCGCTGCTGTTAGTAAGAATAGCCGAAACATGTTCATTTGTTCCCGTTTGAGCTCTTGAATATGTTATGGGAACTGTCCAGGATGTATAACCTTCAGGCATGGAGACTGTGGCTCCCGTACCTGCAGATGCCGTAAATAAACTGCGGGTGCTGTCGGATATTGTCAGTTTCCATGCAGTCACTGTATTTGCAGCGACTTCATTTAGTGTTCCGGCACCACCGGTACCGGGATCTTTGCCGCCGCTGGCGGCAGATGTGAGGATGATGGATGAAAGATTTATATTAAAAGCGGGCCGTACACCTACAATTTCGTAGACAAAGTAGCCACCGTAGTTCACGTCGCCATTGCGGTCGACAGGCGCAGCAATGCTAGCATAGTCGCCCGGCGAGCGCAGCCACCAAAAATCCGATGCTCCACGTAAATCGCTGTTAGTATAATATGCCTCCTGTGTTGATAATGGCCACAATCTTGCATCACTTACCGCAGTTTCTGCTACTCCGTCAGTATAAGGCTCAGCGCCGGAATAAATCCCGGTTTGCAGTGTCCTCGAGCGAATATTACTGTCCTCAATGCTTGTAAATCTGTTTGTATATATACTATTAACAGCACTCTGCAGTTTAGAACCGGCATATACATGGCTATAAGGTAATGTATCATCAAACTCTGATGAACCGATGTTATCTGATGCCAGAAGCGTAGCTGTATCTGCAGATGACGCCACACCATCCCCGTTATATCCGATGACCCGCCATGCAAGCGGATCTCCTTGACTTCCAAAGTATACTGTAGCGGCCGAGTTGGTATTTGCGTTTTCTCCTATAACCGTATATCCAAGCTGCAGATTCTTCCCTGTCCCAGCAGCATATACAGGCACAGACATCTGTGGGATTACCGTAAGAAATGTGGAAACAAAAAGAAGTGCGCTCACACCAATCGAAAGGAGCCGTCTGCTACCCCCCTTTGTAAAAAAGCATCTGTTTATAAGGCTCTTGCTTTTTTTGTGATCTGTTCCCTCAGTCCTCTTTTTCATGATCTGTTACCTCTCAAAATAACTACAGCAAATAAAAAAAGCCCATCCAAAAACATCGGGCTCATTAACGGGCGTTCCCAATCACTAGAAACTGATTTACATAAAAAATACTGGTTTTACCACACTATGTCAATATAAATCTCCTGTACTCCAAGATAATGCTCCACCTTTTATATTGACATGAATTTATCGAGCTCTTTCTCTGACACCCTCTGAAAGGTTTGCTACACGGTACAAAATGTGGTAGAATCAGTTGTTTAGAATACAAAATCTAGGCAGTTATGATCATGAACACGAACGGATTTAACAGACAGCTTTTCATGAGGCGCGCAGCGCTGATCATATATGATATCCTCGCCGTGGCGGCGTCCTCGGCGCTCGGACTTCTCATGCGCTTCGACATGAGCTATGCGGAGCTGACAGCTACAAGAGATGCCGACATATGGATCGACAGCATCTGGCATTATCTGCCGGTATGCATCGTTGTCACCATTGCGCTCTTCTATCTTTTCAAGATGTATCACAGTCTCTGGACCTATGCAGGGATCGCCGAGATGGGATCTCTCATCGTCTCATGTCTCTCCAGCGGAGTCGCACAGTTCATAGGGATGCAGCTGATCCTCCACCGTACTGTTCCGAGGAGCTATTACTTCATGTATACCATGTGGCTCATAGTCCTCGTCGCGATATCACGCTTTGCCTACAGGCTCTTCAGGACCTTTGTGCAGAAGAGATCCGAGACCGCCAGGAATGTGAACGTCATGGTGATAGGCGCAGGAGAGGCAGGCAATTCCCTTATCCGCGAGATGAATACGAGCCGCTACATACAGAAGGCAGTATGCTGCGTGATAGACGACGATCCCGCCAAGATGGGCGCCTATATCCACGGAGTCAAGGTAGTCGGCGGACGCTATGACATCATAGAGGCCGTAGGAAGATATAATATAGACGAGATAATAGTGGCTCTCCCCTCAATGCCGAGGAAGGAGATAAGAGCCATCCTCGATATATGTCAGCAGACAAAGTGCGACCTTAAGACACTCCCCGGCATATATCAGCTGGTTAACGGAGAAGTATCTGTGTCACAGTTAAGGAAGGTCGATGTGACGGACCTTTTGGGACGCGATCCCGTAAAGACAGACACAGACTCCATCCTGGGCTACGTGAAAGGCAAGACAGTCCTTGTCACCGGAGGCGGCGGCACCATAGGCTCGGAGCTCTGCCGTCAGATAGTCACTCATCAGCCCAAGCGTCTCATCATTTTTGATATATATGAGAATAATGCCTACGACATACAGCAGGAGCTTCGGATGAAATATCCCGAATTCTGCACGGACAGGCTTCTCGTGCTCATAGGATCGGTCAGGAATACCGCGCGTATTGAGGACATATTTGAGAAATACCATCCCGACATCATATATCATGCGGCAGCCCACAAGCACGTGCCGCTCATGGAGATATCACCGAACGAAGCCATCAAGAACAACGTCATGGGCACCTGGAAGGTATGCGAGGCGGCTCTGAAGTACAAGGCCGACCGCTTTGTTCTCATCTCCACCGACAAGGCAGTGAATCCCACCAATATCATGGGCGCGACCAAGCGTATCTGCGAGATGATAGTCCAGTCCTACGACAAGATGGGGTCGACCTCATTCGTGGCAGTACGCTTCGGCAATGTCCTCGGATCCTCCGGCTCCGTCATTCCCTTATTCAACAAGCAGATCGAGGCCGGCGGTCCCGTGACCGTGACGGATCCCAGGATAATCAGGTATTTCATGACCATACCCGAAGCAGTATCGCTCGTGATACAGGCAGGGGCATATGCCAAAGGAGGCGAGATATTCGTCCTCGACATGGGTGAGCCGGTCAAGATACTGGATCTCGCCAAGAACCTCATCCGTCTGTCAGGCTTTGTGCCCGGTGAAGACATAGAGATCAAGTTCACGGGACTCCGTCCCGGAGAGAAGCTCTACGAAGAGATGCTCATGGATGAAGAGGGCCTGCAGGAGACGCCCAATAAGCTGATACACATAGGAAAGCCCATAGATATGGATGCTGACGCATTCTTCAGGGATCTTGCCGAACTGAATCTGGAATCAAAGGAAGAAAAGGCGGACGTAAGAGAGTGGATCAAAAACCTGGTCCCCACTTACGAATACACGCCCGGAACGGGGATGTACAGTGATGGAAAAAACGAATAGGATCTGGCTTTCAAGCCCTACGATGCACGGTGACGAACTTAGATTCGTGGAAGAGGCGATCAGTTCCAACTGGGTATCGACTGTAGGAGAAAATATCAACGAACTCGAGCGCATGGTGGCGGAATACGTCGGAGTGCGTCACGCAGTGGCCCTGTCCTCCGGCACGGCGGCCCTTCATCTTTGCATGAAGCTTGCAGCTGCAAGGCTTGATCCTTCGGCAGCTCCCGGAAGGGCGCTCTCAGGCAAAAAGGTCTTCTGCTCGGACATGACCTTCGATGCCACAGTCAACCCCATAGTATACGAAGACGGCGAGCCTGTTTTCATAGATACGGAACCCGACACCTGGAACACCTCTCCCGAGGCGCTCATCAAGGCCTTCGAGCTCTTCCCTGACGTGAAGCTCGTAGTACTTGCGCATCTCTACGGAGTCCCCGCCAAGATGGACGAGATCATGGATATCTGCAGATCCCACGGGGCATTGATAGTCGAGGATGCAGCCGAAGCTCTCGGAGCCTCATACAAAGGTTCATCTCTCTCAGGAAAATGCGGCTCCTTCGGAGACTTTAATGCGATCTCCTTCAACGGCAATAAGATAGTGACCGGCTCCACCGGAGGCATGTTCCTTACAGACAGCGAAGAGGATGCAAGGAAGGTCCGCAAATGGTCCACCCAGAGCCGCGAGGATGCTCCCTGGTACCAGCACGAAGAGCTTGGCTACAATTACCGTATGAGCAATATAGTCGCCGGCGTGACACGCGGCAACATGCTCCATATCGATGAGCACATAGAGCAGAAAAAGCAGGTGTACGAGAAGTACAAAGAAGGCCTCAGAGATCTGCCACTGACCCTTAATCCTTTTGAAGACAAGGCTTCTCCAAACTACTGGCTCTCCTGCATCCTTATAGACGAGGATGCCATGGCGCGTCAGGTAAGGGGTGAGAAAGATTATCTGTATGAAAAGGAGCCCGGAAAGACCTGCCCGCAGGAGATACTGGATGCCTTTAAGGATATCAATGCCGAGGGAAGACCCATCTGGAAGCCCATGCACATGCAGCCGATATACCGCACGAATGCTTTTGTTACCGCAGAAGGCTACGGAAGGGCACGCACCAATGCCTATATCGACGAGGGTAAGGCGCAGGATGTCGGAGCCGATATCTTCAGACGCGGCCTCTGCCTTCCCAGCGACAACAAGATGACAAAAGAGCAGCAGGATATGGTGATAGGCGCAGTAAGAAAATGCTTCGGGGAGTGACGATCCCATGTTTTACAGGCGCTTTGTAAAAAGATTCTTCGATATAGTCCTGTCGATAGCAGCGATCACCCTGCTCTCCCCCGTACTCATAGTGCTGGCCATCCTTGTAAGGGCGAAGCTCGGATCTCCCGTGATCTTCAGACAGCAGCGTCCGGGCTACCACGGAGAGATCTTCGGTCTCATGAAATTCCGCACGATGACAGACGAGAGAGACGAAAACGGTGAGCTCCTTCCCGATGAGGTCCGTCTCACACCGTTCGGAAAAAAACTCCGCTCCACGTCTCTTGACGAACTTCCCGAATTCTTCAATATACTGAAGGGAGAGATGTCCTTTGTGGGACCGCGTCCCCTTCTCGTACAGTACCTTCCCCTGTATAATGAAGAACAGGCACACAGGCACGACGTGCTCCCGGGACTTACGGGCTGGGCCCAGGTCAACGGCCGCAATGCCATATCCTGGGAAAAGAAATTCGAATATGACGTATGGTATACGAGGAACATATCCTTTCTGCTGGATGCAAAGATAGTGCTGATGACAGTCGGAAAGGTCTTAAAGCGTGACGGCATATCCTCCGAAACCCATGCCACCATGGAATTTTTCACGGGTACACCGGAGCAAAAGGATGACGAAGGCAATGAAGATAAGGGATGACGATATAAATATCCTCATACTTTCCGCGGGACGCAGGGTGGAGCTTGTGAACTGCTTCAGGACAGCGCGCGACAGGCTTAAGATCAACGGAAAGATAATAGCCTGCGATGCGAGCGATCTCGCTCCGGCCCTCTACTTTGCAGATGAGCGAGAGCTTGTCCCGAGGATCTCGGAAAACGATAATTATGTAAACTCAATCATAGATATATGCAACCGGCACGATGCCGCCCTTATAGTTCCGACCATTGATACAGAGCTGCTGCTTCTTGCTGACAGGAAGGAACAGATAGAGAGCGCCACTCAGGCCCGCGTTCTTATCTCCTCAAGGGATGTGATATCTGTCTGCAGGGACAAGACCAATACCCAGCGTTGGCTTGAAGAACATGATTTTCTGGTGCCCCGGATGATAGATGATAAGGATATCGACAGCGGCAATGTCACCTATCCGCTCTTCATCAAGCCTCTTGACGGCTCTTCTTCGATCAATGCCTTCAAGGCAGAGGACAAGGAAGAGATCGACACCTACAGGAGGCTTATTGGTAACGGCCGATATATAATTCAGGACTTCATGGCAGGCACAGAATACACCGTAGACTGCTTCCTCGATTTCGAGGGCAATATCATAACAGTCGTTCCGAGGGTGCGGATAGCCACAAGGAGCGGCGAGATCGCCAAGGGACGCATAGTCCGCGACGAAGAGATAATAGCCGATGTGACGCGTCTTTTGAATGAGCTCCATCCCATAGGCCACATCACGATACAGTGCATGCGCACCGGACGCGGCATCGAATACATAGAGATCAATCCCAGGTTCGGAGGCGGAGCCCCGATGTCCATCATGGCCGGAGCTGATTCCTGCGAGAATCTGTACCGCCTGATCAGGGGTGAGAAGCTTGAGAGAAATAAGGATTTCAGGGAGAATATCACCTTCCTCAGGTTTGATTCTTCCATAATGCTGAACGAGGACAATGAGCTCGAAGATAACCCGCGATAAAATAAAAGCCGTTATATTTGATCTGGACGATACTCTCATCTCGGAGTATCAGTTCATAGTCAGCGGCTACAGATATATGTCACATGAGCTGTCAGCAAGGCTTAAGAGATCTCCCGAAGAGATAGAAGAAAGACTCTGGGAGCTCTCGAGGGAAACCTATACCCATGCCTTCAACAGGCTCTTTGAATCCTATGACGAACCCTATACGGATGAAGAGCTGCGCTCCATGATCCTATCCTACAGGGCCCACCCGGCTGACATCAGCTTCTATCCCGATGTGAAGGATACGCTCACAGCCTTGAAGGATATGGGAATCCTGACCGGCATCATCTCCGACGGAGATCCCGACAGACAGAGAAATAAGATACGCCATGCAGTTGATATTCTGGACACGCAGCTTGGTTTACATAATTCTCCGGGCTATGATCCCGATAAGCGAGCTTCATACTGGTTTGATGAGATAATACTGAATGACGAATTCGGAGGGGCCGCATTCAGAAAGCCGGATCCCAAAGGCTTTTCAGAGATGGCATCCCGCCTTCATACCGATCCTTCGGCTATGATATATGTGGGCGATAACCCCTCAAAGGATTTTCATATCTCTTCCATCCTCCCCTACCGTACCGCGCGTATCATCAGGGAAAACGGTATATATACCGAAAGGGAATATCTTGACGGGATAAAGGAGACCTTCAGGATCAGTACTCTTACGGAGATCCCCCGTATAATAGACGGCACATTCGATAAGGACAGGGTGATAAGCTCATGAGCCTGATATCACTTCCTTTCCTCTTTTTCATGATCTGTCTGCTCTTCGCATATTACGTTGCCGGAGAGGATCAGCAATGGAAGGTGCTTCTCGCAGCGAGCGGCTTTTTCTACTTATGGTCAAATCCGGTATGCATCATCTTCATCATCATATCGATAGTGTCCACCTTCTATCTTATGAGGAATCCCGTGAAGTCTCATTTCATCTGGACGATAGTCATCAATCTCGGACTTCTCATATTGTTCAAATACAGCATCAATTTCGGGATAGACAATCTGATCGTGCCTTTAGGCATCTCCTTCTATACCTTCATGACGATAGGCTACGCACACGACTGTTATGACAAGAGGATACGCCCGAGCGACAATATCTGGCACTATGCGCTCTTCATCTCTTATTTCCCTCAGCTTACGCAGGGTCCCATCGGCAATTACGAAGAGATGCACGACCAGCTCATCAAATATCATCCCTTTGATTTTCAGCGTATCAAGACCGGTGGCTACCGCATCATAATAGGCGTCTTCAAGAAGCTTGTGATAGCAGGCAGAGTCGGCTTTTATATCGATACCGTATATTCGCATCCCACGGGATACAGCGGCCTCACGCTCATAGTCGCGACGCTCTTCTATCTCATCGAGATGTACGCCGACTTCTCGGGATATATGGATATAGTCTGCGGAGTCTCTGAGATGCTGGGCATCAGCCTCAAGGAAAACTTCAAACGCCCTTATTTCTCAAAGAGCATCCCCGAATACTGGCGCAGATGGCATATCTCACTGAATGAATGGTTCAACAAGCACCTCTTCATGCCCTCGGTCACCACCAAATGGAACAAGAAGACCGCAAATATATTGAGCAAAGTATTTCCAAAGGCAAAGAAGGGCACGCTGAGGCTCATAGTCCCCACTCTCATGGTATGGATAGTCACCGGTATCTGGCACGGAGCAAGATTTTCATATCTCGGCTGGGGTATATATTTTGCGATCGTGATGCTCATATCCTTCTGCACACAGGGCTATGTAAAGAAATTCAATGCAAAGATCCACTGGAATCCCGACAATACCTTCATCAAAGCTTTCCAGATAGTGCGAACTCTGACCCTCTTAAGCTTCGGCGAGATCATATACAGGTCGGAGTCATTTTCGGATACCGTGTATATCTTCAAAAGCATCTTCACGAGCACCAGGATCAACGGCGCCTCTATCGCAGCCGCGATGACACCCTTCGGCAACGGCAACCAGGCTGCTGCTTCAGTTATAATAATCGTCATCCTTGCAATAGCCCAGTTCGTGGTGGAGCTTGCAAAGGAGAAGGATGAGAAGGCCTTTACGGGGCACAGATATATATATGCCCTTTTGATGATCATCGTCATAGCGCTCTTCGGAGTGGCAGGTAAATCAAATTTCATGTATCAGGCATTTTAGGGAGAGATGAAAAAAGTACTGATCACACTCGCCGTTGCGTTCATCATCATAACATCGGCGATATTATTCAAAAATGTATATTCGTGCGAGATGCCGATAAAGAACAGGGGCATAAGGGACGCCATTAATACGGGCGATCTGGATGTGCTCTTTATCGGCTCGTCCACCTTCAGGGCAAATGTGGATATGCCCATGATGGATGAGGCATATGACGGAAGAGTCTATGATATATCCTACGGAGGCAACCAGCTTGTGGCTACCGTGATACAGTATGACGAGATCCGCAGGAGATCTCCCCATGATTACGGGCTCATCGTCTTTGAGTTAGGCCCCATGATGCTGGCGCAGGATGTGGCTCTGTCGGATTCCAGGGTCATCTGGGACTTAAGCCTTGAAGGCAAGCAGGATCTGTGGATCAGCATGTATACCGCAGGCAACACTGACTTCCCCATGCTTTACGAATTCTTCGTAACCTCAGGCATGGATGACCTTATCACCTTCCCGGTCACGGAGCCCTTCTATTCCACGAGGTATTACAAGGGCGCAAAGACCGACGAGACCGTATCCCCGGGAAAAGAGTGGCTTGAAAATGAAGAGTTTGACTTATCAGACAAGTATCTCGTGGAAGAACAGGCTGATGCCGTGGCAAATATCATAAATGAATGTAAAAAAGACGGGCAGGACTTCATCTTTGTGGAAAGCCCCTGTTACTACAGGCTTCAGGATGATCCCGTATTCCGGGAATATCACGAGGAATTCGTAAGGATCCTCGATGAGAACGGAGCTGACTACATACTCGCATCGGACGTGTCTTTTGATACTCATGATGCTGCGCTCTTTGAAGATATGAACCATATGTCGGCAGAAGGCAGGCGGGTCTACACCGCAGAGCTGATCAAGGCGCTTAAGAACAGATGACGATGCATCGCAGCAGGAAGATGCAGGGAGGAGCCATATGAAAAACGTGATCGAGATGCTTTCGGGCTCAGCTAAGAGATATCCGGATAAGACCGCATTTGCGGATCCCGAAAAAAGCATAACCTTCGGAGAGCTTTCCGATATGGTAATGCGCATAGCCACTCTCTTCCTAAAAGGCGAGATCAGCGGGCCGCTCGAGCCGGAACAGGGTATCGGTTTTTACATGGAAAAAAACGTGGATGCTGTCTGCGCGATGCTCGGGGGTGTAAGAGCCGGCGGCTTTTACAGTTTCATAGATGTCAGACAGCCGGAAAGCAGAGCCCGCAGCGTCATATCCGTGCTGCAGCCCGCTGTCATCATCACGGATGAAGAGCATTGTGATGCTCTGAAAAGGATCATAACGGCCAGGACCAACGAAGTCGCATCCGGTATCCTGTCAGATCCTCACTTCTTTGATGATCCCTCGGCAGATCACATCCCGGAGACAATACTGATATCTGACCTTATAAAGCTTGCAAAAGGCTGTGACATCGATGAAGGACTGCTAAGGATGGCTGAAGATATGTCATATGACAGGATGCCGCTTTATGTAAACTTCACCAGCGGCAGCACCGGTACACCCAAGGGAGTAGCCGTCGGTCACAGCTCAGTCATTGAATTCATAGGCGAATTCACAAAGTGCTTTGATATAAGTGAAAATGACGTGATCGCCAATCAGGCGCCATTTGATTTTGATGTCTCGGTTAAGGACATATACAGCGGACTGCTGACGGGCGCAAAAGTTCAGCTGATACCGAGGGATTACTTCACAAATCCTTCGCTCCTCATGGACTATCTTGCCGATAATGATGTCACGACCCTTATCTGGGCCGTATCCGCCATGTGCTTCGTATCCATAATGAACGGGCTTGAATATCGTCTCCCTGAGAAAATTAATAAGATCATGTTCAGCGGAGAGGTGATGCCCGTGAAGCATCTCAATAAATGGAGGAGTTTTCTCCCGGATGCAACTTATGTAAACCTCTACGGCCCCACCGAGATCACCTGTAACTGCACCTATTATATCCTCGACCGCGAATTTGATAAGGACGAAGCGATACCGGCTGGTGTCCCCTTTGCAAATGAAAAGGTCTTCCTGCTTGACGGGAATGACGAGCTCGTGATGGAAGTGGACAGGGAGGGCGAGATCTGCGTCGGAGGTTCGTGTCTCGCGCTCGGATATTACAGGGATAAGGAGAAGACGGACCTTGCTTTTGTGCAGAATCCGGTGAATGACCGGTTCTACGAGAGGATCTACCGCACAGGGGACCTCGGAAAATATGACGCTGACGGCAATCTGATATACACTTCGAGGAAGGATTTTCAGATCAAGCATATGGGTCAGCGCATAGAGCTGGGCGAGATAGAGGTCGCAGCGATGGCTGTCGATCAGGTCACGAGAGCATGCTGCGTATATGATCAAAAGAAGCAGAAGATCCTGCTCTTCTATACCGGGAGCGCGGATAAAAAGGATCTGCAGGAGTCATTAAGGACGAAGCTTCCTCCCTATATGATGCCGGGGAAGACCACTCAGCTCGACGAGATGCCGATGAATAAAAACGGAAAGATAGACCGCGCGGCCCTGCTTCAGATCTGAAGAGATTGTCAGGGGGACGTACCTTTTGACACCCCATTTAATAATCCGACTGCCCTTCCCAGCGCAAAATACACTATCGGAGCGCAAAGCTCCATCTCAAGGACATTGGATCCAATGGACATAAGAACAGCGGATGTGATGATCGCAAGTTCCGGCACCACAAGGCTAACGTTTCGTCGTCCGTCAGCTGCACCGGCGCCCTTTTGAAGAGACCGGACATATACGAGCACGACCACCGCTACGATAAGCGCCGTCCCTATTATGCCCATCTCGACAAAGAGCTTCACGAGACCTCCATCGGCGACAATATACTGCTGATACTCTGCTGCGCGGTGTCCGCGGCTTCCCAGCCCGTCACCGATAAGGATATTGTGCATATCCCCGACCGCATCGAACCATGATCCCGATCTCTCTCCGAAGCCGTCCGGTATCGAAGCAAGTCTTATCCAGAACTTTTCAAATATCCCCCTCGCAAAGATGAATATCCCGGCAAGTAATACCGCCACTGCCGCGATCTCTGCCCAGAGGACCTTGATCGAAAGCTTCTTATCCACCAGAAGATCCACGAAGTTGAAGAATACGAGCATGAGGATGATGCAGAACATCGCCGATCTCTGATTTGCCATGAATGAAAACAGGATCGATAGAATTATGTAAACCAAACCGATGATCCTGTCCTTTTTCTCATCTTTCCTCAGGAAATATGCCGATGCGCACATGGAATAGGCCACAAAGCAGCCCATGGGGCCCGAACCTATGAGGGAATTCATCCTGACTCTCATAGTCGGTGCATCGGCCTTTGATATGAATTCATTCACATACGAGAAATCAATGTAAAACTGCGGCGCCCAAATGAAGAGTACCGCTCCTATACCGCCCATGAGGAGAGCCGCGATAATAAAACCGTGATAATACTTCGCCGCATATTCCTCATCAAAGCCGCGGCCCGCATAATAGAGCATCATGGGAAGCAGCGTGGTAGACACCTCTCCGATAAAGACACTGACCGGAATGCCGAAAGCCACGCACCAGATCACGGATAGGATGTTGTAGATGATATACAGTCCGAAGATCTTATCCTCGAGTGTCTCCTTTGTAATAAGGCGAAGAAGACATATCCCCGCTATCCCGATCAGGAGAAAGAAGGTCATGGTTATCCCTGTCCTTATACCGCTGAAAAACATGTAGAGGAAGTAGATCAGCGTAAATAAAGGATATATCAGGCAGATGTATTTCTTTATATACGGCTGGAATGTATCCATCAACTCGTTGTCTCCTTAAACTTCGCCTGTATCTGTCCACGCCCGAAGATTATTATCTATTATTGCCGATTACGTTTACGCGTTCCCCTTGGATATATGATATCACCTCGCGCTCGGATGTTTCTAAACTCGCCTGCAGTCTTATAGACAAGATTTCGCTCTGCACTGTTCCGTGCTAAAAAGCAGCACGGCCATCGCAACCGCGAAATCTATAAGACTTTGTCTCGTTAAGAAACACCGGCTTATTGCTCGGTCGACATCATATATCCTGCGGGTACCGCCTGTACTGTATCGACAAGACTAAAATGCGCCTGCCGTCCCTTTTATAGCAGCTGAAGTCATGCAACGGTGCAGGACGGGCTTCGGATAAATGTTTGTTTAGGGAGCATTCGGCATGACTCACTTAGTGAAGCGGAGACTGATAATTTTCGCGAGACGCATGGCTGCGCTCAATGGCTTCACTGATCATTGTGTATGGCGCGCAGAACAGGTGCGAGCGAAAATTTGTCATCAGGCGAACGCTGAACTTAGTGAGTTCATAGCGCGGAAAAACAAACATTTATCCGAAGGCCGTAACATAAACCGAAATCAAAGGTCGTTATAGTATACCTTCAACCGGCGGGCTGCTCCGTAAATCATATCACAATTACTCAGAAGATGCCTACCGCATAATTTTGTGATAGAATCATATGCTGTAACCGCAGACTGTCAATTATCACAAGGAGAACGACCACTATGGAAGAACTTATAAAGATACTTGAGGACGTCAGGGACGACATAGATTATGCGACGGAAAAAAGCCTCTATGATGACAAGATCTTCACATCCTTTGATGTGATCCAGCTGATAAGCACACTTGACGACGAGTATGACATATCGATACCCGCATCAGAGATAGTACCCGCGAACTTCAACAGCGCGGAAGCGATCTACGCTCTGGTGCAGCGCCTCAAAGGATAAAAAGCACTATCCCCTGTATGCTCTCTCGAGTATATCGGCAGATACGCCCACGTTGAAATACCGCTCAAAATACCTCCTCCCGTTCATGCCGAGCCCGGGGAGGTCTTTTTTGTGCGACTTAAGCCAATAGATGCCGTCCAGAAAGGCTTCAGGACTTCCTGCCCGCACAGCATATCCGCAATGCGCTTCCTCCATGATGCATTCAGGGATATCCGTTGCAGCATCCGTCACCGCAAATACAGGCTTTGATATCTGCATATATGACAGAAGCCTTGATGGGAAATTAGGGATCGTGAAGCTGTCCGCAAGACTTATCATGCCGACATCAGCGTTCATCAGGCTCTTCTCATACTCATCCCTCGGTAGCTGATGCCTGTATATCAGATTCGCAGGCTTTTCGCGCTCGATATATTCCTCTATCTTCCGGCTCTCTGTACCGTCTCCGTAGAAATAAAAGAACACATCCGCAAGATCCGCTCTTTTTCCGCATTCATGAATGGAGGCAAGCAGTCCTTCCACGTCCTGCGGACGTCCCATGTTGCCGCCGAATACAATGCGAAGCCTTCCGTCATCTGCTGCCCCTGACGGGCCACTGTTATCTGCGCCATCCTCTGCAGGCTCCTTCACGGCAGCCGTATTCGGGAAATATTCAAGCTTCTTATTATCTATCTCGGGGTTATGGGCCTTGAGATATTCGATATTCGCCTCCGACATGCATCCTATCCTGTCCGAGTACTCATATAGCTGCTTTTCCATGCGTCGATAATATCTGTATATCAGCCCGGATGAAGAAAACATGCCGAGATCCACGGCATTTTGCGGAAAGATATCCTTGAGCATCAGATATCTTATCGCACTCTTATAATGTTTTTTACAGTATCTTAAGACAGGAGCCAGCGTGATCGGCGGCGTGGGATAGGCTATGATATCGAATGTCTCATTGTTAAAGGCGTCCTTAAGTATGCTCTTGATCCTTCCGGGGATCGACATCTGGATCATGGCCTTTTTGATGCTTCCGGCGCCGAACTGATCCTCAAGTCTCATGTAGACGGTCCTGATCCCCTCGACATCCACTACACCCACAGGAAGGCTTTTGTCCGTATTGCCCGCTATCACGGTGACGGCATGTCCCCTGTCGCGACATTCGCGCACAAGGTCGAGATATATGGTGGACTTTTTGTAGTCAAATATCTGAAATAAAAAAAGTATCCTCATGTTACCTCCTTACAGGGGCCGAGTTCCTCTCCCAGAAGACCCCGTCCGCATAACCCTGGATGGTGCTGTCCGAATCCGCCATCTCAAGCCTTTTTTCGGCCCAGATGCAGTATTTCTCATTCTGCTCTATCCCCGCATAGTGCCGTCCAAGCTTCTTTGCGGCTACAAGCGAAGAACCGGAGCCCGCAAAAGGATCAAACACAAGGTCCCCGGGATCAGAGCTTGCAAGTATCAGCTTCGCCATAAGCTTCTCGGGCTTCTGCGTCGGATGCGCCGTATTCTCCTTCATTGACCAGTAAGGGACTGATATATCGTCCCAGAAGTTGGAGGGATGGGTGTTGCGGAACCTACCGTCCTCAGTCTCCTCCCAGTCCTTGGGCTTCCCGTCCTTTCTGTAGGGCGCAACGACTTTTCTTCTCTGCTTTACAGCATCGAGATTGAAGGTGTACTCATCAGACACTGTCGCAAAATAAATATCCTCCATGCTGTTCTTCCAGTTGCTCTTTGCGCCTCTCCCCTTCTCACGCTGCCAGGTGATCCTGTTGCGTACCTTAAGATGCTTTTTAAGCACCTCATATATGACGCTTCCCGATCTCCAGTCACAGCACACATACAAAGACCCTGTCTTTTTAAGGAGCGGGAGCACAAGGCTTATCCACTCCCCGGTATATCCTGCATAGTCTTCATCGGAAGACCTCTTAAATCCTCGCCCGTTAAAATCCTTATCAAGATTATACGGCGGATCAGCTATCACAAGATCCGCTATGCCGCGAGGAAGGCGCTTCATCACCTCGAAACTGTCGCCCGTGATGAGGCTGTCCGTCACATCATCCGGCGCATCGTCCCTGTCCCATCTTATGCAGCGTGAAAGGTATTCCGCCCCGCTTATCTCATCGATGTCGATGGTCTTATTTCTTGAAGATCTCAAGATGCATCCTCCTCATACCACCCTGTCGCGATCAGCGCAAACGCCATGAAGATCACGCTATATGGAGGAACAGTGAAATAGTTCTCAAAGAATGATGTAAACATCATCGAAAAGCACGCGGATACGGCGATCCGTCTGATACCGCTCGGATTATGTAAACCATCCGCCTCGAGATCCGCATCATATCCTCCGGCTCTGAGCATCATTCTCCAGAGCAGTATCACTACAAGGATGAACACTATGATCCCGTGGACAGTCAGGATATCAAACATACCGTTATGCACTTCAAATATCTCGAAGCTCTTAAGCTCATATGAGGAGCCGATGCCTGTTACAGGATGCGCGAAAAATGCCTTCCAGAGCTCCTCCCATATCCCCTGTCTTCCGGAAAACACATCCTTGTAGAGGAGCTTCACGCCGCCGAACCTGCCGGCTAGCATCACATACAGTCCGGTAAATAAGACCGATCCCGCTGTGGCCGCGGCAAGGAAAATATCATACAGGACTCTGTTAGTTGACATAACTCCATAGAACAGCCAGACCACGCCAAACAACACTATCCCGAACATGACAGTCCTTGAGTGGTACAGCATGGAGAGGATGAAGGCCGTGATGATGATGATGAACTCAAAAAAGCCCTTCAGTGAGTGCTCTGCTTTTCCATTCCCCCTGTCCTTTGCGGGCACGATAAGCTCCGTCACTATCATAGCGAAGAAAGCCATCAGCATGAAGGCAAAGCCTGCCATATTGAAATTGTATGACCATCTGACATGGGAGTACCAGAGCGCTACCGGAAGTGCCCCCGCGAATGCCATGATCCATACATCGCGTCTTTTCAGCCGCAGATGCTTTGTGACATAGCTCATCACTGCAAGATCGGTAGGTATGAAGATCGCGCCGTATCCGGATCCCGTGATAAATACAAAGATCACCGACAGCATGGAGACGATCACCATCAGGATAAGGTCAATGTCGGCATTGCCCATATCCTCCGCGATATAGGGGAGCGCCAGAACGACAAGTATCAGGAAGACAATGAGCGATGCCGCGCGTACCGTAAAGGAATACACGTCCTGATTTATGAACGCCGTAGCTACAAGATATATGAAAAGCCCCGTGAATATCAGGCTGCCTTTGTCCTTAAGCTGCTCCACCTGTGATCTTTCCTTTCAAAAACGATATACGGTCCCTGTACAGGATGACTATTATAACGACGATAAGCGCGCCCGATACGTAGGTCCAGGGGTACGACGCCGCTCCCACTGTCCCCGCATCACCGATAAGGCCCGGATACATCGTGACAGCCCCAAGTATGAATATCAGGATATAGGCTGCAATATTTCGCTTTATGTTAACCTCTATCGCAACATGCTTCCGGGTCAGCACATACGCTATCACAAACATCGTAAAATATGAAGCCATGGTAGCATAAGCCGCACCGATCGCACCAAAGAAGGAGATCCCGATATAGTTAAGAATTATGTTAACCAAGGCCCCGGTTCCGGTCGCGATCCCCATGCTCTTCCCGTCCTTATATGCAAGACAGATGGATCCCAGATATCCCTCCAGCGCACCGAAGATCACGGAGATAAGGAGCGGCGGAACGATGACCCAGGCCTCGTAGAAACCCTTGCGGAACATGAATACGGCAAGAGGCCTCAGCACAAGGAGGATCAGAGCGCAGCCCGAGAGCATTACCGCATTATACAGATCGTACAGATCTCCGAAAAACCTCCCCGCGTCCTCTTCCTTATATGACTTCGTGGCAGACATCTGAAAGCTCTGCGCAAATATCCTCTGAAACACCATGAGTATGGCAGGTATCTTGTATGCGACACCGTATATCCCGTTTGAGACCGAGCCCAGCATAAAAAGAATGAAATACCGGTCCAGAGCGTTATTGGCCCAGGATGCCGTGGAATAGAGCATCATGCCGCGTCCGTATACAGTCATCTCCCGCCGGAGCACAGCATCCTCGTTATCTCGTAAAAGCCTTACGCCGCCTATAAGCACAAACATGATAACAGCGGAGATAAGATACGCCGCCATCTGCGATATCAGATATCCGTACAGTCCGAGCCTTATCACGAGCAGCAGTATCAGGTTGGATACCACTGTGATAAAGGTGCAGCTTATAGACCCCCTTATCATTATGTCAACCTTTTCGCAGCCCTGAGTAAAAAGCAGCATATACTCATATATCGCGTTGCAGGTAAATAAAACCGCGAACATTGCGAAGTACAGTCTGTAAGAAGAAAGTGCCGGGATCAGTATCAGGACTATCGATATTATGTAAACAACAACTGCGGATCTTATCACATGTCTGAAGCCGCTCCTTAAGATGGAGCCTCTCTTCTCATTCTCCTCTATCCCGTATCTTAGAGCCGCCTCGCCTGCATTGACTGACAGCAGCGGCACAAGGAGCAGAAGTGTCGCCTGCATCACATCGGCGATACCGTAGTCCGCCTCCGTCAGCACATTTGTGTAGAAGGGTACGAGAAGAAAGACCAGAAGCTTTGAAGCAATATTGCTTATGGTAAAAAGCGACATGTTTTTAATGAGATACCTGCTCCTCGTCATCTGCTCTCCACGACCGCCCCGCTGCCGGACGGATCTTTTGCATCAGATATCTCTTTTGCATTGGGAGCCGTAAGATCCTTTCTGTACAGCGTCAGGAATAAAAAGAGCAGTATCGGAGCATAGTCTGCCCACATGAGATCCATGTCTATAAAGGATTCAAAGAAGATCGCAAATATCGCCGAGCCCGCGATGAGCGAGTAGGGATTTGATGTTATCAGATCCCTTATCGCGATCAGCCTTGATATGATCACGAACGCCGCTATGGCAAAGACTATGAAGCCGTGCACCACGAGGATGTCATACATCGCGTTGTGCATATTATATTCAAAGAAGCTCGAGAGCTCATATCCTGACCCGATACCGAGCAGAGGCTTCTCTTTGAGCATCCTCCAGACCTCCATCCAGATATCTTCTCTTCCCGAGAATACATTCTTGTAGAAAAGCGGCATCCTCATGTTATAGCCGGTCTTTGAGAGCGTCACATATGCCCATACAAAGAGCAGCGAGCCGAAGACTGCGAAGCAGGAAATAAAAGCATAGGTCTTCTTATGCCGCGCCGGGTTCACGAGAAGGAACAGCAGATAGAAGCAGCAGAAGAAGAAAAGCGCCGAAAAAGCGCCTCTCGCAAGATGCCACAGCACAAGAGTCCCCGTTCGTAAAAGTGCAAGAACGATGAAGTATCCCAGTATCTCCCTCTTAAGGGAGAGATACCTTAAGATCATGAGCGCCGCAAAAAGAGAAAACACCGTATAGGTAGCCCCGGTGTTCGTGTTGTAGGAAAACTCCATATCATGCAAAAACCACACACCGTACATCAAAAGGAAGAACACAGCCAGCGTCCTGTACTGAACATGTGAAAAGCTGACAAAAGGCGCGATATACAGCAGCAGCAGAAAGTCCGCAAGGATCAGTATGCAGCCCTTATTCGAATCTATGATGAAAAGATTGACGGACGCAATGACAAGCGATGCGATCAGGGCTATAAGAGTAAGATCTTTTGCCTTAAGCCGTCCTATCCAATCGACATTGATGAAAAAAAGCGCAGCAAGGCACGCAAAGATGATGAGAGAATTATATTTCTCCGTTACATGGTAAAACATCGGGAAGATCCAGGTCCCCCCGAAGAATATCATCATGAAGATGACCGGTATCCAGTTGAGTTTTTCTTTCAGAGCCGCATTTCCCATGATATCGGTATTATACCATAAAGACAGGGGGACGGTTCTTTTGTCTTGTCAATCAAGGAACCGTCCCCGTGATCGTCCCAAGACAAAAGAACCGTCCCCCTGTCTCCCCCTGTCTCAAAGAGTTCCAAGTATATCTTCCAGCTCCCCGGTGCGTCTCTTCCATGAGGTGCTTTCCTTGTCGAGTTCCACAAGAAGCCTGGTGTGATTCTCCTCCTTTAGCAGCGCCTCTATCTTATCAGCGATCTCCTCGGGATCCGAAGGATCCTGTATGATATCCATGTCCTCGGTCTTCTTGATGACACTGAGCGCACCGCACTCCTTTGATACAAGGACGTCCGCATATGAGAGCAGAGCCTCGAGCGGGGCAAGACCAAAGGTCTCAAAGACGGAATTCTGGATAAAGATTTTATTCCTGTGATACTCGCGGATAAGTTCGTCATGTGATACGAAGCCGATGTCGCGCACAAAAGGATATGACGCTATCTCGTCACTGTCGGCGCCCTTATCCCCGGCCACAGTGAGGGTTATATGATGTCCCCTCCCGTTCAGGATCTCCACCGCCTTACATACAGTTTTTATGTTCTTCCTGGGCATGCCGCCTCCGACCGATATGACACCCTCGGGATCCCTGTCGTCGGCAGTAGCGCTCTCCCTAAGGATGTCCCAGTCGATGCCGTTCGTTACATGCGCTGTCTTTGATGCATACTGCGGATAGTTCTCCTTCAGCCAGTTCTCGAACTGCCTTGATACGGCAAGTATCAGATCCGCCATCTCCATCATCTTACGCTCGTCGGAAGCCATCCCCTCATCTTCCGCATGGTTGATCTTATTCTCATATTCCACGGCTCCGTGCATGAGATAGGCAGCCTTCTTCCCGAAGAGTTTTCCTATCCGCATCGCAAGGATATTCTGTCTGGAATGTCCCGAGAGAAATAAGACCGATGAGCGCGGTATCTTTATGAGAAGTTCGAAGAATCTGGCTGCCTTTTTCTTTGATACGATATAGTCAGCCTTCTTCCCGCGCCCGCTCTTACTGTTATCCCGGGTCAGTGTCTCGATATAGCGCTCAGTGACAAGCGCAGGTCCGGTACCGCTGTAATAGTCGCCTATGATGAGTATCATGATATGAAATCCTTTAGTTCAGTAAGCTTAGCTTCCATTGTCCTTCTGCCGATGTCATATACGCGCTGGAGTTCATTGGGATCGCTCTCGGTATGGCTGATGCCAAGGCTTTCCGGAGGCTGTATCACAAATACGCTTCCGTTCTGCTCACATTCTTTTATCAGCGCCAATTCCTTGTTATAGACAAGGTGACGCTTTGCCATCGCCTTGGCGGCTCCGGGATACTTCCTTAATACCATCCTTATGAGCTTCATATGTGAGACCGGCGGCTTTACAAAACCGGGAGGCTGGGTCAGGACTACCACATTTTTGTCATAACCCTTCTTCTGCATGAACCTCAGCGGTATGGAATCCGACATTCCTCCGTCCAGATACTTTCGTCCCATTATCTCGACAGGTTTTGATACAAGAGGCATCGATGCAGAAGCCCTTATATACAGCATGTCTATTCCCGAGCCTTCCTTAAGCTCCGCATATACCGGACCTCCGGTCTCCACGTCCGTCATGACCGCGTAGAATCTCACGGGATTGCTCCTGAAGGTCTTAAGATCGAAGGGATCCAGACTGAAGGGTATCGTCTCATAGCAGAACCTTGCTCCGTACAGATCCCCTGTCAGGATGAGCGAAGCCACGGAGCAGTATCTCCAGTCACGGCCATAGCGTTTGTTGTATCTTATGGCCCGCCCGATCTGGTGTGATTTATAATTACAGCCGAAGGTCACGCCGGCGGATACTCCTGCATAGCCGTCGACCTTAATGTCGTTCTCCATCATGACGTCCAGAACGCCGGCGGTGAACATGCCTCTCATCGCGCCGCCTTCAAGAACCATTCCTGTGCTCATATATCTCCTTTCACTGTCCCAGTCCCGTAAGGACCGCTTCTTTACTCATAAGATTAAGCCTGGCCGGGTGATCCTCTCTCATTCCGGCGCTCACGGCCGCTTCTGCTTTATCTCTGTAAGTCATAGCAAGATCATACAGTTCTCCGGAGACGTCTCCATCCTCATCCAGTCCCGTATACAGTATCTCCGGGACAAAGCCAAGGGTCGCTGTGGTGTACCAGTTCCCGTTGAATGTATTTGGATCGGCATCCCTGTCAGTCAGGGGCGTATTGATCTTATTCGTGAAAAATGCGATCACCAGATCCTTTTCGGGATCCGCCATGATAAGAGTCCCGGTCCAGCCCTCATGACCGAAGGTATCATTGGATGACCTGCTCCCGAAGTACTCGGTCCTGTTGCCGTTGCCCTGTCTCCACCAGCCGAGGCCCCATTTCTGATCTCCCGGGGCTCCTGCTGCTATGAACTCGTCACGAACCTCCTTTGGAAAGAAGGAATTCTCTTCGCCTTCTCTGGTTAACATAATATCCATCAGCCTCGCTGCATCCGTCGCGCTTGAAAAGAGCCCTGCATGTCCCGATATGCCGCCCATGCTGTAATAGGCCTTCTCGTCATGTACCTCTCCCTGCAGCGTATAGGTCCTTATCCCGTCATAGTATACATATCCGTCCCTGGTATTGCCGTTTGGCTCGGTCGCTGCGCAGTCGTCCGCAGTATATCCCTTCTCAAGCGGAGTAAAGGTCATGTGCGCAAGCCCCAGCGGCTTCAGGAATTCCTCCTTGAGATATGTATCAAGGTCCTTTCCTGTTACCTGTTCTATGATAAGCCCCAGGATCATATAGTCCACATCGGAATAGAGCGTCTTTGTCCCCGGTTCATGCAGGAGCGGAGTCCTGCATATCGCTTCTATGGTTGCTTCTCTTGTCTCTTCATCCGCGCCGTTACCCGCATACAGCACGTTCTTAACCTCATCACTGAGTTCCTGCGTCGTTGCATCGATGTTCGGATTACAGTATTTCGGATCTGCCGGGAAGCCTCCCTGATGCTTAAGGAGGTTTCTTATCGTCATCTTTGATTTCCACTCTCTGTGGGTATCAAGATCAGCTTCGATGCCATCTTCATAGTCAATATCAATGACATCTTCATAAAAGGCATCGCCCAGATATTCCGAGATCCTGTCGTCGAGGCCTATCTCCCTGTCGGATATAAGCTTCTGAAGGCCGTAGTTCACTGCAAACATCTTGGTCACGGAGGCAAGGTCATACATGGTCTCCGTGTCGACGGATGGCGAATCCTCCTTTATGCCACCGTCAGGTTCGTAAGAATCAAGCTTGCCCCAGGCTCCTTCATAGACAAGCTTCCCGTGCCGCATGACGGAGAGCTGAGCGCTCGTAAATCCGTACTCTATGTCATTTTCTATGATATCTTCTATGAGAGAAAAGCATTCCTCATGCATGCCGGCTTCTTCAATAGACATCCTCTCCGGCTCGCTCCCTTCGATGAGGACGGGCTCTTCTTTTATTTCCTCTTCATAAAAATCTTCCGGTATCTCCTGCATGACGGGTGCGCTCTCCCCGGTCGCATATTCTGCAGCACCGGCCGCCGCCTCTGTCCCCGCTTCTGCTCCGGCTTCTCCCGCAGCTCCTGCTCCTCCGGCTCCTGCTTCAGTTTCAGCCGCTCTCTCCCCGCGCCGCAGGAATGAAAGGTCTGACTTTACCACTCTGCCACAGGATGTGAGCATCAGGCTCATCATAACCGCCACGGCAGATATTATCCTGATCCTTTTACGCATCCTCCCCGATACCGCTGCAGGTCTCATGGCTGATCCTTATTTGCGATCCTGTCACGGTATTCCTTTCTTCCTTCCTTCATGGCCCTGTAGGCTTCGGATGAAGAAATGGTCTCTTTATACAGACTTTTTTTTCTGACTATGAACTGCCAGGCAAGCGGATACCACATGCCGGGATCCATGGCCTCATAGCCGGCTCCCCTGTTATGGAAAAAGTCCCTGTCATAGCCCGTGAACCAGCTGGTCTCATTGGGGATCGTCTCTGCGATCTTATGAGGCACGTATACTCTGCTTATCCCGCGGCGGGCAGCCTCAAAGAGGAATATATTCTCCTCTCCCATCCTGTATCTTGCCCCTGCCCCGAAATCCTCGTCAAATCTCAGATCGCCTATCGCAGAACGTCTGAGGGCTATCTCGGGCGAGAATATCCTCATCATATCCTTTTTGGACATCGCTCCCTCTCTTTTCTTTACCGGAGTGTGCCTTTCGGGACGCTCGATGAAAAAGCATATTATGCCGGCCTCGGGATGGCGAAGGAATGCCTCCTCGATTACTTCGGCGGCATCGTCCTCATATCTCACATCATTGTCGCAGAAGATGCAGATATCATCCGAAGCCATGTTCAGAGCGAGATTCCTTGACTTTGAGAGTCCTCTTTCATCTCTTTCTATTATCCTGATATGCTGCCCGGACTTTAGATCCCCCGAAGGAGCCTCCCTGCGCTCGAGCCTTTCGCTGTTCCTTTCGCATTGATTTACGATAAGAGCATCCGTGCGGATATTGAGTTTTTCTATGAGCTCCATGGGATCGCCGGGCTCCATTACCGACATCAGAGTCTGCATGTATCTGTTTTATATCCTTCCTCGTATGATCATTTCACAGTCTTCTCTTCACTGCCCGCGCTATATAGCAGGTAAAGCAATACAGGCTTTTGATGAGCGGCAGTTTTTCCGTCCTGCGGTAGAGCCTCCATGTCCTCCCGACAGCCTTGAACTTGTTGGAAGAAAGAGTGCCCGCGCTCCGCCTGTACAGAGTCAGAGCTTCGTCCAGCCCGTATGCTTTTCCGTAAAGCCTTAATATCTTCCACCAGTTTGCCGTATCCTCGCTCTCAACGTACGGAAAATATATGTCATCTTTCGTAAGCTTTCTCATGTCGAACATGACGGTGCTCGTGAATATAGTCGTGTTCTTAAGGGCCTCTTCGTACCTTATGGTCTCGGGGACACGGACCGTCTTGCCGGTTCCCCTGCACTCTTCATCGGCAAATTCATACCCCGTAAAAGAAAAAGCCGCCTGATGCTCCTCCATGAAAGCAAGCTGATGCTCCAGCTTTTCGGGAAGCCATTTGTCATCGGCATCGATAAAGGCGATCATATCACCCTGCGCTTCGTCTATGCCTGTATTTCTGGCTCCGGCAGCGCCCTTTTTACAGGTATTTGATATCACGCGGCCCCTGATACTGTTTTGGTTTACATAATTCTCAGCACGGGATACAGTATCATCTGATGATCCGTCGTCCACTACGATGATCTCAATATCCTTACAACTCTGACCCGCCACAGAAGACAGAGTCTCTTCTATGAAGCCGGCGCAGTTGAAGGTTGGGATGACGACTGATATCATCACGCCTCTATCCTCTCGGAGGTCCCTTCTGTGCTCTCTTTTGTAAAGAGTATTTTGAAAGTGAGGATCATGAGCTTGATATCAAGCCCCAGTGAGAACTGCTCTATGTAATACAGATCGAGCTTCAGCTTGTCATACGGCTTGGTATTGTACTTGCCGTAGAGCTGCGCATAGCCGGTTATCCCGGCTCTGACCTTCATTCTGTAGGAGAATTCCGGCATTTCTTCCATGTATTTCTGAATAAATTCGGGTCTCTCGGGTCTCGGGCCCACAAAGGACATATCGCCTTTGAGCACATTGATGAGCTGAGGCAGCTCGTCGATCCTGAGCTTTCTTATCACCCTGCCGACAGGGGTGATACGCGGATCATTCTCCGTAGCAAGCATCGCCTTTCCCTTTTTCTCGGCATCTACCACCATGGAGCGGAATTTCAGAATCTCGAACTCGTCAGCGTTCTTGGTGCATCTTATCTGCCTGTAGAATACAGGGCCTCCGTCGGCGATCTTTATCGCTATGGCCGTGATAAGGAGCACCGGTGAGAGCAGGATGATAAGAAGCAGAGAGAACAGTATGTCCCATGCTCTTTTTATGACTCTCTCCTCATATTCGAATGGATTGCCCTCAGTGAGAAGAAGCGGCGTATCGAAAAGATGGACCGGAGCCGAGCCGTTTAAGATGATATCGGATATCTTCGGCGTCACATATATCCTCTTGCTGTTCTCATAGCAGTATTTGAATATCTTATTCCGAAGCTCTGCGGAGATATCAACGAGCATCACGGTGTTATTCCTGTCTATCGCATCCATAACGGCCCGCATGCCGTCTTCCGCATTGACCCTGTCCACGATATTGAACTGATCGCGTCTTGTATCGAGCTTCGGCATCAGATCGTCCACGGCCTCGCTCCCGTACACGAGCAGCACATCATAGGGCCTGAATGTCCTCCTGTACCAGCTTCCCATAAGGGAAATAAAAGAAAAAGCGACAGCGAGCTGTATCAAAAATCCGGCCCCCAGAGCTCTGGGATCCGGGAATGTCAGAGACAGGAGCATCAGCAGCACGTAGAATGCGCAGTTTGCAAAGAGAGTGGTAAAGAAATGCGAAAACAGGACCTCACCGTTCTTCCTGACGCCGACCAGGAGTCCGCCGAATACCCTGCCCAGGAAGATGAGCATGACCATATAGATACCGGACATCAGCAGATGCCCTCTGAAATAGAGCATGGTACGGAAGCCGGTATTGTAATATCTGTTCATTATGTAGATGACAACAGCTGTTTCAAATGCGCACAGCACACCGGCTGTTGCCAGCATGAAAAGACGTCTTAATGCATCTGAATTTCTTAGTTTGTTCACGTGCTTGTCCTATATAGTATTCTCACGCCCTGGCATGAGGTACATGCCGTCGGGCTTAAGCAAAAGGTTCGTCTTCGCATGAAGTACATGCCGACGGACTTAAGCGCTGTATTATGGCAGTGGTACGCCGTCGCATGAGATACATGCCGTCGGGCTTAAGCGCTGCAAAATATGCCCTTTGGCATATTTTGAACGCCGTTTACGAGCGCCATGCGCGAGTGGCGTCGATAAAGATGCGCAAATGCGCCCGCCAGGCATGCACTCATGCTCCGACTTACATGTTGCAAAAGATTCGCAAATGCGCCCGCCGGGCATGTATCTCATGCGAGGGCAGGAGATAAAAAGCTATCTCTTCCCGACTATCGCAAGAATGATACAGCCCGGGATCCCGCAGGCTCTTATAATAAGCGGAAGCCCGAATTTCCTCCGGTACTTTTTATCGACCACTCTCCGAAACCTCAGGTAATGAGCCGAGTATTTCAGCTTCGTGACCGACCAGGGCCACGAGATCGCTCTCTGGTAATAATATATGAACCATCCCGTGGGAGATGTACGCCTGAGCTCAGCCGCCCTGTCAGTGAGCCCTTCCTCCATAAGGGTGCATATCGTAAGTATCTTCGGGAGCAGGATGAAGGAGTGTCCTTCGTCTATCCTGTCATAGACCACATCCTCTGGAACATACTTCTCGCCCCTGACCTCCGGGAAGGGATTGGCCTTTAAAAGGCTTGTCTTAAAGACCAGTGTGGTCTCCCCCTTAAAGCCCTTCTGGTACAGCTCTCTGAAGGATATGCGGCCGATTCCCGTCGGGAATTCATTCCCGTATATGACCTTATCCGCGCTCTCGCCCTTATAGGCTATGATCCCTGCCAGATGGGGATCCGATCCCGCATCAGCCCACGTTTTCAATATAACATCCACTGCATCATCTGACAAATGATCGTCCGAATCCAGACATATAAAAAGCTCGGTGTCACAGTTTGTGACACCGGTATTATGAGCCCTCATCTTTCCGCCGTTTTCGCGACGAATATACTTTATGTCAACCAGGCCATCTTCCTGGAATCCCTTGATGACATCCGCAGTATCATCCGTTGAGCCGTCGTCGACTATAAGCCAGACAAAATCCTTCTCTGTCTGATGCAAAAGGCTTTCATATGCTTTTTTTAATTCTCCCGCGCGGTTGTATGCGGGTGTGAATACTGTAAGAGAAGCCATATCAGTTGAATGATACCATTTATCGTGGTTCATTACAACTTTCTTACAATATATTGTGTTCCCCCGCGATTACAGCAGAAAATCATACCACTGCGGCGTAAGGCGCCACACCTCGCTGTAATCAGGCTTCTCAAACACCTGCGGCTCCCTGGGCTCATAATGCATTACCGTATGATTCTCGGTCTCTCCGACTACCGTGAGCCCGGCTTCCTTAAGATAAGGGATCAGCCCTCCTTTTGTGGATACGACCACATATTCCGTACCTGTGTGCTTAAGGGCGCTCGCAAAGCGGTCTTCCGGGATCTTAATCCCGAGTCCCACGACAGCGAGCAGCCTGTCGATATAATTACCCTCCTCCATGGCGCTGTCGTAATCCACTTCTCCGGTAAGCGCCCTGAGATACTGCTCCCTGTCCACGGACAGCAGTATTCCTGCATCATACTGTCTTATCTGCATCTGGTAATCATACTCAAACATGGCCCTCGGATACTCCGTATCGGCATCTTCATGTATGATCTCTGATATCTTAGGGATCTCACTCGGCATATGATAGATATTGGGCGAGGGGATATAGGATTCCTCATAGAGGAAGGAGCCTCCCGCAATAAGAAGACAGGAAAATGCCAGTGCCGCCAGCACTCTTCTGGTATTTCCTTTTATCATATCCGCATCGGAGGGATCTGTTTTATGTAAACCAGAACCCGATACAGCCGTCTCACCGCTCCACTCTGTAAATAACGCTCCGGCCGTTGCTATGCATATTATGACCGGGCTCATCCACAGGAAGCGGTAGTATTCCTTATTTATATCAAATATCGAATTGAGCGCTACGGGAAAAAGAGGATTGTAGACCGTCAGAGCCATAAGGATGAACTGCGGCAGGAATATCTGCCTCATCCTCTTTCCGACACTGTCCTTTTTGTACAGGCAGCAGAAAGCAAGAGCGGCAAGGAACATAAAGAAATACAGCGTCCCCTCATAGTAAGCGGCCACACACCTTATGATATATGAAAATCCTGCATCCGCTATATTAAGATCCTGCATCTCTACCTCGTCGGATATGTATAAAATACAATGATGTTCTTTACATATGCTATATATATAACAGTCAATATTATTCCGGGAAGCATGCAGATCAGGGCCTTGGGGATCACCCATCCATCCTTCTTGAGGAAGGCGAGAGGAAACATAGTGACTGCTATCATTGCGGGCACCAGCATATTTGACGAGCTGGACAGAGCCGAAGCTCCCAGTGCCACAAGCAGCAGGAGAAGCCAGGTCCTCTTATCCTTCACATCCTGAAGCAGGCAGATATATATATACAGTATCCCGGGGATCACCACGTTGCCGAGCATTGATTTGCCCTCGTAAGTACGCGTGGTAAGGAACGCCGATGTCGTATATATGGTTATCATGAAGAGATTTGCGACGATCGAAAAAAAGATGAAGGCCGAAAGCTTCCTCATGTCTTCTTCAAAGATCTTCCTGCCGGCCATATAGAGCACCATCACGCTGAGGATGATCGCTGTCCCAGCCATGGTTATCTTGCACCATACCAGAGGGTGCACGCCCAGAAGATCACACATCACGGCGTCATTTATGGAAAAGGTCGCAAAGAAATACCTCATTTCATAGTGGTCGAGCCAGTCTCCGGTAAAGGGATCGAACATATTGATGGTGTCGGTCTGAAGAGCCGTCGTCGCATTTCCCACATAGTAGGACGCATCCAGTGTGAACTGGTATGAGTAAAGAATGACGGCTGCAAAGGCCACGGTAAGAATAGCCGTGAAGGCAAAGAATGCGGTGTGCCTGCCCACAAGATCGACTGCCCTTTGAAATGCCGGACGGGCATTTCTATAAGCCCTTACGGCCCCCGATATGCATATCACTGCCATCACGAAGAGCCATATCCTGCTGAGCACATGGAGCGGGCGCCATCTCAGCATCACCGATATGCAGCATACGGTAAATAAAAGATAATAAAAAAATAAGCCCGCAAACACTGTCCTTGTCAGGCTCATCTTCCTGTCCTTTCCGGCGCAAAGGAGCGAGCCGAAAAGGAAGTACAGTATGAAATTAAGTGCGATAAGCCCGATCGCAGCAGTAACCTTGATCATTTTCCGGTATCACTTGCCTCTTCGATCCTCTGATCGAGCTCCTGAGTGAAGCTGTACAGAGTGTTGATCTTCGCGTTCAGTCTTATGATCGATATGATCGAAAAGACCGCAAAGAGTATGAAAACGACATATCCGGCTATTATAAGCCTCCATTTGGTCTTATTATCCAATATATCATCCTCCGCTTCGGTAAGCGTCTCAGTCCTTTTACTCCGGCATCTTACAGCGATCTTAAGCGCCAGCGTCTCTATCAGCGGCGACGCCGCGATTATCGCGATCCCTGTGAGGGCTGCGTATGCATTGATACTTACGTCCGATGTCAGATACATGGTGATCGCGCATACGGGCACAAGGCACAAAAGGGCTATCCTTGACCATTTTTTATTTATGACAAAGAGGACCAGTCCCCCCGCGGCAAAAACTGCGCTCAAAGCTTCAGATCCTCTGCGCTCTGGGACTTATACCACTCATACTCCATCCTTATGCCGTCCCTTAAGGAGACCTTCTCCTTCCAGCCTATATCGTGGAGCTTCGATACATCAAGGAGCTTCCTCGGAGTACCGTCGGGCATGCTGTCATCCCAGATGATATCGCCCTCGAATCCGACTATTTCGCGCACGAGTTCCGCAAGGTCTTTTATCGTGATCTCTTTTCCGGTGCCTATGTTCACATGCTCTTCCCCGCTGTAATTCTGAAGAATATATACGCAGGCATCCGCCATATCGTCCACATAGAGGAATTCCCTCAAGGGAGATCCCGTGCCCCAGAGCGTGACGCTTGAAGCGCCGCTCATCTTTGCATCATCAAATTTCCTGATGAGAGCCGGGAGGACATGCGAATGCTCAAGATTGAAATTGTCATTCGGGCCGTAGAGATTGGTCGGCATGCAGGAAATAAAATCGTCTCCGTACTGCTGCTTGAAGAATCTGCACATCATGAGTCCGGATATCTTTGCTATGGCGTAGCCTTCATTTGTCTTCTCAAGAGGCCCCGTCAGAAGCTCTGATTCGGATATGGGCTGATGCGCCATCCTCGGATATATGCAGGAGCTTCCGAGAAAAAGGAGTTTCTTTACCTTGTATTCGTGGGCCGCGCCTATGACGTTGCACTGTATTATAGAATTGATGTAGATGAAGTCGGCAGGCGCTGTCTGATTGGCGTTGATCCCGCCGACATGGGCCGCAGCGAGAACCACGTACTCCGGCCTTTCTTTTTCGAAGAGATCGAATACAGCCTTCTGATCCGTAAGATCCAGCTCTTTATGCGTCCTCTTCAGTATGTTGGTATAGCCGTCACGCTCGAGCGCCCTTACTATCGCCGAGCCCACAAGGCCTCTGTGGCCGGCCACATATATCTTTGCATTCTTTTCTATCATATCGTCCTCTTTATCCTGTATATTATCGTGCCTCAGATCCACCGGGGATATCAGGCCACAAGTCCTACGATGACACCGAGGATACAGCCGAAAAGCACCTGCAGCGGCGTATGCCCCACGAGAACCTTCAGTGCCTTTTCCGGAGTATCAAAGCCCTCGTAGTTGGCGCTGAATATCTCCGTAAGCTGATTCAGAAGCTCCGCCTGCTTGCCTGTCTCACGTCTGACACCCATCGCATCAAACATGACTACGGTCGCAAATACAAAACATATCGCAAAAGCCGGCGAATCGGGTCCTTCCTGAATAAAAGCCGTAGTCGCAAGGGCGGCCACATATGCCGAATGGGAACTCGGCATCCCTCCGGCTCCTATGAGTCGTTCGGGGTCAAAGGATTTTGTCATGACAGCATTTATGACTGTTTTTATTACCTGCGCTATACCCCAGCTTATTATGGGTATCATAAGCATCCGGTTATTGATAAGCGCCATCAGCTGGCCCATGATATCAGTCACTCTCTTCCCTCCGTCCTGTCCATGCCCTGCTCTCCGCTCTTTATCTCATCTATCAAAAACGGCGGCCTGTTCCTTGAGGCATCAAGCGTCCGCCATACATATTCTCCGATCACTCCCAGCATGAACATGATAGCACCGGCTGCAAACAGCACGATACACACGAGCATGGTCCAGCCTCTGACCGTCACTCCGACACAGAAATATTCGATGATGACATTGATAATAAGGATCAGTGACAGAACATCAAAGATGACTCCCATCCATGTCATGAGTCTTATCGGAAGATAGGAAAAACTGAGAAGGGAATCAGCGGCGAGTTTGAATTTCTTTGCAAAAGTCCATCTGCCCTTTCCTTTCTCCCTTCCCTGCCTGTCAAAGTACACCCTGTCCGTCTTGAACCCGGCCCAGAGCACCTGCAGTGTCAGCGAGGAATTCCTCTCATCAAACTTCTTAATGACCTCTATGACCTTCCGGTCCAGAAGATAACAGTCCGTCCCCTCCTCGGGCATCTCTCTAGTGACGAACCTGTTGATTATCTTGTAATACAGGCCTGCCGCCGCCTTTTCTCCGGCAGAGTCGACCCTGCTCTTTCTTACGGCAAGCACCACGTCGTTGCCCTTCTTCCAGCTCTCATACATCTGCGGTATCAGAGCCGAATCCTCCTGAAGATCGGCCTGCTTTGTCACGGCGCAGTCCCCGGTGCATATACTGAACCCGGCCAGAAGCGCCGCATGCTCACCGAAATTCCTCGAAAGCTTCACGCACTTCACATGCTCCGGATCCTTCATCCTGATCTCGTTCATTATCTTCCAGGAATCATCACCCGAGCCGTCATCCACCATCACTATCTCGTAATCGGCAAGATGAGGGATCGCCTTCTCTTTGATATCCGCATACAGATCCTGCAGATTCTCTTCGTTGTAATATACGGGGATTATGATCGATAACCTGCTCATTTAAAGCCGTCCTCGAAATATTCCTTCAATGCGTCATGCCAGTCGGCAAAAAGATATCTGCCGGTGAGTCTCAGCATATAATTATCAAGTATTGAATAAGCAGGTCTCGGAGCGCTCTGCGGATTCTTTGCGGTATATTCTTCTGTCGTCACATGATGGACAACGGTATCCTTGCCCGCAAGCCGGAATATCTCTTCCGCAAAATCAGCCCAGTTCGTATCCCCCTCACACGTTCCGTGGAACAGACCGTAATCATCCGTCGGAAGCAGCGCATGGATGCAGCGTGCGAGTTCTTTTGCGCTGGTAGGGGTGCCCAGCTGATCAGAGACCACGGTAAGTTCCTTATGATCCTCCGAAAGCTTCAGCATGGTGCGGGCAAAATTATGTCCGTCGCCATAGAGCCACGCTGTGCGCACGATAAAATATCTGAAAGCAAGATCCCTTACGAATCCCTCTCCTGCAAGCTTTGTCCTGCCGTATACCGAAGTCGGTCCCACCGGATCGAATTCCGTAAGAGGATGATCAGACACGCCCGGGAATACATAATCCGTGGAGATATGCATAAACTTTGCGCCTGTCTCCTCCGAAGCTATGGCAAGATTCCTCGGACCTATCGCATTGATCTTCATGGAAAGCTCCGAATCCTTCTCCTGCCTGTCGACCGCCGTATATGCTGCGCAGTTGATGATGGCATACGGCCTGATCTCTTTGACAAAGGCCATGACCTTGTCGATATCCGTGATATCAAGACTTATATCCGCCGTAACATCCGTATTGACGAGCTCGAACCCCTCATCCGGGGCAAACTCCCTGTTCACGGCCCGCCCCAGCTGTCCGTTGCAGCCCGTTACTATTATCTTCTTTTTATCCAACTCTGCGTCCCTCCGCTGTCCGCAAAAACACAAAATGTAGTATATCATTCCGTGCCGTCAAACGCAATCTGGGCGAGGCAAGACAGGGGGACGGTTCTTTTGTCTCGTTAGCTTGCTGACAAGACAAAAGAACCGTCCCCCTGTCTTGCCCCTGTCTTGTCCAAAAAATCACAATGTTGTAAACTATAAACCACTACATTTTACGAAAGGCATTACACATGAACCTCAAAGAAGCGTGCCCTGTACTTCATTTCTCGGATCTCGGTGACGAGCGCGGCAAGCTCGTCGTCATAGAAGGCGGCCAGTCGATCCCGTTCGAGATAAAAAGGGTTTTCTATATCTACGGCTCCGATGACACGGTTGTCCGGGGACAGCATGCTAACAGGGAGTCCGAGTTCGTGCTGATCAACGTGGCCGGCGAGAGCAAGGTCCGCGTCACCGATGGAGAGAGCGAGGAGATCATAGTCCTTGACAAGCCCATGATGGGAGTCTATATCCCGAAGATGGTCTGGAAGGACATGTATGATTTTTCCGCCGACTCGGTGCTTCTGGTCCTTGCCAGCACTCATTACGACGGCAGCGAATATATAAGAGATTACGATGAATATCTTACGGAGATAAAGAAGATATGAGCAGGATAAAAGCAAACCGCATGGATCTGACCTACATGCGCTATCAGGACGAATTCGAGAAGAAGGCTCTGGATGTGCTCCGTTCGGGCTGGTACATACTGGGGCACGAGCTCTCTTCTTTCGAAGAGGAATGGGCCTCCTATATCGGCACGAAGTACTGCGTGGGGCTTGCATCGGGACTTGATGCACTCTGGATCAGCTTCAGGCTTTTGGGCGTGGGGGAAGGCGACGAAGTCATAGTCTGCGCCAATGCTTATATAGCCTGCGTCATGGGCATAACCATGAACGGCGCCACCCCTGTATTCGTCGAGCCCGACGGATACGATAATATCGACGCATCCCTGATCGAAGAAAAGATCACTCCAAAGACCAAAGCCATACTCGCGGTACACCTCTACGGACAGTGCTGCGACATGGATACCATCATGGATATCGCAAAAAGACACGACCTCCGCGTCGTGGAAGACTGCGCACAGAGCCATGGCAATCATTTTAACGGCAGAAGAGCCGGCACCTTCGGAGATGTCGCCTGCTTCAGCTTCTACCCGAGCAAGGGATGCGGCGCTTTCGGAGACGGCGGCGCCATAGTCACCAATGACAGCGATCTCAGGGACCGCTTCAGGACATTCCGCAACTACGGAAGCGAGAAGAGGTATCACTTCAAGGTCGTCGGAGCGAACAGCCGCCTCGACGAGCTTCAGGCGGGACTGCTCTCAGTCAAATTAAAGCACCTCGACGAACTGAATGCCGAGAGAGCAGAGATCGCAGACAGATATACAAAAGGTATCGACCACCCGGACATCACACTGCCAAGAGTCCGCCCGGGCGCAGATTCCACCTGGCATCAGTATGTCATTCATACTCCAAGGCGCGACGAGCTTATGAACTATCTGTTGGAAAAGGACATAGATACACTGATCCACTATCCCATACCGCCTCATCTTTCGGAAGCCTATTCCTATCTGGGACATAAAAAAGGTGATTTCCCGATAACAGAGCGTTATGCCGATGAAGTCTTAAGTCTTCCCATGTACAACGGCATGACTAAGGAGGATCAGCAGTACGTCATAGATATGATCAATGCTTTCTGATCACCCCTGAACTTTTTCAACACTGACGGCCGGGCTTAAAAGCCCGGTCTTTTCAAGTCTTATTCTGAGTACGGGGCCTGCTGCGGCCGCAAGGACTATCTTCACAAGATCAAAAGGAACAAAAGGTATCACCCCTGCCTGTATGGCAGCATAAGCCTCCATATTGGCAGCATAAGCGAGCCAGACAGTTCCTATGGCGTAAAGAACTGCAGTGGCGGCTATCATCCCTGCAATGCAGATGATCCTGTTCTTATAATACCTGTCGATCAAAGCTCCCGCTATCAAAGCCAGCGGAATATAGCCAAGGAGATATCCTCCCGTGGGTCCGATGAGCTTTGCGACCCCGGCCGAAAAGCCTGAAAATACGGGCACTCCCGCAAGACCTATGAGAAGATAGACAACGATCGCAACCACCGACCTTTTCATTCCGAGCACATACAGTATGAAATATACCGCAAGCGTGGCAAGCGATACCGGCACGGGTCCCACAGGGATCGACAGCGGCGCAAGAATACAGAGAAGTGCAGCTCCCATTGCAGTTATCGTGATATCTCTTATCTTTCCGTTCATATCATCCTCCGGATCTTTCGATCATTTTTATCGAGGCCCGGGCCGTACCGCAAAGCAGCGCACGACGGCGCGGCAGCATGCACGATCTTTACAGGCCATGAGGATGATATCGCATGGGACGGTGATTGTCAACCCGTCACTCGGATTTGGTTGACAGGCCTGCGACGCACTTTCCGAAAGCCGCGCAGAGAAAGATCCAGGGTATGGCTTTTACGGGAAAGCAGAGAAGCAGAAGAAGTGTCACTGCAAAAGGCTTTTTAAGCTGGGCGCCGAGCACAGTCGAAGTCACAGCCGCCGCAGCGAACGCCGCATGAGATGCGGGATCGGCAAATACAAACCCGGTCAGGGCAAAGCCCGTTAATGTGCAGGCAAATATCAGCGGGAAGAAATGACCGCCCTTCATTCCGAGATTAATGCAAAAGGCCGTCATCAGTATCTTGATCAAGGCCGCAGCCATCAGAAAATATGGACTGTATGACGTAAATGTGCCCATAAGATCAGCCATCTGCTCCTCGCCGGAAAACATAACGACGGGAAGCGCGATCCCCATAATGCCTATGGCAGCCCCGCATATCGTCTCCTTCAGTATCACGGGAAGCCGCCCGCCGATATATGCAGTAAGCTTCTCACATAATTCAAAAAGAACATATAATATGAGCCCTGCAGGGAGATAGATAAGGAGCATCAGATGATCCGGTCCGGTAACTGTCACCTTGTCAAAGCTTGGAAAACCCTCCATCGCTGCTCCGAAAAAGCGGTCCATAACCCCTGCCGTAAGGAATCCCGCCATCGTCGAGACACCGTAGAGCAGGAATTTATTTCCCTTTGAGAGTCCTCCGGGCATATCACCGACCTTGTCGTCTTCTCCCTCCTCGACCTCGAGTATGCCAAAGAGAGGCGAGTGAAAGAGCTGTCCCAGAGTCACGGCCTCTCCGATCTGAGAAAAGACAGCAGAATTCTTTTTTGCATATGTCACATTGTCCCCGACCCAGTAGCAAAGAGCCGCTATGATCCCTGTAAGTCCTGCCTCGGGGCCCACCGAAGAGCCCAGGATAAGGGGAATAAAAGCGCAGGCAAGAAGAGCCGGCATATGGTGGTAGTCGTACCATTTTTCGCTCTTTATCCTGCCCATCACGACGCTCAGTTCTTCCGGATAATCCCCGGAATGCTTATGTATGATCCCGAGCAGGAGTCCACCCAGGACGCAGGGTATGAGGACCGTAAGATCTGACCCCGTAACCTTCGGAAGCATCTCCCACAAAAGGCCGGTCGCAAAAGATACCGCCTTAAGGAAGCACCAGATCAGAAGACCCGCGACGGCTCCCAGAAGCGCAGTAAAAAGCAGCAGTTTTGATGTATTTATTATCTTTTCCTTCATGGCAATCCTTTTTCTTTTGATCTTTGTCCCATTCTATCACATTCCGCACCTGCCTGCCCTGTCTTGACTCATATTGCCCGGATAAAGTATAGTAATCGGAAAAATGTACTGATTTATAAAGAGAGGAGTAACAAATGACTGCACAGATCTGTCTGGTTGTCGCCATAGCCGTGTATCTTCTTATGATGATACTGATCGGCATCATTTTTTCCAGAGGAAATGAAGACACAGGCGACTTTTATCTTGGAGGAAGAGGCCTCTCACCGCTCGTCACAGCCATGAGCGCCGAAGCCTCGGACATGTCCAGCTGGCTGCTTATGGGAATCCCCGGACTTGCCTATGTCAGCGGTCTCGCAGATCCCTTCTGGACCTGCCTCGGACTTGCTGCCGGCACCTATCTTAACTGGCTTCTTGTATCAAAGAGGCTTCGCAGATACACCGAGAAGATCGGCGCCATCACGATCCCCGAATATTTCTCCAAGCGCTACGGAGATAAGAAGAACGTGCTCACAGGCGTATCCGCCGTGATCATCATCCTCTTCTTCATCCCCTACACCGCTTCGGGATTCGCAGCATGCGGCAAGCTGTTCAACACCCTCTTCGGGGTCAATTATTTCGTGGCGATGATAGCAAGCGCCATAATCATCGCTCTCTACTGCATGCTCGGAGGCTTCAAGGCCGTCAGCACCACTGACCTCATCCAGAGCATATGCATGTCCGTGGCGCTCGTAATTGTCATCTGCTTCGGCGCAGCTCAGGCAGGAGGCTGGGGACAGGTAATGGAGAATGCAAAAGCCCTTCCCGGCATGCTCTCACTCACAAGCACCTATGATCAGGCAACTGGCACTGCCGCTCCCTACAGCGCTCTTCAGAGCATCTCAATGCTGGCATGGGGCCTCGGATACTTCGGAATGCCGCATATCCTTGTCCGCTTCATGGCCATAGGAGATCCCGAGCAGCTGAAGGTAAGCCGCCGCGTGGCCACTGTCTGGGTCGTGCTCGCAATGGGCATCGCTATCGTGATCGGATTCATCGGAATCTCACTCACGGATCTCGGGATCGTGCCCGTGCTTGAAGGAAGCGGCAACGCCGAGAGAGTCATCATCTACATATCGACCTTCATGAGCTCCTTCGGTATATTCCCTGCAATCATCGCAGGCATAATACTTGCAGGCATGCTCGCAGCAACGATGTCAACTGCCGACTCGCAGCTTCTTGCAGCAGCATCCGCCATATCCAGCGACCTGCTGCAAGACTTCGGAGGAAAGAAATTCTCGGACGATACCGCAGTCAAGATCGCAAAGGTGACTGTCATCATCATATCTGCGATATCAGTCGTGATAGCATATAATCCTGACAGCTCGGTCTTCTCCATAGTCTCATTTGCATGGGCAGGCTTCGGCGCGACCTTCGGCCCCGTCATGCTCCTGTCACTTTTCTGGAAAAGATCCAACAGGCAGGGCGCCATCGCGTGCATGATAGCAGGCGCTGTAATGGTCTTCTTATGGAAGTACGTGATAAGCACGCTCGGCGGCCCGTTCGCGATATATGAGCTGCTCCCGGCCTTCATAGTGGCCCTCATAGCCAATGTGATCGTATCCCTTCTCACTCCCGCTCCGGACAGGGAGGTGCTCGATACATTCGATAAGGCAAAGGTCTGATTGGGAAATAAAGACACAAAAGAACCGGGACGCTTTTGTGATATGATTCCCCTAAAGTAGACAATGGAAATATCCAAAGTCTCCTTTAGGGGATTTTTTATGGCTAAAAGAAAGCACTCCATAGAGTGGATGATTGACAGAGTAAATGAATATCTTAGCGGAACCGGTTCATATGAATCGATTGCAGAGGCCAATGGTATTGATGACAGAACACTTAGAAGTTGGGTTTCCGCATATCGTTATCATGGAGTAGATGCATTTGTTAAAGGCTCCGGAAACAAGCAATATAGCCGCGATTTTAAATTGTCTTGCGTGGAGACAGTTTTAAA
>JHYK01000021.1 GCA_000621405.1 Lachnospiraceae bacterium AC3007
GAAGGAGCCAGCAGCTGCATTGGCGATTTCTATCCGACTAGGATTGGTCATTTCTATGCGACTGTGGGTGGCGATTTCTGCCCGACGCTAACAAAGATACATTTCGAAAGACATCATCGGCGCTTCCGTCATATGAAAAAGTCAGGTCATTCACTTGTATCAAAGCCATATGCATATCTCCTCTTATTCATCTTCAATGGCACACGGGCACAAAAAAAATCTGCTTCATACCGAAAGCAGATCTCGTACACAATTGAATACCTGATATATGCCGAAAGAGAGCATCACATGAGGATGGTTCCAAAATGAATACGATAATCCGATCCGGCATACACAAACAGAGCCTTATGGCCATTGTTCATTCGTTCGCGTTCACCTGATCAAATTATCTCTTTTTCATTTATTCACCAACACGCAGTATGCGCGCCTTTCTTTTTTCTGCCGATTAAGATATCACTTTTCACTGCTAATACAACCCCGGATCGTCTTCTCAAGTTCCGGGTATTCGATAGGTTTCGAAAGATAACCGTCAAATCCCTGCGAGAGGTACTCTTCTTTGGAGCCTACGATCGCATTCGCCGTCAGCGCGATGATAGGGGTATCCTTGCATGGTCCGTCCGATATGTCACGGATCCGTTTCATGGCTTCCACGCCATCCATGCCCGGCATCATATGATCCATGAAAATGATATCAAAGCATTCAGAAGATGCCTGTGATATTGCCTCCGGTCCGCTCTCCGCTTCGACCACCTGTATCTTTGTCCTCTTTAGCAGAGCGCAGAAAACCTTACGATTCACTTTGTTATCATCTACGAGAAGCACCTTAGCCGAAGGCGCCGTAAAGACAGAAGAGCCCTCCCTGCTTTCCGATATTTCCTCTTCCGCACTCTTCCGGAAATTCCCGACAGGCTTACGATCTACGACCTTCTGTATCAGATCAAACGCAAAGACAGATCCCTTTCCGTATTCGCTCTTTACCACAAGTTCTGAGTTCATCATTTGCAGCAGTTTCATCGTGATCGGTATCCCCAGACCCGTTCCTTCGATATTTCTGTTGCTGATATCATCTACACGTTCAAACTCCCCGAAGAGTTTATCCATATCTTCGGGGCGGATCCCCTTTCCTGTATCTTCGACTTCAAAATGCAATGTGACGTTATCATCAGGATCTCCTGATCCCTTAGCTTTCATACTCACCCTGAAGAATATGATCCCGCGCTCTGTGTACTTCACGGCATTTGTGAGCAGATTGGTAAGGATCTGCCTTATCCTTACGTCATCACCGAAAAGTCCCGACGGTATATCCTCGGAAACGCTGATGTCCAGTTTCAGATTCTTTTCTTTTGCCCTTATGGTCAGCATATTGGCAAGATCTCTCAGCATCCTTGAAATATCGTACTCGACAGGTATGATCTCCATCTTTCCGGATTCGATCTTACTGAGATCAAGGATATCGTTGATGATGGAAAGAAGGGAACGGCCCGCGGACTTTATATCCCCTGCATATTCCAGAACTTCGCTCTCATTGCTTTCGCGTATGATCATCTCATCCATCCCGAGAATGGTATTGACCGGAGTGCGGATCTCATGAGACATCCGCGCCAGAAAATCAGACTTTGCTTTATTGGCGCTCACCAAAACCTTTTCATTGATCCAGGCTTCCGCTACAACATCAAGCTGGATGAAGATAAAGATGATGATACATGAAAAACTTGTGCTGACATATGAAAAGTCCATAGTGGGATAAAAACAAAGTATCCCCGCATTCACGCACGTAAAGACAAGATATGTGCTTAAGAATAATACCTGTCTGAACCCGAGTTCACGGATCCCCTTATGAGAAAGGCAGAAGAAAGCAAGCAGGCTGATCATCGGTACCGCGCTGGTATAATCGACCCACGGCCCATAGACGGTGTAACCGTTTTCAATATAAAACAGATTTCCCGTCACAGCTCCGGCCACAACAAATACGACATCCAGCAGAGACAGTATCACGGCAACGGTCGCAGCCGCGCGTGAGAAGGCGTATTTTTCCCTGATGGCTGCAGTAACATACATCGCAAAGAAGATCGTACAGAAATTCGTGATCGTATAGGCTGCCGTATTAAAGAAGATCAGAGCCCAATCAACCCCGGAGCCTTCAAGAATATAACTGGTCGCATCAGAAAACAGACCTGCCGCCACAGCAGCCACAAACCAGATGTATGCCCGTCCTCTTTTACTTCGGATTATACGGCGCTGGTAAAGGACGGCTGCAAGGATCAGCAGCGTATAAACGCCCGCAACTATTTCCGCTGATATAATGATGTCAGTCATCTGATCTCCCATACGTCAGTTCACTGCAAACTCTATGCTCACATCATCTCCCGGGCCGAAATTCAAAGTCAGTGTGTGATGATATGACAGGGGCCGGATCTGCCAACGCTCCGACAGCAGGTGTTGCCGGGGCAGGATCTGACGGCTCTGCCTCTTCGGAAGCTCCTGCTGACTCTTCCTGAGATTCAGCAACCTCTTCCTGGGTTCCTTCTGCCAGTATGATAAGAGGAGTATTTAATGCGATCAAAACTGACAGAATTAACGGAAGTATTAATTTAAGTATCCTTCGTTTGTTCATTTATCTTCTCCGCCTGATCATGGATCCTTTGCAATATCTATTCTATGATACATTCTTATTATTTCTACGCCAAGACAAAAGAACCGTCCCCCTGTCTTATATGGCTTCTACTCCTCCGGGATACTCCCGTACGAAGCAACAGCCTCATCCACCGTCATCTCTTTGTTGCCCACAGCAAAGATAGCAGCTCTGAACTGTCTGACTGCCGGATCCATAAGGCCGGTCTCTTTGTCACTGAAGCTCCTGTCATCCGGTATATCCGCAAGAGCCGAATAGAGATCATCTTCGGAGAAAACATCTATAGGCGGGATAAGGCGCTTTAACGAGGCCATGTTGCCAAGCTCCTTGTTGCTGATAAGGAACCGCATGAACTCATTGGCCATGTCGATGTTCCTGCTGTTTTTATTTACCGAAAAGCAGATGCTTATCGAATTGATAAAGTATCCGCCGTCGTCACCTGCAGGTGCGGCAAAGAATCTGTATTTAAAAGGGTGTGCGGTAAAAGCATCCGACTTACTCTCTCTCTTGGCAGTTCCCGACACCACATCACCCGCAGCGAGCATCATCGGGACATCGCCCTCAAAAAATCTCATGATTATGGCTTCATATTCATCCGTTATCTCTTCCCGGCATTTTTCCACATCCACGCAGCCGGAGTTGACGAATTCATCAAGTCTCTCAAGTGAAGGCCGCATCACCTCTCCCGCTGACGGATCCAGAGCATTGAGTGAGTCAACCTTATCGCTGTTATTGATCACGTCGTATGCAAACATCGGATAGACAAAGCAGTTAAACATCCCCGTTCCGCTGAACCTGTCCGTTCCCATCATTGGAGATTCATATCCCGCGCTCTTAAGCTTCTCGCAGACACTCACAAGCTCTTTGTAATCAGTCGGAACCTTTAATCCCTCTTTTTCAAAGATATCCATATTGACGAGCATCCCGTAGGATGTCGTGAAGATCGGGAGCATGACGACATCACCCGAATCCGTAGTACGTATCAGCGATTCTTTGATGCAGGAATAGTCGATATCAAGCGAAGGATCGGACAGAACCTCGCAGGAATCAAACATGTCGTTATAGGCCTCATCGCCGATCATGGCGCTGTTAGTCGTAAAGATATCCGGCGGCTCGCTGTTCACAAGAGCGCTCGAGATGACGTTATTGTAATCATCCATTGTCACATACTGCAGACTGGCATTCGGATAGTATTCATAAAAGCGCTCAAATTCCGCTTCAAGCGACTCAAAGTTGGAATAACTGCCCGCAACAGTCAGCGAGAACTCCGTGTCTTTGTCGTACTTCGGGACAAAAGGAGCGTCCGCCTTCTTCCCGCTGCCGCAGCCCTGCAAAAGAAGTGCCGCAGTCATGCTCAAAGATAATATCGCACTCAGTGTCTTTTTCATTCTCATTCCCTCCGCCTTAAGGATATCTACAAGTATCCGGTGTTTTATCTACAGCGTCAAGCCTCTAAGAGGTTCAAGCGCTCTCGCCAGCTGCCTGTACCTGGAAATAAGTTCGCCAAGTTCTCTATCCAGTGTCTCCTTATCACCGCCATCCCCTGCCTTCTCAAGACGCGCGGCGAATTCTCCAAGCTCCAGCGCGCCTATAGAGCGTGAAGCGCTCTTAAGCGCATGAACCATTACAGTCGTGTTCTTTATATCTCCTTCAGCCCGGTATCTCTCGATCTCTTCCGACTTCTTATCGGCACTCTCCATGTACATCTCAAGAGCCATCAGATAATCTTCGGCGTCACCGCAATAAGCGAGCCCCGCATCCACATCAAGCTCCTTAAGGTCAGACAGGAAAGAAGGCAGTGCATTATCTTCAGTATCCTCCTCCCCCGAAGCCGGGATCACCTTATCTTTTGGAAGATATTGCAGGAGCATCATCTCCAGCTGTTCGGGATCGATCGGCTTGGTGAGATAATCGTCAAATCCTGCATCTGTGTACATCTTACGCATGCCTGATATCGCATTGGCTGTAAGACAGATCACCGGCGTCTCCTTATTCGGAGTATCCGTTATGCTCTTCATCTCCTTCAGAGTCTCTATGCCGTCCTTATCCGGCATCATGTGATCCAGGAATATGACATCATAGTGCCTGTCGCGAAAATGCGCTATGCATTCATCACCGCTTTCTGCCGTATCGATCTTAAGCCGTGTCTTTCTCAGCAGGTTAACGAATACAGTGAGATTGACCGGATTATCATCGACCACCAGAACTCCTGCATCAGGCGCCGTGAACTTCTCATGATAGTTTTTCCTCTGACTTGATAACTGTCTGAAAGCTTCCTCGTAATCTCCTATCGGATCACGGTTAACGACCTTCTGCTCAAGGTCAAAGGAAAAGACAGAGCCCCTGCCGTATTCACTCTCTACTTCAAGATGACTGCCCATCATACCGAGAAATCTCTGGACGATAGTCATGCCAAGGCCCGTGCCCTCAATGTTCCTGTTTGTCTTTTCATCTATACGTTCAAATGCAACAAACAGCTTGTCAAGGTCTTCGGGTTTTATGCCAATGCCGGTATCTGCCACACTGATACGGAGCATGACAGAATCAGGCTTATCCCGGAGATCATGAGCATGAACCGATAAGGTAATCGATCCACTGTCGGTGTATTTTACGGCGTTTGAGAGGATATTGAGGATGATCTGTTTTATCCTCATCTCGTCTCCGTTAAGAGTCCCGGGAATATCCCTGTCTATATCAAGGGTAAAGACAAGACCTTTTTCTTCCGCCTTCTTCTGCACCATATTCACAAGATCATTAAGAAGGGACACAAAACTGTAATCCGCGTTGATGATCTCCATTTTCCCCGCTTCTATCCTGGAGAAATCAAGGATGTCGTTGATGATGCCAAGGAGCGTATTTCCTGCGGTCCTTATGCTCTCCGAATACATTCTGATATTGTCATCCCGTGAATCCCTGAGCACCATCTCATTTAAGCCCAGGATCGCATTCATCGGCGTACGTATATCATGGGACATGGCAGACAGAAAGTCGGATTTTGCCTCATTGGCCTGATTCGCCTGCTGAGCAGCCTCTGACAGCTTGCGGTTGTATGTCATCATGACGATCGAATTGAATATCAGAAGAAGCAAAAAGCCGAGCGTAGCTATCCCAAGGAGCAGCCAGTCTATCGACCGGCTTGCCACGAGATCTGTCAAAGGAATATAGGCCAGAAGGACCCATGTCGTCATAGTCTCAAGGGGCATATAAGACAGGATACAGTCATCCCCCTTGGAGTTCTTGATCGTCATGGTACCCGTCCCGCCGGCTATCTCGTCTGTCGCAAGCTCGTATTCCTCTGCCGAAGCTTCATTATATGACTTGTAATACTCAAAGAAATTGCTGTTCTTAAAGGACTTGCCATGGACTACGTAATTACCTTCCCTGTCCACGATGCTTATCTCGACATTCTCGTACTCTCCCTTGAGAAAGACAAGCTTCTGCTCGAGGCTGCTCAAGGGAACGACCCTCATCAGAAGGCCGTCTTCAAGCTGACCGCTCCCCGGATCAAGGACTGACACATGATCGTAAAATGCGATGGACTGCACGCCGTTCATTGGATTTGTATAGGCTCTTGTAAGATTGACAGTATCCCCTGAGGAGCTCACGCTCTCGATATTGTCAAAGATATCTATATTCTTGTATGAAACAGTATAGTCGTCCGGATCGGATACCTTGGCCGCCGTCGAGACACCGGAACGATCCGGGCTGTCGGGAAAGATAAGATGACCGTCGATCTCCTGTGTTGTCTTTGCCTTCCGGATAAAGGATACGGCGTCCTCTGCAGTCATCGGGACACCATCCTTTGCTGATAGATTGATGTAGTTTGCCCATATATCACAAAGATGCTGCTCGTCCTCAAGGTAATTGGCAATGATCCGATTGGTGGTCATCGTCATCTTTTCAAAGCCAATGATCCCGTTTTCATAGCTCTCATCTGCCTTGGTATTAGCATAACTTGTGATAATGAACAGGATGAATCCCATTATCAAAAGATTAATTGTTATAATAAGGCTTCTCTTCACCCTATGCCCTCCGGTCTGTCTTTATCCGCCTGCGACTGAAACAAAGACAATAAGGTACTCCCACGGAAGAAATTATAACACAATTACCGGCAACAACGGATACGGTTCTGTCCGACAGTATAAGTGAACTATCATTTTATTACTTTAAGTGATAAAATTAATGTCCATAAGGGTGGCACTGCTGTTGTTGGAGGAATGGTTAAAGGTACGGAAGACTCTGTTCTTTTCAGCATTTCTGAAACAGCCTGATACCTCAGGTAATACCTATAACTTCTGATATAAGGAGATTAACATGAACTCAATAACGCTGTTTTTCAAAGGGAAAGCGAAAACTATCCTTTTTTCAGTTGCGATTATAATTATTGCCATTCTTATGATTTTTTTCATAAGAGGTCTTATGACCAAGGAAAAAGACGCTCCCTATGGTCCTGGTGTCCCATCTACAGAGATTATCGAATCAGCTCCCATGGAGCCCGAATTGCAGTTGGATAATTGAACGGAGGCAAAAAGTGATGTATAAAACAAAACGCTTATGCATGATAGGTTTTCTTCTGGCATATGTCCTAATCATACAGGCGGTTTTCCCGTTACAGGCAAATGCGGCAGGATCCAAAAGCTATGCAGCCAATGACCAGATTCAGGCCATTGATGGTTATACCATCTGTCATCTCAATAACGATGGTTGGTGTGGAGCTACACAGTTCGATGGAGATAATGTCAATTTTGAAGCAGGTGCAGGTCTTAAAGTTCATTGCAACAAAACTTCGGTTGACTACACAATGTACAGCCATTCAACAAAGGTTGATGACGGTACAGTAACCATCCAAAGAGCAGCTTATTCTGCTAACCTTGGCGCTATTAAAGTCGATGAAACAAAGAACTTTGATATCAAGACCATTGCTAATCAGATGGGTATTACCAATACTGCAGGTATCTATACTTTATCACTCAAATTTAATGAGTATAAGAACCCCGTCAGCATCCTTCTGTATTACAATGGCAGCAAGGTTCAGACATGCTGGAAGACTTCATATGCCCAGTATGATATCGATGTTTGGGAAGGCATTGTAGGTAAGCTTGACCCCAACACATGTCTTAACATGTATGTTGGTAACAAGAACAACCCTTTGACTTACCCTACATCAGGTACCAATGGTGCTTGTAATCATGTTCAGAAATGGTGCGACCTTTCCGACGAGATTATCAAGATTGATACTTGGTCAGATGAAATGAAAGTCTTCGCATTAGTCAAGTATCTTACCCAGAATTATGCATATGATGACTATCGTGTTAATACCCTTAACAACACTTCCAGAGCCATGAAAAAGGGTGTCTGGAGTGATGACAACCTGTTCATGTACTACAATAAAGTTGGACAGTGCTGGGATTTCGCGAATGCACTTACCATCATGTGCAGACATCAAGGCATACCATGTACTTCAGCAGAAAACGACGGGCACACTGTAAATGCCGTATGGATGTGCGGCGAGTGGATAGCCATCGATGTATCTTCGCTTGTATCAAATCATTGCGATACTGAAGATACTGACCCTAAGAACTGGAAGCACTATCGCACGGGTGCTTACAACCAGTATTATGGTTACTACGACGGCACTATGGATACTTACAATCAGGCGCTTGCTACACCTGAGACCACGCTTAGCACCGGGAGTGGTAAGAATCCTATGTGATCTAAAACTGCATATTTGCCCTCCTATAGTATAATCAATAAAAACGGAAAGAACCTCGGAGATAATCCTTTGCGGGAACCGCAGAGCAAACCAGTGAGAATACTTAGACAATAAAAGCATATGGGAATATTCTCATAAATGAACTATACTGGTCTGGTCCGTATATGAGGAGCCGCGTGGAGATTGCAAGGCTTCCCAAGGATGTGCTCATTGAGATAGAGGCCATTGCATAGGCAGATTGACAAGAGGGACGAAGGGTTTGAATATCAGATTTATCGCACATAAAGCGAAAAGAAACTCATGCAGTATTTCTGCATAGCTTATTAGGAGGATACTGCATGACCAGACCGCTTATCCAGAAAAAGCATATAGTTCTTACCGCGCTTTTCACCATCTACATGTCAGAATACATGCTGACTCTTATACTGATGGACAAGAGTACCTACGGTTTTGAGGCGGTCGGAGCAGCCTTGCATTATTTCAAGATGCCGGCGCTTGCTGCAGGATTTCTGCTGTTTCCTTTGAGCAGGCGTCTGGAAAACAGCATCAAAACCGGACGGATCTGCTACATTTTTTCTAATATCCTGTATATAGCAGGAATGCTGGTCATCATGGATCTTTTCTTTAAAGCTTCATTCTCTGTAAAAACGGCATCGCTTCTCATCACTCTTCTTGCATTGGGTTTTCTCGGCGGAGCGGTATATTATTATGTGGCAGTAGGCTTTATGGGGCATCCATTCCTCGGAAGACTGATGGGGATCGGTGGAGCCTGTTCTTTTCTTATCCAGATGACAGTTCAGTATCTTATCCCTGCCAACGGGACTTTCATTATCCTGTTGCTTATCGGATTCGCTTTCACGGCATATGTATCATTTGATGCAGGCAAAAAATACGAGTGGATGTTTGATGAATCGCTTGAATATGCGTCAAAAGGTGATATCAGTCTTCCGGGTACAGGGAAGATAGTTCTCGGGGTGGCGGCAATGATGCTGTTCTATCTGATATACGCAAAGACGGATACGATACTTATTTCCATGAATTTTGCAGGAGATATGGCGATATATGGATGGCCAAGGCTCGGCGGAGCTGTTGGATATCTTCTGGCAGGCTTTCTTTCGGATCTTGGCAAGAGGAAATGGCTCATGGTCTGTGCTTTCTGTATGACCGTTCTATGCATATCCATTCCCTTTATGATAAACGAAGGCTTCACCTACGCTGCGTATTTCTTGTATTATGTATTGGTGGTATGCCGGATAGTCTATATGAATATGTTCTTCTGGATCCTTGCACCGATGACCTCCCGTCCGGAACTCTGGGCGGGGATGAGCCGCACATTAAGCTGTGTTCTGGAAGTGATACATCCGCTTTTTTCCGGAATATCAGTTCTTTCAACGCTTGTTTTTGAGACAGTTTTCCTTGCTGCAGCACTATTCTGTATCGCTTTTGGCGGTTATCTTCCGGGGTTTGGACCAATGGTTTCAGGGCAATCTTCCGACAGCGATACTGAGCCGGACCCGCAATCCGGAAAAACATCTTCCGTTTCTGCAGAAGATTATCTTAAAAAATTTGCCGAAAACAGCGGGCTCACTCCCAGAGAGACGGAGTTTCTTGAGGCGCTGATAATGACAGATACCGATGTTGAGGGAATAGCCAGATCCTTTGGGCTGACTGCGCGTACGGTACACAGACATATCAGCAATATCTACGAAAAGACCGGAACGGATTCAAGATACGCTCTGATGCGATGCTTCTACCAATCCAGGGAAGAAGCATTATCCAATGACGGGGAACAGGTTATCCAGAAAGCCTGATTCACATCTGTTGTAATTTCGGGGAAAATCCTATCAATCACATATTTAAATACATGCGTTATAAAACCAGCAGCCACGCATGTTTTGCGAAAATGTCACTAAGATGACGCTAGGCAGAGCACATATTGTGTGTTAGAATCCCTTCTCAATTAGAGGAGAAAGACTGTTTAGATTAAATAATTTTGTGTCAGTCTCAAGTTGATCAGAGGAGGAATTGTTGAAAATGTTGAAAAGCATGATAAAGCAGAGAGAAGGTTTGCTGGCGAAACTCGTGGCAGCAATATTTCTTGTCGGTGCCCTTGCCGGGTTTGTAAGCCCGGAGACCGCACTTGCCGCAGGGCATTCTCAAGAAAGCGAGTATGTTATGCCCGATGGAACAGTTGGAACAAATTATGATAGAAATTTTTTTTGTAGTCATAACGGAGTAGACGATACTAATGAAAGAATCTCTGATCTCCGTGTTGAAGGGGATTTACCTGAGGGACTTAATTTGAAAATACTACATAGAGATCCGGTAGGAGACTATTTCAAGGTTGAAGGAACACCGGTGAAAGAGGGCGAATACAAATTTTCTTTAATTTTTCTTTCAGTGTCAGATCAATTACCGGCAGTTACAAATACTAGATGGAATTGGACCATGAAAGTAAATCCCTCTCAGGATCCTTATTCGGATGATAAGGATCATGATGACCATGATGATGACGATGATGATGACCATCATGACCCCGTGAACTGGAGTACCGATTCGCTGACTGTCAGATATTTCGTTGACGGCCATTATGCGACGAACCTTAAGAGCGGCAAGATACAGCAGGGTAATGCTGCAAAGGCAATATTTACAGCTTCAAAGCCTGCCGGATGGACGGAGGCATTCTCCTTCAACCTCTCATTTGATGACAAGACAGACTATACGCTGAAGAATGGCATACTTACACTCTATATCCCCTCTGATTACATCAAAGCTGGGAGACAGTATGCTCTGATGGGTATGGATCAGGGAGGACAGGTACATATCTATTCTGACACGGATGCGCAACTTGGAACTGTCACAACTGTTCCACTGAATCTTCAGGGATATGCAATGGAGCTGATATATAAAGACTGATTTCCTTGCGGAATGAATAAGACAAATACAGGAGGGCGGATCGGAATCGGTTCGTTCTTCTGTTTTTCAGAACTTTTATATAAACGCCTTAGAGGTCAATTTAGGCCTTCTAAGGCGTTTATTTTTTAGATTATCCCGAAGTGCTCGAAAGCTGTCCGTATGAGCTCGTACTTCTCATCACTCAATACTGGCTGAGCGTACTTCCCACTTGCAGCTATACCCTTATATTCGTTCTGGCACAGCCCCAGTCGTTGCTTTGCCTGGGATACGTTCAGATTACTCACGCAGATTCCGTATTTTTCTTTAATCCATGCCCGTACGTCTGTATAAGTTGCCCTCTTAGACTGGATATTAGGCTAAGATTCGAAATCATCAATGCGTAAAGTAATACTGAAAACATTACGAAACACCGCAAAATCAATACTTTGACTGGGGTTCGTATACCTTCCGTTTAGTGGAGTAGGCGGGAGTCGAACCCGCGTCCAAAAATCTATTCCCCGTCCTTCTACTATCATAGTTCACCTTTTGAGATTCCCTCCCTCAGACAACGATGAACGATTTTCTGAGTTCGGTAGCTTCATGATACGTACACATGCTCAAAGCTTTGCATATGCCGTTTCCTGTCTGTTTGACGCCAGTGCCCCTGCGGACAGGTACTCAGGACTGACGGCTGCTGCGCTTAGGCAGCTGCTAACGCGTAACTATCGTCTGCGTTTATTTTGTTTGTGAGATTTATCGCGATCTCCTTCGGATAGCTTCTCCGGCTGCAAGATCCCTGTCGAGACCATTACTACCCCGATCACATCTATATACTACATCGGAGAGATGATTAAATCAATAAACCTCGAGTTCAGTCTCCCGGGGTCGGATCACCATAATAATCCCCCTAGTGGAACTACCTTGTCATTACAGTAAGGATTATAAAGCAGACAATGGTCGCAAGCGTCGTGACCGAAAGGGATGATGACACAAAATTCCTCTGCTTCTCGTCGTCCGCGAAAACAGGCAGGACATACGGAGGAGGCAATATGAACATGATGTTAAGCGCAGGATCAAGGATGTCTCCCATCCCTATGGCATGTACCACAGCTCCCACGCCGACACGCAGAAGAGCCATGATGACTATCCTGGACACAAGCACCCTTATCACGCTCTTCCATGGGATATCGGAAAGTACGAGATCATATCCTATGGTGATGAGGATAACGGCTCCTGTCGGAGCGCTCACGAAATCAGTACAGGCATCTATGAGACTGCTGACACCTATCCCCTCAAGCGCTCTGTAGATACCGGTGGCTCCCAGTATCACGCCGCAGATTATAGCGATGACTGTAGGTGAAGTAAGCATCTCCCTGACAAGCACCGATGCCTTCGGCTTATCATCGCTGTCTGCCCCGAGAAGTATCTTATACAGTGTAAATACAAAAAGAACCTGCCCCAGGTCTATATAGGCAAAGGCCGAGATGTTCTCTGATCCGTACAGCAGCATGAAAAGCGAATAGCCGAGCATCCCCGCCTCAAAGCCTGTGGTAAGGAACGGTATGAATCTCGATCCCCCGGCAGCGAGCTTACCGAGAAGCAGCGCAGCAACGCAGGAAACGAACATCACGGCGGTCATTATGATATTGTTGACGGAATAATCCATCGTCGCGAAAGCATTCAGCATCACGGCAGGAAGCGTGATGTTCACGACGATGCTCTTTAAGGCATTGATGCCCTCTCTTGACAGGAGCTTGCTTCTTCTTGCGATCACACCGATGCAAAGCATCAATATTACAGGTATGATGGTATTGAGTATCTGTATCATGTCACATGACGTCCTTCAGAGCCAGCTCATATATTGCTTCATCATAGGTTGACTCTTCCGACCTTATCTTTGCAGAGAGTTTGATGCGCATGGTCACCCTGTTGCCCTCCACTTCGATGATGGCAGACAGGGCCTTCTTTATCTTCTCTGCAAGGCTTATGAATCCGTCCCTGTCTTTGATCCCGCACATCACCACGAATACGGCTTCCTTGGTCCTTGCTACCGCAGCGCCTCTGCCCGCTGTCTTCACTATGGTATCTGCCATACAGTGCAGGACCTTATCCGCAAATTCCTGTCCGTAGGTCTCGACTATCCTCCAGTGCGTTGTATTATTCAGAACGATCAGCCCGTAATCGGTACCGCTTTCATTATACATGTCTGCACGGTCTATCATCTCATCCACAAATGCCCGTGAATTCATGACTCCGGTGACACTGTCGATCCTGGAGGCGGCATTTCTCGCATCTATCTTGGCAAGCTTGTCCTCCACGTCATCAAAGTATCCCGCAAGGCCCACGATCTTCTCCCCCTGATACAGCGGGATCATGCTGTACAGAGTATCCCTTACCTTTCCTCTGGCTATGATCTTGCCCGGGACATCTATGAACCTTGTCCCTTTGGTAAGGATCTCGTATTCCATGTCTATCGGTTTTGTATCGCCATGGTTCCACCCTACTTCCTCGGCAGTCCTGCCCTTTATCTCATCAAATGAACTGACCCCGTGATAATCAAGGAAAGACTGGCTCGCTCCGCAGAATCTTCTCTCTCTGTCCTTCCAGAAGAATCTGACGTCAGAGTTCCACAAGAAGGTACGCAGGAGATTGGACAGTGCGCCGTCCGTATCGGCCGTATCGTCAGATGATAATCTGTCGGAATATACTGCAGCACAGGATTTCATGCAGAACATGTACTCGTCTCCGTTACTGCCGGGGATGCGCATCAGATATATTTCCTTCCACTGATAGTCCCCGTTCTCCTGCTTAAAGCGGAACATCTCTTCCACATAGCCCCTTCCGCTCTTCTCCACTCTCTCGGCGATATCATCAATATTGAAAAATGCCTTGTATTTCTCAAGATCCAAGGGATAGATATGCTCTCCCTCAACACGGAGCATGGCCTCCCTGAGCGGCACGACCGGCTCATCTCCGAAATCAACATAATGATACCCACCAAGCAGGGGCTTTAATGTATCCTCTTTGATATTCCCGATCAGCACGCTGTCAAACAGGAGGTTCAGTTCTCTCAGTCTCACATCAAGGTTCGTCTTCGCGGACATATCCTTATCATGGGTTATATTGAAGATGGAACCCTGAATGATATAATGGCTCCCGTTCTTCACCAGGGTCTGTCCGGTGAATCTGTAATAATTGTTCTTTGCTGTAAAGAAAAAAGTCTGCGGTTTCTTTGATCTCTCGATCTGATCCACAAATTTGCGGAACTGATTGAACAGCGGAGTTCCGGAATTGTAGACATAGTTGTCTATCTCCTCAAGGCTCATTTCCTTATCAAATATCTGCTCTCTGTAACTTCTGTTCATAAAAAGAGTGCGGAAACTCTTGCCGTCAACCTCTATGATCTCCAGCGGCTCATCTGTGACCCTGACATGCATGCTGGCGGTCTCAAAGAAATGCCTCCACTTCCTCGTCTCCGTACTGATGGCCTTGTCTTCAAGATGCACAAACACATCCTCTATCGGCTCGGGACGCCCGTAATAATATCCCTGTATCATCTCGCAGCCGGTATCCTTCAGGAATTCAAGCTGCTCCTTCGTCTCGACTCCCTCGGCCACAGTATGCATGCCTATCTCTTTGGCCATGCTGATCGTGGAACTCACTATACTCTTTGATTTGTCCGTGAAGGGATAAAGGAATCGCATATCAAGCTTCAGGGTATCAAACTGAAAATCCTTGAGGACAGTGAGTGAAGAATAACCGCTTCCGAAGTCATCCATCCACACCTCGTATCCGGCCTTCCTGAAATCCTCGATGATACTGTGCATGAGTTCCTCATCGGAAGAGATCATACTCTCGGTGATCTCTATATGAATATATTCTCTGGGTATGTCATATTTCTCGACAGCCGACTCAACGACAGACAGCATGTCGCACATAATAAAATCAAGTCTTGAAAAGTTTACAGACACCGGCACTATGTGAATCTTATGGTCCACCCGCTCGCGAATGGTGCGGCACACCTGATCCACCACATAACAGTCGAGCTTGTGAATGCATCTCTCTCTTTCAAGAGTCGAGATGAACTGGTCCGGCGGAAGGAATCCGATCTTGGGATCGATCCATCTTACCAGAGATTCCAGGCCGCAGAGTCCTTCTGTCAGTGAACGGATAACGGGCTGGAAATAGATCTTTATCCACCCTCTCTCGATAGCTTCATCGATATGCGCAGTCACATACTCAGCAGTCTTGATATTCTTTTCGAGTTCGGCATTGTACTCGATGATATCTGTCTTGACATCGGACTTGATATAATCGCAGGCGACTTTTGCCTGGGAAAGCGCTGATTCAACATCTATCTCATATGTGGGCGGAAGCTTATATATACCGAACTTTCCGATCACATTGTTATGATTTCCGTACTTTTCACTGAAAAGCCTGTCAGCTTCTTCGGTCCTCTCCATCACACCATCGTAAGCGGTAAATACGGCAAAGTGGTCGTCAGCCACGCGGGATATGACACCATCCTTATATATATTTATAAGGATATTGGCCATGGTCTTAAGACACAGGTCTCCCTCGGTAACTCCTCTGTCTATATTGATGAACTTGAAATTAACGAGATTAACATATACGATGGCGTATTCTTTGGTTGCATCCGCACGGTCGGAGTATGATGTGCTTTCAAGATGTTTCTTGAACTTCTGTCTGGTATAGAGAGCCGTTACGGCATCATAATCAGTGCTTGTATTCTCATATTTGTGCGGATATATGGTTGCGAAAACAAGAACACCTTCTTCGGGATCCTGATAGAGTGTCCAGTGATTGACTACTCTGATAAGCTTTCCGCTTTTTTTCCTGGTATTGTAAAAGGCATAGCCTGTACTGTTATGCAGGCTCTGAGTCTCAATGTGAAAATCCTTGTGAAGAACTTCGATCTGAGCTTCATCGACCATACCATCAAAAATCCCCCCGGTATAATCCATGAAATCATCATAGTCGGAACAGCCGGCCAGATTGATCAGATAATCATTCGCATAGAGGATCCGATAATCATCTGCACGGGTAACACATACTGCTACCGCCATGTCATTCACAAAGGCTGATGCAACCTTCAGATCATCAAGCCGATTGTCTTTCACATCATCCCCCCAATAATACAGACACCAATACTATTGTATTGTATCACTTTTTGTACATAACGTCACCTTAAAAACAAAAAAGTACTTGACAACGTACCGGAGGGGAATTATAATCCCGTATATTAAAAGAGCAATTCCTATCTTATCGATAGGGTTTGTATGAATAAGGAGGACAAGATCATGAAAAAGTTTATCGCATTACTGGTCACAGGTGTACTTGCAGCATCGGTGATCACCGGATGCGGAGCAGGAGCTTCCGGATCGGGCGATGATAAAACCATCACTGTGGCAGCAAGTGCAACACCCCACGCCGAGATCCTTGAGCAGGCAAAGCCCATCCTTGCCGAGCAGGGATATGAACTCAAGGTCACAATTTTCGATGACTATGTACAGCCCAATAATGTAGTAGAGAGTGAGGAGTTTGATGCCAACTATTTCCAGCACATCCCCTACCTCAATGAGTTCAACTCAGAACAGGGCACTCATCTCGTGAATGCCGGCGGTATCCACTACGAGCCCTTCGGCATCTACCCGGGCACAAAGTCTGATCTTTCACAGCTTGCTGACGGCGATGAGATCGCAGTACCCAACGATACCACAAACGAGGCTCGCGCACTCCTGCTCCTTGAGGCAAACGGAGTACTTACGCTTAAGTCAGGCGCAGGCCTTACAGCTACAGTCAATGATGTAGAGTCCTACAGCAAGGACATCAAGATCGTCGAACTCGCTGCAGAGAGCGTTAAGGATGCGATCCCTGATGCAGCATTCGTCGTCCTTAACGGTAACTACGCACTCGAGGCAGGACTCTCTGTCGGCAAGGATTCTCTTGCATACGAGGCACAGGATTCCGAAGCTGCGGCAACCTATGTGAATGTCATCGCAGTCAAGGACGGCCACGAGAATGACCCCAAGATCAAGGCTCTGGTCGACACATTAAAGTCTGATGCCATCGTGAACTACATCAACGATACCTACGACGGAGCAGTCGTTCCTTATAAGAACTGATCCGGCAACGTACAGATGCATCTAAGCCCGCGGTCACGGATCGGCATGATCCGCAGATTGCGGGCTTTTAGTTATCAGGCATTTGTGCTATGATTGCGGCGGAATGTCACAAAGAAAACGAAAGGCATTACGGTATGGAAGAACCTATTATCAAACTTGTGAACGTGAGCAAGACCTTCTCATCATCCACCGGGGATGTAGAGGCTGTCAGAAATATCGACCTCGAGATCGAAAAGGGCGATATCTTCGGCATCATAGGTCTCTCGGGCGCCGGTAAATCAACGCTTGTACGATGCCTGAACCTCCTTGAGAGGCCCACGGAAGGCAGCGTATTCGTCGACGGAAAAGACATGATGAAGCTCTCAAACAAGGAGCTCTCATTAAAAAGACGGGATATAGGCATGATATTCCAGCACTTCAACCTGCTGATGCAGCGCAACGTATTGGACAACGTGGCCTTCCCCCTGGAGATCGCAGGCAAGTCCCGCTCCCAGGCAAGAAAGGAAGCCGGTAAGTTTCTCGAGACCGTAGGCCTCTCGGAAAAGGCCGATGCATATCCCGCACAGCTCTCCGGAGGTCAAAAGCAGAGAGTCGCGATAGCCCGCGTGCTGGCTTCCGATCCCAAGATACTGCTCTGCGACGAAGCAACATCGGCTCTCGATCCGCAGACCACCAAATCCATACTGAACCTTATAAAGGATATCAACAAATCCTTCGGGATCACGGTCGTAGTCATCACTCATGAGATGAGCGTCATACAGGAGATCTGCAACAAGGTCGCAGTGCTCGATCACGGCCACAAGGTCGAGGAAGGCACGGTCGAGGAGCTCTTCAGGGCGCCGAAGACCGAAGAAGCCAAGAAGCTTGTATTCTCCGAGACCGCGCATATAAGAAGGATGCACTCGGACCATCAGGTCAGGGTAGTCTTTGACGGCAAGAGCGCCTTTGAGCCCATACTCGGCAATATCACGCTCGAGCTCAAGACTCCTCTCAACATACTGTATGCCAATACGCAGACGATCAACGGCAATGCCAAGGGAGAGATGATACTCCAGCTTCCGCCAAACAAAGAAGTGGCGGATAAGATGGTCTCTTATTTCAAAGAAAAAGGACTCGGAGTCGAGGAGGTAACCTATGTGGAGTGAACAGGAAATACTGATGATACTGCAGGGTCTGTGGGAGACTGTCGAGATAGTCTTCGTATCGACCTTTTTCGGATATGTGCTGGGACTGCCTCTCGGAGTGCTGCTGGCCGTGACCGACAGTGACGGGATCAAGCCACATCCCACGCTCTACAAGGTAATGGACGTTGTCACCAATGTGCTGAGAAGCGTGCCGTTCATCATACTTCTCGTGATACTGATACCCTTTACAAGAGCTATAGTGGGCAAGAGTTACGGAACTGCTGCCACCATAGTGCCTCTCGTCATAGCCGCTGCTCCCTTCATAGGGCGCATGGTCGAGTCTTCCATCAAGGAAGTGGATCACGGCGTCATAGAGGCCGCTCAGTCAATGGGGGCAGGCACGGGACGCATCATATGGAACGTGCTCCTTGCCGAAGCCAGGACGTCCCTTCTCGTAGGTGTGACCATTGCCTTCGGCACGATACTCGGATACTCCGCGATGGCAGGCGCCGTCGGAGGCGGCGGACTCGGAAGCATCGCCATCCGCTACGGATACAACCGCTGGCAGCCAAACATACTCTGGCCGTCAGTGCTCCTGCTCATACTACTCGTTCAGTTCTTCCAGATATTGGGAATGAAGATATCAAAGAATCTCGACAGAAGAAGGACCGGCTGATAAAGCCGGTCTTTTATTCCTGGCCTTTCAGGGCGTCGACCATATCAACAGTCTTGACCTTGCGTGAGAGTATCCTGTTGACTGCGCATGACAGGATGAAGGTTCCGGCTATGGTATAGGCAAAGGATGCAGGCTTCCAGGTGGCTATGTAATCCATGGATTCGGGCATAGAGCCGAAAAGCGCCGCTATGAGCCCCATGCCGCAGGGGATGCCGAGCGCTATGCCGGCGCATGTCAGCAGGATGTTCTGCATCTGAAGTATGGATCTGATCTTTGATGTAGTGAATCCCAGCACCTTGAGCGTCGCCATCTCTCTATGCTTTTCCACAAGAGACAGTACTCCGAGGTTATAGAGGACTACGACTCCCAGTACGATGGCCGCTGCCACAAGGATATACACCATCGTGTACATCATCTCCTTCATCGAATCAAAGGCTTCCATCATCTCATCATGGCTCTGTACGCCGGTCACATTGTCATCATCTTCAATGGATGCTTTCGGCTTCTTATTGGCATAGACGGCGCCGGGTGTAAATTCATACTCATATTCCTCAAAGACATCCCTTGTCATGGTGATCCCCTGTGTCGTGGGATTCCTGTACAATCCGGCCACATGGCTGGTCTGCCACTTATCATCTCCTATCACATGCCACCTGAAGACATCACCCTCTTCAAGGCCCAGGATCTCTGCCATCTTGCATGACATTGATATGCCCTTTTTATTCAGGTTGATGTGCCTCATATCACTGTCTTCAAAATGAAGGTAGTTGCCCGTGTCATAGACAGTGACAGCCCCTGATTTCCTGACTCCGTTCACTTCGAATTCCGCCCCGGAATTCTGCACCATCTGTCCGCTGTATTCCTTGGCATATTCCTCAGTCACCGAAAGGGGAGTATTCTCTTCCATGATGATCTGGTAATTAGATGTGTTGAGTTCTCCATACAGCCAGGTGGTGATGAAGTCCATGGTATCAAGACATGCAAAAGCGCCGAATAAAAGCATGGCGCACCCGAGTACTCCAAACATACCCATGGCGGATCTGACCTTATTCCTTAGGATATCCCTTATATTCCACTGCATAGCAAAATCAAGCTTGAGCCACAGTCTGCTCTTTTCAAGAGCCGAATGCTTGAGGTTTTTGGGAGAAGCAGGACGCAGAGTCTCTGCAGGCGCGGGAGCAAGCTCCTTCCTGCAGGCGATATAACTGACAAGTGTCGATACCAGCACCGAGACCACGATACCTCCGAAAGCTCTCGGGGAGAAGGCTGTCCTCATCTCCGGAACCAGATAGGCATCGGACTGCATGCTTATGATGAGTTCGGCTATCGTATTGTATCCGAGGATCGCTCCGACAATGCCTCCTGTAAGGCTTAAAAAGAGGCTGTAGGAAGCATAGTGCATGACAACGGTGCGCTTTGAAAAACCAAGCGCCTTCATGGTGCCTATCTGTATCCTCTGTCTGGACGTCATGCGTGTCATGGTCGTGATGATACCGAGGATCGCGATCAGCAGGAATACGGCCGGAAAAATGTATGTCATCGTCTTGTGCTGCTCTATCTCGGAATGGAAGGTCTGATAGCTTAAGTCGGCATCCTTGCCGGTGGTGACTATGCGGCTGTCATCCAGGACGTTTCTGATGGTATTGCCTATGCGCCTGACCCTTTCTTTTTCATCATCATCAAGGCCTCCGGTATTATCGACGCCATCGATGTCGGCTATGATCTGGTTGAAATATATCTCATCCTTCACGGGATATTCCGCGCTGTCCATGAAGGCTGCTCCGTAGTCACCGTAGGTCGGCATCAGAGCCGCGGCGTCCGGAAGGAAATATACATATTCCGGATTGCAGACTATAGCCCTTATCTTCTCGTCAAATTCACTGCCTTCGACCTTCATCTTTATCGTGTCGCCCACATCAAGTCCCTGATGCTCCGCAAAGGTCTGCTCGAGCCATACTCCGCCCTCACCCGGCTCAAAAGGCTCTCCTTTTATTATCCTCATCCTGGAGATCTCATTGGAATCAATGAAATTCATCTGAAGATCATGCTCTTCTTCAAGCTCCGCTTTCCCGTCGATGCGAAGCCTTTTCTCGGCGGTTACGACACCCGGGATCGCTCTTATCTTATTCAGATCTTCATTTCTGAATTTCTTTCCCTGCACCCAGATGTCGGCAAGGCCTGTCTCCTCATAGTACAGCGATTCGTACTTGGCCATACCGCTTGCTTCGGAATCAAGGCCTGCAAATACAAAGATGCCAAGAAGAGACAGCAGAAAGATTGAAAAAAACTGGACTTTGTTCTGGAGGAGATCCCTCCACATCTTGCGGAGGAGCATTACCAGCTGACCTCCAATGCGTCCTTGGGATCTTCATTGATCTCGGTGGATCTTACCGTACCGTTTTTGACCCTTATCACCCTGTCCGCTATATCCGCAAAAGAACTGTTGTGAGTGACCATGACTACCGTGTGCTTCCTCTCCCTGCTGACGCGCTGCAGGAGCTTTAAGACCTCCTGGCCGGTGTCGGTATCGAGAGCGCCCGTGGGTTCGTCGCAAAGAAGCAGCCTAGGATTCTTGGCCAGAGCCCTTGCTATGGATGTCCTCTGCTGCTCTCCGCCGGACATCTGGGAAGGGAACTGATGCAGATGATCCTTAAGACCCACGGCATCAAGCATCTCTACGGGATCCAGGATCTCGACTCCTTCCGACTCCTTCTCCCATATACTGCCCTTCTTAACGTTGTTCCTCACATCCTTCATGAGAGCCACGTTCTCATATGCGGTAAGAGTGGGTATGAGATTATAGAACTGGAAGACGACGCCCACATTCCAGGCTCTGTAGGCTGTGAGGCCGTCATCGTTAAAGCCTGCGATATTGTGTCCGTTAAATAAGATCTCACCTCCTGAAGGCGAGTCCATTCCGCCGAGGAGATTTAGGAGCGTACTCTTGCCGGCTCCGGAAGGACCCAGGATCACGACCATCTCGCCCTCCATGATCTCCAGATCCACGTCTTTTAAGGCATAGAAGGTATGCTCTCCGAGCTCATACTTTTTTTCTACTTTTCTGAATTCAATGAACGGTTCCAACTGCCTTTTCTCCTACCTGACTGTCGGTTATCGAATCGGTGATGACCATGTCCCCGTCATTAAGACCGTCCTTCACCTCCACGTGATCCGGTGTAGTGATCCCGGCAGTGATGTATTTCTTTACGATGATACCGTCCTCTATCACGTAGCAGTAGTCCCCGTCGTCATCGATGTAAAAGGCGCTGTACGGGATGATGAGCACATCCTTCTGCTCATCCGTATAGATGGTCACATCGGCTTCAAGGCCGAGTATAAGGCTGTCGTCGGGATCATCGATATGAACCTCGACTGCCACTTTTGTCTTGTCGGAATCATCAGATGTAGCGACGTGATTGATCCTTGTCACTTCTCCCTGATATGTACGGTCCGCTATGGTTATCTCTGCTCTCTGTCCTTTTTTTATCTGCCCGATATCATACTTTGATATCATCACTGTAACCTTCAGTTCGTCGCAGTTCACTATCTTGAAAAGAGGCGTTCCCTCGGACACCACATTACCGGACTTTACATTGCACTCCGTGATCACTCCGTCGAAATCTGCCTTAACGCCCTCGCTGGCCTTGGCAAGCTCCTCGGCGGCTGCCTCCTCCTTGCTGCGAAGAAGATCCGTCTGCTTGTTCAAAGCTTCCTTCTGGCTGGAATTGAGTATCCCCGCTTCATAAGTGTTTTTATGCGTCTTGGCCTCAGTCCAGTTCCTCGTGATATCCTCCATCCAGTTGGAGGTATCGTTCAGTCTTGCATATTCATCAGGATCGAGTTCGGTGGGAGGAAGTGACGCGAGATTCTTGTTCAGACCTGCAATATCTTCATTGAGTTCCGCTATTTCTTTGTTCAGGCTGCGGTAATCGTCCGAATAATCTTCGTCGTCAGGATCAAGATCCGCCAGGTCGGCTTTTTTCTCTGCAATCTCTTCATTCTTGGAAGCGATGCTCGCGTTGATGCTGTCACTTGCACGCTTTGTGTTCCAGTTGTCGGTGTACTGCCCTTCATCTATCTTGTCGCCGTACTCTCTCTCCAGAGCGTACAGAGTGGCATAAGCCGCATCCTCGGCTGCAGCCTTGCCGTACTTTGCCGAATACTCATCGCTCTTGTCTATCTGACCCTTGGCGCTCATCTCGCTCTGCTCACGGCTGATGCCGGCCTCGGAGACAGTCCTTTCAAAGTCGTCCGTGTCATATGTGAGCAATACGTCGCCTTTGCTTATCAGATCTCCGACCTTTAAGTCCACATACTCTATCGGAGCGCTGACTCTTGCAAAATAAGTGTATTCATCCTCTCCTTCTATATCTCCGCTCTCCTTCACGATGCCTGATATGCTGCCTTTTTTTACATATGAGGCTTCGTGCTGCTTGCCTCCTCCGATACCGAAGGCTGTGAGTGTTCCTGCTGCCGCGCCGATCAGCGCTACGATGCACACCCCGGATATAAGTTTTTTATTTATCTTTGGAAATTTCATCACTGCTCTTTCACCTCGTTTTGAACGGGCTCAGCTTAGAATTTATGTAAACTAAGTCGTTTAAGTACGTTAGCCTTGTCTAACTGACGCGCATAGGATAACATAATAAGGTAAGGATTTCAACCCCTAATATATCTTCTTTGGGTTGTATTTTATGGGACACCGTCGTAGACTAAAATAATAAGAAGATATTTGGTGCCAAAGCACGCTAAAATACATGCCATGAAACAAAAACTACCTGTTATTTTTGCAATTATATCTGCTGTTATTCTCCTTTCTCTCATAGTTGTCGGGCTTGTAGCTCCGGGCAGCAATACAGAGAAAAGCTCGCGTCTCTTTGCTTCTACAAGGCACAGTCAGGAAGGCGGGAGCGGGGATCAGGGGTCTGTCGAAGAGGTGCCGGCCAATGCGGGTGCAACGGATCCGGCTTCCGGAGGAACGACGGGATCCGATTCCGACAGTTCATCTACAGCCGCTTCCGACAGCGGATCCGATGCTGCTTCCGACAGCGCAGCAGAGACTTCGGCTGATACTTCCGGTCAGGCTGCATCAGAAGTTGACGCAGCGGAGGCTGAGACTCCGGAGGAAGATACCCGCACGCCTCTTGAAAAATATGCGGAACTCCTTGAGATCAATCCATATGCGGCCGGATGGCTTTCCGTTGATGATTCCAGGATCAACGATCCCGTGGTATATACCCCGAGGAGCCAGAACTACTTCCTCCACAGGGACATATACGGCAATGATTCCAAGAAGGGTTCCTTCTTTATCGCAGTGAACTGGCAGGAAGGTTATAATAATACCCTTATCTACGGCCACAACATGAGAGACGGGAGCGGCTTCGGGTCGCTTGCGAAATTTGCCGACGCCTCTTACGGAAAGAGCCATCCCATCATACATTTTGATACGCTGTACGAAGACAGGGATTACGAACTCTTTGCCGTCTTTTATTCTCAGATAGATGAAGAAGAGCTCGAGACTGAAGAAGACCGTGAGAATGCGGACAAAGAGATCGAGGAGCACGGAGTTGAAAAAAAGCAGGAAGAAGAAGGAGAGGAAGTAGAGCCCGAAGAGCTCACTCTGGCTGATCTTGATCTGTATGAAGACTACGGGGACGTAGATATATACCGTCAGGAGAAAGACGAAGACAACGGGAGGTTCAGGTATTATTACTATACGGATCTGTCGGATAAGGCGGATTTTGATTACTTCGTTGAAAACGTAAAGGAAAGAGCCCTGTATGACACAGGCGTGGATGTATCATGGGGAGATCAGCTGCTGACCCTGTCTACTTGCAGTTATCACGTCAATAACGGGCGTTTTATCGTCGTCGCAAAACGTGTGAATAACACTTGATATCGGTGCGCGAAAGATAACAGGGTGCAAGGACAACAGAGTGTATGGATAACATCCGATATCAATGCCCGTCAGACAAAGAGTCTGTGGATATCATTGAACATCACGTAAGCCATCAGTACCATAAGAAATGATACTCCGATAAGGTTCACTATACCTTCGACCTTTTCACTGGGTTTTCGTCCCGTTACAGCCTCAAATATCACAAAGACCAGCTTGCCGCCGTCGAGCGCCGGAAAAGGCAGGAGGTTCATTACTCCCAGATCTGCGGTAAGCAGTATCATAAGGGAGAGCATATTGATCCATATATAGAATATGCCGCTCTCCTTTGAGCTCTCGTATACATCTCCCACAACCTCTGCGACACCCACGGGTCCGGCAAGGTCATTCACCGAAAACTTACCCTTGAAGAGCATCGAGATGCTCCTCACAGTGATCTCGATCCAGTATCTGACCTCAGTGAGCGAATATCTTATCACCTGCAGCGGATTGCCCTTCGTATATCCCGCAGGTCCTCTGAATCCGAAGAGGAATCTCTCATCCTCTACGGAATACTGCGGAGTTATGGATGTCTTGAAAAGCTCTCCGTCCCTCTCATATACCACATCAGCTCTCTGCCCCTCGTGGAACATGGTCCAGATAGTGATGTCCCTGTATATCACTACTTTATCGCCGTTTATCGAGACTATCCTGTCTCCCGCCCGAAGTCCTGCCTCCTTGGCGGGGAATCCGTCGATCACGGAATCCAGCACAGGAAGATCATATCCAAGGCTTCCTATCACTATAAGAGATAACAAAAAAGCCAGGACAAAGTTCATCATGGGGCCCGCCAATATTGTGGCAAATCTTGCTCCCACAGGCGCGTTCCTGAAGGATTTCTTTGAATCGGGATCATCAGGATCGTCGCCCTCAAATATGGTCAGTCCGCCGAAGGGAAGAAGCTTCAGGGAATACACGGTCTCCCCCTTCTTAAATCCGACTATAGTGGGCCCTATGCCCACGCTGAATTCCTTCACCCCTATTCCGCTCATCTTGCCTATGACACAATGGCCGCCCTCATGAGCCACCACTATCACAGAGAATATTATCAAAAATAACAGCAGTTTTATCAGCATCCCGCTACCTTGACGCAGTATTCCAGCGTTTCCTTTTCAGTCTCGAATATCTCCTCAAGCGACGGATCCTCGATATGCCTCACGTGCTCCATCGCCTCTCCTATCAGATCATAGATCTCTAAGAATCCCGTATCTCCCGCAAGGAACCGCCTTACAGCCGCCTCATTCGCTGCGTTGAAGACCGTAGGCATGTTCCCGCCTTTATGCGCGGCGCTTACCGCAAGGGACAGTCCCATAAAAGTCGGATCCGGCTTCTCAAAAGTAAGTGCAGCGGCTTTGAAAAGATCAAGCCTCTCACCGGACAGCGGGGCCCTTTCCGGATAATACAGCGCATACTGAATGGGGATATGCATATCGGGAACTCCAAGCTGGGCGATCACTGCCCCGTCACGAAACTGCACTGCCGAATGCACTATGCTCTGTGGATGGATATAGACTTCTATATCATCTATCGGAACATCAAAGAGCCAGCGCGCCTCCATTATCTCCAGGCCCTTATTTACAAGGGTCGAACTGTCTATCGTAACCTTCGGGCCCATATCCCAGTTGGGATGCCGAAGCGCCATCTCGGCTGTCATGTCCTTTAATTCTTCCTTCTTCCTGCCCCTGAAAGGCCCGCCGGACGCAGTAAGGAGGATCTTCTCTATCTCTTCATGAGAACCGGATCTTAGCGACTGGAATATCGCCGAATGCTCGGAATCAACGGGGAGTATCCGCACTCCTCTGCTCCTGGCGAGCGGCATTATGATATGGCCCGCGCATACCAGTGTCTCCTTATTGGCAAGCGCAATATCATGGCCGGCCTCGATCGCGGCCACTACCGGGCGGATGCCTATCATGCCTACCATGGCTCCGACCACGATATCACCATCGTCCATTGAAGCGATCTCTATGATCCCGTCCATGCCTGCAAGTATCCTGCAGCCGGTATCCTGCACTCTCTGTCGAAGGTCCTCTGCCGCCTTCTCGTCAAAAAGCGCCGCGGCCCCCGGATGGAACTCCCTTATCTGCTCCTCCATGAGATCCACATTGCTCCCCGCCACCAATGCAGTCACTGTAAGATCGCTGTCATGCTCGCGCACTATATCCAGTGTCTGGGTCCCTATCGAACCTGTAGAACCCAGTATTATAAGCTTTTTCATCTATCCGATACTCCTATGTTTTTTGTGTATGGCTCACACGAAGATCTGTGAGAGGATAAATACTATCGGAGCCGTCACTATGACGGAATCAAACCTGTCCAGTATGCCTCCGTGCCCCGGTATCAGCCTGCCGAAGTCTTTGATGTCGTGATTTCTCTTGATTGCGCTCGCAGTAAGGTCTCCGAACTGCGAGATCACTGCTCCCACCCCGCATATCACTGCAGGGACCCAGGAAGCATCTCCGAGCTCTATCAGCATCCCGTACAGAAAGCCGACCACCGTCGCACCCACTACTCCGCCTATCGCGCCTTCCACACTCTTTTTGGGGCTCAGCGCCGGAGTCAGTTTGTGCCTGCCGAGCAGCATTCCGGAAATATAAGCGCAGGTATCGCAGACCCAGGAGGCTATGAAGATAAGCCATACCAGTTTGAGCCCGTCACGCTCCATACGGGTAAGATATACAAAAGACAGCATCACGCCCACATATATCACTCCGAAAAAGACCTGCATCATCTTGGTGGTGGAATACTTCGGGAACTGCAGCACATAGATGATCATCAGCGCTATGAGAAGCACTATAAGAGTGTAGAAAATAAATACAAACTGGCCTTCCTGACTGACTAAAAGCAGCGTGACATATATGGCCGCTACCCCGATATATCCAAATATCTCAAGGGCATCGGGCTTCATATCGTCCCTGTTCTCGGGATCTCTCATGGCTCTCATGAACTCATACAGTCCCTTAACGGATGCAAAGAACATGAGGCCCCAAAGATAATAATCTCCGATAAAAAGCGCACTGCCCAGTACCGCCACCAGCACTACTGCGCTGAGCGCTCTGGTCCTAAACCCCGCCATATCGTCTGTTCCTTCGCGCGTATTCTTCACACGCCTTTATCAGCTCGTCCCTTGTAAAATCAGGCCATGCTACATCAGTAAAATAAAACTCCGTATATGCCATCTGATAGAGGAGGAAGTTAGAAAGCCTCTGCTCTCCGGATGTGCGTATCAAAAGATCCGGATCCGGTATATCAGCCGTATCCAGATATCTGCCTATAAGGTCCTCACTGATATCCTCTGTCTTTACGGTACCCTCAAGAACATCCTCAGCTATCTCTTTTACAGCCCTCTTTATCTCATCGCGGCTGCCGTAGTTGACTGAGATGACAAGTGTCAGTCCGGTGAGAGTCGACGTGAAGTCCTCAAGCGACTTCATGGACTCACGAAGTTCCGGTGAAAACCGCGTCAGGTCACCGATGAATCTCACTCTCATATTGTTTTTGGGGGCTGTCTTAAAAGTGCTCTTGATATAGCTTCCAAAGAGCTTCATGAGCACAGATACCTCTTCCTGAGGTCTTGTCCAGTTTTCAGTGGAAAAAGCATAGACCGTCAGATATTTTATCCCGATATCCCAGGCTTCACGGCATATCCTCTCGACATTTTCAGCGCCGATCTTATGCCCGTAAGTCCTGGGTCTGCCTTTTTTCCTGGCCCACCTGCCGTTACCGTCAAGGATTATCGCCACATGCTCCGGTATCCCGTTAGTCAAAAGCGCACTGTCCCCACTCTGACCGGATGCCGTCATACCGTCATTATTTCCTTCTCTTTGGCGGCAGCAGACTCATCTACCTTTTTGATATAACTGTCAGTGACCTTCTGAAGCTGGTCCTGGAGATCCTTAACAGAATCCTCTGACATATCCTCTGTCTTTGTAAGCTTCTTGATATCATCATTACCGTCACGACGGATATTGCGGATGGCGACCTTGCACTCTTCGGCCTTTTTCTTGACTTCCTTGTTGAGTTCTTTTCTTCTCTCTTCGGAGAGTTCGGGGAACACCAGTCTTATTGTGGTTCCGTCGCTTCCGGGATTGATGCCTATGTCAGACATCTCGATAGCCTTTATCACTTCCTTGACAAGACTCTTGTCCCAGGGAGTGATGGTTATGATCCTTGCTTCGGGTATCGCAATATTGCCCACCTGCGCAACCGGGGTAGGAGTTCCGTAATAATCCACCTTGATCCTGTCCAGGATATGGGGATTCGCTCTTCCGGCTCTTATCGCCGCATACTCTGATCCGAGATTGTCAAGTGACTTCTGCATCTTGTTCTCATATTTACTGAGTCTTTCATCCATTATTCGTACCCCCTTGTATCAGTTATGCGCGGCAGACCAGCCGGCTGTCATTCCGCCCTGTCAGACCGTGATCCTTGTTCCGATGTTTTCATCATTTGCGGCTCTTACGATACTGTCCTTACCGTCCAGCCCGAATACTATCATGGGAACTCTGTGCTCCAGAGCCATGATCGAAGCCGTCATATCTATTACCTGAAGCTTCTGTTCGACCACCTCTTCGATGGTGAGCTCATCATATTTCTTCGCATCAGGATTGGTCTTCGGATCACTGTCATATACTCCGTCCACTGCTTTTGCAAGCAGTATCACATCTGCTTCCACCTCTATGGCTCTTAAGATTATGCCGGTATCCGTGGAAAAGTACGGATGTCCCGTGCCTCCTGCAAAGAAGACGACCATACCTTTCGCAAAGTATTTATTCGCCCTGTCCTTGGAGAAGAGCTTTGTCATCGATCCTATCTCAAACGGGGTAAGTATGCTTGTCATCATACCCTCCGTCCTGAAGATCTCCGACACATAGATACAGTTCATCACGGTAGCCAGCATTCCTATCTGGTCGGCCTTGGTCCTGTCGATGCTCTCGGAAGACCTGCCGCGCCAGAAGTTACCTCCGCCGATCACTATGCCGACCTCGGTACCCTTGTCAATAAGGGTCTTAACCTGCCTGGCTACCCTTTTCACTGTCGGTTCGTCAAAGCCGGTCTTTTTATTACCGGCCATAGCCTCACCGGAAAGCTTCAGCAGAATGCGTTTTGTCATTTATCACTCCTTCAGATCCTGGAAGAAAGATGTCGGGCTCACATCCGCATAGCACTGTGAGCAGTGTCCCTCAATGACTGCACCGTTATTGATCTGCACTGACTTGGACTTAATATTGCCCATCACTATGGCAGATGTATCGAGTATCACGGGGCCATGTACATCTATGTCACCCTTGACCGCTCCGGCAATGACAGCCGATGTACCGGTAACATTACCCAGTATCACGGATGCCTGTCCGATCTTCACGGAACCGGTACTGTTAATCTCACCTGTTATCTTTGCCGAATCTGCAAAGATCTCTCCGGCCTTTGAGTCTCCTGTGATCGATCCGGAGATCGTAAGCTTGCCCTTGATGGCTATATTGCCGTGGATAGATCCTATAACCTCAAGAGAGCCTTCGGAAGTCACATCTCCATTGATGGTCATGCCCTGTGTGATAACAGATGACTCATCTGTAGCGGGTCCGTCTTCAATGTCAAATTCATTAACGTCAGTCATTTTTACATTCTCCTCAAAAATTGAAATATCAGCTTTTACATCCGCTACAGTCTCTGCCGCAGCAGCAGCTGCGATCATATCGGATGCAGGATCCTCCGCAAGATCATGGAAAGCAATGGGTGCTTCCTCTTCCTCGCTGACCGGCTCCTCTGCTACAGGCTCCTCTGCGGAAACCGCCACAAGATCCGGTATCGGCTCGGGCTCAGGCTCAGGCTCCGGCTCGGGTATCGGCTCCGGCTCGGGCTCCGGTATCGGCTCCGGCTCCGGCTCGGGTATCGGCTCCGGTTCGGGCTCGGGCTCAGGCTCAGGCTCGGGTATCGGCTCGGGCTCAGGCTCCGGTTCGGGTATCGGCTCCGGTTCAGGCTCGGGCTCAGGCTCCGGCTCGGGTATCGGCTCCGGTTCGGGCTCGGGTATCGGCTCGGGCTCGGGTATTGGCTCAGGCTCAGGCTCCGGTATCGGCTCCGGTTCGGGCTCAGGCTCAGGCTCCGGTATCGGCTCCGGCTCGGGCTCGGGTTCAGGTTCAGGCTCCGGCTCGGGCTCCGGTATCGGCTCCGGCTCGGGCTCGGGTTCAGGTTCAGGCTCCGGCTCGATAATGGGCTCCGGCTCGATAACGGGCTCCGGCATAGAAGCCAGCATCTCTTCGAGATTGATCTCAGGCTCAGCAGCAGATCCCTCATCGGGAACCACTTCCGGTATCTCTTCAACCTCAGGCGCATCTCCGGATATACCGAAGCTTACATCATCAAAGTTGTCGATATCTTCTGCAACCTCAGACATGGGCACGCCTTCTGCTTCTGATTCCTCCTGTATAGCCATCAGGATAGAGTCACTGTCATCAGATGGCATATCCTGCACAAAGTCCATCCCCAGATCTGCGGGTATATCCAGATCGGGCATAGCGACCGTCTCTGTTCCGGGCATAATGACCGGCTCCTGCATGGCGACGGTTCCAGCATCGGGAACTACTGCAGGCTCAGGCATAGCAGCGATCCCCTCATCGGGAAAAACTGACGGCTCCGGCTCGCCCATATTAGCGGACATATCAAGATCCATAAAAGAAAGCTGCTCGAGATCCATCGAACCGGTACCGGCCGAAGCAAGATCATCAAGCAGGGGATCCGGCTTCTCTGCCCTGACCTCGTCCATAAGCTCCTGGACAAGAGAATCAGTGCTTTTAACGGCAGGCGCAGGTGCAGGCGTCGAAGCAGGCGCCTTACTCTCTGCCGCTGCAAGCTCGTCTACAGCCTGCGACAGATCCGCCTTAAAATCCTTGAAAAAACCCATCTGACTCCTCCTTGAAATTCACTTTATTGAGACCTTCGTCAATACATGACCTGCTGTATCACAGGAGTCGTATCGTCGATAAGGCAAAACTGCGCATCATGCGCAAGAAGATCCTCGACTATCTCCGGGAGAGCATCCACGGTACTGTCGTGATTATCAGAATCATGAAGCAGGATGATAGCGGACCTGTAATCGCCTATATTACCCATAACACCCGATATGATAGAGTCTTTCGGATACGACTGGCCGCTCCGGTCTCCGGGATAAATGTTCCAGTCGTAGTACTCGTATCCTCTTTCATGCAGTATATCTGCAAAGGTACTCATAGGCTTCCCGCTGACAGTATTTCCGCTGCCTCCGGGAAAACGATAAATCTTAGTATCAACACCTGTTTCATTATAGATTAGCGAGTGTATTTTATCAAGGTCAGTTTCAAATGCCTCCTCCGATGAGTATATTTCCGAATACTTATGGGAATAGGAATGCATGGCGATCTGATTTCCATCTTCCACGATGCGTTTGTATAGAGGTCTGAGGCCCGGATCATCGGATGCCGTGCCGTTGACAAAGAAGGTCGCATGGACATTATGGCGCTTAAGGATGTCGAGGATCTCGGCTGTATTCGAACTCGGCCCGTCATCAAATGTAAGATACACCCTCAGCACACCGTCATCCGTCTCTCCTGTCTCACCTGTCTCTCCCGTCCCTCCTTCAGCGCTCGCGCCAAAAGTGACGATATTCTCAGGCTTCACCTCAGTACTGTCGGAATCAGGATCGACGATATAATTAGATACGAGGGTCTGTTCGACGTAGCTGTTCAGGGATACGCTTTTGAGTCTCCGATTTATGTCAACCACATTTACAACGGATATCACGGAAATGATCAATGCGATAAGCGATACTATGATAGGTCCCGCTACTATCAACCTTTTTATCATCTTCACTCTGTCTTCATGCATGGTCACTATTATACCGATTTTGGGGGTCTGCTTCTATCCACTAGATGTAGTGGACATAGGGTTTTACTGCCACGATAATGTTTGGGACCTGCGAATAAATCGGGGATATGCCGGAAGATGTGCCAGATAACTTCATTTTTCAATTGACACGGGAAATGTCAGGTGTTAATATATCATTTGCGTCCGAAAAAGGACACCTGCGGAGGTGTCGGAACTGGCAGACGAGCTAGACTAAGGATCTAGTGACAGCAATGTCGTGAGGGTTCAAGTCCCTTCCTCCGCATGGTCAATAAAAAAGGATCAGGGTATATACCCTGATCCTTTTCTTTTGGTCAGGCAATCGTGCGCCCCTTCCTCCGCATAGACCTCTTTTATTATCAGTCGTATAATATAACAATGCCGAAATACAGGAAGGAAGCAATACAGACTTGAAAATTAAAACAATCCAAAAGACATATGATGAAGTCTGCCGGATAAAGCCTCCCCGGCATATCAGGCCAAAGAAACCGAGCAGGATCTTAAGGGCGCTGATGCGCGCTCTTTCCGTACCCGATCTCAAGGCTGTCGACTTTTCTTATACAACAAAGAATATGGACCCGGCCGGCGCCGGACCGTGGCTCATCCTTATGAATCATTCCAGTTTTCTCGATCTTGAGATGGCCTCTCATTTGATACCGATGCCCTATAACATAGTATGCACCTCGGACGGGCTTGTGGGTAAAGAAAAGCTGATGCGCCATCTGGGCTGCATCCCCACACACAAATTTGTCAGTGATGTGTCTCTTATTTCCGATCTTAACTATGCGCTGAACACAAACGGCACCAGCGTGTTGATGTACCCCGAAGCCAGCTATTCATTTGACGGGACAGCCACCAGACTTCCCAGGAAAATGGGGGTCTTATTCAAACTGCTCAAGGTACCGGTAGTAATGATAACAACCTACGGCTCCTTTGCAAGAGATCCCCTGTACAACAATCTTCAAAAGAGAAAAGTCAAAGTGCATGCCACAATGGAATGTCTCCTGACTCCTGAGGAAATAAAGGATAAAACCGTGGATAATATAGATACCATCCTCGATGAAGCCTTTTCTTTTGACTATTTCAAATGGCAGAAAGACAACAACATCCGGATAACGGAGAACTTCCGGGCTGACGGTCTGAACAGGATCCTCTACAAATGCCCTCATTGCATGAGCGAGGGACAGACCGAAGGCAGGGGCACTTCTTTTATCTGCCACAACTGCGGTGTCACCTATGATATGGACGAATACGGCCGGTTAAAAGCCAGAGACACGGATACTGCATTCTCACATATCCCGGACTGGTACGCCTGGGAGAGACAGTGTGTGAGGGATGAGATAATGGCCGGAAAATACAATCTCGATACAGATGTAAATATTGGAATAATAACAGATTACAAAGCATTGTATATGGTTGGCAGAGGACATCTGCATCACGGACCTGAGGGCTTTGAGCTTGACGGATGCGAAGGTAAGCTCTCTTACAGTCAGCGTCCCGAGAAGAGTTACAGCTGCTACAGCGATTATTACTGGTATGAGATCGGAGATGTCATCTGTATAGGTAATAACGATATTCTTTATTACTGCTTCCCCGACAGGAAAGATGTCGTAGCGAAAGTAAGGATCGCCACTGAAGAACTGTATAAAATGAAGCAGGGAAAGGTCACACGCTCATGACCTCTGATCGGTCAGGATCTTAAGAAGCGCAGTGCAGCCTTTCTCGACATCACGCCAGGTACTCTCGAAGTCCCTTGTGTACCAGGGATCTGCTACACCTCTCCCCTTCTCGTCCGTGTAATCCATGAGAAGGCTGAGCTTACCGTCAGGATCACCGCCGAAGATCCTCTTCATATCATACATATTCTCGGTATCCATCCCTATGATCAGATCATACCTGTCATAATCAGAGCGCACCGCAAGTCTGGCCCGCTTATCACCGGGATCGATGCCATTTTCGAGAAGTTTCTTTCTTGCAGGAGGATACACCGGATTACCCACTCCGTTCCATATCTCCTCGGTGGTTGTCGCAGCAGATTCGATGACAAATTCTTCCGACAAACCTTCCTTCTCAACCATATCCTTCATCACAAATTCTGCCATAGGTGACCGGCAGATATTGCCGTGGCAGACGAATAATACTTTTATCGGCATTTCTTACCTCCATAACCGCATCAAAGTGTTCCAGTTTGCGCCGGTTTGCCAGGCTGCTGAAACTTCGGTCATTTTACAGAAAATCGGGCCAAATGGCAAAGTCGCGCAAAATGTGGCAAATCTTGGCTGTGAATCGTAGTCAAAACGTAGTTTTTTATGGCCCTATAAACTACTCGCACCCCAGTTTTCGAGGGAGGGGGTTCACTTTTCCAGGGGAGGGGGTTCACCTTGGAGGGGTTCATTTGCACCCCCCTAAGGGGGTTCATTTGAACCCCCCCAGGTTTAGTATTTCAGTATTAATTATGCAATACCCATGCTACAAGTATTGCTGCACTTAAAGCCTTGCCCTAATCCCATATCCTTTCTTCCTCTATTGAATCGCAGATCACAGCAGCCGCAACTCCTATTGTTTTCATACCTGCCCCTTGTTTACGACAAGTCAAATGTATCGTACCCTACCCGCCGAATCGCCTCCACGAAAGCATAGAAAGTATCTGATGATGGAAACTTTATGATTATCACTTCCGCTAGTTCCTCAAATGTAAAAAGGGAGTTTATTATTTCTGATCCGATAAATTAAGCGCCGGAACATATCTTGATATGCCCCGGCTCCGATACATTGTTCATTATGAAAGTATTACATTATCCTTCATGTTCCCCATCAGTGTATTTTACGTTCTGGTCTACATTCTAGTGTTATGCGGACAGAACCACCAGCTACCTGATCCATTTCTTCATCTGTCAGTTCCATCCCGGCTTCTTTGATGATCTCCTTTGCTTCCTCCTGATTTTCAGCCTTTTCGACTTTATCTTTCAGGTCTCCTAAAAGTTTCATAAATACGCTCCTTCTGACAATGATTGATTTGAGATAATCATTTCCTTCCTATGATCTTCATAAAACATATCAGAATCATAACCACCCGCTACCTTTTCCAGCTCATCATCGGTCAGTTTCTTCTTACTTATCCATTTTACTTTCCTCCTCACAGATACAATCGCCTATATCATTTCTTTCTGGTTGGGAAGTATCGGTTCAATCCAAAGTAGGCCTAGGCGCACCACCAGCTACCTGATCCATTTCTTCATCTGTCAGTTCCATCCCGGCTTCTTTGATGATCTCCTTTGCTTCCTCCTGATTTTCAGCCTTTTCGACCTTATCCTTCAGTTCTCCTACAAGTTTCATAGTAATTTACTCCTTTTCCTGATCCCTGCAACAATACAGCCTGCTGTCAGCGGCAACAATCCCGGTGTGACAGTGCTCTCCGCGCTGCCTGACAGTAGATCATACGGGTGATATCGTCCAGCCATTACCATCTTCGGTGTACCAGTAGTCCTGTGAAGGATCTGCATACGATTCCAGCGTGCGTCCGCCGCCGGAGACCATGTCCAGCATGTCATCGGTCAGTTTTATGGCTGCTTCTCCGCTGTGAGCATTCTTTTCAGAAACACTATTATCGATGTCAGCCTGCTTTTTAAGATCATCAACCTGTTTCATAGGACTGTACCTCCTTGTAAAAACCACTACCATATATTTATACGTGAGAAATAGAGATCTGGCAATATAAAAGAATGTTCCCCCAGCTGCGATCGGCTGGATTCAAAATATATTCGCTCGTTAAATAGCAGGCAAAAAGATTTGAGTAAGGAGAATGTCGAAAAGGCTGAGAACAAGGAAGAAGCAAAGGAAATCATCAAGGAAGCAGGCGTGGAAGCCGGCATGGAGCTCACAGAAGAAGAGCTTGACAAGGTAGCAGGTGGATTTAGCTGGCCTTGGAAGTAAATCCCTGCTACATCTGACAGGAAACAGTGTGAAAGAGCCTTCCCATTCAGGGAGGGCTCTTTTCATGCATAGGGATCCGTCTTTCTTTGGCTTTCCCCATCGAATTATGATATTGCTTATTGATTCAGGCTCTGGGTGCTTTTTTCCGAGACCCCTTCTTTGCTTCCTGATACAAAGCGTCTATGTCTGCAGCTTTCAATTTGGGATACATGACAGCAGCGCCCTCTTTTGTGATTATCCCACCCTTAAATCCCTTGATAATAGCCTGTCTATTCGCTTGATAAACCTCTTCCCTGGCTTTTTCTGCAGCATATTCCTCAACTATCGCACACATAGTATCCCTTTCTCCGCTCCGCTTCGGTCGGCGCAATACCGACGTCCACTGGACGTCGTGCGCCCTTTCTGCGTCTCCTTAAAGTACCTGACGCGATCTGCCAATAATTTATAGTTCATATCCTTAGCTTCCGTACAGTGAAAATCCTGCATAAGCTTTCCAAGCTTGGTTTTACTCTTATTCTCTCCGTTCACATATATGATATGAGCCATATCACCAAACGGCTTGCCCGTCTGCTGTATTGTCCGGTCAATATTATATATCGGCTTTCCCCCGCCTAATACATCGTTCTCTGTAATAAAGATAACAAATGTTTCCGGTAGCTTCTCAAAATCCTTACCGGTCTTTAGTATGTTCCCGTCTATCAAAGAACTAATGTATCTTGCTCTCTTCGGCTTAGCTCCCGCATCCTGCCTTTGAACCTCTACAGCAAATATCTCACCTTTGGAATTCCTCGCTCTGATATCAAGCCTTACACTCCTTCCCTGGAGATTTTTGATCTCAACCTGTGCATGAACGGATACTACCTTGATACCGGGATCATCAAGAATGATCTGCAGCAGGAGGGCTGTCTCCTCTTTTCTGCCATCAAAAACCTTGCTCATGAATGTATCATCAAACAGGCGGAAAGCCTCTATCTTTTTATATGTCTCCGGTGAATATGCCTTTGTCTTTCTTCTAACAGCCAAAATCTCTGTCCTTTCATACTCAAGATTAATTATATAACTATTCCGGACGAAAATCATCCGGACAAGTGATCACCATTAAGCAATAATAGTCGAGACGGTTTTCCAATCAACGATTGTTTTCAGCAAAAGGTGTAAATTAGGTGTAAAACTACGTTGTTCTCCCCTGATTTTCCTTTATTTTCAAGGCTTTCCGGGTTTCTGTGCATATATTGCCCCAGCAGACGAATAAAACCTTTATCATACCTTGTAATCCTTTACTTTCCTTGATTTTCTTGGATTTTTTAACACCTCTATATCTGACATAACTTTATGTATCTTGATGTATTTTACCCACCAAAAGGTGCAAATCGAGGTGCAAATCTATACTTCTTGCACCTCGACCTTTTACCCATAAAATCAGCCATTCTTTTGCATCTTCCAATGTTTCGAAGACTTCATCCGGTACGAATCTTCTTGTATCCTCATCCAAAGAATTCTTATGGATATCCATAGCCATATCCATAGTCATTTCGGTAATTATTAATCGTTCTGTTTCAACTAAAACGTTCATAGTATCTCCTTCGTTCATAATTCTGAAGGATATTCATATCTTCTTCAAATAAAAATACTTACTAAGCTTAGAATCACTATCCTTCCGGACAAATTCCAATTCATATCCTAGTTTTTTATAAAACTCTGGTGCCTGAAACCCAAATGTTGTAAGTGCTATTTTTTCATAGCCCTTATCTTTGTATGCATTCTCTACGGTCTCAACAAGTTTACTGCCAACGCCATCTCTTCTGTATGCCTTGCCAACAATCAGATCTCCGATATGCACCTCGTTATAGTATGCTCTACCAGTGATAACTCCTGCAATTTTGTCATCATCTTCTGCCACGAAACAAAACTCTTCAAAGTTAAGTGCTACATCACAATCAGAAGCATACTCTGAAAACGCTACATTTATGAATTCGCCTATTCTGTCATTCTCCTCAACTCGCTTGATTTCCATTTTTTATCCCTCGCTTAATAGATTCATGACCATAGTCGTCATGATGTCTTTTTCCTTCGGGTCAGACTCGGCTATCATGAGAGTGATAGCAACAAGAGCTCCGTCGCTGATCACCTTATGTCCATCCCTGAATAGCGCATTATTTCTGTTTAGAAATTCAATCCTTCAAAACCTTATTGGCCCAGCGTCTGAACTCGATACCTCTCTGAGATTTGACGCGGTAGCCAATGGAAATGATGACATCGAGATTGTAATACTTTGTTTTATAATTTTTTCCGTCAGATGCAGTTGTCAAGAAATCCTTGACAACTGAGCCTTTGTCCAACTCTCCCTCTTTAAAGCAATTGTTTATATGCAGGCTGACATTTTGTTTAGATGTATCAAACAATTCCGTCATTTGAGCTTGTGTCAACCATACTGTATCTTCTTGGATAGGTACAGTTAATCTTACTTTTTCATCTTCCGTTTCAAATAATACAATTTCATTTTCTTTAGCCATATTCATCCCCCCTGTTATTTCTCACTGATGCCATTCTCATTAAGCTTACGCTGCATCTCGACATAATATGAAAGCAGTCTAAGCACATATGGGGGAGCATTCCTATGACCCAGTTCCCACTCGGTCATCGTCCTGTACGGAATCTCGAACTTTTCGCAGAACTCCTTACGATTCAATCCGGTAGATTCTCTTAATTCTTTCATTTTTACACTAAACAATTCATCAGACATAGCATTTCTCCCCCAGTATTTTACTCATTGAGTATACGATAACACATATCTTCCGTTTACACAATGAGTATTAAAGGAGTTTATGCTAACTATTTTCATTAACAATTTAACGATATGTCCGGAACCATTTAACGTTATGAAAATGTCTGCAAAGTCAGTATTTACCGTACCTTTTAACGATATTGCCAACCTTTTAACGTTATGCTCTGAACTTTTTAACGATATACCCCAACCTTTTAACAATATCATCTTCGAAAAATGAATTTCTGCGAATTGGGCCGTGTAAAAGGCCCTTTTATCTTTCGTGAAACGTAGTATTTTGGTAGTAAGAAAATGTTCATCGGGTAAGATATGCCACATTATGCCGCAGTTCTGCGCTTATATGCAAGCCCCTAACTGGGTGGTGCCGTGGCAGATGAATAATACTTTTATCGGCATTTCTTACCTCCAAAACTGCATCAATATGCTTCAGTTTGCGCCAGTTTGCCAGGCTGCTAAAGCTTCAGTCATTTTACAGAAAATCGGGCCAAATGGCAAAGTCGCGCAAAGTGTGGCAAATCTTGGCCGTGAATCGTAGTCAAAACGTAGTTTTTTATAGGGTCAAAAACTACTCGCGCCCCGGTTTGCAAGAGAGGGGGGTGCATTTCTCGCAGAGGGGGGTGCATTTTTAGGGGGTGCATTTTTGCCAGGGGGGGTGCCCCAATGTCATTAAGTTAAGGTTTGACAGTCAGGTTTCGGTCTGATTGTTGCCTTAACTAGAATGAGTTTTTTATTTCTCTCTATTTCGTACATGCTTATAGTAAGTATTGTATGAACAGGAAGAATGTGAAAACCGAATAATGCACCCAGATAACCCATGATCTGGATGATTAGCCTACAGAGGCTGTAACTATTGAAAAATAGACAGCCTAATAGAAGGCTGTCGGAAAGATTAAGAGGTAAAACAATTGAAGAATTATTACGTTCCTCGTGTAGAGGTTACTAATGACAAAGAAACAACAAGCGCGTGGCAGATTGGCGGCTCAAATCGTAAATCCGACGCAATAAAAGAAGCCAAGCATCTCAATAAAGAGATTGCTGAAGGTAAGTGGGATAAGTATCTTACTGAACAGGAAAAAGCAAAAGGCTATCACCTTAATGCCTGCGTCGAAGTTCAGAACGATGACGGAGACCTTCTCAAGTTTTTTATTAAGGATATATAATGTATGATGGATAAGGCTTTGTTATAATATTTATCTACGTACCGTTTCTGCTCAACAAAAAAAGGAGAACTGATGAATACAGCTGAGAACATAAATATAATTGGCGCCTTCTGTGGGGTGCGCGATGTTGAGGAACTTACAGAGGAGGCACTTTACAGAAAATACAATATCCATCAGGCTGATGTGATGGTGCTGTTTGGAGGTACAATCCTGTGCGGTGGTGATGTAATGGCTGAGGCGATGAGGGAGAATGTCGCTAAGACATATATAATCGTCGGAGGCTTTGGACATACCACTTCTACCCTGCAGGAAACAATGAAAGCTCTTTTTCCGGATGTTGATGCATACAATATGCAGGAAGCGGAATTATTCAATATCTATCTGAATAGAAAATTCGGACTTAGCGCAGATTATCTTGAAACTGCGTCAACCAACTGTGGTAATAATATCACTAATCTGCTGGAGCTTCTCGAAAAAAACAATATACCATGCAAGAGCATTATCCTTTCGCAGGATGCGACCATGCAGCGGAGGATGTCTGCCGTGATGAGAAAGTACAGACCGGAGCTTCAGATCATCAATTACGCAACCTACCGGGCGGAGGTGGTCCGGAAAAATGGAGATATTTCTTTTTCATCGGACATAAAAGGCATGTGGGATATGGATCGGTATATCAGCCTTATCATGGGAGAGATTCCGAGGCTTATGGATGATGAAAAAGGTTATGGCCCCAGAGGAAAGGGATATATTGCACATGAGGACATCCCGCCCGATGTACGAAAGGCCTTTGACGAGCTTCTTGAGCAATACGAGGTACGTAAAGCAAATCCGGAATTTTCATCGTAGATAGTATTCCTTATTCAAAAGGTGGGAAGCGACAATTCCTGCTTTTTCTATATCACTATATTCTATGATTTATCAGAGTAATACTAAAGGGGAGACCTTCTTGAAATCGCTAGCGTAAAGTTTTTGTAGGATTGATATTTGTAGGATTGATGGAAAATCGATTCCGTCATAACTTACAAACGACAGATTTTTAATTCCTTCGACATCTGCTCTTGTTCGGTTTGCCTCAAGTGCGGCATTCACGATATCCAGCCCGATCACATCAAAGCCGGGATTGTTCTTCGCAATAGGAAAAGAAAGATATCCACTCCCGGTTCCGAGGTCAAGAATCCTCATTCCATCACTTATTTTCAAAAATCCGAGTATTTTATCCAAATGCTCTGTATCTTGTGTCTGTCTGTTATAAAAGTCACCAGTAGCAAAGCTTTCTTCAAACCCTTTTCGGGTATCATTTATACTTTCTTTGATGTCCATGGCATCATCCTTCCTCACATTAGTCTATTATTCTGAAATTTAAAACCAAACTTTAACATATTACTACTTCAGTAGCTTCTTTGATTTCGTGCACCATTTAAGATACGCTTCATATGTATCGATTCCAAATGTAACTGTAAGGTAATAATACAAATGATCTTCTTCATCCAGCACCTTTTCGAGATTGGATTTATAAACCTTCAAAATCTCAAGATTCTGTTTGATATTCTTCTCAAATAATTCTATATTTCTGATTGTCACGCTTCTATCTTCCACACCGCCGAAATATAGCTTGAGTAATGTTTCATATTTCAATTCATTACTGACTTTTTCCTCTTTCAGCCAAGCCTTTAGGGCATCCTCACCTTTTTTTGTCAGATGATAAGCTATCTTCTCTCTGCCGCCTGAGTTGTCGGATTTCTTACGTTTTACCAACCCCTGCATCTCCATATCACTAAGTGCAGGATAAATACTTCCAAAGCTTCCTTTCCAGAAGAAGCTTATGCTCCCATCTATATATTTTTTTATATCATACCCGGTAAGATCCTCATGTGCCAGAAGTCCGAGTATAACCAGATCAATTTTTCTGTCTTTCGCCATCACAATTCTCCAAATTTATCTGCATCTCCACTTGTAGCTTAATACTTTCTTCGGACATTCATCCACACAGGCACCGCACTGAATGCATTCTGTACATTTTGCAATTGTCCCATCCGAAACCATCTTTTTTACATCCAGTCCCATTGAACAGGCTCTGTTACATTTTCCACATGAAATACATTTATCGTTCCCGGCTTCAATATGAAGCTGTGGAAAATGAAGCCATCTGCCAATTGAACTACCTATGACCATGAACGGTGCCATCCAGCAGATGTAATGGCATGCCGCCCTTCGTCCATGAATCAGTGCCGGGAAAACTAACAGCATTATTACTCCATAGTATATTACATAATTATATATGCTCGATACAGAAATGCCGTGGTCCGTCATATAAAACGGATTAATTGTCACATTGTTTTTTCCAAGGATAAATGTCACTACCACCGCTGTAATCCAGACTCCCCATATCACATATTTTATTCTGTCTCTTTTTCCAAGTTTCGTAGGATTATCATTGACCCTCATGACACACTCCTGAAGTCCTCCTGCGGGACATAAATATCCGCACCATACTCTTCCGAAAAACAGGGAAAGCACAAACATCAGACAAAAAACAATGAAGCTTCCGTTTATGATATGCTCAATCGCTGCCTGTATTATAAGATAAGGAGAGAAGTACCATATCGTGATCGGGAACAACAGAAAAGAAAAAAGCAGACACATTTTACGAACTCTTTGTCTCATGTCCAAACACTCCTTTTTATCGACAAATTCAAATTGTCAATAAATTGTTTTAATGTATCGTTTTGATATATCATTTTGATACATTATGCCATGTTATGCAAATTTAGTCAAGATACTTTTTCAAATCCACTTCCTGTATTAGTAAATATAGTCATTCCCTTAGATTTCGAGCTTTGGAGAAGAGAAAAAGGACCTCTGTTACGAGATCCTCCTACATTGAATAGATCGATCAGACCCTCTTCATGATTAACTACCAGTTTATACAAATATCACTTTCCTACAAGTATAAACGTCAACTAGAAAGTGAGCCACGCGCTGATTTCATTTTGAGCCACTTGTGATGGCTTGAAAGTGAGCCACTTACCGTTTCTGTTTCTTTGCTTGTTCGAGACGGTACGACTTTCCGTTCATGTCCAGGATGTAAGACTGGAAGGTCAACCGATCCACCATGGCTGCCACCATTGCCGTGTTCTCGAACAAGGTTGTCCATTCTGAGAATGGAAGGTTTGTAGTAACAATGACGCTGCCGCGCTCGCTGCGGTCAGCTATCACCTTGAAAAGCAGTTCCGACTGGTGGCGATCGAAACTTACATAGCCCATTTCATCAAGGACCAGAAGATCAGCCCTTTGGATGCGTTTCTCTAAACGCCCCAAGACAAACGCATCTCGAGCTTCGGTGAGCTCCGTTGAAAGAGAAGCCGCATTCTTGAATAGAACATTCATTCCCATCGAGCAGGCTTTCAGGGCAAGGCCGATAGCCATGTGGGTCTTACCTCTGCCCGGATTGCCCAACATAATCAAGTTCTTCTTCTCCTTGATGAACTGACAAGTGGCCAGTTCGTTCACAAAGAGTTGCGTGAGTTGCCCGCTATAGCGAGAAAGGTCCAGTTCCTCCAAGGTCTTTGTGTAAGGAAGACCTGCCTGCTTAAGGCGTCGTCGGTTCTGATTCTCCTGACGCTGTTCGTATTCACTCTTCATCAGTGCAAGGAGGAGCTTTCCAAAGTCAGCTTTAGCACCCATCTGGCGTACCAGATCCGGGTATTGAACGAATGTAGGGACCTTCAATTGCTTTGAAAGAATCCGTACCTGCTCTAGTGTAGCATCAGTTCGCATTGGCCACCTCCTTTAAAAGATCATACTGTCTGAGATCTACGGTCTGGATTAGGACAGGGTCTTTGATGACCGGAGGAGACTCATCGAACCTCTCTTTCAGAAAGGCAATAATCGCCTGATGGTCGGTTTGTTCTTCCTTCCATCTGGAGAGCACTTCCGGCGGGACGTTCTGTCTTACTGGTGCCGCGTTGAAGAGTGCGCGACCGCGTGTCTCCAAGAGTGGCATGTAGTGTTCCAAACGATAGCACTTCTGATGCTGACCAAAACAGCGCTCATGCGTGGCGATAAGGGAGCCGTTACAGAAAATCTCGATCTTCTCGGGATACGCTTTGATCCCAACTGTGCGCCCAACATAGGCGACCGGAACAGAGTAATCGTTCGTACGGAACCTGGCGGTTGAGAAAGCATTAACCCGGGCACTGATGCATTTGGCTGTTTCGAAGGTGTACGGTGGCAAAGGACGGAGGGATTCCTTTTCCAGTTGATACATAACAGAAACCGTATCGGGTTTACCTGGGATCTTATGCAGTTCATACTTCCTGCAGCGTTCAAGAAGTAATTCGTTCAAGTCGGATAGAGAATCTACATGAGGTACCGGGACCAGGATGTTGCGTCTAGCCCAGCCGACCAGCCCCTCCACGAGTCCTTTCTCGTGACCTTCGGCAGGATTGCAGAACAGAGCTTCAAATGCATAGTGTGCGGAAAGCTCTGTATAACCAGCTTGCTTCTTTGCATGGGAACCGAATCCGTCTTTTACGGCAACTTTGCCATTGTCAAAGATCACTTTGGCCGGGACTCCACCGACGGTCTTAAAGATCCGAACGAATGCGTCCAGAAAACTTTCTTCATTCTGGCGGTGGTACGCGAGCACTACCGGCCGGCAACTGTAGCACAAACGGGCGCAGAATAGATTTATCTTTTCTCTATTGCCCTTGATATATACAAACGCTTCACCCCAGTCGACCTGAAGGGCTTCTCCGGGGTCGAATTGAAGTGGAAGAAACGCAGCAGGCATAAGTTGTCTGAGCTCATGTACCTTGGCACGAATGGTGGATAAACCACCGGAAAAGCCGGTTTCTTCCACCAAACGGTCATAGATCCGCTTGGCGGTATGCCGCTGTTTCTTCAAGCCTTCTGCCTCGTCCTCATCAAGACATGACTGGATAAAGGCAATAATCTCGTCCGTGAGGACGGTCGAGACCCGTTCCGGAGTTTTCCGGACCCATGGAACCGTAGCACCTTCACAGTATTTGGCGACCGTGTTCCTTGAGATACCTAGTGCCTTGGCGATCTTGCGCTGACTTTCGCCGGCCAGGTATCGTTTACGTATTTCGTCGTAATCTTTCATTGTGATAACCACCGCTTTTCCCTCCGAATGAAGATTTCTCTTCATTCAGAGTAATGATGGGGTGGCTCACTTTCAAGTCAGCGTTTTGTGCCAAAGTGGCTCACTTTCAGAGTAGCATTTATA
>JHYK01000022.1 GCA_000621405.1 Lachnospiraceae bacterium AC3007
GTCTGCGAAGTTTAGCCCGGGTGATCCCGGTCCTGCGCTCAAGCTCGGCGAGGTTAACGTGTTTCAAATCGAACTTGTCGCCAAGTTCACTCTTTATTTCGTTGAGTGCTTGTGCTATTGTTTCAGTTAAGTCATTGTTTTTTCCTTCCATCGATTGATTTAGCTGCTGCATTGGCATACAACAGTTTAAACTCAATGAATGAAAAAGCAATGGCTGTTTTATTCCGACTAATCGTGGTTGTTTCTCTCCGACGCGAAATGGTTATTTCTTCCCGACCCGGAGTGGTTAATTCAACCCGACCCTAACAATGGTTCGTAAAATGCTGGTTTCAAAGCTTATTCTCCTCGTTTTGAACAATTATTTACTAAATCTTTCCGTACCTACAGCTTTAGATGATTGAATAATATATAGTACATTATACTGGAATATAACACGAACTCATTCTAACATAATACTTGTCGAAATCAACGCGAATATAAGTAATCGAAACGAGCTGAACAATGGTTTTTCCACCATCCAGCTCGTTAATTATCTTCGAATATCTCATTTGCAGAAAATTTTCCCACTCAGAATAATAACACAACCCCGGCCATTTTCTCAGGTCGGGGTCAGCTAAATTAAATACTCTTTTGATACTTCCAAGTATTATTTCTTGTTCACAAGATCTTTGAGGGCCTTTCCAGCCTTGAACTTAGGAGCCTTGCTTGCAGCGATCTTGATCACTTCACCAGTCTGAGGGTTCTTGCCCTTTCTTGCTGCCCTCTTCGCTACCTCGAAAGTACCGAAACCTACGAGCTGGATCTTGTCGCCCTTCTTAAGCTGTGCGCCTACCGTATCGATGAAAGCTTTAAGAGCCGCATCTGCGTCCTTCTTTGAAAGATCAGCCTTCTTTGCCATTGCCTCTACTAATTCTGTTCTGTTCATGTTTAATCTCCTTATCATTTGCCCATGATGGGACATTTCTGCACAATTCGAGGAATTATCGCATATTCAGCCGTATTTGTAAACTTCCCTTTTCGTTTCATACAGTCCTTTTCGTATATTTTCGGTCATGATTATTCATATTCACAGATATATCTCATGTACTCAGTTGAGCATACGGTCTGTTTCTTAATTATCCGAAAAAGCGTTACTTCAACCTATATTATTCACCGAATAAATCGGTAGCGGCGTAAAGCCGCATAGTTCCTTGACATTTTAATACTGTTGCATTCATCTATTAGATGAAAAAAGAGCTTCTGATTTGGTATAATATTAAGTGCCAAACTAAACAAAATACCATAAGGAGGGCTTCATCTTTTGATATAAGATTTGTTGATGTTTTTCGACTGCTTCAGTCATATTTGCAGTCATATTGTCATGTACAGTCATTCATATTATAAATTCGTTAATTACATACAAAAATGTTGGCGGATGGACGGTGCAGCAACGGTGCAGATGAATTGAGGAAGCCGAAGAACTCCTTTCTTATCAGTATTTTTCGTAAGCATTAGGGTTCGAGCCCCGTTGCGCCCATATACATAAGTCCGCAGATGCTTTATGGATAAGCATTTGCGGATCTTTTATTATCAGCCGGGCAACATCACGGGTCGATCCCTATGCTGTGCAAAAGCCTGCGCCCCATATCGTACATCATTTTGCAGGCCTCTTCCTTGGAGAGCCTGTAATCGTCGAACATCATCATTAGTGCCAGCCCGTGAGTGTAGATCACGGTATCCTGAACGACCCTGCTGATCACTTCGGGGTCCGCATCATACTGAGCGGCAAGGATCTTTGCCGCTCCCTTATCAAACTGTTGAGAAAAGATGCTCGTATCCCCGAAGTCTTCCTCTCCAAGGATATCCTTCGGATTATCTACATTCACAAAGCGAAACACATTCGGATGATCTATTGCATTAGAGATATAATTGACACCCGATATATAAAAGGCATCGATCGCATCCTTGCCGGCCATCTGCTCTTCAAGACTTCCGTACATCTTATAAGCGCAGTAATGATAAAGCTCTTTTTTCAGTTCAGCCATGCTGCCGAACTGCCATGAGACTGGCTGGGTAGAGCAATGAAGCCTTGCCGCAATATTCTTGATGGCAACTGCCGACATTCCCGACTCATCGAGGATATCGAAAGCCGCCTCAAGTATCATTTCCTTCGTGATCTGTGTCTTCCGTCCCATATGATCCCTTATGTGTACGGTCTGAAGTCAAGTCTTTTTGTGCAGCCCCAGTCCTTAGCGAATCTGTTGAACCCGATCCTTCCGAAAGTAGCCATCAGTGCCCCCAGCAATATTCTGACATAGAAAGGAAATACTTCAGGTCCGGTGAAGCGCCTGCACTTATCCGAGAACATATCTCCGTTTTGAGCGTATTCCCTGCCCATTTCGATATAGGGGGCTGTCATATTGTCCCTCTGCTCTCCGTCAAATAATCTTATGCTGAAGTTATTCCCTTTTATGAGTGTGCCGCAGTATTCGCACCCGAGTCTCTCCGATAGCATCTTCAGAAACTCTTCGCCGCACCTTAGCTGCACTCCCTCCGCGAATCCGCTCTGAAGAATAAATGCAAGCTTTGTCCCGTCATTTTTAGGCTCAAGGCTCTCAAGGAACTCCATGAGAAGTCCGGGGATACACTCTACAAAGAGAGGCAGGGCGATAAGTATGTTCTTATTTTCCGAAAACTTCTTTCGGATCTCATCCCACTGCTTCCTGTCCGATACTTCATACTGTGTAAAGCCTGCTCCCGTCTCCTTCATCCCGGATGTGAAGCTGTCAAGTATCTTATCCGTATTGCTGTATTTTTTTACTCTCGGACTTCCGTTGATTATTAGCACATGCATGATACTGCCTCCTTTATCTCACCGGTCGAAAAGACTCCAAGCGGCCTTGAATCAACGTTCAGCGCAGCCCTTCTGATCCATCTGTCAAGGAACTGCCTGTCAGGATCTCCTCTGAATATAAGCCCCAGATCAGTCCTTTGATCATACCGCATCACATGTCTCATCTGTCCGCCCTTGAACTTCAGATACATAGTAAGGATCGGCATGATCCTGTCGTAGATGTTCTTTCCCTTATGGTCGATAAAGCCCAGGGCAGTATCGGATATCACCCACATCTGATCAGCATGGATGATCTCTTTTAATATCATTTCATAATCATCTTTTATCGTACACTCTCCCGGAGTTTTCAGCCAGCAGTGATTGCATCCGATACAATGGCTGATCTTTAAGCCGGCGGCCTCGATGATCTTAGCATCCAGACCGGCATCAGCTGTATATTTCGCTATTTCAGCCGTTACTGATGTGTCAGGAGTAGTATTCACGATCAAAACCATATAAAAAACCTCCCTCAGAATAATATAATATAAAACGTTTTATATAAACGCGTTTATATTATATCACCTGAGAGAGGTTGTCAAGGTCAGAATGTAACTGTCTCAGGCGCCTTTGTAAATGAGCTGAAGGTTGCTGTTGCATTCTTGAAGAAAAACACCTCCGTATTATCGTCATCAGCGGAATACATCTTCTGAAGATCAGGATAAGCATCAAGCATCGACACCTTGGCTTCTCTTCTGGGATCCTCTTCAAGCTCTCCGGCTACTCTGAGCCACTCTCCGTTAAGGAACGCACATATTTCAACCTTCGGATTGGCATGGATCTGCTTTGATACATCCTTGACCTTGCCTGTCTGAAGATAGAGCCTGCCTTCGAATACATGGGCCGTCCCGAAAGGTCTGACTCTGGGCTGATCTCCATCGACCGTCGCAAGATAATATGTGCCTGCATCCTTCAAAAACTGTACTACTCTTTCCATGATAACCTCCTTTTTATAATGACTGTTTATTTATGTGTATATGAGATGATCTCTGTGTCCGGGAATATTAGCGTCACCTGGATCAATATCCTCTGCTCCTGTCCACTTTATTTTTCAGCGGTCGGTCGTTGAAGAAATTATCCATATCTTCAAGGAACATATCCACGTTTTTATTTAACGTATGATCAAGCGTGAGATTACCGGCCACATGGGGTGTGATAAGGAGATTCTTTGTCTTCCATAATCTGCTCTCCTCAGGAAGAGGCTCGGTCTTAAATACATCAAGCGAAGCTCCTCCAAGATGTCCGCTCTCAAGCGCGTCGCAGAGCGCATCATCATCTATCGCAGATCCTCGTCCAACGTTAACGATATAAGCACCCTGAGACATGGACATTATCCTCTCGCGGTTAAGGATGTTCACAGTCTCGTCTGTTCCGGGAAGGCTCATGACCAGAAGATCCGTATCCGGCAATACGCTGTCGAGATCATCCGTTTTAAGCATTTTGTCAAAATCAAATCTTTCACAGACACCGCTCCTGCTGACGCCGACTATGCCCGCCGGCTCAAACGACCTCGCTCTTGTTGCGAAAGTGCATCCGATATCACCGGTTCCAAGCACTGTGATCCTTGAATCCTTGATGGAATCCTGATGATATCTCTCCCAGCCCCAGTTACCCTTAAGGATCTCCTCATGATATGTCGTAAGATGTCGCATCATCATAAGGGTTACGGCGATAATATGCTCAGCGATAGACACTCCGTATGCACCCGAGGAATTAGTGAGTACACATTCATCATTGGCAAATACCCCGGGCTTCATAAGACTGTCCACTCCTGCCCATGGCACGCACATCCACTTTAATGTCCTGCAGTTTTGCGCGGTCTTTACACCGAAACCGTATATGATATCCGGCTCGGAAAAATCCGAAGGGATCTCATCCTCCGATGCCGCAAAGCATACCTCGACATCATAGGATCCTGCTTTTTCAATGATCGCCTCCCTGTGCCGATCCTTAAGCGACGGTGTCAGTACTAGTAATTTCATCTTAACCTCCATTCCAAAGCACTTTGTGCTATGCGGCGAGCCATATAGCAGATCCGGCTCTGCCATCATGTCCACTGCCTATCATCAGCTGCTGCCTTCTATCGTCTCCTCGATGATCTCTTCCATCATATCCTTGGTCATCCCTCCCGGGACATAACCGTATACATTACCCTTCTTATCGATCATGTAGGTCGTAGGATAGGAAGTAATATAATACGGCAATACAAGAGATTCGTCATGGTCCATCAGGACCGGATATGTATATCCGTTTTCGTCCAGAAAGTTCTTTATCCCTTTTTCACTCTGCTCATCCCCCGCTCCTGGGAAAGCAACACCCAGTATCACTACCTCCGGATCACCGGATTCCATTGTCTCCTCATATATCTCCTGAATGTAAGGCATCTCCTCGCGGCACGGCGGACACCATGTCGCCCAGAAATTAAGGAAAACAACCTTGCCCTTGTAATCGGACAGTTTATGAGTCCTGCCATACTGGTCTTTCAGAGTAAAATCAGGCGCGGGCAGCAGATCCGTGTCATCATATTCTTCATCGTAATACTCATCATCATATTCATCATATTCTTCATCATCAAATTCATCATCTTCATCGAAGCTTTTAATCTCATCACTGTCGACATCTGTACTCTCCGGTGAATAACTCTTCTCCGGCTCCCCGGACCTGTCACTGCTTTTTTTCTTTAATGAACCGACCTTCTTCGGTTCTTCTTCATCATCCTCATCTTCGACTGCTTCAACGGCGCTTTCATTATCCGCTGAAAGACCCGACAAAAAGCCTGTGATGCTCTTCATATTGCCTGTGATCATAAGTACCCCCATGAAGATAAGAAGCACACCGCTTATCCTCACAGTATATCTGACGATATTCATATGTTTTCTGAAAAGATTCAGGATCGAGGTCGTGAAAAAACCTGCCAGCAGAAACGGTATGGCAAATCCCAGCGTATATACGCCGATAAGCGCAAAGCCTGTGATACTGCTCCCTTCCGATGTGGCCATGAGCAACACTCCGGACAGAGCAGGTCCCACACAGGGAGTCCATGCAAAGCTGAACACAAAGCCCATGAGAAAAGCCGTAATAGGAGACATCACAAGCTTCTCAAAACGAACGGGAAGTCTCCTCTCGCTCACAAGCAAGGACGGCGATCCAAAAGCTCCCAGCTGATACAGGCCGAAAAGGACAACTAGCAGTCCGCCGATATCCGCAAAAAGCTCCTGATTCCCGCTGAAGAACCGTCCGACAGCCCTCATTCCAAGACCCAGCAGGAAGAAGGAAAACCCTACACCTGCCACAAAAAAGATCGTGTTGATGATCATTTTTACTCTGCTGAAGCCATGCTCTGTATCAGACCCGGACTGAGTCCCGCCGGACAGATATCCTATATAGAGGGGTATCAACGGAAGAACACATGGAGAAAAGAAGCTTAAGAGCCCCTGAAAGAAAACCGTGATGGCAGAAATACTGCCTGTTACCGTCAAACCCAAGATATTACCCATACTTATAAAATCATACTACACTTGAAAACCTCCCGCAATTCAGGGGCATTCATTATTGCGCGCGATTATCTATCGTGTTAAGATTCATCTTGACATTTTTGCAGACAGAAAGGAAAAACCATGCTATATAACAGCACCAGAGACAAGAGCATCCATCTTAAGGCATCGGAAGCCGTATTAAAAGGCCTGTCCGACGACGGCGGATTATTCGTCCCGGAATCATTCCCCAGACTCGACAGATCCCTAACTGAGCTTTCACAGCTTGATTATAACGGGCTTGCATACGAAGTGATGAAGCTCTTTCTAGATGACTATACCGAGGAAGAATTAAAAGACTGCATAAAAAAAGCATACGGCGACAATTTTGACGATCCAGACATCGCCCCCTTAAGCTATGTGGACGGGTCTTATTATCTCGAGCTTTTTCACGGGCCGACCATTGCTTTTAAGGATATGGCGCTTCAGATCCTCCCCCATCTTCTTACCACGGCCGCAAAGAAAAACGGTCTTAACGATGAGATCGTGATCCTGACTGCGACCTCGGGAGACACAGGGAAAGCCGCCATGGCCGGCTTTGCGGATGTTCCCGGCACCAGGATAATGGTATTTTATCCGGAAGGCGGAGTATCAGATGTACAGAGACTTCAGATGGTCACGCAGAAGGGTGATAATGTCTCAGCGGTAAGCGTCGACGGGAATTTCGATGACTGTCAGACAGGGGTAAAGCAGATCTTCAATGACCGGGAATTCAAGAAGGAGCTCAAAGACAGAGGCTTCTGCTTCTCAAGCGCCAATTCCATCAATATCGGTCGACTCGTGCCTCAGATAGTCTACTATGTGCACGCCTACTGCACTCTTCTTTCAAATGAAAAGATAAAAGACGGCGACAGGATCAATATCTGCGTGCCTACAGGCAACTTCGGCAACATCCTTGCCGCTTATCTTGCAAAGCAGGCCGGTGTCCCCATAGATAAGCTTATCTGCGCATCAAACATCAATAACGTGCTTACAGACTTCTTCCATACAGGAGTATATGACAGGAAAAGAGAGTTCAATCTTACAATGAGCCCCTCCATGGACATACTTATATCAAGCAATCTCGAAAGGCTTATCTACTTCATCTCGGATCGCGATGATAAGGCCACCGCCTCCTTTATGTCGGATCTCTCGGAAAAAGGAAGCTATGAGATAACGGAAAAGATGAAGGAAAATCTTTCTGATTTTCTTGCCGGATATTCGACAGAAGAAGACACCGCTTCCGAGATCAGGAGAATATACGAGGATACAGGATATATCATTGATACGCATACTTCAGTGGCTTCATCCGTAGCTAACAGACTTAAGGCCGGCGGACAGATCTCAGAAGATGAACCTCTGATCATCGCTTCTACCGCATCCCCCTATAAGTTTGCGAGAAGCATAGTCGGAGCAATAAAAGGCGGGACTGATGCGGTCTCCGGAAGCGATCTGGACATGATAGACAGTCTGATATCACTCTCGGATATGCCGGAGCCTCCGGCCACAAAAGAAATCCGCCATGCCGATATAAGGCATGACGGTCATATAGCAATCTCTGAAATGAAAGACACAGTCCGGAGCTTCCTGAAGGCTTAATCCTTTTCTCTCAGGACCCGCTCCACGATGGAAGTGATCTGCTCTAAAGTCGCGGGCTTTTGAAGGAAGTCCCTGGCCCCGCTCTTAACTGCTTCCCTGATGTGCATCTGAGTCCCGACTGATGAGACCATAACGGCGACAGCCTCGGAATCAAAGGCCATAACCTCTTTAAGAGATGTGATCCCGTCCTTGACCGGCATTACCACGTCAAGAAATATGATATCCGGATGCTCAGCTTTGTAAGTATCTACTGCGGCCTGACCGTCCGATACCTGGATGATATTCTCAATTCCGCATTTTTTGAGGTTGGTGGAAAGATTCTTTCTTGCAAGAACCGAATCATCACATACAAGAATTTTTAAGTCTTTTGCTTTCATGGGTTATACTATATACTAATTGTTGGTTTTTTTCAAACAGTTTTACGGAGACAGACATGAGCAATATTGATACTATAATGAACTTTCTGCTGGTGGGAGCCGGATTGTATCTCTTCTACTCGGCAATAATGATGAAGACAAAGGGAGAGATAGTATCCGGATTCATAAGCCGGAATCTTGATCCCTCCAAAGTGAACGAAGAAGCAAAAAAATCTTTCATAAAATACATGTTCCCTGCCAATCTCATAATGGGAGTGATAATGACAGGGATGGGAGCGATATTCTTTCTCGAAAAAAAGCTGCAGCTGTCACTTGGTATGATCAACATCCTGACAGCCACAGCCCTTCTTGTCTGTGTGATCTACGGCATCATACTGATGCACGTTCAGAATAAGTACTTAAAGAAATAACTATTCTCTTTCGTCCATGGGAATATAATCCCTTACAGGCTCTGCGCTCTTGAAAGCAGGGCGGATGATCTTGCCGTTATTTGACAGCTCTTCTATCCTGTGCGCGCTCCAGCCCGATATCCTTCCGCAGGCAAATATAGGCGTGTACAGTTCTATCGGAAGATCCAGCATCCTGTACACAAATCCCGAATAAAAGTCAACGTTTGCACAGACACCCTTATAGATCGGACGTCTCTTTGCGATCTCAGTCGGAGCGATACGCTCGACCATATCATAGAGCGCAAATTCATCATCAAGACCCTTTTCATGCGCCAGGCGCTCCACAAAGGATTTGAGCACGACCTTTCTCGGATCGGACAGTGAATATACGGCATGACCTACGCCATATATAAGTCCCATCTGGTCAAACGCTTTTTTATCCAGTATATCCGCAAGATAACGGGTGACCTCATCCTCATCCTTCCAGTCTTTTACCTTCTCCTTCATATCCTCAAACATCTCTATGACCTTAACATTGGCGCCGCCGTGTCTGGGACCCTTAAGCGAGCCGAGGGATGCGGCTACCGATGAATAAGTATCAGTTCCGGTAGATGTGACCACATGGGTAGTAAAAGTGGAATTATTACCGCCGCCGTGGTCTGCATGAAGGACCATGACGATATCCAGAACCCTTGCTTCAAGGTCTGTGTAACTGCTGTCCGGTCTTAAGATATGCAGCAGGTTCTCGGCAAGAGATATCTCCGTATCCGGTATATGGATATACAGGCTCTCATTCTTCTGATAGTGTGCATATGCCTGATATGAATACACCGAAAGCATCGGAAAGAGCGATATGAGCTGAAGACTCTGCCTTAAGACATTCGGTATGGATATATCCTCTGCCGCCGTGTCATACGAATACAGCGTAAGAACTGCTCTGGCCAGAGTGTTCATCATGTTTGAGCTGGGCGCTTTCATGATGACATCCCTGACGAAATTCTTAGGAAGCGCGCGGTATCTTGCCAGGATATGCTTGAAATCCTCAAGCTCCTGCCTGTTGGGAAGCTTGTCAAAAAGGAGCAGATAGCTGACCTCCTCAAAACCGAAATCATTTCTTGCGCTGATGCCGCGAACAAGGTCACGCACCTCATAGCCCCTGAAATACAAAGAACCCTCAACAGGCACACTCTTGCCGTCAATGATATCCACGGCATGGACATCCGATATATGAGTCAGTCCCGCCAGTACGCCTTTACCGTTAAGGTCGCGAAGTCCGCGTTTTACATCCCACTGCTTATACAGTTCCGAATCTATAAGCGTGGAATCATATGCTTTCTTTGCAAGCTCTTCAATCTCCGGAGTAACGGCAGAATAATCAAATTCGTTAAGTGTAACTGCCATAAGGATCCTTTCTGTTCTATCAGATTAACATAACAACCCTGTTATTATACAGGAAAAATCATCTCACGGGCAAGGATATCGTCGTTTATTAACGCAATGTTTACAAATCATAATCGAGAAAACCTCAGCTCTGATCAAATACAGCCGGACTTTGGATATAAATATTCCGGGTGGATAATATACCGGTTCTTTGGTAGAATGTTTGCCATGAAAGGGATATTTACAGCAAAAAAGAAGGACGGATCGATATATTACCGCGCTTCTGTCACATATAAGGGAAAGCACATTTCGCTCGGGAGTTCATCGGACATTGATACAGCCGCCCGTCTCTATGAGAATGCGTGGACAGTATTAAAAGACAGTGAGCTCACTCCGGATAAGTATACTGATTCCCTTATGCCTCTCTCCTTTCACAAGATGGTATGCCTTGCGAATTTCAGGGATAACAATCTGTATGTTAAGACTCCGATATATCTTCATCGCACATTTTTCTCTTACCATCTCGACATTGACACCGAGCTGAAGTTTGATCTTGAGGATCTCTTTTATTATTCATCCCGCACCATACAGCGCAGGGGGAAGCATCTGTTCGTGTCTGATTTCGGACTGCAGGAAAGAGTGCTCGCAAGATATGATATCCCCGGATTCGCCGTATGCGGAAAGGATTACCGTTTTGTCAACGGAGACAGCACCGATCTTCGTTATCACAACGTGGACGTGATCAATCCGGTCAAAAATATACGCAAGAAAAAAGAAGGCCGTGACGAAGTCTATAATGTGAAGATGCACATCAACGGGGACTGGAACATCGGTTCATTCCCTACCCATGAGATGGCCATAATAGCCTACAACAAAGCGCTGGATGAAGCGAAAAAGCATGGTCTAAAGACAAGAACAGAAATGATAGACATCCCCGAGGGGCTCTCCCATGCTCTCTATGCCAAGATATATTCTACGATAGAACTTCCTCCGAAGTATCTGAAGTACCTTTCAACTCTAAAAGATACTCCGGCAGGCTGAGCCTTTATTTCTCTGAATAAGCGATAAAACATATATCGCAGTTCACATCACCGTTGATCCCTTTTATCTTGCCCTTATCGGAATACTGTCTGATAGCATAACGGTATGGATACGTACTTGTCTCACCGGTATCCAGAAGCCAGACGTCATAGTCGCTTATCTCCATGAGATCGAACTTTTTGGCAAGCTGTTCCTTCGTGCCTGCGATCATCGGCGTATAACCGTATGCTTTTACGGTCTGCGCAAAAGCCTTGAATATATTGGTCAGTTCGGTGCTCGAAAGATTCTCCGTCCTGTACGAGTCGTTCACCACCTTCTCGGAATCAAATATCACAGGATATCTGATCGCAGTCCCACCAAGAGCCGCTACACAGTAATTCGCTTCCTCCACCGCCTCATTTTCATTGATAGCCTGTGAGAAAAAATAAATGCCGACATCGATGCCGTTTTCCTTACATCCGGCGAGGTTTGCCGCAAAATTCTCGTCCAGAACAACCTTTCCCGAGGAGTATCCTCTTGCGCCCACTCGTAAAAGAGCGTATTCCACACCTTCTTTTTTTACACCGTTCCAGCTTATCGTACCGTTATACTTGGATACATCGATCCCGAAATGGGAGACATTCCTGCCGCCCCGGGAATATACTAGTTTGTTTTCATTCTCATAGGAAAAGCCGTCCGGAGACAGATCATTCTTCGGGACAGCGGAATTGACCGCCACATATTCGGGCTCTGCGCCCTCAGGGCTTACATTAAGCCATTTTGATGGATTCTTGGACTTATCGTCTTCAGGCGTCTTAACCGACGCGCTCTCTCTTATCTTATCAGCCTTGTTATTGCTGGGACTGCTTTTTTTCTCATCCTTGACGACTATCTCTTCCTCTTCTTCCTCATCATACATGTTCCAGAATGACAGCTCATCGGAGGTTCTTCCGTTTGGATCCTCGGTGAATTCCGTGGACTCTTCCGTGGCTTTGGCATAAGGATTGAATCCGGTGTTGTTGTGGGAAGGCTTTTTATTCATGGCGACCGTCATCCCGAGGATGGCGAGCACGGCAGCAGAAGCGATCACTGATCCGATCGCCACTCTCCTGCCTATATCAAGGCCCTGCTTATATGATTTATCATCAAACATACCCATATTTATATTACCTGAACTTCAGCAAGCAAGCTTGCAAAGTGACTCCTTTTTTTGACGCTTTTATCATCCTAATATATAATAATCCACAGGTCAAATGATATGCACACCTTTGAATATACTGAAAACAACCTCAATATTAAATATCCTCTCGAAAATCTGACGGAACCATCCTCCGTTGTCTTTCTTGATATCGAGACCACAGGACTCTCCCCTGCCAAGGCAGAGGTATTTCTTATCGGCACAGCCACCTATATCGATAACAGGATGTATATAAGACAGTTTTTCGCTGACGATACCTCTGAGGAGATGGATATCCTCAAGGCTTTTGCCGAATATCTTAAGTCATTTGATACCATAATCACTTTCAACGGAAATAAATTCGATATCCCTTTTCTTGAGAAAAGATCCTTTATCTACGGTATAGACCTTGCTTTCTCCGAGAAGAACGGAATAGACATATATAAAAGGATACAGCCTTATAAGAAACTGCTTGCCGTTCCGGATATGAAGCAAAAGACCCTGGAGACCTTCCTACATATCAACAGGAAAGACAAGAAGAGCGGCCGCGAACTGATCGCTCTCTATGGCAATTACATCGCAGATAAAAACCGCGTCTGTCTTGATCTGCTGCTTCAGCACAATCTCGATGACGTGAGAGGACTTATCAGGCTCCTCCCTCTTCTCTCCTATCCTGATATACTTAACGGCACGATAAAGCCCGAGCGCGCTGTTAAGAATAATTACAGAGATTATAACGGAAGAGTCAGAACGGAGCTCATAATAGAATTCACCTATGATACTCCAGTTCCAAGCCCTGTATCCTGCGGCTTCTCCGACTGTTATCTGATGCTCGGCGGCAGCAGGGGCAAGATAAGAGTAGCTGTTTTTACCGGAATACTCAGATATTTCTACCCGGATCATAATAATTATTATTACCTTCCGATAGAGGACAGGGCCATGCATAAGACCACATCGAGGTATGTGGACAGAAGAGCCCGCGAGCAGGCGCGTCCGGAGAACTGCTATGTGCGCGTAAGATCGCAGTTTTTGCCCCAGTGGGACAAGATCGTCACTCCGATATTCAAATATGCATATAATGACCGTACCATGTATTTCGAGCTTACGGAAAAAGTAAAAAATGACCCGGAGCTTTTCAAGCGCTACGCGGGTCATTTGATGCACGTCTTATTGCAGGAACTCTGATCCTGATCAGTTTTTTCTAAATTGGAGTATTGACCGAAGATCGATCAACTCTCCTTCCTGTAGTAGAAGGAATTCTCCCTCTTAAGTCCTATCTCCTTATAGTTCATTATCTGCTCGGTAGATCCGATAAAGAGAAGTCCGCCCGGTCTTAAGCTGTCGGAGAACTTTTTGAACACTTCGTTCTTAGCCTCTTCCGTGAAGTAGATCAGCACATTACGGCACACAATAAAGTCATAGTTCTTCTGAAAGGGATCCTTTAAGAGATTATGCTCGTGGAATTCGACTCTCTTCTTGATCTCATCGGATATCTGGAATGAAGGGCCTACCTGAGTAAAATACTTCTTCTTCAAATCAGCAGGTACGCCTGCGATACTCTTTGCATTATAAAGACCGACCTTTGCCTTGCCCATTACAGTCTTATCAAGATCAGTCGCATAGATCTTGATCTGGGATAAAGGAATGTGGCGTGACAAAGCCATAACAAGAGAATAAGGCTCATCTCCGGTAGAGCAGGCAGCACTCCAGATCTTAAGCCTGGTCCCGAATCTCTCGATGAGATCGGGTATGAACTGCTTGTCCATAAGCTCCCACTGATCTGTATTCCTGTAAAACTCCGATACATTGATGGTGATGTAATTGATAAATTCATCAAAGACTTCGGAGTCAGTCTTAAGAGCATCGATATAATTGGGATAACCCTTGATGCCTCTCTTTGATATCAGCGAATCGATCCTTCGCTTCATCTGCGCTTCCTTATAGGAATTAAGATCGATCTTTGTGAGCTTCATGATCTCGGCTTTGAAATCTACATATGTGTCTTTCATCTCGTCCTCCATTTGAACGGGGTCCAGTCTCATCGAATTATCCCTACTGTACTGCTCCCCATCTATTTTCAAAAAAAGCCGGAGCCAATAATGCTCCGGCTTCTATGAACTTCTGTATATTACTCTTCCGTAGATGCGGTCTCCTCTGCAGGACTCTCTTCGGGTTCCGGAGCTTCCTCGGGTGCATTACCTGCATCCTCAGGCTCATCAGGCAGAAGTGCCTTCACGGAAAGGCTGATCTTCTTGTTAGCCTCATCGAAATCAACGATCTTGGCTGTGACCTCTTCACCCTTCTTCAGTACATCGGAGGGCTTATTGATATGCTCTCTTGATATCTGAGATACATGAAGTAGTGCATCAATACCGGGCTCCAGCTCGATGAATGCTCCGAAGTCAGTCATACGGGCAACTCTTCCTGTAACGGTATTGCCGATCATATACTTCTCCGAAGCGCCCTTCCAGGGATTCTCATCTTCAAACTTTCTTGAAAGAGCTATCTTGCTGCCGTTGATATCCTTGATGATGACCTTGACTTCCTCACCGACCTTGAAAAGATTCTTCGGGGAATCAATATGTCCCCAGGACATCTCGGATATGTGGAGCAGTCCGTCTACTCCTCCAAGATCGATAAAGCAGCCGAAATCAGTGATATTCTTAACAACGCCTTCAACTACATCTCCGACGCTGATGCGCTCGAAGAGCTCTTTTCTCTTCTCTTCGTTCTCAGCCTTGACGATCTGCTTCCTGTCACCTATGATCCTGCGTCTTCTGGGATTGAACTCTGTGATGACGAACTCGATCTCCTGATCAAGGAACTTGCTGAGATCCTTCTCAAAAGTGTCTGATACGAGGCTGGCAGGTATGAATACCCTTGAATCCTCGACCACTACGGACAGTCCTCCGTCGAGAACCTTAATGACCTTGCCCTTAAGTATCTCTTTGTTCTCGAATGCTTCCTCAAGTCTCTTATTGCCTCTGTCCTGAGCAAGTCTCTTGTAAGTGAGAACAACCTGGCCATCGCCGTCGTTGAGCTTTAAGATCTTTGCCTCCATCTTATCACCCTTTTGTACGACAGTCGTGAGATCAAGACTTGAGTCGTTTGAATACTCTGCCTTTGAGATTATACCCTCCGACTTATAACCGAAACTGAGAATTATCTCGTCCGGCTTCACATCATGGACCGTTCCCTCAACGATCTCCCCTGTGTGAAAGGTTCTGAATGTTTCATCCAGCATCTGTCCAAAATCTTCTGACATAATTTTGAACCTCCTCAATAATATTCTTTGGGGTGGATGCCCCGGCGGTGATACCAACACAAGAAGCCGGGTTGCAAAAATCGTCTAACCTTGAAACCAAGTCGTCCAGTGTCTGTACATATATCGTGTGCTTACAAATGCTACTCGCAATGTCATACAGCTTACGGGTATTTGAGCTATGCGCTCCGCCTATCACGATCATAGCATCGACCCTTCCGGCAAGCTCTGCTGTCTCTTTCTGACGCAGAGCAGTAGCATTGCATATAGTATACACAGTATTATAATCATACCTTCTTTCATCGAATATTTCAACAATTTTATTAAAAATATTACTGTTGAACGTAGTCTGTGAAACAAGGAACAGTTTTTCATCGTCACCGGGGGAAAATGCGGCGGCTTCCTCCTCATTCTTAAGCACCGTGACCCTGTCGTAAGCAAAGCTTAAGATGCCTTCCACCTCGGGATGAGTCCTGTCTCCGGCTATGACGATATGCTCGCCTCTTGCCGACGCCTCTTCAACGAGATTATGTATCTTAAGGACAAAGGGGCAGGTAGCATCGATGTATTTCAGGCCTTTTTCCTTCAGTATACTGTATATCTCGCGGGTAACCCCGTGGGATCTTATGATCACGCAGCCCCCATCCAGCGCCTTAAGCTCCTCCGGAGTGGATATTATGGACACGCCCCTCTCCTTCAGCTCATTTACAACGCTCTCGTTGTGGATTATAGGGCCATAGGTATATATCGCGACGTCTTCATGTTCGATCGCCTCATATACCGTATTCACGGCTCTTTCAACGCCGAAGCAGAATCCTGCGGTCTCGGCAGTAATGACCTTCATGCAATGCTCCTTATCATATCTTCAATGTATGATACGACCTCGTCTATAGACATATCGGATGTATCCACCTCTTTTGCATCCGGCACCTTCACGAGCGGAGCCTCGCTTCTTGTCATGTCTCTCTCATCTCTTTCCCTGATATCGGCCTTGATCTCCTCGAGATCTGCTTTTATTCCCTTATCAAGGTTTTCCTTATATCTTCTCATGGCCCTGACCTCCACCGAAGCTGTAAGATATATCTTAAGATCGGCGTCAGGGAGCACGGCAGAGCCGATATCTCTTCCATCCATTATTACGTCATGTCCTGCGGCGATATTTCTCTGTAGTATCAGCATCTTCTTCCTTACCTCAGGGAGCACCGCTATCTTAGAAGCCGCATCAGAGACTTCCTCAGTCCTGATAAGCCCGTTCACGTTTTCCTGATCGAGGATCACGCACTGAACACCGTCCACAAACCTTATATCTATATCCGCACCGGACAGGTTATCCTTTACGGCTTCCCCGTCCGAAGGATCTATGCCTTTTCTAAGCATATACAGTCCCAGAGCCCTGAACATGGCACCGGTGTCCACATATATATAACCCAGGTCTGCTGCTATCTTTTTGGCGATCGTTGATTTTCCGGCTCCCGCAGGACCGTCTATAGCGATATTGATCATTTATGACCTCCCCTCAGCAGCTCATACCGGCGGCATGTCCGCTGCTCCATGCTATCTGCAGATTGAAGCCTCCCGTATGAGCATCCACATCAACTGCTTCTCCCGTAAAATAAAGGCCTTCGACTTTTTTTGACCGGAACGTTTTTGGGTCCAGTTCCTTAACGGATACCCCGCCCTTTGTCACGACGGCTTCATCATATCCTCTTAAGCCCTCTATTTCAAGCGTGAGATCCTTGAGTAGAGAAACCAGACGTCTTCTCTCCTCTTTTGTAACGGAATTAACTCTTTTTGCAGGATCTATTCCCGAGAGACTGACTATCACAGGGATAAGCTTTGAAGGAAGAAGCTCCGAAAGAGAATTCCTGAATTCCCTGTTGCTCATCCCGGCAAAATCCCTCTGCACCCTCTGATCCAGCTCTTCCATATCAAGCGCAGGCTTGAGATCAATATGGAGCCTTAAGTCCCCAAGAAATGCCTTCGGCATTATCCCGGATGATGCCGTCAGCACCAAAGGCCCCGAGACTCCGAAGTGTGTAAATAAAAGCTCGCCCACATCCGGACTCTTATACAGAGTCTTTTTCTCATCAGTTATTCGTATCCTGATATTCTTAAGAGTAAGGCCCTGAAGCGAGGGACAGATGTCGCCCTTGATATTAAACGGCACGAGTGAAGGCGATGTATCCCTGACATCAAGACCTGCCGATAAAGCAAAACGATAACCGTCACCTGTGGATCCGGTAAGAGGATATGAAAGCCCGCCTGTTGCGACTACGACGCTGTCGGCAAAAAAGCTTACAGTCCCCTTTCCCTTTTCCTCTGCTCTGACTCCCACGCATCTGCCGTCTTCAACGATAAGACTCTTCGCCGTCGTTGAAGTCATTATCCTGACACCCATTCTATCAAGGGCCTGGGTCAGTGTCTTTATCACATCGGAAGAATGATCCGACACGGGAAAGACCCTGTCTCCCCTTTCCGTCTTAAGTCTTAAGCCTTCTGATTCAAAGAGTTCCATGACATCCCGGTTGTCAAAGCTGCTTATGGCTGAGTACATGAACCTCGGATTGGAGACTATGTGATCGAATATCTCATCTCTGGGACAGGCATTAGTCAGGTTACACCTTCCTTTTCCTGTTATAAAAAGCTTCTTACCGGGCTTCTCGTTCTTTTCAAGTATAATGCATCTTCTGTTCCGGCCTGCAGCAAAATAAGCCGCCATCATCCCGGAAGCGCCGGCCCCGATGATAATGACATCTGCACGACGGGCGGGATCACGCATTAAAATTGATCTCCGGATAGTTATACATCTGTTTGGTGTTCACGAGCTCCAGATCGTCACGGCTCTCCGTGTCGTATTCGGCATAGACCTCCTCTATGCCTGATATGTTGCGCATCGCAAGATCCCTGTTCTCGGCAAATACTCCTGCGATAAGGGAAGTCGCGAGCGTCATCGGAGCAGCAAGACTCTGCGCTATGGATACCTCTTCGGTACGGGCGCATAAAAGAATATGTGAATACATCCTGCAGGGCGAATCCTTGCTGTCTGTCAGGGCTATTATACCGGCATTCCTCTCATTGGCGTATTCCATGGCTCTTAATGTATGTATGGAATATCTCGGGAAGCTGACTCCCAAAAGACAGTCCTTGTCATTGATATGATAGATCGAAGACAGTATATCGGTCGGATCCGCTCCGGATACATAATATACATCCGGCCTCATGATCTTAAGATAATACGAAAGATACATCGCTACAGGAGCGGAATTCTTGATGCCGATGATATATATGTGCCTTGCTTTCTCAATAAGCTTTGTAGCCTGGACAAAAGCCTCCTCGTCGATCATGCCGAGGGACTCGTTCATCTTCTCCACGTCTGATTCAAAAACGGATCTTATGATAGAGTTTTTGATCTGATGTGATTCATTGATACGGCCGGCAGTAACCAACTTGCCTCTTATAAGCTTTGAAAGTTCATTCTGAAATTCGGGATAACCTGAAAAACCAAGATAGATGGCAAATCTGACGACTGTGGACTCAGATACCCCACAGGCTTCGCCAAGCTCCGCGGCCGTCATAAAGGCCGCTTTGTCTGTTTCTTTATTGATATATCTGGCAATAGACTTTCTGCCCTTACTCAAAAGAGCAAAGTTTTCATTGATCCTTCTGAAAAGATCGCCGGAATTATCCATAGAATGCGGATATGGTCTCCTCAAGGAGCTTTACGAGGTCATCATCCGTCATATCGAAATCATCCTTTATGACCATGCAGGCTGCACCGTGTATAAAGATCCAAACCTTCATGAAAAGAAGCATGAAAGCATCCTGTGTCATGCCGCTGATCTTCTTGTACTCCCTTGTCACGAAACCATTGCTTCCGCCGTTCACAAGGTCGTACATATTCCTGTCAGTCCCGTTCTCCAGCACAAAGATCACCGCAAAAAGATTGGGATATTTTCTGGCAAAGCTGATATATGACATACCGAGGTTCACAAAGGGCTTGTCGGACACAGATTTGAAGTCGATCACATACTGCGAGAAGAAATCAAAGCACTTCTGCATAAGATCGGCCCTGAGATCATCCATCGTGCTGTATATCCTGAATATAGGCTGAGTCGAGCATCCGCAGAACTTTGCGAGATTCCTGGCAGACATAGCACCTATGCCCTGCTCTTCCACCAGTCTGAATGCTCCGTCTATAAGACCTTCCTTCGATATTACCTGCTTCCTAGCCATACTGCAAAAACCTTCCTGATCGTTACTTTTCTCTTTTGCGTAGCAAACGATATTCTATCACAAAAGAAATAAAAATGCACGCGTTTCTTTTTAAAAAATTAAGAGTTAATGATACTCCGCCGTTGCAGGAAAAAAGCCCGCAACAGACGGAGTATCCATAAGATCATATCAGACGGGATAAGACTTGTTGTCCTTGTCTCCCTTTGTAAGATCGACTCCTTCTTCCTGTGCCTTTCTGTACTTAAAGAAATCAGCCGCTACCTGAGGGAACAGGGCGTATGAAAGCACATCCTCATCAGAAGGATTGTCTACGTATTTCTTTGTCTCCTCCCTGAAGTGATCCATCTGAGGCTCGATCTTGTCGGCAGGCCTGCAGGTGATGGGCTCTTCACCGGGGATTATCTTTGCTACGACCTCTGCATTCATGGGCTTGACGGTCTGACCGTACTTTCCTCTGCAAAGATCCTTTGTCTGCTCTGTTGCAACCTTATATCTCTCGCCCATGAGCACGTTCATGACGGCCTGGGTTCCGACTATCTGGGATGAAGGTGTGACAAGAGGCGGCTCACCGAAATCCTTACGGACTCTGGGCACTTCCTCAAGAACCTCGTTAAGCTTATCGCTCTTGCCCTGCTCGTCAAGCTGCTTGATCATGTTTGAGAGCATGCCGCCGGGAACCTGATATCTGAGAGTATTGATATTGACTCCCATAACCTTGGGTGAGAGCAGTCCGCTCTTTAAGCACTCCTCGCGATAGGGTTCGAAATGCTTTGCGACCTTTATAAGAAGTTCCATATCAAGGCCGGTGTCATACTCGGTTCCTTCAAGAGCCTTTGCAATGACTTCCGTAGCAGGCTGTGAGGTTCCCATTGCAAAAGGTGAAGATGCGCAGTCCACAACATCAACGCCCGCCTCGATAGCCTTCATGTAGGTCATTGAAGCAACACCGGATGTATAGTGTGTATGAAGCTGTATAGGAAGCTTCGTATTAGACTTCATCGCTGAAACCAGATCATATGCTGCCTGGGGAAGAAGAAGTCCTGCCATATCCTTGATGCAGATGCTGTCTGCGCCGAGATTCTCGATGTCTTTGGCGATCTTCTTCCAGTAATCAAGTGTATATGCATCTCCCAGAGTATATGAAAGAGCTATCTGCGCATGTCCGCCTTCCTTCTTGGTAGCCTTGACAGAAGTCTCAAGGTTCCTGAGGTCATTTAAGCAGTCAAATATACGTACGATATCTATGCCGTTAGCGACAGACTTCTGTGCGAAGTACTCGACGACATCATCTGAATAATGACTGTAGCCAAGGATATTCTGTCCTCTGAAGAGCATCTGAAGCTTTGTATTTGGCATGCCCTTCTTGATCTTCCTGAGTCTCTCCCAGGGATCTTCCTTAAGGAATCTGAGGCAGGAATCAAATGTTGCTCCTCCCCACATCTCTACTGAATGATATCCAACCTTATCCATCGTATCAAGGATGGGGAGCATTACCTCGGTCGGCATCCTTGTAGCAATAAGAGACTGATGCGCATCACGCAGGATCGTCTCGGTTATGCCTACTTTTTTACCCATTTATTTATCCTCCTGATTCTATACATTAATAATCCGACACCACTTATTTCATACTATTCCGAAAACAGCCATGAACGTTCCTGCAACGACGGCCGTTCCGATAACTCCTGCAACATTAGGTCCCATCGCATGCATGAGGAGGAAGTTCGTAGGATCCTCTTCTGCGCCGACCTTCTGTGATACACGTGCCGCCATGGGAACAGCTGATACTCCTGCCGAACCGATGAGAGGATTGATCTTGCCTCTGGTAAAGATGCACATGATCTTGCCGAGTAGGACTCCCGCGGCAGTACCGAACATGAATGCTATAAGTCCGAGTGCTACTATCTTGAGCGTGGTGGCATTAAGGAATGCTTCCGCTGAAGTAGTGGCTCCTACTGATGTGCCGAGAAGGATAACAACTATATACATCAGGGCATTTGATGCAGTCTCCTGCAGCTGTCTTACTACGCCGGACTCCCTGAAGAGATTGCCAAGCATCAGCATTCCGATAAGGGGAGCGGTAGTAGGCAGTATCAGTGATACGACTACAGACACGATGATGGGGAAAAGGATCTTCTCAAGCTTGGAAACAGGACGAAGCTGCTCCATCTTGATGCATCTCTCCTTCTTCGTTGTAAGAGCCTTCATTATAGGAGGCTGAATGATGGGAACGAGCGACATATATGAATAAGCCGCAACCGCTATGGGTCCCATGATATTGGTCTGTCCAAGCTTTGAAGCAAGGAAGATCGATGTAGGGCCGTCAGCTCCTCCGATGATGGAGATCGCTGCTGCCGCCCTGTCGTTGAATCCCATGGCTATGGCGCCAAAGTAAGCGGCAAAGATACCGAACTGAGCCGCAGCACCGAGCCAGAAACTCTTGGGATTGGCGATAAGCGGGCCGAAGTCCGTCATTGCTCCGACACCCATGAAGATAAGCGACGGAAGGATAGCCCATTCGTCAAGTTTGAAGAAGAAATACAGCAATCCCCCTTCCTTCATGATATCGGGATAGATATTAACAAGCAGCATGCCGAAAGCTATCGGTACCAGAAGAAGAGGCTCAAACCCCTTTGCTATAGCCAGATACAGGAACACACAGGCTACAGCTATCATTATGATATTCCCGACACTCATAGTGGCAAATGCTGACTGCTGCGCAAGATTGCTCAGCGTATTTGCTATATATGACATGTTTTGACCTCCGGTGTCAGTGATTAGTTAAGTGTTGCCAGTACCTGTCCTGATTCGCAGGCATCTCCTACTGCGCAGTCAATGCTTGCAACAGTTCCGTCCTGAGGTGCGACCACGGGGATCTCCATCTTCATGGCTTCGATGGTTATAACAGGATCACCCTTCTTGACAGTATCACCAACCTTGGTGTCGAGTTTGAAGACCTTGCCTGCTGCTCCTGCCTTGACCTCAACTCCGCCTGCCGAGCCTGATGAAGCCTTGGGTGCGGGTGCAGCCTTGGGAGCGGGCGCTGCAGCCTTGGGAGCTGCTGCCGTAGTTGCTGCCGAAGAGCCGGTCTCTTCTACGGTTACGTCATATGCTGTTCCGTTGACTGTGATGGTATAGTTTTTCATTTTCTCATTCTCCTTATAATGTGGCTTGAAGTGCTGTTCGTTATGCAGCTGTTACGCCTTGATTTTATTTGATGATCCGTTGCTTTGATTCGCAGGGATCAGTAACGTCTCCTGATGGAGCGGACCACGAATCCGTCGCCCGATGTTCCGCCTGAAGCTCCTGCAAAAGCAGCAACTGCGGCAGTGATCACTGCGACAAGCTCCGCATCATCTGTCTCATTACCAGATTCGAGCTCTTCTCTCTCCGCGATCTGGCTTACAGCCTTGCTCACGGGAGCAGCCATCTTATCCTCTTTGGCCTTGGCAACTCCGGAATTCGGAAGAAGCTTGAACAGGCTTATTATGATCGAAAGGAATATAAGGATGGCGAACGTGGTTCCCATGCCGAGCAGCGTATTAAGCCCTGCTTTTATCATATTCTCTTCGAGAGTATAATCAGCGCTCGTAGTAATGGAGACTATCTTGCCCTTCTCGTTCATTACGATAACGGTCTTACCGGTCCTTCTGCTTCCCTGGATGGGGAAAGTGGCAATGACTTCCTTATCATTAGAAGTCATCTGCGGCTCGCCGGGTTCGCCGACATCACCGAATTCCTCGCTGAGTGAAACCCATGCTTCAAGACCGTTCCTGAAGGCCTTGCCGTCAATTGAATAGCCATACTGCTTGAAGAAATCTTCAATCTCATCATCTTCCATATCAAGGAGTCCTTCTGCAGATTCGGCATCGGTGTTGAAGATACCACCCATGATGCCCTGAGCCTGCGCGATATCTATGGGAGATATCGGAAGGTCTTCCTTCTTCTCGCCGCAGCCTGAAAGCGACAGTGCCAAGACGGCCAGAAGGATGATCGCTATGGCTTTATTAATCATTCTTTTCATGTCAGGTCCGTCCTCCCTCTCAGATAGCGCCGTGCTTCTTGTCAGGCCTGTCTTCTCTCTTTGTGTAGAGCATCTCAAATGCGCCTATGACATATTTCCTTGTATCCTCGGGATCGATAAGGGTATCGACATAGCCTCTTGCGGCAGCTGATTCTGCGGAATCCTGCAGAGCCTCATATTCTTTGGCCTTATCGGAGATCACCGAAGGATCCTCACCCTCATACATGATCTCTGCTGCATGACGGGCATCCATGGCGCCTATCTTTGCATTGTTCCATGCATATGCATAATCAGCACCGATGGATTTGGAATTCATGACTATGGCTGCCGTACCGAAAGCCTCCTTGATGTATACATTGACCTTGGGGACAGTAGCTTCCGCAAAAGCAGCCGTGAGCTTTGCAGCATCACGTGCGATATTCTTCTCGGCGCACTCGCATGTGCAATAGCCTTTTACATTTGTAAGAGTAAGAATGGGGATCTCAAAAGCATCACAGAACTTGACGAAGTCTGTTGCCTTTTTGACGCCCTTGGGACATAAGACAGCATCAAAGGTCTCCGCAGGCTCTCCGTTCTCGCCGGTGATCTCGGTGCGGTTAGCGATACATCCGACTGTCGCGCCGTTAAGCCTTATGAAGCCTGTGACCATGTTCTTACCATAAGCTGACTTGGTCTCAAGGAATACATTGTCATCTGCGATCTGAGCAAAAGCAGCCCCCGTATCGCCTGTGCATGAAGCTATGACGGAGGAAGCCCTGTTGAGGTCGTCCGTGCAGTCGGTGAATGCTTCCTCTTCATTATTGGAAGGAAGGAAAGAAACGAGCTCTCTGATGCCTGCAAAGATCTCATCCTCGCTTCCCGTGAAGTCGACGATGCCGGCCTCTTCGCTCTGGAAAGCAGCAGCTGCGGTGTCATTCTTCTCTTCGTAGTTACCCTTTATGGCATTAGGCGAATTCACGAACAGCTTTGCCTTATCCGACTCCATGAATGTGAAATCAGTAAGCCCGGGGATCAGTGCAAGTCCTCCGCCGCAATTGCCGAATACTGCGGTGATCTGAGGAATGACTCCGGAAGCCATGGCCTGATTGTGGTAGATGCGGCCGAAAGCATTCAGCGCATCGGTAGACTCCTCAAGCCTTAATCCCGCAGAATCGATAAGTCCGATAACGGGAGCTCCTGTCTTCATAGCCATGTGATAGAGATTCACGATCTTCTTCGCATGCATCTCGCCTACTGCGCCGCCAAGTACCGAAGCATCCTGGCTGTACACATAGACAAGACTTCCGTCGATAAGACCGTATCCTGTCATGACACCGTCACCGGGAGCCTTTTTTGTTTCGAGGTTGAAATCAGTGCTGCGGGCCGTGACCTTGGCACCGATCTCCACGAAACTGTTTTCATCGAGCAGGGAAGCGATCCTTCTGCCCGCTGAGCTGTTTGTGAGATTGCTCATATTAAACCTCCATGAAAATATTGTTTATCCGGAAATGACTCCGGAAAAGTTCACAGTTCGTAACTGTTCCGTTCAGTTACGACAGTTCTTCTATTTTATCACAAACTCTTTCCAAGATACAGTAAATTTTTCAGATCTTGACCGAGAGCCTCTCTTCGGCTTCTTCCTCGGCTTCCTCCCTGAATTCTTCTACATGCTCGGGTGCTATCTCGGGAAGGTCATCGAGGGAATCGACGCCGAAGGCTCTCAGGAAATCATCAGTTGTACCGAAAAGGATCGGCTTTCCCGGAGCATCCATCCTTCCGAGTTCCTTCACGAGACCGTACTCTACGAGCCTGTTCATTGCATGGTCGGAATTAACGCCTCTTATGGCCTCCACCTGAAGCTTTGTGACCGGCTGCTTATATGCAACTATGGAAAGCGTCTCGAGCTGAATATCTGTCAGCTGATATTCTCTTTTATTCTTTGCTATCTTCGCAAGATAAGGATAAAGATCTGCCTTGGTGCAAAGCTGGAGCTTATCCTCTATGCGTACTATCTCTATCCCGCGCTCAGCCTTCTTATAATCCTCTGTGAGATCTTCAAAAGCCTGCATCACCTCATCCTTTTCGCACTCGGTGATCTCCGATATCTTGTCCACTGATACCGCATCTCCCGCAGCAAAGAGCACGCCTTCTAATATCGCTTTAAGTTCCTTCAGTTCCATTATCCTGATCTCCTTCTGATCCGTCGTCTGTCTCAGGTGCGTCTTCCTTTATCTCCTTGACGACGATGTCTATGTCGCTTTCTATGTCGCTCTGCTTTGCTTCAACCTCTCCGTTCTTCATCATCTCAAGTATGCAGAGGAATACGATTATGACCTCAGCCTTTGAACCCGAAGATGTCAGCAGTTCCCTGAAAGAAAATCTCTTCTTTCCTCTTGCATATGCTCTGATATATGCGGCCTTTGCCTCCGAATCGACTTCTTCCTTCTCTATCGTACCGAATTTGGATCTTACCGGATCGATCTTGTCTTCCTGTCTTTTGATCAGCTCATCGAAGATCGCATTCAGTTTTTGAAGAGTGGTGCTTCCTACAAGCTTCTCGAGATCCACCGGCTCTTCTGCCTCAAGGACCTCTTTCGGCATGGAGCTGCCCTTAAAGAGGGACCTCCCTGCGTCCACGCTCATATCCTTAAGCTCCAGGGAAGCATATTTGTAGATCTTGTATTCGAGCAGCCTCTGAACGAGCTCTGTACGGGGATCGATCTCCTCCCCTTCTTCGTCCTTCTCCTTCGGAAGCAGCATCCGGCACTTAATATCGAGAAGAGTGGAAGCCATGACGAGAAATTCGGACATGGTATCCATGTCATAGTCATCCTCCTTAAGCGCCTCAAGGTATTCCATGTACTGTTCCGTGATGAGAGCTATCGGGATGTCATATATATCCACCTTGTTCTTGTCTATAAGGTGAAGGAGAAGGTCCAGAGGACCTTCAAATTTTTCAAGTTTGAATTCAAGTTCACTCATATATGTGATGTTATTCCTTTTTCAGATCAACTATCATAAGCTCCGTGGGATCATTGATGCGAAGCTGTATCGTGTGACAGCCGAGACCCTTCGTGACAAGCATCCTTGATGCCTTTCTTTCAAAACTTCCGGCGTCATATTCCGGAAAGAGTCTCAGTTTCGGTGATATCACGCCTCCGAGATACGGAAGTCTTACGATCCCGCCATGCATATGTCCTGAGAGCACAAGATCAGATCCGTAATCGCTGTATGGCACGAAATACTGGGGATCATGGGCTATGAGAATGTTGAACTTATCTCTCTCAAGCTCCCCTATCTTCTCTTCTATCTGCCTGACCGAAAGAGGCTTGAACAGACCTCTGCAGAAATATGACAGATCAAGATCCAGACATGATACTTTTATTCCCGTATCCTCTATATATTTATATGAATCACTGAGGATCTTAAGATGCGCATCATTAAGGCCCCTTATCAGCTGAGCTCTCTCCCTATGCAGAAAGCCTCCCTGCAGGATCTTCTTTTCATGATTGCCCATGCCGTATATCACGGGATAATGCTCGTGGATCATCCCCACGACCTTCATGACCCGCGTCGGATCAGAGCCTTTTATGGAATCGACCATGTCTCCCGCTATGATGACGAGATCCGGGGTCTCTTTGTCCACCTCATGAAAAAGCCGCCGGCCCATATCTTCCAACATACAGTTGTGAAGATCCGCAAGGACCGCCAGCCTGATGTCACGTCTGATCTTTTTGCTCTTTATACTGTAGTGAGTTGTCTCAAATCCTGAATTAATATAAAACTTCATATCGCTCAATAGTAATCAGATGAATAGTCGGATCCGGTATCATAGTCTGAACCGTAATCATCATCCGTTCCGGTATCCGAGCCATAGTCCGAACCATAATCCGAACCGTAATCATCTTCCGAAGAAGACCGGTCAGAAGATTCGCTGCCTGATGCAAGAGGCACTGCACTCTCCGGCTCATCAAAAGAATATCCATAGTCATCGCTTCCGTCCGCGCCGCCGCTCTCCATGCTGTAGCCGTATCCGTCATCCGATGATACAGCATCTCCCGTATCCGGTACGGAATAATCACCGTAATCCTGATCATCCATATCATAATCCATGCTGCTCTTTTTCTTAACGGGCGGCATCTTCATGGGGTTGGGGATCATCCCGGGCTTTTCATCCACCGGAGGATCAAATCTTTCCGGATCATACGAAAGGGGTTCCGTCTCAGGCGCCATCTGTGATGTGTCCGGTCCGGAATACCGGGCAGGCTCGGAATATGCCGCGGGCTCGGGCTCACTATAGGATGGTGCTTCCGGTTCACTGTATGAGACAGGCTCACTGTATGCCGAAGGCTTCTGTTCCATATAGGATGGCGCTGCGGGTTCGCTGTATGAGGCAGGCTCACTGTACGATGAAGGCTTCTGCTCCGTATAGGATGGCGTTGCGGGTTCGCTGTATGAGGCAGGCTCATTGTAAGATGAAGGCTTCTGCTCCGTATAGGACGACGCTGCGGGTTCGCTGTATGAGGCAGGCTTTTGCTCCATATAGGATGGCACTATGGGTGTATCATATGAAGAGTGCCTCGGAACAGGGTTGCCTACTCTGTCCTCCACCTTCCTGTCAGGCTTTGGCGGTGTACGAAATAGAGTCTTGCCTTCTGCCGACTTGTCTATAGGGGAGCCGTCAATATTCTTTTCGGAAAATGGCTCCGGCAGGAGCTCGGCAGTTACATCCATCTAATTACTCGTCCCAGTTGTGATACACGGCCTGAACGTCATCATCATCATCAAGAAGATCAAGAAGTCTTGTAAGAGCAACTCTGTCTTCTTCGCTTGAAACGCTCACATAATTCTGAGGAAGCATCGCCACCTCTGCCTGGGCCATCACTACTCCTTCTTTTTCAAGCTTTTCCCTGACAGCATCAAAATCAGCCTTATCGGTAATGATCTCATAGGAATCCTCTTCTTCCTTAAAATCCTCAGCTCCTGCATCAAGAGCCGTCATCATGAGATCATCAGCTTCCATCTCGCATTCTTCTTTATCGACAATGATCTGACCCTTTTCGTCAAACATGAAAGAGACGCAGCCGGGAGTACCCATATTGCCTTTGCCCTTTGAGAATGCGGCTCTTACCGATGCTGCGGTCCTGTTCTTATTGTCCGTAAGTGCATTCACTATGATGGCAATGCCCGCAGGGCCGTAGCCTTCATAGGTGCAGTATTCGTAATTGACGCTCGAGCCTTCGCCGGAGGCCTTCTTGATACCGCGCTCTATTGTGTCATTGGGCATGTTATTGGCCTTTGCCTTGGCGATGACTGTAGCAAGTTTGAAATTATTGGAAGGATCGGGGCCGCCTTCCTTCACGGCGACAGCGATCTCTCTTCCTATGATCGTGAATATCTTGCCCTTGGCTGCATCGTTCTTTTCCTTCTTATGCTTGATGTTTGCAAATTTTGAATGTCCTGACATATCCTATCTCCTATTCTTGATCCATTATTGTGTAAATCTTAACCTGCTCGCCGGAAGATATATATTTTTCAACCGCGGCTACGATCTCACTAAGCTCAGCCTTCGTGCCCAAGCGGCCCTCGTAACGCGCTTCGCAGCTTAGTCGGGCCAGGGCACTCGCCTTCGCTAAGTTCGACGTGCTCATTGCTCTGAAAAATATAAATATTCTATTGTGGACTTAATCTTACTCCTTGCGTCGAACCCTCACATTTTGTATTACGTGATTACTGATCGATACTACATGAAAATTAAACCCGCCGTAATCAGTCTCAAATATCTCGCCGGACTTCGGCACATGTCCCAGCACCGAAGTAAGGAAGCCGTTCAATGTCTCCACTTCTGTATCTTCAAATTTTATCCCGATCTTTTCTTCGATATCAGTCAGCGGAGTCAGCCCCTTTATTATATAGGCGTCTTCACCGATCTTCCGGATGTCAGCTTCGTCCTCGTCATATTCATCCAGGATGTCTCCGACCAGCTCTTCAAGTATGTCCTCCATGGTGACAAGCCCCGACGTCTGCCCGTACTCATCCACCACAATGACGAGATGCGTCTTCTTAGCCTGCATCGAAGCAAAGAGCTCATCTATCTTTCTTGTCTCGGGGACAAAGCTTGCAGGTGTGATAAGATCTTCTATCTCGCCTATGGGCTTGTCCAGAAGAGATCTGTCCCTTGAAGCCCTTACCACATCTTTCAGATGGACTATGCCGAGGATATCATCGATCGAGTCATGATATACGGGATATCTGGAGTTGGCGCCGTCTATGATGATATCAAGACAGTCAGAGAGAGACGTCACATCCTCGATCGCGCTCATCTCCTCCCTGTGCGTCATGATGTCATGAGCCTCTTTGTCGTCAAGCTCGAAGACCTTCTGTATCATCTTGGCCTCGGACTCCTCCAGCACACCGGAATCCGCACCCTCGGAGACGATCGATCTTATTTCGTTTTCATATTTTTCTCCGGCCTCTTCCTTCGACCGGAGAAACTTAGGTAATTCCATATAACCTCTGATCAAACCGTAAGATCAACTGTCGAGGTGTCCGAGAAATAATTCATGGTGGATACGATCTCACCGCCGCGATAGTATATCCTCGGAACTCTTTTTGTAAAGCAGGACACTATCTCATAGTTAAATCCGCCATACATATTGGCGAGACTCTCAACCGTGATCTCCTCATCGCCATCACGTCCAATAAGGGTAACCTCGTCATAATCGCATGCTTCGGGGATGTTTGTGATGTCCACCATCACCTGATCCATGCATATGCGTCCCGCTATCGGAGCTCTCTTGCCTCTTATAAGCACATATCCTCTGTTGGACAGGCCTCTGGGATAGCCGTCTCCGTAACCTGCCGGGATCGTAGCTATCCTTGATTCCCTGCGGGATCTCCATGATCCGCCGTATCCGACCTCGTATCCGGGCGGAACTTCCTTAATATAAACTATATGGGATTTAAGGGCAAGTGCGGGACGGAGCTCTATGTCCTTCTTTACATCCCTCGAAGGCCAGAGTCCGTACAGGGTGATGCCGGCTCTCACCATATCCATATTTGCTTCGCGTATCTCCACTATTCCGGCTGAATTGGAAGCATGCTTCAGCCAGAAATCAACACCTGCGCCGTGAAGTAGCTCGACATAGTCATTGAATTTCTTTATCTGCTCATAGGTCGGGATCTTATCCCGCTGATCGGCCTTTGAAAAATGAGTGAATACTCCTTCCAGAACGAGGTTCGGAAGAGAAGCTATAGTCTTTACGAGCTCTACGCTGGACTCATCGGCATTTACTCCTATGCGCCCCATGCCGGTCTCCACCGCAAGATGACAATATACTCTTCTGCCCTGTCTTACGGCCTCCTCGGAAAGCTCTCGTGCCATGTCCTCCTTGAACACAACGGGCCTTATATCATTGGCGATGATATCCTCATAACTCTCGCTGAAGGTATAGCCCAGCACTAGTATCGGCTTTTCTATGCCGTTGTTCCTTAAGATCATCGCCTCTTCATCCGTGGCTACGGCATATCCCCAGAGATAATCAATATCCTCAAGCTCTCTGGCTACGGCTACGGCGCCGTGTCCGTAAGCATCCGTCTTGATGACTGCGAGCATCTTCGTGCCCTGCTTGATGTGACGGTGCATGCTCTCAAGATTGAACCTTATGGCATCCAGATCGATCTGCAGATATAAGCGTTTGTTTTCTTTCATGGTCATTTCCTATCTGATGTGTTTTATTATATCCCCGGCAAGCATGTGGTCGGCTCCGAGTTCGTGGCAGGCGTCATCTCCGGCTCTGCCATGCAGAGCGCATCCGATCGCAGCAGCCATGAAGCTGTCCGGGATCCTTCCGCGGATCGACGCAATCATGCCGGTCAGGACATCGCCGGATCCGGCTGTGGCCATACCGTTATTGCCGTTTGTATTAATGATCACCTCTCCCTTCGGAGAAGCGATGATGGTGCGGGCATCCTTGAGCACAGTGATGACGCCGTAAGACTTTGAAAAATCTATGGCTGTGGACATCAGATGAGCAGATATCTCTTCCACGGATATCCCGGTAAGGCGGGCCATCTCCCCAAGATGCGGTGTGACGATTATGTCTGCGGAAGCATCCGCCAGGATATCAGCATTGGAAGATATGATATTCAGAGCATCGGCATCGACAACTACGGGCACATCGGAATTCTTTATCACAAAGCTTAAGATATCCCGGGCCAGCGGCGAATCCGAAAGCCCCGGTCCTATAGCTATCGCATCACACCAGTCTATAGCCTGAAGAAGGCCTTTTTCATCTATCTTTTTATCATAAGTAGAGACAATAGCCTCAGGAAGAGCCGTCTGGACTATCTGCCTGTTGCTCTCATCCGTGCAGATCTGAACCATGCCCGATCCTGACCTCATCGAGGCTTCGGCACAGAGCACTGCTGCGCCTGCCATCCCCTTCGATCCGGCTACGACAAGTATCTTGCCGTACGAGCCCTTATTTGTATACGGGCGTCTCGGCGGCATCGAGATCTCATCATCATGGAATATATGTATGTCAGCATCCTGCTCCATTGCTGCAGAAGGTATGCCTATATCCTTCAGGGTGACTTCTCCCGAATACATGGCTCCCGGGAACAGCAGATGTCCGACCTTGAATGATGCAAAGGCCACTGTCCTGTCAGCCTGTACGGTGCTGCCTTCCTGTATCTGCCCTGTTGATGAATCTATTCCCGTAGCGATATCAAGAGAAAGTATATATGCTCCAAGCGAATGAGCGTTATTGATATAATCCACCGCTTCCCTGTATACGCCTTCGATCTTTCTGTTCAGTGATATCCCGAACAGCGCGTCCACCACGACATCATAGACTTCATCGGGCGCGGTATCTCTTATCACCGTATCCGGATAGATCCTGCGAAGGATCTCAAGCTGCTGCCTTAAGCCGTCGCTGAAGCTGTCGTCTTTGCCGGGAAGGTACACATCAGGATATATATCCCTCTCCGAAAGGATACGCGCGAGCGCCACTCCGTCGCCTCCGTTATTGCCGGGGCCGCAGACTATCAGCACACTTATCGAAGAAGGATCACGTACCTCTTCTATGACCTGATAAGCAGCAAGAGCCGCCCGCTCCATGAGCACCGCCTGCGGGATCCCAAGCTCTTCTATAGTCTGCCTGTCGGCTTCCTGCATCTTTTTCGCGGTAAGTATAGGTATCATGATTCACCTCCGGCCATTCGAGCCTCTGCCCTTTCCTTTGCCTCGTCAGCACGCTTCTTTTCGGCTTTTGCCTCAGCCGCCTCCATGAGCTGCCTTTTCTTTTCCTCCACATCATATTTGATGTCAAAGATATTGATGACGTCAGATCCGAAGATATCGTTCATGTAGCTGTAGAGTTCGACATTCTTCACTTCCATCTGCTGCTTTTTTATGATATTGCGCTTGAGCTCCATCCTCATGGACTTGATCCAGGCGCTTATGTCTTCTATATCTTCGGTATTTGACAGGAATTCGTCGTAGCAGATCTCCATGGACATCAGCATCAGCTTGAAGTTTTCCTCATCCAGCTGTCTCGGGATATCGAGCATCTGATCGTCATAGTTGGATATCCTTGCATTCACCTGATCGATCATCTTCTTACTCTCGTTGATCTTCTTCTGATGGGAAGAATCCATGGGCTGTCCCTCTTCGGGCATGTTGGCAACTATCTCGTTCATGAGATTGTTCTTTATCTTCTTCAGATCCTTCACCTCATTGGTGATGCGTCCCTGCTCTTTTAAAAGGTCATTAATACGACCCTCAAGCTTCTTCATCTCAGGGGTCATATTCTTCTCGAAAAGTCTGTACCACTTATTATCGAGAGTCAGTATTGGGATCTTCTTGCCCTTAAGGACTGTCTGAAATTCATCCTTTGCCATGTGTGTATAGTATTATCGGTATTTTGACGTCCGGGTAATCTATTTGATATTATAATTTTTCATATAATCAGTGTCAAAAACATTATGCTATTACAGGTTTCAGCGATAAAAAAATCATATAACGGCGAGGAGATACTCAAAGACTGCTCTTTTCATATAGAGGAGAATGAAAAGTGCGCCCTTGTGGGTGCAAACGGAACCGGAAAAAGCACTCTTCTTAAGATAATCGCCCATGTCACAGAGCCCGACTCCGGAAGCGTCACAATGAAGAGCGGCGAAGAGATCGGCTATCTTGCCCAGCAGGAGGCAGTTAATTCCGAAAATACGATCTACGATGAGCTGATGGAAGCAAAGCGGCCCCTGCTCGATGAAGAAGAGCAGATCAGAACCCTTGAAAAAAGGATGAAGGATCTTACGGGTGAAGAGCTGGAGCTGGCCATGGAAAGATATTCCGCTCTTACCCATCACTTTGAGATAAATAACGGCTTTGCCATACAGTCGGAGGTCACAGGTGTATTGAAGGGACTGGGATTTGCCGAGGAAGAATTCGACAAAGTGATCTCCACTCTCTCCGGAGGCCAGAAGACAAGGGTCGCTCTTGCGAAGCTCCTTCTGACTCACCCGTCTTTGATAATGCTTGACGAACCGACAAACCATCTCGATATGCTGTCCATTGAATGGCTGGAAGGTTTTCTCTCTTCCTACAAGGGCGCTGTGCTTGTCGTAGCCCACGACAGATACTTCCTGGACAGGATAGCCACTAAGGTCATAGATATCGAAAACGGGGAATCACATACATATTCCGGCAATTACACGGCTTTTTCCGAAAAGAAAAAAGCTCTGCGTGAAGCTGCTCTGAGGGCATATATGAATCAGCAGGCAGAGATAACGCATCAGGAAAAAGTAATAGAAAAGCTGAAATCATATAACCGCGAGAAATCGATCAAACGCGCCGAATCAAGAGAAAAGCTTCTGGATCACATAGAACGCCTCGACAAGCCCAAAGATATAAATGATGCAATGAAGCTTAAGATCACTCCTTCCATAAGATCTGGAAAGGATGTCCTTGCAGTAACCTCTCTTACAAAAGCCTATTCGGATTCTGCTCTTTTTTCCGATGTGTCTTTTTCTGTTACCAGAGGCGAGCGTGTCGCGGTGATAGGTAATAACGGAACAGGAAAGACCACCCTCTTAAAGATCCTTACCGGTCTGACCGAAGCCGACTCGGGAAGCTTCATGCTGGGCACCAACGTCAAGATAGGATACTACGATCAGGAGCATCAGGTGCTTCATCCCGAAAAGACTCTTTTTCAGGAGATGTCTGATGACTTTCCGGATATGGATAATACCAGGATCAGAAATACTCTAGCTGCCTTCCTGTTTTACGGAGATGATGTCTTCAAGCAGGTGAAGGCTCTGTCCGGAGGAGAAAGAGGCCGGCTCTCTCTTGCGAAGCTCATGCTCTCGAAAGCCAACTTCCTTATCCTCGACGAGCCTACAAACCACCTCGACACCACTTCAAAGGAGATACTCGAAAATGCCCTCAACGAATATGAAGGCACACTGCTGTATGTATCTCACGACAGATATTTTATCAATCAGACGGCGACCAGGATACTCGTACTTTCCAACGGAACCTTCACAAGCTATCCGGGAAACTATGACTATTATCTTGAAAAGAAGGATAATGCCGATGCTTCAAAAGACGAACCATCCGCATCCGTTCAGACTGAAAGCGACAATAAGCTCTCCTGGCAGGAGCAGAAGGCACGCGACGCAGCAAAGCGCAAGACAGAGAACAGGATAAAGAAGATCGAAGCCGAGATAGCTGAGCTTGAGAGCAGGAATACCGAGATAGAAGCTCTCATGTCCGATCCCGATATAGCGACAGACGCTGAAAAGCTCACCGGGCTTTCAGCGGAAGCCGGTGAGCTGAATTCCAGACTCGAAGCCCTGTATGACGAATGGGCAAAGCTTAGCGAGTACGCTTAGCGAGTACGCTTAGCGAGTTCGCTTAGCGAATACGCTTAGCGAATAAGCTTAGAGCATATTTTTAAGGTTGTCGGCGATCTTTTTGATGAATTCCTCTGTATTGCAGACATGGATGTCCGACATAGTCGTAAGATTCACGAGATCCTTGGTCATATATCCCGACTCTATCGTAGATAATGTAGCCTTCTCAAGCTTATCGGCGTAGTCGCAAAGCGCGGGCAGCTGATCCAGCTCTCCCCTCTTTCTGAAAGCTCCGGACCAGGCAAATATCGTAGCCACGGGATTCGTGGACGTCTCCTCGCCCTTAAGATGCTTATAATAATGTCTCTGCACTGTTCCATGCGCAGCTTCATATTCATATACGCCCTTGGGAGACACAAGAACAGATGTCATAAGAGCCAGCGATCCGCAGGCGGAGCTTACCATATCGCTCATCACGTCTCCGTCATAATTCTTGCATGCCCATATGAAGCCGCCCTCGGACTTCATGACACGGGCCACAGCATCATCTATAAGAGTATAGAAATAAGTGATGCCTGCTTTTTCAAATCTTGTCTTATATTCACTGTCATACATATTCTGGAAGATATCACGGAACTCGCCGTCATACTTTTTGGAGATGGTATCCTTTGAGGCAAACCAGAGATCCTGCTTTGTATCAAGAGCATATTCAAAGCATGTATGAGCAAAAGAAGCTATCGATGCATCCACATTATACTGAGCCTGGAGAACACCGGGACCTTCAAATTCAAAGACTGTCTTTCTTGTCTCATTGCCGGCGGCATCGGTAAATACAAGCTCTGCCTTGCCAGCGCCTTCTACCCTGATCTCGGAATTCTTGTACACGTCACCATATGCGTGACGCGCAAGGGTGATCGGCTTCTTCCAGGTACGTACATTGGGCTCTATGCCTTTAACAGATATGGGGGCCCGGAATACAGTGCCGTCAAGTATCGCCCTTATTGTTCCGTTAGGACTCTTGTACATTTTCTTAAGGTTGTACTCTTCCACCCTCTTCTGATTGGGAGTGATGGTAGCGCACTTAACAGCAACTCCGTATTTAAGAGTAGCCTCAGCGGAATCGACAGTAACCTGATCGTCGGTCTCATCCCTGTGCTCGATCCCGAGATCATAATACTCTGTCTTTAATTCTACGAAAGGCTCGATAAGGTCATCCTTAATATACTTCCAGAGGATCCTGGTCATCTCATCCCCGTCCATCTCGACTAAGGGTGTTGTCATCTTGATCTTTTCCATTAAAAAGCTCCTTATATTCTGTATTGACTCAGAGATTATCCTATCTTTTATTTGCCCCGTCAAGGGGCTGCCGTCAAGGGGCCGATGTCAGGACTCCGATGTCCGGGCGACACCCTCAGGGCTTCGAACGACGCATTTCTTTACCAGTCGTCAGGCAGATTCACCTTGAGTCCGCCCTTGCCTGTATATGTGCCGCCGTAATATCCGCCCTTATACGGCCCAGACAGCTTTTCGGTCAGTTTTTTTCTGTATTCCGCGAGCTGCTCGGATATGGTCGGCGTAGTATCGTAATAATTATAATTAATCACCCTGTTCACACCTGACGGCACAGAGCTTGAAGTGCTTGTTACTGCGCTCGATGAAGAAGAGCTTGTGCCTGAGCCTGCAGACGAAGACGAACTCGTACCGGATCCTGCAGATGATGAAGACGAACTCGTACCGGATCCCGCAGATGATGAAGACGAACTCGTACCGGATCCTGCAGATGATGAAGACGAAGATGAACTCGTCTGTGAACCACTGCCTGATGAGCTCGATGAACTTGACGATGAGTCGTTGCCGGATGACGAATCGTCGCCCGAGGCCGTATCACTGCTGTTTGATGAACCCTGCGAGTCAACGACACCGAAATTATTACCGGGGTGAGTATTGGATGTAATATGAGAGTTGGCCGCGACCTGTCTTCCCCGTTCGATCTCCGACAGATCCTGTATGGAAGGATCGCTCTTTTTAGTGACAGTGTTGCCATCCTCATGAGCAGCGGCTTCCTGCCTCATAAGCTCCGCTTCCTTGTCCTCATCCTGGACTGTGCATCTTTCATTAAATGTGGCAAGAAGATTGGTGCCCGGCACGGTCTCGACTTCTGCGGCATTCAAAAATGCACTGTCATCAACCGCGATCTTCTTTTCTTCTGCATATATATACTGCAGGTTCTTACAGTCCCGGAATGCGCATTGCTCTATGCGCTGCACCGACTCCGGAAGATATACGTATTTTAGAGCCGAGCAATAGGCAAAGTCATACGGCGATATGGTCTCGACCCTCGGCGATACATAGACCTTCTCAAGATTCTTCGAGCCCCAGAAAGCATAATTATCAATATATTTCACCTGATCCGGCATGTCGTAGAAATGGTAATCCTTGCCTGGAAGATAGGAAATGAGGCGTGTTCCCGAAGGATCATACAATGCACCTGAGAGATAATAAAAATTATAGTTCCCTCTGGGGAAATCAAGATCCGAAAGAGATGTGTCTCCGGCAAATACCCCGGGATCTATGTTCTTGACAGTAGAGGGGATCGATACATAACTAAGCTTGGGACACATTGCAAAAGCAGACTCTCCTATGCTCCTCACGCCCTCCGATATGACTACGGACTCAAGATTCGTGCAGCCGTAATATGCCCTGTCTCCTATGGATGTGACATCACCGTCTATCACAAGTTCGGTGATGTCCTTGTCATTCATATATTTTTCACGGGCTATGGTCTTCCCTTCGACATATGTCGTCGGCATCACAAAAAGCGCCACCATGGTGACGCTTAATGCTATAGCTATTTTCCTGATATGACTCCTATGATTCATTACAAAATGCTTATGCAGGATTCGCCTGAGGCTTCGGGTCCTTCTTTAAGAAGAGGAAGATCGAAAATGCAGCCAGTCCGAAGCTTACAAACCACTTCAGAGGTATGGGATCTCCTGTCTTCGGTGTATTATCAAGTGTTCCGATCGCAAGATCAGAGGTATTCACGTAAAATCCGTAAGGCGAGAAGTGAGGGCACACGAAAGTCGCGCACGGTCTTCCTTCAAGGGTCGAGAACTGAACGTTAAGATCCTCGAGATCTCCTGCGGAATCTACAGTAGCCACCTGGTTATTTGTACCGTACTGCTCCATGCTGGACGGCAGAGGAAGTGTCAGCGTGACTGTCATTCCCGTGGTGTCTATGTCATTGCCGTTCTCATCCTTCACGTCGATATCCATCGAGAAATAACGGATATTGTCAAGGCTTCCGTACCTTCTTAAAAGAGCCTCTCTGAAGGATGCCTCAGCAGCATCGCTCTTGGTGATATTGACCTGATATCCGTCGGCCGTGCCGCCGTTTATCGAATCAATATGAGCTGCACGGAGCATCTCTTCAAGCTCATCGGCCGTACCGCCGTTCTTGCCGTAATAATTCCTGTTCACTATGGTAGTGCCGGAATTCTTGTTACCGCTTCCGCTGCTCGAACTGCTCCCGCTCGAACTCCTGGAACTGCTTGAAGACCCGCCCTTGGAGCTGCTCTTGGAAGATGAGCTCTTCGAACTGCTGGATGAGCTTCCACTCGACGAACTGCTGGACGATGTCCCTCCTCCGCTGCTGCTGGAGGTCGTGGTGGAACTGCCGCCATGCGAGCTGCTGGAGCTTGAAGGATCTACGGGAATCGGGAATTCATATACATATGTACCGGTATATTTGGGCGAAAGGCCGAACAACCTCGCTCTTCCCTTTTTAGCGGATACCCTTTCGATCATGCCGACTTCATATTCTTCTCCCTCATTCAGCGTAACGCCTTTGTCCTTGAGGATGAATTTGGCATATATCGAATTACCGGAGATACCCGACTCCTTGGTACCGATGATAATGGACTTCGAACCGTCGGGCGCCGTATTGGTCCCGATATCCTTGCGGATATTATAAGGTATCTCTTCCCAGTGCTCTTCTCCGCCGGCATCCATTATATGGAAATATCCGTAGCCGGTATTGTCACCCAGTCCGGGAGATATCACACCATACTTCTCAATGTAATACTGATTGGAAGTTATGGAATCTGAGCCCTGAGGGACAACTTCTTTTTTGTATTTTGTATCGAATAACTTCTCTACAGCGGGTACGCCTTCATTCCAATACTGGAAATCATTATCAGGATTATAGACTGTTGCGCCCGATCTGGTAGGTCCGTTATACTTCCAGGTCACATCAAATCTTCCCGAAGGAGTGATGCCGCCACCGCCGCCTTCGGACAAAATAGTAATTTTACCTAGAAGGAATGAAGATGCAGAATAACCTTCATCTGGATTACCATAAATCGAAAAATTCACAGGTGTATTTTCATTTTTATCTCCAGAAATACCAGTTATTGTTCCACTAAGAATATAGAATTTCGGATCCAATGCAGAATTTGCATCATTATCCCAAACCACAATATCATCACAATCTTCTTTGCTCGTATTAACAATTGTTCCATATTTAAAATTATACTCGCTGCTAGAATAAGGTCTTGTATCACCTTTGGGATATAATATCTCACAATGATCAAGCGTTTTTGTTATCCCAGCGCTGATCTCATCAACCCATTCCAGATTATCCTTACTGTTAGGCTTTAATACTTCACACATCTTATAAGTTGTATCGTTTTTATGGCTGTAAAACTTATATGTGAATAACGAAGGATCAACATTTGCGAAAGCCTGTGTATATCCAACATCCTTATCCCATACATATAGTGACATATCGGGATTTGACATATTTTTGCCATCGCCATAACTAAATGCATCATTCTGAACACCTTGTATTCCCGACCCCAAAGTTACAAATCTGAGATTAGTTGCATTATAAAAAGCCTTTTTGGGAATCATTGTTATATTTGATGTGTCACTAGTGCTACTTGCGTTGGTGGTAAAATTAGCAAGCCAACGATTGTTTTCAAAAGCCTGTGGTCTTAATGAAATAACATCTGACTTAGGTGTAAAACCACTTGATCCATTTTTATCTACAGCGTTCTCTATGGCCTCAACTATAGTCCTGTTTCCACCATTATTCTCATATATGACTCCCTGATCATCAACCGAGTATATTCCACTTTTATCATTTATAGATAACTTATTTATTGTGGCTCCCCTGAAAACTCTTTCATAAATACCATTCTTTTTTTCATCTTCACCATACTTGCCAAAGGTACCTAAACTAAAGTTTCCATCTATACTGATCTCCACCTTAGATTCTTCATCTGAAACACCTGAGTTCTGAAACTGATTAGATTTCAATTCAGTAAGTCCATCAGCCCTTAGTTTTCTAAGATAAGTGTCCGCTTTAAAAACATTATCATCAATACTTGTAATTCCGGATGGAAGCCATACATTAGCGTTTTTATTTGCAAGATCACTATGGGCAGTTGAATACACATCATAGGAAGCTGGCGCAGGCTTCGGATCGTCCTTTAACATTAAACCAACCAAAGTTGCCTTGGACTTACCCGTAAGTGAACTAGTTACAGGTTTAACGACTACTGTAACAGGAAGACTACTTTCATCATATGTACCATTGCCTCTGTATTCAACATTATACTTGGTAGCATACTCTAAGGCATTTAAGGATTCCCTATCATCATTTTCTACATCTCCGTAAATGTAGAAATTGTCAGAAGGAAATACACCAGAACTGTCAACTATCTCAGTCTGCGATCCATCGGCAAATCTAACATAAATTATTCCATTGTAATTAAAAGCTCCCGCCTCAACCTTAATTGACGCTGAATTAACAGAAATAGATTTAACATTATTATTTATATCTCTAAACGCACCAGTCGTAATAGTGTTTATAGGTACATCCTGGATTCTGTCAGGGACATCAATGTGCCCCAAAATGGAAAAACCACTTTCATTGAAGTAATCATTAACATTAACATAAAGAAGTTTTCCATCTTTATCCACATCAAAGAAATCATCCGCCCAACCACCTTCAGCATCCTTGCATTTGTACGGAACCTTCATCTTGATACAATAATTGTATGCCTCCGACTTGTAATGATCTCCCGTCTCTGGCTGATAGTACCTATATCCCTCTACAACCAAATTACAACTATCGCTCTTTAACCATGTCTCATCAAATATATTGTCGATTTTAAGATTGAGGCTATGGCCGGTTTCAGTCCATCCGCCATTATTGAGGATGAGAGTTGTCAGCATTTTGCAGTCTTGTAATAGTCCGTCCGGTAAATTGCCTCCCGTTATCTGGCCGGGCATAGAAAGATTATTAAGCAATCCACATCCTGTGAATGCATTGTTCCCAATCTTTTTCATGGTATCGGCTAGACCAACATGTGTAAGATTAGAACAGCCCTTGAAAGTATCTTCTCCCAACTCACGGAAATTACCTGTAAAATCAACACTGTCCAATGAAGTACAATCTTGGAATATTCCTTTTGCTAAAGGAGCAGAATTATCTGTAGTCGGACCATCAATGGTCATAGATGTGATAGCAGTTCCTTTAAAAGCATAATCTCCTATTCCACCTGTATCGCCACCTTCAACATATATTGGAGAAGTGAAATCCGAAAGATTCGAATCAGAATCAAACGCATTATTACCTATCTTCTTTACAGAAGAACTCACATAACAAGTCTCCAAAGCAGCACATCCAAAAAATGCCCTGTTTCCAATACTGGTAGTCTTTGTTCCAGCATAAGTCCTTAGTTTAGAGCATCCTTCAAATGCACTATTACCGACAGCAATAGTCTGTCCATCCTCAAGTCCGTCTCCTACCGATACTTCAGTAAGTACTGTACATTTATTAAACGCCCCATTATCTATATTTGTAACACCATCACCAATAAAACTAGTCAAAGAGGGGGATTCGGAAAAACCTTTTTTTACATCACTAACTGTAGGGCATTCAAAATCGGTAACTTTATCATAATTAACTACATATTCATCAATAGCCGTGCACTTCAGATTATATATCCTTATATCATACTGCATGTGCCCTTCTTCATCTGGAATAGGATTACCGTCCTCATCAACCTTTAAGGTCTTTCGTTCAATAGGGATTGTGCTATCAAATCTGATTGATGTAAGAGTTGTATCTGCAGCAGGGGTTCCGTCAGCATTTAGTGAAGTGAATCCTATAAACACAAGTTGATCATCATCTTGGAAGTCTTGACCCTCGATGCCAGCATTAGATACTCTCCGAAAATAATATCTAGCATTAACAGCATCCCACGAAACCGTAGAAGGGAGGTTAGCTATTGTTGCAACAGTGCGATCACCGTTAGTAGCAGCACTAGGTGTTGCTGGTATAGCAGCTACTATGAGAGCGGTTATCATCAAGAGGGCTGCAAGTGTCCGCCTTGCGGCCTTTTTCATATATCTCTTCCCGCCTTTTCTCTTGCCTGTAGTCTTAGTAATCTTCTTAGTAGTAGCCATATCCTGCTCCTCTTTTTAACTAGCAATAAAAGCTAATTCTATCAATCTTGAAATACACTTTCCACTCTTAGTCAGCCAGATCTTTGTCGAATTATGAGCAGATCTTCCTTTTGATACATGAACATGAATAGGTTCTATCCCTTCGTTAGACCAAAAATAAACCTTATATCCGCCGACAGTGAAAACATCAGGCAATCCTGATCCCTCCGCTCTCCGCATATTTGTACAACAAATGAGCGTTATTTCGGAGAAAATCATCAAACATCTCAAATTCCCCGGACGTAAATCCGATTCTCTTTATCCATTCGTATTCCGGAAGGACACACTCTGCCTCATCAAATGCGCGCTTCTCGTCCTTTATCGGACGTTCGAAGTGCACATACACCCTCTTCTCACCATTCTCCTCGATCAGATGAGAATGTGTCACCTCTATGTCATCACCAATTGTAATATACGAATACATCATATAAATAACCCTATCCGGCTTTTCCACACACATCAAATATATGACAAGGCGTAAAATGCACCTCATCATATCTTATATCGGCAATCTGCTCGTGAATCTTTATACTAATCTATATTTTAATAGAAATAAAATCGGATTACAACTCAATATGATGTTGCAACCCGATATATTCTATACTATATATTGTGTTTTCGCAAGACAGGGGGACGGTTCTTTTGTCTCATCCCTGCACAGCTTTTATTATTGATTCTCTTTCTTTTCCATAAATCTTCAAGGCGTCAAGCGCCTGATCCGCTGAAAGTTTCATCGTTTCCATGAGAGACTGTACAGCGCTCACTCTGGTTTTCATCTCGCCACGCTTTTCTCCGCGCTTCTCTCCTTCTTTTTCCTTTTCTTTTCCATATTCTTTATATATTTTTGACACTATATCCGACATCTCCGCTCTTCCCTCCTCTGTTTCTTTGTATTGCCTTAATCCCTTAGCCAGTTCTGCGTTATACATATCCGACGATCTCGTACTCTTGAAATCATGCATCAGCCGACCCATCTCATCATCGCCTTCATATCTGCCATTGACATATATTATATGGGATCCGTCACCAAAATCCCTGCCGGTTTCCTTTACGCACCTGTCTATATGATATACCGGCAATCCCTTACGATACTTATCCCGGCTGTAGATAAAGATCACATATGAATCATCCAGTTCACTGAAGTCCTGGTTTTTCTTTAACATCCTGGAATCTGTCATGCTGCTATGGAACCTGGCCCGTCTGACATGTGCCCCCTCGGAATCGTTCTGAACTTCTACATCAAACTCCCTTCCGTTTTCCTCCTCTGCGAGTATATCGAGGGTTATATCCCTGCCTCCCATTACGGGGTTTCGCATATTGTACTCGCCTTTGACGCTTTTTACCCGGATATCTTCCCTTCCCAGTATCGTCCTCAGAAGATACTCTGTCGCCGGGATGTTCCTGTCAAACACCTTACTCATCAGTTCATTGTTGAACAGTGTAAGATTTTCAACAATGGTTTCCGTCGCTGCTTTTTCTTTTGTCATTCTTTGTCCTCCTTATGGAATTGTCT
>JHYK01000023.1 GCA_000621405.1 Lachnospiraceae bacterium AC3007
GATCTCTCCCAAGATCCGCTGTCGCTTCTTTTATTTAAGCTCCGCTTTCCGTCATTCTGCTGAGTATTTCTACTCTGTAAATAAGGAATCAACTTTGGTTTGTCTGTGTTTTCTTCTTTCAAAGCTGCATTGCTGTTCAGTTTTCAAGGTTCACCGTATTTCACGCCTTTGGCGTGAACCGCACTCGGCTTCGCAGCTCGATAAAGTCTCGCTGCTCGCTACCTCGTGCTATACTGCGAGTTTTCTACGAAAACTCGGCATGGCACAGCAAAAATATAGCGCCGTTTTTGGCGAGTGCAACGCATATCTTAACATCCTAATCTTACGAAGTCAAGGGATTTTCAGAAGTTTTTGAAACTTTATTTTCTGTTTTTTTCGATCAGCTTTTCTTTTTCAGATTTGTATCAAAATATTGTGGTTTTATCCTCTTGATACCACAATATAACAGTAATCCCAGCAGGGTGATCCCGGATATAATATTTCCGGCTTTTTTTCCGGGAGACTCAAACCTGAGGATAATATCGTGATGTCCTGAAGGAACATGTGCCGCCATAAGATGTCCGCATGCTTCCAAAAGCTCGCATTTATTTCCGTCGACAGTAAGACTCCATCCCTTGTCCGAAGGAAGAGAAAAGAGTAATGTCTCTTTTTCTGTCTCGTAACTGCCTTTATATAATGATGAATCTTCCTTATACAGCTCTGTCTTATCCGCTTTAACCCTGCTGCTCCAGTCCGCAAGCTTTTTATTGTCTGTCACGGCAAAAAATCCGTCTGTGACTTCTACTTTGCTGCCCGACTCGGACACAAGATCTATCTGTATGCTCTCGCCGTTTCTTCTTTTATGAAGCTCCAGCGCTGTCCAGTCATATGTCCTGAAATAATCTGCCCATTCCTCACCATTTACATATATCTTTGTATCCTGAAGATCGGGCGCGGAAAAATAGCAGTAAAACAGTCCGTCATTCCTGATATCGACCTTATATCGCACACTCCCGTCCGGCATATCTTCTCTGACAGACTCCTGCCTTATCAGGATGTTCTCATCCTTTCCTGTCATTGAATCTGCGATCATGTTTTGATTTCCAAAAGGATCTTCCGAAAGGCGCACATCGAAGACATCATCATCGACAGCCGTCATTACGGGAAGTGCATATTCATTAAGAAATACGGTATATCTGTCATCTTCGTCGGAATACACCGTGGTATAGGGCTTTCCGGACGAATCAAACTGTGAAGCTATGTATCTTACACCCAGGATCGAATCGGAAAGAGCCGTATTGTTGCCGGTATACATGGCCCAGTTGCCGTTATTCCTGAATCCGAGGTCTCCCATAAATTTCATGGTGGCTTTTTTCTCGCTGGAAGAGAAATGAGTAAGTCCTGCATAATCCAGCATCATCGCATCGTTATTAGTCCTTCTGAAATGCTTTTCCATCCGGTATACGTCTGTATCTCCCAGACCTTTGACCTTTTCCGCCGCATCACTTATGACCGCAAGCGGCTCCTGATATTCCTCCATTGTATCCAGATAAAAATGACCGAGAGTATACCATGCATTAAAAGACAGATCAGCCACTGTAACCGCAAATATCGCGTAGTAACGGTATTTGACAGGCAGATATGACCCCAGGATAAGAAGGACCAATATGAGTCCGGTGGCAGCAACAGAGACCGCTCCGGTATTGTCTATATTTTTTATCAGCACATAAATGCTGTATGCCAGAAAGACGACGACGATCCCAGCGGAGATTTTTTTATCCCTGTTTCCGGTCAGATCGATGTTTTCATATACAGTAAGGATACTGAAAAATACGACCACGAAAGCCTGTCTGTAAGGAAAGCCTATCGGCTGGTTCAATCCGTGCCAGAATACGTTCAGTGTATTGATGCAAAAATCGATCCAGAAAAAAAGCAGCAAAAGACTTATCCATACTCTTGTCTTCAGTTTTATTTTCTTATCTGTAAGGAGATAGGCTAAAAGAAGGCTTATGATTATGCCACAATAAATATTCGGCATTCCGGCACCGAAATCTCCGGCAAAACTCCCTGTATAAAGCTTTGAAAAGTAATTAAGAGGAGGAAACGTAAGATAGAGACCTACGGAAAAAATATTCTTTTCTCCCGACAAAGACATAAGCGCAGGGATCAGAGTAAAGCATGATATACAGACGGAAATAACAGAATTCAGCGCAAATGCCAAAAATGTCCTGATCTTTGCGGACCCCTCTTCAATGCAGAAAAGATAATAAACCGAATATATCAAAAGAAACAGGCAGATCATATATCCGGTGTAGTAATTATTGATTATCGCTGCCGCCAGAAGGAGAATATATGCCGGTCTGATCATCTGTCCGTTCTTTATCAGCTTTCTTAAGGACAGGATGATCAGCGGGAGGAGTATTATGTTTGTATAGTAGTAAAGAAGTTCATTGTAGACGATCATATATGCCGACAGACCGTAGCAGACAGAAAACAATACCTCTCCCTTTCCTTCTTCTCTCAGATGGATCAGAGCATGATACATAGAAAGTGATGCCAGACCGGGAGACAGTATGATGATCAGACCTATGCCGGCGAAAAGGTATTCCCTGGGAAAAGGAAGTGTCAGGAGATTTAACGGTGAAAACAGATAATATGCTGCAAATCCCGCCATCTCTCCTCCCATGTTCTTTGACATGGAATATGAAAAATCATTATTGCCGAAGATGATGGTTTTGTAATATGAAAGATAATCCACCAGCTGATAAGAGGTATCTCCTGTCATTATGGTGGTGTCACCAAAGGGATATATCTTGCGGATAGCAAAAACGGCGATCATAACGATCACCGGTATAAAAAATGACAGTATGTAACCTCTTTTGCTTTGCAGCTTTTTCATAAAACGGAGAAGGAGGGATTTGAACCCTCGCGCCGGTTCCCCGACCTACACCCTTAGCAGGGGCGCCTCTTCAGCCTCTTGAGTACTTCTCCTCAACACTCTGAATTCCTACATTGTCATCTCAGACAACGTCTTATCATTATATTTTATTATCCTGTTCAGGTCAAACCCGATTTTCAACTTCCTGATAGATATCTCCTCCGAGCGTATCCAGTGCCACAACTGCGGGAAAGTTTTTCACTATGAGTCTTCTGACCGCTTCCGTCCCCAGATCCTCATAAGCTACTACTTCTGCGTGACTTATACATTTTGACAAAAGAGCTCCGGCTCCTCCGATGGCTGCAAGATATACGGCTTTGTTACGTACTACAGCTTTTTTTACCTCTTCCGTCCTCCTGCCTTTTCCTATCATGCATAATAAACCCAGATCCAGAAGCGCAGGAGTATATTTATCCATGCGGCTTGAAGTTGTGGGGCCGGCTGAGCCTATCACATTTCCGGGTCTTGCAGGAGACGGTCCCATATAATAAATGATCTGCCCTTTTATATCAAACGGAAGCTCTCTGCCTTCTTCCAGGGCTTCATACATTCTTTTGTGTGCCGCGTCTCTCGCGGTGTAGATCTCTCCTGTAAGATACACCATATCCCCGATCAAAAGATCAGGTATCTCGTCTTTCAGATCGCAGATATCAATATATAGTTCCTTCATAATGAATCTCCGTCTACTTATCCACTATATGTTGATAAATTGTTAATAAGATAGCAAAGTCCGGTTGATCGATGATCCCTACAGGCACCTCGTGATATGCCTGTTCACATGGCAGCAGATATTGACAGCCACCGGCAGACCGGCGATATGTGTAGGATAAGTATTGATATTTACCGCCATTGCAGTTACTTTTCCGCCCAGTCCCGCAGGACCTATCCCGAGATCGTTGATGGTTTCGAGCATTTCTGTTTCAAGCTCTTTAACCCAGGCAATATTGGAATGTGTGCCTGCTTCTCTGGTCAGGGCCTCCTTTGCGATCAATGCGCATTTTTCAAAATCTCCGCCTATGCCCACTCCTACCACGATCGGAGGACATGCATTTGGACCGGCATCTTTTACGGCTTTCAATATGGCTTTTTTTACACCTTCCAGTCCCTGAGACGGCTTCAGCATATAAAGCTTGCTCATGTTTTCGGAACCGAATCCTTTGGGCGCCAGTGTGATCTTTACCCCATCTCCGTGAACGATCTTTTCATGTATCACTGCCGGTGTATTGTCTTTGGTATTTTCTCTTAAGATAGGGTCTGAAACAACCGATTTTCTCAGATAACCTTCGGTATAGCCGCGCCTTACGCCGTTATTTACGGCATCAGTCAGGTCTCCTCCAATAAAGTGGACATCCTGTCCTATCTCAAGAAAGACGATCGCCATGCCGGTATCCTGACATATAGGTATCATCTCTTCTGAGGCTATTTCAAGATTTTTTTTCAGCTGGGACAAAACCTGTTTTCCGGTGGAGGACTCTTCTTTCTCAAGAGCATCGTAAAGAGCCTTTTCCATGTCATCAGAAAGTCTGTGATTGATCTCTATGCACATGTCGGAGATGTTTTCCGTTATCTCCGCTACATTGATCTCTCTCATTTTCCCGGTATCAGCTCCTTCTTTCCTCCCATGTAAGGTCTTAATACTTCCGGTATGGTGACCGAACCGTCGGCTTGAAGATGGTTTTCAAGGAAAGCAATGAGCATCCTCGGCGGAGCGACGACAGTATTATTCAGGGTATGTGCCAGATAATTGCCGTCCTCTCCCTTTATACGGATATGAAGTCTTCTTGCCTGCGCATCCCCGAGATTTGAGCAGCTTCCTACTTCAAAATATTTCTTCTGTCTCGGACTCCATGCTTCCACATCGCAGGATTTGCATTTAAGATCTGCCAGATCTCCCGAACAGCATTCCAGAGTCCTTACAGGAATATCCATAGATCTGAAAAGATCTACTGTATTCTGCCATAACCTGTCATACCACATCTTTGAATCTTCGGGCTTACAGACGACTATCATCTCCTGCTTCTCAAACTGATGTATCCTGTAGACTCCTCTTTCCTCTAATCCGTGAGCTCCCTTTTCCTTCCTGAAGCAGGGAGAATAGGATGTGAGTGTCAGGGGAAGCTCGCTTTCTTTGATCTGCTGGTCGATAAAACGTCCTATCATCGAATGCTCGGATGTACCGATAAGATACAGATCCTCTCCCTCGATCTTATACATCATGGCTTCCATCTCAGGAAAGCTCATCACTCCCTGAACGACATTTCCATGTATCATGAAGGGCGGCACCACATAGGTAAAGCCTCTGTCTATCATGAAGTCTCTTGCATAAGAGATGACGGCAGAATGAAGCCTTGCTATATCTCCCATCAGATAATAAAACCCGTTTCCGGCCACTCTTCTGGCGGCATCGAGATCTATACCGTTAAAGCTCTCCATGATATCTGTATGATACGGGATCTCATAGTCAGGTACTGCAGGATCGCCGTATTTCTGTATCTCTACATTTTCGGAATCATCCTTCCCTATCGGCACACTGTCATCTATGATCTGGGGAATGACATACATTATCTCCTGCAGTCTCTCTGCAGCCTCTGTCTGCTTTTTATCAAGTTCCGCGATCCTGTCTCCGTGATCTTTAACCTGACGCTTTACTTCTTCAGCTTCATCTTTCTTTCCCTGAGACATAAGAGCGCCGATCTGCTTGGATATCTTATTTCTTTCTGCCTTCAGATCATCAGACTGCTGCTGATATGCTCTTCTGTCCTCATCCAGTTTTATTGCCTCATCGACAAGAGGAAGCTTTTCATCCTGGAATTTTTTCCTTATGTTTTCCTTAACGATATCTGGATTTTCTCTTACAAACTTAATATCAAGCATCTTCGCCATCTCCTTCGGATCCGACCTGCTCTTTTTCTTCGATCTGATCGGTTTCTTCTGTTGTTTCTTCTTCGCCCTCTATCTTATCTCTTACCTTTGCGATCTTAACTATCGTGGAATTCTCATCCAGATTCATGATCTTGACACCCATCGTGATCCTTCCGATGGTAGATACGTCATTTGCCCTGATCTGAATGATTATTCCCTTGTCCGTTATCAGCATGACCTCATGATCTTCATTAACGGATTTTACACCGACAACATATCCCGTACGTTCTGTGATCTTGTAGCACTTCAGTCCCTTTCCTCCTCTTCTCTGAAGAGTAAATTCGGAAATATCGGTCCTCTTGCCCATGCCCTTTTCAGTTACTATGAGAAGAGATCCTCCCTGGGATTTTAGCTGCATGCCTACTATCTCATCTCCGTCATCCAGATTCATACCGATGACTCCCATGGATACACGTCCGGTAGGTCTTACATCTGTATCCTTGAAATGTATGCACATTCCGTACTTTGTGATCAGGAATTCCTCTTCCTCATCTGTCGTCTGTTTTACTTCGATGAGTTCGTCTCCTTCCTTTAGGTTGATCGCATTAAGGCCGGTCTTTCTTATATTTCTGTATTCATACAGTCTGGTCTTCTTGATGATACCGGTCTTTGTGACCATGAAAAGATATTTGTTATCATCTATCTCATTGATCGGTATCGTTGCCGTTATCTTTTCTTCCGGCTGAAGCTGCAGCAGATTGACTATAGCGACACCTCTCGCATTCCTTGATGATTCCGGTATCTCATACGCTTTTAATGAATATGCTCTTCCGGAATTTGTAAAGAACATCACATAGCTGTGAGTCGTGCACATGAGAAGGTCTTCGATATAGTCATCCTGTATCGTTGTAATGCCCTTTATGCCTTTTCCGCCTCTGTGCTGTGCTCCGAAATTATCCACAGACATTCTCTTGATATAACCAAGACTTGTCATGGCTATAACTGTGTTTTCCTGTGGAACGAGATCTTCCATCGAAATATCCGAATAATCTATTCCGATGCTTGTCATCCTGTCATTTCCGAACTTATCGGATATGACGGTTATCTCTTCTTTTATCACGCCGAGAAGCTTCTTCGGGTCTGCCAGTATGGACCTGAATTCTTCTATCTGCTTCTGAAGTTCGGCATACTCATCTTCTATCTTCTGTCTTTCCAGAGCGGCAAGAGCACGAAGCCTCATATCTACTATAGCCTGAGCCTGTCCGTCATCAATGTCCAAAAACTCTACCAGACTCTCCTTGGCTTCTGCAACTGTCTTGCTGGCTCTGATACGTGCTATCACTTCATCGATGACATCCAGAGCCTTCAGCAATGCCTCTAATATGTGAGCCCTTGCTTCTGCCTTATCAAGATCATACTTGATCCTTCTTGTCACCACATCGACCTGATGATCCAGATAATGCTCTAAAACCTCCAGAAGATTCATTACCTTCGGCTGGTTATCGATAAGAGCCAGCATATTGACTCCAAAGGTATCCTGCATCTGGGTGTGCTTGTAAAGAAGGTTGAGGATAACATTTGCGTTGGCATCCTTGCGTAATTCTATTACAACCCTCATTCCTTCTCTGTTGGTCTCATCTCTTATTGCCGTTATCCCGTCTATCTTTTTATCCTTTACAAGGTCGGCAATGTTCTTTATGAGATTTGCTTTATTAACCATATAGGGAAGCTCGGTAACGATTATCTGATTCTTTCCGTTCGGAAGAGTCTCTATGTCGGTAAGAGCCCTGCATCTTATCTTTCCTCTTCCGGTACGATAAGCTTCCTCTATTCCCTTTGTACCGAGTATCTGTCCTCCTGTAGGGAAATCAGGACCTTTTATGCATTCCATAAGGTCATCAACAGTAGTTATATCATCGGATATCTTGTTATCGATAAGTCTGACTACAGCGCTTATGACCTCCCTGAGATTATGAGGAGGAATATTTGTAGCCATTCCTACGGCTATTCCGGTTGTTCCGTTTACAAGAAGGTTTGGAAATCTTGCCGGAAGGACCGTCGGTTCCTTTTCGGTTCCGTCGAAATTATCGATAAAATCAACTGTATTCTTGTTAATATCTGCCAGCATCTCCATGGATATCTTGGATAATCTGGCTTCTGTATATCTCATTGCTGCAGCGCTGTCACCGTCTACAGAACCAAAATTCCCATGACCGTCCACGAGAGGATATCTCATATTCCAGTCCTGAGCCATGGTGACCAGAGAGCCATAGATGGAAGTGTCACCGTGGGGATGGTATTTACCCATGGTATCACCGACTATACGGGCACATTTTCTGTGAGGTTTATCCGGTCCGTTGTTGAGCTCTATCATTGAATAAAGAACTCTTCTCTGAACAGGCTTTAATCCATCTCTTACATCCGGAAGAGCCCTTTGTGCAATAACACTCATGGCATAGTCTATATAATAAGACTCCATGGTCTTTTGCATATCTACTTCTGAAATTCTGTCGAATTCATTGTCTAGCATGACTTCTCCTTTTTATTTTGCAATTAATTAAAGCAAATTGCTCCGCAATCCCCGCCAACCATTAGCATATCGCTGCATTCATTTCATTCATGCAGCTTTTATGCTCATGATCGTCAGGTTTTCAATTGATAAATAAAAAATATCCTGCAAGCACTATTTTTTGATCTATCATCGAAAATGCTTTATACGTCCAGATTCTTGACAAATTTAGCATTTTGTTCGATAAATTCTCTTCTGGGCTCTACCTTGTCACCCATAAGTGTCTGGAAGGTTACATTAACGGATGCTTCATCTTCTTCATCCATCACTACCTTGAGCAATACTCTTCTTTCGGGATCCATGGTCGTCTCCCAGAGCTGATCGGCATCCATCTCTCCCAGTCCTTTATATCTCTGTATCTTATTATTCTGATCCCTTCCTACTTCATCCAGAACTCCTGCAAGCTCTTCATCCGAATAGCAGTACCAGGTCTTTTTATTCTTCTCGAGCTTATATAAAGGAGGCTGTGCAAGATATACATGCCCCTGCTTTATAAGCTCCGGCATGAATCTGTAAAGGAATGTCAGCATGAGAGTAGCGATATGTGCACCGTCCACGTCTGCATCCGTCATTATTATTATCTTGTTATATCTTAGCTTTGAAATATCAAAGTCTTCATGGATACCTGTACCGAAAGCAGTGATCATGGCTTTTATCTCTGCATTTCCGTATATCCTGTCCAGTCTGGCTTTTTCAACATTAAGTATCTTTCCCCTGAGAGGAAGAATAGCCTGAGTCGCTCTGGATCTTGCAGTCTTTGCCGATCCTCCTGCAGAGTCTCCCTCAACTATAAATATCTCACAATGTGAAGGATCCGGATCAGAGCAGTCAGCAAGCTTTCCGGGAAGAGACATTCCGTCCAGCGCAGATTTTCTTCTAGTAAGATCTCTGGCTTTTCTTGCCGCAAGTCTTGCTCTCTGTGACTGAACACTCTTTTCACAGATTATCTTTGCTATATTGGGATTCTGTTCCAGAAAATAAGTAAGCTGTTCGGAAATAAAAGATTCAACAGCAGTCCTTGCTTCTGCATTTCCAAGCTTTTGCTTTGTCTGTCCTTCAAACTGAGGATCCTCTATCTTGATGGATACTACAGAAGTCATTCCTTCTCTTATATCCTCTCCCGTCAGATTTTCCTCATTATCTTTTAGTATCTTTGAATTTCTTGAATAATCATTGAATGTCTTGGTTATTGCATTTCTGAATCCTGTAAGATGCATTCCTCCCTCAGGAGTATTAACGTTATTAACGAAAGAAAGAGAATTTTCATTGTAAGTATCATTGTGCTGCAATGCTACCTCAATATAGATCTTATTTCTCATTCCCTCAAAATAGATCACATTATCGTAAAGAGGAGAAGAAGCTTTATTAAGATATTTAACAAACTCCTTTATCCCTCCTTCATAATGATAAAAATCATCTCTTTCCTGTCCTTCTCTCTTATCGTGAAGATCTATGCGAAGGCCTTTTGTAAGAAAAGCAGTTTCTCTGAGTCTCTGTTTTAATATATTGAATTCAAAAACCTGAGTCTCTTTGAATATCTCCTTATCAGGTAGAAATGTTACCTTTGTTCCGTGTTTGTCTTCTTCACACTCACCAATAACAGTCAGTTCCTTTGTAATATTTCCTCTTGAAAAGCATTCTTCATATATCTTTCCGTCTGTATATACATTTACTGTAAGCCATTCGGAAAGAGCATTAACAACCGAAGCTCCTACACCGTGGAGACCGCCGGATACTTTATATCCGCCGCCGCCAAATTTACCGCCTGCATGAAGTATTGTAAATACTACTTCAAGAGCAGATTTTCCGGCTTTATGATTAATTCCGACAGGAATACCTCTTCCGTTATCTTCAACTGTTATGGAATTATCTTCATTTATCCATACATGAATGTTATTACATACACCGGCCAGTGCTTCATCGACGGAATTGTCCACTATCTCATATACAAGATGGTGTAATCCCCTGCTTGAAGTAGTTCCGATATACATACCCGGACGCTTTCTTACAGCTTCCAGTCCTTCAAGGATCTGTATCTGATCAGCTCCGTATTCCGCTTCCGCAGTTGAAATATTTTCTCTTATCTCATCGGAAGTTACTTCTCTTTTTTCTTCACTCATCTTTTACCTCTTCTATATTCCCGTTTGTTACCTTAAAACACTTATTGATCTCAAATCTGTTATTTACAAATTCATCAAGTCCGGTACATGTTATAAGAGTCTGTATATTTCCAAGATTTTCAAGTAAGTATTGCTGTCTTTTTAGATCCAGTTCTGACAGGACATCATCAAGTAATAAGATAGGCGGATCTCCCACAGTATCTTTTATTATATTTACTTCCGACATTTTTAATGCCAGAGCAACTGTTCTCTGCTGTCCCTGAGATCCGTATTTTTTTACATCAATGCCGTTGATCCTGAATTCAACATCATCTCTGTGAGGACCGGTCGATGTATTTTTATAAATTATATCTCTGTCTCTTCTTGCTCTTATCTTTTCTTTATAATCATCTTCATTAACGTTTTTCTTATAATCTATTACCAGATCGTCGTTACTTCCGGATATACTTTTATGTATTTCATTAACTGATCTCTCAAGATCATTAAGAAAAACACTTCTTCTTTCTATTATCCTTTTTCCATAATCAATAAGCTGATCATCCCAAATATCCAGAGTATCGGAAATATCATTTCTCTTATCATAACTCTTTAAGAGTTTATTTCTCTGATTTACAATTTTGTTATAACTGGATAATGAAAAAAGATAATCTTTATCTATCTGACATAATGTCATATCAATAAATCTTCTTCTTTTTTCAGGACCGCTTTTTATTATCGAAAGATCTTCCGGACTGAAAAGCACCACATTTGCGATCCCTAAAATGTCAGAAGCTTTTTTTACCGGTGAACCATTTAAAGATATTGCTTTCCTTTTTTCTTTTCTAAGCTGGATCCCGATTTTATATTCAACACCGCTCTTTTCAAAAAGAGCCCTTATTACACCGTATTCTTTTCCAAATCTTATGATATCCGCATCGTGACTGCCTTTGTGGGATTTTGTAGTTCCGGTCAAAAATACAGCTTCTAATATGTTTGTCTTTCCCTGGGCATTATCTCCAAAAAAAATATTTGTCCTGTCGGAGAAATCAATGTGTATATCCTCATAATTTCTGAAATCTGATAATTCTATATATTTTATTATCATCAGATTATTACAACCTCACAGTTCTTATAAGACACCTTGTCTCCTTTATGTATTTTTTTCCCTCTCATGGTACATATCTCTGAATTAACGGATACTTTTTCTTCAAGTATGGCTATCTTCGCTTCAACACCGGAAGAGACCATATTGCATGCCTTTAATAACTGGCCAAGCTTTATATAATCTTCACCTTCGCGCAGCTTAAATTCCATATTATCCGACAGTATTAAAATTGATGGGAAGTACCATATAATTATATTTTCCGCTCTCATCCTTTATATAGCACGGAGCTTTTGAATTCATAAAATATATGTTTATTTCATCATCATCTATAACTCTTAATGCATCAAGAAGAAATCTGGGATTAAATCCGATCTTTATATCATCTCCTTCTTTTTCAACATTAACTGATTCATCCAGGGAACCTATAGGAGATTTTATCTCTATCTTAAACTCTTCATTATTGATCGTTATTATCACAGGCTTTCTGTCATTTTCTCTTACAAGAAGAGTAGCTCTGTCTATACAGTCAATAAGTTCCTTTTTATTAAGTTTTACTTTTGATGCATATTCATTGGATATCATCCTGTCGACATCAAAGAATTCACCTTCAATGAGTCTTGTTATAAGAACAGTATTATCAAATTCAAAAACAGCATTAAAGTCAGTAAAATAAATATTTACTACTTTTTCTATCTCACCTGATAATATCTTGCTTAATTCATTGAGAGTCTTTCCGGGTATTATTACTTTTCTGGAAGGATAATCCTGCCTCAATTCAATATTTCTTATTGAGATCCTGTGTCCGTCAAGAGATATGACCCTGAGCTTATTTCCTTTAATATCAAATAATTCTCCGGTCATTATCTTATTATTATCATTTGGAGCTATTGAAAAGATAGTCTGTATAATGACTTCCCTTAAAGTAAACTGAGATATGGTAATAAAATCCTTTCTCTCGACATCATCAAGATTAGGAAAATCATCACCGCTTTTTCCGCTGATTGTGAATTTTGCCTTTTCACAGGAAATATAAACAAGATAATTATCATCACTTTTAATATGTATTATATCTCCGGGCATTCTTCTTACTACATCAGAAAAACGCTTTGCTTCTATAGCAACAACTCCGTTTTCTTTAATATCTCCCTTCAGCTCGGTATCTATACCATGTTCGGTATCATTTGTCATTAAATGTATCTTTCCGTTTGATACACTTATAAGGATACATTCCAATATAGTCATTGTTGTCTTCGAAGGAACAGCTTTTGATACTATATTGACCGAATTAACCAGATCATTCTTTGAACAATAAAATTCCATGGTTACCTTCTTTCGTATAAAATAATATATATATTGTTTATAGTATTAGTATTAGTAGTAGGTGCTGTTGATTTGTTGATTTCCTGTCTGATCGGCTAAAATCAGGCATTTTTCATAATAATAAAATGTTGAATCAACGTTTTTCCAGTATGCTCTTTATTTCTTCTATCTCTCTTTTTGTTCCTGAGTCTGAGGAAATTTCCTTGTTTATTTTGTTTATACTGCTGATAACTGTTGCATGATCCCTGTTTCCAACCATTCTTCCAACCTGTTCCTGTGAACTCTCTGTTAGATTTCTGCAGAGATAGGTAGCAACCTGTCTGGGATGTACTATATCCTGTGATCTTTTCTTTGAATTGATCTCTTCGAGACTTACATGATAATAGTCACATACAACTTCCAGGATATCTTTCATTGTTATGCGTTTTGATTCATTAACTGTTATATATTCGGATATAGATTTTTCAACTGTATCTATATCTATATCTACATTAGTAAGCTTAAGAGCCTTTATCTTGTTAAATGCTCCTTCCAGTTCCCTTATATTGTTTTTAATATTTGTGGCAATATAATCAATTACTTCATTTGAAAGATATATATTGTTAGTCTCTGAATATCTCTGAAGTATTGCTGCTCTTGTCTCATAATCAGGAGGATCTATTGATGCAGTCAGTCCTGACTGGAATCTGGTCCTCAATCTGTCAGATAATTCAACAATATCTGAAGGATGCTTGTCGGATGATAAGACTATTGCCTTGTTCTCGGAATATAATTCATTAAATGTATTAAAGAATTCGTCCTGAGTCTGTTCCTTATTAACAAGGAACTGAACGTCATCCAGTAAAAGACAGTCTACATTCCTGTATTTTTCTCTGAGTTTATATGTAGAATTCTCTCTGATATATTTAATGAATTCATTTACGAAAGCCTCACTGGTTGAATAAAGAACCTTTTTTGTAGGATCTATCTTTAATATATAATGTCCGATAGCATGCATGAGGTGTGTTTTTCCGACACCGCTGTTACCATATAAAAACAGAGGATTGAAATCTTTTCCGGGATTTTCTGCTACTGCAAGAGCAGCTGAATGGGCAAACTGATTGTTTTTTCCTACTACAAAGGTATCAAAGGTATATTTAGTATACAGATTTGATGTATTATAATAGGAAGAAACTACTTCATTATCTGTCTTTTCTTTGGAAGTATTGTTGAGAAATACTATGTTATATCTTCTTCCGGTAACTTCTTCCAGGACTACTTCAAAAGGAGTTTTATATTTTTTATTGTAATAATCGATGCCGATCCCTTCATTCTGCTCATAGGGAATAACAATGTTGATAATATCGTTTTCAACACTTTCTATCTGGAGAGGCAGTATAAAGGTCCTGTACGCCGGATCTGATATGTCATATTCGAGCTTTGTTTTATTTTTTATATCTTCCCAGACATTTTTTATATCTTCCATAGCGGACCTCTCCTATGAAGGTGATAAACCCTTTTACAATGTTATTTACAATCTCTGATATTCTATCATAAAAGAGGATTTGTAGCAAAAATGTTGATAGGTTTACAGTAAGATAATAGAGTTGACGTAATATTATCAACAAATTGTGGATAATTTGTTGAAATCTTATCTAATAACTATAAATAACAGAATATATTTAATATTTTCAGTTGATATAGCATGATTTTTAAAGTAAATATTACAGTGTGTAGAAAATGTTGATAATTATAACGAGACATTTATGTATAATAATATATGTCAACTTTACCACATTATCAACATAAAACTGTTGATAACTAATGAAATATAGCCTGAAATGTAGTTTTTCTTGACTATGATGCTTTATTTTCATATAATAACTTTTGCTTTTTTGATTTTCCCATGTGAACATTTTTCACATTATTAAATAAAAAGGAGGTATTTATCATGTGGATGACATATCAGCCTAAGGTAAAACAAAGGCAGAAGGTCCATGGCTTCAGAAAGAGAATGAGCACCGCAAATGGACGAAAGGTATTACAGAGAAGACGCAAAAAGGGCAGACATAAGATTGCGGTATAAAAGAAGGGCTGCACTTTAAGTGTGGTCTTTCTTTTAGTAGACCAGTTTCAGCAAATAATACTGAAAATGGAGAGTCTTAAAAACAATATTCAATTTCGAAAAGTCTATAATGAAGGAAGGGCCAGAGCAGATGATCTTTTCGTAATGTTCATGCGGGAAAACGGCCTGGATCATAATAGATTTGGTATATCAGTGAGTAAGAAAGTCGGTAATTCGGTAGTAAGACACAGACTCACGAGGTTGATAAGAGAATCATTAAGACTGCATGAGGATATGTTCAGTAGTGGTCTGGACATAGTAGTCACCATACGCGGGGTAAAAAAAAATCCTCAGATAATAAATGAATTGATAAAGTTAAAACGTCAGGATGTTGACCATTCTGTGATATACCTCGCGAAAAAGCATCAGATCATTAAAAATTGAAAAAAACAGTTATTCATATTATAAAGCTTTATCAAAGATATTTATCTCCTATCAAAGGAACAAAATGTCCCTATTATCCTTCATGCTCTGAATATGGTATTGAAGCAATAGAAAGATACGGAGCATTTTTTGGAGGAATTCTTTCTTTATACAGAATAATAAGATGCAATCCTTTTTCAAAAGGAGGAGTCGATCCTGTTCCTGATATTACCGTAGATAATTATCATAAGCTTTTGATTAGGAGGAAATCTTGACAGCAGGTATAATGCTTACTCAATATAATGGGGCTTTTTTAGGACCTATTGCAAAAATACTTGGAATGCTCATGAATCTCATATTCAATTTTCTGAATATGATAGGCATTCCTAATATAGGTCTTTCCATTATACTTTTTACTATCATTGTTTATCTCTGCCTTATGCCACTTACAATAAAGCAGCAGAAATTCAGTAAACTCAGCGCAATAATGAATCCTGAGATCAAAGCCATTCAGGATAAATACAAGGGTAAAAAAGATCAGAATTCAATGGTTGCGCAAAACGAAGAAATTCAATCAGTTTATAAAAGATACGGAGTTTCTCCATCTGGTTCCTGTCTTCAGCTTGCTATCCAGATGCCCATCCTTTTTGCTCTGTACAGGGTCATTTATAATATCCCGGCATATGTAGATATAGTCAGGGAGACTCTTACTCCTCTTGCCGAGCAGATAATCAATACACCCGGAGCAGTTGATTTTGTAAAGGGATTCGGTGTAACAAAGCAGCTTACATACAGTGATTTCAACACAGTTAACGGGATAATTGATATATTAAACCGTGCAACCAGTGCTGAATGGACTTCTATAGGGGAGAAATTTCCTCAGTTCGAATCTTTTTCTTCAGTTTATGAGCAGTTCATGAGATATAATAACTTTTTAGGTCTTAATATCTCTGATTCTCCTTGGTTTATCATCAAGGATTCATTTAATGAAGGAAATTATCTTCTGATTTTGGGAGCATTGATGATACCTGTCCTTGCAGCTGCAACACAGTGGATCAATACTCTCTTCATGCCGCAGCCTCAAAATCCGGCTGACGGTGAGAATTCAATGATGCAGTCCATGAAGATGATGAATACTACAATGCCTTTGATATCTGCAGTATTCTGTTTTACTTTCCCCTGTGGTATGGGAATCTATTGGATAGCCGGTGCAGTTATTCGTTCTATCCAGCAGGTTCTTATAAATAAACACATAGACAAAATGGATCTGGATGCGATCATTGAAAAGAATAAGGAAAAGTATGAAAAATCCCAGAAGAAGAAGGGATTATCCTACGGTGATCAAATGAAGAAGATGGCTTCTTCTTCAAAGAATAATTCTTCCTCGGGACTTTCCGCAAAAGAAAAAGAGGAAAAGATAGCAAAAGCAAAGGAATTCTATGCTTCTCATAAGAAGGAAGGAAGCATATCTGCAAAAGCAAATCTGGTAGAGCAGTACAACAGAAGAAATGAGGTATGATAATGGACTTTGAAGAATTTTCGGGAAAAACAATAGAAGATGCCATTACTGAGGCATGTACGAAGTTTACGGTCACTTCCGACAGGCTTGATTATGAGATAATAGATAAAGGAAGTGCAGGATTTTTAGGTCTTAATTCCCATCCCGCGATCATAAAGGCAAAGCCTATACCTGAGGGAGAGACCAGGAAAGAACAGAATAACACGGAAGAAAAAAAGGAAGAGAAAAAAGCTGATAAGGAGACAGTAAAGTCCGGAGTTACCGAAAAAGCAGACAGATCTGCTCCGGAGAAAGAAATAAAGAAAGATATATCTGACGAGGAAAAGAAAGAGATAATCTCAAAGACTGACAGTTTTCTTGCCGATGTATTCAAGGCAATGGAGATTGAAGTCAATAAAAAGATCGAATTTGATGAGTACGGTACTCTTTCTGTTAATCTTGAAGGTCCTGACATGGGTGTTCTGATTGGAAAAAGAGGACAGACTCTTGACAGCCTTCAGTATCTTGTAAGTCTTGTAGTTAATAAGACAAAAGGCGGATATATCAGAGTTAAGGTTGATACAGAAGATTACAGGGAAAGAAGAAAAAAGACTCTTGAAAATCTTGCAAAAAATCTTTCATACAAGGTTAAGAGGACAAGAAAGCCCGTTACTTTGGAGCCGATGAATCCTTATGAGAGAAGAGTCATACATTCCACTTTGCAGAATGACAAATTTGTAACGACTCATTCAGAAGGTGAAGAACCTTACAGAAGAGTTGTCATCACATTAAAACATTGACCGCAGATGATCAATAATGAAGATACAATAACTGCTATCGCGACCCCGCGGGGTAATTCCGGTGTAGGGATCATAAGGATATCAGGAGATAAAGCGATAGCAATAGCTGATAAGATAATAAGGTCAAGGCAGGGTAAAAGCCTTGACCTTTTTTCAGCGGATACATATTCTGCTCATTACGGATTCGTTTACAGAGAAGATAAGATACTGGATGAGATCATTTGTATCGTATATAAGAAGCCCGGATCATATACAGGTGAAGATGTAATAGAGATCTGCTGTCATGGGGGAATGTACGTATTAGATCTTGTGCTTTCTCTCATTCAGGAAAACGGAGCAAGACTGGCGGAACCCGGAGAATTCACAAGACGTGCTTTTCTTAACGGGAGGATGGATCTTACTCAGGCTGAATCAGTAATGGATATTATTTCATCTGAGAATGAATTCAGCAGAGCCAATTCTATGTCTCATCTTACGGGATCTCTCAGAAATAAAATATCTGAGATGAGAGAAAAGATCATTCATGAGACAGCTTTTATTGAATCAGCTCTTGATGATCCTGAGCATTATGAGATAGATGAGGAATATAAGAGCCACCTTAATGACATAGTATCGGGAATAGGCAGCGAGATCAGTGATATTCTGAAAAGATCCGCTGATGTTATATATCTTAAGAACGGAGTAGATACTGTCATAGCGGGAAAGCCGAATGTAGGAAAGTCTTCTTTGCTGAATCTTTTCCTGGGTTATGACCGTGCGATAGTCACTTCTTTACCGGGAACCACAAGAGATGTGATCTCCGAAAGAATATCTATAGAAGGACTGGTATTAAACCTTATCGATACTGCAGGTATCAGGAATTCTTCTGATGAAATAGAATCTATAGGGATAGAGAAGACAAAAGAGCATATCGAAAAAGCTGATCTTGTACTATTCCTTATGGATGCGTCAAAAGAGCCTGATGAAGAAGACAGACTGATAGCTTCTCTTATCAAAGAAAAGCCATGCATAGTTATTCTTAACAAGACAGATCTTGATATAAGATTCGGTGAAGACCGGGTAGAAGAGATAATAAAGTCTCCGGCCGTTCTGATGTCCGTAAAGGAAAGGATCGGAGAAAAGGAACTCAGAGAAAAGATACAAAGTCTGTTTATTAAAAATGAAATAAAAGACAAAGACATTTATATAACAAATAAAAGACAGTCTGATTCCTTTAAGGAAGCGGCGCTGTCATTAAGCAGAGTGTCGGGATCGATAAAACAGGGGATGAGTGAGGATGTATATACTGTAGATCTTATGGATGCATATGCCCGTCTCGGAGAAATGATAGGTGAAGATATCTCGGATGACCTGGCAGACAGGATCTTCAGTGAATTCTGCATGGGAAAGTAAAAAAGAGGATACTTTCATGATCATAGAAAACTATGAAGCGGCCGTGATAGGTGCGGGACATGCCGGATGTGAGGCAGCCCTTGCATTGGCAAGAAACGGAATAAAGACGATCGTATTTACTGTCAGTATCAACAGTATTGCTCTTATGCCATGCAATCCCAATATAGGAGGAAGTTCGAAAGGTCATCTTGTCAGGGAGATAGATGCTCTCGGGGGAGAGATGGCTCATGTCATAGATCGTACTTTTATACAGTCTAAAATGTTGAACAAAAGCAAGGGACCTGCTGTCCATTCTCTCAGAGCTCAGGCAGATAAAGCAGAGTATTCAAAAGAGATGAGGAGAGTGCTTGAGAGACAGGAGAATCTTGATATCAAGCAGGCAGAGGTGACAGAGATTTTTACTGATGATGAAAAAAATGTCACCGGTATTAAGATAAGAACAGGTATAGAATATAAAGTAAAAGCAGTTGTCCTTTGTACCGGAGTATACCTGAAGGCCAGATGCCTCTGCGGTGAAGCGATCACCTATACCGGACCGAACGGATTACAGGCTGCCAATTCATTAAGCGAGAGTCTGATGAACCTTGGGATCAAGATCCACAGGTTTAAGACAGGAACACCTGCCAGGATATCTGAGGATTCAATAGATTTTTCAAAAATGGTCCCTCAGTACGGAGATGTTCCGGTAGTGCCTTTTTCATTTTCCACTGATCCGGAGGATGTACAGAAGGAACAGGTCAAAAGTTATCTTACACATACCACTGAAAAGACCCATGAAGTCATAAGAAGAAATCTTGACAGATCTCCAATGTATTCCGGAGTCATAGAAGGTGTGGGGCCAAGATACTGTCCTTCAATAGAAGATAAAGTGGTAAAGTTTTCAGATAAAGAATCCCATCAGGTCTTTCTTGAGCCGGAAGGTCTGTCAACCGATGAATGGTATATAGACGGAATGAGCAGTTCTTTGCCGGAAGATGTGCAGACGGAAATGTATCGAACGGTTCCGGGTCTTGAAAACTGCAGGATAGTCAGAAATGCTTATGCCATAGAATATGATTGCATTCCCGGAAAACAGCTGAAGCATTCTCTGGAATTCAAGGACGTGCACGGTCTTTTTTCAGGCGGACAGATAAACGGCAGTTCCGGTTATGAAGAAGCGGCAGCTCAGGGTTTGATAGCAGGGATCAATGCGGCCATGATGATCTTATCAAAAGAGGCGATCACTATAGACAGATCCGAGGGATATATCGGAGTGTTGATCGATGATCTGGTCACAAAAGAATCCAGTGAACCATACAGAATGATGACAAGCCGTGCAGAATACAGACTGATGCTCAGACAGGATAATGCAGATCTCAGGTTAAGAAGAAAAGGATTTGAAGCAGGTCTCATCTCAAAGGAACAGATGGATGCACTTTTTGAAAAAGAAGAAAGCATAAAAAATGAGATAGAAAGAGTGTCCGGGATAAATGTTAAAGTAACTGATGAGTTAAAGGAAATAATGAAAAGAGCGGGCAGTACTGCGATATCCACCGGTGTGACTATGGAAGAACTTATCAGGAGACCGGAACTGTCTTATGATATGCTCTCTCCTGTTGACCCAAACAGACCGGATCTTTCTAAGGAGATCCGCGAACAGGTTAACATAAACATTAAATATAGAGGTTATATTGAGAGAGAAGAACGCCAGATTTCTCAATATAAGAAGGCTCTTGAGCAAATAATCCCGGTTAACATAAACTATGATAATGTTTCTAATATCCGGATAGAAGCCAGACAGAAACTTGCAGATATCCGTCCTGAGACTATAGTTCAGGCTTCCATGATACAGGGAATATCTCCGTCGGATATTCAGGTATTAATGGTCTATATTAAATCAATGGGTTCAAGATCATGAGAGATATTTTGATCAACGGGCTTGAGTCCCTGAATATTTCTTATACTGATAAGATGGTTGAAGACGTTGATGCTCTGTATGAGATGCTGTCCGAAAGAAATAAGTCGGTAAATCTTACAAGGATCATTGACAAAGAGGAATACTATACCAAACACATCCTGGATTCATTACTTATAGTAAAAACATATGATCCTGATGGAAAAAAAATATTGGATGTAGGAACAGGGGCCGGGTTTCCGGGTCTTCCACTCAAGATTTTTTTCCCTGATATTAATATTGTTCTTCTGGACAGTGTAAATAAAAAACTTCTGTTTATTCAGGATGTGATAGATGAGCTTGGATTGAAAGGCGCAACAGTTGTCCACGGCAGAGCAGAAGATCTCGGACATGATACAGAATATCGTGAAAGATTTGATGCGGTTGTCAGCAGAGCTGTTGCCGACATGTCTGTTCTGTCTGAATATTGCATTCCTTTTTCCAGGGTCGGGGGCAGCTTTATCTCCTACAAAGCATATGACTCCGACTCTGAGATCGATGCTTCCTGTAACTCCGTAAGGATCCTTTCCGGTTCTCTTCCTGTCATAACCGGAGCAGTTATTCCCGGTACGGATATAGAGAGAAAACTGGTCAGGGTAGATAAGATCTCCGAAACTGATCCACGTTATCCCAGATCACCGAAACAGATTTCCAAAGATCCGCTTCTATAATCTTTTCATTTTGTCTTATCAGGGAATCTTTGTTCGGTTCCACGTGAAACATTTTTAAAAAATACCATCTTTTGGATTTGATTAAAATATCGGATCTAAATATTGCGGTACATATAAAATGTTTCACGTGAAACAATCTCAACATAATCCACACATTCAACAAAATGCTTTAATATATAGAATGAGAAATATAAAAGTGTTATAGTATTGTGCTAGACAAAACATACTTATGATTAGGAGAACAAAAGTGGGAAGAATAATATCTATAGCAAATCAGAAAGGCGGAGTCGGAAAGTCCACCACTGCTATCAATCTATGCGCATGTCTTGCAGAAAAAGGAAAGAAGGTCCTGCTGGTAGACAGTGATCCTCAGGGAAATACGACAACAGGTCTCGGACAGGAAAAAAATCAGATAGAGAACACGATCTATGATCTGTATCTAGGAAGCGAGACTATACAGCAGTGTATAATGAAAGATGTCTGCGAAAATCTGGATCTGATACCGGCTAATGTAAATTTCTCTGCAGCTGAGATAGAGCTGATAGGAATAGAGAATAAAGAATTCATTCTCAGAAATGAACTTGACTATGTGAAGAATAATTATGACTATATCATAATAGACTGTCCGCCGAGTCTTTCTCTGCTCACGGTCAATGCCATGTCTGCGTCGGATACAGTCATAGTTCCGATCCAGTGTGAGTATTATGCGCTGGAAGGATTATCACAGCTGATTCATACAGTCAATCTGGTAAAAGACAGACTGAATCCGGATCTGGATCTGGAGGGAGTCGTATTTACCATGTATGATTCCAGGACAAATCTTTCGCAGCAGGTAGTGGATAATGTAAAAGAAAACCTGCCCAGCAATATATTTGAAGTGATCATACCAAGAAGCATTCGTCTTGCCGAGGCTCCAAGTTACGGTCAGCCGATAACAATATATGATGCAAAAAGCGCCGGAGCTGAAAGCTATAGAAAACTGGCAGAAGAAGTGATTAAGAGATAATTCAGAAGGGGATAACAATGGCACCAAAAAGAGGATTAGGAAAAGGACTTGATTCACTTATCCCGGGCGGAGTGAAAGTGAATTCTGCCAAACCGGGAAAGAGCGCGCTGGTAGATGAAAAAGATATCATCATAAAAGTCGATATCAACAAGGTCGAGCCGGACAGGAATCAGCCCAGAAAAGCATTCAATGAAGACAAGCTGAATGAACTGGCTGATTCTATAAAAGAGCACGGAATAGTCGAGCCTCTTATAGTACAGAAAAAAGATGACTATTATGAGATAGTTGCCGGTGAAAGAAGATGGAGAGCAGCCAAACTGGCGGATCTCAAAGAAGTACCTATCATAGTGAAGGAATTTGTCACCGAACAGGAAAAGGTGACGATCCAGTTGATAGAGAACATACAGAGAGAAGATCTTAATCCTATAGATGAAGCAATGTCCTACAAAAGGCTCATCGAAGAATTCGGGATGAAGCAGGATGAAGTGGCTGACAGTGTAGGGAAAAACAGGACTACGATCTCCAACTCCATGAGACTGCTGAATCTGGCAGACGAAGTTCAGAAAATGCTGATAGACGAGATGCTTTCTCCAGGTCATGCAAGAGCATTGCTTGGGGTCAGCGATAAGAGTCAGCAGGCAGAGATAGCAAACAAAGTATTCGACGAAAAAATGTCGGTACGTGAAACGGAAAAATATGTAAAATCTCTCAGCAAACCAAAGAGAAAAAAGAAGTTGACGCCTGAAGCACTACAGCTCATATACAGACAGCTGGAGGATAAGATCCGTGAGAAGGTCGGGGCCAAGGTCACCATCAAGGCAGCCGATGATAAAAAAGGACGGATCGAAATAGAATATTATTCTCAGGACGAACTGGAGTCCATAGTAGAAAAGATATCTAAAGGAGACAAATGATGGAAGATTCCTTATTACAAGAGATAGGTATAGATCCGATCGTATATATTGCGATACTGTTCTTTGCCGTAATCTCTCTTGCTGTCCTATATATTGTACAGCAAAGCAAATACAGAAAAATGGAAAAAAGGTTCCGTGCTTTTATGATGGGACAGGACGGATCAAGCCTTGAAGAAAAGATGATGCTCCTCTTCTCGGATGTAAGGAAGCTGAAGGAACATGATCTTATTCACAGAAATGATATAAAAGAAATACAGCGGATACTTCTGACCTGCTTCCAGAAAGTAGGGATCGTGAAGTATGATGCATTCAGAGAAATGGGAGGACAACTTTCATTTTCGATCGCCCTGCTTGACCGGATGGATAATGGATTTGTGATGAACTCGGTCCATTCCGCAAGCAGCAGCTATGTCTATACAAAAGAGATAGAAAACGGAGAATGCGCCATAGAACTCAGCGGAGAAGAAAAAGAAGCACTGAAGATAGCTATCAATTCAGCTCCGGCAGTAACAGCTATGCCGTCTGAGAAGGATGACTGATGTCTCACAGATTCATGCGCTCCATCGGTTTTTCTGAGGAAAAGACCACAAAAGAGATAAAAAAAATACTGAAACTGGTTTTGATGTCCCCGACTGAAAAGCAGTATGTCACTCTGCCGGATGATTCCATCGCTGTGGAATACAGAAAAGAATTTTCGGATTCTTTTGGTATCGCTGTATGCGGTGAATTCTCAGACGAAGCAGAATTTGATTATGAATTTTATTATCCCTACCTGAAAGGGCAATACGTATCCACTACGACAGATATAGAGCTCGAGCGTCTCTCTGAAAAGGAATCATATGAAGGTGTATTTGATGACACCAGAGTTGGTATCTCCATAATCTTCAGACTCTCAAACAGACTGGATTATCTGAAACTGCTGATGAGAGATGATGTCCACGCAGTAAGAAAGCCTATAACTTTGTCAGGTCTTGCCGAAGAAGGAACTATCCTTCTGCCGATAAAAAAAGACAAAAGGCAGATGATCCAGAATAAAAAAGAGACTATAGAGCGTAACAAGCTTATCGCAGATGCAAGAGCAGGAGATGAAGAAGCGATCGAGACACTCACGATGAAGGATATCGATATCTATTCGACTATATCCAAAAAGATCATGAGCGAAGATGTACTCACTCTTGTGGACACCTATGTCATGCCCTTCGGACTGGAGTGCGACAGATATTCCGTAATGGGCGAGATCCTGGATATCAACGAAAAGAAAAACGATCTTTCGGGAGAGACAGTTCTTATTATGACTCTTAACTGCAACGATCTTGTTTTTGACATCTGTGTGAATAAAAAGGATCTTACCGGTGAGCCGATGATAGGAAGAAGATTCAAAGGGAACATCTGGCTCACGGGCAAGATAGACTTCTGATATTCACCGATATACAAAGTTCATGTCCTGGAAAAAGTAACAAGAAGCCGCCGGTCCTTATCATTTCCCCAGCAGGTATACAGAGTCAGAAGCCCCTCTTCATCCATGGGGGCTTTGTATTCATTGATATCAACAACCCTGGCATCCTTAAGAGAATATTCGCCGGTGCCTTTCTCCGTAGTGACGTAGGCTTTTGTGGAAGAAGAGTCAAAGTCGTCATCTGTCAGTTTTTTCAAAGAACCGAACATGCTGCCGTTTTTCATATTGTGGCCGTAGATAAAGGTGTTGTTGTCAGTGATATCAGGCGAATTCTCGTAATCTATGAAGAGGCAGCCGGCAGGGTTTTTGTTTCCTTCAAATGTTTTTGTAAGATATACGGAATTGTCCCTGCCCCGGACCACGGGATATCTGAGACCAAGATCAGGTATGGACAATATGCAGACAAGATCATTGTTGATCTCATAGAGCCTGTCAAAATCAGATCGTGTTTTGGCTTTTGGTTTTCCGGGAGCAGCAGTATCGTCTTCAGGGGCAGCTTTAATTGTTACCTCATCGGAGATCATATTATTCAGTTGTTCATATTCTCTGTCAGCCATCGAGTACTCCAGAAGATCTTTGATGATAAGAAAGAAGCAGATAAAGATCACCAGAGAGAAGAATACTGTCAGAGTTTTATTCATTTCATCTTTGGACATTGTTTAACCTCACGATCATTATTCCGGCAAATGAACACAGAGCGATAAGGAGCAGGACCATGATATTAGAACTGTCTCCGGTTGGGACTTTTCTCTCTCCGAGGACACCTGCATTCGGTTTCGTCTTTACTTCCTCGGGCTCCATTCGTTTGCCAAGCACTTGGAGTTTTGTGACCATCGGGATATTAAATCCGACTTCATTTGTGGGATACTTCATATCCGATATTGTCATATAGGCAGTATTGGTGATTTTCTGAGAGGAAGATGAACCCTTTACTCTGGCCTGAAGATCAACTGTTTTCGACGATCCGGCAGGAACATCCTTAAGGATCCAGGTTACCAGATTATTGTTGTTATTTCCTCCGTCGCTGATCCCGGTAATTTCCAGAGCCTCCATGAAGTTGTCTTCTATACGGATATCGGCTTTCTTCGAAGATGTATTTTTTACGGTAATATAGAAAGTCACAGTCTCACCGTCGGGAATATCTTTTCCGTCGACGGATATCCCGTTTTGCTTTACTTCTTTTTTCGGCTTTTCGGGGACCCAGTTTTCGACTTTGTTTGAAGAGACCGAAATACCGTCGACTTTTACGGCAGCCTGATTGATATAAGTCTTTCCTTCCTGGAGAGCTTTGACCTTAAATTCAACCTTTCTTTCTTCACCGGGCTTCAGATGAAGCTCCCAGACAACATCTCCGTTCTTTAAGGAGCCGCTGTTGTCCGCGCTGATGAAATTCATTCCTTCCGGGAGATGATCCGTTATCCGGATATCCTTTTCAGAGGAAGCGGTATTCTTAAATGAGATATGATAGGAGATCTCCTGATCCTTTTGAATAAAAGTCTCGTTTATATCTTTCCCTTCTTTATCATGTACAGACTTTACCGGGTCGGGGGGCAGAGGATTTTCAACTGTGTTGGACATCAGATTGATGCTTTCAAATGTCATCATGGCATAATTGGATATCGTCTTACCCTTTTCGGAAAGGACCCTGACCTTCATTCTGACAGATCCCTCGGATAAAGGTTCTGCCCGGATCTTCCAGACAACCCCGCCGTCTGAAAAGACGCCGTTTTCAGTAGAAGAGACATATTCGGTGCCGGCAGGAAGCTTATCCGATATGGTGATATCAGCCTGACGGGACAGAGGATTTTTATAAGAGATATCGTAAGTGATGATATCTCCGGCTCTGACAAATTTTCCGTTGATAAAATCTCCGTTCTCATCAAGCGCTTTTTTAACCGGGGGATCCGGCTTTGTATATATGACTTTTATGTGATGGTCCGATCGAACATTACTGAAATGATATTCTTTCTTATGCTCGAGTGCAGGAATGATCCCCTCATCTACCGTTATACTGTCAAGGACATATCCTTCGTTCGGACTGTACTCGATCTTCTTGTCGCTTCCGAAAAGGACGTTCTCATCATCCGGTGTGATAGTGCCGTTGATTGCTTCGGTTGTTATCTTCCTGTAGGGAAGTTTGTATACCACAGCGATCTCATGGTCCTTGGTGATGTTTTTGAATTCATATGAATCCGGAAAAGCAGCTGTATCGACCGGGGTACCATCCACGGTCACAGAATCCAGCACATGATCAGGATTGGGGCTGTATGTTATCTTTCTGTCCGTATTGTAGACTATGCCGGAGATATCGGGAGTGATGCTGCCGTTTACGACAGATGTTCTTATATTATAAGTTACATGCAGAGTCGTCAGATCAAGACTCCATCCTATCCCGAAACCTCCGGATCTTCTCTTATCTTCTATATACAGTGTGTTCTCTGTTCCGTCCAGGCAGAAAAGAACGGAAGCGACATAGTACAGAGGATTATTGATATTTTCTTCATAATAGACGCCGTTCAGCCTGAAGGTACGTTTTTCATTATCCGGAACCGCACCGTCACTGTAACCCTGCGGTCCGTTACCGTAACAGTCCAGGCTGCCCAACGGCCGGTAGGAGAGCTGGGAGTTTTCAGAAAGATATACCTGTTTGTTGTTATCTATTGCGGCGTATTCATCCATATTCAGACCGTTGATGCATATGAAGGCATCAGACATATCTATGGGAGTCCGGGAGGGATCATCCGAGTAATAAAAGACGAACTTTTGCCGGACGGAGTCCCCGTCATAATGGAAGTTGCTTCTGAAACGGTAGGGAATACAGATGTAGCTGCCATCTCTCTCTCCAAAATCAGTTTTCTTTGCAAAATCAGAAAAGGTGATCACCACAGAAATATCTCTGTCATGAAATCTTCCGACATGTCCGTATTCGGCGGTAACCCTTCCTTCGTTTGTATTTACGATACGGGCATTTTCCGCAAAGGAATACGCACTGACATCTTTATAGTCTTTTCCGACAGGAGAGGTGCCTATGAGATTCTGACCTGTATTATCATAGAATGTCAGTTTCTCTAAGCGCTCCACGTCTTCTTTTGTCAAAGTCTTTGCCTTTCCGATACCGGCATACGCTGCTGATGAGAAGATCACCAGAGTGATGACCGAGAAAAAAACGGATAGGAAAATAAAAGCAAATATGTTATTGATCAACTTTGCCATAAGAACCTCCTCAATATGAAATTAAAGAATAAGAAGTTACTGTGCTTTGTTCGCTGAAATCTGCTGCCGTAAAATACGGCCTGATGCTTCCTTTCGGAAATAGAATGAAATGTGATGTATCATCTTTGATCAGCATTTCTGCTAAAGATTCGATTATATTATCCCAGAAGAATTTTTTTGTCAATAGGATTTATGATAGAATACCTTTTATGAAAAAGCGGGTTGGCTACTTTGATATAGCGAAGGGATTGGGCATTATACTTGTGGTCATAGCCCATATCGAATATATGCCCCTTGAGATGAGGGAATATATCGTGACCTTTCATATGCCGGTCTTCTTTGTGATAAGCGGAATGCTCATGAACCTTACGTCCGAAAAGGACCGGAGCGCAAAGATCCTTCTTATCCATAAGCTGAAAGGGATCATGCTCCCTTATCTTGTCTTCTCAGTTATCTTCCCTCTGATCGAGCTGATAAGGTCTGCAATAGCCGGCGGGGAATACACTGCAAATATCTTTCTTCAGGATTTACTGGTGGGCCTTTCCACGACGGGAATATCCGTGCTCTGGTTCTTACCGGCTCTTTTCTTCTCGGAGCTCCTTGTTTTGGCGATAATTAAGAATCTGAAAAGACCTTTGCTGCTCCTGCCGGTTGTCCTGGCATATATACTGCTGTGGAGAGTACCGTATCTCTTTCCCGGCATGGGACTCACCATGTGGAGGATAATGTTCTGCAGCATACTGGTAGGTATCGGCTATCTGCTGTATCCTCTGATAAAAAAGGCACAGGAATACCCGCTGATAGATCTTCCCGTGGCGGCAGTCCTTTTTACGGCGCTGTATTTTACCGGCATGCAAAACGGCATAGTGGATCTGCATTATATAATAATGGGAAACAAGCCGCTTTATTATCTCAATGCGACAATGGGATCGCTGGGTCTTATCCTTTTAGCCGTCTTTATTGATGCCGGATATCTTAAGCCCTTAAGCCGTCTTTTGCAGTTTTACGGAAAATACAGCCTTATCATCATGCTGACGCATATCAATTTCTTTATCCTGTATATTGCGGAAAGACTGGCGTTTGCCATATCCAATGCATCCATACATGCCAAGGACCTGATAATGAACCTTTCATCCCTTGTCATTACCATGGTCATAGAGACAGTCGTGATTTTGTTGTGGGAGAGAATAAAGAAGTGTGTTATACTAATCCCTGTAGGCATAAGAGCCAAATACTTACCACGATCAAAGAAAGGAAGTAAAAATGGGACTGATTAAAGCGGCATTGGCAGCCGGCGGCACAGTACTGGCTGACCAGTGGAAAGAGTATTTCTACTGTGATTCTATTGACACTGATGTACTGCTCGTTAAGGGCCAGAAAAGGACCGGCCCTAAATCCAGCAACACAAAAGGCTCGGATAATATCATCTCAAACGGGTCAGTCATCGCGGTAAATGAAGGTCAGTGTATGATAATCGTCGAGCAGGGAGCTATCGTCGATCTTTGCTCAGAGCCCGGAGAATATACATTCGATCAATCCACAGAGCCGTCCATTTTCTCAGGCGGTCTGGGACAGGGCGTCAAGGACAGCTTCAAGACCTTCGGCCGCAGGTTCACATTCGGCGGAGATACAGGCAAGGATCAGAGGGTGTACTTTTTTAACACAAAGGACATCATCGGAAATAAATACGGTACGCCTGAAGCAGTTCCTTTCAGGGTAGTCGATAATAATATCGGTCTCGATGTGGATATCTCCATCAGATGTAACGGTCTGTATTCTTTCCGCATCATCGATCCCGTTCTTCTTTACAAGAAGATAGCCGGCAATGTGACTGATTCTTACAGGAAGGATCAGATAGAGGATCAGCTGAAGTCAGAGCTTATCACCGCTCTTCAGCCGGCATTTGCCCGTATCTCGGAAGAGGGCGTAAGATATTCCGCTCTTCCCGGACATACAAAGGAGCTTACAAAGGCTCTCCATGATGAGCTTATCCCGACATGGGGCGCAGATTACGGCATAGAGGTTGTAAACGTTACGATCAATTCCGCTACTGCTTCCGAGGAAGATCAGAAGATGATCAAGCAGCTCCAGGCAGCGGCTGTGAACAGGAATCCGATGATGGCGGCAGCAAATCTTACAGCAGCACAGGCAGATGCTATGAGAGATGCAGCAAACAACCAGAGTGCAGGACCGATGATGGCATTCGCCGGAATGAACATGGCAAACATGGCAGGCGGAATGAATGCAGGACAGCTCTTCAATATGGGAGCTCAGCAGCAGGCACAGGCAGCAGCGCAGCCTCAGGCTCCTGCTGGCGGTGTGGTAGCCGGAGCAGCAGCTCCCGCAGCCGATACCTGGCAGTGTCCTAAGTGTAACAAGCCTGTTTCCGGAAAGTTCTGTCCGGATTGCGGTTCTCCGAAGCCCGCTGAAGAGAAGGGTTGGGAGTGCCCGAGCTGTCATAAGATCAATCTCGGCAAATTCTGTCAGGAGTGTGGAGCACCCAAGCCGGCAGGAGCACCGTTATACAAGTGCGACAAGTGCGGATGGGAGCCCGAGGATCCGATGAATCCTCCGAAGTTCTGCCCTCAGTGCGGAGATCCCTTCGACGAGAACGATATTCAGAAGTAATATCGGGATCATTGTATCAGACTTTTTTCGGGCCATGCTTTATCAGCATGGCCCGATATCGCTGTGGTTATGAATTCCGTATTGACGGAACAAGCGAGGAAACAGAATGCAGGTAAAATGCGATTATTGCGGAAGCTATATTGAGGAGCAGCTTGAGAGTTGTCCTAACTGCGGGGCGCCGAATGTGCATATCAAAAGAACGGCGACAGGTGTACCGCGAACCATAGAGGAGCTGAAAGCCTTTTGCGAGGAGAAAAATGTCCCCGTTGATAAATTTCATTTCCATATCGGAGAGGATTACAGGGGACCGCAGGCATTCGGTATCTATTACGACGAGCAACAGAAGGAGTACGTCGTATATAAGAATAAGTCAGATGGTACAAGAGCCGTAAGATATCATGGCCACGACGAAGGATATGCAGTAAATGAGATCTACCAGAAGCTCAAGGAACAGATAGGCGACTATAAAGCATACAGAGCTTCCAAGGGAGCGATCCATACAGGGAAGCCATCTTCTTCGGGTGGAGGAGACGCTCTCATAAAACTGATCACAGGAGCCCTGATCCTTTTTGCGGTGGTCATCGCTCTCCTGACTTCTGTTATTTCTTCTTTTTTTGGAGGTAATAAAAACAGCGGGTCGTATTACAACTATAACGGATCGAGTTATTATTATGATGACGGACAGTGGTATTCATATGACGACGGGAATTATACCGAGACATATGATGTTCCCGATGAACTGGAGAAAAACCGGGATGATTACTATGATGACATCAACGAATACAACCAGGAGACTATAGACTCCGACTGGGACGACGATGATGATTTCGACTGGGATTCCGACTGGGATTCAGATTGGGACTCCGACTGGGACTCCGGATGGGATTCGGATTGGTGAAGGAGCCAGTGGCTCCTTCACGCCCGCGTTTCGAGCGCCATGCGCGAGAGCGGGCCGGGGAAGCGCTGGTCGGAGATTCTTTTAGCAGCGCGAGAGAGCGCCATGCGCGATCCCGTCTGTTTCACTTGTTACAAGGATATTTCTGTGATATCATATCGTGGTGTCCGGAATGCAAAGCATGCCGGGGAAGCAGAAAAAGTCTACGTAGCTCAGTTGGATAGAGCGACCGCCTCCTAAGCGGTAGGTCGGAGGTTCGAATCCTCTCGTGGACGTGATTAATACAGAAGTACCCGGGAAGTATCCCGGGTACTTCTGTATTATTCGAGTCCTGTCGGACTCGAACAAGGTTCGATCTCGCAGGGCGCAAGGCCCTGCTCGGTCGGCGCTAAACCAAGGTCCACAGGACCTTGAGCGCCCTCTCGTGGACATTAACGAGGGTAGATCTCGCAGGGCGCAAGGCCCTGCTCGGTCGGCGCTAAACCAAGGTCCACAGGACCTTGAGCGCCCTCTCGTGGACATTCCTTCGGGCTTCGAAAGGTTCGAAGTCTCGGAATGCTTGCGCATTCCTCGGTCGGTCCAAAACCGACGTCCACCGGACGTCGTGGACCCTCTCGTGGACTCGAGCGAGGTTCGGTCTTCGTATTGCATCTTGAAAGAATATGTATTGGTTGTATAATTTCACGTATATTTATGTAAAAATTAAACAGCCCTAAGATATGCTGATTAGAATAAAGCGTTTAGTAATAGGAGCATCTTATATGTCACGTGTCGATAATGTCAGCAATAATAGTAAACTATCGGCCAACGAGTCAAAAAGAATACAGATATTGAAAGTGTTGTTCACTATAATGATTTTATTGAATCATTCTTATAGTGAAAACATCTACTTTGTAGGGAGTAATGTAATTCTCGATACTCCAAATTGGTTCAGATACACAAAAATTATCTTATCTAATGTCATATCTATGTGTTCGGTATCAGGTTTTTTCTTCTTATCAGCTTTTCTGTTATACCGTAAACCATTTCTATGGCGGGAAAACATTATCAAGAAATGCAGGAGTTTAGCGGTTCCGTATTTTATTTTAAATACTTTTTGGATCGTTCTGATTTTTGCAGCTCAAAGCATTTCTGTTCTATCGGGATTTTTTTCTAATCCTGATCTACTTATCGCCAAATGGGGATTTAAGGATTGGATTTCGGCTTATATAGGCTCATCAAATAATTCTTTTCCCTTTTTATATCCATTGTGGTTTCTAAGGGATTTATTTGTAATGAACCTTTTGGCCAAGATTGTCGAAAAAGTTGTTGATGTCTTAGGGAAATATTCATTGTTTCTATTCGTGGCATTATGGTTGTTTGTTGATTCATCCCATATATTTTTCTGTGATATCAGAGCAATATGTTTCTGGGGTATGGGTTGCGTTATTGCAAAAAAAGAGCGTTCATTATCATGCTTTGATAATATCAATAAAAAGAGTCTATTAGTTTTGTATACCTGTTTGGTTATTTGTACGGGTGTGCTATTGAACACCAAAACGCTTGGAGCATTGATAATATATAGAATGTGTATTGCGGTTGGTATTATATTTTGGTATGCCTGCGCAACTATTTATAAATCGAAAATTAACGAGGTGCTGTTATTTGTTTCAAATTATAGTTTTTGTATTTATCTATTCCATGAATTTAATCTTACAGCACTTAAAAAAGTATTTGCGATTATTTTTCCGCAAACTCTGTTATTTCAATTTATAGAGTATATGGGGATTCCATTTATTATACTTCTGCTCTGCTTGATATTAAGTATTCTTCTTGAAAAATTCATGCCTGATTTATACATATTAATTAATGGTGGTCGACGTAAATTAAAGGTGAGTAAGTAGGTTTCCTTTTTTGTGGGCATAATACAGGAATATAATAATGATTAAAAAAGTGATCAGGATTTCTCTTACGATAATATGTGCGTTTGCAGGGATCCTGTTAGTTTTTGGGCTGATAATAAAATATGAAATGTCCTGGAAGATTACGGATGTCGGGCTTGAAGGATCTCCCGATGGAAGATACAATGTTCTTTTTCAATCGGTTGGAGAAGCTGACTGGCCTTTCGGTTATTCCCACGCCAAAGTGACGCTCAGGGACGGTGACCGGATCATTAAATCATTTCGTGAAGATATAGCCGATGATGGTGCACAGTTCAGGCCTGACAATTATTCCGTGGAGTGGATGAAATATGGGGCTGTAATAACCTTTACGGGTAGTGAACAGCCGGACAGAGAGGTCGAATTATTCTACGATGGCCGGGATTCCTTTGCAGGTTATACCAACGAAGAGATCGAGGGTATCCTGAAGGATAGATACGGCATAGATCAGGTTGATAAGATCACCAAGGTTAAAGACGGATATGCTATCAAAGCTGACGGCATTGATTTTCGGACTGATGCTCGTATGGCTCTGCATGACAGCTATCCTCAGGAAATGTTTAAGGCTGTGACTGATGAACTGTTCCCGGAGAGGTTTAACAGAAGCCTGGAATGGGACGTTCAAAAAGGAGAAGACCCTTCAGATCTTGTTTATGCTCCTGTCATATCCATGAATGGTCCTGTTGATCACGATATTAATCCCTACTGTGAGGATATATGCGAGTGGCTTGACTGCTGCTTTGAACGGCTCCCATATTCAAAGGCGAAGAATATGTATGACGCAGCCGGACTTATAGCCGCAGCTCCTGACTATGGGAATGTAAGATTAGATTTTAATAATATGCTCAGGCTGGATCACTATTCCGAAGACAGAGTCGGTTTTTATAATAACCTGTATACCTGTATAGAACGCTACTTAAACTATGAATATACCGCATTCGGCGGCTCCATGCCGGCGGACTCTCCGGATGATGAAGCTGCCGGTGAGTCAGAATATACCGATGAGATAACAGAAGATGTAATAAAGCAGTGGGCTTCATATGATTATAAAGTGGCGTGTGATTTGCCTGATGGAAGAGAATATGCTCTCGTACCTATAGATCGTGCACTCGGAAGCAGCTTCTATGTCCTGCTGGCGTTTAATGAGAAGGGAAACCCTGACAGTGCGGAGCTCATAAATCCGGATCCCTTCAATCAGCACGGAGGAGAGGCACGATTTATTTCTTTCATGAACGATGGGCGTACCGGTTTCGCAGCGCTGTCATATTCAGGCGGCAGCGAGGGCATGTTGTTCGAGACGTTTGACGGAGGAGCAAGCTTTCGGGAGATCATTCTTCCTTCTCCTAAAATAGAGCTTCCGACCGGAGAGTATTATAATCCTTTTGTCATGCCTGAAGAGGCCTGGGAAGAATCCGGTACCATTTACTTAAAGATCAGTCAGGGGCCAGATGGCGATCATCACAGCGCAGCTCTCGACGGTGCACGTACCATAGGCATTTATGCTTCAAAAGACGAAGGAAAAACTTTTGAGTTCGTCCGGGAAGAAGCGGAGTAAGGTGAAAGACGGGGTAGTTATACCCCGGTTATTTATATATAATATGTACCATGATCGAAAAAGGCTCCGACACCTAACAGGTGTGAGATAAGAAAGACGGGATTGGTTTATGAAAAAAATACACATCGCATGGATCTCTTTGATATGTACGCTGCTTCTTTCAGGCTGCGGAAGCCGCGAAGCGGTACCTACGGATGTCCCTGAACCTGTGCAGGAAGAAGCAGGTGATCAGGTGACGCCGACCGAAACTCCAGAAGAAGAAACAACAAAGCAGGAAACATCCGAGCCGGAGGATCAGGATCCTTCTGAAGCAGAGTCTGAACCGGAAACCGATCAGGAATCTGCCGAACATGTTGATAATTACTATATCCACATGTTTGATTCTTTCGATGATCTGCTTTATTTGTACAAGGAAGCTCAGGATGGGCATTACACAGCGGATCAGATCGATCTGATCTTCGGATACGGGGATGCGCTTTTAGAGCGCGGATGGCCGAACGAGGCATCATCATATGACGTCGGGTATGTGTATTACGATGTAGACTCCAACGGTACAGATGAGCTGATCATCACATTCGACAATGAGATCGTCGAGATATACAGTTATTTCGGTGAAAGGGTTAAGCGCTTTTATTCAGCACCGGTGGGTTATGAGGTAACTCTGTATCCGGATGGGATCCTCAGTCAGTATGCTCCTGACACTTCGGATTTTCCGGGCACGTCATGGTATTCATATGATGCGGGACTTGGGGAATATTTTGAGGATTTTGAAGAATTGGAGGGAGAGTATTACACCTTCTGCCATTATGATTTTTCCGGTCCGGAGCGTGATGAGTTGGAAGCCCGTCTTCGCGAAGATCCGGATGCTGATATGCCGGTCTGGATATATGAGTGGTATGATCAGCTGACAAAGACTGATTATGATAAGCTTCTTCCGAAGAGCAAACCGGTAGAGCTTCCTGAAGGAAATAAACTTGCCGAAGTCGTGCTTCCGGACGGCTATACCCCGAGGTATGAGGCAAATGAAGGATATGAAGAAGAAACGATACCGGAATATCTTCTTTATGTGAAATCATCTGACGGATATGCAAACCTTCGTAAGGGACCCGGTACCGAGTATGATGTGATATGTAAGATCCCGACCGGCGAGTCCATGGAGGTATATCGTGAGAGCGCGACGGATAAAAAAGGTAAAAAATGGCTGAAGGTTGCGTATTGGCATTCGGACGGAGAAGCCGGGCCTGATGGATCTGATGATCCAGGTGTATGGGAAACCGGATGGATATCCGAGTCACAGGTTGAATAACGAAGAACATATCGAAATAAAAAAGGGCGGTAAGAAATGACGACAGAAGAAAAAAACGAGATGTATCGCAGGAATCAGCAAAAGCAGATAAAGGGCAGAAAAACCAACATAATAGCTGTGATAGTTTTGCTCGTTGCAGGAGTGGCAATCACACTTTTGCTCAATTTCATAAGTAATATGAGACAAAGTGAGATAGCAGAGGCGATAGTACTGGATTCGATGCCGATCAGTGAGTTCCTTGCACAGAATGAGACCGGCTCAGCTATTTATACCGGAGAGATAAAAGCTGTAAATCCTGTCGTCAGCAAGGAAGAAGGCGGTGAATTCATTTCCTTTATGCGTAAAGCAGAGCGGGAAGAGAAGATATATAACGAAAAAGAAAAGAAATATGAGACTAAGACCACAGCGCTACCAAGAGAGAGCGAGGATGATTTCTGCCAGGATATAGAAATAGATGATGTTGTAGTGCCGTATAAATACTTTCATGATCTTCCGTCATATTCAAAAACAGATTATGAAGGAGCAGACAGCAATCGGATCAAAACGACATTTTCTTATACCCCTTCGCATCTGGAAGGGACTTTCTTCTTAAAATGTAAGAACGGAGAAGTATCATCTGCACAATATTATGGATCGGAAGATGTTGCGGGTGAAAGCAAAAAAGGATTCAATATTGCCCGCGCCATCATATGGATCATTATCATCGGGATCGAGATATACCTAATTATGGGCATCGTCAGATCATCGAAGGCCATTAAAAATATAGAAGGTAAACTACAGTAAAACGATGATCATCAGATCGGGAAAACTCACTGCCGTAATGAACGGACAGACCGGGCGGATAGCGGTATCAAAAGACCGGAAGAAGGTATTTCGGGGTCGGAAGCATAGAAAAGAATGGAAAGAGGCTGACCCTGCTCAGGCTTATCCTTGATCTTGGCGGTATGGGTATAGGCATGGCGCTGCTTATCTTCTTTATTTTCCTTGGAAGCACATTGGCGATGGTGTTCTGAGCAAGCTCTCGTGGACTCGTATAACGTCACTATGATAATATATTTAAGATTCAGAAAGCAGCAATTTAGACCGGGTGTATATGATAAGGAACAGGATTTTATTTATACTGCCGCCGCCGATACTGGCGGTCATCACATGGATATGGCTCTTTTATAAGGACGACAGATGGTATTATTACAGGCAGGAGTGGCAGTTCACGCCGCTTTTCGTCCTGCACTTTTTGCTGCCGTCTTTCTATCTGATCATGTTTCTAGTATTTCTGGTAAAACATATTAACCAGAACACCAGAGCATCCGGCGATATTTTTTACATCATTTCCTCGATAATACTGGTTGTGCTCTGCACGATAGGTTTACTTTCATTTTTAATATTTACAAGCGGAATGTGATATGAAGACAGGTTATTGAGGCCGCAAAAAAGCAAATAAAAAAAGGTCTTGCATATCGGTTGATATTATAGTACAATCTCTTGTGCGTTTGAAATATATGCGCCTCTAGCTCAGCTGGTAGAGCACCTGACTCTTAATCAGGGTGTTCGGGGTTCGAGTCCCCGGAGGCGCACTGAGCACTGGTTCTGTGGACTTTGAGCCATGGGGTTGGTGCTTTTTTTCGAGACAATCATATAATTCGAGGCGTGGCTCAGTTTGCAAAAACAGCCCTTTGGCTGTTTTTGAAGCCCGTATACGAGCGCCGTGCGCGAGTGGGCTCGGGGAAGCGGAATACGGGACGACTGATGGCAGGCATATAATTCGAGGCGTGGCTCAGTTTGGTAGAGCGCAGCGTTCGGGACGCTGAGGCCGCAGGTTCAAATCCTGTCGCCTCGATTCAAGGGAAGAAAGTTGCAAGATATTTGCAAAATTTCTTCCCTTTCATCCCTGTCTCAATCTGCCTCTGTTTAATCCCCTTTAGCATTTTGAATATGGATTCTGTCATGGTATCCTAGAAACTGAAACAACTTGTTTCAGTTTCTACAAAAAAAGTGAAGCAAGCTGCTTCAGTATTTACCGGATAAAAAACTGAACCCGGATGGTTCAGAAATACATAAACCAAAACTTCACCAACTTGGTGAAGAATTACAACACTTTACGGAAACGAAACCAACGGATGAACGACCTTCCAAACGCAGCAGAGATATACCTGCGATACATAACCGAATATGATGACAGGGATCTGGAAGCACTGCTTACTGCATACAGGGACGGTCTTTATCTGTTTCTTTTAAGCTATGTGAAGAATGAGGAAGATGCCGAAGAGCTGATGATGGATACCTTTGCGAAGCTCGCGGTCGATAAGCCGGACTTTGAAATAAGGAAAAACGGAAGCTTTAAAAGCTGGCTGTATGCGATCGCAAGGAACAACGCCCTTATGCATATCCGAAGGCATAAGATGGAAGCTGTACCGCTTGAGGAAGAGACCATATCGGATGCTGATACACCGGAATCTGCTCTCCTTAAGGATGAACAGAATAAAACGCTCTACAAAGCCCTGTCATCCTTAAAGCCGGATTACCGCAGGGCATTGATGCTTTTATATATCGAGGGGCTTACTTATGAGGAGATCGCTAAGGCGATGGGGCTGCGGATCCGTCAGGTATATAACCTGATAGAGCGTGGCAAGAAGAGCCTTAAGAAGACCTTGGAAGGGATGGGGATAGACGATGCGCGATATTAAGGATCAGATAAAAGAAATAAACAGGCGTCGCGATATCTATACGGATATAAAGAGACTGCGAAGGAAGCTCATTGAGGAATGTGCTGCCTGTTTATCATGCATCCTGCTAGTTATAATCGTTGCCTTCAACATCCCGGCACTTGAGGCGGTATCAGAACAGACACCCGTTAAGCAGTATGGGAGCATGATACTTGCCGTTCCGACAGTCGGATATGTGCTGATCTCTGTCTTGTTCTTTGTCCTCGGGATAGTAGTTACGCTTTTCTGTCAACATTATAAAAAGTATAAGGAAAAGGAAAAGGATATATGACGATAATACAGATCACCCTCATATCCGTATCCATACAGATCTTGGTATTAGCCTTACTTTTGACGCTGTCGGTGAAACTGATCAGTGAAAGCGAAAGGAACCTTACTGCAGTGTTTATGTCTTTCTACTTTGCACTATGGCTCCTTACGGATCTGTACTGGCTCGTATATGATCTGATGAGACCGGATATGAGGATGCCATTTGCTGCTAATGAAATAGGAGAGGCTGCTATGTTTTTAATGGGTGCGGCAACGATCAATTCGGCTGTTAAGCACCGTACACGCCTGCCGATGGGGTATCTTGCCGGAATCCATCTGTTTGCGATCTCCAATGTTGTGCTGTGGATACTGTGGTCAGGCGAGATCGTGCAGGATATCATTGTGGGTACCGTGATTATATGGTTTTTCTACAGCATTGTCCGAGCTCTCAGATGGTCACAGGCGTTTTGCGGTCGGGAATGGATCGTCCTTGCCGTATTATGTACCGCACTTATCATCAGTCAGGGGCTTACGTTCATAGTTCCGGAGGATGCCAGGGACATACCGGATCTGTGTGCATATATCATTATGATCGCCGGGATTGTATTCTTTGCATACGCGTTTTTCAGGGCATACAGGGAAAAACTGCCGTATGCACAGCTTTTTCTCTCATTTGCCCTTAATATATGGATCACTGTTTCAAAATACATGAGCGGGGGAAACTGGTATAATCTGTTCCTGACATTGGAGACGATAGGCTTCCCATTATGGTATATAACAGTACGGAAGGTGGTGAAATCTGAATGATATTTTCGGAGAATATCCTGATATGCATGGCGCTGCCTTTACTCCTGACGGTTTTCTTTGTACGGGACAGCGCACGCCAGCTTGTCATCAATTTCATCATCGGTATGGCCGTATGCCTTCTCGGAGCGTATGTCAGCGGCTTTATAGATGTTGCTTTCGGCTATGGAACGGAGGATACTGCGATATTCATATCACCTGTAGTGGAAGAAACAATGAAGTTCTTGCCGTTACTGTTTTATTTCCTCATGTTCGCACCGGAAGATGACAGGTTGTTTTCTGCCGCTGTGGGTGTGGGAGCCGGGTTTGCATCATATGAAAATGTCTGCTCCATGATCACATCCGGTACGGAGAGTTTAAGCTTACTGCTCATACGCGGACTTGCGGTAGGCGTGATGCACATAGTAAGTGTATCCGCGCTTGCTCTCGGACTTATGATAGCAAGACACTATAAGGTGTCGGGGCTTTCGAGCATACTCGGAGCGCTTTCCGTAAGTATGCTTTTCCACGGGATATATAATCTTCTGGCATCTGAACCGGGTATCACCTCCTGGATCGGCTTCTGTCTGCCGATCATCACTGCGCTCATCCTGCTTCGGGCATATAAGAGGCTGAGAACACAGTGATGGAAAATCCGTAATACGTGATAAATACAGTACTTTGACCATCCCTTCCGGGGTGGTCTTTTCACGTTCTGATAAATTTTTCAAAAAATTTTGAAAAAAAGTGAGTAAAATCGAAAAATTCTGCATTATATATAGTGAATGGGTAATTCAGAGTCGAAAGAGGCGACAAATGAGAAGTATTGAAGACCAGATATCTGAGATCAGGCGGCGAAAATCATTATATACCACAAAGAAGCAGGTCCGCAGGTTATCTTATCTTGCAACAGTTATGGGTCTATTGCTAATAGCGGTATTGATACTTGCCCCCGGCGTGAAGGGAACAGTCGGCTTGACCGGCTCGCATCTGGGAGCAACCATCTTAGGGCCGGAAGCAGGCGGATATGTCATTGTGGCGCTTCTTTCATTCGCACTGGGGATCCTGATAACGATAATCACACAGAAATACAGGAACACAAACAATTTATATGGGGCTGACGTCCCGGGAGGAGAGAAAGAGAAATGAGAAACAAAGAAATGCTTAAGAAGATGTCTGTAAAATGTGTAACCGCCATAATGACTGCAGCCATGCTTATGTCGCCCATAGCCGGGCCTGTTACATCCACTGTGACGGTATATGCGGCTGACGCTGGCGACACAGCAGCATCTGAAGGAGGACAAGCGGCTGATGCCGGCGACGCAGCAGAAGCACCTTCTGAAGAGGAACCGACGGTTGAAATTACGGCATCAAATGCTCCTAAGAGCGTTGCCCCCCCAACGCTGATATCTGAACCCGTAGCCGTAAATGAAACTGATAATGTCAACAACTGCAGTCAGATAGGTACTAATAATGGAATCGTTGTAAAAAATTATGGACCGAATGACAATGATAATCCCTATCACGGCCGCACAGGAACCATAGACACCAACGCTAATACCGTGAATACCAACGGTGGATCCATCGGAAAAGGAAATGTGTCGACCTGGCAGGCAGACCACAAATTCGGAAACTTCGGGACTGTTGATACCAACACCTCAGAAGGCGTCATCTACTTCAATGGCAAGAATGAACAGCTCAACCCCAATGGAGGTACGCTTAATGAGAATCTGGGAACGGTAGTACACAACGGAAACGGCGGAACCATAAATAATAACGACAATATCGTCAAGGAGAATCTATCCGGAGGAGTGATAAACAAAAACGGAACGAACGGTACTGTTGAATGGAACAGCGGACTTATCAAAGAGAGCGAAGGTTCTGTCGGGACCAATGTAGGATCGTTGAAAAGTAACAAAAACATACTCGAGACGAATAAGGGCACAGTCAACGTCAACCAGAAGGGTGGAGATATCCAGGACAACGCCGGAGCAACGGTTAAAATCAACCATGGCAGGATTGGCACGAGTGAGGACGTGGATGAGAACGGTACTCACTACGTATCCACTATAGAAACCAACGCATCAGACGGCGTTATCGATAAAAATACAGCCAAAGTAGGTACGAATGAAGGTACCATAAAGATAAATGCCAACCTCGGAATCGTAGGTTCCATGGATGATAAGGGTAATCTCACAGGAGGAAACAAGGGCACTGTGAAGACAAACGAGGCAGGCGGCGTAATCTTTAATGTAACAGGCGGCTTCGTGCAGTCCAACCAGGGCACTGTCTACAATTGTGGCGGAACAGTGGGTTCCAGTAATACAGACAAAGGTGCCGGAACAGAATACTTCTTGGTTGACATTGTATATGAAAATGCATATGCACTTAACTCCAGCGGACTGACACATGAATATGGACGCGAGTGGATAAGGCAGGATGGAGGCGGCAACTCTATTGCTTACATCACCATCACTCCCACGGCAGGCTATGAGATAAAAGAGATCTCGGGTATCCCGGGTTACGTAACAGCTAAATCCAATTCAGACGGCTCATGGCTGCTTACAATTTACAGTGGTGCCAGTACATCGCTCAATATCGCCGCAAGTCAGATACAGATAACCGTGACTCCCGACCAGGCTCCTCAGGGCCCCGCCGGCGTCGCGGAAGGTGGCACAACAGGCGAACTGCAGGTCCAGGGAAATGCCTATGAGAAAGCGCTGACAGTAGCAGAAATAAAAGTATGTGCCAATATTGATAGACCGGTATTTGCTGATACGGAAGAATTCACGTCCGGATATCTTGCTTATTTCCAAATAAACGGAAATACTATTTCCGAAGAAGCCCGTATACAGGCAACAATATGGGGACTTGCACATGTATACGCAAGTAAATTTACGAACGCAGCTTATGACTATAAGGATAACTTCATCAAGGCATTCATTGACCAGTACAACCAGTACAGGCAGAGAAATTTAAACATTATTAATATATTCACGAAAGAAATTGCAGAAAACGTTTTCTATTTAACACGTGATTCTCTCAAAGAGGAGGGGGTTGCTCCCGTCCCCGTTCCTTCACCCTCTGACCCTGCCATTGCAGTTAATTACGCGAACGGCCAGCCTGCAGTAGTTGACGGAGTTGCACAGCCTGCAGTAGTTGAAGGTGCTGCACAGCCTGCAGCAGTTGACGGCGCTGCACAGACCAACGACCAGGCGCCTGCAGCAAACGGTTTGTTTGTTCAGACGTTCAACCCCAGCCCTGCGGTTCTTCCCGTGACACTGGGACCCGTTTCCAATCCCGTACCCGAGCCCGCAGCCGGCAATGATGTAGTTCATATACAAGGCGGTCAGATGCCGAATAATGTCCCTGCTAATGCCGTTAACACAAGGGCACCAAAGCAAAACATTGTAAGAACGCCGGATTCGACGCAGGATGCGACGCCGGATGTGGGTATAAAACCTGCCCCGGAACGACGGCATGAAAGTGGTTGATATGGACCCCGGGGAACGGGGTGGCCCCAAAGATGGGGCTGATGGTCCATATTTTTATGTAAACCTTATAGATTACATCAAGAACGGTCGCCCCAAGTACGATGGATCAGATATCGTGTTTTTGAAGCACATGTCGCCGTTTGACCCGATATCAGATAATGACCATCTGGAACAGCGCATTATATTCCACATGAATAAGGCCGGTATACGCAGAGATAAGAATGGGATACTGCCCATATAATGGTGTAAATTCAATTGAATATAAAAAGAGCCAAAGCTCTGCCTTTCAGTTAAAATGAAGTTACCACACAACACTTTTAGAAAGGATAAGAACTATGGCTCAACTTCATTTTACATTGGATTATGACTTTTTTGTAGGACTATTTACAGACTCTAAGGACGAGGCTTTTGGTAAGCTGATGGAGGTCATGCTCAATCAAGTCCTTAAGGCTGAATCATCACAGCAGCTCAATGCTGATAACTACGAGCGTTCTGACGAACGCCTTGATTAT
>JHYK01000024.1 GCA_000621405.1 Lachnospiraceae bacterium AC3007
TAGCAAATAGTATCAAGGATTGCCTCAAGGTTTTCCCTGGCTTCATTCAGCAGGTTGATGTCCTGTGGATAGGATATCTGCTGTGGTGCGCAGGTGGCATCAAGGATAAGCGTTCCCTGATTTTCATCCGGATCAGATGGTCTGTCATCTCCTCCGGTTCCGTCCCCGTTATGGTCATCAGGATGGTTATATTCAGCTATCATCTCATTGATCTCTGCAAGTACATCATCGGTTAGCCTTTTACGGAACTCTACCAGAAGGGATGGTACAAAAGGAGCATCTTCCTGATATCCCGGAAGTCCTATGAAAAACTGGTAATACGGGTTCTCCTTGATCTGTTCAATTAGTTCCCTGTCAGAGTATCCGTATTGCTTTTGTATCAATAAAACACCAAGTGCTGTCTGCAGCGGCTTGGCCGGCATCCCGGTATTGCTTGGAAACAGTGAAGCATAACGTTGTTCAATGTCATACCACGGAATGGCTTCCGACTTTTTTACCCAACGGTTTTCTGCATTTTCAGTCCTATGGGCTGATTAAAATCCGATAATGAAAACTGATGATTTCGATTAAACTTATACATGATACTCTCCGAGGTGCAAGGTTTTTCTTGAAAAATGAGTATTTCTATGCATCTCTATTATACCAGATATGGCCGAGGATATCAGTATTTTCAAGGCTTTCGAGCATTTTTTAATTGTTATAAGCAGACACTAAATAAAAGGAACAGTTCCGGTACAGTATGAAGATGCACAAAAATAAGACCGTATGGTTATGTTCCATAATCGGTCTTATTTGGTGATATCAGATTTTAGGATCTTTGTTTTGTCAGATTATCTTATATTTGTGCGGCAAGTGCCTGTACTTCCTTTAAGGGCATGCTTAAACAATCCGCAACATTATCTATCGAGACCCCTGTTTTTAAGAATTTTATCGCGCTCTCCTGTTTTTCTTTCTTTGCCTCTTTCTTTGCTTCAGCCACTGCCTCAGCTACCGCTTTTTCTTCTCTTTCAAGATAATATCTTCCCAATTTGGTCATATCGATCCTCCTTATCACACGTTCCACATCCGCTTCTGTTATGATCTTATCTGCGAATACGAATATCCCGCTTAATGCCATATGTTGTATCTTTTCATCGCCTATTTTCTCTGCGATATCTATGGCTTCTGTTACTGCTGTCTGCTGCGCTTCCCTCCCCTTGTAGGTTAGGGAGTATATCACGAGCTTCATCACATCCTCTTCTGTAAAGGCTGTCCCGTGATTTACCTTCTCTGTCAGGCTTCTCCTTATGCCCTCTGAATCCACTCCCGTAAGAAATGCTTCCTCGATATCCATCTTAAAGGCTCCCAGATCCAATACCGGATCTGTACTGCCCGGAAGCACATCCGCCGTGTAGATCACTATGAGTCTGATTCTTTTGTAACAGCCATATTCAGTATACAGTCTTTTGGATACCCGCGCAATGTAGCCAAGATACTTGACCTTGTTTGTCTCTGAGTAGCTGCTTTCATAATCTATGATCGCATATGCCCCGTCCTCCATCAGAAAGAGATTATCAAGTCTTAATTCATTTGCCTCTATTGCAGGCAGATTTGTAGGTTTCACATCCCTTATCAGCGGATTCCTTATTCCATACACCGACAGGGATTTACCTTTTAGGCTCTCTCCGAAGATCTTCGATATGATGTCCTTATTCTGATAAGTGGTTTCTGTTCCATCCCTCGATCTTCTTTTCTTTTTTACTGTCTGTTTCCTTGCTCCCATAGGCTTTCCTCCTTTGTGATCGTTTTCAGACAGTCACACCAGAGGATGAGAAATCGGATGTAATAAATAGAGTACAGGGATTATATATGTTAATCTCGTTTTTGCCATTAATCTGATATCTGCTGTTTGGAATGCTGCGCTTTGAACCTTTTGCGCCGGACGATAAGTCCATGACATCCTTCAGGTGATCTCTGTCTGATACATCTGTGTTTTTCAGATGCTTTTATGTGATGACAGATACTATATCAGATTAATCCACTGATGTAAAGGCAAAAAAGAATCAGGCTGCTTCTATATTGCACTGCTCTGCAGCTTGCAGACATTGGAATCCAGTAGCATTAATATATGTCGACTAGAATCAGTCCTTATACAGTTTTTGATCTTTGGTCATATAATGTTACCCCATCCTTCATAATCTGTGTCCATAGTGGCGATTATTTTATTCTCTTGATATCTCTTTTTCCTCCACATGCCAATAAATTAAATTCCTGTGGAAAACTATCAAAAAGACTAGAGAGACGGTTCTTTTGTATTATTTCTTCTTTACATCCATCACATAGATATGATACTCTTCTTGTCGCTGTTGTTTGTTTTATGGTTTTTGGTTTTATGAAGAAATACGCTTATATTTACTTAATCTCTACTTTGATCTGTCTTGTTGTTCTTATCGGGCATTTTGTCGCAAGCCACGGCGAGTACGGTAAGTACTTCTTCTGGAGGGACGAAGCCGATACAGGTATGGACTTTGTGAACTGTCTTGCTGAGGCAGTTGGTAGAGATCCATACTCAGGATACGGATCATCTTATCCTTCTGTGGCAAGCGCCTACTTTTATGCTCTGCAGAGTGTGCTTCCTGAAGAGGTTACATCTACTATTCCGGGGACTCATGATGATGTAGTCGGTCTCCGAAGGACTCCCCTGGACTTAAGAACTCATCAGTCTGTATTGATGCTGCTGATACTACACTCGGTACTCTCAGCGATGATCATCTTCTGTGCGGTTATATATAAGTTCCGGCACTATGGCACCCTTCCTGCTATGGCGCTGGGAGCTACTGCCATATCTTCCTACGGATGTATCTCTGCCCTGGAGAGGGGTAATATCATCCTTCTGTCCTCCGGGCTGCTTATGATCTTTCTTTTCGGATATAATTCGCCTGACAGAAGGATCCGGATCCTGTCTTATCTTTGTCTTGTGCTTGCTTCCTGTATTAAGATGTATCCCGCGCTCTTTGCTCTGATGCTCTTTGACGGGAAAAGGTCACGGAAGAGTCTCGCTATTACCTTATCCTGCATGTTTCTCACAGGAAGTGGGCTGACTGTTGCTGCATTCCAATTATTCAGAGGGTTCAAGGATATCCCTGTGTTTGTGAGTAATCTATTAAGTTTTAACGGAGGATCCGGTGATGACATCATCTACAGATACGGGATGCGTGGTATAGTGGAGCACTTTATCACCGAACTGTTCAAAAGGACGGATATATTGCTCCTCCACAAGGACACTATAGGATCTGTAATGCTTTTTGTGGCTGTGCTCGGTCTTGGCTTTTCCCTGTATATGCACTTAAGACGCCATGACGATCCCTATATGGCGGCATTTGATATAGTTCTTATAGCTGTTCTGGTACAGACACAGAGTTCGGACTATACACTTACTCTTTTTATCCCGGTATTGCTGATGCTTATATATGCAGATCCATCTATCGATGTAATAAGCATAGGATATCTTGCATTACTGATGGTCTTTGTGCTGCCGTACTATACGAGGCCACTATCTGATCCTTATGGCCTTACTGTTCACCATGCGGATATAGTACAGCTGGCTCTGCTGTCATCAGTAGGGTTTGAGATCATAGTGTTCAATCACGGGGATGGTTCTTTGATTGATTTTTCAAGTCAAGACGGTTCAATCACGGGGACAGTTCTCTGATTGAACTAATAGACAGGCTTCGCCACCGGGCGTCTTTGACCTCCGTAAAACAGGCTTCGATCTGACTGCCCGACAGGGTTCAGGGCGCCCCCGGCGTCCACTGAAATGTAGGGCATTTTAACCCTACTATTTTACCATAATATGGGGTGTTGGGCAAAAGACAGAGGGACGGTTCTTTTTCTTTAATACCCAGGCTAATATACGTCCGCTCTCGAACTTTATGTCAACCGATAGTCCTCGACTATCGATTAATATCCTTGCTCTGCTTCCTCATTTTCCAGAAATTTTGGGTATCGAGATTTAGGTGTGGTATTGCCCGACTTAAGCTTTTATTGTATTGGGATTTGTTATTGGTATATGTTATAATCTCTCTTCGAGAGAGGATATTATGTACGATATTGGTATTCCGGAAATTAAGTGCACAAACCGCCTGGAGGACACTCAGGGTAGGAGCATCAGGTATGATGCCGAAGCCATATCTCGCCCAACCGTCTGTCCTAATACGGACATAGAGCACGATACCCCCCGGTTTCATGTACACTCCTTTAAGAATAATCTGCTCCGTGATACTCGCTCTGAAGGGAAATTAGTATTTATAAATCTTAAAGTCCAGAGATACCGCTGCTCCGAGTGCGGAAAGATTGTTTCTGATACGTTCTCCTTTTACGATAAGCACGCACATATCACGAATAGACTCCGTGAGGAGTTCGTCAGGCGCTGCATACAGGGAGAGACCTTCAGCTATATAGCACGCGACTACGGAGTAGACCATAAAACCGTGTCGGCCGCATTTAAAGCATATACAGCCACCCATAACAAGGAACTGACATATTCATATACCCCCGAAGTCCTTGGTATTGACGAGGCTCATATCGACGACCATTACCGCCTTGTGCTGACTGACGTAAAGCAACAGAGGCTTCTGGATATCAAGAAAGATAATAAGATGTCCACTGTAAAAACATATCTCCAAACGCTCGATAAGAGTACCTGCAAATGTGTCACTATGGACTTTGCTCCGACTTATGCCAAATGCGTCAGGACTGCGCTACCTGATGCTCTTATAGTTATTGATAAGTTCCATGTCGTTCAGGAGATTAACCGATGCCTTGATAACGTCCGCAAGGATCTTCAAAACCTTTACAGGAAGCAGGGAATCAACATACGTCGTTTTAAGAGGTCGAAGCGCCTCTTTATGACGAACTGGGAGGATCTCAGCGATAGGGGTGCCGAAGCCTTAAGCGGATGGTTCAACGAGTTCCCGGAGTTTTACGAAGCATACATGTGCAAGGAAACCTTCAGGGATATATACCTTACAGCCAATACCTACGAGCAGGCCTCAGAGATGTTCGATCTATGGCTCGATGCTATTCCCGATTTTGAGCGGTTCTTCCCTATGAAAAAGACAATGACACAGCGTAAGGCCCATATCCTCAATTACTGGCATTTCCAATGGGCTAACGCCTATACAGAATCCGTCAACAACCTCATTAAGGGCATTGAAAAAGCCGGGAGGGGCTATAAGTATGATACTCTCCGGGAAAGATGCCTTCTTGAGATTAACAGACCTAAACCGGAAAAATTCAATCCGCGGACTGCCGAATATGTGCCTCCAGAGGTTTTATCAAGTGAAAGCGATAGTATTGACTGCAGAAAAGTCTTGTACAATGCAGTTTTAGAAGACACGAAACCGTCCACGGAACCACCATTGAAAGACTATGTAGTCATATATCTTGAAATGAACTCCTCTGAAAAAAGACAGACGGCCTTTATCAGCCGCATGAAAGAATATTACGACAGGCTACGGGCATTAGAGCAACGTTCTACGTGATGTTTTGCCATAGCAACCGCAAGCCTGTTTAACGGGGTGTCCTGCTGTTCTAAATGTTTCACGGTCATGTCGCGTAGCTTGAACATAGTTTTGAGTCTATTGTTATATAATCTTAATTGGATTTTGTAGTCCATGCTATCTATCCTCCTTGCTCGACGACATGATGAAATCATCTGAATATGTGATAGTTTCTATCGTTTCTTGTGTAGATATATCTGATATTATGAGTCTCGTAACTATTTTTTCAGATGTACCATCAATATATTTTTGTTTGTTAATCTCCTTTCCAACTAATATAGTAAGGGGAACATAGCGTCCATTCTCATATCTCATTCCAATGTTAAATCCCTTGGTGTCAATCTCCCGATAAAGAATGTAGTCCATATATACTTCTACAGTGTTAACAACCTTTCCGTTTGGACAATGAAAAACACGCCCGCACCGGAGTGTGTTATATATACATGAAAACAATCTTATACGGGGTTTATACTGTTTAAATCTTTGGCGCATGGCTCTTGTTTGTTTCAAATCCTCAAGAGTCAATCCTGTGTCTATCGTACTAAAGAATTCGTCTCGACTTACACTACCGTCTATGTGATGGATTGCCAATAGATGGCGGATTCCATATTCCTCAAAAGTAACTATAATATCGGTGTCATCTGTAAAGTAGTAATGAAACTGACGTTTTAATAAAACGCTTCGGCTAAAATCTGCATATAATTGCAATGAAATGTCATTTATATCTATGAAGGAATCACAAGTAAGAAGATCTGTTGTGGTTAGCATTTCCTCATCCTACTAAATAATGCGCCCTAATCGGACGCATTATTTATATACATATTAGGGCACGTCCAGAGTGTCTGGCATTTATAGAGTATATTTTATGTCCCCCCTTGGGGAAGCTGGGGTGCCCTCGTCCCCCTTTACTTCGTCTTTCGACAGGCTTCTCTCCTAAAATAACAATATCACGAGTCAGATTGAATTCAACCACACTTATTTCCCATGGCATTCTGCCATCAGCATTGTAAACCCTGTAACCAACTTAAATCAAATCCTTCTCTCGAATATATAATACCACACTTTAGTACAAAATGAATGAATGCTTGTTAGTAATTTGCCACACCTATTTCCCGATACCCTTTTTTCTTAAATCGAATAGATTATCTCCTCTAATTCAACATCCGAAATACCGGTATTTTTTTCTCTAGCTATGTCGTTAACCATTCTTCTGCTGATACTATTATCATTTTCAGCAGCCCATTCTACAATCTCATGAATTCTATTCTGAATTAGTTCGTTTTGCATTCTTCAATCCCCTATCAAATGATCATTTTATACAAGTGAATCCGCTTGGCTGGAATGTTGAGTAGCCTTGACTTCTGAGGCACTGTTTCTGTTATGATCCATGGCATCAGGATCGAGATCGGTGCTTCCGCTCCTATATGTGGCCTTTGAGACTGTAGTCGGCCCGATCCCTATTGCTGCAGCTTATTTCGTCTGTTTCGATACTCTATGATAGGGAGGTCTGCTGCAACAAGGCTTTCATAGGTATATAGTTCAGACTTTTTCGGCTCCTGGGTCTCCACTATACGCTTATCCTGCCGTTCCACGATCTTATTGGCAACGCTACCGATCTTCGCTATCAGGCTGTCAATGCATTTGAACCCGGTTATTCTGTTATAGAATCTGAGGCATATGATCGCATGTTCCTCGTCCACCGGTACAAAATAAGCAAATATCATGATTTTATCCGTGACATGGTTAAGCCACATATTAGGGAATTTGAAAGTAAGGTTCGTAGACTTGATCACACTTTCATCAGCTGATTTAGGCTTCTGCCCGGTATCCACTTCATTATTGGCACTGGTCTGCAGTGTATTATCATCAAGCCAGACTACCCGTGGACCATTGCACAGGGTCTTATTCCCGCGTCCTATCGTATTATGATGGACAAACGCAAGATGCGACACATCCAGCTGATTCTCTATAACACGCGAATACTGTACATTCCAGGTATCGTTTATCTGGTCATAGCTGTATCTTGGATCAATGATCACTTCAAAAAAGTCCGGTTCGTGATCCGGTTCTCCCTCGCCGTACCAGACAAATATGATGTCTCCTGTTTCACGCACGGGATACCTTATGAGCTGAAATCTCGAAAAATCAAGTTCGGATGTCCGTCCTTCGGACGGAACATAGACACACTTTCCGGTTGAATCATACTCAAAACCATGAAACGGGCATTTGATATGATCATCACACACTACTCCCTTTGCAAGCGAAGCTTTCCTATGTGCGCAGCGGTTATCGAAACAACCTATCTCTCCGGTCGATGTTCTGAAAAACACAAGGTCTTTCCCGAAACGTCTAGCTCCCAAAACCTGCCCCGCCCTTATTTCTCCTGAAGAAAGAACCGCATACCACTGATTATTGATCATATAGAATCTCCTAAAGGCCTATGATCGTAGAAAGAAACTATACCTCCCTTTCGGGATTCGTAAGTCTCTATCATCAGTACCTTATACCAGTTATGACTTCTTGCGACGTTGTCGCTCGAAGTCAGCAAGCAAGCCATTTTAATGCGACTTCGTCGGAGCTTGCTTGCTCCTGTATTTACGTTTTAACACGAAGCCCGCATAAATGCGTGCTTCTGAAGCATCATCGCGAAAATATATACTTTAATGAGATACCCCGAACACAGTTCGTGCGAATCGCGCGATAAAAGGAGGACTATCTCATGATAAAATGTACCCATAAAAATGGACACTAGTCCTTTCTGAAAACTCAGTTTTCGGACACGCTTTTTGAGGCGTATCCCCGTAAACTGGACACGGGCTATAATGAAACCCCTGTTTTCTGGACACAGGTTTTTCTCACTTGGTATAATCCAATTCACCAAGGAGGTAACTCAATGATACCCAAACGCAGAATGTCCAGATTCACCGATGAGGAGGTGGAAATACTAAAAGCAAATCCATTTACCAGTAAAGTGGATCATCGGCACATTTGGTTCACGCTTGAATTTCAAAACATTTTTTTGTCACGTTACGAAGCTGGAGACACCGCAATAGAGATATTTACCACCTTGGGATATGACGTCTCCATCTTGGGCCCAAATCGCGTTTATGGCTTTCCCAGACGTCTTTATGACCGCCTTGGAAGTGGTCGGGAACTCATTGAGTATAATGGCACTTCAAAGGCTCCTGAGCCTATAAATGTTGATTATAACACAATGCCTTCCCAACAGGCAGTTTCATCCATGCAACGCGAACTAACATACCTTCGTCAGCAGGTTGAGTTCCTAAAAAAAATTACCGAGCTGGACAAAGAGCAAAAGTAGGCGCTCTGCTGATGGATAAATCAAGCGTAAAATTTGAAATCATACACGAGATTATTTCTCGTGAAGATAACGTCCAAAATGTCAAAGAGCTCTGTGCAATAGCCGGTGTATCCAGATCAGGCTACTACAACTGGGTAGCTTCCGCCGATAAAAGAGCCGAGCGAGAAGCAGCTGATCAAGCCAATTTTAAGATGATTCTTGATGCCTACAAATTCAGAGGATACGACAAAGGCATTCGAGGAATTAACATGCGATTGCTCCATTTGGATCCACCGATTGTTATGAATCTTAAAAAAATACGGCGTTTAATGCACAAATATGGTCTTTTCTGTCCTGTTCGAAAGGCAAACCCTTACCGACGTATGGCAAGGGCCATGAAAACCGATGCTGTCTTCGACAACATCCTCAACCGTGAATTCAAGGAACACGGACCACGAAAGGTGCTGCTAACTGATATTACATACATTCCATACTGCGGTATATTCTGCTATCTATCTGTCATAATCGACGGTTGTACAAAGCAGGTACTATCCTATGTTCTCAGCAAATCGCTGGAACTGGATTTTGTCCTTGATACCGTGAATGGATTGATTGATAATCACGGCATCTCCCTTGATTCAGAAACGCTTATCCACAGCGATCAAGGATGTCATTACACAAGCAAAAAGTTTCGTCAGATTATCAAGGATTCCGGCCTTCGTCAATCAATGTCGAGAAGAGGAAACTGCTGGGATAACGCCCCGCAAGAAAGCTTCTTCGGTCACATGAAGGACGAGATCGGAACCAGGATTAAAACTTCTACATCCTTTGATGAAGTAAAGACCATCATCGATGATTGGATGGATTACTACAACAAGGATCGATATCAGTGGCAGCTGGCAAAACTATCACCGGATGAATACTATAACTACCTTATTTCCGGTGATTACCCGCTACAGAGGGTGCCAAACAAAATATAATAATATCAAGGTGCGAAGAACTTGTACTCCTACTGGTCTACTTGTTTTCAAAGTGTCCTTGACATGGGGAACACTTTATGAATGCCGGGCAAAAAGCCTGTAAAAAAACTTCGCGAGGCCAATCTGTCCAAGTGGACCGCCCTGTTTCAGGAATAGCTGCATATGGGTCTGTCGAACCGGAGCCTGCGATTTGGAACACCCGATATTGATATATAACTACCAGTCATCCGGCTTAGGTTATTTGATTACTTGGAATATACTCTGGATCAGCTTGTAAAACATGCTGATGATATCGATTACACCTTACTCCAGGATCTTCTCCCCTGGTCGGACTATGTTCAGGAACACTTCCATAGTTCCCCAAAATCCTAATTCATTTTTCTTAGTTTAGATATGAAAAGGCGATAAATGACTGAATTTGGCCATCTACTGTGCACATGTTAATACATTATGATTATACTTCACCTCACTCAAGAATTAGTTCTTTGATGGGTATAATACCATTCTGAACTGCCGCTCTGTACTGTTTGGAATTCTTGAGAATGTCAAATTTACTTATATATATCCACGTGAAGCATCTAGAATTAGCTTTGATATCATATAATGGCTTCCCCTCTTGTGATAGCCATTCTTTCAACCATTTCAGTTTTTTCAATACAGTATTCACTTCACTGGTATATGCAGGGTGAATCTCGACAAAATAAGCAAAATCTCTGTAGCCAAATGAATAGTCCCATCTATTCTGATTAGGATAACAATTTTCTAGTGATTTATCTATATTAATACTACCACCCAATTTGCTACTATCCGAAACCTTTACGTATTTCGCATCGCCTTTCATCGCCCTAAGGCCAGAAAAACACTTCAAGTCCGTATTATTTATTTTATTTACCGCCTTCTTAAATGTCATAACTTTTATACCAATTCCGAATATTTAAGCACAATATCATTAGCCCTTCCAGAAAACGATGACAAGCCCCCCCATTCAGCTATAGTATCATTAGTGCTACCAGCATCAAGAGATGAGATGTCTATTGAGCTAACTCCTCCCCCATTCCTACCTGGACTAAAGTAGTATGTATTAATCTTCTTACTATATAAACTATCAAATAAAGCAGCTACGGTGCTTCCATCTTTTACCTCAAATAAATCAAGCATAGCTTTTCTAAAGTCTGAACACTCTAATTTCCTAAGAATATTAAAAGCCCAAGAAAACTCCAGCAAAATTGTCGAATGCGTCGATATAATTACCCTATAACCAGCTTTCATTAGGTCAATTATTTGCAATACTATCGATAGGATTGCCCTAGGATGTAGCCCCATTTCAGGTTCTTCTATTATTACGGTACTATAATTGCCCGAATTCATTATTTTGTTAGGAACTCCTGAAAGGCAATAAAAAGACAAAAGCAAAGGCAAGAACTCCTTCTGTCCAGCACTCCAAGCCATAAATGGTATAAGTGCTCCGGCTGTCTCAAGTTTCATTTTTCTTTGTCCGGATTCTACGTCAAGCACTACACGCGATCCATGAAATATTGACTCATTTATCCTTTTCTTCATCTGACCTTTAAGTCTGTTTTTCATGGGAAAGATTACTTCCGGGCTTCCTAATCCCCCTTGTACAAGTATTCTCATGGTTTCGCTAAAGTTCCTTAATACATATGGAGTTGAAATGTCAAACTCCATAAAGTTCTTTGTACGCCCATCGTCAATACTCATAATTCTTTGAGCTGGCACATAAAATATCCTTTCACTCTTTGTTTTTTCCAAAGAAGCTGGTGTGGATAATCTCATTACGAGATTCTTTCCTTCATTTTCCTGTCCATTATCTAGTGAAACTTTTGTAGTACTAGTTATTATATTTCCCATTCCCTCGCCAAAATATGCTTCTATGATATTTTTAGAGTTATATTTGTTTACTATATAATTATATTTCTTTAATGTTTCAAGGACGTGATTTCTATCAACATAGAGTTTAAACATTTCTAGAAATAAACTCTTTCCACTGGCTTGGGGTCCGATAAGTATGGTCAGATCCCCAAATCTAATATCCGCTTTTTTAATTGGGCCAAAACTCTCAAGTCTAAAACTGTTCATGTGTTAGATAATCCTTTCTAAAATAACTTATATATCTCGGGTGATCACTTTCTGCCCTCACAGGTTCACTCTTGCCTCTTTATTCTGCTAAGCTGCTCCCTTTGTTTCCTCTTTGATCTATTTCTTCTTTACATCCATCACATAGATATGATACTCTTCTTGTCGCTGTTGTTTGTTTTATGTTTTTGGTTTTATGACGAAATTCGCTTATATTTACTTAATCTCTACTTTGATCTGTCTAGTAGTTCTTATCGGGCAGTTTGTTTCAAGCCGCGGAGAGTACGGGAAGTACTTCTTCTGGAGAGATGAAGCCGATACCGGCATGGACTTTGTGAACTGTCTTGCTGAGGCAATTGATGGGGATCCATACTCAGGATACGGATCATCTTACCCTTCTGTTGCAAGCGCCTACTTTTATGCTCTGCAGAGCGTTCAATCACGGGGACGGTTCTTTGATTGATTTTTCAAGTCAAGACGGTTCAATCACGGGGACGGTTCTCTGATTGAACTTGTGGGTAGGCTTTGCCACCGGGCGTCTTTGACCTCCGTAAAACAGGCTTCGATCTGACTGCCGGACATGGTTCAGGGCGCCCCGGTATCCGCTGACATGTAGGGCATTTTAACCCTACAATTTTACCATAATATCTATGCTGCGGCTTTCTCAAAATCTACAACAGTAAACTCCTGCATCAGATTCTTAACCTTCTCGGTAATTATCTCGATTTTTTTAACCACATCTCCTGTATAAAAGATTTCATCACACTCTTCGCACTTATAACACGGAATATTTCTGATAACCAGTACTCCAAAGCCAAGTTCGATTGCTTCTGTTGTTGTACTGTAAAATGCTTCTTTTCCACATTTCATACACTTCATTTTAGTTCCTCCTTTCTGGATTTCCAATCATTATCCCATTTCAAAGGATCCGGGATATACGCTGTAATAATATAAATATATCCTTCATTAATGCTTGCTACTACATGAATGCTTTTTTCATCCGATCTTCCTAAAATCAGACAACTTGGAAACGGAAAATCATTCTTATACTGCTCTATGACTTCACCGCTATCTATAACACTACACACATCGTCAATTCCTATTCCTCGTTCTTCGAATCGTTTTCGACTATGCTGCGTTATTATCATTTTTTCTATTTGGTTAAGCTCTCTAAAGTCTTCTATTCTATACATATCGAACTCCAATAATTTCGGTTCTTCTCCCGCGTGATCACTTTCTGCTCCCACCCGTTCACTTGTGCCTGTTTCTACTGCTAAGTTTCTCCCGTTTGTTCAATCAGAGAACTGTCCCCATGATTGAACTAATAGACAGGCTTCGCCACCTGGCGTCTTTGACCTCCGTAAAACAGGCTTCGTTCTGACTGCCCGACAGGGTTCAGGGCGCCCTAGGCGTCCACTGATATGTAGGGCATTTTAACCCTACAATTTTACCATAATATGGGGTGTTGGGCAAAAGACAGAGGGACGGTTCTTTTTCTTTAATACCCAGGCTAATATACGTCCGCCCTCGAACTTTATGTCAACCGATAGTCCTCGACTATCGATTAATATCCTTGCTCTGCTTGATTACAGAAATATCCGGCGGATACGATTCAATGAAGCAGTGCAAGGGAACACAGTTTGCAATGCGCAAAACGAGCGTAGAGCCGCATTCAGGGAATCGATCCTCCTAGGCTTTCAAACTAAAGCCGTATTTGGGCTGCTTCATTACATATTCCTGGAAACCCATCTGTATCATTCTGATTCATTTACTCGGGAATTTCAAACCGTTTTTTCTATTCTTTTCGTTCTTCTTGTGCGTATCATTTGATACGCTTTTCGATATATTCATACCGTTCAAATGCTATTGTACCCAAAGTGTACCCAAAATATATATATTTCAGTCCATCCTTTCTTTTTATTATGTGCATTCATAGAGCTAAGTCTTCAGATACTATTTCCCTTCTGATCTATATACCCAACTGATTCTAAACATCAAGCAATCTATATGGATTTCCGGCCAATTCCTCCTTTAATATATCAAGCACGGATTCTCGTGATTCCAGATAAAGATCCGTTCCTTCATCCATCAAAGCAGCATATACTGTTGTCTTGATCAAGAATTCGACAGCCTCATCTCTGGAACAGCCTTTATCATTCATAATATATTCCACCAGAAATGCGGCTATATTACGCATAGCTTTTTTCTGATCTGCTCCCGTAATCATTATCCAATCACCTGCCTTTTCACCTTATCAAAGCTCAGAGTCTTTACAGCCTCCTGTGTCCTGAAAAAATACTGTTTTGGCAGATTCTCCGGCTTTAATTCAGCAATCACTTTCTCGCACACTTCGTCAGAATATCCTGATGCTTCCAATTCATCATAATACTCATTGATTATTGTAGTTGTTTCAGCATCCGCAGTGGGAGCGATCACTATGTCATAATCATGTGTGCAACCATCGCACTTACGATTCTGAAGAATAAATCTCAACCAATCTTTATCCCTTTTTTATTCTTAAGAAAGCTTTGGCGCTTTTCCGCAATGCTCTTATTTCTGATGGCAAGTCTCTCAGCATGTGAAGGAACTGCCGTAGCATAAAAACCTTTGCCAAAATCCTTATAACCCTTCCCGGCTGTAACATCTATGCTATCAAACTCATATATTGTCCCATGATACAAAGGTTTCAACTAACTCTACCTCCCTGCATTTCAATGTAATCCTGCAAGTCATCAATAATGCCCTGATTTCCGGTAGAATTATAGTTTTCATAGCAAACATCAATATAACTCAACACATCATATTTCTTAAACATATCTGATAGCTCGGAATATGTTTTCTTCCAAGCCTCTGCCAAAACCGGTATTAAAACCAGCTGCATATTGAGCACTTCTTTATCTCTCATACTCATAGCAGAAGACCTCCTTAACCATCTTTATCAAACGCTTGCTGTCTTTAACTGCTCTACATCTGCCTTAAATTCCATAAGTTCCAGGACATACTCCGGCATTTTACGTTTTCCGGCTTCCCAATCGGTAACTGTCCTATACGGAATATTATAGTATTCGCAAAATTCCTTGCGATTCATCCCCATATCTGTTCGTAATTTCTTTATTTCACTTGCAGTATCCATATATTTCACCATACCTCTTCGTTTATAATATAGTATCACGTTTAACGCATTGCATCAATACGTATTTAAAAATAGTAGATAGTGCAAGACATATGCCCGGTTCTTTTATTTCCGTATATACTTTGATACCATCTCCGTAACGAATGAATCCTTGAAGACCAGAAGCAGGCAAAAATAGGGTATAAAGAAAAGTATGCAGGATATGACCATCACCAAAAAGCTTCCTGCCGTAAGAGACATGTATCTGCTGAAATCGGGTATGTAAGACAGCAGGGAGAGAACTCCGGATACTACTGTCGCAAGAATGATGACGTGCAGCTTCACCCCGGAAGAGGGCAGCATGGAGAGGCTTTTTAGCTTCCGGTACTGTATTATGAGTACCACGGCTTCTGCTACCAGAGTCCCGAAGGCCGCGCCTGCGGCGCCATAGAAAGGGATCAGTATGGCATTAAGTATCAGATCTGCCACTGCACCGCCTATCTCAGAATATAATACGTATTTTTCCAGTCCATACGGCACCAGTATCTGTATGCCGTATATATTGGTGATGCCGATAAAAAGGAGAGTCGGCATGATTATCTGCATCGGTAACACGGATGCCGTAAACTTCTCTCCTGCGATCAGCTGTATCACAGGAGCCGCATACATGAAAAAGTAGACTACCAATGGGATCGATATTATCAGCACAAAATGGAGGGCCTTCGCGCTGATACGGCGGAATTCCTCCATCATCTTGTTTTCAACATAGTAAGACAGTCTGGGAAGCAGTACTGAGCCAAGGGATGTGACTAATACTACCAGGATGGACTTTATTTTTACGGATGTACTGTAATATCCGACCTCCGTCTTACTGGATATGATACCCAGCATTACATTATCAAGATGCAGATATACTGTCGTAGCGCAAGCCATGGCAAAGAATACAAAGACAGGCTTGAGATGTCTCTTTGGATCGATGACACGACCTGATCTGCCGATACGGACCAGTTTTTGCGAATATATGAGATTCAGGATATTTGATGCAGATGCGGCAAAGATCGTGAGTGCCGCATATATGAGATAGTCATCCTGGCTTTTTACCAAGAGGAACATGCCTGCTACGGCTATGAACTTGAATATGACGGATCTTATGGTGATATATGAGTATTTCTCCAGGGCCTGAAAGAGCCAGCTCATGCCTAATGAATTCAGGATGATCGTTGCGCTGATGATGATATAGAGGCTCTTATCCGCTCTAAGTGAAGGGACAGAAAAGATCACAGCAAAGAATATGATATATACGATAGCTGAGGTGATCAGATTGATGATAAGAAGCTCTGTAACAGTCCTTCCAAGCTCTTCTTTGTCATCTCTCACTCTTGCGCAGGCTCTGATGCCGTACGAGGGGATGCCGAGCTGTGCAAACATATTAAAATATGTTACGAAAGAGATTGCAAAATTAACGCTTCCTATTCCGTCAGGCCCCAGTATCCTTGATACATAGGGGTAGGATATCAGCGGAAATATGAATCCTGACATGTTCAGGATAGTATTCATTATAAAATTCTTTTTGATGGAAGGGGTTTTCTGCGATTTTGCGGGTATATTTGTATCCATGGACTATATTTTCTTAGTTTCCGGGGGGGATGTCAAGGAAGACAGAGGGACGGTTCTTATTGTCTTGCTTTCAGCAAGACAAAAGAACCGTCCCTCTGTCTTGTTGCCTCATCCATCTTTTTATGCATCTTGTTAAAGATATAGTTCTGGCGGATCTCGTTTATGCTTTTCTTCTCCCTGATATTGATAGGGAAGCAGTAATCTCCTTCAAGCCTGCAGACATTGGGCGCTGCAGCGGACGAGAAACTTACGATCCTGTCTATATTTACCAGGATGCCGCGGTTGATCTGTAAAAACCTGCTGTCGGAGGACAGTTTATCATATATGGCTGCGTATGTGATACGGGGGATATATGCTTTATTGCTGCTGTCCATTATTTCCACATTATGATTGCTGCTCCTGACATATACGATATCGGAAAAGGGGATCTTATGGTCCTCCCTGTCCCATGTGAAGCTAAGGACAGGTTCGTTGATGCCCTGCTTTCTGAGTATATCGTCCATAAGCCGTGATAACGTCTGTCTTAGATCTTCTTTATCCGGCGTTTTTATAAGGTATTGAAAGGCATGCACATCAAAGGCCTCGCTCATATGATCGGAGCTTGATGTCATAAAGACTATGAGTGCTTCGGGATCGGATCCGCGGATCGATCTTGCTGTGTCGATACCGGATATTCCATTCATGTAAATATCAAGAAATATGGCCGCATATTGATACGGCCTGTATCCGGATAAAAGGTCTTCACCGCTCTCAAACCGGTCGATAGTGAGCGAAAGGCCGGTGGAAGACGCATATTCCGAAAGCAGATCACAAAGGGTAGCGATCTCTTTTATCTGATCATCAACTACAGCTATTTTCATATAGTTCCTGTCCTTCACGCCTAAGTGGCTTATATTGCGTATATCCATAAGATGCTGTATCATCGTGATGATCCAGCGACGAAAGGATATGGGTATTATATCACAATGGCATTTCAGGATCTTATCATACCGGGCTTATCTTTTCTTACGATCATGTCTGTGCTCTTGTTATGCTACGCGCCCGCAAAGAATCATCTCCGCTACAAACGCTCCGTTACGCTTGCGATCGTATCCGCTGTCTGCGTCCTGATGTCCGTAGCAACTTATATCTGTACAGCTGTCTTTTCGCAGGACTTCGGCATTATCAATACCCTTGGGGTCATACTCCTTTTTATAATGTATTACAGATCACTTACGCTGCATATCTCGCAGGCCACGGCTATCTTTTTGTCTGTATGCGCTTATATCACGTTTCTTGCCAATTTTTCGATAATTTTCGATGCCCTCATGCACCCTGACGGCAAACTGGTAGACTACAGTCTGGATGCTTTTGTTTTTCTGTTTGTTCTCTGCGTAGTGTTTTGCTGTGTTTTCATATACCCTTTGGGAAAGAACGGAGCTTTCCTGCTGGATAATCTGCCACATCCCCGCGTATGGTGGATGTTGTCCGTCGTTTTTGCGATCTTTTATCTATTTAACCTGCGAATGGTAATACATCATTACAGCACACTTCACACCAACAAAGTCGGTATCGCTTATATCACCGCGATGCTGACTATGTTTGTCCTTCTGATAATGCTTTGTATCATCTTTTATTTCATTGCAAAGACACTGATAGAAAAAAGCGAGACCGAGAACAGGAACCGGATCCTCAAAATGCAGGAAAAGCAGTATGAATCGCTTCAGCGTTATATAGACGCCGATGCCAGAGTGCGCCATGATTTCAGGCAGACGATCTACACCCTGAAGGAGCTTTCTGCTGAAAAAGACTATCAGGCGATCGACGACTACCTGAACCGCTTTGCAGAAAACCTGCCGCAGAAAGAAACGACAGATTACTGCAGGGAACCTGCCTTGAATGCCTTATTAAACCACTATGCCGGTATTTCCGGAAAGCACGGCATAAAGATCAATATAAGGGTTGCGATTCCGGACAAACTGGCTATCGACAATATCGATCTTTGTTCGATCATAGGAAATATACTGGAAAATGCTGTTATTGCCTGTCTTGATATTCCGGAGGATAAGCGTTTCATCCGCGTCAATCTTTCCATCGAGCGGGATAATGAGCTTTATATCGCCATATCCAACAGTTTTTCGGGGCATCCTTCAATGAAGGACGGCCGCTATCTCTCCACTCATACGGGCGGAGCCGGCATAGGTCTGATCTCGATATCCGCTACTGCAGAACGCTACAACGGCAGCGCAAACTTCAAGCATGATAATGATGTGTTTTATTCCAATATCATGCTTGTGAATGATACTTCTCAGCCCCGGTAAGTCATTCACGCCGTTTTTCTGACATTCACGCCGTTTTTCTGACATTCACGCCGTTTTTCTTACTTTTCGGAAATTTAGTTTTATAATGTCCCCGTTGTTTTTGCGGATTTTGCGGACCGGGTCCGCAATAAGAAAAAGGAGGAACATTATTATGAAAAAGAAACTGATGACGATCATTCTGGCTGCAGCCCTTTCGGTATCCATGCTCTGCGCTTGCGGAGGGGATGACAGCGCTGCAGACGCTGCACCGGCAGATGCTGCTGTGGAAGATACAGGTGCTGAGGAAGCAGACGCTGAGGAAGCAGACGCTGAGGGAGCAGATGCTGAGGAAGCCGGGGATGCAGTTGACGTTACGTATGTTGACGGCTTCTATGCCAACGACGGGGAGAAGGATTTTATGATCTTCTTCTATGAGACATCAAACGGCGACCTTGCTTACGTAAATGACGGAACCGACGAGGCTATTGCTGAGTACACGGTTACAGAGGATGCGCTGGATGACGGAACTCCTTTCTATCTTGTATCTGTAGGCGAGACTACGCTTGGATACTATGAGGAAGGCGAGGATGTCTACCTTGTAGATGATGAGGGAAGCGTCTATAATGCAGCCCACCTTACTGAAGAGGAAGCTGAAGATTTACATTCCATGGTGACTGAGTAAAATACACGGGAGTGACAGGGGGACGTACCTTTTGACACCTTCCAGTGCTAAGGTGTCAAAAGGTACGTCCCCCTGTCACTGATGATTCACCTGTATCCCAGATGGCAAATGGCATCACGCACATCAGATTCAGAGACCAGTCTACCTGAGCAGCGTCGGTAATGCTGAAAAGAGCCATGACCAGCAGCGCGGAATATATGATTTTGCACTTCGATCGCCTGGCTTTTATCATATAGAAGGTCAGTATGACAAGGATCAGAGCGAACACTATGAGCCCGTCCGAGATCGGAGATCGAAGGCAGAAGGAGTCGATCACAAAATAGTTTCCTGGATTTCCGGATTCGGACAGCCCCTGTCCAAAAAGCGTCAATGGATAATCTCTTACCTCATCAAAGACCTTGAGTCTGTATGCAAAGCTGCTCAGCCATTGATATGTTGAGGCCAGATCACTGATCCTGCTCCTGCAGGCCACAAGTGTGCCGTAGATCGCAACTGCCCAGATATTTGAGTAGTCGAGGAAATACTTCTTTGCATTTTCCGCCAGCTTATCTAGTTTTTCATTTTGAAAGTGCCTCTCATAGACCTGTGACCCAAGGCAGAGCAGGGTGAATAAGGTCATGCATACAGCCGCGTTCTTCGCGTGGACCAGCTTATACGTTACGACGATCGAAGCGATGATCACTGCATACTCATATATCTTCAGTCTGCCGTTTTTTATTATCGCGTAAGAAATGATGAGAAACAGCACAGCAAAGGCAAAATTGGTCCTGTTTACCATTCCCAGCGCGAATGCCCGCTCACTGTGTCCGTACTGTCCTATGATACCCATGAATGAACATGCGATCGTTACGATAAAGACAGTCAGTGTAGATATAAACCCTATCATCATTGCCTTTTTCATAGATCTCCTGCTGAATGCAACGCAGAGAAGGAAAAACATGCCTGATCCGTCAATGCATATCGCACCCACCAGACTGAGGAGTGCGTATACGATCCGTATTTTCCTGTCCTGCTCTGTGATCACGCTGTATATGGCATAATCCAGTATGATGAATTCGCAGATATGAAAAGCGGTGAGCGGGAGGAGATATATATATCCATACTCTTGGGCAAACATGGTGTTACCAAGGAAAAAATCGTAACCGATGGCATATACCACTGCCGAATAGAAGATGATCTCCGATATGCGGGCGGCATTATTTTTGTGTCCTTCTTTGATACCGGGAATAAGCGCTCTCTCATCCTGCATTTGAGTCTGCTCCTTCCATATCGGCTGTATCTTCTCCTTCTTCGGTCTTATTTTCCTCGTAGAGGGTTTCCTTCTGAGTCATCTCCCTGCCCCGGACAGGGGCCATGCTTTCAAACAGAAATACAGCCAGGTATACCAATACCGCAAAATGCACGCACATCATGATGCTGCTTTTGCGGCTTTCTGATCTTGCGCTGCTTTTCTGCGTCATGTATCCGGCGGCCTCATATTCGATCTCGTCAAAGCTCAGCATGAGCATCATTATGGCCGGGAGCATCTGCAGGGTGTACATCCAGTCATATCCCAGGCATAGATACGTTCTTGCCGCATATAAAGTCAGCACGCTGACTATAAATACGCCAAGTGCCATCGCTCCCCCTCTTTTTTTCCTGTATCTCCATACCATGTATAACAGAAAGCCCAGCAGATACATCATTGGGACCTTCAGGCAGAGATACGGCTCGAATCTGAAGAAATTATGTATCTCATGGGGAGAAAGGAAAAGTCTCATCTCTCCCAGCACGAGCATTCTTTCATTTGTATCTACCTGATCTATGTCCAGCGCTCCAAGGCGGTATATGGCGTCCGTAACACTCTGTATCTCCTCATCCCTGTACCTGGTATGGGGCACTCCATATGAAAGCGCCTTTTCGTACCCTGTCCTGTACGCGATGGACGATGAGAGCTCCGTATGGCTGAAGTAATATAGTCTGTCGGCATAGTACAGCCCTGCTCCGACGATCACAAGTATGCCGGAGATGATGACGGCTATGATGAGGCCTCGGACAGCGCCGGCATTCTTTCCTTTTTCTGTCTTGGTCGTAAATCTCCCGGATATCGCAAAATAAATGATCACATATATGCATCCCGTGGCATATGCCGCAAAGAAGAGAAAGAAAGACGTAAGCCCTGCTATGATCCCGTATGCCAGCGCAAGCGCAGTAAATTGTATCGTAAAGCCATGCTCTGTCTGGTATTCCAGAAGATATACCGCTGCCAGCGCAAGATATACCGTAGTCTTCATATATCCCGGGAGCGCGAAAGCTTCATAGGACATGAAGATCATGACACCGGCTGTCAGGATCCTGACTGTTATGCTGTCCTTTCTTTTTAGCGTAAGATACGAGACCGTCACCATGGCGGCAAAGGTACACACATCATGGAATATGAGATATACCGGAGCCGTCCCGGATATACTGGAGATCGCTATGAGAAGCTTCGCCAGGATATAATTTGAAAAGAGGACCGCAGAAGTGGGAGTTCCCGCCTCATAAGCTCCTCTTATCAGGTCGTTCATTATGATATCGGCTCTGTTTTCAAAAAAAGGTGTGAACATGATCAGATCTATAATGAGCAGTATGGATACCGTGCATACAGAAAAGAGGAACTGATCATTCCTTACACCACCCGGAGCCGCTGTCTCCATGCTCATATCGGTTTTTCTGCTGGATCCATCTTCCAAATCAAGGCTCTCCGTCCGAATCTTTCCGTTATCACTCAAATCCCCGGTGCTCCATCAATAATAGCATCGGCACTGTCTTCTTTCAATTCAAAGAAGTCTTACTATCTTGTCACCCGAAAAGCTGCGTCTTCCTCCGTTGACTTCTTCAAGCATCTCATCGTTGATCTTACCCATAGTTTTACATCCTTATGTCTCACTTCCCGCTGATGATCTTATTCAGCGCCTTCCTGTCGTAATAATCCGATATCCTGTCTATATATAGATCCGGCTCCGCGCCGCGGTCTATATCGTAGAATGAACCATTTTTGAAGGTGCTCATACGCCTGTACCCGGATATCTTGAATCTCGTTCCGCCGGCTGTTGCCATAGGCATGTAGGAGCACGAGCCGCCTCCCGATGTCTTGCCGATGAGAGTTACATGGGGATCGGCTTTGAATTCGTTGGGCACCAGGTTTCCGCATGAAAAGCTCACCGGGGAGATAAGGCAGTAGAGGTTCAGGCCCTTGTCTGCAAGGGTGTCTTTTTCATCAAATCTGCCGTCTCTGTTAGAGTCGATGTGGAACTGGGATGTAGTTGTAGCGCCGGTCATGGTGTTCTTTACATTGATGCTTCCGACGCCGAGATAAGTGCCTATGACATAGCAGGCTGCGTTGATATCACCGCCTGTATTCATCGATAGATCCATTACCACGTTCTCGACGGGGCTGCCTTCTCTCATTATCCGGTCATAAGAATACTGCATGAGTCTTATGGTATCACCCAGCTCTTCTTCTGTCGGCTCAGACTTGTAATCGATATCTTCTCTTGGAGCCACAAAGCTGTCAAAAGTTATATAGGCTGTATTACCCACTTCTTCATAGGGAAGATATCCATCAGGATATGCCTTGTTTCTTTCGGCCTCAAACTCGTCGATCCAGCCGTTGAATTTGGTCTTCCACGGTCCGTAGATCCCCCCGGCGAGTTCGGCTATCTTCCCCGGATCGCTTCCGCAGGATTCTGCCATAAATCCGCTGTGCAGGTCATCCAGATAACAACTTATGAACTCATACAACGCGGCATCGGCCTCAGACTGATCGGTTCCCATCAATCTCTTCTTGACGCCGATCTCATAGAAATATTCATCAAAGTTGTCTATGCCATGGATCTCCTTCAGGCCATACATGTGATCCAGCATGAAGCATAATTCGTGATAATCAAATGTGGCAAAGTCTTCTGTCCTCTCGGACGCCGATGAATAATATAGATCGGATAACCTTTCATCAAGGCCTGGCGCCACGATCACTGATTCTCCGTTAAACAGCTCGTATGCGTTGTAGTATGACAGGAACAGGTCGCTCAGTGTATGCAGCGGCACATAATAGCCGTCGTCTTTCTTTACCAGATCGATCTCATAAGGCTTGAGATCAAAGCACATCTCTTTGCCATACCGGTCATTTGTGAGCTCGGCTATCGGCTGATACAGATAGCCGAATTCACCGGTCATGCCTCCAAATGAGACAAGGGCCTCTCCCTCTATCCTCATAAATGCGTCATAGTCGAGAAACGAGATGGTATCTTCTGCAAAATCAAAGACTGCGGTAAAGGGCGTGCCCTTACGCGTGACAGTTACTGTATCGCCATCCTGTGATATCTCGTACTCATGATCGTGATCCAGCATCTCATCCAGCGCATTTGTGGCAAAGTCTATCGTGACATATGGAACGTTTGATCCGTTAAAGAAGTACACTGACAGATCTTTTTTGTTGCCGATCTCCCCGATATACAGCGGGATCGTCTGCTCGGTCATGCCATCCTGTCCGGCGGTATCAGCGACGGCCCCTGCGGCATCCTCTGCCGGCAGATCCGAAGTCCCGGCCGCGGCATCGGCTGCGTTTGTCGTTTCAGCGGCGCTGCTTGCGACTGATGCAGCGTCGGATGCTGCAGTGCCGGCTGCTGTATTCGTATCAGGATACGCAGCGCAGCCCGTGAGCATTGCTGTCGCGAGCATCACCGTTATTGCTTTCATCATCTCTTTTTTCATTTTTATTACTCTCCAGATAAGACAGGTGGACGGTTCTAAGGGTTTATTTACGCAGAGTTCGCGCTTTTGCCGGTGCGTGATCAGGAGCCTCCCTCCGACAGCACCTTTGCCGCATAAGAGCAAGTGCCACTGATCTGCACTCCATTTCGCTCTGCGGCCTCGATCACCTTGTAGACCAGCCGTCTGGCTATACCCTTGCCCTCGTACTCCGGGCGGACGCCGGTATGATAGATAACCCAGCCATCCGGAGTCTCGCTGTACTCGCACTCACCGATCAGCTTCTCTCCGTCCAGGGCGATGCTCCGATGCTTCTCCGTCTCCATGACCACATCGATGCCGTGGCGGTACTGGATCTGCAAGGCCCCGGAAGGGCAGGTCTCCACCGTCTTCCAAACCTTTGCATTTTCCGCCCGGGACAGATCGACCCAGGGTCTCCGGGCAAAATCAAAAGCCTCCGGGCATCCGGTCACGCATTTTCTGGCGTGAAAGCATTTAGAAGAATCCCAGAAGATCGCGATGTCATCATTCTCATATAGTCTGTGCATATCTTTGTACCTCTGTGATCAAATAGAGCATAATCCGATGGGAGTCCCCATTGACTTAGTCATACTCAAAGATTCCCTGAACTGCATCAGATACATTGATAATATCATTATACGATAGCAGATCTACTCTGCTGCATCCCCTTGCCTTAGGGTCAATAGCCTTTATCTGCTCGCAAATTACTGTGCCGGACTCGCCATTCCTTCCTTTGACCGCAAGATGCACAGGGCCTGCCGGAACTTGTGGCATCATGGGGCAGACATGAAATATCCCCGTTGCTTTTATGAATGCATTCCTGCTGACAATTACGAATAACTGCCTGGCAAATCCGCTGATCTTAATGATATCTCCCTGGCAGAATTCATTCATAAGAGCTCTCTCCCTGCCGGCTCGCCCCAGTCAAAATCACATACTGATATCTCTCCGTTATACTCCGCCAATCTATCTTCAAAGGTCTTATGAACAAACTGCTTTCTCATCACAATAGTATCATCCTCTATCTCAATGTCCAATACATCGGAGATCTTCAACTGCATTTTATCAAGAATATCTTTAGAGATTCTTATACCCTGGCTGTTACCCCAGGCTCTTATCGCCACCTGTGCCATATGATCACCTCCTTGGGATGTATATACATTATACGGTATAATTATTCAGTGGGTCAATCGCAGGACAGGGGTGACAGAGGGACGTACCTTTTGACACCTTATAGTGCTAAGGTGTCAAAAGGTACGTCCCCCTGTCACTTTTTATGATATGTATTCTATCCCTACTTTCAGCTCCATCTGGCGGCCAAACATCTTCGTGGATATAAGGGCCGTGCGCTTGTGGGACCATATTTTCTTTATCATGACTTCCTTGCCGGAGAGCGGGCCGCTGTCGATCACGACCCTGTCGCCTTCCTTATGGACAAGGGACAGCTCTACGGTATCATCTGAGCCGAGGAAACTTCTGATGAAATCTTCCTCTTCGCGGCTTACCGCAAGGATATCCTCCTCCGCCCGGAGGAGCGTCGTGCGCTTGGGCACCTTTTTCAATTCAAAGAAGAGTCTTTTGGGATCGTCTGTCTCAAAAAAGATATAGCCCGGCACGAAAGGAAGCAGCTTGTCATGCCAGCCGTCTCTGTATTTTCGCTTCCTTATGACCTTCGGAATGAAGGCTCTTCCCAGCGAATCCATATCCAGTATCTTGTTCATGAAAAACAGAGCTTCTTCTTCTTTTCTGCTCTCCACTCTTATCACATACCACATGTCAGTCTCTCTTTTTAAGTCACCGGGGACGGTTCTCACCCGATGACTTATTCCTCCCCCATCTCCGCGAGTTTGGCAGATCTGTCTGCCTCAGTCAGGCTGTCGATGATCTCGTTCAGATCTCCGTTCATGATGTCATCGATCCTGTAGAGAGTCAGATGGATCCTGTGATCCGTGACCCTCCCCTGAGGGAAATTATAGGTTCGTATCTTTTCGGAGCGGTCACCCGTCCCGATCTGGCTGCGCCTTTCGGCGGACTCTTCTTCCTGCTTTCTCTGAAGCTCGAGATCATAGAGCTTTGAGCGCAGCAGGGCGAAGGCTTTGTTCTTATTTTGCAGCTGTGACTTTTCGGTCTGTGAGTAGATCACGATGCCTGTGGGATAGTGCGTGAGACGCACCGCGGAGTCAGTCGTGTTGACGCACTGACCGCCATTTCCGGAGGCTCTCATCACGTCGATCCTTATGTCTTTATCGTCTATCGCTATGTCGACTTCCTCGGCCTCGGGCATGACTGCAACGGTCGCAGTGGAGGTATGTATCCTGCCACCGGATTCGGTCTCGGGAACTCGCTGAACCCTGTGCACTCCGGACTCGTATTTGAGCACGGAATATGCGCCTGTTCCGCGCACCATAAAGGATATGTTCTTCATCCCGCCGATGCCGGTCTCTTCACATTCCATGAGCTCGGTGCTCCAGCCCCTGGACTCGATGTAATGCGTATACATGCGGTACAGATCATAGGAAAATAAAGCCGCCTCGTCTCCTCCGGCCCCGGCTCTTATCTCCATGATGACATTTCGGTCGTCGTTTTGGTCCTTGGGAAGGAGCAGGAGTCTGAGGTTCTGGATGAGCTCCGGCTGTCTGTCCTTTGCCTCGGCAAGCTCTTCTCTTGCAAGTTCCTTCATCTCGGGGTCTGATTCCTCGTCTATCAGCTGCAGCGACTCTTCGATCGCGTTTTCATTATCGCGATACGCCTTGTACGCTTCGACTACGGGAGCAAGACCTGCCTGCTCCTTCATGAGCGCCATGTACTTCGTGCTGTCGGATGCCGCCCCGGGCTCTGATATGCGCCTCGTCAGCTCATCATATTTCATTACGATTTTTTCTACATTTTCAAACATATCTATCCTCTGTGATCCCCGGTCTATAACAGCCTGCCTTTACCACCCGGTTATTCCCGGCATAGTCCTTCAGTATCTCAATATTATGGAATCCTTCTGCGTAAAGCAGATCTTGTACTGCCGCTCCTTCATCATATCCTATTTCAAGGAAGAGACTTCCGTGCTTCTTAAGATGCGAGCCGGCCTCCTTCGCTATGATCCTGTAATATTTCAATCCGTCCGTATCCCCGTCCAATGCAAGATGTGGCTCAAAGGACTGTACCTCCGGCATCAGCGTCTTTATCACATCCGACTGTATGTATGGCGGATTTGATACGATGTGATCGTACGTATCCGTGATGTTTTCGAACATATCGGAGACTATCCACCTGATAGGACGATGGAAGGGCGGATGCTGCGGCGATAAAGCAGGATCTGAGACTGGTGAGTAGCCTGTATCCGTTCCACCCACGCTCTTTGAATTATGTAAACCAGTGCCTCCTGATGGCTCTGTCTCAGATTTGCCGAATATGAGCTCTTCGTTCCTGCCTGCTATGTCCAGCGCAGCCTGTGATATGTCGGCTCCCGTGCCTTCGATGTCGTTCTTGTATCTCATGAGAGAGAGAAGTATGCAGCCCGTGCCGGTGCACATGTCGAGCACCGATGAACCGTCGCCCACATCCTTCATCATCTCTTCCACCAGGAATTCCGTGTCAAATCTCGGTATGAGCACATTCTCATCCACATGGAAACGAAGCCCCATGAAATCAGCAAAGCCGGTGATATACTGTACCGGCTTTCTTTCTGCGCGCTCTCTTAACAGGGCGCGGTATGCTTCCTCGACGGTTTTATTTCCCGATGAACTGTCTGATGAACTGTCCGATGAGCCGTGTAGTGCTCCGAGGGGTATTCCGTCCGATGCCCCGATCAGCAATCCTTCCGACGCCCCATCCCTGAAGACGGCCTCGTCATCTCCTCTGATGATCAGTGAACTCTTCGTGACACCCGTCAGGTGCTCGAGCAGGATCCCTGCGTCTGTGGCTGAGTCCTCCACGCCGGCTTCTTCGAGGATCTTGATCCCCAGCTCAATCAGTTCCCTGTACGTCATCCGGGAAATTCTCCTGCAAAAACTCCTTCCAGTCAAAGACCGCATCCACGGAGCGGATCCCGACTTCTATCATCTGGTCGTCGGGCTCTCTCGTGGTAAGCTTCTGGAGCCAGAGCCCCGGCTTGCTGATGAATCCGACCAGTGCGTTGTCGCATCTACCGGCAAGCCTTATGAATTCGTAGGATACGCCGGCTATCACGGGGATCAGCACTATCCTGAGCACTACCCGCATCCATCTCACGTCTGTCTGGATAAAAGCAAAGAACACGATGGATATCACCATCACGTACAGAAGAAAGCTCGTTCCGCATCTCTTATGCTCGCGGCTGGACTTTCGCACGTTCTCGACTGTGAGCGGCATGCCGTTTTCTATGCAGTTGATGCATTTGTGCTCGGCGCCGTGGTACATGAAGACGCGCTTTATATCATCCATAAGGCTTATCACCTTGATGTATCCTATAAATATGATGATCCTGATGAGGCCCTCGATAAGGGACAGCGCTATGCCGTCTCCCACATAAGGCTTGAAAAACTGGCTTGCAAAGTACGGCAGTACCATGAAGAGCCCCATGGCAAGTATCAACGCCACGACCGTGACCACCGCGGACAAAACTGCGTCGCCGGCTTTCTGCTTGGATTTTTGCTCTGCTTCCTTATCCGTCTTTCCGGCCTCCGCCGCCTCTTCGGTATTTTGCTCGGCTTCCTTATCCGTCTTTCCGGACTCAGCCGCCTCTTTGATCTCCTCACCCTGCATGTATATGTCCGAAGAATAATTAAGGGTAGAAAGTCCCAGTACCAGAGAATCTATGAAGGAGAGCACGCCCCTTATGATCGGTATCTTGTAGACGGTCTTATTCGGGATCACGCCCTTGTATTCGTCCTGCTTTACGACGATCTCTCCGTCTGCGCGCCTTACTGCGACCGCGTAATTGTCCTTATTGCGCATCATGACGCCCTCAAGGACCGCCTGCCCGCCTATGCTGCTGTATATCTGCTTTTTTGTATTATCCATATCCGTTTAAATAGAAAATGACACCGTCATTTTCTCCACGAAAATAACGGTGCCACAATGTCCTGCTAGTTCTTTGCTGCGTACTTCTTGTTGAACTTCTCTATACGTCCGTCAGCACGTGCTGCCTTCTGCTGTCCCGTGTAGAACGGATGACACTTTGAGCAGACCTCGACCTTTATCTCGGGTATCGTAGATCCGACTGTAAAAGTGTTGCCGCAGTGGCAGGTTACCGTCGCCTGATGATATTCAGGATGTAAATCTGCTTTCATTTTCGTTTTTCCTTTCCGTGAGCAGCCGGTTTCCGACCGGCAGCCTCCCTATGTATCCTACAGTTATGGGCACGAGCCCCGCTCACTTGAGGCGAGCGACGTATATATTACCACAACACAGCGCAAAATACAAGGAAAATATATAAGCCACCGGGGACGGTTCTCGCTGACTTACTTTTGATCTGCCGGCTTCCCGTAGCGAATGGCACCCTTAGGGCACACATTCCCGCATTGGGCGCACATGAAGCAGGGTCTTCCCCAGTCCGGCCTGCCGTCGACCATCTTTATATGACCTGTAGGACATTTCCTTGCGCACTCACCGCAGCCGTCACACGCATCTGTAGCATAGAAATTGTCCTTCATTCCTTTTAACTCGATCTTCTTTTTCGGGTCAAAGAAATCCCTTATCACTCCCATAATAACCTCCGTTATGAGACAGAGGGACGGTTCTTTTGTCCTGTCTCGCTTATATCAGCCTTACTTACCTCTGTCTCACAAGCCTCTGCCTGACTTAAATCTATCCCGCTTATATCTACCTTATCAATGCCTGTCTCTAGGCCCTCTATCTCTATGCTCTCTGTCCCGCTTACTTCTGTCGGTCTGTCATCACCTGTTATTTTATACCTCGGAGCGATCAGCCAGACAAACCAGCGCTTTATCCCGTCCGGACCTATATGTTCAGCAGTAAAATACACACCGCAGACCGCCGCGAGCAGATAGTATGGTGTATATATGAAAAGGTATCGTGCCTTGGCCTCAAATAGAAGTTCAAAAACAAACAATCCGATAAGAGACAATAGCACAACACAGATGATATCATTCGCTTTTTTTGCGATGGAATCAGCAGAAGCTTCTGGCATACCCCTTGGATCGGCATCCGACAAAAACGCCGTCTCTTTGTCTACACCCTTGTTCTCAGAGCCCGGCTCAGACGAAAGACCCGCCTTCTTCCTTCTGTCCCTTCCTGCGAACACAGCGCAAAGGAGGCCGGCAAGCAGAACGGTGAGCCAGATCATCTGCTGGCATGATGAATACTTGCCGTGGTTGCTTCCAACAGGAAGAATGAAGCTCCAGATAAGGGCAGTAGCCTGATTCGCAGGTACATCCCCGAGAGAGTCGGAGCTCCTGCCATCAAAGAAATTGCCATCGACGCCCCAGGAAAAAAGCCCGTCACCGAAATTGACCATCGTCTTTCTGGCGCTGTGGTTCAGGAGTCCTCCAAGTCCATAATTCCTTATACGGTCCACGGCGACTTGCATATCAGCCGCTCTCTTTTCTTCAGGAGTATCAAAGTCATCTGTAAATAGAGTATCCTCATCGGAATATACTCCGTCAGTCTCCAAATTGAGTCCCATCATAAAATAGTGCGCCATACCGAAACTCTTGTTATTATCCAGATCTATCCTCATGGATGGAATGATAACACCCTTAACAAGTATCACGGCAGCCAGGATAGCGACTATGGACCGACATATGCATATCGCAAGTTCTTTTTTATTGGTCCTAAGGTTGCCTGCAACATATAATAACAGCATCGCTATAAACGCTATGACGATCTGCGGCTTTATAAAATAACCGAAAGCAGCGACAGCGGGCAGGATTGTCCATCCCGTAACAGCCCTTATTTTACCAAGCGTTATCATTTGGTACAGTCGCAGCATCAGAACAGGAATGATAAAGCCCGCCTCATCGGAATAGGTGATGATGAACCAGGGCGACAAAACCAGCCATACCCCAAAAGCGATCACGCCGGCAAAAGAGACTGTCAGATTTGACGGGAACATATCGCGCAATATCTTATAAAAAATATAACCCGTTACGGTGGCCAGAAAGCACTGCACGACCACCAGCGACAGTACAGAGCCCGCCCCTGATGCCGAAGCGAGCTTCATCACTATGTAGTAGATCCATACCAGCAGGAGATTATTAGGATGGTTTGAGAAATAAGCGCTCCCGACCTCTTCAGGATGGCCGGCCAGCAGATCGCTTACTGCGTAAAGTATGGACATGGGATCCCAATCCGAATAGAAGAATCCGCTGATGCATATGCTAACAGCCAGTACAAAGAATACACCAAGAGGAATGATAACAGCCACTTCACCTATTTTGCCAAGCCGGTCTTCAAGCCCCGGTAAAAAGTGACTCAAAACGAATACACCAATAAAAACTATCACCGCTCCGGCAACAACATATACAAAATTCGAAAACAGCTGCTCTCTTTTGGTGTAATAATCCGAATTACCCGCAACAAACAGAAGCAGGTACAGTATTATAATTTGGATTAATGCAAACGTTACGTTGATCAGTTTTTTCATGATTCATCATGCCATAGGAGCACATATTCTCTAAAGCGGGGCAGGTCTATTCGAATATATCCTCTGTCCTCAGTGTTAATCAGGTGTTTTTTATTCAGTCTGTCTCTTAGAGAATCATAGCTTCCCGGGTTGGACATCAAAGACTTTATTTCGGCGGCTTTGCCGGTATCAGACCGGATAACGCACGTTACCATCTCCTGTTCCGCTTGCGTAAGGGATTTCCAGATAAGAGCATATGAGTCGTTACACAGTGAGTTCTTGCAAAAGGGCCCGTTTTTTCACGTAATTTTACCTCATTTGTGAGGATAATGGATATTTTGTGATGCTTTGTGAGGAAAATTCGTATTTGTGAGGATTTGTGATGATTCTAACACGATTATTAATGAATATCAAACAAAGAATACCTATTCGCTTCCCGAAGCCGTAAAGCAAAGATCACCTTTGTCGATCGTTATTGAAGAGCCTGTGAGATCCACAAGTTCCTTTATTAAGCCTTCATATGCGCTCTCAGGACAGGCCAGCTTGTATTCCACCCTGTCAGTGTAGACTGCATCGATCCTTGATATACCCTTATCCTGGATATAACGGTCTATAACACCCGTATATGTATAGTCAAACACCGCTGAAAACTGCTGCATGAGGACCATCTCGGAAATAACAGCCGATTCCAGAGCAGCCTTCGCTGCATCCGTGTAAGCACGCACCAGTCCGCCGGTCCCGAGCAGAGTCCCGCCGAAGTATCTTGTCACTACAAGTACCACATCCTTAAGATCTGCTCCGTTTAAGACCTCAAGTATCGGCGCCCCTGCAGTCCCCGAAGGCTCACCGTCATCGGAGGAATGAACTATATCAGGTGCTCCGTTTTCACCCCGGATAATATATGCGCTGCAGTGATGCTTTGCATCGTGATATTTCTTTCTTTCGCCGCGCAGTATCTCATCGGCTTCTTCCGCCGAAGAGACCGGTCTTACTATCCCTATGAACTTGGAGCGCTTGACCTCTACGAGAGAGTCGCCGCCCTTAGTGATCGTCTTGTAATTCATGCGCTATGAAAATCTATAATAATGACAGGGGGACGGTTCTTTTGTCTTGCCGGAACGGCGAGACAAAAGAACCGTCCCCCTGTCTTGTACCCCTGACACTCCCTCTGACTTATTTTTCAGTTTACTCCTTCAGCTGCAAAGAGATCCTGAAGCTGTCCCTTTGAGTGGTGGCCGGCAAATCCTACGGCATCGCCGGTATATCCCCAGTACTTGTTGATGACTTCCAGCTGTCTGGAATTCACGACCATGGAACCATCTGTGCAGTTGACCGTCGTTCCGCCTCCTACCGCTGCCGCGGTGCTCTGTACTGCTGCTGCAGCTGCTGCGCTCTGTGATGCTATGGCTGCCGCATCCTGAGCGGCCTTGTTGGCATCCTGAGTCGTTGCCTGCTGAGCTGCCTGTGCTGCCTGATCGGCTGTTGACTTCTGACTGTTATTCGTCGTCTGGCTTGCAGCCGCCGCTGCCGCAGTAGCTTCCTGAGCCGCCTTCAGAGCTGCTTCAGCCGCTTTCTGATCGTCAGTCTTCTTGGTCTCTGTATTCGTATTGTCTGTTGCGTTATCCTCTGTGTTTTCCGCCTTTGTCTCGGGCTTTGTATCAGTAAGATACTCGGACTTTACATAGAGATTATCTTCGCCCTTCTTTATCCTGTGCCACTCATCACCCTGGCCGTTCACGGTGACTTCCTCGCCGGCAGCGAGCTTTCCTGCTACCTCGGAGTCCGTATTGGGCTCACGCCTTATGCGCACTGCCTCAGTGGCGTACATCGTCTTCTCATCTATGCTGGCCACGCCGAACTCATCGACTTCGACCTGGGGAGTCTCCTCCTCGACCACTTCTTCCTGGACTTCCTCCTCGACGGAGAAATCATATGCTTCCGTCTCAGGCTCTTCTACGACCTCTTCCTCGACTTCGTCGGTCGTGATGGCGATCTCGGTCACCTCTTCCTCGGTAGCCTCCTCAGTCTCTTCTTCATCCTTATCCTTCTTTGACTTGGATTTGGAAGACAGGCTGCAGCCCGTTACCAGAAAAGCCATGCATACCAAAAGCAGAACAGCAGTAACAAATCTCTTTCTCATCTCATCCTCCCATGAATATAAAAACTCTTACCCGTTTCTTTTGCTGTAATTTGACAGGAACTGTATCGTCCTCTCATTCTTCGGAGCGTCTATTACCTCCTGCGGAGTACCCTCCTCCACGATGACGCCTCCGTCCATAAATATCACCTTATCCGAAACATCATGCGCAAAATCCATCTCATGCGTCACGATGATCATCGTCATATGCCTCGTGGACAGATCCTTTATCACCCTGAGCACCTCTCCGGTAAGCTCGGGATCGAGCGCCGATGTGGGCTCGTCAAAGCACAGTATATCGGGATTCAGCGCCAGCGCCCTTGCTATGGCAACTCTCTGCTGCTGGCCTCCCGAGAGCTCATGGGGATAATTGCCCATCCTGTCCTCAAGCCCCATCTGCCTTAAAAGCTCTTCGGCTCTTTCCTTTATCTCCCCTTCAGCGCCGCCGTTCTCCTTCTGCATAAGCCTTGGCGCAAGCATCACATTCTCAAGCGCCGTATATTGCGGGAAGAGATTGAAGGACTGGAAGACAAGCCCGAAATGCAGCCTTTTCTTCCTTACCGACTCCACTGACAGCGACTTTATCACGTCATTGTCAAAGAGCACGTCGTCTTTGACCTTTATCATCCCCCCATCCGGTCTCTCAAGGAAATTAAGACAGCGGAGCAGGGTAGTCTTGCCCGACCCTGAGGAGCCGATTATGGTGACAGTCTCACCCTCCTCCATACTGAAGCTGATATCATGTATCACCTCAGTAGAATCAAAGCTTTTCTTCAAGTTCCTGACTTCAAGTACCGGCATAGCTCACCTGAAATAAGAAAGCTTCTTCTCTATCCGGCCAAATAAAACCGTCAGCAGGCCGGAAAACACCAGATAAAATACGCCTGTATAGAATAAGGGCCATATGATGCCCGCTCCCTTTATGAAGGACTGGCCTTCCCAGATGATCTCATAGACAGCTATGACTCTGGCAAGGGACGTATCCTTTACAAGCGTTATGACTTCATTTGATATCGGCGGCACTATCCTCTTGATGACCTGCAGCAGCACGATCTTGTAGAAGATCTGATGCTTCGTCATTCCGAGCACCTGGCCCGCCTCATACTGCCCTACGGGAATGGACTGTATCCCGCCTCTGTATATCTCAGAGAAATAGCAGGAATAATTGATAACGAAGGCCACAAGGGCCGCCACGAACCGTCCTCCGTCGCCTGATCCCCATACATTTGAATGCAGGATGATCCCGGGTCCGTAGTAGATCACCAGAAGCTGCAGCATCAGCGGAGTGCCCCTGATTATCCAGATGACAAACCTGACCGGCGTCTTTATTATCCGAAGCCTCGACATCGAGCCGAAGCTTATCACCAGTCCCAGCGGGAGCGCAAAGAGCAGCGTCAGCGCAAAAAGACGCAGGGTCTGCAGAAATCCTCCCAGTAAGGTCCAAGTGACGGTAAGAAACATAGCCGGTCCCCGCCAGTACTTATTTCACCAGCGCTTCCTGGACTCCGTATTCGGAAGCCAGTGACTGCATCTTGCCCTCGTCGGTGTACTTCTTTATCTCTTCATCGATATAGGCTGCAAGGTCGGAACCCTTCCTGCATCCTACCACATACTCTTCAGTCGTAAGATCCACGGTGTGCGTAAGATCTGCATAGCTCGTGCCCTCTCCGACCATGGCTCCTGCCATGAGAGAGTCGATTATGGAAGCATCGGATGTGCCTGCCTCGACCTCCATCAGTGTATCAGCCTGGGATGTCACGGAAGTGTAATCAAATCCGTTCTCTTCGGCTACTGCTTCGCCTGCAGAGCCTGCCTCGACTGCAAACTTCAGACCCTTCACGTCGTCTATGGTCTGATACTGTGCTGCCTGATCAGCCTTGACCACAACGGTCTGCGCATTGTTGAGATAAGGCTTCGTGCATGCCATGGCCGACGCGACCTCCTCGGTCAGCGTCATGCCGTTCCACACGACGTCTATGCTCTTATTATCAAGTTCCAGAATCTTATTGTCCCAGTCTATCTCCACAAACTTGATCTCCACTCCAAGGTCCTCAGCCACAAGACGCGCAAGATCAGCATCAAAGCCGATCCATTCGCCGCCCTCCTGATAGTCCATCGGAGCAAAATCAGTGATGCCAACGATCAGGGTGCCTTTGCCCTTTATATAATCGATATCACTTTTGGATGAGCCTGCTCCGCATCCTGCGAGCATTACGGTCACCATAGCCACTATGATGGCGATTGCCGATATTTTCTTCTTCATTACATATCCTCCTTCGGGGTTCCCCCATAACAACGCTTCACGATACCACAGTCGGATGAAAAAGTAAATAAAACCGATGCGGCACGCCCTCTCAGACCGTGATCCTGTGATATACCTTCTTGCCCTTCTTCAGCACCACGCCGTCTTTTAACTCTTCCTTTGTATATGTCTTCCGGAAATCAGTGATCTTCTCGTCATTAACTGCTACTCCGCCCTGATTTACAAGCCTCCTTGCGTCACTCCTTGAAGGCGAGAGCTTTGCTGCCACGAGAAGCTGCAGTATATCTGCCTTTCCTTCGAGGAAATCGCTGTCCGAAAGCTTCGTCTCGGGCATGTTCTCGACATCGAGCTCTCCCGAGAATATCTTTCTTGCAGCCTCCTGGGCCTTGTCAGCTTCTTCCTTTCCGTGCACGAGCTCTGTAAGCTCATGAGCCAGAAGCTCCTTCTTTTCATTGATCCTGGAATCATCCCACTTATCAAGCTCTTCGATCTCTTCAAGAGACTTGAAGGTCAGCAGTCTGAAGCACATCATGACATCGGCGTCGTCCACGTTTCTCCAGTACTGATAGAAATCATACGGCGTGGTCTTTTCAGGATCCAGCCATACTGCGCCCTTTGCGGTCTTGCCCATCTTCTTTCCTTCATTATTGAGAAGAAGGGTCTGGGTCATGGCATAGCAGTCATCTCCGGTCTTCCTTCTGATGAGCTCCGTACCCGCGAGCATGTTGCTCCACTGGTCGTCTCCTCCGAACTGCATGTTGACTCCGTAGTTCTCGTGCAGATGCAGGAAGTCGTAAGCCTGCATTATCATATAGTTGAATTCGAGGAAAGAAAGACCTTTCTCCATCCTCTGCTTGTAGCACTCGGCTCTCAGCATGTTGTTGACGGAGAAATGAGGACCTACCTCGCGCAGCAGATCTATATAATTCAGAGGCAGGAGCCAGTCGGCGTTATTGACCATGATGGCCTTGTCCTCGCCGAATTCTATGAATCTCTCCATCTGCTTCTTAAAGCATTCGCAGTTGTGCTGTATGGTCTCGGGAGTCATCATGGATCTCATGTCTGTTCGTCCCGTGGGATCGCCTATATAGCCTGTTCCGCCGCCTATCAGCACCACGGGCTTATTACCCGCAAGCTGCAGCCTCTTCATAAGGCAGAGCGCCATGAAATGTCCCACATGGAGCGAATCCGCCGTGGGATCGAAGCCGATATAGAATCTTGCGCCTCCGCGGTTTATCAGATCTCTTATTTCCTTTTCATCGGTGACCTGCGCAACAAGTCCCCTTTCCTGTAATTCCTCGTATATTCCCATCATATCCTCCGATGCTGCATAATCTCGCCCGGTCATTACACTGCCTGATATATAGCCGAGCCCCCCTGCCGCGCTCATGGTACAACGCACGTACTGCCGTATGCATGCTGCCTCTCTCACGGTACAGCGCACACTCTGCCGGATGCATGTAGCCGCGCTAATGGTACAGCGTACACTCTGCCGTATGCATGCTGCCGCGCTCATGGTACAACGCACACAGCCCTACCATGATACCACGGCAGGGCTATATCATCAATGATACGTGTTCAGTTTTTGATCAGGATTTTCTTCTGTATTTTTGGAAGTAATAAATAAGATCGAAGTACGTCTGCTCTTCGTCCTCACTCCCGTCGCGCACGAGCTCCCACTCGGGAGAGGCGTCCAGATCAGGGAAATAAGCATCAGCTTCGTAGCTTTCGTCGATCTTCGTGACAAGACATTCATCGCAGAGCGGGAGCAGCTCCTCATAGACCATGGCTCCGCCGATGCAGTATATCTCCTTATCCTCGTACCTTTTAAGGGTCTCCTTCAGCTCATCGATGTCATGGACTATCTCGACTCCGTCCGGCAGAGAGTACCCGCCCTTTGTAAGGACTATGTTCACCCTGTCTTTTAAGGGCTGACCCTGTGGAAAGCTCTCAAGCGTCCTTCTGCCCATGACCACGACCTGACCCGTGGTCGTCTGCCTGAAGAATTTCTGATCCGCAGGGATCTGCACCAGGAGCTTGCCCTTGAGTCCTATGCCCCAGTTTTTGTCCACAGCAACTATTGCTTTCATTTCTTCACCTCTTCTTATATAGCGGATCGCTTCGCTGCATACACAGCATATCTGCCGACGGTGCTTTATCCCCACTTGTCGGCCAGCGCATTTATCTGATCCGCAAACTTCGCAAGATCCTTGTTGGCCATGTGCTCGTTTTTCTTGATGATGGATATAAGCCTCTGCCCGGCTGCAAGAAGCCTGTCAAATACAGGATTGCCTGTACGCTTCTCGACCTTGGCCTTCCTGATGCCCTCGGCCTTATGCACGAATTCGCCCGTTGCAAGATCATACACCGTTCCGGAATACGGCGCGTAGGCATCAAGCCCCAGCTCTTCATTAAGAGTCTTTGCAAAGGTCTCCGTTACGGTATCCTCGCCGTGTACTACAAACACCTTGGACGGCTTGACCTTAAATCCCTGCATCCAGTCTATGAGTCCGTCCCTGTCGGCATGTCCGGACATTCCCACGAGCTTGACGATCTCGGCTTTTACATCTATCTCTTCACCGAAGAGCTTCACCTTCTCGGCTCCGTCCACGAGCGCTCTTCCCAGAGTCCCGACAGACTGATATCCGACAAATAAGATCGAGGATTCGCTCCGCCACAGGTTATGCTTCAGATGATGCCTTATACGGCCCGCGTCGCACATGCCTGATGCAGAAATAATAACCTTCGGCTCGTCGATGTCATTTATTTCCCGCGACTCATCTGTCGTGATCGCAAGACGCAGCCCCGGGAAGTCCAGAGGGTTGATGCCCTTGCGGACAAATTCCTGGGCATCTTCGTCAAAGCAGTCGCGGCCGTTCTTGTGAAAGACCTCCGTGGCGTCCACCGCAAGGGGAGAATCCATGAATACCTTGAAGTTCGGAAGAGATTTCACGAGCTTTCTCTCTTTTATTTCCCTGATGAAATACAGGATCTCCTGAGTGCGGCCCACCGCGAACGAAGGGATCACGACGTTCCCGCCTCGCTGGAAGGTCCTCTCGAGTATCTTCACGAGCTCCGCCACATAATCCACCTTCTCAGCGGAATGCAGCCTGTCTCCGTACGTGGACTCGATCAGGACATAGTCCGCCTCCTCCACATATTTGGGATCCTTGAGGATAGGCTGGTTTTTATTTCCGAGATCTCCGGAAAATACTATCTTCTTTGAGACACCGTCTTCAGTGAGCCAGAGTTCCACTGCGGAAGAACCCAGCAGATGTCCGACATCCGTGAACCTCACGTCGATGCCCTCGGTCACATTGACTCGCTCGCCGTAAGGCACAGGCACGAAGGTGTCTATCGCGCCCACGGCATCCGCCATGTCATACAGCGGTGTAAATAATGGAATGTCCGTGCTCCTCTTGGCCTTGCGGTTCCTCCACTCAGCCTCAAACATCTGGATATGCGCAGAGTCCCTGAGCATTATGCTCGCCAGATCCGTTGTGGCGTAGGTCGCATACGTGCTTCCCGAAAAGCCGTTCTTTACGAGCAGCGGGAGCAGTCCCGAATGGTCTATATGCGCATGTGTCAGGAATACATAGTCTATCTCTGAAGGAGACACCGGAATATCGATATTCTCGAACAGGTCCTTCCCCTGCTCCATACCGTAATCGACGAGGATATGCTTGCCGCACGCTTCCAGGTAATGACAGCTGCCGGTTACTTCGTGATCCGCCCCAACGAATGTGATCTTCATAAGTAGACACCCCTTTGCAAAGAAAGGCCGGAGCCCCTGCCCCAGCCCTTGTTTTGTCTGAAATACAACTTGATTATAAACTAAGCACTCCGCGAAATGCAAGATTGCTATGACCCTGACAGGCATCCCGCCCTACGACATTTCTTTTGTATGCCCTCAGCTGCGCCATATGGTTGTATCCACGTCTTGCCCATGCTTGCCGGGGTTTGGTTTGTACCCTGGAGACCGATTCTATGTGATAAAGATACTTTTATCTCTTGATGACGGCTCAGTTCATGCGAGATTTGTACCCCGGAGACCGCTTCTGTGTGATAAAGATACATTTCTCTCTTGATGACGGCTCGGCTCATGCGGGATTTGTACCCTGGAGACCGGTTCTATGTGATCAAGATACATTTCTCTCTTGATGCCGGCTGGGTTCATGCGGGATTTGTACCCCGGAGACCGGTTCTATGTGATCAAGATACATTTCTCTCTTGATGACGGCTCGGGTCATGCGGGATTTGTACCCCGGAGACCGGTTCTGTGTGATTAAGATACAATTGTCTCTTGATGACGGCTCGGTTCATGCGGGATTTGTACCCTGGAGACCATTTCTATGTGATCAAGATACATTTCTCTCTTGATGACGGGTCTGAAGTCAAGAAAGGAAGCCTGGAGACTGAGTTCACGGGCCGGATGCTGTCTCACATTGACAAAAAACCGATTCTCGCTTATGATTTGTAGGCGCATCAGGATTGCGCTGCTGAACAGCATAGCTGAATTCTGACTTAGGGCTATAGCCAAGCGGTAAGGCACAGCACTTTGACTGCTGCATTCGCTGGTCCGAATCCAGCTAGCCCTGCGGATGTGACACTAGCTCAGTCGGTAGAGCACCTGACTTTTAATCAGGTTGTCGGGGGTTCGATTCCCCCGTGTCACATTGTCCCCGGTCGATCACGGGGACATTTTTTTCCTATTTTATTATTCCTTCTGATGAGCGGCAGATAAAAAAGTTACAACAGCACGGCTGTCAGCAGCATTATGATCAACAGGTACAGATACCATTGCCACAACAAATATGACTGTCTCTGTTGCCGCGGCAGAAAGTCTGATGAAGTAGTCCTGTCTGTATGTGACCTCGGTATCACTGGTGGCTTCTACAATGCACACGATCCCGGATATAAGCGAAACACCCGACGCGAAGATAGTGCCCCTGAAAGTCATATAGCGAAGTCTGTCAAAGAGAGGATTGTTAAAAACAAACCTCGAGAATAGATCTCGACGCAGTCGGGATCTGTGCGCTTACGCAGTAAGCGCACGCCGGACGGGAAATCGAGTAGGAGGCGGCCACGAGGCCGCCGACCTCTCACACCACCGTGCGTACCGTTCGGTACACGGCGGTTCAACCAACTTAACAAGTGACACACCTTTCGGTGTAGTAGTCAACCATTGAGACTAATCCAAAGCGGGTTAGTCTCTCTTTTGTAACAGCCATATTCATGGCGCCACGCTGGCATACAAATGCGATTCTTGCACCACTGTACGCTGTAGACCATGCATACTTTCGACTGATACCGAGTTTAATCAAGTTCGCCGCTCTATTCTTCGGCGTTTTCCAGTGCTTCCAGATACACATTCTCAGACGATACCTGATATTACTGTCCAGACGCCCGCACAGACCTTTCATGCTTCCGATTCTGAAGTAGTTTACCCACCCTCGGATGAGCTGATTGAGTTTGATCACCTTATAGGAATTACTCACTCCCCAGCTTCTGCATGTCAGCTTCTTCATCTGTGCCTTGAACTTCGCTACCGCCTTTGGATGAGGTTTGGCTTTGTAGGCTTTGGCAAATGAGTCAAAGTAAAATCCAAACCCGAGATACTTGATTCCTTTCGGCTTGTCGACCTTGCTCTTTTCGGCGTTGACTTTCAGTCCAAGCTTCTCCTCGATGAATCGAGTCACACTCTTCATGACCCTGTCTGCCGCCTGTATGCTTCCGACCATGATGATAAGGTCGTCTGCATATCTGACGAAATCCAGTCCTCTTGCTTCCATTTCCTTATCCAGTTCGTTGAGCATGATGTTTGCCAACAGCGGCGAGATATTTCCTCCCTGCGGCGTCCCGACTATTGTATCTTCATACTCATCGTCGATCATTACTCCGCTGACGAGAAACTTCCTCACCACAGAAATGACATCTCCGTCCTTGATTGTTCGTCCGAAGATTGTCATCAGTTTGTCATGGTCTACCGTGTCAAAGAACTTTGCAAGGTCAATGTCCACAACCCAGTTGTGTCCGTCGTTCATCATTTCTAATGCTTTCAGGACCGCCTGCTGTGCACACCGATTGGGTCTGAATCCGTAGCTATGGTCGTGGAACTGCTCCTCAAAGATAGGAGTGAGCACCTGTGCCACCGCCTGTTGCACAAAGCGGTCAACTACTGTGGGTACTCCAAGGTTCCTTACCCCGCCATCTGGCTTCGGTATCTCCACCCTTCTGACTGGCTGCGGCTTATACTTCCTTGTCCGCAACTGTCCCCTGATGCTTTCGCCGTTTTCCGAAAGGTATGCACCAAGCTCCTCGACAGTCATGCCGTCTATACCTGCCGCTCCTTTGTTTCTGACGACTTGCAGATACGCCGCGTTGAGATTCTCTTTGCTCAATATCTGCTCCATGAGACTACTTGTGTCCATGCGTTGTTTCCTTTCTGCCCCTTTTGCCTTTGCCGCCTTTGAAGTCATCGACAGACGTTGCTCCGGCTACGAAGTGGAACGTACTTCAACTGATTGATTGTTCGCCCCTTCGCTCCATCCCCATTACAGGGACTTCTTCACTACTATGGGCTCTGCTGACTTCTCACAGTTCGTTGTTACTACGGCTAATGAGACCGCCTGTGAGATCTCCACGCTTAAGGTGCGCGCTCTTTCCCCTCATCCACCTGCCACATTTACTGGTACTTCCGGCAACTTTTGGACTTCATCGTTTTCGGCCGACTTATCCGTATTTCCCAGCCTTTTATGTGGTTCCTGTTCGTCAGGCCAAGGGTTTGCCTACAGCTTCCTTCAGATTCCACCTCGCGATGGACACCCTTGCTGTTCAGCTATGTACTTCGTCGTTGCCTACGCGTACTCGGGACTTTCACCCGTTAGAGCGCGCCCATGGCGCGCAAACCGAAAAAAGACATTCCAATAGGAATGTCTTTTGAGTGACCCGGACGGGATTTAAGCCGCTGTTTTCCAAGCGGCGCTACGAGCAACAAGCTTGAGTTTCGGCTTTGACGAAACTCAACGGTTGCGAGTCGAACCTTCAATAGATCTCGACGAAGTCGGGATCTGTGCGCTTACGCAGTAAGCGCACTCCGGACGGGAACGAAAAAAGACATTCCAATAGGAATGTCTTTTGAGTGACCCGGACGGGAATTGAACCCGTGTTACCGCCGTGAAAGGGCGATGTCTTAACCTCTTGACCACCGGGCCGGATGCTTATTATATTTCAAAGAATTGCGAAGCAATTCTTCAAGCCCTTTTCAAATTTCGCTTTGCGAAATTTGCAGAGTTTCGGCTCAGCCGAAACTCCACTCCCCGAGCTGGGCTCGAACCAGCAACCCTTCGGTTAACAGCTGCAAAACATGCCCTTTGGCATGTTTTGAGCCGCGCTTATGCTCGCCATGC
>JHYK01000025.1 GCA_000621405.1 Lachnospiraceae bacterium AC3007
CGATAATCAAGGCGTTCGTCAGAACGCTCGTAGTTATCAGCATTGAGCTGCTGTGATGATTCAGCCTTAAGGACTTGATTGAGCATGACCTCCATCAGCTTACCAAAAGCCTCGTCCTTAGAGTCTGTAAATAGTCCTACAAAAAAGTCATAATCCAATGTAAAATGAAGTTGAGCCATAGTTCTTATCCTTTCTAAAAGTGTTGTGTGGTAACTTCATTTTAACTGAAAGGCAGAGCTTTGGCTCTTTTTATATTCAATTGAATTTACACCATTATATGGGCAGTATCTTGGTTCATGCGGGTTTTGTACCCCGGCGGCCGTTTTTGTACGATAAAGGTACATTTATCCCGTGACGACGCCCCTGATCAGACGTGTTTTGTACCCTGGAGACCATTTCTATGCGATAAAGGTACAATTGTCCCGTGAAGCCGGCTCGAATCAGGCGGGTTTTGTACCCTGGAGACCGGTTTCTGTGTGATTAAGGTACAATTATCCCGTGAAGCCGGCTCGGTGACGGCTTGGTTCACGCGGGATTTGTACCCCAGAGACCAGTTCTGTGTGATTAAGGTACAATTGTCCCGTGAGGATGGCTCGGATCGTGCAGGATTTGTACCCTGGAGACCATTTCTATGCGATAAAGGTACAATTCTCCAGTGATAGCGGGTCTGCCGCTACTTCCTGATCCTCCTGATAAGAGATGCCTTAAGATCCGTCTTGTAAAAGTCTTTTGCGGAGCATCCGGCTCTGCCGCCGCCCGCACAAGCACAGGCACAGGCGCACGCGCACGAACTGTGGGCGCAAGAGCTCCGGTGTGAGCTGTGATGCGAGCTGTGATGGCTACCCGATGAAGAAAAATATGAACTTCTGGGACGCGGCATAGGTACCACATGCACCTGGAGATACGTATTGGGAGCATCCGTATATTTGAAGGTTCCTTCCTTGTCAAATCCCGCGGCAGCCCTCTCGGCGCCTCTAATATCCTTCTCTTCTATCTTTTCCTTGCTCTTGATCATGCTCCTGCCGCAGTATGCGCATGTCTCCTTGCCTTCTTCCCTGACGGCGCCGCATCCGGGACAGGAATCAAAGTACACGATCTTGGTCCTTGTGATCTGCTTTCCACCGCCGGATCCGAAGAATGCGCTGGCCCTGTATGCCAGCTCCATTATCATCCTGAAGACTGCTACGGCCACTCCTATGGGAAAGACGACCACAAACAGCAATCCTATTATCAGATAAAACAAGTCCTCAGTGGCGCTGCTGTCATCATTATAATCGTCCTCTATCTTTTTTGAGGTATCAAACCCGAACGCGTCATTGGGATAGGTCACATTGATCGTGATCTTTTCCCCGGGCTCCATGTCCTCCTGCTCCCAGACAAGGTTGCCTGCGATTGTCAGACAGCTCGGATCCCAGCCGTCAGCCTTGTCGCCATCCCATACGACCTTCATATGGTCGATGGTGATCTCATCAAACCAGGAAGGCGTGTAGGTGTACACTGTATATCCATCCTCAAACTTGTCCACCTGATACATATAGTCCTGCACCACGGAGAATTCAAAGTCTATCACTTCATCCTCGTAATATTTCCGGTCAAAGTCGATCCTTACATAAGATCCTCCGTCGGATTCATATCCCATCGATTTGATATTATCCGTAAGCCCCATCATCTCACCGTAATGACTGTTGGGGATGCCTATCATCACCCAGGAGAGCGGCCCCTCCGAATCGGAATCCAACACCTTCCATTTGATGTGATAGTTAAAAGTCACCGTCGCATCCTGATTGACGTCGGCGTAGACCTCGTAATCAAGGATCTCATCCAGAGGCTTGGCATATGCTCTCCCTGACATCATCCCAGTGAAAATAAGAACGATGAACGCGGCAGCTGCGATACGTGTCAGGATTTTTATCATCTTCTTCATGCTTCGCCTCCCCTCAGCGGGCAAAGGCCCAGCATCTTTGCGGAATAGTCTCTTCTTTTGACGCATTCCTCACCTTCCCAGATATTCTTCCATTCATCATGGAGGATGCTGCCCAGAGCCTCGCCGTTAAGCCAGCTCTGGCACGGCACCACGTTTCCTCCGGGCGTTACGGCCATGTTGCTTAGGCAGGCGCCGCAGCAGGGGGTATTGATCCCAAGCTCTACGCACAGCTCATCATCCACCCAGCCCGGGGACGTGAAGCTTATCTCCATCTCGTTTTCGGCGCAATATGAGACGGCATCTCTCAACACCTTAGAGATCTCATCTTTTGACAGCTGCAGTTCGGCGGATTCCTCCTTTGCGGCATTTCCGGTGGTTATGAGACCGGAGCATGTGACGTAGGTCACGCCAAGTTCATGAAGGAACTTCAGAGTGCTCACATAGTCCTTATTCAGCGTGCAGAGCGGCGTATTCACACTTACGCTTATATTAAGCTCCAGAGCGTTCCTGATGGCATCCGTGGTCTTATCATAGCCGTCTGAACCCACGAGCCTGTTGTGGATCTCCTTATCGCCCGAATACAGCGTTATCTGGAGGCTGTCAAGCGCTGACGCCTTAAGCTTTTCGCAGTATTCCTTTGTAAGCTTCACACCGTTGGTATTAAGACGCGTTATGAACCACTTCCCGTATTCTATAAGTTCAGGAAGATCCTCCCTCATGGTAGGCTCGCCCCCCGTGAAGGTGATCTGCGGCACGCCTATGACCCTGAGCTTGTCGATTATCTTCTTCCAGTCTTCGGTGGAGAGCTCCTCTTCTGAGGAGTGCTGCTGTCCCGCCGCGTAGCAGTGCAGGCACTGCAGGTTGCAATGCCACTTCTCACCATGCGTCATCGCAGACACCATAAGGTCCATCCTGTGGGGCGCCCTCATATACGGCGCGTATTGCCCGAGACTCATGTACGGAATATCCTCCGTCACCTCCTCGCGGTACGCAATCTGTCTGAACGTATTGAGGATCGTCTCTATGTCCGTGATGAAATACCTGTTTGGCACGAGTGGATAGACCTTGCGCATCCTTTTGCATGTAGCGCGCGCTATGGCCGACATCTCCGCCTCATCTATGGCTCTTCCGCTGTACTTATTTACTTCGGAAATAAATTCGGACATGAGTATCGTCCAGGATACATCAAGCGGCACTATGTCCTGCCCGTTAAGTATCGCGATCGATCCTCCGAGCTCCTCTCCCGTGATCTTCGGAGGGATCAGGTGTATGCGAACCACGCCGGGCCCTTCGGGATTGAAGGTTGTGTGCTTCACTTCGTCAAAATTCTCTCGCGCGTATTTCAATATACGTCTGGCATTTTTCATCTTACATATTCTCCCGTATTACATTCTTCCTGCTTCGCCCGGCATGCATGCCGTCCTGTGCTGCTTTTCATGCGCCGGCTGCGCTGACTGCGCCGCGGAGACTCCGCCGCGGTCAGAACCTGAACCCTGCCTTGAAGGCCGGTGATGCAAAGGCCTTCTCGTGATCCTTCAATTCATACAGTTCCACATCGGGGAAGCTCACCTTCTCCTCCTTAAGGAGCTTCAGAGCAGGCTCAAAGGGGCCGCAGCGGCTTCCGACGACCGTTATCTCGTTCACCGGTATGATGCTCATGTCGAGGCTCGAGCTGCCTGCATAGGTGCTCTTTAAGATGATGGTCCCCATCTTACGCACGATATTCAGCGCAAGCTGTATGCCTGACGCATTGCCCGAACACTCTGCCACATATTCAAAGCACTGATCGGCCGTAAGGCTTTTGAAGCCGTCTCCTTCAAGATAGTCGGAAAGAAGGGCTGTCTTCGCAAATGGCTCAAAAAGCTTCAACTTGTCCTCGTGCTTGCCTATAACGGTAAGAGACACGCCGGTAAGAGCCAGCACCTGAGCGATCATATACGCAAGCCTGCCGTCTCCTATTACGGCTGCGTTACCCGCAGGATCGATATGCACCTGCTTCGTTATCTCCAGCGCCGCAGCAAGTGGCTCAGTGAATACGGCGCGCTCAATGGGAAGTCCATCCGGTATCGGATGTATGAGGTGTGTCGAAAGAGTCATATATTCCGCAAAGCACCCGTCACGGGACATTCCTATGACCTCTCTTGAAAGGCAGTGCTTCTCGCGGCCCGTGAGACAGTATATGCATCTGCCGCAGCCCTTGTTGAGCTCGCCCACGACCTTCCGTCCGATGAGCCTTTGATCTTCGCTCTCGACCACTTCTCCCACGAATTCATGACCCATGATCCCCCTGAAATGAGGCCGGTATCCCTTCAGGATCTCGCGGTCCGTGCTGCATATATCGGCAAGAAGTATCTTTATGAGGCTCTCGCCCTCGCTCCTTTCGGGCACGGGCACATCCTCCTTATATACCGCCTTTTCTCCGTCATAATACAGTGCTTTCATAGAGCCTCCTAAGACAGGGGTAAGACAGGGGGACGGTTCTTTTGTCTTGCCGGGTCGTTGGTGGCAAGACAGCAGGGACGGTTCTTGTTGTCTTGGCGAATGCCAAGACAAAAGAACCGTCCCTCTGTCTTGTCATTCCCCCGTCTTCAAAAAACAGCTCCCGGACAATATGTCCGGGAGCCAATGATATTACTGTGTATCAGATTGTTATTTTACGATGGAAGCAACTCTTCCTGATCCTACTGTACGTCCACCCTCACGGATAGCGAATGTAAGACCCTGCTCCATAGCGATGGGGTGGATGAGCTCGATGGTCATCTCAACGTTATCGCCGGGCATGCACATCTCTGTGCCTTCGGGAAGATTGATAACTCCGGTAACGTCGGTTGTTCTGAAGTAGAACTGAGGACGATAGTTGTTGAAGAAAGGAGTATGACGGCCACCCTCGTCCTTGGTCAGTACGTATACCTGAGCTGTGAAGTTCGTATGGCATGTAACTGATCCGGGAACTGCGAGGACCTGTCCTCTCTCGATATCCTTACGGTCTACGCCACGAAGGAGTGCGCCGATGTTATCACCTGCCTGGCCCTCGTCAAGGAGCTTTCTGAACATCTCGATACCGGTAACGACGGTCTTCTTGACGTCTTCCCTGATACCAACGATCTCAACCTCGTCGTTAAGATGGATAACACCACGCTCTACACGGCCTGTAGCAACAGTTCCACGGCCGGTGATGGTGAACACGTCCTCAACAGGCATAAGGAAAGGCTTGTCGGTAGGTCTCTGAGGTGTAGGGATGTAATCGTCTACAGCCTTCATGAGCTCCATAACCTTGTCGCCCCACTCTCCTGAAGGATCCTCAAGAGCCTTAAGAGCAGAACCCTGGATGATAGGAATATCATCGCCGGGGAACTCATACTCGTTAAGAAGGTCACGAACCTCCATCTCAACGAGCTCGATAAGCTCGGGATCATCAACCATGTCGCACTTGTTAAGGAATACTACGATGTAAGGAACGCCGACCTGACGGGCAAGAAGCACGTGCTCCTTGGTCTGAGCCATAACTCCGTCAGTAGCTGCAACAACGAGGATAGCACCATCCATCTGTGCAGCTCCGGTGATCATGTTCTTAACGTAGTCAGCATGCCCGGGGCAGTCAACGTGTGCATAGTGACGAGCCTCTGTCTCATACTCAACGTGTGCTGTGGAGATCGTGATACCACGCTCCCTCTCCTCGGGTGCCTTATCGATATTCTCGAAATCCACGGCTGCATTACCTGCAACCCTCTCAGAAAGAGTCTTTGTGATGGCAGCCGTAAGAGTAGTCTTACCGTGGTCAACGTGTCCGATTGTACCAATGTTTACATGGGGCTTGGTACGTTCAAATTTAGCTTTTCCCATTTTTTTAATCCTCCTTATAATGTACGTCTTCTTCTGACGTATTCAGTGCCCGCATATCAATAGATTATATTTCATATGCGGTATTATTTCAAGTAAATAATTACTTCGACAGTACCTTGTCCGCCACGTTCTTGGGGACCTGCTCATAGTGGTCAAAGAACATGGAATAGTTGCCTCGGCCCTGTGTCCTCGAACGCAGATCCGTAGCATATCCGAACATCTCTGCAAGCGGCACCAGAGCTTTTACCATCTTGCCGCCTCCGATGTCCTCCATGCCCTCGACGCGTCCGCGTCTTGAGTTCAGGTCACCTATGACGTCGCCCATGTAATCCTCGGGCATCGTGACATCGACCTTCATGACAGGCTCGAGAAGCACTGCAGCTCCCTTAGCCATGGCGTCCTTCATTGCCATGGAGCCTGAGATATGGAATGCCATCTCTGACGAGTCGACCTCATGGTATGATCCGTCATAGACTACGGCATGTACGCCGACAACGGGGAATCCGCCGAGTGTACCGGTCTTCATGGCCTCCTCGATACCCTCGCCGATAGCGGGGATATACTCCTTCGGGATGGCTCCGCCGACGACCTGGGACTCAAACTTGAAGAGCTCCTCGCCGTTAGCATCCATGGGTGAGAACTTGACCTTACAGTGTCCGTATTGTCCGCGTCCGCCGGACTGCTTGATATACTTTGCTTCGATATCGCATTCCTTTGTGATCGCTTCCTTGTACGCAACCTGCGGAGCTCCGACATTTGCTTCGACGTTGAATTCGCGAAGAAGCCTGTCCACTATGATCTCCAGATGAAGCTCTCCCATTCCTGCTATGATGGTCTGGCCCGTCTCCTCATTGGTGTGGGCCTTGAAGGTGGGATCCTCTTCGGCAAGTTTTGCAAGCGCCTGGCCGAGCTTATCCTGACCGGCCTTTGTCTTGGGCTCGATAGCAAGCTCGATAACGGGATCCGGGAACTCCATGGACTCGAGTATCACGGGATGCTGATCATCGCAGATCGTATCGCCTGTCGCTGTAAGCTTGAAGCCTACGGCTGCGGCTATGTCACCCGAGAACACCTCGTCCAGCTCTGTTCTCTTGTTAGCGTGCATCTGCAGTATGCGGCCTACACGCTCCTTCTTGTTCTTTGTGGAATTCAGGATGTATGATCCGGACTTCAGTGTGCCGGAGTATACCCTGAAGTAAGCCAGCTTACCTACGAAAGGATCCGTCATGATCTTGAAAGCAAGACCTGCGAAAGGAGCGTCGTCCGATGACGGTACGGTGAGGGGATTGCCCTCAAGGTCGGTACCCTCCGCATCCGGCACATCCGTGGGAGCGGGGAGATACTCGATGACACCGTCCAGAAGCTTCTGTACGCCCTTATTCCTGTATGCCGATCCTGCAAAGCAGGGAATGGCATCGCCGGCAATGGTGGCCTTCCTGAGGGCCTTCTTCAGATCCTCGATAGAAGGTACCTTGTCCTCAAGGTACTGCTCCATCAGATCCTCATCGAGCTCGCAGATAGCCTCCAGGGTCTCCTGGTGCTTCTCTTCGGCCTCGTCCTTCATATCATCCGGTATATCCTTGATCTCGACCTCTGTGCCCTGCTTATCATCATAGTAATAAGCCTTCATCTCGAGCAGATCGATAAGTCCCGCAAAGGTGTCTTCCTTGCCTATGGGGATGTTCATTAATATTGTGTTCTTTCCGAGGCGGTCATGGATGGTCTGGCAGGCGTTGTAATAGTCCGCGCCTATGGTGTCCATCTTGTTGATGAATGCAAGCCTCGGTACATGGAAGCCGTCAGCCTGACGCCATACGTTCTCCGACTGGGGCTCCACGCCCTCCTTTGCGGAGAATACGCCTACGGCGCCGTCGAGTACGCGCAGCGATCTCTCAACCTCAACGGTAAAGTCTACGTGTCCCGGAGTATCGATTATGTTGATCCTGTGCTCTTCTGCACCCGGCTTCGGTTTTGCATTTTCCTCCAGCGTCCAGTGGCAGGTGGTAGCTGCAGAGGTGATAGTGATACCCCTCTCCTGCTCCTGCTCCATCCAGTCCATGGTAGCCGTGCCGTCATGCGTCTCACCGATCTTGTAATTCACGCCTGTATAAAACAGTATACGCTCGGTAAGGGTCGTCTTTCCGGCATCGATATGCGCCATGATACCGATGTTCCTGGTTCTCTCCAGAGGATATTCTCTTTGTTTTGCGTTACCCAAGAATCTTTCCTCCTATAACACCCCGGCGATCAGAAACGATAGTGAGAGAAAGCCTTGTTAGCATCTGCCATCTTATGCATGTCTTCCTTTCTCTTCACTGCCGAGCCGGTGTTATTCGCAGCGTCCATTATCTCGTTGGCGAGCCTCTCCTCCATCGTCTTCTCAGATCTGTTCCTTGAGAACAGAGTGAGCCAGCGAAGGCCGAGCGCCTGCCTTCTGTCAGGACGCACTTCAATAGGCACCTGATATGTGGCGCCGCCGACACGCCTTGCTTTTACTTCAAGCTGCGGCATGACGTTTGCCATAGCCTGCTCAAATACCTCAAGCGCAGGCTTACCTGTTTTCTCTTCGACTCTGTCAAACGCATTGTACACGATCTTCTGGGCCACGCCCTTCTTTCCGTCAAGCATGATGGAATTGATGAGCTTGGTCACCACCTTGTCGTTGTACTTGGGGTCTGCCAGAACGTCTCTTTTTGCAATATGTCCTTTACGTGGCACGTTTCTTCCCTCCTTATGTGGGATAAACCCACAGGTACTCACAATTAAACTCTTGTGTTCGTGCTGAATCCTAACTTAATCCAACACAACCTTCGTTTACTTTACTTCTTATCCTTTGGCTTCTTTGCGCCGTACTTGGAACGGGCCTGCATACGGTTCGCCACGCCTGCTGTATCAAGCGTACCACGGATAATGTGATATCTCGTACCGGGAAGATCCTTGACCCTGCCTCCGCGGATCATGACCACGCTGTGCTCCTGGAGATTGTGTCCCTCTCCGGGAATGTAGCTTGTGACTTCGATCCCGTTTGAAAGACGCACACGGGCGATCTTTCTCAAGGCTGAGTTAGGCTTCTTAGGTGTAGCAGTCTTAACAGCCGTGCAGACTCCTCTCTTCTGAGGAGACTTGGTAGCTGTGGCCTTCTTCTGAAGAGAATTAAAACCTCTCTGGAGTGCCGGTGCCGTGGACTTCTTTGTGGAAGTCTGTCTGCCCTTCCTGACTAACTGGTTGAATGTTGGCATTAAGTTTCACCTCTTTTCTTTTTAATTATAGTCTCTGCCATTCACAACAGATATCGCATCCCGCCTGTAAAGAAAGACAGGACAGTAATAGGGCGTGTCATAAGACACGCCCTAGCATTATAAGACCTATTATCCTGCGATGTCAAGGAAAACCTTGTATTTTGCACTTATTCCGTAACTGCTGTCTCCTCGACGGCTTCTACTGCCTCTTCCTCAGTATCCAAAACCTCTTCCTCGCCCTCTTTGATCTCGATATCCTCATCAAAGTCTATCTCGTCTCCGATGGTGGGTCCGTCGGTATTGAGGTCTATGTTCCTGTAGCGCTTCATTCCGGTGCCTGCAGGGATCAGCTTACCGATGATGACATTCTCCTTCATTCCGATGAGCCTGTCGACCTTGCCCTTGATGGCTGCATCGGTGAGGACACGCGTGGTCTCCTGGAAGGATGCTGCCGACATGAAGGAATCCGTTGCAAGAGAAGCCTTTGTGATACCGAGCATCTCCTGTACTCCCTCTGCGGGCTCCTTGCCCTCAGCGGTAAGACGCGCATTCATGTCATCAAAGTCAAGCACGTTCATCAGCTCTCCGGGCAGTACATCCAGAGCATCATGTGACTCAAGTATGCGTACCTTCTTGAGCATCTGATGGACTATGACCTCGATATGCTTGTCGTTGATCTCAACGCCCTGCAGCCTGTAGACTCTCTGCACCTCACGGAGCAGGTAATCCTGGACTGCGCGCAGTCCCTTTATGCGGAGCAGATCGTGAGGATCCACGCTTCCCTCGGTGATCTCCTGGCCTGCCTCAAGATGCTGGCCTTCGGTCACGTGAAGCCTTGAGCCGAAAGGTATCAGATAACTCTTGGATTCGCCTGACTCCTTATCGGTGACTATGACTTCCTTCTTTATAATATCGTCCTTGCTGATGACGCCTTCATCTGACTGATCATCTGAAGCAGAGCTGAGTGTCTCCTTCTTCTTCTCCCTGATGGATACATCACCGTCGATCTCCGAGATGATCGCAAGTCCCTTGGGCTTCCTCGCCTCGAAGAGCTCCTCGACTCTGGGAAGACCCTGGGTTATGTCGGAACCTGCGACACCGCCGGTGTGGAAGGTTCTCATCGTAAGCTGTGTACCGGGCTCACCTATGGACTGGGCTGCTATGATGCCAATAGCCTCACCGACCTGCACTGCCTCTCCGGTCGCCATGTTTGCGCCGTAGCACTTGGAGCAGATACCGTTCTTGCAACGGCATGTGAGCACTGTCCTTATCTTCACTTCCTCGATGGGCTTGCCGTCCTTCACGCCGGAAGCGATGATCTGCTCGGCGCGCCGGGGAGTGATCATATGGTTGGCTCCGACTATGAGCTTTCCCTTCTTATCATATATGTCCTCACAGGAGAATCTTCCCGTGATCCTGTCCTGAAGGCTCTCTACTTCGCCCTTGCCGTCATAGAATGCCTTGACAGTCATGCCGGGTATCTCTTCAAGATCCTCCGCACAGTCAGGCTCCCTTATAGTAAGCTCCTGAGATACGTCCACGAGACGTCTTGTCAGATATCCGGAGTCTGCGGTACGCAGAGCCGTATCGGACAGTCCCTTTCTGGCTCCGTGCGCTGACATGAAATACTCCAGCACGTTGAGTCCCTCACGGAAGTTACTCTTGATCGGGAGCTCTATCGTATGTCCGGTGGTATCAGCCATAAGGCCTCTCATTCCGGCGAGCTGTTTGATCTGCTTGTTTGATCCTCTCGCTCCGGAATTCGCCATCATATAAATATTATTATACTCATCGAGACCGTCCAGAAGGTCTGCCGTAAGCTCTTCATCGATAGCCTTCCATGTCTCTATGACTTCCTTATATCTCTCGGAATCAGTCAGCAGTCCGCGCTTGTAGTTCCTTGTGATCTTGTCCACGCGGTCCTGAGCCTTGTCAAGGAGCTCCTGCTTCTGCGAAGGAACGGCCATATCCGAGATGGACACGCTCATCGCGGCCAGAGTCGAATAGTGATATCCCATATCCTTGATGTGATCGAGCACTTCCGCAGTCTTGATGGCGCCGTGAGTATTGATGACCTTGGTTATGATAGTCTTCAGCTCACTCTTGCCCACAAGGAAGTCTACCTCGAGCGCGAGCTCGTTGCCCTTCACCGACCTGTCCACAAGTCCCAGATCCTGAGGCACTATCTCGTTAAATAAGAACCTTCCGAGAGTTGAATGTATCACTCCGGTGTATGTCTTCTTCTCGCCCTTGCGCGTTACGTTCACGCCTATCTTCGAATGGAGGGTTATGACTCCGTTCTCATGAGCAAGTATGGCCTCATTCACGTTCTTGAAGATCTTGCCTTCTCCGGGCTCGCCGTCCTTCTCAAGAGTAAGATAATAACAACCTAATACCATATCCTGAGTCGGAACGTTCACCGGTCCGCCGTCAGCAGGCTTTAAGAGGTTGTTCGGCATCAGCATGAGGAATCTGCTCTCAGCCTGTGCTTCCACGGACAGAGGAAGATGGACTGCCATCTGGTCGCCGTCGAAGTCAGCATTGAAAGGCGTGCAGGCAAGAGGATGAAGCTTGATAGCCTTACCTTCTACGAGCACAGGCTCAAATGCCTGTATACCGAGTCTGTGAAGCGTGGGAGCACGGTTCAGCATGACGGGATGCTCGTGTATGACCTTCTCGAGCACATCCCAGACCTCGGGATCGAGGCGCTCCACCATCTTCTTCGCATTCTTTATGTTGTGTGATGTCCCGTTTGACACGAGCTCCTTCATGACGAAGGGCTTGAAGAGCTCTATCGCCATCTCCTTGGGCAGTCCGCACTGCCAGATCTTAAGCTCGGGTCCTACGACTATAACGGAACGTCCCGAATAGTCCACACGCTTGCCGAGAAGGTTCTGTCTGAAACGTCCGCCCTTACCCTTGAGCATGTCTGACAGAGACTTGAGAGGCCTGTTGCCGGGTCCGGTAACGGGTCTGCCCCTTCTGCCGTTGTCGATGAGAGCATCGACTGCTTCCTGGAGCATCCTCTTCTCGTTACGTACGATGATATCGGGAGTGCCGAGCTCCAGAAGCTTCTGGAGACGGTTGTTCCTGTTGATTATCCTTCTGTACAGATCGTTGAGGTCGCTTGTCGCGAACCTTCCGCCGTCGAGCTGTACCATTGGGCGAAGATCGGGCGGGATCACGGGCATGCAGTCAAGCACCATCCATGCGGGATCATTACCCGACTCCCTGAATGCCTCCACGACCTCGAGCCTCTTAACTATACGCGCCCTCTTCTGGCCCGTAGCGTTCTCAAGCTCTTCTCTGAGCTCGCCTGACTCCTTATCGAGATCTATGCTCTGGAGCAGCTCCTTTATAGCCTCGGCTCCCATTCCCACGCGGAACTTGTAGCCGTATGTCTCACGGGCATTCTGGTATTCCTGCTCCGTAAGTATCTGCTTGTATTCGAGATCCGTCTCACCGGGATCGAGTACTATATATGAAGCAAAGTAGAGCACTCTCTCCAGTATCCTCGGGGACAGGTCAAGGATGAGTCCCATGCGGCTGGGTATTCCCTTGAAATACCATATGTGAGAGACGGGCGCTGCAAGCTCTATGTGTCCCATCCTCTCGCGGCGGACAGAAGCCTTTGTTACCTCTACTCCGCACTTGTCGCAGATGACACCCTTATATCTGATCTTCTTGTACTTGCCGCAGTGGCACTCCCAGTCCTTTGTGGGTCCGAAGATCCTCTCGCAGAAGAGGCCGTCCGGCTCCGGCTTAAGTGTACGGTAATTGATGGTCTCGGGCTTCTTGACCTCTCCGTGCGACCATTCGCGTATCTTCTCCGGGCTTGCCAGTCCGATCCTTATGGCATCGAATGAAAGCGGCTCGTATTTGTCAGTTTGTCTGTTTATCATCTCAGGCATCTGTTAACTCCTCTCGTAACAGTAAGCGTATTATTATTCAGCGTTGGTGGTCTCTTCAGCAGGTGACTCCATAGCGGCAGGCTCCTCGTCGACGTAATCTTCTTCGTCCACGTAGGTCTCGTTGTCATCGACTGTCTCAAGAGTGCCTGTCTCGCCGTCAAACTCCTGGGTCGTAAAGCCGTTCGCCCTGAATTCGTCCTCGCGTCCCACGCCGTAGAACCTGTCGTCATCAAGTATGTGTCGCATGTCCGTATCGCCGAATTCCGCTGTCTCCGCTATCTCGACCTCGGTGCCGTCATCCTTTAAGACTCTGACATCAAGTCCCAGCGACTGCAGCTCTTTTAAGAGCACCTTGAAGGATTCGGGTATGCCGGGCTCGGGGATGTTCTCTCCCTTGATGATCGCTTCGTAAGTCTTCACACGTCCTATCACGTCATCGGACTTGACTGTGAGAATCTCCTGCAGCGTGTATGCTGCGCCGTATGCCTCAAGCGCCCAGACTTCCATCTCTCCGAATCTCTGTCCGCCAAACTGGGCCTTGCCGCCCAGAGGCTGCTGTGTCACAAGTGAATAAGGGCCGGTGGAGCGCGCATGGATCTTGTCGTCTACCATGTGGTGGAGTTTCAGATAATGCATGTGTCCTATCGTGACCGCATTATCAAAGTACTCTCCGGTACGGCCGTCCCTGAGTCTGACCTTACCGTCGCGCTGTATCTCGACTCCCTTCCATACTTCTCTGTGATCGCGGTTCTCCGAAAGGAAATCCATGACCTCGGGAAGCAGGACCTTCTTGTACTTCTTTTCAAAGTCTTCCCACTCGCTGTTGACATAGTCATTGGCAAGCTCAAGGGTGTCCTCGATGTCGACCTCGTTAGCTCCGTCAAAGACGGGAGTCGAGATCTTGAAGCCCAGAGCCGCTGCCGCGAGCGAAAGGTGTATCTCAAGTATCTGACCGATGTTCATACGTGAAGGCACGCCCAGAGGGTTCAGCACTATGTCGAGCGGTCTTCCGTTGGGAAGATAAGGCATATCTTCTATAGGAAGGACTCTCGAGCAGACGCCCTTATTTCCGTGACGTCCTGCCATCTTGTCGCCCACGCCTATCTTTCTCTTCTGAGCAATGTATATGCGCACGGCCTTGTTCACGCCGGGTGAGAGCTCGTCTCCCGCCTCTCTGGTGAAGACCTTGGCATCGACCACGATACCGTATTCGCCGTGAGGAACCTTGAGGGAAGTATCCCTGACCTCGCGGGCCTTCTCACCGAAGATCGCGCGAAGGAGCCTCTCCTCTGCGGTAAGCTCGGTCTCTCCCTTGGGGGTGACCTTTCCTACGAGGATATCTCCCGCTCTGACCTCTGCGCCGATGCGGATTATACCGTTCTCATCGAGATCCTTTAAGGCATCCTCGCCGACACCGGGCACGTCGCGCGTTATCTCCTCGGGTCCGAGCTTGGTATCCCTGGATTCGCACTCATACTCTTCTATATTGATGGATGTGAATACATCATCACGTACCAGCCTCTCGCTGATAAGCACAGCGTCCTCGTAGTTATAGCCTTCCCAGGTCATGAATCCTATGAGAGGATTCTTGCCGAGAGCCAGCTCGCCGTTAGAGGTGGACGGTCCGTCCGCTATGACCTCTCCGGCCTCGATATGCTGATCCTTGACTACGATGGGTCTCTGGTTGTAGCAGTTTGACTGGTTGGACCTCATGAACTTTGACAGCTTGTATTCCGTCTTCGTGCCGTCGTCATTGGCCACCTTTATCATGTCACTCTGGGAAAGCAGGACTTTGCCGGGCTTTTCCGCAAGCAGGCAGACGCCGGAGTCGACCGCAGCCTTTGCCTCCATGCCTGTGCCGATGAGCGGCGCTTCCGTCGTAAGAAGCGGCACGGCCTGTCTCTGCATGTTGGATCCCATCAAAGCTCTCGTCGGGTCATCATTCTGCAGGAAAGGAACTAGTGTCGTAGCCACTGAGAAGACCTGTCTCGGAGAGACATCCATGTAATCAAACATGCTCTTCTCATACTGCTGAGTCTCATCCTTGAATCTTCCGGATACCATACGGTTGATGAAGTGTCCGGATGCATCCAGAGGCTCGGAAGCCTGAGCTACGTGATAATTGTCCTCTTCGTCCGCAGTCATGTACACGACCTCGTCCGTAACCCTGGGATTCTCGGGATCCTTGTGATCCACTCTCCTGTAAGGTGACTCTACAAAGCCGTATTCATTGATGCGCGCATAGCATGCGAGCGAATTGATAAGTCCGATGTTCGGTCCTTCGGGAGTCTCTACGGGGCACATGCGTCCGTAGTGTGAATAATGTATATCCCTGACCTCCATGCCGGCGCGGTCTCTTGACAGTCCGCCGGGGCCGAGGGCCGAGAGTCTTCTCTTATGAGTAAGCTCTCCGAGAGGGTTGTTCTGATCCATGAACTGTGACAACTGTGAAGATCCGAAGAACTCCTTGACCGCTGCCGTAACAGGCTTGATATTGATGAGCTGCTGAGCAGTCACTGTCGTGATGTCCTGAGTGGTCATCCTCTCGCGCACGACTCTCTCAAGCCTTGAAAGACCGATCCTGTACTGATTCTGCAGAAGCTCGCCGACCGCGCGGATACGGCGGTTGCCGAGGTGATCGATATCGTCCTTGTGTCCGATATGGTACTCAAGGTGCATATTGTAGTTGATCGACGCAAAGATGTCGTCATGAGTGATATGCTTCGGTATCAGCTCTGCGATATTGTGCCTTATGGCGTCCTTGAGCGCCTCGGGTGTCTCATTCTCATCCATGAGCTTCTCGAGCTCAGGATAATAAACGAGCTCCGTAACACCGTAGTCCTTTGCGCTCTCGCCCTTAGGGAACTCAATGTAGTGATTTATGTCAACCATCATCGAAGAGAGGACCTTAACGTTCCTCTTCTCAGTCTGGATGAGCACGCTCCTTACTGCGCTGTTCTGTATCTCGTCAGCAAGCTCTCTCGTGACCTCGACTCCTGCCTTGGCGGCAAGTCCGTTCTTGCCGGGAAGCTTGATGACCTCACCGGTCGCGGGATCGAGCACATCCTCGGCGAGGATATGACCTGCGATACGGTTCCTGAAGGAAAGCTTCTTATTGAACTTGTAACGTCCGACCTTTGCAAGATCGTATCTCCTTGAATCAAAGAACATGCCGTCGATAAGGGATCTTGCGCTCTCTTCCGCGAGAGGCTCGCCGGGACGTATCTTCTTATATAATTCAAGCAGACCGTCGCGAACATTCTCTCCGCCGTCCTTTGCAAAAGAAGCCTCGATCTTCGGCTCATCGCCGAACATATCCAGGATCTCCTGATTGGTACCGAGTCCGAGCGCTCTTAAAAGCACGGTGACGGGCACCTTCCTCGTGCGGTCCACGTGAACATAGAAAACATCGTTGGAATCTGTCTCATACTCAAGCCATGCTCCACGGTTCGGGATCACGGTGCATGAATACAGCTTCTTACCGAACTTATCGTGATCTATTCCATAATATATGCCGGGTGAACGGACAAGCTGCGATACTATGACTCGCTCCGCGCCGTTGATGACAAAAGTGCCGGTATCTGTCATGATAGGCAGATCGCCCATGAATATCTTCTGCTCGGTATTATCAGCCTCAGGCTTCGATGCGTTATAGAGTCTTACGGTGACCTCCAAAGGCGCCGAATATGTGGCGTCCCTGGCCTTGCACTCCTCTATGCTGTACTTGACCTTGTCCTTGTTGAACTGGTAATCGACGAACTCCATGGAAAGATTCCCGCTATAATCATTTATAGGAGAAATGTCCTCGAACGCCTCCTTGAGGCCCTCATTAATAAACCAGCCGTATGAGGATTTCTGCACATCGATGAGATTCGGCATCTCGAGCACTTCTCTCTGCCTCTGAAAGCTCATCCTGAGATTCTTCCCACTGTAGACCGGATGTATTCTGTTCTTTTCCATTAAGCTATCACCCCTGAATGAAATTTTAGACTACGACTCTTCCGGCACAGCACTGCGCGCAAAGTCGCGAAGTGCGTACCAAAACCTTATGCTTGCAGCATCCGGCTTATTGCCGAAGGCAATTCTGCATAAGACGGATGCGTCCAAAAATATGAATCTGCAAGATTCGTATTTTTGAACAACAGTTCCCTGCACCTTATGAAACGGCTAAATATCGGGCTTTGTCACAGATTTTAAAGACAAAGAAAGCCTGTGCCGCCACAAAAGTGCAATCTACATGGTAACACAAGCCTTCTTATGAAGTCAACTAAAAAATAAATATTTTATTTCCTCGCATGGACACATGTCACTCGGGCGCATTTGCGCATCTTTACCGACGCCACTCACGCATAGCGTTCGTAAACGGCGTTCACAATATGCCAAAGGGCATATTGTGCAGCGCTTAAGCCCGATGGCATGTGGTCCATGCGAGGACTATATATTTGTTATAGATTACTTCAGAGTGATCTTTGCGCCTTCAGCCTCGAGCTTAGCCTTGATGTCATCAGCGGAAGCCTTGTCAGCTGCCTCCTTGAGAACCTTGGGAGCGCCCTCAACGAGATCCTTTGCTTCCTTAAGTCCAAGTCCGGTAACCTCACGTACGACCTTGATGACCTTGATCTTGTTAGGTCCGACATCGGTGAGCTCTACATCAAACTCAGTCTTCTCCTCAGCTGCGCCACCGTCACCGCCTGCTGCGCCGCCTGCTGCGACTACGACTCCTGCTGCTGCAGATACGCCGAACTCTTCCTCGCAAGCCTTTACGAGATCATTGAGCTCTAAAACAGTGAGCTCCTTTATAGCATCGATTATTTCTTCCTTTGTAAGCTTAGCCATTTTATTTATCCTCCTCTGTCTTGTTATCTTCTGCTGCAGGAACTTCCGCTGCTGCTTCCTCTGTCTTTGCCTCTTCTGCTGCGGGAGCTGCTGCTTCCTCAGCCTTCTCCTCTGCGGGAGCCTCGGCTGTCTCTGCCTTCTCCTCTGCAGGTGCTTCAGCTGCAGGTGCATCAGATGCAGCTGCGTCTGCGCCGCCCTTCTCCGCTATCTGGTTGATGACACGAGCGAAGTTGGACATAGGTGACTTCCAGGAACCGAAGAGTCTTCCTAAGAGTTCCTCTCTTGAAGGAACATTTGCGAGCTCCTCGACACCCTTTACGTCATAATAAGTGCCTTCGATGACTGCTCCCTTGATCTCAAGCTTGTCTGCTTTCTTCGCAAACTTCACAAGGACTCTTGCAGGAGCTGTCACATCATCCTCAGCGAGCGCAAGTGCGGACGGGCCTTCCAGAAGCTTGTCGAGCTCTGCAAAGTCTGTGCCTTCGAAAGCTCTTCTCATCATGGTGTTCTTATATACCTTATAAGTAACCCCGGCTTCTCGAAGCTGACGCCTAAGCTGAGTATCCTGCTCCACAGTCAGACCTCTGTGGTCGACAAGAACTGCGGCATGCGCGTTCTTGATCTTCTCGGAGATCTCGTCGACTATGGGAGCTTTGAGTTCTACCTTTGCCATATGGCTTCTACCTCCTTATAGTATTTGTTGTACCGAAAAACCCCTGCCTAAAAGACAGGGGTTCAGAAAAATCTACATAAATAACATAGCTTCTTTCCTCGGCTGGCGATCGAAGGATGTGCTCCTTTGACACTTACGGCCCCATGGCCACCGGCTGTCTTCGGCAATTACAGATATTACTATTATAATTATTACATTGTCAAGGCTTTTTTGATGCCTTCCAGGAATTCATCATAATCGTCAAATGCCTGAATGTCAGGATTGTCCTTCTTTATCTGATCCGTGCTCCTGAAGAGGAATCCTGCCTTTGATGCCTTTATCATAGCCATGTCATTGAAGGAATCGCCCGCGGCTATTGTATCAAAGCCGATGCTCTGAAGTGCCTTGACCGTCGCAAGCTTTGATTTCTCGACACGCATCTTATAGCCTTCGATCATACCGTCCGCGCCCACGATCAGCGTGTTGCAGAACAGGGTCGGCCAGTCAAGCTTCTTAAGCAGCGGAGTTGCGAACTGCTCAAAAGTATCGGAAAGTATCAGCACCTGGGTGATGGATCTTAATTCATCCAGGAATTCCTTTGCGCCGTCGAGCGGATCGATGCCCGCTATCACTTCCTGTATCTTCTTCAGTCCGAGGCCCTTCTCCTTAAGGATATCCAGCCTGAACTTCATGAGCTTGTCATAATCGGGCTCGTCCCTCGTCGTCCGCTTGAGCTCCGGTATGCCGGTCGCTTCCGCAAAGGCTATCCATATCTCGGGGACCAGAACCCCTTCCATGTCAAGACATACTATGTTCATGATGTCTTACTTCTCGTATTCGATGACTTCCTTGCAGAGGATGTGCCTCGGCAGGCCGTTCACGTATACAGGTGTAAGCTCACCCATGATCAGAGGACGCGCGTACTTCACATACTCATCTGTGATTGAGCAGCCGTCAGCTCCGATGTACTCATCGGGAACAGCTCTCTCGACGTTTGCGATCTGATGTATATCATAGGAAGAAGTACCGCACTCGTAAGGTGAATCTCCGTCTCTCTTAAGGATGATCATCTCACCGGTCTTGCCCTGGTCTGCAGCCACGACAGCATCGTGTCCGACCTGGAATGCTTCATTGATATCGGTAAGAGATGCGATGTGCGTGCCTGCTCTCTGAAGAGTGGAGAGCTCGACAGCCCTGGTCTTGAGACCGTACTCAGCAGCGATCTTGTGAGCAAGAGTCGTAGCCGTGCCGCCCATCTGCTTGTGGCCGAATGCATCCACGGGAACGGAATCAGCCTCGAGCTCACATACATATCTTCCGTCAGCAAGCTTCACGCCCTCGGATACTGCGATGACGACTGAAGTCCTTGTCTCGGAGAGTGTCTTTACCTTCTTCATGAACTCGTCCATATCAAATGTCCTCTCGGGCAGATATATGGCATCGACGCCCTCACAGTCAGGGCCCTTTGCAAGAGCAGCAGCAGCTGTAAGCCAGCCTGCATTTCTTCCCATGATCTCTACAAGGCAGATGGTGGGCTTCTCTGCTCCGAAGGAAGCGTTGTCTCTTATTACCTCCTTGAGGGAAGTAGCGATGTACTTTGCGGATGAACCGTATCCGGGACAGTGGTCCGTGATAGGCAGATCGTTGTCTATGGTCTTGGGCACGCCCATGAACTTCTGGCTCTTGCCGTGAGCTGCCGCATAATCAGACAGCATCTTGACTGTATCCATGGAGTCATTGCCGCCTGCATAGAAAAGATACTGTATGTCATGCTTCTCCATGATCTCGAATACCTTCTCATATACATCCTCGTGGCCCTCGATCTTGGGCATCTTGAAACGGCAGCTTCCGAGGAAAGCCGAAGGAGTCCTCTTTAAGAGCTCCACTCCCATATCATCCGAAAGATACTGATCCAGATCAGTGAGCTTATCCTTAAGGAAGCCCTCAATGCCGTGGACCATTCCGTATACCTTATTAACGCCGAGCTTCTTTGCAGCGACATACACGCCTGCAACTGATGAATTGATGACCGCTGTGGGTCCGCCTGACTGTCCTACTACAATATTTCCTTTCATGGCAACCTCTCCTTATAAAAAATGATCTGTGCTTCGCGGCTATACCCGCAATAAATGATTGTATCTCAAAAGGGAGACATTGACAACCATGAGAAAGCCAACAGTAAGTCATCGGGGAAGTGATGGCCGAGACAATGCGCCGAACGCAAAACATGCCCTTTGGCATGTTTTGAATGGCGTTTACGAGCGCCATGCGCGAGTGCCATCGGGGAAGTGATGGCCAAGACAATGCGCCGAGTGGGACTTGAACCCACACGAGTTTCCCCACAGGAACCTAAATCCTGCTTGTCTGCCAATTCCAACATCGGCGCTTAATTATCTTTTTTAAAGTACGGATCGCTCCGCTTATGCGATATGATAACTACAAAGGCAGACTGTGTCAAAACGCTTTTGGAGGGGGTGTCAGGGGGACGTACCTTTTGACACCTTTGCATTACAAGGTGTCAAAAGGTACGTCCCCCTGACACCCCCTGACTTATTTATGTGTGAATGTTCCGCTGATCCTTCCGACTCCGAGAATATTGCCTTTATTTCCATCAATATCGGTGTCGGCAGCTCTGAAATTCTCTTCGAACCGCGGGTTCTGGGCATCAAAAGCGCCCTTCATCCGCTCTATGGGCTTTTTCAAGGCAACTACGTACACTTCGTATGTGTGAGTCGAACCGGGAGGCGGATACGGTCCCTTGTAATCGGAACTGTCTGCCCACCCCTCATCGAGATCAGTCTCCTTCACATCCGCTGACTTCCAGTGGAGCCAGTTCCATGCTCCGAGATCTGCCATATAGACAAGATAAAGTTCAGCGCCTTCCACCGGCTCCCATGACAACTGCGGCGACTTATTCGCGCCCGCATCTGTATTTGATATCACGTCATCCCACACGCCGTCATGAAGGCTTTGCGATGTCACGGTAAAACTGCCGTATTCTTCAACAAAGCTGTTGTCCTCCCGGAAGCTTTTTTCTTCAGAGGGGGCTTCTGCCGCTGCTTCCGGGACTGTATCGACCGTTTCTTTCGTGGCAGTCTCAATCGTGGCGGCATCGCTCAGATTCTCAAAAGCCTCCTGCTGTACGGGTGCGTTATAGTCGCTGCTTTCGGAGCAGCCGGATAAGACGGTCAGGATGGCCGTGCATAGAATTATTAAGACAAATGGACGGTTCTTTTGCCTCATCTCTGTACTGCCTTTATTATTGATTCTCTTTCCTTCCCCTGGATCTTCAAGGCGTCAAGCGCCTGATCAGCTGAGAGTTTCATCGTTTCCATGAGAGACTGTACAGCGCTCACTCTGGTTTTCATCTCGCCACGCTTTTCTCCGCGCTTTTCTCCGCGCTTTTCTCCGCGCTTCTCTCCTTCTTTTTCCTTTTCTTTTCCATATTCTTTATATATTTTTGAAACTATATCTGACATCTCAACTCTTCCCTCCTCTGTTTCTTTGTATTGCCTTAATCCTTTAGCCAGTTCTGTGTTATACATATCCGACGATCTCGTACTCTTGAAATCATGCATCAGCCGACCCATCTCATCATCGCCTTCATATCTGCCATTGACATATATTATATGGGATCCGTCACCAAAATCTCTGCCGGTTTCCTTTACGCACCTGTCTATATGATATACCGGCAATCCCTTACGATACTTATCCCGGCTGTAGATAAAGATCACATATGAATCGTCCAGTTCACTGAAGTCCTGGTTTTTCTTTAACATCCTGGAATCAGTCATACTGCTATGAAACCTGGCCCGCCTGACATGTGCCCCCTCTGAATCGTTCTGAACTTCTACATCAAACTCCCTTCCGTTTTCCTCCTCTGCGAGTATATCGAGGGTTATATCCCTGCCTCCCATTACGGGGTTTCGCATATTGTACTCGCCTTTGACGCTTTTTACCCGGATATCTTCCCTTCCCAGTATCGTCCTCAGAAGATACTCTGTCGCCGGGATGTTCCTGTCAAACACCTTACTCATCAGTTCATTGTTGAACAGTGTAAGATTTTCAACAATGGTTTCCGTCGCTGCTTTTTCTTTTGTCATTCTTTGTCCTCCTTATGGAATTGTCTCCGCAGGAGCGGCAAAGCCGACAGATATGCTATGTCATTATCTGATCCGATGTCTGCTCCTGCATTTCATTATTCAGTGATCTGCATGAGCGTTGAATACATCAGAATCGAATGATAATCCGTTATGTTCATGCTTGGGCGAACGCCCTTGATCTGTCTTGGATTTTACTACTATGGTATTACTATTGCAAATCAAAAAGCCTTCAATGATCACGGACGGATGAGGGTGTCAGGGGGACGTACCTTTTGACACCTTTGCATTACAAGGTGTCAAAAGGTACGTCCTCCTGACACCCTTCCCCTGACACCCTTCCCGCTGACTTCCCCGATTGAACCTGCGGGATCTTTTGTGATATACTATGGAAGGTTATTTTACGGTCGCATGTACTCCTGCGCCGTATGCCGATCTATTATCCCGAAAGGAAGGAATACCATGAAAAGGTTAGTGACAAGAAGTGATTTTGACGGACTGGTCTGTGCCATGCTTTTGAAAGAGCTTGATCTTATCGATGATATCAAATTCGTGCATCCCAAGGATGTGCAGGACGGCAAGATAGAGCTGACTGAGAATGATATCACGACCAATCTTCCTTTTGATCCGAGAGTCGGACTCGCTTTTGATCATCATGAGAGTGAGCTCTCCCGTAATGCAGGCGTGGACGTCAAGGACAAGTGGGTCATCGACGGCGACGCCAGATCAGCGGCGAGAGTCGTATACAGATATTACGGCGGCAAGGATACCTTCAAGAGAGTATCCGATGAGATAATGACAGCCGTGGATAAGGGCGACAGCGCTGATTTTACACGCGAGGAGATCCTCGATCCCAAGGGCTGGAACCTCATGAATTTCATCATGGATGCCCGCACGGGTCTCGGAAGATTCCATGATTTCAGGATCTCAAACTATGACCTCATGATGGAGCTCATAGATGCATGTCTTACAAAGCCCATAGATGAGATCCTTGAGCTGCCCGATGTCAAGGAGCGCACGGATCTGTACTTTAAGCAGGGCGAGCTCTTCAAGGCTCAGCTCGAGAAGCTTACAAAGATACACGGCAATGTCGGCGTCATTGACCTTCGTGATGAAGAGACGATATATGCGGGCAACCGCTTCATGGTATATGCCATGTATCCCGAGATGCAGATATCCGTTCACGTGGCCTGGGGCTTCAAGAAGCAGAACACTGCAGTGATGATCGGCAAGAGCATCATAAATAAGAGCTCCAATGTCGATATAGGCAAGATCTGCCTGAGCTACGGCGGCGGCGGACACAAAAACGCCGGCACCTGCCAGCTTGAAAATGATATCGTGGACAAGGAGCTTCCCAACATCATAGAGAAGCTTCAGGGTTGATCTTATGGCCGACAACAGCAATCTTTACAGGAAAGAAAGTCTGGACAGCATCGCATCTCCTGAAGAGATGAATGATTATATCAAGGTCACCGGCCCCAGCATATGGATATTGCTGGGAGCGGTGATCGTGTTTTTATCGGGCGTGATATTATGGTCGACGCTCGGAAGTCTGAAGACCACTAAGGAATCTCTGGCCCTTGTTGAGGGCGGGCTGGCTGTCTGCTATGTAGACAAGGCTACCTATGATGATCTTGATCCCGACAGCGTTATCAATCTTGGCGGTGAGTTTCGGGATATCATCTCTGCTTCAAGCACGCCGGTGGAATCTTCTACCGTATACGATTCCGGTGTTCTCGCCGATCTGGGCTACACGGACCACGATCTTCTTTACGCCCTGACAGCTACCTCGGATCTCCCGAAAGGATCATACAAGGCCGAGGTCGTCGTGGAGCAGATACATCCGATGTCTTTTATATTGGGAAATAACTGACATGATATTCCGGAGGGTTGCAAGAGTTCCCATCGTCATGCAGCTCGAAGCTCTTGAGTGCGGAGCTGCATGTCTTTGCATGGTACTTGCTTATTACGGCAAGTGGGTGCCGCTGGAGAAGGTGCGCTCGGACTGCGGCGTATCAAGAGACGGATCCAAAGCAAAAAACATCCTTATAGCCGCAAGGAACTACGGTCTTACCGCCGACGGCTACAGAGTCGAGCCCGATCAGCTCAGGGAAGGCATGGATTTCCCATGCATCATCCACTGGAATTTCAATCACTTCGTAGTCCTCGACGGCTTCAGAGGCGATCACGCCATACTGAACGATCCCGCAAGAGGCCGGGTCAAGGTCCCCATCCAGGAATTCAACAAGGCCTTCACCGGCATCTGCCTTGCATTCGAGCCGACGGAGGATTTTGTGAAGGACGGAAAGCAGCGCAGCATGCTCGCCTTTGCAAAAGAAAGACTGAACGGCGCAGCCATGGCCGTGATCTTCGTTGCGGCCACGGGAGTGATCACATCTCTCATGGAGATCATATCTCCCGCATTTTCAAGGATATTCATAGACCGTCTTCTCACCGGGCATAATCCCGGCTGGACCTATCCCTTCATCTTCTGTCTTGCCGTATTTACGGCTGTTCAGATCCTGGTGCTCGCGCTTCAGGAGATCTATTCACTCAAGATCAACGGAAAGCTTGCGATCATCGGTAATTCGTCTTATATGTGGAAAGTACTGCGTATGCCGATCGAGTTTTTCGGACAGAGGATGGCAGGCGATATACAGCAGCGACAGCTTACCAATGCCAACATAGCCTCCACTCTGGTCGATACCCTGTCTCCTCTTGTGATAAAAGTGTTCATGATAGGCTTCTATATCCTTGTCATGTTCCGCTACAGCGTACCGCTGACCCTTATAGGTCTTTTATCAATAGCGCTTAATCTTTCGATCTCCTCTCTTGTATCCTCCAAGAGAGTCAATATCACGCGGGTGCAGATGAGAGATCAGGGCAAGCTCGCCGGCGCCACTACCAACGGCATAGAGCTTATCGAGACTCTTAAGGCCGCAGGCGCCGAAAACGGCTTCTTCGAAAAATGGGCAGGCTTCCAGGCAAGTGTCAATGCGCAGGAGATGAAGTTCGTAAAGCTGAACCAGTACCTTGGATCGCTTCCCGCTCTGATATCTGCGCTCACTTCAAACTTCATCCTAATATCCGGAGTGTTCCTCGCGATGAACGGGAAGTTCACGATCGGTATGATAGTGGCCTTCATGGGTTATCTCGACGGCTTCACGGCTCCCGCTACCGAGCTCATCAGCACGAGTCAGCAGCTGCAGGAGATGCGCACACAGATGGAGCGTATAGAAGACGTCATGAAATATCCCGTGGATCCGGCCTACAGAGACGCTCCCATAGATGACGGCGCGGATTATACCAAGATACGGGGCGAAGTCGAGATGAAGCATGTTTCCTTCGGATACTCAAAGCTCGAACCGCCGCTGATAAAAGACTTCAACATGAAGATCCGTCCGGGCGGATGCGTGGCCTTTGTCGGCATGTCCGGCTGCGGCAAGTCCACACTGTCAAAGCTCATCTCCGGACTCTACGAACCGTGGGAAGGCGAGATCCTGTACGACGGCAAGAAGATGATGGACATAGACCGCAGTGTCTTCACGGGTTCACTGGCAGTAGTCGATCAGGACATCATCCTGTACGAAGATACCATCGCAAACAACATAAAAATGTGGGATTCATCCATTGAGGATTTTGAGATGATCCTCGCCGCAAGGGATGCGCAGATCCATGACGATATCATCCAGCGCGACGGCGGATATGATTACATGATCAATGAAGGAGGCAGCGACTTCTCCGGAGGACAGAGGCAGCGTCTTGAGATAGCCCGCGTCCTCGCGCAGGATCCCACCGTGATAATACTTGATGAAGCTACATCGGCGCTCGATGCAAGGACCGAGCACGAGGTGGTATCCGCCATAAGGAACAGGGGCATCACCTGCATAGTCATAGCTCACAGACTGTCCACTATAAGGGACAGTGACGAGATCATCGTCATGGACCACGGCAACGTGGTGGAGCGCGGGACACACGAAGAACTGATGGCAAAAGGCGGCGCTTACACAGAGCTTGTAACAAACGAGTGATAACCGCTAGCAACACCCGGTGGAACCCTGACATACGGTAACCGGTAGCAACACCCGGTGGAACCCTGACATACAGTAACCGGTAGCAACACCCGTCGGAAGCCTGCTTCCGACGGAGAGGAGGAGTAACGGAGCGCGGTGAGGATCTCGCTTGCGAGATCCGAACAGAAGCGGAGTTTACGACGACGATGGGTTGGTTTGACGAACAGATAAAGCAGAGAAAACTGAATGACATGCAGCAGTTTGCCGGTGCGTTTTCGGACATGGCATCCGCTGTCATGGGCCGGTCTGCCTATAATGCCTACCAGGACGAGCGCATCCAGACTAAGAATGCCGTCGAGGAGGTGCTGAAGACCTTCCATCTCAAGCCCGGAAGGGTGCCGGATAGCATCAGCGATCCTATGGAACAGCTCGAATGCATGCTTCGTCCTCACGGGATCATGTACAGAAGGGTCACGCTCCCGAAAGGCTGGTATAAGGACGCGTTCGGTCCCATGATCACGCGCCGCGCCGATGACGACAGCGTGGTGGCGCTGATACCTTCAGGCCCTTCAGGCTACGATTTTTATGACACTCACGAAAAGAGCCGGCGCCGTCTGGATGCTTCTACCGAGAAGATTTTTATCGACCGCGCTCTCTGCTTCTACAGACCGTTGCCCTTAAGGGAGATGAGCGTTGCGGATCTTTTGAAATACATACTTCATACAGTATCGACGCACGACCTCATTTCGCTTCTGGCCGCGACCGGCATAGTCACGCTCACCGGCACGCTGCTTCCGAGATTCCAGAACCTCCTCTTTGAGAACGTGCTGAAGTATGGCAATAACACCGTACTTTTGGGAGCCCTGGCTTTTGTATTTTCATACTCCGTCACCATTACGCTCCTTACAATCTTCAAGAATCTTATCCTCAACCGTCTGGTGACCAGGACAGAATTCTCGGTGGAAGCCGCAGTCATGATGAGAGTGCTCTCCCTGCCTGCCGACTTCTTCCATGACTACGGCACCGGAGAGCTTGCGCAGAGGGTCGGCTACATGAGCACCCTGACTCAGAGCCTCATGAACTCCATATATTCCACGGGCCTTACGGCGCTGTTCTCTCTGATCTATGTAGTGCAGATCAGACATTTCGCGCCCATGCTTCTCCTTCCGTCGCTTGCGATCATAGCGCTGAATGTATTCTTCACGCTGGTCCTCTCCTTCCTTTCTCTGAGGATAGCAAAGCAGAGGATGGAGCAGGACACCAAGGTCTCAAGCCTCTCCTACGCCCTCATCACAGGGTTGCAGAAGATCAAACTCTCGGGTTCGGAAAAAAGAGCCTTCGCAAAATGGGCCTCCGTCTATGCCGAAGAAGCCCGTCTCGAGTATGATCTCCCCTGGTACTTAAGGGTGAGCAGCACCATACCTCTCAGCATAGGACTTATAGGAACAGTGGTGATCTATGCGATAGCGATAGGCTCGGGCCTCCCCGCATCGGATTACTTCTCCTTCAACACCTCATACGGCATGGTCATGGCAGCCTTCCAGTCGCTTGCCACCATTGCTCTTGTGATCGCGCACATCAGAGGAATGCTCGAGCTTGTCAGCCCGATCATGAAAGCAAAGCCCGAGATATCCGAGAACAATCAGATCGTATCCCGCCTGTCGGGATCGATAGAGCTGGCGCACGTATCCTTCAGATACAAGCCCGGCATGCCTCTTGTGATCAATGACATGAACCTCAAGATATCCGCCGGGCAGTACATCGCCATAGTAGGCAGGACGGGGTGTGGTAAATCAACGCTCATGCGCCTCCTTCTCGGATTTGAAAAACCCGTCAAAGGTGCAATATACTATGATGGAAAAGATCTGCAAAAGCTCGATCTCAAATCACTTCGTCAGAAGATCGGTGTCGTCATGCAGAACGGCCGCCTCATTGCAGGCAGCATATTTGAAAACGTCGCCATAGCCTGCCCGAAGCTTACGATGGAGGAAGCATGGGCCGCCTGCGAGCTTGCCGGCATAGCCGACGACATAAGGCAGATGCCGATGGGCATGCACACGATGGTCGCGGAAGGAAGCGGCGGCATATCCGGCGGACAGAGACAGCGTCTCATGATAGCAAGAGCGATAGCCGGAAGGCCGCGTATACTCATGTTTGACGAGGCCACATCCGCTCTGGATAATAAGACTCAGAAGCAGGTCACAGAGGCGCTGGATGCGCTGAAGTGCACGAGGATAGTCATAGCCCACAGACTGTCGACCATAAGACAGTGTGACAGGATACTCGTGATCGATGAAGGCCATATCATAGAAGACGGAACTTACGAAGAGCTTATGGCAATGGACGGATTTTTTGCAAAGCTTGTCGAGAGACAGAAAGTATAAGAGGAGGATCATATGCAGACTCAGACAATGGCATGCACAAGGTGCAGAAGGCTTTTCAATTATATCGGAGGCGAGCGGCTCTGCCCTTCATGTAAGGAAGAGTCCGAGAAGGAATTCCAGCGTGTCAGGGATTACATATGGGATCATAAGGGCTGCAACTTAGTCGAAGTATCCGAATTCTGCGAAGTATCCGAGAAGCAGATCAAGGAATGGATCAGATCCGAGAGGCTTGAATTCTACTCTCCGGCCGGAGATATCGTCTGTGAGAAATGCGGTACCCCTATAATAAGCGGAAGATTCTGCGACAAGTGCCGGTCTGAGATGGTGGGAGAGCTCAAATCCGCTATCAAAAAGGATGCTCCGGCACCGCCCGTTAAGAAGGACAATTCCGATCATAAGGACAGGATGAGATTCCTTTGATGAGTTAAGCGCTGTATCCCGTTAGCAATGGACAGGAGGACGATATGAAGAGTGATTTTTCCCAGGGCGCGATGACATTTTTCCTGGAGGGACGTATTGATTCGAGCAATGCCGCCGAGGTGGAAGCGGACATCATGGACAACAGCCCTCTTTTCGACAACGTGGACATAGCCTTTGACGCGAAGGGTCTGGAATACATCTCCAGCGCGGGTCTGCGCGTACTGCTGAAGGTCAAGAAGGCCACCGGCAAGGACATAATAGTCAGGAATGTCTCGGACGAAGTCTTCGATATCTTCGATGTCACGGGCTTTGGAGACATCTTCACCATAGAGCGTCAGATGAGACAGATCTCTCTTAAGGGCTGCAAAAAGATAAGCTCTGCCTTAAACGGTGAGATCTTCCAGCTGTCCGACGACGAGATGGTCAAGGTCTACGGTTCATCCGTACCTCTGGAGGATGTAAAGAAAGAACGCTCATATGCCCAGACAGCCATGGTCTACGGTGTTCCGACCCTCATCCCCTATGATGTCGTAAAATGCGAGCAGGGCTACGGTCTCGTCTTTGAAAAAGCCGAGATGACATCCCTCGCCTATCTTATAAGCCATGATCCGTCCCGTCTTGAAGGTCTTGCGAAAATGCTCGCAAAGACCTTAAAGGAGCTTCATTCCACGGAGATACCGAAGGACAAGCTCCCCAACATAAAGGACAGATACAATGAATGGCTGAAGGAGATCGATGATCCGACAGACAGCAAGATAACCGTGTTCTCGACTCTCATCAATTCGATCCCCGACAGCAGCACCTACGTGCACGGAGATATCAATCTCAACAGCGTCATGGTACAGGGCGATGAACTCCTGCTTCTGGATATGTCGGGAAGCGCCTACGGCAATCAGCTGTTTGACCTCTCCGCGCTCTTTGCTTCTCTCGTAGGAATAGAGGCGAAGGATGAAGGGTACTGCAGGAGGACATACGGACTCACAAAGGCAGTGTGCGTTACTTTCTGGAATTCATTCTTTAATGAATACATGAGCGACAGACAGGGCGAGATAAACTCGATGAATCAGCTCCTGCTCAAGTACTTCGTGCTCAAGCAGAGCGTGCTCATGAAGCTTGAGGACAAGCACCGTTTCTGGGTGCAGCAGCAGTGATATCAAGGGGGATAAGACATGAGAGGTCAGTTACCCGGCAGCCCTCCGCCTTCAAAAGAATCCGATAAGAAGGGCATGTCATCATCTGTAGAAATGGAATATCTTCTGGACAAGTCACATACCTGTCCGGTCTGTCATAGGGTGTTTACCGCAAAGACGGTCCTTGCCAAAAAAGCCGAATCCAACGGCCTTGATATCGATCTGATGCCGCGTTTTAAGAACGTGGATCTGCTGAAATACCGCGTAGTCGAATGCCCCTCATGCGGATATGCCGATCTGGATCAGTCATTCGAAAAGATCAATCCGAGGGAGGCTTCATCATTAAAGGAAAAGGCCTTAAAGAATGACAAGGACGCTCCGAGCGAGGTCTTCGTCAGAGAATACGCGGATGCTTACAGATATTACAAATCAGCCTTAAGATGCTGTCTCGTACGCGGCTGCCGCAGCAGCAAGAGAGGACAGACCGCCATCAATGCCGCCTGGCTCTTAAGATCCTGGCGCGAGAAGCTCAAATGGGACGGGTATGTCATATCCGATACGGATCCCATGACCATGGATGAGGAGAGAAAGCTTATCAAATACGCTCTCCGGAATTTCAAGGATGCCGAGCTTAATGAAGAATTCCCCATCAGCGGGATGGACGAGCCCACCTTTGATTATTTCATGGCAGCTCTCTGCTATAATCAGGACGAGATAGACAATGCAGGGAAATACGTGCTCCGGGCTCTTTCAAACAGAGCCTTAAAGCCGCTGCTCCGCCCCATGGCGGAAGATCTTCGTGACATGATAAAGGAAAGAAGACATCAGGCTTAGAAGACATGAAGCAGACCATGCGGGCTAATACGCGTTCTTATTTATCAGCCCCCTGAATACCGTCATGAACATGATCCTGATATCAAAGAGAACACTCCAGTTCTCGATATAATAGATGTCAAACTTAATGCGGTCCTTTATCGAGGTATCGCCCCGAAGACCGTTCACCTGCGCCCATCCGGTAAGTCCCGGGCGCACCTGATGCTTCACCATGTATCTTGGTATCTCTTCCTTGAACTGAGCGACAAACTGCGGCCGCTCGGGTCTCGGTCCCACTATGGACATATCACCCTTGAGGATATTGATGAGCTGGGGAAGCTCATCCATGCTGGTCCTTCTCAGTACCCTTCCTACCTTCGTGACCCTCGGATCATTCTGCGTAGTCCAGCCCTTCTTTTCCTCGCTCTCCTTCTGCAGCTCCATCGTACGGAATTTGTACATGATGAATTTCGTATTATGTAAACCAACGCGCTCCTGCCTGTATATGACAGGTCCCTTCGACGAAACCTTCACAGCTATCGCAGAAGCGAGGAATATCGGCGAGAAAATGATGAGCATCAGTATGGAGCCCACTATATCCATCGTCCGTTTTACGAATCTGTTCTCGGTCGCTGTAAGAGGAACGTTCCTTATATTGATGACAGGGAGTCCCTCCACGTCCTCCATTATAGGCCTCGACGGGATGACGCGGTTGTAGTCGGGGATGAACTGCGTATGGACGCCGCTCTTCTCGCATTTCTCCACTATCCTCTCCAGCTTGCTGTACTCATCCAGAGGAAGGGTGATCGCGATCTCCATAATCTTATTTTCAGGAAGGATCACATCAAGGTTGGCTATGCGGCCAAGAACCTTGACTCCTCTGAGCAGGGTTCCCGCAGGCACTCTGTCATCGAGGATGCCGCAGACCTCGTAGCCCCAGTGAGGGTTGAGCCTGATACGCCGGATATATTCCTCAGCGGACTTTGAATAACCCACAAGGAGCAGGTATTTCTTGTTGTAGCCCTTCTTTCTGATGAAATGAAGGATGTATCTGATGATGTTCCTCATCAGGGTCTCGAGCATTATGTTAACCACGCCGAAGATGACCAGCATGGACCTTGCAAAGTCAGTCTGGTTGATGACATAAAGCACGGACACGAAGCCTATGAAGCCCACGGTGTTGGCATTGATTATGTTAACCAATTCCTTCCTTCGCCCGCCGAGTCTCTTGGATCTGTATAGGCCAAACTGATAATACAGGAAGATGTATGAGATGATAAGGAAGGGCAGAGCCTCCATGTACATGTACATCGGAAGATGAGGTATCATCGGGTCATCGAGCGGTGTCTCAAACCTTATCTCGTAGGCGATGACATAGGACGCTGCAGTGACCGCGCCGTCCATTACCATATGTATCCTGTTAAGGAAATTCTGATTATCCCTTATCAATACTTCACCCCGGCAGTCTTCTGAAAAGATTCAGCCACAGCTCCAGCTGTATCCTCACATAGTTCTTCAGGTTCCTGGAAGAATAAGGGAATTTCCTGGCCTCACGGCACAGGATATATCCTCTCTTCAGTCCCGAAAGATAAGCGCGCCCATGTCCTATCAGGATAAAAAACAATGCCTTTATCGAAAAACCGGCCAGAAGGAAGGGCAGATTGAGTATGATCTGGAGTACCGGCATGTTCTTCATGATAAGATACATATTGTTGCGAGCCGATATGCGGATCTTGAAATCATTGTACCGGCTTCCGGTAGCGCCGCTGCCCACGTGATAGACCTTTGCGTCCGGACAGTACACATTCCTGTATCCCATTATCCGCGCCCTGTATCCTATATCAGTATCTTCAAGATAGGCAAAATGGAATTCATCAAACCAGCCAATCTCGTCGAGTATGCTCCTCCTGTATATGGCCGCGCCTCCGCATGCCGAGAAGACATCGGCAGGCTTGTCGTACCATTTGAGCTTCCTTCCCTTGCCTCTGGCATATGCCCAGCCGAAAGCGGAATACAGATCTCCCGCTCCGTCGATACGGTCCTTATCCTTCATCTGTATCATCCTTGAAGCGACCGAGAAGATCCGTCCGTCCTTCTGTATCGTATCGACAAGAGCCGCCACAAAGCCCTGCTCCGCTATCGTATCCGAATTAAGAAGAAGGGCAAAGGGAGCCTTGGACATCTTCAGTCCCTCGTTTACGGCCCTTGAGAATCCGTAATTCTGATCCAGTCTCTTAAGCCTGACCGAAGGATACTCCTTCTCAACAAGGTCAGCAGAACCATCCTTTGAATCGTTGTCCACGACTATGATCTCAAAGTCCCTGTATTCCTGCCTTAAAAGAGAATCAAGACAGTCCTTTATGAATTCTGCCCCGTTGTAATTCGGGATGATGACACTGACTTCCATTTTCCCCCTATTTTTTAACAAATATCATCTGCGGATCTATTACTACGCTGTATCCTCTGTCCTGGATCTTCCTGCACATCCTTCCCGAATCGCTGCTCATGCAGTCTTCGAGAGATGATCTTATCAGCACGCACTGATTTGAGATTATGTCAACCTTTCTCCTGAGGGCCGCCATATGGAATTCTCCGGACAGTCTGTAATTCATGCCACGATACAGAGGCACTATCTCTCTGTCTTCATTCCTCTCATATCCGGCAGACAGCACGCGCCCCATGTGGTCTATGACCCTTCCTCCGATCGCGCCGACATCGGGATTCGCATCAAGATAGGCACGCATCCTGCCTTCATTTCCGGGGCTCAGGGGTCTTATCCCTTCACCCAGATGCATCTTGTATGCGCTCTCCTCTACAAGATCGGTGAAGTATTCCACCCTGTAGAAGCCCCTGTGCTCCGTCTCGGAGACAAGAGCCATCTGGCCGTTTCTCTTCAGATAATCCTCGATGGCCCTCTTCCCTGCGGAATGCGCATAGGTCTTCTCTGCGGGATCGCCGGCCGTGGAGCCCTTGTGTATCCTCCAGTGATAGAGCACGCGTCTTATATGCGATATCTGATCGGGAGATATCTCCTCCGCGCATCTTAAGATAAAGTCGTGATCCTGCGCTCCGTCGTACTCGCTCCTGAAGCCGCCGACTTTAAGCGCGAGCTCCCTTTTCACCGCAAGGAAATGACAGACATAATTATTGGAGAGCAACAGCTCTATGTCAAAGTCCGGCTTCCTGAAAGGCCTTGAATACCTGCCCTTCTTGCCGTCGTACTTATCCTCATCAGAGTAGATGAGAGCAGCGCCCATATTGGCCTCGAGCGCTATGCGGTAGAGCGCATCGGGCTCTATCAGATCATCCTGATCCAAAAGCGCGATGTAATCGCCCTTTGCTTCGGACAGAGCAGCGTTCGTATTCTCCGATATACCGCCGCCGACACCGAGCAGCAGCTCGTAATACGGATAGGTCTGCGCCTTAACGGATCTGAGCATCTCCCTGAAATACTGATCCTCCGGCTTGTAGGTGGGCACAAGGATAGAGATCAGCGGCTTCTGAGGAAGGCAGCTCCCGCTCTGTCTTGCTTTTGCGGCATCGTTTTCTTCGCCCTCCTTCAGGGCTGCCTTCATCTCCCTGTTATAATCCCTGTCGACCTTGCCGTCGCTAAGGTGCTGTCTTACGGCATAGAAGGTCTTCTTCATACCGTTGCGCTTGATATAATCAGATACTCTGTTCATTCCGAAAAAGCCTCAGCCTCAGATCTCGTCATATTCATACTTCGTACGCGGTATGTCGCGGTATTCGCCCCTTATGGAATCCTTCATGTCCATGTAATCAAAGAGCAGCTTCAGCGTCTTCATGGACTGGGATGCCATCTTCACATTGGACACCTGATCCGTCTCCCTCCACGATACCGGGAAAAACCTCATCGTAAGATCGTAATAGGATACCGCAAGGAGCATCGTGCAGTTGAACATCAGGTTATCCGGGAACTGCATGTAGAATCTGGTCCGAAGCGCCTTCACGTCATACATGTTGAGTCCGGAGCCCAGGTCAAATACACGCGTCCCCATGCCGAGAGCATAGAGGAAATTGTAGACTATATTGCCGGCCGTCCTGAAGAGCGAATAGCCCTCAAGCCGCGACTGGAGCATGAACCTTGCTCCGAGCACACAGTCATATCCCCTGTAGATCTCACGCTTCAGCACCGGATAGAAATCATGTATATCACCCTGATCGTCACCGTGGAGCACGATGATGTAGTCAAATTTCTGCTTTATCGCATACTCGAACGCGACCTTGTGAGACCCACCGAGGCCGTAGTTGTCTCTGTTCCTGAAAAGGCGGACAGGCATGTAGGTATGGCTTTTCATGAAGTCCTTCACGGCCTCCTCAGTCCCGTCGGTGCTGCGGTTATTTACCACGATCACCTCATCTATGTATCGCATGATCTTTTCATCGAGCGATCCGAGTACGCGGACGATCTGTTTTTCACAGTTATATGCAGGTATAAAGAGCAGAATACGCGGTCTTTTCATCTTCTTCTCCTTTCGTCTTACATGCAGTCTCAGGATCCTTGGTCACGGGTTCGTGATTATCCTGTTGAGCTTTACAAAGTCCCCGACCGAGCGAAGTCCGATGCCCGTGATCTTCCTCAGGTCTATGGAATTGGTGCCTCCCTGACGCGCCCTGAAGGTTATCGGCAGATACTTCACTCTGTACTTCCTCTTTGCGAATATCACGGAAATAAGAACGTTCGTCAGGAAATAATCCTTCGGCACATACTTTATCTCCTTCTCGAGCACCGACGCCTTCATCAGCCTGAAGGGCGTGTTGGCGTCCTTCACATATACATGGAAAGTAAGGAAGATGAGCCCTCTTAATGTCCTTGTCACGACTATCCTTCCGGCTCCGTCGCCTCTCTCCTTCCTGTAGCCAATGATCATCTCGTACTTCTTTCTGTTCTCCCAGAATTCCGGGAATTCGGAAGGATCGGTCTGACCGTCGGAATCAGTCTGGAAGATATAATCGGCGCCTTCGGCAAGAGCATATTTGTATCCTGCAAGTATCGAAGGACCGTGTCCCGAGTTCGGCTTATGCTTGACTTCCAGAAGAGGAAACTCCTTTTTCAGCGCCTCAAGCTTTTCAGCTGTCGCATCACTCGAGCCGTCATCTATGACTACGAGCCTCGAGCCCTCCTCGCCCAGCAGCAGGTTGGGATACCATTGACGGATGATATCCTCTATGGTCTCCTGCTCGTTGTACGCAGGAATGACTATGAAAAGCTTGTCCATTATGTTTCCTCCCTCTTTAGGCGTTATGTCCTACGCCCTGAATCTCTTGATACATTTTTCCGCCGCGACCACCGCAAAGGAGATCGCGCAGGCATAATACAGCGCTCCCGCCACTGTAAGGCTTGTCACACTTTCGTGGAATATCCTCAGGGCAAAGAAAAACGCGAGTGTCGTAATGAAATATATGATCTCCGCAACCTTCATCCTTCCCGTGGCAAAATACCCGAAGACAATGATCATGATAAAGAAATCATATGTCCTGTGGTAGGTCATAACAAGCGCCAGCAACGCTGCCAGCGAGATGAAAAGCTCGTCTTCACCCTCGGGAAGAGTCAGCGCCATCGCAAGGATAAAGATCATTATGATGATCGTAAATAAATACCCGATCCCCGCGCCGCCGAATATCGCGCCTATGTCTATGCTGCCTTCTCCGGCAAGCGCCGATGCCACCTTAAGAGGCTTTGTGAGCATATCGATATAGGAGCTCTTAAGCGTTGCGGCCGCAACACCTGTAAGTATCACGTGCGGCACAAGACTTATCGCAAATTCCTTATATCTTTTGCGGTAGATGAACCATATCGCAAGCGGCGCCGTCACCGTGTACTTAAGGTAGCACAGCGACAGCAGCAGGCCGGATATTATGGTGTACGGCAGAGCTTTGCTGCCCGCTCTGACCGCTGCATGGCTGCCCCGGCTGTCACCGCTCTCACGGCTGTCACCGGGTGCGTCATCCGCCGTATCGGCGGTCTCCTTCATGCTCTCTGCCATGCCTGCGACCCATACCGCTGCAAGGAAGAAGGCAAAAGCAAAAAGCGTATGCTGTCCTACTCCGATCTGATTCCTCCAGGGCGTGCCCATGAGCATCAGCAGCACGAAGACCGGATACAGCCGGTCATTCACGCCCGCCATAAAGGTCTTCTTTAATAGCCATATGATGGCAGAGGTCGCGACGAGGTTTGTTACGACCCAGAGTATCCTCGCTGCGCTGTAGGGCAGGAGAGTGTAAGGCGCCAGAATATAGAGCAGGGACGGAAACTGATTGGCTTCCATCCTCTGCGGCGTGCCGAGTCCATCGTAGTATTCGTAGAAGCCTTTTAGATACCCGATGTCCGGAAGCGCCTTCTCATCAAAAGCAACGCTCAGATCGTACGGATCATATCCCCTGGTCAGAGCAGTCGTCGCATCATACTGAAAATCCTGACTCCAGACGATGCCGTTTTTTATTCCCTCATATACGCTGACCACGGCGAGCAACGCCATAAGCGTATACAGCACCGCCCAGAATCTCTTATCCTTTGTGATCTTTACGGTAAAATGCCTCATACAAGCAGTGAGCACTCCGAAGGCTTACGCCATGGAGATCACCGCCTCCTTAAGCTTTGAAAGTCTGGCATCCGAATCCTCAAGGCTCGTGCCCTTGACGCCCATGTAAAACTTGATCTTGGGCTCGGTACCCGAAGGTCTTACGCAGCACCAGGAATCATTCTCAAGGTCAAAGTAGAGCACATCCGATACGGGAAGTCCTGTAACTGCCTCGCCCTTGCTGTAATCCACGAATTTATTGACCTTAAGATCTCCGAAGCTTGCCGGAGGCTCCTGTCTTATCTTCTTCATGATGCCCTTGATCTGCTCGGCTCCGTCGATGCCCTTCAGGGTGATCGTGTGTATCCCTTCCCTGTAATAGCCGTACTTCTCATATATATTGATCATCTGATCCCAGAGAGTGAGGCCCTGCTTCTTGTAGAATGCTGCAGCTTCCGCAAGGCACATGACAGCGCAGACCGCATCCTTATCCCTCGCGTGCGTTCCGGCAAGGCAACCGTATGATTCCTCGAGTCCGAAGACATAGCTGTAAGAGCCGTCCTGCTCAAATCTCTTGATCTGGTCTCCGATATATTTGAAGCCCGTGAGCACCTCGATGAGCTTCAGTCCGTATGACTTGCATATAGCATCAGCGAGATTCGTCGTGACTATGGTCTTGACCAGAGCGCCGTTGGCGGGAAGGGTTCCGAGCTTCTTCTCTTCACTGATCCTGTATTCTCCGATCAGCATACCGGACATGTTGCCGGTGAAGGGAATGTACTCGCCGGTCTTCGTGTCCTTTGCATATATTCCGAGCCTGTCGGCGTCGGGATCGGTAGCGAGCACTATGTCCGCATCCTTCTCCTTAGCGAGCTTCAGAGCCAGCGTGAATGCCTTGGGATCCTCGGGATTCGGGTAGTCGAGAGTCGTGAACTTCGGATCGGGAAGCTCCTGCTCGGGCACCACGAATACATGCTTGAAGCCAAGCTCCTTCAGTATCCTTCTCACGGGCAGATTGCCTGTGCCGTGGAAGGGAGAATAGACGATCCTGATATCATCCGCCATCTCGGTGATGACCTCGGGATGGATGATGAGCTTCTTGAGCTCTGCTATGTACTTGTCATCGATCTCGCTGCCGATGACATTATAGAGGCCCTTCGCCTTGGCCTCGTCGAGATCCATGGTCTTTGCCTCAGTGATGCTGACCTTATTTACCTCATCGATGATCTCCTGATCCCTGGGCACGGATACCTGGGCTCCGTCCTCCCAGTAGACCTTGTAACCGTTGTATTCAGGGGGATTGTGGCTCGCAGTGACCACCACGCCCGCGATGCAGTGCAGCTCCCTCAGAGCATATGAGAGCTCCGGCGTGGGACGCAGTGAATCAAAGACGTACGCCTTTATCCCGTTGGCCGCAAGGCAGAGCGCCGTCACATCAGCGAATTCCGGCGACATGAAGCGGCAGTCGTATGCGATCGCCACGCCCTTGTCCTGGCCGTTGTTCTTTATGATATAATCCGCAAGTCCCTGAGAAGCCTTCCTCACCGTGTAGATGTTCATGCGGTTCGTGCCGGCCCCGATGATGCCCCTTAAGCCTCCGGTGCCGAACTCCAGCTCCTTGTAAAATCTCTCCTCGATCTCCTTGTCATCCCCCGCTATGCTCTTGAGCTCCTTCTTTGTCTCCTCGTCAAAATAAGGGCTTTCAAGCCACTCGTTATAACTTTCCATGTATCCCATAATCAGTGTCCTCCATGCGGTAGTTTACAATCCGTTATATTTTACCACAAAATCAGATTTTTTGTCGGAAGTCAACGGGGACGGTTCTCAAGGGGGGTGACAGGGGGACGTACCTTTTGACACCTTTGCACTACAAGGTGTCAAAAGGTACGTCCCCCTGTCACCCCCCTTGAGAACCGTCCCCGTTGACTTCCCCGTTGACTTTCGTCCCCCTTATTTATTTACTTCTCGCAGCGATGATCTTCTCCTTCAGATCCCTCGCCCTGTCTTTTATTCCCCTGCTGGCGCTCGCGGACACTATGATCTCCGGGAGCAGCTTCAGCGCCTTGTCATAATCCTTGCTCTTGTAGAACAAAGCCGCGATGATGTAATCCACCGTATACTGGTCCATGTTGCCGCACATGGGATAATCCTCTGTCTGGCGGGCGTACACAAAGCCCTCGAGAGCCTTTTTCTGCAGCTCGTCTTCCGCCATCTGTAATTCTTCGAGCTTGTCAGGGTCCGCATTCCCGAGATGCTCTCTCTGTCCTCTTACAAGCCATGACATCGAAAGGCAGAGATATGCTTTCTCCGATGACTTGGCCACGGTAGCCATCGCTGTGGCGAATGCCATCTGCATCCTTCCCAGGGCCTCATCATACGAATATACTCCGTTTTCGCTGATCACCGCCGCGGGCTTGAACGCGCTGCTGATCTTCTCCTTCACCATCTTCTTCTGATTGTTGGTGATATTGGGAAAGACACGCGTAAGCGCCGAATATCCGCAATACGGGCAGGATATGACATTGTATTTTAATGAATCGACGGGATCATAGACGGGCCTTAAGTCAACATCATGGCTTACGACTCTCGCCCTGTTCGCCTTGACCGCAAGCGATTTGAAAGGCTTGTCGCATACAGGACAGGTATAGGATCTTGCGAGCAGATAGTTAGGCTCTTCAGCATCCTTCTTCTTTTTTTCCTCAGCGGCCTTATGCGCTGCTTCAGCCTCTGCCGCGGCAGCTGCCGCTCTCGCGTCGGCATCGGCGTTGTTCTTCGCCTTGTTGTCGCCATAGATGTCTTCGCCCATATCTATGCCGAAATTGTTCAATCCTGAAAAGACCCCCATTATCGTTACCCCCTCATGATCACGGTCACATTTTATCAGCCCTGCTGTACAGGAAGTTTGAAAGAAGATTTGAGCGAGACCACACGGTTCATCACTATATCGTCATCCTTCGAATCTTTGGCATCCACGCAGAAAAAGCCGTTCCTTACGAACTGGAACGAATCATATGCTTTGGCGCCCTTGAGCTCGGGCTCCGCATAGCACTCCTTCATCACAACAAGCGAATTCGGGTTCACGTTCACATTGCCGTTCTCGTCGTATACGCCCTTTTCCTCGTCGACTATATTCTCGTAAAGACGTGCCGTGAACTTCACAGCGCTGTCTGCATGCACCCAGTGTATGGTGCCCTTTACCTTGCGGGGCATCTCCTTATCGGTGCCCTGCTTCGTCTCCGGATCATAGGTGCAGTGCACGACGCTTATCTTTCCGTCAGCGTCCTTCTCAAAGCTTACGCACTTCACAAAGTAAGCATTCATAAGACGCACTTCATTGCCCGGGAAGAGTCTGAAGTACTTCTTCGGAGGCTCCTCCATGAAATCCTCGCGTTCGATGTAGAGCTCCCTGCCTAAGGGTATCTCCCTCTCTCCGAGCTCCGGATTGTCGGGATTATTGGTACCTTTGACCATCTCGACCTGACCCTCGGGATAATTGTCTATCACAAGCCTGATGGGATCGAGCACGGCCATGATGCGCTTGTCTTTCTGCTTGAGATCTTCTCTGATGCAATACTCAAGAAGCGGCATCTCGGATACGGAATTGGCCTTAGACACCCCGGAAAGCTCCACGAAAAGCCTCAGGGAATCCGGCGTGTATCCCCTTCTCCTCAATCCCGCGATCGACACGAGCCTCGGATCATCCCATCCGTCCACAGTGCCGTCTTCCACGAGTTTCTTTATGTATCTCTTGCCCGTGACCACGTCCTTCAGATACAGCTTTGCAAATTCGATCTGCCTTGGCGGCATCTCAAATCCGACGTTATCGACCACCCAGTTGTACAGCGGTCTGTGGTCCTCAAACTCAAGCGTGCATATGGAATGAGTGATGCCCTCGAATGCATCCTCCAGCGGATGCGCAAAATCATACATCGGATAGATGCACCATTTGTCTCCCGTATTCTGATGGGAAAGATGAGCGACCCTGTAGATTATGGGATCCCTCATGTTGATATTGGAAGAAGCCATGTCGATCTTCGCTCTCAGCGTCACCTCACCGTCGGCAAAGTCACCTGCCTTCATCTTCTCAAAAAGCTCAAGATTCTCCTCTATGCTCCTGTCTCTGTCGGGGTCGTTCTTTCCGGGCTCCGTAAGAGTCCCCCTGTACTCCCTGATCTCGTCCGCCGTGAGCTTAGACACATAGGCGAGGCCCTTCTTTATCAGAGTCACCGCTGCCTCATACATCCTGTCGAAGTAATCGGAAGCAAAGAAAAGCCTGTCCTCGTAGTCCGCGCCGAGCCACTTCACATCCTCTTTGATGGACTCCACGAACTCGCTCTTTTCCTTTGTAGGATTGGTATCGTCGAATCTGAGATTGAACTTGCCGCCGTACTCTTTGGCCAGGCCGTAATTCAGGAGTATCGACTTCGCATGTCCTATATGAAGATAACCGTTCGGCTCCGGAGGAAACCGCGTATGCACATGATCATACACTCCTTCCTTCAGGTCCTTGTCTATCTCGTTCTCAATGAAATTTCTGGATCTCTCCTCTGCCATAATAAAAACCTCTTATTCTTTCTGACTGTGAAGAACAATTATAGCACAAAACCGAGCCTTGAATAAACCCGCAAGACAGGGGGACGGTTCTTTTGTCTGGCCAGCTCGCTGGCCAGACAAAAGAACCGTCCCCCTGTCTTGTCCTGCGATTACCCGCCCCCGTTGACTTCCCGTCCCATGATTGACCGTCCTCGTTGGCTACCCGGTTAGAGTAAATTTTTAGTAGGCAGGATAAGAAAATAAAGGAAGAGGGGAAGCCCCCTCTTCACAACATACAGTAATTCAAATATGATGTTAATCGCGACAAAAACACATAGGAGAATAACTGTATGGATACCATTGTAAGCAAAGATGAACTAACATTCAAGGACATAGAGGAAGCAATCTACAGGCATCACTGTGAGTTAGCAGTAAAAGAAACCCAGGAGATCCTGAAAGCCATAGATGAGAGGCTGATGCAAAGCAGAGATCGAAGCCGATATCGACACAAGGGGCAAAAGAAGGATCATATAACCTGCATATATGGAGATGTGCCGTATGAAAGGA
>JHYK01000026.1 GCA_000621405.1 Lachnospiraceae bacterium AC3007
TATAAATGCTACTCTGAAAGTGAGCCACTTTGGCACAAAACGCTGACTTGAAAGTGAGCCACCCCATCATTACTCTGAATGAAGAGAAATCTTCATTCGGAGGGAAAAGCGGTGGTTATCACAATGAAAGATTACGACGAAATACGTAAACGATACCTGGCCGGCGAAAGTCAGCGCAAGATCGCCAAGGCACTAGGTATCTCAAGGAACACGGTCGCCAAATACTGTGAAGGTGCTACGGTTCCATGGGTCCGGAAAACTCCGGAACGGGTCTCGACCGTCCTCACGGACGAGATTATTGCCTTTATCCAGTCATGTCTTGATGAGGACGAGGCAGAAGGCTTGAAGAAACAGCGGCATACCGCCAAGCGGATCTATGACCGTTTGGTGGAAGAAACCGGCTTTTCCGGTGGTTTATCCACCATTCGTGCCAAGGTACATGAGCTCAGACAACTTATGCCTGCTGCGTTTCTTCCACTTCAATTCGACCCCGGAGAAGCCCTTCAGGTCGACTGGGGTGAAGCGTTTGTATATATCAAGGGCAATAGAGAAAAGATAAATCTATTCTGCGCCCGTTTGTGCTACAGTTGCCGGCCGGTAGTGCTCGCGTACCACCGCCAGAATGAAGAAAGTTTTCTGGACGCATTCGTTCGGATCTTTAAGACCGTCGGTGGAGTCCCGGCCAAAGTGATCTTTGACAATGGCAAAGTTGCCGTAAAAGACGGATTCGGTTCCCATGCAAAGAAGCAAGCTGGTTATACAGAGCTTTCCGCACACTATGCATTTGAAGCTCTGTTCTGCAATCCTGCCGAAGGTCACGAGAAAGGACTCGTGGAGGGGCTGGTCGGCTGGGCTAGACGCAACATCCTGGTCCCGGTACCTCATGTAGATTCTCTATCCGACTTGAACGAATTACTTCTTGAACGCTGCAGGAAGTATGAACTGCATAAGATCCCAGGTAAACCCGATACGGTTTCTGTTATGTATCAACTGGAAAAGGAATCCCTCCGTCCTTTGCCACCGTACACCTTCGAAACAGCCAAATGCATCAGTGCCCGGGTTAATGCTTTCTCAACCGCCAGGTTCCGTACGAACGATTACTCTGTTCCGGTCGCCTATGTTGGGCGCACAGTTGGGATCAAAGCGTATCCCGAGAAGATCGAGATTTTCTGTAACGGCTCCCTTATCGCCACGCATGAGCGCTGTTTTGGTCAGCATCAGAAGTGCTATCGTTTGGAACACTACATGCCACTCTTGGAGACACGCGGTCGCGCACTCTTCAACGCGGCACCAGTAAGACAGAACGTCCCGCCGGAAGTGCTCTCCAGATGGAAGGAAGAACAAACCGACCATCAGGCGATTATTGCCTTTCTGAAAGAGAGGTTCGATGAGTCTCCTCCGGTCATCAAAGACCCTGTCCTAATCCAGACCGTAGATCTCAGACAGTATGATCTTTTAAAGGAGGTGGCCAATGCGAACTGATGCTACACTAGAGCAGGTACGGATTCTTTCAAAGCAATTGAAGGTCCCTACATTCGTTCAATACCCGGATCTGGTACGCCAGATGGGTGCTAAAGCTGACTTTGGAAAGCTCCTCCTTGCACTGATGAAGAGTGAATACGAACAGCGTCAGGAGAATCAGAACCGACGACGCCTTAAGCAGGCAGGTCTTCCTTACACAAAGACCTTGGAGGAACTGGACCTTTCTCGCTATAGCGGGCAACTCACGCAACTCTTTGTGAACGAACTGGCCACTTGTCAGTTCATCAAGGAGAAGAAGAACTTGATTATGTTGGGCAATCCGGGCAGAGGTAAGACCCACATGGCTATCGGCCTTGCCCTGAAAGCCTGCTCGATGGGAATGAATGTTCTATTCAAGAATGCGGCTTCTCTTTCAACGGAGCTCACCGAAGCTCGAGATGCGTTTGTCTTGGGGCGTTTAGAGAAACGCATCCAAAGGGCTGATCTTCTGGTCCTTGATGAAATGGGCTATGTAAGTTTCGATCGCCACCAGTCGGAACTGCTTTTCAAGGTGATAGCTGACCGCAGCGAGCGCGGCAGCGTCATTGTTACTACAAACCTTCCATTCTCAGAATGGACAACCTTGTTCGAGAACACGGCAATGGTGGCAGCCATGGTGGATCGGTTGACCTTCCAGTCTTACATCCTGGACATGAACGGAAAGTCGTACCGTCTCGAACAAGCAAAGAAACAGAAACGGTAAGTGGCTCACTTTCAAGCCATCACAAGTGGCTCAAAATGAAATCAGCGCGTGGCTCACTTTCTAGTTGACGTTTATATTCATCGATGAGACGATAATAAATGCACTTGCTGCAAGAAATGATGTATCAGTAAACCTTACTGTGAACTATATGGGAGTTCCCTTCATCATTAATATCCCTGCCGGCTACAACCTCAGAGCGCTCCTCGGAGCAGACGGAAGGATAGACTTTGCGAAGCTTATCGCAACCTTTAATCCTACAGCAAAATAAAAGAAAACACCGGGGACTTCCGGAACAGTAGAATGTTAACGAGAACAACATAACAAATAAAGACACAGCCGCAGGTATATCCTGCGGCTGTAAATGATACATCACGTGCCCCATTAGTATCATTTTGGGTCCGCACGCTGCGCCAGAAGCCAGCCCAGGATATGGACGCTCTGCTGAAATCTGCCGGAACGGATCATCTCCTCTATCTCTTTGGCATCATGAAGCTCGACTCTTATGAACTCAGTCTCGTCAAGATGGAGATCTGCTACCTTACGGCAGTTCTTTGCACTGTAAATAAAAGCATAATTGTCAGCTATAGTCGCGTTGGATGGAACTGTAAGCAGATGCTCCCATTCATCGGATTCATAGCCTGTCTCCTCCAGCAACTCTCTTTTGGCGGCCTTCATGGCGTCCTCTTCACTGCCTGCACCGTCTTCCCTGCCGCCCATCTTCTCCAGGCCTCCGGCCGGGAATTCCGTGGTGACCTCTCTGATACCCTGCCTGAACTGCCTGACGCATATATACCTGCCCTCTTCGTCTGAGGCCACTATCACCGCGTAGTTCCTTCTGCTGTAGCTGTAGAAAGGCTCAAATACCTGACCGTTGGGAAATCTGTAGGCCAGCTTGCGCAGATCCATCCACTCATCATGTATTACGTGCTCGCACCTCACCTCTTCCCAGGCAAGTGCTTCTTCGGGGGTTTTATTCTCCATTGTTCGTTATTCCTTTGGGGGTTAGATATTCCTTTGGGGGTTTTGGCTTCTGAGATAATACCATAGATTGAGTCCGGACGCATTGTATACAGTTTTATGTCGTCGAGTGCCGAATTATGCCGTTTTATGTCGTTTTATGTCATACCAATAATTCTGATCATAACCTGTCCAGCTCGCGGAAGGATCTCCGTCAGTCTTCCCCGATTTAGAGAAATCGTGGAATCGCAGGAATAATCGAGTGTTTAATGATCCATCATTTGCATTTCGGGGCATTTTGCCCCGTTTTTCATCTGCATTTCGGGGCATTTTGCCCCTTTTTTCTGTTGAACTCCTCAAAAAGTCATAGTATAATCTGATCAGGAGCAATATGTCAGAGATCGGAAATCTGATCAAAAGCCCGGATGTGAGGGGAACATGTACAGACTCTGCGAGAATAAAATTCAGGACTGGATTGAAAACAGCAGCAAAGCCCTGCTAATATATGGAGCGCGCCAGGTAGGAAAAACATACCTGATCCGTGAAATGCTGAACCGCAATAACATATCATTCTGCGAATACAACCTGATCGAACGCAGCGACATTCTTACATATCTGGAACAGGCCGACTCTGCTTCCGAGATATCGGAAAAGCTGGCAATGTATTCGGATACGGAACTTACCGAGAAAGAATCAGTTATCTTTCTTGACGAGATCCAGCTCTACCCGGATATTGTCACCAAGATCAAATTTCTCGTCGACGAGGGCCGATATCGTTATATACTCAGCGGCTCAAACCTTGGAGTCGAACTCAAAGGCATAAGGTCCATACCTGTCGGATACCTCGAATCCTGGCAGATGTTTCCCATGAACTTCGAAGAGTTTGCCATAGCCTCAGGAGTAACCTCCGCAATGCTGGTGCATATGAAAGAATGCTTCAGGAAAAGACTCTCCGTTGACAACATAGCGCACGACAAGCTCCTTAGAACCTTCTATTACTATCTCATCGTAGGCGGAATGCCGTCTGTTATAAATGTATACAATGAAACACGCTCTCTAGCCAGAATAGATGCTGAGCAAAAAAATATAATCAACCAGTACAAAGCGGATTTTACAAAATACGAGCAGAAAAACAGACGTCTGAAAATAATCTCTGTTTATGACAATATCCCTGCACAGCTGAATAAGCAGAACCGCAAATTCAACTTTTCAATGCTCAACAAGGAATTGAAATTCAGCAGATACGAAGAAAGTTTCCTGTGGCTTGCCGATGCAGCAGTCGTTATCCCGACATATATAGTAAGCACGCCCAAAAGCCCACTTGAGATCTCCAGAGAAACAAATGTCTTTAAGCTGTTTCTGAGTGATGTCGGATTGCTGACATCCTGCTACCCTTCCGCAGTCAGAGCCCAAATAGCTGACATGGATCCGTCCAAAGAGATCAACAACGGCGCTCTGTTTGAAAACTATGCCGCTGAAGAGTTCTATGCGGCTTGCGGAAAAACATATTATTACAAGAAAAAAACAGTCGGAGAGGTTGATTTCATGATAGAAACAGACGGCTCTGCGATCCCTGTAGAAATAAAATCCGGCGCGGATTACAAGCATCATGCCGCCCTGGATCACCTGCTCGAGAACTATGATTTCGATACAGCATATATTCTTTCACCGAACAATTTGGAAACAACCGGAACCAAAGTATATCTGCCAATATATATGGCAGGGCTGATCGCTGATTGCCAGAAAATGGATGATATCATCCTGCCGATGTGACATTCTCGATGTCGCGCCAACATTTTTATGGACGAGTTTTGTCAATCTAGAATCTCCACAAACTATACTCGTAGCCTGTCTACCCTGGTTTTGATTTTTGTCCTCTGTCAGAGCAAGGCATTTAAATATCTAACACTGCTTTTTGATCGTAGAGTACATTGGCATCCAAGAACAATCACGTTTCTGCTTGTATCTGATCAAACAGGCTCAGCAACCATAGCCAAATCAAAACTCCCCTCGATTCTGTCCCCGGGTTCAAGCACAACAGTAGTTCCCGTAGTAATGTCAAGTTCTTCGGCGATACCCCTGCCAAATATCACGGTAAAACATTGAAGCGTATCACTTTCATTCCTGTACTCGGCAGTATCTGTCAGCTTCAGAAGCTTATATCTGCGCTCTGTGACCCATTTATCATCCATAGGGATGCTCTCAGAGATCAGTCCCGGCTTCAACGCCCTGAGTCCCTTTTCAATATGCAGTTCTCTGTGGTTTCCGGATGCATCAACCCTGTCATAATCATAAAGCCTGTATGTCCAGGGGCTGTTCTCTTCTATTTCATAAACAAAGGAGCCGGTAGTCATGGCATGCATAGTCCCTGCCTTTACATATACATAATCCCCCGGCTTTACCTGAAGTCTTCCTACTATTGACATCATGTCACCGCTTTGCAGCCTGTCACGCACCTCTTCTGCGCTTTCCGCCAGACATCCGTTATATAAGCTGCCGCTCTCAGGCGCCTCTATAAAATACCAGGACTCATTCTTTCCGTAAGCAGCCCCCTCTTCCCTTTTCGCCATCTCGTCATCGGGATGGACCTGTATGCTCAGATCATCCCTTGCCTCCACCAGAGCAATGATCAGCGGAAATTCATCATAACCTTCAAGGCCGAAATGCTGCCTGTTCTCCTCAAAGTAATTCTGAAATACTCTTCCCTTATATTCTCCGTTCAGGATGGTATTCTCAAGTCCTTTCTCACAGCACAGAGAATAAAGATGCCCAATCTTTCCGGGCTTTTCTTTCGCATACGGAAGAAGCTTCTGCCCTCCCCAAATGGTTTCATGTGCTACTGTATCAAGTATTATCATAAACTAGAACTCCATTTTTTTGATTTCTTCAAGGGTCTCCTTATACGGCTTATCTTTCCCGAAAAGAAGCGTGGTACCCAATACAAAACCTTTGACACCCATAGGAGCATACTGCTGTATTTTGTCCAGACCGCAAGCTCCATCCCAGTATATATCAAAATGCTTTTCTTCCCTTATCGCCAGCAGTTCCTCATACTTTTCCCTAATATAAGGCAGGAACATCTGTCCTGCATTTCCGGGATTTACCGACATCACTAGCACCTTCTTTACAATGGTTAGCAGCATCTTTGAGTTATCAACGCTGGTACCCGGATTCAAGGCTATACCGGGAGTGATCCCCGCATTAATGACTTTCTGTAGTGTGGTCGACGGATGATATTCCGCCTCCGGATGTATATATATCGTATCTCCCTCTCTCAACTCCTTGATAAACAGATCGATCGTATTTATCGGATGTTCGACCATAAGATGCACATCAAGCGGTTTATCCGTAAGCTTTCTTATACATCTCAGGTCATTTAAGGACATGGCAAAATTCTGCACATATCGTCCATCCATTATATCTATGTGAAATGAATCTATGCCGCCATTCTCAAGATCGCGCACCTCCTTACCCAGGTTACTGTAGTCAGCGCACATCATCGACGCCATCAGTTCAAATTCCATCTTTTCCTGCCATCCTTTCAAAGTATTTTTCGCATCAATATATTATAGCGTCTTTAGGATTCTGTCTATAGTCTCCTCCTCGCTTCCGGCTTCGATCTCCTCCGCATCAAAACAAAGCTCCATGCATTTAAGACTGCAAAAGTCAATATCTGTTGAATTCCACTGTACCGGCCCGAGCTTCTTCGGATACAATATGATCCTTCTGCATTGAGCCTGGGATGTAATATCAAAAAAACCGCTTCTCATACCGATGACTGTCCCTGCATACTCCATAAACTCCATGATATCCATAAAACTCAAGCTTACAGGCACAGCACAGTCTATCATGTTCTCTTCCCTCTCCTCACCGACGTTCACGGCAACGGAATATCCTTTCCTCCCCAGCCCTTCTCCAAGCTTATTCCAGAATGAATCGGAGAGTGTGGGAAGTGAGTAGGAGAAAGGAGAAATAAGTACTGTATGATTCTTTTTCAGGCTATGCTCCTTAAAAAAATCCTCTGTCTTCTCTTTGCAGCCATTCCTTTTAGGAAACTGCGGCTTCACGCCTTCCGGAAGGCCGTAAATCATATACCTGAATGTGTCGGTAAAACAAAATCCTTCTTTTTGTCTGGTAACACACGGATTATGACGAAATGCCCCCTGCCATATGGTAAGCGGCTTCAATCTGATCATATCTCCAAGAAACATCCACGCCCTGATCAACGCACTGCTCTCTTCGGACGAAAGAGTTTCTGCCGGATATATGCCGAACCATTCAGAGAGTTTATTGATCCCGCCGGATTCTCCCAGCATAACATAGCACGAAATATCGTTACGGTTTAAATAATCCTTGAAATAAAGCCCCAGCAGATAATAATCACCTAAAGGGCAGTTCGCCAGAAAAAGAAGCACGTCTTTGCCATATTTTTCCTGCATTCTCCTGTATACGGAAAGACCCTTTATCACAAGCTCCGTATTTTTCTCAGGAGATGGTCTGTCAAGCACAAATATCTGATCCTGATCCCTGTACCCCAGTGATACAAGCTGATCCTTCATCTCCTCCCAATACTTTGGTGAATATATGATCACACTTATATCGTCGGCATTCTCCGGACGGTACTTTCCGGGAGCATAGATGGGCACATCTTCGGCATATCCCCCCTGTTTATTGATATCATTATCAAAAATAACCGCAGGTGAAATGTCATGGTCCCGAAGCCATTTGATCATCCGCCTCACATGCTCGAGGCGCCCCATTACCGCAACTTCAGATCCAAGCCTTTTATTGTCCAGCTTTTCCAGTTCGTCAAAGAGACTCATCTATCTCTATCTCCAGTCCCTCCAGCCCTTCATTCCTGCTGCATTCCACGGCATGGCTCATTATTAACCCGGAAGGCTTGCTGTCATTCAGCAGTATCCGCTCTCCCATAGGCATCTCAAACTTTATATCATCATATCTTATCCCGTTTGCCTTAAGGAAGCCTTCTGTCTTTTCCCTTGCCTCCTTCTCCCGCGCAGTTATTATCAGCACATAATCATCCTCAGGTATGCTCTGCAGGAATTCCTTAGCCCCCGGAAGCCAGTGATCATCTCCGGTCTTGTACCCGTTATGCTCCACAAGCGTTCCGTCAAAATCAAGTATCCAGGTTTTGGAAAGAGTGGACAGCGTAAGCTTCTTTTTCATAATACTTCTAAAATCCTTTCCGAAAGCTTTATCCAGTATTCCACGTCCTCTGTATCTTCAAATTCAAATTCTATAACATCGTCAGCAAGTCCCATGGAAGCAAAGCTGCTGAACTCGATATCATTCCTGTGCCTGTCGTAATCTATTACGGACATGTCGGTTTCCGGATACAATACGATTTTTTTACACTTCGCGGATGAAACTACATCACAGAATCCACTTCTCATACCGATGAAGGCTCCCGCATATTCCAGGACAGGTACGCTATCCTTAAGCTCAAAGCTTATAACCTTTGCGTCAGGTATGAAGTTCTCTTCCCTCTCCGGGTCTATATTCATTGCAATGCTGTATCCTTTGTCCCTAAGGCCTTCAGAAAGAGACAGCCAAAAAATCCTTTTAGGATGCTGTTCGATAGAATACGCATAAGGAGCAAGGATAACTGTCTTTCCCTTGGGAAGTCCGATTTCAGCAAAAAGACTCTTCAGCTCTTCCCTATCCGTATCAAATGAAGGAATACAAGGCTTTGAATCCTTATCAAGCCCGAACACATAATGTCTGTATGTATCGATAAAATTGAATCTGCGATCAAACCTCATCCTGCAGCGGTTGAAATGAAAACAGAATTCCCATATCTGAAGGATTTTAATATACTCCTGAGCATCTTTTGAGAACATATAAAAGAATTCAATGCTCATTACCATTTCCCTGTCCACTTCGTGATATGGTTTCAGACCAAACATATTTACAACCTTAGTGGAAGTAGACGTACCGAGAAATACCTTGTTGTTAATGTCGTTCTTTTCAAGGTATTCCCTCAGATATAAAGCAAAAAGAAAATTATCTCCTATAGGCCCGAAAAAAAGGATTATTTCAACATCATCTCCGTATCTTTCATGAAGCTTACGACAAAAATCACATCCCCTGTTAATATGATCGATCTTCTTGTCCAGAGTCAGGGCTTCCAGAATAAACAGGTCCTCATTCTCCGTAAAGCCTGCCCTTATCATCTGATCCGCCATTTCCCGCCAGAACCTGATGGAAAAAATGATCAGAACCAGCCCGGTTCTGTCTTTTTTCAGGAATTCTCCGGCCTGAATAATATGATATGTATCTCCCTCAAAATCGCGGACACCTGCTTTCGCAGGATTATTATCCACAATAGCGGTAAGCCTCATTCCGTTTTGCTTAAGTATGGAATTCACATCGGCCGCATTGGGAAGATTTCCCATCATGTATAATTCTTTTCCTTGAAGCAGACCCTCATCTATCAACAACCCCAGATCTATTTCAATCTGCCTTGTATCTTTCTTTCTTGTCATTTTTGTAATTAACGCAATATTCCTGTTATACAGTGATTATTGATGCCTTATACCCTTCTTTTTTCAGCCTTTCATATAACATATCTATCTTTTCCGACGGAGGTTCCTTATATATTTTTATACCAAGTGACCTGTTCTTTTCATTCCCAAGATCATGTAATCTGAACAATTCTATGGGGACATCATTATATTTGGAGATCAATCCCATTAATAACTCAATATTTCTATCATTCAATGTATATTCATCACTACACGGTATCCTGAAAGCAATTCTTTTTCCGCTTTCCACAACAAGTTCTAAATTGTATTCAAACTGCTCCACATCCCCCAGGAGGATCTCCTTACAAGCTTCAGGCTCCAGGATCTTTATATCAATATAAAAGAAATCTGCGTACCCTATTGCAGTCCTGACATTTTCATTTCTCACATGAAGAGCTGTTTCAAACGCTATATTGATCCCTGAATTCTTCAGAAGCTTCAGCAAAGGCTCCAGTTCATTTATCTGAAGCAGAGCCTCTCCGCCGGAAAACGTGACTCCGCCTTTTGTTCCCCAATAGACCCTGTCTTTTGACAGCTCCTCAAAAAGCTCCTCCGCTTCAGCTTCTGTTCCATATACACCTACGGCTCCGGCAGGACAAACAGTTTTTCTCAGATTATCCTCTGATCTGTCACCAAAGGCAGAACAGTCCTTATTCAGCAGACATTTCCCGTCAGAATATATACATTTTTCCTCCCTGAAATAGTACTGGATCCTTCCCTCAAGGTTTTCCGGATTCGAACACCATGGACACCGCAAAGAACATCCTTTCAGAAACACGGTTGTCCTTATCCCCGGTCCGTCTGAAATGCACATTCTCTGGATTGCTGTATAGAGTATGCTCATGCCGTCTTTCTTTCATTTGCCAATGCACGCTTAATGACGACATCCTTATAGTTATCAGGAAGGTCCTTAAAATATGTGCTGAAGCCCCATACTCTTACTATGATATTCGGAAACGCATCCGGATCTTCTCTTGCCTTTATCAGCATATCACTGCTGAGAACCCCCACCTGCATTTCAAAGAATCCCTTTCTTACGGCACCTTCAACAAAATCTGTGAATTTCTCCGTATAATCTGTAATAAAAGCCGGTGACGTGATAAAATCAACAACATTTCCGTTATAGCTGTTTCTCTGCAGATCCAGTGCTGACGCAAAGTTTACAAGCTCCGTATATGCTTCCCCGTCTGTAGTTGAAATATGGACATGAAAGGCTTCACCCTTTCTCCTTCCGTCAAATGAAGCCAGTGTATTTTTTGCAGAATCAATATATGCGGGAGAGCTAAGTCCAAACTTAAGCTTCCCTCCCATATAATTAACAAAATCAGAGGTGAAATCACACGTTTTATCTATTATCCTGTCTGTGAGTGAGATCACAAAATCATCATCCATTCCATAATGTCGGGGATTATCCTTCAGCGTTTTTATCAGGCCATCCTGTCCTTCAAAATCATTAATAATCATTCTTCGGATATCTGTCAGAGTAAAAATGCGCTCATCAAATACATACTTTTTTATATTTATAAGTGCATTAACCACATTGCTCATAGCGACCGTGGTCATTCCATAGTCGTTATATACAGCCCCTCCCTGGGAAACATCCTTTCTCTTTTCCCTGCATCCTCCGATGAATACAGATACAAGAGGATCATATGCAAAACGTCTCTGATAGAGCGAGTTCTTCGCTGCATTAACGTTGCGCTCAAGATAAAAAAAATACCTCTGCATCAGATTCTCAAAGTCCTTGATACGTTCAAGCGGATCCCTTAAAAAAAGATTCTCCAGGGATTTCATATAGTTCAATACCGTAAGATTATTGCTTATAGGGCATTTCCATGCGATGAGCGGCTCCCAGCACGCAGACGTTGCATAGTAAAATGCATCCTCCCTTTCGATACCGTTAGCGATAAGCTTTTGTATGATGACATCATCGTTTGCGAACAAAGGACACCCGACCCCTGTAGCAATACAGTTTACCGCACATTCTATAAGTTCCCGAGGTGTTTTTGATGATACTCTGAGCATAACCTTCGGATCCGGCAGCTGTGCCATTCTTATACCGTCGATAAAGGCAAATGTCAGATCATTATATATATACTCTCCTTCCGGCGATGTCCGCCCGACAATGACGAGCTGTCCGGTATCTCCCAGAAGCGCATGGCTTTTGAACCAGAAATATCTGTGAAGTATTTTATAAAAATCCAGTATTATCTCTGTCGCTCTTTCCCGATCGATCACGCCTTTCTGTTTATCATTTGTATAAACCGTATCCAGTATGGTATCTAACAGACCGAATCCCATCAGAGGGTGATTCATCTGCCATAATACCTGATTCAGGAACAGTACCCTCTGCAAGGCCTCTTCAAATGATCCAGCGGCTTTATCTGCAATATCCCTGAACCATGCCGCTCTCCTGTCTTCCCCAAGCGCATCAGCTATTCGTTGAGCTAGCATAACCAGTCCGTCTATTACTTCGTTATAATCTGTGCAGAACTGATTTTTCTGTCCGTTATCTTTGTATTTCAGATCCCTGAGCCCGTTGTATATTATCTTTCTGTAGTCTACACTCAGATTGTCAAATCCCACTCCCCTGTTATTGTCAAACACGAAGGCCGAATCTATGAAATACACGAAACGCTCATTTTCCCTGATATGGATCTCGCATTTTGCCATAACCGCCTTAAACCGTTCCACATAGGAGCCCTCACGGTTCAGTGCGTCATATTCGGGAAAGATCCTTCCCCTTTCATCATTTATTCTCTTCTGGAAATCAGCGGCATTCTTTTTATCAAATATTAACTTTTCACTCTCTTTTACACTGCATTCAATATTCATATGCCCCACCTATATCTCGTAGATAATATCCCGCAGGGAAACCGCCGGTATATCGCAGCCCATCCCCGACAGTTCACTTGTCACTTCACTATAGTCATTTATCGGCGTGACAATGATAGCATCGACTCTTTCCCGTGACGGTATTTCGTGTGCCATGATGATCTCTATCCCCTGTTCTTCATGACGCCCTTCTGCGCTGCGGTCAATAAAGTATTCAACCTTAAGTCCTGAATCCTTTAATTCGAACAGCAAAAGACGTCCAAGATCACCGGCTCCATATATCGCAACAGTACGGTATGGATACTTCTCGAAGTAGTCCGAAATAAGTTTTCCCTCATTTCTGTTCTGCAGCCATCGCTTCATTGCGGCGTAACACTCCCAATGCCTCTCATGTTTTATCATATCCGGATCCTTCGTTTTTTCCATGATACTGTCCCCTTCTGTTAATCATAATAGCAATTCATAAAATCAATTACGTCTTTATCGTCCCCGTTATACACGGGAACATCTGTATGCGGTGTCTCATTAAACCTGTATATGTCAAAACAGAGAAGGTCTTCTTTGGTAACTCCTTTGACCCCTATCAGGTTTTCTCCGCAGGTATCATATGGACGGGTTAAGGATATGATGGTGAGTCTTGATGTAAATTCATATAATGCATAGTATTTTAGCAAAGCGTCTATCTCATGAGGGGACAGCCTTCTGCATCCGACTGTACTGCTCACAAATAAAGGCAGTGCCTTTTCTATAACTCTATCAGAATAAAGCACCATCGTTTTTTCAGGCTTTTTAGACGTAATATACCTGTCCATATGCAAAAGCGCATAATAATTATAGCTGTCCTTTTCATGCGGAAACAGAATATAAAGATCCGCGTTGTATTCCCCGTCGACAGTCTCCCAGCAGTGTTTTCCCTCACCTGCCAGTATGAACTCCTTTTCAAGCATTAGTCAGCCCCCTATCTCCTGTATTTCCTTATCCATTCATCCCAGAGTGAAAGACCGTTGTAGAAAGCCAGACACATGGAATCATAGTCCTCCCAGCAGTGGCTTGCCAGGGACAGCCATACAATCGCGTGGATCAGCTTTATCCTACCCAGATCCACATCTTTTATCCTGGAAAGGAAATAACCGGTAAGATGCTCCCAGCCGCTCTCCCCTATTTTGTAGTCTACTCTGTCATCAGATATATCAAGGTCAAAGTTCTTCACATTGAACTGATCAAAGCATCCGTTTATGGAATAATACAGCTTTGCCCAATCATAGTATACATCTCCGAAGATCTCCCTTTTTCCGAAATACCCTCTGGCGTCTATATAGTAGATCCTGCCTTTATCATCTATCATGGTATTGGTAAGGGTGCAGTCTCCGTGTATGGGTCCGAATTCAGCCTCGAATAGATATGTCCGGACATCAGACTCCAACTCCTTTTCAAAAAAGAATACATTGCGGCATTTGTTCCCGTTTATAAGTATATAGGGATCATTTGTAAACGGTATGGACTCCCTGATGCTGTCTATCCTTTTTATCGTCTTCGTATAATAGTCTTCCTGAAGTCCAAAGTAATCCACCTTGGCCGCCTCATATGAATGCAGCGTCTCCAGCGTATCTACCAGCTGGTCTATGGTACTCTTTTTCTGCTCATCATCAAGCGTCGCATGAAAGATATTGTCTCCATGTATACGCTCCATGGTAAGCGGAGAAAAAGAATATATCTTCGGTATTCCGGTGAATCCGTACTCGGATACCTTCTGATACCATCTCTCCTCTCTTTCGATAAGCTTCTTTCCCTCTTCAGTGATCCCGGTCTTTATGACCTTTTCACCCGAAAACTCCATATGGTTATAAGGCCTGCATCTGTTATCTCCGGGATCGATCTGTTTTAAGGCATCAACCGTCCCTGCTTCCACACTTTCCCCAAGGCTCATAGCCTGAAGGGGGATATCACTTTCCTTAAGCCATGATGTAAGGCTGCATTCCTTCGGAAAGCCTTCAAGCCGTGACTTGCTGTCAAATATAAAGCATCCTCCCACCCCATTTTCCGACGAAGGCTGCTTTATGAGTTTCCCATCCTCAAATCCCCAGCTGCACGGAAATTCATCGGTGACACCTACAGCGCAGCCCTCAATATTCCGAGGTATCTCAAAGTCATCTGACAGGATCAGGTCAGACCATATCAGCATAAAAGGCATGTCCTCCGGAATAAACCTTAGCGCATCACTGACCCCGCAGCCGTTGCCCTTCCCCTCTGCCTTTATCAGCATATATTCCGCCTTTGCAAAGGTCCTCAGGTATTTCTCCAGCACATCATACTTATAGTCGCCTATGACTATAAATCTTTTATCAGGATACTTATTAAAAAGATGAAATATGATCGGAAGATTTTTCACCGGCACAATGCTCTTCGGCCTGTTGCGCGTGAGTTTTCCCAGTCTGGTGCCAAGTCCTCCTGCCTGAACAATAATATACCCTATATCCATATCACTTGCTCCCGCCTCTCCTGATATCTATCACCTGCCCGGTGTATTCTGCGAGCAGGGTGCGTATAGTCGCCTCCGCCACCGTGACACTGTCAAGCAGCGTATCCTTCGGCTCATTTCCGAAATTGCTCCTGCGCATGGGTGTATCCGTGCGTTCAGGATTCATCACATTTATGCGCACTCCGTCTCCTATGGTTTCCTCTGCCATAGCCTGGGCAAAGTTTACTATTGCAGCCTTTGACGATGAATACAGGCTGTACAGGGCGCGGCCTCGCGTATATGAGCTGGATGTGAAAAGGATAAGGCTGCCCTTTGTCTCTGTAAGATAAGGCAGAGATGCCTTTGTCAGATTCACGGCTCCGGTATAATCTGTATGGATGAGCCTCAGGATATCATCCTCGGTCATGCTCTCAAGCTTCCCGATCTGCAGCAGACCCGCAGTATTTATGACATAATCTATCTTCCCGCATTTTTCATATGAATCTTTAAGAGCTGCATCAATCTGTTCAGTTTTGCAGATATCGCATCCGGTCTTCCTTGAATATCCGAAAACCCTGCAGTCATGCTCTGACAGAAGCCTTACTATATCCGCCCCTATACCGCTGCCGGCACCTATGACCACTCCTGCCTTATCCTGAAGCCCCTTATAGACGTCCTGCATCTCCATTCCCGCCGGTCCCGCCTCAACCGAATGTATCTGGAACAATTTATCTGCAAGGTAGATATCCTCATGATATGTGATCTTGATATTCTGCTCGCTTCCATCCACTACATAGATATCAGCAAGACCATAATGACGTACGATGCCGCAGTCATCCGTAACCTCGACATTACCGTCCTCGAAAAACCTCCTGTATGCCTCCTTTATCACAGGCAGCTTGAATCCCTGCGGAGTCTGTCCGCGCCTCAGATACTTTCTCTTTGGCACATCTTCTATAATACCGGCATCATCCACCTGTATGATAGTATCAGCGCATGGTATAGCTACATCTATGGCATCATATGTTTTTAATGCTTCCACACAGTCACGAAGAATTCTTTCAGATACAAAAGGTCTTATGGCATCATGGAAAAGAATATTCTCCGTATCCTCATCACAGGCACAGATCCCCGCATATGAAGACTCCTGCCTGCTGGCTCCTCCTACTATTACTTTTTTGACCTTTGAAAAATGATTAGCCAGTATCAGATCATTCATATAGTCATAGAATCTCTCGTGCACCACGATGATCATGGAATCGATCTCGTCCGATCTTTCGATCTGCGCTATCGTGTGCTCTATTATTGTCTTTCCCGCTATTTTTACGAACTGCTTGGGGATATTGCCACCAAAGCGTTCGCCCGAGCCTCCTGCCAGGATTATCATCTGTGTCTTCATCATCTGCCGCCCGTTCCTATTCTTTTTCAAATCTCTCTATCCTGCATTCATGCGTCTTTTCATCTTCATCATAATTTATCCCAACGAAGAGCATATCACCGCTGTATCTTGACAAAGACTCAAAGTATTTCTTCTCCTTTATCTGGCCAATAGCGCTTTCAGCTGTCTTATTATGCTTAAGCTCAATGATAAGCGCCGGCTTATCCTGATGTACCGGCACATAGACCACATCAGCAAAGCCTTTTCCCGTAGTCAGTTCCTTAAAGCAGTCATATTCATTCAGTGCGTAAATATATGCCAAATATATGGCGCTCTGCAAAGCATCCTCATTATTATAGCTCCTGTTTGATGTCACATGGATATGGCTTACATCAAGAGCCTTTGCGACAGCATCCTCATTGCCTTTTATTGTTTCTTCCAAAAGCTCACGCGAACTCTTGATTATCCCATCTGTCACGGCATAATCCGGATTCGTCGCTGCTACGGCAAACCATTCCTGCTGTATCTCTTTATTTGGGATGCGGCAGGTCTTTCTTTCCATGTTGTAAGCAAGGTATCCAAGATGTATCAGATATGTGAAAAGGTCATCCTTTATCACAAATGAATCCATCGTATTCAGGTAGGTAGCAGCATTGACCTCTACCTCCTCCCCGGATATCATTCGTATTACGGCATCCCTGGTCCCGGCGAAGTTCTGTCTGATCCTTTCAGCTACGGCCTCGTATGAGGATGTCATGTTCCAGTAACTCGAGAACTGCCCTGTTTCCAATGCCTCCACAAGTGATTTGGGATTATATATTTCAAAACCATGCTGACGGTAACCGTCATACCACCGTCTGCATTCCTCGAAATCAATCCCCTTATCCAGGCAAAGATCTTTCACCTCATCACCTGTGAAGCCTATATACTCAGCAAGCTCTCTTGCATCTAATATTGTATATTCCCTGAAGTTATTGAGTTTTGACTGTATCTTGTCTCTTACTACCGGAAGAATGCCTGTAAGATACGCCAGGGATATTGCAGGACGGACAACATTGCTTTTAAACAATCCGTTAAGAAAACTCAGATACTCGTCCAAGAGACTCTGATCCACCCTTTCACGAGCCAAAACATCGTACTCATCCAGGATAAAAACAAATGTCTCGCCGGTTTCCGTATAAACCTTCAGGATACACTCAGCAAGAGAATCATCTTCTTCAAATTCTATCTCCAAAAACTCTTTTTGTATTTCCTTTTTGACAGCTTTCGTCAGTTCTTTTAAAAACCAGTCCTTTTTCTCCGTGATCTGATATACGCCATTCACATCGATCTGGATGACGTTATACTTATTCAGTTTCTCTTCAAACGAAGGATCCTTAGCAATCTTGAACTTTGAAAAAAGTTCATGCGAATCACAGCCTTTGGAATAATATGCAGCCAGCATATTCCCTGCCATAGTCTTGCCGAACCTCCTCGGCCTCGAAACACATATATACTTGTTTCCTTCATCCATGAAGCGGTTGATCTCACGGATCATCATTGTCTTATCCACATAGATCCGCGCCCTTGTATCCTCTTCAAAATTCACATTGTCAGGATTTAGATATATTCCCATTATTCCTCTTTCTATCAGTTTCAGTCTCTTTTAATTGTATTTTTTATCAGATCCTCTAAAGATATTATTCTCTCAAAGCCGTGAGACATAAGCTTCTCCCTGATATTGTCAAAATAGTAAGGAGCTGCCACTATCACTGCATCACAAACAGGAAGGTCATCCTCAGGTGAATAAACCTCGACCCCGTCCTTTGATACATCCGTACTCCTGTCTATGAAATATTTTATACTAACCTCAGTTCCCGCAAATTCCGACGCAAGCTGTCTGCCGAAACGACTGTATCCATATACCGCAACCTCCCTGATCCCCTGAGCTATAAGCTCAACAGAAAAAGAACTCCCTTTGTGTCTCAGCTCCATCCAGCTTTCAAATAGATCAAGATAATCATTCAGTTTATTTATGTCATCATATAGCGAAGTTATAACTTTATACTTACTGACCTTTTCCTTGTAATGACCTTTTGCGTACGAAACAGCCCGTAAATACTCATCTCCATGTATCTCATCCGGCTCCAGATACATGCTCTCACCCCATTCGTTCCAAGCATTAATAATTGTGAACTCTGCGCCAACAGCTTCATTTTTTGCAAACAATTCTGTCAAATACATCTTAAACTTTTCCGGAGTAGATCCTGTAATGCACGTTCCGTTACTTCCTCTCCTGGGAGTGTCATCGTAATCCACGAAGGCTTCATAATACGTCTGATTCCTATACTGACGATCTTCCAGGAGGATGCTCTGCCAAACCACATCGTAATCTATAATATATGGCAGGTCTGTTTCTTTATTAACTGTGTTCCGCAGATTAAGCATGGAACATACCGGCTCATGCGTCATAGATCCATCAAGTATTCTTTCCTCTCCATTGTTACAATGAGTCCCTATAAAATACATACCCGGGAAGCCTGCTTCAACTGCCAGTTCCCGCCAGTAATCGGTCATCTTTTTAATGCATGGCATAGTGTAGGCACTATAGATCCAAAACACAGGTTTTCCGTCAAGCTTTATATATCTGTCATCTTCAAAGAATTTAAGCAGATACTCAAAATGCTCTGACCACTCTTTTCTTTTACCATAATCCTGTTTTAAGAGATATTCTTTTTCGGTACGCTTTGCTGCTTGATCATATCTGTCGGCCCAACTGTTTGCCCCCGAAATCCGGCTCCATGAACGAACCCAGGATTCATTGTCCCAGCATAAAAAAAACGGGATATCTATATCCTTGTTAACCAGCAGATTCTCTACAGGTTTTTCCAAAACCTTATGACCGTTCTCAAAATAATAATGATGAAAACAGAACCCATCTATCTCATATTCGTGCATGAGATCCGCCTGTTTTCGCATATTATTTATATCCAAAAGATCATAATAGTTCCTTTCAAGAGGCACTCTTGGCTGTCTATGTCCCGGGAACATAGGCTGGGCACCTTTTACGGCAACCCAGTCTGTGAATCCTTCGCCCCAGAATTCATCATTCTCTTTTATTCTATGATATTGAGGCAGATAAGTTGCTATCGCTTTCATAGTATTCCCTATAAATCCTTTCCGGTATCCAATAAACCCTTACATTAGGTTTTATCTCATTGATCTGTCTAAGCATATCCTTAAAATTACATACGGTGAGCAGTATATCTGTCTCCGTCCGGGTTTCTGCAAGTCTTCTCAGCGCAGCATCCGCATTATGCTCATCCGCAAAACGATTATCTATATGGGTATATCCGATACCTTCTGCGTCAAAAACACCCGCAGCAAGCCTGCCTATCTTTCCGGCTCCGAATAAAACGGGCATATTTTTACTATTCCTGAAACACTCCAAAAACTGCCCGATTTCCGCAAATGTATTCACCATTATTCCGTTGCATAAAACCTTATGGTCTAGATTGTCATACCATCGGTCCGGCAGAACAAGCTTATCTCCCTTATATTCCGGCCTTGTCCCATAGGCATAGTTGCTTATCTGTACCGCAATTCCGTTTTTTTCTGCCAGCCTATGCAAATGATGTGCCGCTGACAGCTCTTTCTCAGTATAATAAAACGGACCATAATTCTTAAAACTTTGATAGGAGCTGACTTCTCCATCTATAATGATATTCTTAACTCCGCTTTCAACACATCTGTTTACAAAGGCTTCTATCTCTTCTTCATCGGAGTTCATATTGAATACATTGTATTTAATATAGACGCTACTCCCCCAATTTTTACAATACCGTCTGATATTGTCCCATACTTTTCTCCCGGAATCGGTTCCTTTTACTATTCTGTATGTCTCATCCGTTCCGGAATCAACGCTTATCCTCAGCAATGTTTTGTCGGCAGATAATGCGTCATAGACAGCATCAGAATACTCTATTGCATTTGTGTTTATCCTTTGCCAATATCCATTACTTGTAAAATAAGTTACAGAATCTTCAAAAAAATCATTTTGTGTAGGCTCACCTCCGCCCCAATCAAAATAGCACTCCGGATCAATAGTGGAATGCTCCTCGAACTCCTGTATTATAGGTAACGGATCATATCCTCTTTCCTGTTTTGTTGTATGCGAATTGCAATATATGCACTTGCTGTTACAATACATAGAAGTACATACCGTCACATACCTGATCTTCTCAAAATGATATTCCTCTTTTTTGCACTGAGAACATTTTCTGCAGGGATAGGAATCATCCTGAAACTTTTCCAGCAATATATTCACCGCATTATAATACTTATCAAACGAAAAGCTCTTTATATCTGAGACTTTCGTTACTTCAACCGGTCTGTCCGGAATCTCTGCTTCATGACAAAAAGAAATACAATACGGATCAAGGTTTATGCGCGTACCTGCAATCCCGCTTTGCCGGCACGAATAAAGCTCTTTTCCCTCATATCTCTCTTTTATCCCTGCGATAATACTATCACTCATAAGGAATCCCCAGGTACACTGTCATCTGTCAGCATACCCACTCTAATCTATCGCTGAAAACATCGGCACGTACTCCCGCCATATCAAGGGTCGCCTTCACCTCTTCTATATATGGCTCACTTATTCCCAGCACAACGCCGGTCTTTTCCGCACAGAAATCTGTTTGATCTACCTCCGTTACCGGCTTTCCCATAAGTTCAGTCGGATTATCAGCCGTATTTGAGACGATAAAACCCCTGAATGCTAATCCCTTTTGATTAAAAAGCGCAGCATAAATCCTGGCAAAATAGCCTGCACCATATATCACAATACTATCGTGATTATCATAGAATTTCATAAAATTATCCCATATTCTTATTAATCTCTCACTGATCACGTCCGGCTCAAGAGCTAATACTTTACGTATCTCCACATCCCCCTTCCTTACCATGATCTGTATCCATTCCTTATGAGCTTCATAAACTTCATTTGTAAATTTCCCACAGGCTCTCAAATGATAAAGCTGTTCAAATGTAAACGAATGACTGTATCTGTACATATTGTCGGTCGTCTCCTTAGTACAGTCCAGCTTGTCCGATAACATATTTATCACATGAGGCCACACGTCAAACAGAATGTGAAACACATCGTTTATCCAGCCCGAACCGGTCTTGTTCTCAGATATCAGCAATCCCCCCGGCCAGATATCAATACTTACTGCGCTAAAGCTATTAAGCATAAATGTCCTCTCCGCATAAAAAGCCAGATGCGAATAATTATATGAACTCTCTCTAAGATATCTGTCGAAATAATAGTCCCAGTCCACCCCCGCAAGTACCGTGTCGATTCTGACAATGGTCGTTCCGTACCAGGTCATCCACCATGCATTATCCTTAATAAAATCAGCGGGTTTTGGGTACAGCCTGTCTCCGCGGTACTGTTCCTCGTGACTGTTCAGCATGATATAATCATACTTCCCAGCAGAAATATAGCTGTCAATTCTGTCCAGCGCTTCATCCGAAAACCTTAGTGCATCACTGCATATCCATAAATATTCATATCTTTCATCAGACGGTTTCGAAAAATGCTTCAGGATATAGTAAGCTTTTGTATTGGACTGCATGCTGACAGGCACTTCATTCAGTTCATCGTCCAGTCTTTTATACGCAACATTATCGTGATCTGCAGCATATTCCCTGACGATTTTTTCTGAAACAGAATCTTCGCTGGAATCAAAAAAGATAATATCGATCTCGTGTTGACAGTATGTCTCTGCTCTATCAGTGAGAAGCTCGCTGAGAAATAACGGATTATTATATGTGGGTATACACATGACAGTTTTCATGTTCATTGCCTCAGATAGCCATATATTTCGATTTTAAGGAACAATTATAAAATGGACATAGCAAGATATTTCCTGAATCCCAGCTCATCAAGTTTTCTTTTCATTTCTGCTTCATAATTTTTAGAAGCAGCAATAAGAACCAAGCTATCATCTTTTATACTTGTAAGATTATCTATACAAATGGTTTTGTTGCCCATAAACAAGCCATCCGCATCAGACGGCTTACTAACTGCCACGACAAATTCATTTATCCCTGCTGAGGATAAAGCAGCAGCCACCTCTCTTGCGACACGTCCTGCACCATAAACTATTATATTACTGCTTGCGCGGATCATCTCAAGGTCTTTTTCCTCAATCACAGGGCAATATTCTTGAGAATTATATCTAATGAACATCTCTGTCACGGCAGCGTATCCGGAATCGATACTATGGATATCTGGCTTCTGACCATCTCGCAACAATTTCCTGTATAGCATAGTAGCGGCTCCGAGGATATTGTCCATATATTGTCTTATAGCCTTTTTCTCATCCTCTGTATCCATCAAAGGAATGATATCCTCGCAAAGCCTGCTATATACGGTCAACAGCCCCCTTATCCTTTCACTGAGTCTCCCGGCCGTCATTATGGATTTCCGTCGTCTGAAATAGTAATAATACTTATTCTCTACGCGCATAGCTCGTTCAGCTTTGCATAATACAGTAGGATAAAAGATCATGTCTTCATGCAAAATACCATCGAAAAACGAGATCTGTTTCTCTGACAGATAATCCCGCCTGTAAAATGCGAAACAGCTCGGAGCAAGCTCCCCGCCTGTCAGGCGTAACCTGGTAAAAAGTTCTTTACCGGACATAGCATATGAATAATCTCCAATCAATTCAGTTCTTTCTTCAATATAGCTGTCCTCTATTTCTTTATTCTCAAAAACATTTATGAAATCAAATATGAGAACATCTGTTTCGTTGTCCTCTGCTATTGAGAAAAGCTCGTCCAACGCTGTCAGTTTAAGCCAATCATCTGAATCTAAAAAGAAAAGGTATTTCCCTTTTGCAACTGAAATACCTTTATTTCTGGAAAATGACAAGCCCGAGTTTTCGGGATTATCACATATTATAATTCTGTTGTCATATTTCCTATATTGAAGCAGAATATCTTTAGAACCATCTGAAGAACAATCATTAACACAGACGATCTCAATATCTTTAAGAGTTTGATGGATTACGCTGTCAAGGCACTTTCTTAGATATTTTTCAGTATTAAAGACTGGAATAATAACGGACACCTTAACTTCATGCATCTATGTACCTCACTCTTTTTTGAAGATAAGATGCCAGCTCTCTCTTATTGTCATTGATGGCTAAATCCTCTTCTTTAGCCCATGTTCCGGCATAGTGATGTATAGAATATGTATTCTCTGTTGTTCTGCACATCATGGTATATTGGTTTACCGGGCATAAATACTCAGGTGGATATATTGCTGCACCTGAGACATTCTGAAATTTTGCTTCCTTTACATATCCCATTTTCTCTAATGCCTCAGTCTGTATATAGGGACATGCCCTTCGCTCTCCCCTTTCATTGTATAGATTATATTCAGTGTGATAATCATCCATAAATCTCGCTGTTAATTCGTACCCGCTGACCGCGCCATATATTAATCCTGTAGCCACTAACAGAATTCCGGCCTCTATCCCCAAAAAAGCCTTATGATGTAAAAGCGGATCTATTGACCTTAGAAGCTCTACATCCGTGTCTAGATAAACTCCCCCATATTGATATATGATATCAAGTCTTGCATAATCAGATACATATGCCCACATTCCGTCTTCATAAGCTTTTTTTGTATACGGAATCTTATTGACATCGTAGTTATCCTCATTCCATAGCTTTATCTCATAATCAGGGCAGAACCTGTGCCACGAATCAATACAATACTTTATACTGTCATTCAGCATGCCCTTTCCAAACCAGCACCAATGAAGGGTCTTAGGAATCTGCTGGTCTCTATAGAGCGTAGACTGCAGCAGTTCATTGTCTATAGGTATATAATCATCCGAAAACTCCATCCAAAGATAAACAAAGCACTCTATTTTATCAAAATTTGCCCTGCTGTCGATATCTCTGAAGATCTCTTCAGCATATTTGGTAGAGATAATAAAAACCAGAGAATCATTGTCAAAGCTGCAATCAGAAGGCGCTACCACAGGAACCTCCCTACCTATTATCCGCCTTACTCCTCCATTTTTACTGCTGTTATTGTCAATGAAAGCCTTAACCCTGTCATGAATGTGTATGTCTCCGTGAACCTTAAGAAAATCCTCATTAGCCTGGCCTGTGCCAAAAATGTATATTTTTTTTTCCTTGGAGTACTGCTCAAAACGTTTAAGCGAGCATTGACACAAATCTACCATACTTTTTCAATAATGCCTTCCATTTTTTCATTATTTGTCTATTTCTTCTGTAAAATATTAATCGTGTTCTTTACGATATAATTAACTATGCCATCCAATCTTCTTTTAAAGGGTTATTCTGTATTTCCCAAGGGAATACTCTTGGTTCTTCTGCACAGTATCTACACATCGGTATAGGTCCGTCTAGTTTTTCCAATTCCTCTTTTATCCTCATGTTCCCCGTTAGGCTTACACCATCTGTCCTGGGAAAGACTGATATCGAATACTCCATCATGTATTTATCTATCAATGCAGATACAGGACATTTGAACACCCTGCCTTTATATAAAAACCTACATATACTCGCAAGGCATTTTTTTTGAGAGATCAAAGGATCGTTACTTCCTTTTGAATCAAGAAGAGAAATAAAAGAATTAACCTCCCCGCGAAAAACATAACTAACCCCTCGACTGTCCAGAAGTTCCCGAATACTATCTATCATCCTTTTTGTAGGAGGATATGTTGTTATCTCGAAAACTGTTTTTGTTTCATTCAAACAATCCCAGAATTCCCCAGATTGCTTAAAAACCAATAACCCGTTTGAAACCAAACGCAAATCCGAATCGGGAAAAATAGCTCGTGCGGCTCTGATATAATGAGTAAGTTGTTGATTCAATAATGGTTCACCGCCTAACAAATACAGTTTTAAAATCTGAGCATTTTCACGTAATAATCTAAGATCTTCCCGAAATCTGTCGATTGACGGAGCCGAATAAATATCGTTTGCATTACAGAAATGTGAACATCCTTTGCAATTCAAATTGCAGTTGTCTGCTACATTCGTTTCAATCTGACTAAGGAATGCACGGTCAATATCAATCCAAAATAAATTGCCCTCATTCATTATTTTATTGTGAAGGATTTCCTCAACTCTGCATAAAAGACCAATTTCTTTTCCGTATGGTTTCAGTAAACCAACTTCTTTAGCTAAAGCAGCCGAATCCATATTAATAGCGACTACAATCTTAGTTGTTTTGTTGTTATATAGTTCAGCATATTGATCAAAACCTACAATCTCTTTCCCGTATAAAAATGTACCTTGTTTACTTATATCTGTATCTATAAAACAGATTACGTTGTAGTCTTCCAATTCGTCAAAAAAACTGTAAACAATCTTTCCGAGATTTCCGGATCCTCTTATAGCAATATTCATTTTCTAAAAAAGCTGTTCTTATGAAGAACCAGCACACCTCCCTTCTTAATCATAGGTGAAATACTGTAATGTATTTGATTCACCCGAAAACAGACTAGAATAATTCATCATTAAAAACATCAATTCCCCTTAGTTGTTCAACTAAATGACATCGACAAACGTGCTTCAATTCATTATAAAAATCCATTTTATATTTGTCCCCTTGATCAACTATTTTCTTTAATACACGACCAAAAGTCCTCCACTCTTCTAAAGACTCACAGCATCCATCAAATTCCGCTAATACCTTGTTAATAACAGAATAGTCTTCATTTGTAAGATTGAAACCACTCAGCCTCAGAGATTCTCTTTGAAAAAGAGCATACTTTTTGGCGCGTTCTATACCATTTCTGTTTATCTGTCGAGTGGACTCGTTCTCTTTGTGCTCTCTATGACGTAGAAGATATTCATCTATAGTCGAAATCTGTCCAACTTTTGAGCTTTCCATAAAGAACCAAAGGTCTTGGATTCCAAAGCAATTGTCACGATATCGCAATCCATTATTAAGTAAGAAGCTACGACGAACCATAGTAGTCGAATTCATAAAATCCATACACTTAAATAGCAAAGTTGCTTTAATATATTGGGGATTATATCTAGGCGTATGTCCTTTAAGCAATATTTCACCAGCTTCATTAATAATGGTCGTTTTGCCCCCAAGTATATCTATTTTCGGATTAGCCTCCATATAACTCACTTGCCACTCCAGTCTTTTCCTTTCAGCAATATCATCATCATCAAGCAAGGCTATATACTTTCCACGGCTACAATCGATTCCTCTATTTGTCGAATACGATATTCCCATATTAGTACTATTCTCCAGCAGGCATATACGGGAATCATGAATGCTTTCTATCATCTGTAACGTTCGATCATCAGAGCAGTCCTCTATTATTATTAGTTCAAAATCTGAAAAGGTCTGCTGAAGTACGGATTCTATTGCTTCTATTATATATTTCTCACCGTTATAAGCGGGCATTATAACGCTTACATAAGGTGAATTATCCCTTATCAATCAATCTACTCCTTTAATCATATTAATTTGGTTTGTATCAACTTATTATGGAAATCCCCATAAAACTAGAAGCTAAAAAGCTAACGGTATCGGCTTCATAAGAAAACAATTAATTAATTCTCTTAGCTTTATGATTTTGATTGAAATATCTAGATTGCTAATACTATCTGCTATTTCCTCAAATGAAAAGCTAGATGTCACAACAATTGCATCTACATCATCAGTGATTTCATTAGGCGAGTGTCGCATATCTAAACCGACAAATACTAGATTAGGATCTCTATCGACTCCATATTTCACAATTATGGAATTAGTCTTCATAAATAGAGTAAATGCCTTTCCAACCTTACCCATCCCATAAACTGCGATTTGTGATAAACCATTCTCCTTCATAATACCATTTATATCAATATTGAGGGATTGCAGTATACTAAGCATATATAAATCCAAACCTACTTCTTTTTCCCCAGCGATAACAGTATTTAATGATTCAACACTATTGTTACAGTCTATAAGCATTCTTAACATTCCTTAACTTTTTTTATAGCTTTTAGATATTCATATCCATTTTGTTCGTCCGGCTCTAGAAATGTGCCTTCCGCCCATTCATTCCAAGCATTTATAAAAAGGAAATCATTGTGGAGCTCATTGCTTTTTCTATATTGAATTGAGAAAAATTCCTCAAAGTTTTCGGGCGAATTATTACTAAACATCCATTCTGCATTTTGTCCCACCCTAGGGCTGTTATCCCATCCACAAAAAAAGCCTAAAAAATGATTAACGGACTTAAGTGTTAGTCTCCCGGTCATAACCCGACAAAGCTTTCTGTAATCATATACCCTATATTGCTTTTGGGGATTAAAGCTTGATTCTTTTATTATATATATTTCATCCAATTTTCCACCCAGATTACTCATAGTATAAAATGGTTCAAAATCAAATACTCCGTCGCCATATAATGGTAACTCTTCAACTCCTCCAAATCTTAAAGTGTTTATTATATATATTCCATTAAACCCTATACGCCTTGCAAGAGATGACCAATAACTAAGCATCTCCTCTCTATTTGCTATGTCTTTTGATTTGTATATGCATATTACCGGCTTATTGTCTATCTTTATATACTCGTCCCTCTCAAAAAAAGTTTTCAAGTAATCAAAATGACTTCTCCATTCTTCTTTTCCTCCATAATACTGGTCAATCAAGATTTCTTTAGCGCCTCTGCTACCATCCCAGGTCCTTGTCCAGGGCTCATTTGCCCAACAAAACATAAACGGTAACGGTATACTCTTTTCAACAAGAATGTTTTCGACCGGTTTTTCCAATAGTTTCTTTCCATTAAACCAATAATGATAGAAACAAAATCCATCAATTCCATAACTCTTAGCTAATCTCATTTGCCTAATCATTGTTACGCAATCTGAAAGATCATAATAATCATTATTTAAAGGTATTCTTGGCTGTATATGACCTTCGTAAAGAGGCTTCGCCTTCTTGACGTTTGTCCATTCAGTGAATCCCTCTCCCCACCAAGCATCATTCTCTGGTATTCTGTGAAATTGTGGCAAATAAAGAGCAATAATCTGTGTATTTTTCATTTTCTCCCTAATCTACAACTAATTCATACAAATGAACGATTTATATCTGTTCACCAGGCTCAATCAAATACTCCTTACCTGCATTTAATCCCCTACAATGCTTGCACATCTCAAGATATCCCTTATCATTATATCCATTTGTATATTCATAAAATACTCTCTTATTCATAACTTCATCTTTCAAGTTCAAACTAAGATAATCCTCCTCTCCATCGCCATTATATAGGTTTTCTGAAGCACATCGAGCCATAATACAATAGTAGTACTTATCATCCCTAATCTCCCGGCATACTGAGTTGCATTTTGAAAACACATTAGTTGCGTATGTGGAATCTAAATCTATCTCCCGTAATCCTAGATCTACCCATTTCTCCCCATTTCCATAAACAAGTTTATATGATACGCCATAATCCATCAGCATTTTAATAAAAGCCTGAACCCTTTCTTTGATTTTGGGGACACTTTCACTATAATCCGATATTGAAAACACTATATTTCCCATTTTGCATTTCTTTAGGAGTTCTTCACCTGGCATAAGTGTTGCATTTGTGGTGATTGTACAAAATCCTATTCTCTCTCTGTATTTTTCAACGATGTAGTCTACTAAATCCACTAAATAATCACATAGCAACGGCTCTCCACCAAGGATATCAAAGTACTCCACATAATCCACCAATTTAAAATAGCAGTCTATACTCTTTATTGCCTCTTCAAATGTTAATGACAAACGTCCTCCTTTTGTGATATACGGACAACTATGCGCACATTTTCTGCACATTAATGTGCACTTTTCTGTTAATGAAATCTGAACGTATTTGTCTATCAAATAATCATACTCATAAAGCAGGAACAAATGCATCCTATCGTTTAGCAAATCTACATCAAAAATAAAATCTTGTTTATAATGATAACCTTTCGTTTCAAGCTGTTCTGAAATCTCAAGTCTGGCATCACCCGTTGCACAAATAACAGTAAGACAATTAGTCATTTTCAAGTACTGATCAATCGAGATTACCTCTACGCCATCAATATAAATTCCCCATAAACTACGACAGTTATCAACAAAGCAAATAGATAAATGAGAATTCGAATATTTTCTCAAAGATCTTAATAACGCCTGTCCTCGATGCCCTGCTCCAAAAATACAGATTTTAGTATTGGCCTTGCTAGCTGCACAAAGATCAGCCATTTTCATATCATATTCATGACCTTTATTTTTCCATTTCATCTTTTTCCACTAATAAAGAAATCAGAATCTCATCCACACCAACAACCGGTACTCTATTCTTTAGAATTGCATTAAGTTCATTGTATATTGATGGAAAAGCTGTGATCGCTGTCACAACAATCATATCCACATCGTCTTCCACCTCATATGGGCTGCGCATTTCTATATTACACTTACACGCTCCTTTTATCTTATCTATACCATATGCAACAACTACCCCTGTTCCAACAAGATCATCTACAAAAGAATTTCCAATATCGGACATCCCATATACTGCTATTCTATTAATATTACGAGCTTTGAAATAATCCTCGGTTTTCATTCCATTCTGATATACTTGAACCCATCTCTTCCAAACGTTGCATCTGTTGAATAAAGCTCTCATTAATCCACCTCTATCATATCCGTAAGCAAATAACATTTGCTTGTTTTGATTTTATCCTCCTCAGCTAGTTTAATGTATCCCTCAATAAACTTATATTCATATAGATCATAATCTCTAATCTCTTCACTAATACCTTTTTGTTCCATAATGAAAATATCACTAAATAGATTGCTTAGTTCATCATCGCTTTTCATGTCTTCTTTAATAATACTTAGTATTCTCTTCGCTTTTTCTTTTGATTCATCTGTCGGTTTCTCTAACCTATCTATATTTTTAAGCAATCTAATATATTCCTGTTCGCTGTGTGCTACATATGAAATACCATCCCATGCGTAATAAGTTTCTGAAAGCATTATCGTGGGAACGCCTTGTGCCCAATACTCTATTCCTACATCTCCCGAATATGTTATAATTGCCTTTGCGTTTTGAGCGATTTCGTCTCTGCTTTCTCTGATATCTGAAAGAAATATATTTGGTGATTTATATCTTGCTATCATATCTTTTACATATTTAGGTTGTGATCCACCTTTAGCCATTGGATGATCACGTATTATCCAATTTACATCAGAAATTTTGCTGATAATCTCCATGGTTTTTTCAAACCACTCTGTGTAATCTGTATATACATTATGATATACTGTAGTCCTCGATGCATCCTGGAAAGCGTGAAGCATAATATATACATTGCTTTTATTATTCGTGATTAATTGTATTTCACGTTCATTAAAACTCGAATAATCGTCAATATACAAACTTTCAGTCTGCTCGAAACAAATATGAGATTGTTTTATTTTTTTTATCAAGTATCTATTATATAAATTCACCACATCATTTTTATCAAGCTTAAAACAGCCATATTTGCAAGCCTTGTGTCTATATATAGGTATTATTTTCATGCTATATCTTGATGCAACCTGAAAAAACAAACTATCAAGCCTTACCCCTTCATCCACCACCAAAAAAGCCGGCGAGTACTTCTCAAACATTGCGTACGCAAGATCGATAATTGAATATGCCTTTCTAACAATATTCAAATAATCACTCTGAGATACATTAAGCCACTCTATTGAGTATATACTCATCGCATCCCATACAGCGTTTCCACATTTTACGTTTTTATAGACCATATTCAATATCTTGTTTCTGTCGTGGTATGAATCTAGTATTGACCTATCATCTATTTTTTGTTTAACTGCTTCTATATAATTATTAATGTCCTCGTATATACCAGTAATTCCGAATGATTCATCACCTTCAATAAAAGCGTCTTCTTTAAGTCCATATGACAACGCTATTACAGGTAATCCATATTTCTTCCCTAATCCTCGTGCTGCTAAGTCGACTAGGACGCTATATTCAAAATGCCATGAAAGAGCATGAACTGCAAATACTGAAGATGCACCCTTCCTATAGGCACTGATGCTCTCATCATTCCATATTGTTTTATTCTCTTTATAAAATCTGTATCTACTTGTTGTATAAGGAAACATCTTTCACACTTTCAAAAACAATTTACTAAACCTGATACAAATAATTCTGCAAGCAAAATATATTCTCATCCTCTATATAGATTCTATTCTTAAAAAAAACATCCAATAACCCGGGGTTGATTTCCTCTGAAATACATGTTTTTGTTGAATAACTATTAACGATTTTTAGATTCTCATCATATTCTAAAATAACATCTGCCATTTGCGGGACAACAAACAAGTGACCGTCTTTTTCAATCGCTTTATGGAAACACCCACCACCACAAAAAAAAGGAACACGGAAGTCTTCATCATTTCTTGCTAGGACTTTGATCTTTCCATCCTCTTTTTTCATGTAAGTCAGATCAGCCAAGTAATAATTCAGAAGTAATATATAATCATTCCAAAAATATATACTGGAATATGGTATGTTCCCTCCAGCATTTAGGAACTTTTCGCTTTCAGGAAGATACATCTCTATATTATTGTATTCATTCATTGTGTAAATTGCGGAAGAATTCTTCATCTGAATCCAATAAGTTCCATTGTTAAATTGAATGTTGTTGACTTCTCCTAAAAAATGCTCGCAATTGATGTCATATGTATCCATATTAGTTATATCCAAGCAACGTATAACTTGATATCCATTGACAAGAAAGAAAAAATGATTTGCATTAGCTTTTATAATACATTTATCACAAAATTGTTTTTTGATTCTCATTATAATTTGAGTAAGATTATCGTCTAAATACACTTCTTTCTTATAAACATCAAAAATAAAGATTTTTTCAATATCGTTAGAATAAATGATAAAACCTCGGTCAACTTCTAAAGAACAAAACTCTATTGGAGCACTAATATCTAATGGGAAAGAAATTATCTTTTCTTGTTCTTCTGATATGTCATATATTCGAACATACTTGTCTCTAAGCGGGAGCAGGTAAATAGTATTATCATGTATTTTCATATCATAGTGCATCGCTTCACAATTTCCATTTGTTCCCATAAATGAATGAACAAATGAAAGTTCTTTATTATATAAATCGTATTTATATAAACCACCGAATTTAAAATCAGAAAGCCACAGAATTCCATCCGAATCAAATGCGGCTGCCCATGTTCCTATATTAATCATCCTTTTCATTTCTGATTTACTCCTTATACGGATGCGCTTGCGTATATTTCAATTCCGCAATCGCCCAATCTTCCGGGTTGTCTATATCCTGCACTTCCATTTCATTCATAATAATGGGCAGAGTGTTTTGAGGTATTAAAGTATGATCCTTCAATAGTATTCTTGTTTTAATAAAATAAAACTGACCTGCATCGTGATACATCGGCTCTAAGTCCTGAGACCGTACACGCTCATTCTCCCGCCACTTATATCCTATACGTCCTCTTTCATTGACAACAAAGCATCTTTGAGGTGGGAAAGAAAATCGAACAATAGGAACTACCGCATTAATCTCATCATTTAGCAACATTTTGTGTGCTTCTATTAATCTTTCCGCCGTAATGAATGGTGCCGTGGGATATATGCAACATGTTCTTTCCGGATTCATCCCTATTTTCCGGTACTGTTGCAACACCTCTTCTATAACATCTACAGTTGACGCATGATCGTTTGATGTCTGCGCACTTCGCAAAAACGGAACCTCCGCTCCATAACTGGCGGCTATATCAGCGATCCTTTCGGAGTCAGTTGAAACCATCACTATGTCGAACACCTTAGACTTGATAGCTGCTTCTATACTATACGAAATAATAGGCTTACCACAGAAAGCTTTAATATTCTTGTCAGGTATACGCTTGCTACCGCCCCGAGCTGTAATCACTGCCAGAGTCATTTCGTACTTCTCCCATATTTCTACTTAATATGATTCAATATCTTCTTATAAAATCAAATATGTTTTCGCCCCATTTAGGTTCTGTCAGTTTCATTAATTCGTCTAATTCCTTAATTGTATGTTTAGTGCCATTTCCCGCCTGTCTTTTGGCTCTTTTTAATACACCTCTGATTCAATTTTATCCCTGTTATCTTTGAATAAATAAACCATTATTAGGGAAAAAACCTCTATTCTATGGCAAATATGAAATATGCCTATCTATCATTTTATCCTGCATATATTCAATACACTCTTTTTTGATTATATGGTTATAATTATAACTTATAGCCAATTCAGAATTTATAATTATTAGTTTAGCTATTTATAATCTCCCACAATAATGGAAAATATCCGCTCGGTTTCCAAGTCAAATAAAGAAATCCTAAGCATTTGTATAATTGATAAGCAATAGAACCTTCTTGCTGCCACCAACGCTAGAGGTGTTACAATGTTTCCTGTCTCTTTTCAGCTTCTCCCCCCTCATTAGCTACCAACATATATTCAAAACATCTATATTTTTCCACAAAATTACCAGATAAAAAACATGCGTATGAACTCTCATTGTCCGGCTTAACCTTAGCAGTCAGTTTTTTAATATCCGGTCGATCTCCCATAATCTTGTCTTTTACGAGACGCAACATTTCTTTTCCATATCCTTTATTCCTATACTTATTACTTATGCTGTAATCTATCTCTGCAGATTGACCATGAACTGTCAATCTTATCTGGCCTATCGGCAACGAATCCTTGATCATAATGTATTGGATTTCGTTAGGATCATTCATGACTCGTTCAAACCATGCCTTATGTTCTTCTTCGGATATCGTTCCGGGTGAAAACGAGTTATATCTGACATCCTTATCATTTGCCCATAAATAGAGCAAGTCGATATCTGCATATACTGCTTTCCTTAAAACAAGATCTCTCATTTTTCTATCGTCATATTGCTACACGGAATCATCTTCCTATCTTACTTCACGCTTCTCAGCAATTCAAAAGCCTCCGCATACTCAACACCAACATTACTCCCTCTAAATGCACTTAGTGCTTTCAGCGCCTCCGCGCTCCTCGGATGAGGAAACTGCCGGCTTTCACTTCGATAGCAGGCCATACCTTTGATCTTAGCCTCAATAGTCTCAGACACATCAAAATATACATTGGGCTTGAATGGCTCTCTATAGTTATAATCCCACTCTGTACTACTGGGGGTCTCGAAGGTATATATTTCTTTTACTCCGTACAAGCCTACAGGTCTGCATGCTGTAATAACCGCCTCATTCGTCAGTCTGTGATCAATATTTAGATCCCCATGATGATGTGTAAACACAGTATCCGGATTATATATCTCCAGATATCGGCTGATTGTCTTAATAATATCCAGCAAATCCATCTCATCCATGCGGTTGTCCGGAAAGCCACAAAAGTCAATGCCCACATAACCCACTTCTTTAGAGGCGGCTTTTGCATCTGTTTGAAGCTCCAGCAGTTCATCACTATTGGTTGTTCCTCTGGTCTCACCACGAGAAGATAATCCTTCAGCTAAAATAACAGCATGCGCTACAACGCCATTATTAGTTAGTTTTTTGATAGTGCCTCCCAATCCCAGGAGTTCATCATCCGGGTGAGCCGCAAATACCAATACTTCTTTCAATTGAACAAATCCTCCGACAACGGCGTTCCTCTTTCAACCTTCTGGTTAAATTTTCTGCCTAGAACATCCTCATAAAACTTAGGCTTCATCCCAATAGACGGACGAATACTACGAACATTATTTTTTGAGATAACGTCGCCCTTTTTGACATCTGAAACAACAAATAAAGATCTTGCAAACTTCCGCTGACGTTTTATTCTCTCATCCAGTTCATAAGATACCTTGCCTTTTGCTCTCTCCACATCCCTGATTTTGGATATTAGTTCCCTGAATTCTTCTGGTTCAATTGAGAAAGATGCATCCGGTCCTCCCATTTTCCTGTCAAGCGTAAAGTGTTTTTCAATCATAGTGGCTCCCATGGAAGCCGCTATGATAGCAGCAAAAGATCCCGTGGTATGATCCGAAAAGCCAACCTTAACATTGTATTTATTCTTTATGTCGAAAATAGTCGACAGATTAAGATTTTCTATTTTGGCTGGATACTCAGAAGTACACTTAAGTATGGTAATATCATTGTTTCCGACTTCTCTGCATGCAGATAACGCATCCTCTATTTCTTCCTCAGTGGCTATACCGGTTGCTATCACCATTGGCTTCATCTTTGAAGCAGCATACTTTATTAGTGGTATGTCTGTTATTTCAAATGAACCTATCTTGTAAACCGGATTATTGACTTCCTCAAGCAAATCCACCCCTGTTTCATCTATCGGGGTAGAAAAAATACATATTCCTATGGATTTTGCATAATCAAAAAGCTCTTTGTGCCATTCAAGAGGAAAAAAGGTAGTTTTATAAAGCTTGTACAGTGTCTGACCATCCCATTGAGTCCCTGAATTAATCCAGAAGCACTCTTTATCGCAGTCTATCGTGATGCGATCAGCAGAACCTGTCTGTAGTTTTATAGCATCGCATCCTATTTCCTTAGCCTTCTCAATAATCCTCTTTGCAATACTAATGTCCTGCATGTGATTAGCTGACATTTCTGCAACTATAGTTGTATGGTTGTCATTCATTTTCAATGCCACGCCCTTTTCTTCTATGTATTTTTACAGTTTCCTCATTATCCCTAATTATCCTTGCTGCATTCCCGGCCATAACCTTTTTTTCTGGCACCTCTTTTATTATAGTAGATCCCATTCCGATATAAGTGTCCCGCCCTATAGTGATTTGATCAGCTATTGAACTTCCAAGGCCGCACCAGACATTCTCTCCTATTATTGTGCTGCCCCCTATCGTCGTTCCGGCTACGATTGCCGCTCCAGTCTTTATAATGTCGTTGTGGGAAATATAACACATATTGTCTATGACAACATTATTTTCTATTATCGTATCTTCAAGACACCCCCTTGCTATTACCGTATTGCTTCCTATTCTTACATTATCTCCTATTGACACTCCTGCTATGTGAGGAGCACGCTGTCTGGTACCATTTAAATCCAAATAATGTCCAAACCCCTCTATTCCAATACTCGTACCGGATTCAATAGTTACATTATTTCCTATCTTAACTCTCCCTTGTATAGTTACATTGTGAAATATTCTGGCATTTTCACCGATTTCAACATTCTCACCTATAAATGTATGATGCCCTATGTAAGCATTTTCTCCTATCCTTCTAGTTTCCACTACTGCTGTTTTTTCTATGCACTTATACTTTATATTGTAGTTATTCTCCTTGAAAAAATAATCTACGATCATAAAGAAAGTATCATGAACATTGTCTACGTACATGATATTGACGCTACTGTTAAATTCTTCTGATAATTCAGCGAAAAGGATTAATCCCCTCACTTTACCAAGTTCATCTATGTTCAAATCCTCAATATATCTAACCCACGTTATATTCTTTTCACGAGGATTATCTATAGAGCACGCTCCTACGATCTCGGCTCCACGATCTCCCACATACTCGTATTTTATCCCCAAATACTCTAAGTATTCTATTATTTCACGGATTTCAATCATCCCTCTTCACCAGTTTCTAATAATTCTATCATTCCAACTTTACTATTTATCAAAAAAGCAACCATTTTCCCGTCAATTGCAATTGCGGAATGAGGTTCTTCGCATATAACATAATGCTCTTTCCTTAGTTCTATTATTGATTTTTGTATATCTTGTACTTCATAGCAACAATGATATACTCCACCACCATATTTCCTAAACAATCCATAAGCAACTGACGATTTGTCATATGGATGAACCAACTCGACTAACCCACCATCTTTTGAATAAACAAAACAAATCTCTATCTTCCGGTATGTATCTATGACTATATCTCCTTCTCTCCTAAAACCTAATGCTTTAAAAGCTTCGACTCCTTTGTGAATATCCGATACAAACCATCCAATATGATGCAATTTCATTTTTCTAGTAGTCCTTCAACACTATCAACAAAATCTTTGACAGAATGAAGATTAGGTATATCCATAGATGTAAATCTAATGTCGAATTCATATTCAATTTCTCCAATTAGAATAATCTGCATCTGACTATCCCATTCATTCAAATCATTAGGTGTCATCGTCTCATTAAGTATAATACCTTCATCATCGAATACTTCTATGAATATTCTATTTAATTTCATCATTATTTCTTCTCGACTCATATTTCCTGTCTCCTATTACCTACTCCAACTACATCAAGGTTGTCTTTCCAATACATACACTCCATCATCTACGCTAGACTAATAATCTGTTTCGCTATTCGTTGTGCTCCGTAACCATCCACACTCATTTGCAACTGTACCGACTCTCTCCTTCTTCTTTCTTTATCATTAATTAGGTTGCTTAATCTCTCCAACACTCTTTTGTATGAAAAACCGTTATCCCTAATATCCCCAATATTCTCCATTAACTTACAATCATTAAACTTCTTTACATTCCACAATTGGTTGTCCGCAAATGCCACTGTCAGTGTTGGAACCCCACACGCTGCCAATTCATACAGGGTAACCCCTCCTGCGGATATAGCAACATCCGTCCTCTTCATGAATTCACTTACATTTTCTATTTGGCTGCGAACCATAATATTAGTAAGTTGAGTTTTCTCAATGATTCTTTTCATTTCGCTAATATCATTATTATATCTCCCACATATAAAGTTAAACTTAATACCTTCAAAGGATGTGTTGTTCTTTCCTATTGCCTTGATTAAATTTAGCATAAAATGGTCTTTATCTGCACCTCCTGTAATCACCAAAACGTCAGTTATGATATCTGCAATACGCTTAATTGGGACCCCCATAAAATCTGATCGTAATGGGACATACTCTAATCCCAATAGGCATTTTTGCATTAGTCCTTTTTCTCTGTATGGTATATCTTCCGCATAAATACTGTAATTTACCAAAATATCACACATCAGAAACTGGTCTATGAAATCATCTATATAGACAACTCTGAGATGCTTTCGTAACATTTCAATGTATTCTTGAGAAACAAAGTATGAATCAACTACTATAGCAGTTACTTTATCGTCAAGATACGTCTCGATTACTCCAATATCATCCGATAGGTTATCCCATCGGGTGCCTAGAACTTCTACAGGCATTTGGGCGCTCTCAAAAAACTTTTCACTTTCAGAATCAGAAACAAGGAAGCAAATATTCCCACCCAGTCTGATTATTTCATTAGCAATAGACATGCACCTCATTGCATGACCTGTTGCAATTTTAGAGTTAACATCGGTTCGAAAATAAATCATGACGAAGTATTCATCGTGGAAAACGCTTCCATATTTTTCCTTACTGAAATAATAAGATCATTCATATCTTTTCTGTCATCTAAGGGCATAACAGAATACTTATTCTTTCTAAAATAATTCTCTTCTGAAAAAGGCTAGAACTCTGTATAAATTATAGATTTTTAGATACTTCAGTTAATGAATCAGTATACAGTGAATGTGGGGCTGAATTTTTCATCGCTTATTGTATCAAAATAAATTCCCGTTACATACGAGATTATATATCAATCTAAAACATATGGATGATAGCAAAGACCTGACTTGGGAAGATCGTTCCTAAATTCTATCTCTGTCATATTTGTTCGAATAATATGTTGCTATCTTATTTACTGCATAAATTACATCCTCTACATCCTCATTAGTCATTAGTGGAAAAATAGGAATACTCATTATTTCTGAATATACCTTCTCCGCAACAGGACAGAGTCCTTGTTGATATCCCTGTCGCCGGTAATAATCAAGCCAATATACAGGAATATAATGAATCTGTGGTTGAACATTTTCTGCACTTAATGCATCAAAAAAAACCTTTCTGTCACATGCTAGTTGTTCTAGATTAAGTCTTAACACATATAGATGGTAACAGCTATCTGATTCTGGTATATTTGTGTGTTGTATTATTTCCGGCACATCCTTAAATGCTTCATCATATATAGCTGCTATTTCTTTTCTTCGCGCAACAAACCTATCAAGTTTCGATAACTGATTTAATAAAAGCGCAGCCTGAAAATCCGTAAGACGGTAATTGAAACCTAGATCAATTTGATCGTAATACCAACTTCCTTTAGCTGATTTATCCACTCTTTCATGTGTTATAGAATGTGTCCGGAAAAGTCTTGCTTTCTTATATAAATCCTCATCATTTGTCAGGATTGCCCCACCTTCACCACCTGTTATATTCTTTACAGGATGAAAGCTAAAAGTTGATAGATCCGCAAGGGATCCTATCTTCTTTCCATTATAGCTTGCTCCTATAGCATGGGCAGCATCCTCAATGAATACTAGGTTATGCCTATCACATATTTCCCTTATTCTATCAATTTCAACAGTTTGTCCAGTATAATCAACAGCGATAACTGCCTTTGTCCGTTCAGTGATCTTCTTCTCAATGCAATCCGGATCTATATTCATTGTATCGTATCTGACATCTGCAAACACTACATCAGCACCAAGGTACCTTGCACAATTCGCACTGGCAGCAAAGGTAATCGGAGTAGTTATTACTTCATCACCTGCCTGTATTCCAGCCGCATAACACGCACAATGCAACGCAGCTGTTCCGCTAGAAACAATCACTGCATACTTCGCTCCGGTATACTGGCATAGCGCTTCTTCAAATCGTTCAATTTGAGGTCCGCACGTAATTAAATCCCCTTTGAGCGCTTCCACTACAACCGCTATATCATCATCTTCGATAGTCTGTCTTCCATAATATATTTTTTTCTCCCTTACCGGTTTTCCACCATTTATTGCAAGTTTTTCCATCGCTCATCTCCATTATTGTTTTTTGAACTGTTTCACTGTCAAAGTTACCAAATTATGAACAGATCGTCCCTGACCATCTTGTCGTTAATCCTCTATCATCAGTACCTTATGCCAATTATACTTCAGTGAGATAATATCCCCAAATACTCGCTTTTGAATTGCGCGATTCGCGCGATTCGCGCTATAAAAGGAGGACTATCTCATGAATGCCAGACAAAAACTTCGCCAGGCCAACCTATCCAAGTGGACCGCCCTGTTTCAGGAGCAGGCAAAGAGCGGACTCACTGTCAAACAGTTTTGTTCAGATCACGAAATCTCTATCCATGCCTACAACTACTGGAAGCATAAGGCCAAGGAAGCTTATGTCGATTCGATCATCCCGGACATAGTTCCTATCGCCACTTCTGCACCAGGTCCGGTTCCGGCCAGCTATCCCGAATCCA
>JHYK01000027.1 GCA_000621405.1 Lachnospiraceae bacterium AC3007
GAGTAGCATCAGAACTGATCTACAGATAAAAAGGAAGCCTGCGCCTCCGCCCTTGAATAAAAGGCGCTAAAAACGCCTTATGATCCTTGCTCTGCTTAGTTGATATACTATCTGGCGGAGTCAGCCTGTCAACCCCGCAGCCGCTATGCGCTATGCGCAAAGCGGTGCGCGAAGCGCAGGGTTGACAGACTGACTCCACCAGATACAACTTAATCAAGCAGAGCAAGGATTATCACCGATATCCATCGGCTATCGATTTACATGAAAGAGCTTCCCGTAGCGAAGCGGAGGGAAGGTTTCCTTTTCAAAGGCAGAAATTTGAATTGCTGAATGAATTGCCAACGTTTACTTGACTGACTCTGTGGAAAAAAACGGCTTGCAATAACACTATATATGGTATATGATTCTACTGTTACTGCAGTTGATCAAAACTTCATACATTACGTTCTTCTTATTAAGAGTGGTGGAGATGCAAAGGATCTGTGAAGCCACGGCAACCCCTGACGTCGGATTTGGTTTTGGATGGAAGGTGCCAACCTTGAGCGAGTGATCGAACAATGAGAGGATTTGATTATACTGATCGGGTCCGCCTCTGGCGGACGTTTTAGTTTTAAAGAAAGGAAGGGACAAAATGGAAAAAAGACTATTCACATCAGAGTCAGTTACCGAAGGACATCCCGATAAGGTCTGCGATGCGATATCCGATGCGATCCTCGATGCCTGCATGGAAGCTGACCCCATGAGCCGTGTCGCCTGCGAGACGGCATGCTGCACAGGCTTCGTACTGGTGACGGGTGAGATCACCACCGACGCATTTATCGACATCCAGAAGATAGCAAGAGACACGATCAACGAGATCGGATACACAAAGTCGGAGTACGGATTTGACGGCAACACATGCGCCGTGCTCGTAGCTATCGATGAGCAGTCCTCGGATATCGCCATGGGTGTGGACAAGGCTCTGGAAGCAAGAAAGGGAAGCTACGAGGACGACCTCGACACAGGAGCCGGAGACCAGGGCATGATGTTCGGGTATGCTACAAATGAGACCGAGGAGCTCATGCCTTATCCTATCTCTCTTGCTCACAAGCTCTGCAGACAGCTGACCAAGGTGAGGAAGGACGGCACCCTGAAGTACCTCCGTCCCGACGGCAAGACTCAGGTGTCAGTAGAGTACGGTGAAGACGGCAAGCCCGTGCGCCTTGAGGCTGTAGTGCTTTCCACACAGCATGATGATGACGTGACTCAGGAGCAGATACATGAGGATATAAAGAAGTACGTCTTTGATCCCATACTGCCGAAGGATCTCCTGGATGACAATACAAAATATTTCATCAATCCCACGGGACGTTTCGTCATAGGCGGACCTCACGGTGATGCAGGTCTTACCGGAAGGAAGATCATAGTCGATACCTACGGCGGATATGCGCGTCACGGCGGCGGTGCATTCTCCGGAAAGGACTGCACAAAGGTCGACCGTTCGGCTGCTTATGCCGCAAGGTATGTCGCAAAGAATATCGTGGCATCGGGCATCGCTGAAAAATGCGAGATCCAGCTGTCATATGCCATCGGAGTCGCTGAGCCGACTTCCGTCATGGTAGATACCTTCGGCACCGGTAAGATATCCGATGAGAAGCTTGTGGAGATAGTCAGGGAGAACTTTGACTTAAGGCCTGCCGGCATCATCAAGATGCTGGATCTTCGCCGTCCCATCTACAAGCAGACTTCCGCATACGGACATTTCGGAAGAGATGATCTGGATCTTCCCTGGGAGAAGGTCGATAAGGCGGATGTACTGAAGAAGTATCTCTGATAAATTGTAAAAATCCCCGCACTATGTGCGGGGATTTTATTATGCGCGGATAAGCGCGACTCTTTCGGGAGTGAAGGTCTCCTTAAGCAAAGGAAGCGCAGCGGATGCATCTACTTTTACCGTGAGCTTTTTCCGCTTTTTTGAATTCTTAAGATACACTATGACGGAATCCCGCCCTTCTTCAAGCGAGTTCAGTACGGTCATAAGCGTCTTGTTGCTGTTTTCATAATCATCCATATCTTCAAAGCTTACATAGATCTCCGAGGGCATATCATCAAAGAGAGTGATGCTGTTGGCCGCAAGGGTCGCCGCGTCTTCATCTTCCGTGCGCACGCGGCCTGTGATGAAGACTTTCTGATCAGGCTCCAGCAGATCCCTGTATGTCCTGTACGAATCTGGCCAGACAAATACGCGTACGGATCCCATAAGATCCTCGAGCGTTATAGTGGCGAAGGAGTCGCCCTTTTTTGTCTGGCGGATCGAGATGTCCGAGATGAGACCTCCTATGGTCTCGGTAGCGCCGTCCCTTACCTTTACCGAGTGTGTATCCTCATCGGGTATGAAATCCAGAGAACTTTTTGTAATATGTTTTTTCATGAGCTTCTGATATGATTCCAACGGATGTCCCGAGATGTATATTCCGAGCACTTCTTTTTCGAAAGCAAGACGCACCTCTTCGGGATACTCTTCAGTCTCCGGAAGAGTAAAGCGGGAAACGGACTCATCATCTCCCATCATGTCAAACAGAGAGAGCTGTCCCGGTATGCCGGTCTTTTTTTCGCTTACTGACTGGTCGATGAGGGCCGGAGCTGCTATGAGCTTCTGCTTCCTGTTGCCGGGAAGAGAGTCGAGCGCGCCTGCTTTTATAAGGTTTTCGACCGCGCGCCTGTTGATCTCGCGTCCGACTGTCCTGTCTACAAAATCCTTAAGGTCGCGGAAGGGGCCACCTCTTTCCCTCTCTGCGACAAGTGCGGCTATGACGGGACGGCCTATGCCCTTTATCGAGGCCATGCCGTATCTTATGCTGTGGTCGCCCGATGCGGTGAAACCTGCAAAGCCTTCGTTGATATCCGGCGGGAGGATCGCTATCTTCATCTCCCTGCAGGAGAAGATATACAGAGATACCTTGCCCGGATTATCCATGACGCTTGTCAGGAGCGCTGCCATGAATTCGACGGGATAGTAGTATTTCAGCCAGGCCGTCTGCATGGTGACTACGGCATAGCTTGCAGAATGGCTTTTATTGAAGGCATATTTTGCGAAGTCGTTCATGGAATCGTAGATCCTGTTTGCCGCGCCCTCGTCGATGCCGTTATTCACACAGCCGAGTATGTTCTGTTCGGGATCGCCGTACACGAAAGACTGTCTGTTTTCATCGATGACGTACTGCTTTTTCTTGCTCATGGCGCGGCGGATATTATCGGCCTGGCCAAGGGAATATCCTGCAAGCGACTGGAAGATCTGCATGACCTGTTCCTGATATACGATACAGCCGTAGGTCGCTTCGAGAATGGGAACCAGCGTCTCAGTCTCGTATGCGATACTGTTCGGATCGCTCTTGCCCGAGATATAGCGCGGGATAAAATCCATGGGGCCGGGTCTGTAGAGAGCTATGCCTGCTATCACGTCCTCCAGTGACTTCGGGAGGAGCCTCTTCATAAAGGACTGCATGCCCTCGGACTCTATTTGGAATATCCCCGCAGTCTGTCCGGTGCCGATGTAATCAAGAACCTTTCTGTCGTTCAGATCGATGCTGTCCATATCGATGACAAGACCGGGATGGCGCTCCATCGCAGATCTTGCGGCATCACTGATGACAGTCAGAGTGCGGAGTCCCAGGAAGTCCATCTTCAGAAGACCGAGCTCTTCCAGTGTGTCTTTTTCAAACTGCGTGGTGATCTCTCCTCCGCCCTGCCTCGACATCGGGACATAATTGTCCACGTCCTCGGGGGTGATAAGGATACCTGCGGCATGGATCGTAGTATGACGGGGGAGTCCTTCAAGCTTCAGACACATGTCGATGATCTCTTTTACTTCGGGATCTGCTTCATAGAGCGCTCCGAATTCTTTATTCTGCTCGAGCGCCTTATTAAGTGTGATACCGAGATCGGAAGGTATCATCCGCGCAAGCTGGTCACCTCTTGAATAGGGGAGATCCATGACGCGAACCACGTCTCTTATCACGCCCTTTGCCTGCAGTGTTCCGAAGGATATGATCTGCACGCATCTGGAGCGGCCGTATTTTGCTATGACATAGTCGATGACCTGCTGTCTGCCCTCGGGTTCGAAGTCCACGTCTATATCTGGCATGGATACTCTCTCCGGGTTGAGGAATCTTTCAAAGAGAAGGCTGTATCTCGAAGGCTCAAGAGTCGTGATATCAAGGCAGTAGGAGAGTATCGCTCCCGCAGCGGAGCCACGGCCGGGACCGACCGGAATGCCGTGGGATTTGGCATAGTTGATGTAGTCCCACACGATGAGGAAATAATCGACGTAGCCCATCTTTTTTATAACGGAGAGTTCGTAATCCAGACGCTCCTTCAATGTGCCGTCATCGGACGGATATTTCCTCTCAAAGCCATCGTATGCGAGATGACACAGATAATCCCAGGAGGAATCAAATTCCATGGGAATATCGTAGTGCGGAAGCTTGAGGTTATGAAACTCTATCTCTACATTACATCTGTCTGCTATCCTTGCGGTGTTTTCAAGTGCCTCCGGAACATGAGAAAAGAGGGAAGCCATCTCTTCCTCGCTCTTCACATAGTACTGTCCGCCTTCATAGCGCATGCGGTCTTCGTCATCGAGCTTCTTGCCGGTCTGGATGCAGAGCAGGATATCATGTGCCTTTGCATCATCGGGATACGTGTAGTGACAGTCATTTGTGGCGATAAGAGGGATGTCCAGCTTCTGCGACAGCTTGATAAGGCCCTGATTCACCAGGGTCTGCGCACCGTCCATGTGGTCCTGAAGCTCGAGAAAATAATTGCCTTTTCCGAAGATGTCCTGATATTCGAGCGCTGCCTGCTCGGCTTTTTCGAACTGCCTCATGTCAAGGAGACGCGCAACCTCTCCGGCAAGACAGGCCGATGTACAGATGAGACCTTCGTGGTATCTGCGCAGAGTCTCCTTGTCGACGCGGGGCTTGTAGTAATAGCCTTCGGTGAAGCCTGTGGATACGAGCTTCATGAGGTTGTGATAGCCGGTGTCGTTTTCGGCAAGGAGGATAAGATGGTAGTATCTGTCGTCTCCGTGGGACGCTTCCTTATCGAAGCGGGATCCCGGCGCTACATAGACTTCGCAGCCGATCACCGGCTTGATCCCCTGGGCAAGGCACTCTTTATAGAAATTGATGACACCGTACATAACGCCGTGATCGGTGATCGCGGCGGCAGTCATGCCAAGGTCCTTTACTCTCGAGACGTATTCTTTTATCTTGTTTGACCCGTCGAGGAGGCTGTACTCCGTGTGGGTGTGAAGGTGAACAAAAGCCATGGGGATATTATACCTCATTCGGGGAAGTGTGTGGACTTTTCTACGCATAATTCTTATAATGATAATGCTTTAAATTAATCATGATTATTTACGTTATTTACGGTCTTCGGATAAATGTTTGTTTTTCCGCGCTATGAACTCACTAAGTTCAGCGTTCGCCTGATGACAAATTTTCGCTCGCACCTGTTCTGCGCGCCATACACAATGATCAGTGAAGTCATTGAGCGCAGCCATGCGTCTCGCGAAAATTATCAGTCTCCGCTTCACTAAGTGATTCATGCCTAATGCTCCCTAAACAAACATTTATCCATCAGCCCGTCCAGCATTGTTGCGTGACTTCGGTTGCTTTCAGTGCTTTATAAAATGGACAGCAGGAGCATTTAAGTCTTGTCGATACAGTACAGGCGGGACCCGCAGGATATATGATGTCGACCGAGCAATAAGCCGGTGTTTCTTAACGAGACAAAGTCTTATAGATTTCGCAACTGCGCTGGCCGTGCTGCTTTTTAGCACGGAACAGTGCGGAGCGAAATCTTGTCTATAAGACTGCAGGCGAGTTTAGAAACATCCGAGCGCGAGGTGATATCATATATCTGAGGGGACCGCGTAAACATAATCCACATTTTTTATAGAATCGAAACAAGGTATAAGACAGGGGGTATCAGTATGTACGCAGATGACAGGATCCGTATAGGAATGAAGGAGAACGGCGAGAATGTATATATCGAGCCGTCGATGTGCTGCAGGCACGGACTTATAGCAGGGGCCACGGGATCCGGCAAGACGATCACATTAAAGGTCCTCGCGGAGTCGTTTTCCGATATGGGAGTGCCGGTGTTCCTTGCGGATGTCAAGGGTGATCTTGCGGGCATGTGCATGCCGGGGCAGGAGACGGATGACATGAAGGAGAGGATAGAAAGGTTTTCGCTGACTGAAGCGGGCTTTGACTTTCACGGATATCCGTCGGTCTTCTGGGATATATACGGAAAGAAGGGCATACCGCTTCGCACTACGATATCCGAGATGGGACCGGATCTTCTGGCTACGGTGCTGGGACTCAATGATCTGCAGACAGCGCTCCTTAACATCGTATATAAGATCGCCGATGATCAGGGACTGCTGCTCGTCGATACAAAAGACCTTAAGGCTATGCTGAATTATGTGTCCGATAATAATAAGAAATTCGAAGATGATTACGGCAAGATCGCTCCCGTCTCGATAGCCGCCATCGTGCGCGAGGTCGTGGCACTTGAGATGAAGGGCGCAGAGCAGTTTTTCGGAGAGACAGCCATCAATATCAGAGATTTCTTCTCGACCGGACCTGAGGGCAGGGGAGTGATCAATATCCTTGATTCATCATCCCTTATCAATGATCCGACTCTGTATTCAATGTTCATGATGTATCTTCTGTCCGAACTTTTTGAGACTCTGCCCGAGGTAGGTGATCAGGCTAAGCCGAAGTTCGTATTCTTCTTTGACGAGGCACATCTGCTCTTCAACGGAGCATCAAAGGATCTCCTTACCAAGATAGAGCAGGTTGTCAAACTGATCCGCTCAAAGGGTGTCGGAGTGTACTTTGCGACACAGAATCCTTCGGATATACCGGACGGCGTGATGAACCAGCTCGGCAATAAGATCGAGCATGCACTCCATGCCTATACTCCTGCCGAGCAGAAGAAGGTCAGGGCAGCGGCCGAGGGACTCAGGGAGAATCCGGAATTCAACACGTATGAGACGCTGATGTCGCTTGGCACGGGAGAAGCCGTGGTCTCATTCCTCGCTCCCGACGGAGTGCCGTCACTTGCGCAGAAGGTTGCCATCCTTCCGCCGCAGAGCCAGATGGGTGAGATAACCGAGTCGGTAAGGGATTCGGAGATAAAGAGTTCTCTTCTTTACAGCAAATATGCCCAAAGCTATGATCCTGATTCTGCTTATGAATTCCTCAAGAGGAAGGGCGTGGAAGAAGAGGAGGCAAAGGAAGCCGCAAGGATCGCGGAGGCAGAGCAGAAGGAAGCGCTCAAGGCGCAGCAGGCTGCTGAGAAGGAAGAGCAGCGCGCATTGCAAAAGGCGGAGCGTGAAGAGCAAAGGGCAAAGGAGAAGGGCGGCCGGGCCATGAAGAGCGCGGCAAAGTCTGTCGGGAATTCTGTCGCAGGCACGGTCGGACGCGAAGTCGGAAAGTCAGTGGGATCCTCTTTCGGCAAGTTCGGCAAGACCCTTGGCGGCAATATGGGCGCGAGCATAGGAAGGGGCATCATAGGGACTCTCTTCGGAGGCAGATGAGGTCAGCTTTGTTTTGAAGCACTATGCTTCTGTGATATAATCATAGAACACGTATTTTCTGAAACATGAACAGATCATGGGGCAAAGACCCCGCATGGAGGAAGCTATGGAAAATGAGAAGATGCTGGTAAACAGCGACAATATTGTGCTGAATGACACTATGTCCAAGATCGATGAAGACATCAAGCGTCTTGGGCTTGCCAGAAAGGACGGACTGCATCTGAGGCTGCTCGCGGAGGAGACTCTGGGCATGCTGAAACTCATGGCAGGCAGTTACACAGCGCTTTTATGGATAGAAAAGACCGGCAGCGAAGCCAGTGTCCATCTTACAGCCAAGCTTTCGGATATAGACCTGGATGCTAAGAAAGATCTGCTCTCTGTCTCTTCCACCGGTAAGAATACCGCGGCGAAGGGACTCATGGGAAAGATCAGGGACGTCTTTGAGAACAGCGTTCTGAACGCGGATAACGTGATGCAGCTCGAGCAGCAGTACGGGATGGGCTTTTATGATCCTTCCATGGCAGGAAGCCTCTACAACGGATACTCCACGGCATGGTCTCTCGGACAGTTCAAGAATTCTCTTGAAGAGGCAGGGCAGCCGATCGAAGAAGAGGAAGCAGATATCTTTGAAAAGTCCATAGTCGGAAACATCGCCAAAGATGTCGCTGTAGGTATCAAGAAGGATAAGGTCGAGATGATAATGCTCATGGACCTTAAGGGGGAATGATAAGACTTTTATCCCGGAGAAAGGGGAGTACAGATAATGGATATCAATGAGATCCTCGCAAAATGCGATCATACGCTCTTAAAGCAGGAGAGCACATGGGAAGACATAAAGGTCATACTGGATGACGCGAAGAGATATCATACCGCATCGGTGTGCATACCGCCCTGCTTTATAAAAAGAGCAAAAGAATATACCCGTGATGATGTGAAGCTCTGCACGGTCATAGGATTCCCTAACGGAAGTCATACTACCGAGAGCAAGGTATTTGAGACAAAGGATGCCATCGCAAACGGAGCTGATGAGGTCGATATGGTGATCAATATCGGCGAGCTCAAGGCCGGTAACGACGACTATGTCCTGGATGAGATACGCGCGATCAGGGAAGCATCAAAGGGAAAGATACTCAAGGTCATAATAGAGACCTGCCTTCTCACGGATGACGAGAAGATCAGGATGTGCGACATCGTCACGAAGTCGGGCGCTGATTATATCAAGACCTCGACCGGCTTTTCCACGGGCGGAGCGACATTCGACGATATCAGGCTTTTCGCAGAGCATGTGGGAGATAACGTTAAGATCAAGGCATCCGGCGGGATATCCAGTATTGAGGATGCAGAGAAGTTCGTGGAGCTCGGAGCCTCAAGACTCGGAACGAGCCGTATAGTCAAGATCGTCAAAGAGAAAGGACTTGCATGACATGAGACGGAGCGGCATCCTTATGGCAGTGTCGTCGCTGCCCGGAAAGTATGGTATAGGATGCTTCTCCGAAGAGGCATACAGATTCGTGGATGATCTGAAAGAGGCCGGACAGAGCCTCTGGCAGATCCTTCCCCTCGGACCTACAAGCTACGGAGATTCTCCCTATCAGTCTTTTTCCACCTTTGCAGGCAACCCCTATTACATAGATCCTGAGCGCCTCATATCCAAAAAGTGGCTCACTGCACGCGAATGCAAAAGCTATGACTGGGGAAGCGATCCGTCATGCGTTGATTACGCGAAGATATATAATTCCAGATTCAAACTCCTGAAAAAAGCATATAAAAGATCCGGCATACAGAATGACAAAGGCTTTCAGCGTTTCGTGAAGAGCAACTCATTCTGGCTTAAGGATTATGCTCTCTTCATGTCACTGAAGGATGCACACGGCGGAAAGAGCTGGGCCGAATGGGAGAAACCCCTTCGCTTCCGTGAAAAGAAAGCGATCAAAGAGGCCGAAGAAAAGTATAGTGACAGCATGGGATTCTATGAGTTCCTCCAATATGAATTCTCTCTCGAGTGGAAGGAACTAAAAAAATACGCAAATAAAAAAGGGATAGAGATACTGGGCGACATACCCATATATGTGGCTTTTGATTCCGCAGATGCCTGGGCGTCACCGGAACTTTTTGAGTTTGACAGTGACCTTCGTCCCGTCGCTGTGGCCGGCTGTCCTCCGGACGCTTTTTCTGCCGACGGTCAGCTGTGGGGCAATCCGCTCTACAGATGGGATGTGCATAAGAAGAGCGGATATGCATGGTGGATGAAGCGTCTTGAGAGGTGCTTCAGGCTGTATGACGTGGTGCGTATCGATCATTTCAGGGCATTCGATGCCTTCTACCGCATTCCGTATCCTGCGGAAAACGCAAAGGGCGGAAAATGGGTCAAGGGACCCGGATATGATCTTTTCAGAGTGATGAAGGAGCGTCTCGGCGAAAAGCAGATGATAGCAGAGGATCTGGGACTTCTTACAGATTCCGTGGTCCGTCTTGTCAGGCGTACCGGATACCCAGGGATGAAGGTGCTGCAGTTTGCCTTCAATCCAAAAGAGCCCTCGGTCTATCTTCCTTATTTCTATGAAAAAAACACGATAGTGTATACGGGGACACACGATAACGATACGACTCTTTCATGGTATTCGGGGCTTGGATCAAAGGAGAGACAGTTTGCATCCGATTATCTTTCCATACCGAAGGATGTAAAGAAGAGCGATATCCCCTGGTATTTCATAAGGAGCGCGCTGTCCTCGGTATCGGATACCGCTGTCATACCGATGCAGGATATCCTCTCTCTGGGGAATCCCGCAAGGATGAATTATCCCTCTACTCTCGGCGGTAACTGGGAATGGAGGATGAAGGAAGGCGCCTTCAGGCCTGCCCTGAAAAAGCGGCTCCTGAAGCTTACCGCGATCTACGGGAGGAAAAACACAATTTGATTCATCTTTCTTCACAATTAGGTCACAGTTGCGGAGTATAAATAAACACATACGAGAAATGACGCAGGCATTGCCTGATAAAAAAGCAACTGACCGGGTGATTAAGGAGGAATAAGCAATGATCTATGATGAACGTAAAGAGGAAGAAAAAAACACCAGCAGTACAGGCTATGTGAACGTAGGATCCTCGGGAACGGGATCGGCCAACAGATACGAGAATCCGAATCCGACCGCAGGAAGGAATCCCAATCCCGAACCGAATCCCGGAATGGGACCCCAGCCCGGAACATACAGGAATCCCCAGAGCAGACCTCATTATACATCCTATCAGGACGCCAATTACAGGATGCCCAACTACAATCCCGGACACAACATGAATCCCAATCCCGGCATGCCCCCGAAGAAGAAGGGCGGGTTCTGGAAGAAGGCCGTGGCAGCCATAGTGGTAGGCGTGCTCCTCGGAGGATCGGCAGCAGGAGCCTTCTACGGAGTATATAAGATAGCAGGACTCGATGACGCAGTAGAGACGATATCCGGCGCCGGTGACGTAGTCGATGAGATCAATAAAGCAAAGAAGACGACTGCAGACAAGAGCTCTTCCGAGAAGGAAGAGGTCAGGGAGACCGTGGTCAGCAGTTCGGACGGAAGCCGCAGTGTATCAGATGTCGTAGATGATGTGATGCCTTCGGTAGTGGCTATCACCAATGAGGTCATGGTAAAAGGCCAGACCTGGTGGGGACAGCCCATAGAGCAGACCGGCGAATCGGCAGGCTCGGGCATCATCGTAGGAGAAAATGATGATGAATACCTTATAGTCACAAACCAGCACGTGATCGATGATGCATCTACTCTTTCCGTACAGTTCGTAGATGAGAGCACTGCAGAGGCCAACTTAAAGGGCGAGGACGAAGCTGCGGATATAGCTGTCATAGCAGTAGCGAAGAGTGATCTCGATGATGACACGCTCGATGCGATAAAAGTGGCAAGACTGGGTGATTCCGACAAACTTGTAGTCGGACAGCAGGTCATAGCGATAGGTAATGCGATGGGCTATGGACAGTCCACTACTACAGGTATAATCAGCGCTCTCGGAAGAGAGGCCGAATTTGATACAGGATCCCATGAGCTCATACAGACTGATGCGGCCATCAATCCCGGCAACTCCGGCGGCGCTCTTCTCAATATGGACGGAGAGCTCATAGGCATCAACGAGGCCAAGGCCGGACAGGTGCTTTCAAACGGAACCATAGTCGAGGGAATGGGTTATGCGATCCCCATCTCCACGGTCGAGCCGCTGATCGATGAGCTGATGACCAAGGAGACCAAGACCAAGGCATCCAAAGACAAGCAGTCATATCTCGGAATAGGCGGCGTGGATGTGACAGAGGATGTGGCATCGAATTATGACATACCTGAGGGGATATATGTAGCTCAGGTGGAGCCCGGATCCGCAGCCGACAATGCCGGTCTTACAAGAGGAGATGTGATCACGGAATTTGACGGACAGTCCGTAAGTTCCATGGAAGATCTGAAGGATCTGATGCTGTATTATGAAGCAGGCGAGACAGTCGACCTTACAGTAAAGGTCCAGTCGGACAAGGGATATAAGGAAGAGACGATATCCGTAACGCTGGACAAGAGACCGTCCGACAACGCCCGCTGACAAGATATAGATGAGAGTTACGGAATGATGGGCTTGCGGTCATTCCGGGGGAGAAAGGGAAAACATGGACAACAATAACGACAATACAAAAAAGCCCGAGGAATTCTGCTCGATGTGCAGACGGGGCAGCAGCATAGCCGGGGATATGTTTCATCTCCCCGGCGGGATCAATATGTGCTCCGACTGCATGAGAAGATCTCTGGATTCGATGAGCAGCATGGGCATGGGAGATATGTTCGGCGCATCCGTTCCGGGTGTGCAGTTCACAGTCACAAAAGAAAATGTCCCGGCTCCTTCGTCTCCGGAAAAGATCGGTTCTGCAATGCCCGACGGATCCACTGTGGATGAACGCACCGGCGAGGAAGTGAAGCCGGATGAGGAAAAGAGCGATGAAGACGGCAAGAAGCAGGACGGCAATCCTCATGTAGGGCCTTTTGCAATTCCCAATATCCAGTTCATGAACTGGAGCGATCTTGGATTCGGACCGAGGCAGAAGCAGGTTAAGTCGGATCCCGAGGCTTTGAAGAAGCAGTTTGACCTCGGCAATATCCCGAGACCTCATAAGCTCAAGGAGATGCTGGATGAATACGTCATCGGGCAGGATGAGGCAAAGAAGGTAATATCGGTCGCAGTATATAATCATTACAAAAGAGTACATGCAGATCTTACAGAGACCAATGAGACCGAGATAGGCAAATCAAATATTCTTATGATAGGTCCCACAGGCTGCGGCAAGACTTATCTCGTACAGACGCTTGCAAGGCTTTTGAATGTGCCTCTTGCCATAGCTGATGCGACATCACTCACAGAGGCCGGCTATATCGGAGACGATATAGAGTCCGTGGTATCCAAACTCCTTGCGGCAGCGGACAATGATGTGGAAAAGGCCGAATGCGGCATCATCTTCATAGACGAGATAGACAAGCTTGCCAGGAAGAAGAATGCGACCACAAGGGACGTGTCAGGTGAGAGCGTGCAGCAGGGCATGCTGAAGCTCCTTGAAGGCTCCGAGGTGGAAGTGCCTGTAGGCGCCGGCAGCAAGAATGCCATGGTGCCCATGGCCAAGGTCAATACCAAGAACATACTCTTCATCTGCGGCGGCGCATTCCCGGATCTGGATGATGTGATAAAGCAGAGACTTCGCAAGGAGACATCCATAGGCTTTGACGCCGAGCTGAAGGACAAGTGGGACAAGGAAAAGAGCATCCTGTCAAAGGTCACCGTAGAGGATATAAAGAAGTTCGGAATGATCCCCGAATTCGTAGGCCGCATGCCCATCATATGCACTCTTGAAGGACTCACTGAAGAGGCCCTCGTAAAGATACTGAAGGAGCCGAAGAATGCCATAATCCGGCAGTATACGGCGCTGCTCGAGATGGATGAGGTCAAGCTTACATTTGAGGATGATGCTCTCTTAGAGATAGCAAAGAAGGCTCTCGAGAAGGAGACCGGAGCCAGAGGACTTCGCGCCGTTATAGAGGAGTACATGCTCGATATAATGTACGAGGTTCCGAAGGATGACAATATAGGCGAAGTGGTTATCACGAAGGACTACGTGGACGGAAAGGGAAGTCCCATCATCAAGATGCGTGAGTTCGTCGTGCCGGGCATAGACAACGCCCGGACCTATCTCATAAGGTAGGAGCCGTAATGAAGAATAAAAATGCACTGCTCATAGCAGGAACGGTGGCGCTTGCGGACAGCGCGGTGAAGGGCTATTTTGACGAGCCTCCCGTAAAGAACTACGGCTTTGCGGGGAATCTTCTGGATAAGGATCCCAAGGTCGTAGCCTGTGTGAGCGGCGCTCTCACGGCCGTCATGGCTGTGGCGCTTCTTGCGGCGCCTGAAAAGCTGAAGCTTCCCATGGCGCTGATACTCGGGGGCGCGATATCAAATACCGCGGACAGGCTGATCCGCGGATATGTGGTCGATTATATTCCCATGGGGACTCTTGGAAGCGGTAAAAAGAAACGCCCGAAAAGGGCGTATTACGGCAATATCTCGGACTTCGCGATCCTTGCCGGGACGGTCACGGGACTTGCCGGCTATCTCTCATCTCAAGACGTGGAGGGCACGAAGATATCCGCGCCCGGCTCTGATCACGTAACGGAGGATCAGATACTGTAATCTCCTCCGAGCATCGCCATTTCTTCATCTGCAAGATCCTGCAGTGTGACACTGTCCACCACATCATTTATCGCATCGCTCAGCTTTTTCCATACGGACAGCGAAGAAACCGTCACCGGCACCGGCTCGAGAGGTCCTTCGGTGACTCTTAAGATATCTCCAACCGTGTATTTTGAAGGATCTTTGGCAAGCCTGTATCCGCCCTGAGCACCGCGGATGGACTTCACGAATCCTGCCTTGTTCAATATGGCTATGATCTGTTCCAGATATTTCTCTGATATCTCCTGACGCTCGGCTATCTTTCTCACATTAATGTTCTCGCCGGTATTATGAAGAGCCAGATCGAGCATTACCTGAAGTGCGTAGGTTCCCTTTGTCGAGATTTTCATGTCTCCTCCTTTGTGCTATACTGAACGTGATTATACATTTTAATCTATACTATGTCAATAGGAAATAAAGGGATACACTGACTGATGCTTTTTACCTCAGTAACATTTGCGTTTTTCCTGCCGGTCTTATTTATCATATATTGGGCAATTCCCGCTAGATTCCGCTACCTGGTACTTCTTGTGGCGGACATTGTCTTTTATATGTACGGCGGTCCGGCATACATCATACTGCTCACGTCGATCGCTCTCGTCACTTATTATGCCGCGATCCTTACGGAAAGAAAGAAGACGAAGACTGCCCTTGTCGTATCGGTCGTGATCGTGCTGGGCCTTCTCGGCTTTTTCAAATATGCCAATCTCGCGCTCGGAACACTGGGAGACATATGCAGCCTGCTCTCGATAGGCTTTACTCCCTCTGTCCTTAAGATTGCGCTGCCGCTCGGCATCTCCTTTTACAGCTTTGCGGCCATAGGCTATGTGACCGATGTGTACAGGGGAAAGATAAGCGCCGAAAAGAATTTCCTGAAATATATGGGCTTTGTCGCGTTCTTCCCGACGGTCCTCTCGGGACCCATCAACAGGGCTGAAGACATACTGCCCCTTATCAACGAGCCGCCGGAATTCGACTATGATGAGGCCGTAAAGGGACTCAGACAGATGCTCTGGGGCTTTTTCAAAAAACTCATCGTGGCTGACACGCTGGCGCGTTATGTAGATCCGGTCTTTGACGACGCAAGATCTTTTTTCGGGCTGACGCTCATCACCGCCACGGTGTTTTATACCTTCCAGATATACTGCGACTTTTCCGGATACTCGGATATAGCGACGGGTACTGCAAAGCTTCTGGGCATAAAGGTACGGGATAATTTCAAAAGCCCTTATTATTCGAGAAGCGATAAGGAATTCTGGTCCAGATGGCATATATCCCTGTCATCATGGTTCCGGGACTATGTATATATCCCTCTCGGAGGAAGCCGCGTGTCCGAAGCGCGCCATGATCTCAACATCATGCTGACGATGCTGCTCTCGGGACTCTGGCACGGGGCTGACTGGTCCTTTGTAATGTGGGGCGGACTGCACGGGATATACCAGATAGCAGAGGATCTCTGCCACAGGCACCTTTCAAAAAAGGAAAACAGGGACAAAAAGGAGCGGGATATCAAAAGAAGCCGGGCCTGGAACATAGGGCACGGGATACTTACATTCGGAATGGTTTCATTTGCGTGGAGTTTTTTCAGGGCGAACAACACAGCCGATGCGATCTATATCGCGCTGCACATGCCAAGGGGTCTCGGGCATATCGCCGGATCCTATATCATGATGCTCAACAACATGAGGCTCGACGGACTGAAGCTTACATGGCTTCTGGTCCTTATCGCTGTGCTCATGATAGTGGACTTTGTCGCTCTTAAGCATGACCTGTATGATATTTTCGGCAGGCTGCCGGCTGCCGTAAGATGGATAGTCTACACGGGGCTCACCGTCTTTGTCATCGTGATGACACTGAACGGGGGCGTACAGCAGGAATTTATATATTTTCAGTTTTAGTGATAAAGCCCTGTCGCTATAGACACGTATACGGTCATGCTTGCTTGACCGTATACGTGGATATAAGCGACGCTAACATAAATGAGGAAGTAGCCCGATAGGGCGGATTCCGAATTTATGTAGCAGGCCGAAAGCGCGAAGCGCGAAGGACTGCGAAGGGCTTTATCAAGATAAAGGAAAACATAAAAAATGTAGCAGCCCGAAAGCGCGAAGCGCGAAGGTCTGCGAAGGGCTTTATCAAGATAAAGTAAAACATAAAAAATGTAGCAGACCGGGAGCGCGAAGCGCGAAGGTCTGCGAAGGGCTTTATCAAGATAAAGTAAAACATTCAGATAGGGAAAAGGAGAGAAAAAATCAAAAAGTTCGTAGTAAAATGCATAGCTTTTGCGCTGATACTCGGCATCATCTTTGTTCCGTTCGCGGTCATCGTGGACCCTTTTAACGTGTTCCATGTATCCGCTCCCAGAAACAACGGGGTGGAGCCGAACAAGAACTATCTGAAGATGAATAATGTCCTTACCCACCCCGGGAAATACGATTCTTTTCTTTTCGGATCGTCGAGAGTGGGCTTTATCGATGTGCAGAAGCTTGATGACGGTGTATATTACGACATGATGTACTCGGAGGGGACGCCCGCCGAGCATTACGAGAATCTCCTCGACATGATAGACAGAGGCATCGTTCCGAAGAATGTGCTGATAGGCCTTGACGATATCTCGTATTTTGTGGATCCTTCAGATCATGTGAATCAGCTGTACCGCATACCTTTCCCTTGGAGAGGGACACTCTCGGACAAGACGGACTTCTATCTGAGATACTTTGATCTCATAACCCTGTCGCAGTCTCTGTCGGTCCTTAAGGAGCATATGAACAATGACAACGATCCCGGATACCAGACGAGACTTCTTGAGACCGGTACCGAGAATCTGGACATACCTCCTGTCTATGAAGACGAGGGAGCGAAGGCCTGGTGGTCGGATTATTATTATCCGAGGGAAGAGTCCTTTGAAGATATCAGGAAGATAGTGGAGCTTTGTGATGAATACGATATCAATCTGAGATTCTTCACGAATCCCGTGCATGCCCTCACATATGCAAAGGACATAGACAACGGCTATCTTGTTTTTTTGAAGAAGCTCGCCGAGGTCACGCCCTACTGGAACTTCTCGGGCTTTAACGGAGTGACGCTTGATTATTCGCTGTATTATGAGACCTCTCATTACTGCCCGGCTGTGGGGGATATGATGATCGATGCGATCTACCATGGCGAGACCGACGACAAGCTCCTGTCCCAGGGCTTCGGCATGTATGTCACGGAGGACAACGTGGATGAGCTCATCGACATACTTGAGGAGCAGGCCATCAATTTTGATCTTCCGGTAAATACATACAGTGATACGATAAATAAAAAGACGGATCAGGAAGAGTGATCAGGAAAAATGCTTTTTAATTCTATAGACTTTCTAATATTTTTCCCTGTAGTAGTTCTGATATACTTCATCATCCCGAAGAAGATAAAGTATATCTGGCTGCTTGTGGCTTCGTACTATTTCTACATGGGATGGAATGCGAAGTATGCGATACTTTTGTTTTTCTCGACTTTTGTGACCTATCTGAGCGGAGTCGCGATGGCATCCGTTGCTGCGCGCGGCGAAGAGTCCGGCGCTGACGAGAGGCTGGTCATAAGACGGAAGAAGATCATAGTAGCCATAAGCTTCATCCTGAATCTAGGCATACTTTTTATATTCAAATATCTTGACTTTGCATGCGACCTTCTGGCTCTCGTATTCGGAAGCGCGGGGATAGCGCTGAACATCCCGCGGTTTGATATACTGCTTCCCGTCGGTATCTCGTTCTATACCTTCCAGGCATTGAGCTACACGATGGATGTGTACAGAGGCGAGATATATGCGGAAAAGAATTTCCTAAGATATGCGCTCTACGTATCCTTCTTCCCGCAGCTGGTCGCGGGTCCCATAGAGAGATCGAAGAATCTCTTAAAGCAGCTTGCAGTGCCGACACGCTTTGACTATGCGAGGGCGCGTGACGGACTGTATCAGATGCTGTGGGGTTATTTCCTCAAGATCGTGCTGGCTGACAGGGTAGCTGTCGTTGTCGATGCGATATATGACGGCTATGAGATATATCCCGGATGGTATCTCATCGTGGGGACGGTGCTCTTTGCTTTCCAGGTATACTGTGACTTTGCAGGCTACTCCACGATAGCGATAGGTGCTGCTAAGATACTCGGCATAGACCTCATGGAAAACTTCAACGCACCTTATACTTCGATGAGCATATCCGAGCTCTGGAGGAGATGGCATATATCGCTTACCACATGGTTCCGGGATTATGTGTATATACCCCTTGGAGGCAGCAGGAAGGGAAGGCTCCGCAAGGATATCAATATCATGATAGTCTTTCTCGTGAGCGGTCTATGGCACGGCGCGGGCATGCACTATGTGGCCTGGGGCGGCATCAACGGGCTGTATCAGGTCATAGGCGAGAGGCTTAAGCCCCTGAGGACAAAGACGGCCTCAGTGCTCAGGGTTAAGACGGAGACGCTTTCCTTCAAACTGTACAAGGTGCTGGCAACATTTCTGCTCACTCTTTTTTCCGATATCTTTTTTAGGGCAAACGATATGAAGGCCGCGGGCGCGATCATAGCATCGGTCTTCACTGCGCACAATCCGTGGATCCTTTTTGACGGATCACTGTATACTCTCGGACTCGGACCTTCGGAATTCCGCTTCATGCTGCTGTGCATCGCGGTACTGATATTTGCGGACATAATGAAGAGGATGGGAGTGTGCATAAGGACCATCATAGGAGAGCAGGGATATGTATTCAGACTGCTGGTACTGGTATTCGGAGTCGTCTTCATCCTGACCTTCGGCATCTGGGGTCCGGGTTATGATGCAAATAATTTTATTTATTTTCAGTTCTAGGGAGCTTTGATGGACAGACAGGATGTAAAGCGGATCATAATAAGGATTGCAGGGGCTGCAGTGGCAGTCTGTGTTCTCATCGCCGCGCTTTATTCTGTCACTTCACTTCTTGAGAGAAAAGAGAGCGAGGAGAAATACGGGAAGTTCTTTGAGCATGCATCCGATATGGACGTGCTCTTTCTCGGCACCAGCCATGTGCTCAATTCAGTCTTCCCCATGGAACTCTGGAAGGACTACGGTATCACGTCCTACAATATGGGCGGGCATGCCAATCAGATACCCACGTCCTACTGGGTCATGATGAATGCACTGGACTATTCCGACCCGAAGGTCGTAGTCATCGACTGCTATTCACTTGCCAGCAATCTGAAGGTCTTTGATGACTTTGAGTATGTACATCTTTCCTTTGACGCATTTCCTTTGAGCATCACGAAGATGAAAGCAGTGAACGATCTGCTCTTCAACCCGGGCTATGCCAACAGCGCAGGCGCCACCGGAGCTGACGGATCGAAGGAAAAGCATACCCGTCTCGGTCTTTTGTGGGACTATTCCGTATATCATTCGAGATGGAGCGATATAGGACAGAGAGATTTTGAGCCTGAATTCTCAAAAGAATACGGAGCAGAGTCCAGGATACAGATAGCGGAGCCTTCGGATCCCGCAGAGAATCCCGGTACCACGCTCGAAGAGATGACAGTGGGAAGGATCTATCTCGAAGCCATGATAGAGGAGTGCAAAAGCCGCGGCATAGATGTACTGCTGACTTACATCCCCTATCCCGTGACCGGAGAGAGCACATGGGTGGATATCAATACCGTATATGAGATAGCAGAAAGCCATGATGTAAAGTATCTTGATTATCTTGCTCTTGATATTGTGGACTATGACACGGACTGCTATGATCCGGCGTCCCATCTCAATCCTTCCGGCGCCTTCAAGGTGACGGACTACATGGGGAAATATCTCCTGGAAAACTATAACCTTACGGATCACAGGGGCGATGAGAGATATGCGTACTGGGATGAGGACTACAATGTATACAGACAGATGAAGGATGAGAGGCTCTCAGAGCAGAATGATCTGAACACATATCTCATGCTGCTTGAGGATGACGATTACGGATTTGATATAAAGATCGGTGACGCAGGGATACTCAGTGACAGTACCACACTGCATCTTCTTGAGAATAAGGGGGCGGACGTATCGAAGATAAGCGCGGATACCTCGAGGATCCATATCGACGGTGATGTCTGCGAGATAGAAAACGAGGCTTCGAAAGAGGGCGAAGACCGGGATCGGGATGAAGATCCAGAGGAGAAGAAAACAGTCGTCACCGTATTTCACAGCGGTAATGAAGATGATACGGTGGATGTCTCGGAATTTGCCGTGCCGTATGTCACATATGATGCGGAGGGACAGACACTTATGACCAGCGTTGCGGTAAGGGTCGGCGGTGAAGAAACAGATGGCGAGTGATTGTTTTCTGCCCGCTTCCACGGACTGATTGTACGTATTATTGTGCTTTTCTTACCCTGTGATATATGTTACTATTGATGTGTATAGGGTGTTATAAAGATACAGCCGTGATACAGGTCATAGATGAAAGGAGTCGATTATGGTCATAAGAAATGATGCGAATGCGGCGTTCAATGCAAGGATGCTACAGACTACGAACAAAGCGCAGGCCAAGTCCATGGAGAAACTCTCTTCTGGCAATAAGATCAACAGGTCTGCGGATGATGCGGCAGGGCTCTCCATCTCCGAGAAGATGCTCAAGCAGATACAGGGCCTTAACAAAGCCATAGACAATGCTTCCGACGGTATGTCCATGACGAACATAGCAGACGGAGCCATGGATGAGGTCGGAGGAATGCTCCAGAGGCTCAATGAGCTTGCCATCCAGGGATCGAACGGCACTCTGAGCCAGGACGAGAGGAGCGCCATCAATGCGGAGGCAGGACAGCTGCTCTCCGATATAGACAGAGTCAGCGGAAGCACCACATTCAATGAGATGAAGGTGCTGGATAACGGCTCATCCGATATACAGGCGGGCGCAGACAATCAGGGCTCAAACAGGATCGCTATCAGCATGCAGTCCATGGATGCCAAGACACTCGGCATATCAGGGGTCAATCTCTCGACACCCGAGGGTTCGAGGGCAGCGCTGAAGCCCATATCCGATGCCATTAAGTCACTTCAGGATCAGAGGTCCAATCTCGGAGCCCAGTACAACAGGATGTCCTCCACTTCGAGGAATCTCGCTAATGTGGTGGAGAATACCACGGCGGCCAATTCAAGGGTTAAGGATACCGACATGGCATCAGAGATAATGAAGCTCAGGAAGAACAGGCTTCTCTCCAAGGCTCAGGAACAGCTCGCACAGAAGAACAGAGAGGACCGTCAGGCTCAGGCCGGCGCTCTTCAGAATATCCAGCTGCACTGAGCTGCATCCGGCTTAGCAGGCGGCCTTTCAGTGGGAAGTGCCATCTCAGGGCTCGGACGATATAATGATTACAACGGGGCTTCCGGGGAAAAGATCCGGGAAGCCCTGTATTATTTTGTAAAATATTCAAGCAGTATCTGACAGGAGGACGGGATGATCACGATCGAGACACTCAGGGAATACGGCGCCGATACGGATGAGGCTGTAGCAAGATGTCTGGGCAATGAAGAATTCTACATAAAGCTCGTGAAGCAGGTCCTTAACGATGAGCATTTTGATAAGCTTAAGGAGGCCCTTGCAGCAGGAGATCAGGACGAGGCTTTTTCAATGGCGCATGCATTAAAAGGAGTCGTCACGAATCTCGCGCTCACGCCCCTTGCGGAGCCTGTTTCAGATATCACGGAAGCCTTAAGGGCAAAAGATGAGGCTGCAGATTATGCGGCGCTTATCGGGACTATGGATGAGCAGCTTGAAAAGCTGAAATCCTTAGCCTGAAGTGAAGCACCGTGATTGATAATTCGCCCGAAATGCGGTATCATAGCGGGTGTTGAGCCGATACGCATCAGCGTGACGCATTTGCGTAAGGTATATATGATCGAATAAAGATTCGGAGGGAAAACGATGGGAACAACCAAGACAGAGCAGAGCGGATGGCGCGCCAATAAATGGGTACGCGCAGCCATACCGGCGCTGCTCCTTCACTGCAGCATAGGTACGGTCTACTGCTGGTCAATATTCAGCCAGGAGATCGCGGATTATATCGGCTTCAAAAAGGGAGCGGTCGAATGGGCATTTTCATTTGCGATCTTCTTTTTGGGTATGTCCGCTGCTTTCCTCGGCAACGTGGTCGAGAAGGATATCCACAAATCATCGCTGATAGCGACGATCTGCTTCTCGGCAGGCATGCTGCTGACAGGCGTCTTCATCATGTACGGCGGAACTCATCAGCACAGCGTGGTGGCCCTTGTCGGCATATACATCAGTTACGGCTTCATAATGGGCGTGGGACTCGGAACAGGTTATCTGTCTCCCGTCAAGACGCTGATGCTCTGGTTCCAGGACAGGAAGGGACTTGCGACAGGACTTGCAGTCGCAGGCTTCGGAGCTGCAAAGGCTATAGCATCCCCCATCATGCAGGCGATGCTTGAGAATCTTGGCGAAGGCGGCATCTATCTGATGTTCATGATCCTTGCCGGCGTGTATTTTGTAATGATGTTCATAGGACATCTGCTCCTTGCCAAGCCGGCTGACTGGCATGAGCCTCAGAACGACAGCGAGAAGCCCAAGATCATGGATGTGTTAAAGACAAAGCCCATCACGAACTACATCGGAATCTGGGTAATGTTTTACATCAATATCACCTGCGGACTCGCACTCATATCCCAGGAAAAGATGATCGTGAAATGTCTCGGACTTGCCGCAATGGCAGGCCTCATATCCACGATATCAGCTATCTTCAATGCAGGCGGAAGACTTGGATTCTCCGCATGGGCAGACACCATGAAGGACAGGAACACGATCTACAAGATGATCTTCATCCTGTCCATAGCATTCACCGGACTCGTGATGATCACAAACGGCATCAAGAACGGTGAAGGCAACGGTCTTCTGATCTTCCTTGTGCTTGCTCTTATCTTCATCGTAAATGCAGGCTACGGCGGAGGATTCTCCAACGTCCCCACGCTCCTGTCCGATCACTACGGTATGGGCAGCATATCCGCGATCCACGGCATCACCCTTTCCGCATGGGCATTTGCGGGACTTACGGGTAATCAGGTTGCCACATATATAGTGAACCACTCGGGTGAGTTCATAGAGCACGGTACCGATGCTGCAGGCAAGCCCATCATGATCAATCCTGTCGGATACCAGAACGTGCTCATCTTCACGGCGATCATGTATGTGATAGCTCTTGTGCTCTGCTTCACGCTTGTAAGACCGAGCGGCAAGGCAGCCGAAAAGGCAGAAGCCGCGAAGTGATACTGTATCACAGGGAGGATATTCGATATTAAAGACAAGGTATTCCGGATGGTCGAGGTCGGCTTTGTCGAGGATACGGTAAGCCGCGCCTACGATATCATCAATCTGACTCTTATAGTATTGAATCTTGTAGTAAGTCTTGCCCTGACATTTGATAATGTCAGGGCTGCTTACGGCAGCGCCCTTCTTACCATCGAAGCGGTCACTGTCGTATTTTTTTCGATCGATTATGTCCTGCGTATCTGGACAGCCGACAGGCTGTATCCGGGACGCTCTTATCCTCACGCAGTCTTAAAATACATCGTATCCGCAGCAGGAATCGTGGATCTGCTGTCATTCCTGCCCTTTTTCATCCCGGCGGTAACTCCTGCCGGAGCCGCTGCATTCAGACTCTTCAGGGTCATGAGGATATTCAAACTCTTCAGGATAGGCGCTTATTCCGATTCTCTCGGCATCATAAAAAAGGTCCTTAACGAGAAAAAGCAGCAGCTGGTCTCTGCAATGTTCATCATAATCACGATCATGATAGCGGCAAGTCTGTGCATGTATCAGGTAGAGCATGAGGCGCAGCCCGACGTGTTCAAAAACGCCCTCTCGGGCATATGGTGGTCCGTATCGACTCTCCTTACAGTAGGCTACGGCGACATCTATCCCGTAACGCCTCTGGGACAGGTGCTGGGTACTATCATTGCTTTTTTGGGCGTGGGAGTCGTGGCCATACCTACAGGTATCATATCCGCAGGCTTCGTTGAGGAATTCAGGGAAGAAAAGATAGCGAGCGAGCAGTATGACGAGCGTGACATGGGATGCATAAGGATCCTTATTTCTAAGGAGGATGACTGGTCAGGAAAGAAACTAGGTGATATACTGCTCCCCGGCAACATGATGATAGCCGCTGTGCACAGAGGGGAAAAGGTGATACTGCCGGAGCCTGATGTGGTCCTCATGCCCGGGGATGTCGTGGCGGCAGGCTCTGATATGACTCCTGTTCCGGGTTCTTCTTTCCCTTCGCTCCGCATAATGGAGCTAAAGGAAAAGAGCGAATGGAATGACATGAAGATCAGGGATATAGATTTGTCGAGGCAGAGTTATATTGTTAGAATAGACCGGGACGGAGAAAGCTTCATCCCGAAGGGTGATACCGTACTGAAAAAGGGAGACACCATTTTGCTGTATTCAAAGGTGAGAAGATATATATTGTCGATGATAGTGCTGGCTCTTGCCGTCACTCTTCCCGGGTGCGCCGGAGAGAGCGCTTCCGATGAAGAAGAAACAGAAGTTGTGGAGAGCTTTTCCATAGAGTCCGATGTGTCCGGCAGATCCGTAATGTCGGAGGAGGGATCTCAGTTCGGCATGGTGACGATAACCGCCGGAGCAGAAGCGGAACAGGGCAATCCGTCGGCTGTCGGAAGTCTTTTTTCGGAGACTGCGGCCGACCCCGATGCCGATGCCGCAGATGAAGGGGATCAGGAAAACGAAGAAGATTCGGAAGAAAACGGCGACGAAGAAAATGATGAGAACGCCGGTGATGAGGAAAGTGACGGAGAGGATACAGACGATCCCGAAGATGCAGAGAGCACAGAGGATGAAGCCGGGGCTACAGCAGAGCAGACTCCCGTTAAGCAGTCGGGGTCGGGCAGGCTCGTCGTAATAGATGCCGGACATCAGGCAAAGGCCAATACGGGAAAAGAACCCATAGGTCCTGGAGCTACCGAGATGAAGACTAAGGTCGCAGGCGGCACCAGCGGTGTGGTCAGCGGTCTTGCCGAATACCAGCTGACTCTTCAGGTCGCCCTTAAGCTTCAGGCGGAGCTTGAGAGCAGGGGTTATCAGGTGAAGATGATAAGGACCACGAATGACGTGAACATCACGAATGCAGAGAGAGCTCAGATCGCAAATGAGGCCGGGGCTAACGCATTCATCAGGATACATGCAAACGGCTCCACGAATTCGGCAGCCAACGGAGCCATGACGATATGCCAGACTGCATCCAATCCATACAACGGGTCGCTTGCATCCCAGAGCAAGGAGCTGTCCACAGCCGTGCTCAACGGCGTGGTATCTGCCACAGGCTGCAAGAAGGAGAGGGTGTGGGAGACAGATACGATGAGCGGCATCAACTGGTGTCAGGTGCCTGTCACGATCATAGAGATGGGCTACATGACGAATCCCACGGAAGATGCAAATATGGCGACAGATGCGTACCAGCAGAAGATCGCAAGCGGTATCGCGGACGGCGTGGATTCTTTCCTGAAATAACCCGGCTATGAAGGTCATAACCGGAGGAAGATATAACGGCAAACTTGAGTATGTGAAGGAGACGCTGGGAATTCCGTCCTCAAAGATACTCGATATGGAGGAGGGAGATACAGCCCTCTTAAAGACAGGTTTTTCTGATCATCAGGTCCTGTATCATCTTGAAGCATATATCAAAAAGGCGCTCTCATCCGGAGCGGATCCTGATCCAGTGATAAAAGAATATGTGGCAGCTCACCCGGACTGCATCATTGTATGCGATGAACTGGGCTGCGGGATAGTACCCGCGGATCCTTTTGAAGAAGCATACAGAGAAGCCGCGGGACGGCTTATGTGTTATCTTGCGAAAAAGGCGGGAGGAGTCATACGGATCACATGCGGGATAGCTGAGGAGATCGCTTATGATATCTGAGATACTCCGTGAGCACGGATGCCGAAGGTTTGACAGGAGCGCTTACAATGAGGCTGCGGGAAGGCTGGACGGAGTCGCCAAGCCTCTCGACGGACTCGGCATATTTGAGGACATGATATGCAGGATCGCAGGCATGCAGGGGACTGCTGATGTGGATATATCAAAGCGCATCGCAGTCATGATGTGCGCAGACAACGGTGTGGTGGAAGAAGGCGTATCCCAGTCTTCATATGATGTCACCGCAAAGGTGGCTGCATCGATGTCGGAGGGCAGATCATCCGTCTGCCTGATGGCTGAAAGAGCCGGCGCAGACACGCTGCCTGTGGATGTGGGGATAAAGGATATATCTTCTCTTGAAGAATACGACACGCTGACACCGGGTGATCGGGGACATTACAGACTCCTTAACAGGTCAGCGGGGCGCGGCACTGCAGACTTTGCTCTGGCTCCTGCTCTGACTGAGGAGGAATTTGAAAAGTGCTTTATCACGGGAGCGGATCTTGCGCATGAGCTCTCCCGCAGAGGCTATAAGATCATCTGCACCGGAGAGATGGGGATAGGCAACACCACGACATCGGCGGCACTTGCTGCTTCTCTTTTGGGACTTAAGGCCCGGGATGCAGTCGGAAGGGGCGCGGGCCTTGATGATGAGGGTCTTAAGATAAAGACCGGCGTCATAGAGTCTGCGATCCAGAGATATGATCTGTATCATGCTTCACCCGTGCATGCTGCATGCTGCGTCGGAGGATTTGACATAGCGGCTCTTGCGGGGGTTTTTACAGGCGGAGCGGAGTGCGGGATACCGGTAGTTATAGACGGCCTTATCTCGGCCGCTGCGGCCCTTCTGGCATACAGGATGGATCCTGATGTGCGCGACTTCATGCTGCCCTCGCATATGGGCGATGAGAGGGCGATGATGAATATCATTAAGGAGCTCTCTCTCATACCTCCGATAAATGCGCGTATGAAGCTTGGCGAGGGAACCGGCGCCGTGATGCTGCTGCCTCTCCTTGATATGGCGCTTGCGGTATATAATGGCAGCGCTTCATTTGATGATATCAGTGTGGAGCAGTACAGACGTCCCGCAGGGGAAGAGGCATCGGGCGATGCTTGAACTTGTATACGGCGGAGCTGCCTCGGGGAAATCAGAATATGCTGAAGCACGGGCCCTTAAGCGCGGCGGAGAACTGTACTATCTTGCGACGATGCAAAGGGGCAGCGGATCCGGTGACGAGAGGATAGAAAGACATGTAAGAAGACGGGAAGGGACGGCTTTTATCACGATAGAGCGCGACAGGGACATAGCCTCTGTATCGGAGCAGATAAGAGGCGGGACAGTGCTTTTGGAGTGTCTTACCAATCTTGCCGCGAATGAGCTCTTTTCCGGGAAAGAAAAATGTCCTGCGGAGGATGTATGCCGAAGGATCATGTCGGGGATAGATGCGATAAAGGAGTCCGCGGATGCACTCATAATAGTGTCCGGGAATGTGACACAGGACGGAGTCATATATGAAGAGCAGACCATGGAGTATATAAGACTCCTTGCAATGCTAAACAGGAAGACGGCGGACAGGGCAGATGCAGTATACGAGGTGGTATGCGGCTGTCCGAAGAGGCTGGCCTAAGAGGCCGGCCGGAAAGACTGGTCGGAAAGACTGGTCGGAAAGGGTGGCCGGAAAGGTTTAGGAAAAAGGGGACAGAGTGAAGCTTGTAAGATCTTTTTTCAATGCCATATCGATGTATTCCAGGATACCGGTGCCTGCTGGTCTTACAGGGGAAGATGCAGGATACGTGATGGCTTTCTTCCCGGTGGCGGGAATCGTGATCGCAGCAGCACAGTACCTTGTCTTTCTTGCATTAAAGAGCCTTGGGGCATCTGATATATTATGCGCATCGGTTGCAGTATGTATCCCGCTCATCATCACCGGAGGGATACATCTCGACGGCTTCATGGATATGTCTGATGCGCTCTCTTCGTACAGGGAGAAGGAGAAGAGGCTTGAGATATTAAAGGATCCGCATATAGGAGCCTTTGCGGTGATCAAGACAGTGGTGCTCGTACTTATTTACTTCGGAGCACTGTATGAGGCGGAGGCATCCGGCGATAAAAGCATGCTGTCCGTCCTTTGCCTTTCATATGTTTTTTCAAGGATAATGAGCGGGTTTCTTGCGCTCTACGGAAAGAGCGCAAAGCAGGACGGCTCACTGTATCTGATAAAGAAAAGCGCAAAAAAGAAGGCTGTGACGGTGATACTCGTCCTGGAGCTTGCATCAGCCGGGTATGCAGCCGTATATCTTGCGCCTGTGGCAGCGGTATCGATGATAGTCGCGATGGCAGTGACGTATGTCATATGCGCTTTTATTTCCGAAAGAGCCATAGGCGGTGTCACGGGAGATACTGCCGGATGGGCTCTATGCACAGCGGAGTGCGCGGCGGCGTGTGTGGTCGCGGCCGTAATATTGATAACAGGATCAGGCATGATCTGACGGGAGTGATATGAAACTTTTATTTTTCGACATAGACGGGACCATATGGGACTGGAAGAACATGATCCCGGAGAGCACAAGAGATGCAATAAGAAAGACGAGAGAAAAAGGCAATCTTGCCTTTATCAATTCGGGACGCACGAGAGGCTATATACATAACAAGGATCTGCTGGGCGTCGGATTTGACGGGATAATCTCTGGCTGCGGGACCATGATCGAGTATAACGGAGAGAGGATCTACTATGCCAGGATGCCGCGTGAACTTGCGGAAGAAGTCACGGGCGGCGTCAGGAGATACGGCTGGAAGCCGATCCTTGAGGGCGCGGAATATCTCTACATGGACTACGAGGATTTTGAGGGAGACATGTACGGGGAGAAGCTCGTCAGGGAGATGGGAGAGAGGCTTAAGCCCCTGACTTCCGAGTGGGGGAAGTGGGAGATACAGAAGCTTTCCTGCAAGATGACGGGTCTTACGCCCGAAGACAATGAGCGGTGCATCAAAGAATTCAGTGACAGATTTGATTTCATACTTCATACAGCGGAAGTCTGCGAGATGGTGCCCAGGCCTCACGATAAAGGGACCGGGATCACCTTCCTCTGCGAGAAACTCGGCGTGCCGATCGGCGATACCTATGCTTTCGGGGACAGCGTCAATGACAAGGGGATGCTCGAGACCGCAGGGAATGCGATAGTCATGGGGAACGGCACGGACAGGGCCAAGGAGATGGCGGACTACGTGACGGACGATCTTGAGGCGGACGGCATATGGAAGGCGTGTGAACATTACGGCCTGATCTGACGCAAATTAGGTCTAACTTTTTTCGTTTCTTTTGTGATATACTCGTCTTGTAACGTATTGTAATATACGCAGTTTCCAGGGTATTTCTTTATTATTGGTAACCTTAATCCCGAAGCATGGACACCAGCCGTCGGGTTTTGCACAGTTGCGTCGTCGCATGAGATACATGCCGTCGGGCTTACACGCAAATAGCGCCGTCGCATGAGATGCATGCCGTCGGGCTTAAGCGCTGAAAAGATGCGCAAATGCGCCCGCCAGGCATGCGCTCATGCTCCGGCTCACGGATTACATGAGATGCGCAAATGCGCCCGCCAGGCATGCACTCATGCTCCGACTCACGGATTGCGAAAGATGCGCAAATGCGTCCGAGTGATACGCGTGTCTATGCTTCGAGATCGGAAGTGCTTCATATCAAATAAAACAGGGGGGATTCCATGGATTACAACAAGGTGATCAGCGCAATGACGCTTGAGGAAAAAGCTTCTCTTTGCTCGGGAAGGGATTTCTGGCACACGAAGGCCGTGAAGAGCCAGAAGATACCGGAGATCATGGTAAGTGACGGACCGAACGGTCTGAGAAAGAATCCTTCCGCAGAGGATCATGCCGGGAGTTTTGACAGCATCAAGGCGGTCTGCTTTCCGAATGCCTGCGCGACCGGAGCATCCTTTGACAGGGCGCTGCTGACAAAGATGGGCAAGGCGCTTGGAACAGAATGTCAGGCGGAAAATGTCTCGACTATGCTGGGACCGGGCATGAACATCAAAAGGTCACCGTTATGCGGAAGGAATTTTGAATATTTCTCCGAAGATCCGCTGCTTGCAACGGAGATGGGCACAGCACTGGTCAAGGGCGTACAGAGCAGGAACATCGGCACATCGCTGAAGCATTTTGCGGTGAACAATCAGGAGACCAGAAGGCTTACCGTAAGCGCCGAGGTCAGCGAGAGAGCGATGCGCGAGATATATCTTGCAGCCTTCGAGGGCGCCGTGAAGAATGCAAAGCCCTGGACCGTCATGTGTTCCTACAACCGTATCAACGGTCTGCATGCATCCGAGAATAAAACCTATCTTACCGACATACTCCGCGATGAGTGGGGATTTGACGGTATCGTCGTGAGCGACTGGGGAGCAGTGAATGACAGGGTCAAGGGACTGTCCGCAGGACTCGACCTTGAGATGCCCGGATGCTTCGGCACTAATGACAGGCTGATAGTGGAGGCCGTGAATAACGGGTCGCTTCCCGAGAAGACGCTGGACAGGGCTGTGGAGCGTATCCTCAGATGGATAGACAGATATACCTCCAAGCGTTCGAAGGATGCCAAATGGGACAAGGAAGCAGACCATGAGCTTGCAGGAAAGATAGAAGAAGAGAGTGCCGTGCTCTTAAAGAATGAGGACGGGATACTTCCTCTCGATAAGAATGACGCCATCGCCGTTATAGGAAGATATGCAAAGACTCCGAGGTATCAGGGCGGGGGAAGCGCCCATATCACTTCCTTCAAGACCTCGTCATTCATGGAAGCCGCAAAGGGCAAGGGCCATGAGATATATTATGCGGACGGATACGATCTTGATAAGGAAGAGGTCGACAGATCTCTCATCACCAAGGCTGTGAATGCCGCAAAGAAGAGCGACGTGGCCGTGATCTTTGCAGGCCTTCCGGAGAACTTTGAATCCGAGGGATATGACAGATCGCACATGCGCCTTCCGGAGAATCAGAACGTTCTTATTTCCGAAGTATTAAACGTGCAGCCCAATGTCATAGTGGTGCTCCACAACGGATCTCCCGTGGAGATGCCCTGGGTGAAGGATGTGAAGGGGATATTCGAGATGTATCTCGGCGGGCAGAACGTCGGAACCGCCACGTACAATCTGCTTTTCGGCAAGGTCAATCCTTCCGGCAGGCTTCCCGAGACCTTCCCTCTGAAGCTGGAGGACAATCCTTCTTACCTCAACTTCCCCGGACATGCAGACAAGGTGGAGTATGCCGAGGGAGTATTTGTCGGCTACAGATATTATGATACGAAGAAGATGGAAGTGCTCTTCCCCTTCGGGCACGGGCTCTCATATACGACGTTCAAGTATTCGAACCTGAAGGTATCAAAGAGAAAAATAAAATCGCGTGATCCGCTGACGGTATCAGTGGATGTGACAAATATCGGACGCATGGCCGGAAAAGAAGTGGTCCAGATCTATGTCGCACCGCCATGTGACGGAGTGCCGAGGCCTGTGCATGAGCTCAGGGCTTTTGATAAGGTGTCGCTTCGCGCAGGCGAGACAAAGACCGTGACATTCGAGCTTACAAGCAGGGCATTCGCATACTGGGATACCTCCATACATGACTGGTATGTGGCTCCCGGTGAGTACACGATAGAGGCCGGATCATCAAGCCGCGACATCAAATTCACAAAGAAGATAAGCATAGAAGAGACTTCAAGACGTCCCATGACTATCACGGAAAATACCTGTTTCGGTGATCTGCTCAAGATACCTGAGATAGCAGGCGAGCTCCGTCCCGTGGTCAATTCGTATCTGCATAAGGAAAAGAAAGACAGACCGAAGTCTTCGGAGGCTATAAGCGAGAAGATGGAGCAGGAGATGCTCGGATTCTCGCCGCTGCGCAGTGTCATAAGCTTCGGGGACGGTGAATATGATCATGAGAAGCTTGCAAAGGCGATAAAGGCTATGCAGAACAAGCTGGACAAGAAGTGATCGGGGACATCGGCTGGGTTAACATAAGTTCGCGATGGTGCGCCAGATTGAGTTTTCATAATCCGGGCAATATATAGACAATTCGTCATGGGTTTAATATAATTGGGTGCGAGAGAATGTGCCAAAAGCACGTCTGCGGTGGTCGAAGCAGGCACCAGACACAGATCTGCAGACATCCGGTGCCTGTACAGTCCGGTCAACCATTACATGGTTTCAAACCTTTTCTCTCGAACTGTGGGATCAAGTGATTGGTCCCATTTGTTTTATATGAAGGTGCTGTATGACACGGAAGTTTTACAGCTTCTTTGATCTAAGGATTGTTATTTGAGACGGAAAGATCATGGATACGGTACTTGAAAAGCTGTGCGACGAAAAAGCCTGGGAAGAATTTTACGAAAACAGGATCGAACTGGGGCATTTCTCAGAGGAAGAAGCAGCCGGACTCAGGCGTTACATCGATGAAAAAGCATATCTTGATATAGCACGCGCACTTCTTTCCGGAACATATGAATTCGGCATTCCGGACATCACATATATCAGCAAGAGCGGCACGAAAAAGAAAAGAGTGGTGTACAGATTTCCGGAAAACGAAGTCTGGATCCTGAAGCATATCGCATATCTTCTCCACAGATATGATCACTTATTTTCCGGAGCATGCTTTTCTTTCCGGAGCGGGAGAAACGCAAAGACTGCGCTTAAGGAAGTGCTGTCCATAAAAGATCTGGATAAAAAATACTGTCTTAAGAGCGATATCCATGATTACTTTAATTCCATACCGGGAGAGCGGCTTGCAGCACGGGTTGCGTCCTTCATAGATGATGATGAGATGCTTCAGAGTATGCTTATAAAGCTTTTGAGTACGGATGCCGCGCGCGATCCGGACAGCGGTGAGATCATCCATGGCAATCGCGGTGCCATGGCGGGGACTCCGATCTCGCCGTTTCTTGCAAATCTTTATCTTACCGACATGGACCGGCATTTTACGGAGGAGGGAGTAATTTATTTCCGTTATGCCGATGACATACTGATCTTTGCTGATGATATGGAGCGGATAAAGGAATTGAAGGAGGAACTTCGGGAATACGTCCGGTCTGAGGGGCTTGGCATCAACGAAGATAAGTCGGCACTGTTCGGCCCCGGAGAGGCATGGGAATTCCTGGGATTCAAGTACGACAAAGGGATAATTGATCTATCGGAAAATACGAAGAGAAAGATAAAAGACAAGATAAGAAGAAAGGCTCATGCACTCATGCGATGGAGGGCTAAAAAAGGTACGACATTTGAGCAGACGGCTTTTGTGATGATAAGAGTCTTTAATTCCAAGTTCTATGATGTGAGAGAAAAGGGAGACTTCTCCTGGTCCAGGTGGTTCTTTCCGGTGATCACCACCTCGGACGGTCTGAAAGAGATAGACCGGTATCTTATAAAATATATCCGGTATCTGTACAAGGGCCGGCACTACAACGGGAATTACAGAGTAAAATATGATACTATAAGATCACTGGGCTACAGGCCACTGGTGAATGAGTATTACGCGGGGAAGCAACGGGATGCGGATGATAGGTTGACATAATCTCGGAGCGACGTGTTCATATTGCGGAGCAAGCGGGAAATATAACAAGGAGCAAGAAAATGAAAAAGAGAACGTTTTTATTTACATTACTGATCGTGATCCTGGTACTGGCAGGATGCGGCAAGAAAAAGGATGAGCCTTCTCTGGAGGATTCCTTCAGCAAGGCTATCAAGGAGCAGGAGGATCTGATCTCGACCGAAGACGAGTCGGAAGATACGGACGATGCGAAGAGTTCGGATGGTTCGGATGAGGCGGAGAGTTCGGAGGATGCTGAGGATTCAGGCGATGAGGATGCTCAGACATCCAAGAGCGATGCGTTCGGGGCGGAGCAGGACAAGGCAAGCGAAGACTGGCTTGCGTCCAATGGCCTTGAGATCACGAAGCAGAGCGATTTTGACAGCTTTACGACAGCTGTACATCCTCCCAAAAAGAGAGAGACCATAGGCGAGATGAAGTTCCCTGCAACGATCAGCATAAAAGAGACAACGGACGGATGTGACGAAGGCTATAAGAAGATCGTGATCAAACTCGAGATCGATCCCTCACCCAGCGGAAGCAACGGTTTCACCTTCTTCTCGGCGCCTCTGGACAGATATACCGGCACGGAATTCAGAGAGCCCATGGGCGAGACGGGCCTTGAGATGACCACAAGGACTCACTCTGTCGAAGGTCATGAATACCTGACATTCATGTCAAACGGCGAGTCCATAGATATCGACAAAACCTGCGTCAACGAGATGGTCGGGAAAAAGCATGTAGAGACGACCACAGTTGTATGCCCCGAGGAGTACGACGGCACCATCTTCTCGGTGGGCTACTATGATTACGATCTCGAGGACGAATCCGATGCAAGCGGCACGGCAGAGCGCGTCCACAGGATGGATGAAACGCCGTTTTTCGGCACGAACGGACATAAGTATTATTACTTCTCGTATACGGATGAGTGAGGAGACAGGGGGACGGTTCTTTTGTCTTGCCAATCATGGGGGAGGTTCAATCAGGGGGGGACAGCTCTTTGATTGAACGTTCTCGTAATCAGACAGCAAGACAAAAGAACCGTCCCCCTGTCTTGAATGGAGATACATTACATGGCTGATAAGAATAAGAACAACGGGAAAGAAAAAATGGAAACAGGTCTCACCACACCGGGACCTGTGCCAATTGAGATTCACAGGGAGAATCCCAAACTAAGAAGGCTTACCGATGACGAGATCATACAGGGCTTCAGATACCTGATGAATAAGGACAGGGATAAGAGGTGATCATACCTGTCTATCAGGCTAAGGCGTCTATATTCTTGAATTCTGAAATTCCTGCTTATATCCCAACACACATAGGCAGGAGCGAATGGAGGTCGATATATATGTATTATGATATAAACATTATAAAGAGCTTGAAGCAAAACTGAGTTCGGCAAAATAAGTCATGTCTCATGTCATGCGTTCTTGCAAAAGTCATAGGACTTTTTGCGAGAGGGCGCTATGCATCGTGATATTCTTAATGATCTGATAAAATGGCAAAACAAATCTTCAAGGAAACCCCTGCTTGTCACAGGGGTACGTCAGTGCGGCAAGACATATACTTTATTGGAATTTGCAAATAAGAGTTTCAAAAATTATGTATATGTGAATTTCGAGGGAACAGAAAACCTTTCGGCAATATTTGATTATGATTTTGATGTAAATAGGATCACTTCAGAGCTCTCTGCTTACTTTAAGACTTCAATAATACCCGGCGAGACGCTTCTTATTTTTGATGAGATCCAGGAGTGTCCGAGAGCTGTTACCTCTTTGAAATATTTTTGTGAGAATATGAGAGAACTGCATATAGTATGCGCAGCTTCTCTTCTTGGAGTCGCGCTGAAGCGTGAACAGATTTCATTCCCGGTCGGAAAAGTAAACAGGATGCAGTTATATCCAATGAGTTTCAGAGAATTTGTCATAGCGAACGGTCGGGAAGATCTTATCGAACTATTCAAGAATTGGCCCGCTGACAGGGTAATCCCGGATCTGTATTCAACGCCGTATAATAAGCTTCTTAAAGAGTACTATATTGTCGGAGGTATGCCTGAGGCGGTAAAAACCTGGGTAGAAACCGGCGATTTTGACGAGGTTGAAGAGATTCAGAATGAGATACTGAATGTGCGTTTTGCGGCCTCCGGCGGTCGGTGGTGCGCTGTCCAGCGGTCGCGGTGCGGTTATGGAACGGTCGACCGGCGGTGACCATCGGCCGACCATTGCATATGTTTACTTATCTTCCTTCAGATTTATCATCACAGTGTAATGCTTTGTAGCCCGTTTCATTATCGCATCAGCTGCAATCTCATCATTCAGTATCTGAGCCTTCCAGTCGTTAGGTAGTCTCTGTGAGCAGATAATCGTGCTTTTTGTTGCTTCCTGCCTCTTGTTTAATATCTCATGGATGGCTTTGATCTCATCCTCCTCGGTAAAGGAATGGAGGAGAAAATCATCCAGAATGAGCAGTTCTATGCTGCACAGGTGTTTCTTCCGGCTTCCGAACTTTTTCTTGTCGGTTTTTTTGAGGAGCATGAGGGTATCCATCAAGTCCTCCGTACAGAAGTATTCAACCCTGTAGTGTGAGCAGGCGCTTAGGCCTATAGCTTTTGCCAGGTATGTCTTTCCGCTGTTTGAGGCTCCCAGGATACAGACATTCATCCCGTTCTCGATAAATTTCAGCGACGAAAGGTGTTTTATTGTACCTTCCGGTGCATAGGTCCGTTCAGCAGTATCAACACAGTTAGAAAGATCCTGGGGGCATCCTTTGAGGTGTCCGAGCTGCAGCCTCGTAGCCAGCCGTTTGTTGGACCTGTAGATGTACTCCGAATCGACAATCTTACGGATAAGTTCTACACGGTCAAGCTTAATGAAATCCGGCGAATTATACTGGGTGTCCAGTTCTTCTGCCATTTTTTTGAGCCCGATCTCCCGGAGTTCGTCAATAATGGCATTCATAGACTGAATTTCATTTACCATTATTCATCACCCCCTTTTTTAAGAAGATCCCTGCTTTTAGAAAGGAGCGTGCTTAAATCCGATGCTTTGGCCGGTCTTGTGATGCCGCCTTTTTTAGGCTCTGTGTTCTTTATCTCCGCCTTACTACAAGGCTCCACCTTGAGTTCCTCTGCCACATGGGCGACTGTATTCTTTATATAAGAATAATAAGGGCGGTTTGCCTTCATAGCCCGCGTGCAGCATTCTTCAAGGACTGCACCGTTGTAGCGGTCCTTATACTGGAGAATCCCTACACAGGTGCGGTACGTCTGCACCTCAAGAACCTTGCTTGAAAGGACGGTCTTTATAAGAGCCACGGTATTCGGTCCAATCTCCATCGCCTTCTCGATAAAGTATGGCCCACTCCAAGCACGCATTGTCCTGTAATTCCGCGGAAGATGCTCGGTGTTTGTCACATGCTGGCCTTTGGATGTGGCTCTTGGGTGTTCGCAGATAAGGTCACCAAAAGTGCTGTAAATCCTGACTTTCAAAGTCGTGGCCCGGATCAGAACTTTTTTGTGTAAATAGGCTTTATCTACGCTATAATAAGCATTATCAAAGCGCACGTGGAAATCGCTTGATACCTTTGCTTCTTTCCTCTCCGTGTACTCGTAATACACGGGAGGAAGGGGCATAAGGTTCTGCTTTTCCTCCTCCCAGTAATAATTCCTGGTGTGCTCTTTATTCTTGAAAGGCTGGTCGTTCAGCTTTTCAAGTTCTTCCCAGAGATCCTCATTGAATTCCCTCAGACTGAAATACTGTCTCTCTTCCAAAACATGGAAAAGACCCTTTTCCAGAATGCCTACAGCTCCTTCTACATGGCTCTTGAAACGGGGTTTCTTCACCTTGGCCGGAAGTATGGCAGTCCCGTAATGCTCTGCCCATTCAACATAGTCTTTGTTAAGCTCCGGCTCTATCCAGTCCTTGTTGACGATTACAGCTTGCTTACAATTATCCGGGGTGACAATAGCCGGAACACCGCCGAAGTAATCCAGCGCATGATTGTTGACCTCGATCCACTGGGGCTCCTTTGTAGAGATCATGCCTTCTGCATATGTACGGTTGCTGTATGGCAGAATGGCCACAAACACAACAATCGTAAGCACCTCTCCGGTAAGCCTGTCTGTCATTTCAAAGGTGTTACCGGCAAAATCTACTTCCATTGACTGCCCGCTATATACCGGCATTGTGAATGCCATGTCATTCTGCTCACACCATTTTGAAAACAGTGTGCAGTACTGCCTGTATGAGTATGCCTTAAGTCCGGAATTCTCGCACTCACGATCATACTTTCCCCAAAGATATACCAGCGTCATGTTCCTCCGCGTGGTCATTTCTTTATGGATCTGGGCAAAATCCGGGAGCCGATAGCTCTCATCCCTTGCATGGGAAGCTGTAGCAGAGGGATAGACAAGTGCTTCTATACCCTCGTTTGTGATACCTGGCGGGAGCGGATATGAAATACCCTTTGCCTGTTCAAAAGCCTTAAGGAATCCGTTGACACCAGATTTGCTTGCTCCAATCTGATCCGCTATATCCTTGCCGGATAGATGAAGCAAGTAGTGCTTTGTAATGATACTTTTGTAGTCCAATCTCATGGCTACCTCCTATAAATAAATCCGATTTCCACCTCGAAGGATGGGTTAGATTCATTATGAGATAGCAATGGATATTTTTATAGCGAATATAAGTTGTCAAGGTTCAGGCCGTTCGGCTCCGCCTCACGACCGTTGACGACCGCTCCGCGATCGTTAAGCTCCGCAAAAGCGGCCGCTCATTGGCGCAATTTGCA
>JHYK01000028.1 GCA_000621405.1 Lachnospiraceae bacterium AC3007
TATAAACGTCAACTAGAAAGTGAGCCACGCGCTGATTTCATTTTGAGCCACTTGTGATGGCTTGAAAGTGAGCCACTTACCGTTTCTGTTTCTTTGCTTGTTCGAGACGGTACGACTTTCCGTTCATGTCCAGGATGTAAGACTGGAAGGTCAACCGATCCACCATGGCTGCCACCATTGCCGTGTTCTCGAACAAGGTTGTCCATTCTGAGAATGGAAGGTTTGTAGTAACAATGACGCTGCCGCGCTCGCTGCGGTCAGCTATCACCTTGAAAAGCAGTTCCGACTGGTGGCGATCGAAACTTACATAGCCCATTTCATCAAGGACCAGAAGATCAGCCCTTTGGATGCGTTTCTCTAAACGCCCCAAGACAAACGCATCTCGAGCTTCGGTGAGCTCCGTTGAAAGAGAAGCCGCATTCTTGAATAGAACATTCATTCCCATCGAGCAGGCTTTCAGGGCAAGGCCGATAGCCATGTGGGTCTTACCTCTGCCCGGATTGCCCAACATAATCAAGTTCTTCTTCTCCTTGATGAACTGACAAGTGGCCAGTTCGTTCACAAAGAGTTGCGTGAGTTGCCCGCTATAGCGAGAAAGGTCCAGTTCCTCCAAGGTCTTTGTGTAAGGAAGACCTGCCTGCTTAAGGCGTCGTCGGTTCTGATTCTCCTGACGCTGTTCGTATTCACTCTTCATCAGTGCAAGGAGGAGCTTTCCAAAGTCAGCTTTAGCACCCATCTGGCGTACCAGATCCGGGTATTGAACGAATGTAGGGACCTTCAATTGCTTTGAAAGAATCCGTACCTGCTCTAGTGTAGCATCAGTTCGCATTGGCCACCTCCTTTAAAAGATCATACTGTCTGAGATCTACGGTCTGGATTAGGACAGGGTCTTTGATGACCGGAGGAGACTCATCGAACCTCTCTTTCAGAAAGGCAATAATCGCCTGATGGTCGGTTTGTTCTTCCTTCCATCTGGAGAGCACTTCCGGCGGGACGTTCTGTCTTACTGGTGCCGCGTTGAAGAGTGCGCGACCGCGTGTCTCCAAGAGTGGCATGTAGTGTTCCAAACGATAGCACTTCTGATGCTGACCAAAACAGCGCTCATGCGTGGCGATAAGGGAGCCGTTACAGAAAATCTCGATCTTCTCGGGATACGCTTTGATCCCAACTGTGCGCCCAACATAGGCGACCGGAACAGAGTAATCGTTCGTACGGAACCTGGCGGTTGAGAAAGCATTAACCCGGGCACTGATGCATTTGGCTGTTTCGAAGGTGTACGGTGGCAAAGGACGGAGGGATTCCTTTTCCAGTTGATACATAACAGAAACCGTATCGGGTTTACCTGGGATCTTATGCAGTTCATACTTCCTGCAGCGTTCAAGAAGTAATTCGTTCAAGTCGGATAGAGAATCTACATGAGGTACCGGGACCAGGATGTTGCGTCTAGCCCAGCCGACCAGCCCCTCCACGAGTCCTTTCTCGTGACCTTCGGCAGGATTGCAGAACAGAGCTTCAAATGCATAGTGTGCGGAAAGCTCTGTATAACCAGCTTGCTTCTTTGCATGGGAACCGAATCCGTCTTTTACGGCAACTTTGCCATTGTCAAAGATCACTTTGGCCGGGACTCCACCGACGGTCTTAAAGATCCGAACGAATGCGTCCAGAAAACTTTCTTCATTCTGGCGGTGGTACGCGAGCACTACCGGCCGGCAACTGTAGCACAAACGGGCGCAGAATAGATTTATCTTTTCTCTATTGCCCTTGATATATACAAACGCTTCACCCCAGTCGACCTGAAGGGCTTCTCCGGGGTCGAATTGAAGTGGAAGAAACGCAGCAGGCATAAGTTGTCTGAGCTCATGTACCTTGGCACGAATGGTGGATAAACCACCGGAAAAGCCGGTTTCTTCCACCAAACGGTCATAGATCCGCTTGGCGGTATGCCGCTGTTTCTTCAAGCCTTCTGCCTCGTCCTCATCAAGACATGACTGGATAAAGGCAATAATCTCGTCCGTGAGGACGGTCGAGACCCGTTCCGGAGTTTTCCGGACCCATGGAACCGTAGCACCTTCACAGTATTTGGCGACCGTGTTCCTTGAGATACCTAGTGCCTTGGCGATCTTGCGCTGACTTTCGCCGGCCAGGTATCGTTTACGTATTTCGTCGTAATCTTTCATTGTGATAACCACCGCTTTTCCCTCCGAATGAAGATTTCTCTTCATTCAGAGTAATGATGGGGTGGCTCACTTTCAAGTCAGCGTTTTGTGCCAAAGTGGCTCACTTTCAGAGTAGCATTTATAGATGAAAGCCGAGCTCGTGATTTTAAGATCAAGTGTTCCACCCTGGGGTGTTTCTGCTATCAAGCTTACAAAATTGGATGAATAATTGCTGCTTGCAGGGTCAAGGGTTGCTGTCGTCACGTTTCCGACGGTGACTCCAGCAGTGCTCACGGTAGCAGGAGACCACAGTGTAAACTGGGATTCACCTGAGTCCGAATCACCGGATGAATCCTTGTCTTTTGAATCATCCGATGTCTCCTTGTCTTTTGAACAATCTGATGAATCATCATTATTTGAATCATCATTATTTGAATCATCATCGCTTTCGGAACTGTCATCGCTATTTACGTTATATGTATACCAGGTAATAGAATCAGTATCAGTCCGGCTGCTTGACTGACTTGCATTGTTTCCATCAATAGTTACTCTTGTCGATTCGTCAATAACGAATTGCTCTGAATAACCTGTATCAGGATCAGCAAGAGTGTGAACATCACAGGACTCTGAAGTAATATTCTGTACATCAACTGAATCCGGCGGATCAGATTCAAAGGATCCGGTTTCGCTGTTTATCGTGATACTTTCAACGTGTCTTCCCTCTCCACCAGCACTACCACTGTCTTCACCTTCCGCAAATGCCATCACAGTTCCGGAAAGAGTCATACATACGGCGAGTGTCACCGCCAGGATTGCCTTTATCTTTTTTCTCATATCGTTTTAATCCTCCTTATGCAAAATCAACAACATAACGAGTAAATCGTAAGCCTGAATTTTGAAAAATGGTAGTTCACATGAGTGCAGAAATGGAAATAATCGATGAAAAATCAAGTGATATTATTTTATGGAACCATTTTGAAGGGCCATGATGAGACCGGCACGGTTTGAGACTCCTGCCTTCTCGTAGATGGATTTAATGTGATTCTGAAGGGCGCGTCGAGATATAAAGAGTTCATCCGCAATCTCCTGATTCTTGCGCTCAGACGTTACGAGCATCTTGTATACATCGACCTCTCTGGGAGTGAAGCCATGCTCCTTAGCGTACGCCTCTACCGGATCAGATGCAGCTCCTGTATCATTTTCTGTATCACCGGAGATATCAGACCTCCTGTTCTCATCCTCACGTAGTGACATGCTCTTCGTGCTTTCCGAAAGAAGGCCTCCCGCTTTCATCATAATCATGATAAAAGCTATAAGCAGTATCTCTGTTAGAGCCGCCTGAAGCTCTGTTATTCTTGAGGTAATCTTTAACAGACCAAAGAGGATCGTTATAACTATATCAAGAATCCTACCCAGCGAGGCGATAAGGGCTCTTTGCTTAAAGGCCGGGGCGATAAATACAAACATAAGGGAATAATACGAAATAGCAGTTCCAAGCGCCAGGTAGAAAAGGGACATATGGATATAGAACTCGCCCATATCCTGCATAAGTAATGGAAGGAGTACAACAGGAAGTGCCATGCAGAGCATCACGATGGAGACAATATCTCTTCTGCCAAAGCATCCCGCCATCGCTATTAAAAGATAACCGGCCATTATAATAAGCCTCGGCCAGTCAAAAAAAATGGTGGAGAACTTGAGATTGTTCATATGAACCTCATATAGAACAGTCGTTATAAGGATGGCAGTAACGACAGACATCAGTATGATAAGTTCTCTTTTTCCAAAATTTAAGGAAGAAACTTGCTCATCTTCTTCAAACTTGTCATTTCCCGGCAAATAATGAATCACGGCCATACCGCATAAAATAATAAAGAGAAGAACAGGCTGATTAGAGATGATAAACTGAAACAGCCACTGCATAAGGACCGCTGTGGCTCCACCAATACCTATAATAAATGACAGCCTGGCAAACCTGTCCTTATCTCCCGGAGTGGATCCTGCAAGATGATCATATACGCTGCCTACTGAAAAACCAGTGATCAGAGCGCACAGGGGTTCAAAAACAAAAAATATCACAGGAATCCTGAAAAAGTACAAAAGGAGCATACCGGATCCAAAAGCCACCACGAGAAGACCTCCTCGTATTCTTTTTGTCTTTTCCGATATGAGATTTGTGATAAGGGCGTAGAGCAGGAATCCACAGAGCATAAAAAACTGTTGAATATAATACATGCCAAGCTGCTCATCATTGCTGCCCATGGATGCAAACCACTGATTCTGTAGAGTGTTGGCTGTCATCAACACAAAAATATATGATGAAAAAAACGTTATGGAAGTAAACAAACGGCTCCTGCTCTCAAAGGGAGGAAAAACAACACCTGAAAAGATTATGTTCTTACCCGTGTTCCCTGACATATCCGTCTCCTGACATCATCCATGCATGAAAGTGCATTGTGTTTAATCCATTGGAGTTGATTATAATAATTATACCTGACTATGGCAAACATTATCCTTGTGTAGACCGGCATTGACACATACAGACGACTATTTTACGATGTCAGTATTGAATTTTCTGATCACAGGAGAAGCAATTGAATGAACTACGCGGTTTTACTATCTGGCGGAACGGGGACGAGGATAAGTTCCGATATACCGAAGCAGTATGTGAGAGCAGGGGAATATATGATAGTTACCCGGGCTCTTAAGACTCTTACTGGATCGGGGAATATCGATTCCGTATGTATCGTTGCGGATCCCGCATGGAGAGAAGAGATAGATAAAGATATACGATCATGCGGGTTGGATGAGAGCAGGATCATCGGCTTTGCAGATCCCGGTAAGACAAGACAGGGTTCTATCTATAATGCGCTGGAATTCATATTGGTAAATAAAAAAGATCCCACACTTGACAATGCTGCTGATGACACGGTACTGATCCACGATGCCGCAAGGCCTATGCTGAAGCAGGAAACGATCGCACAGTGCTATGATGCGCTGCCGGGGCATGACGGCGTAATGCCTGTCCTTCCAATGAAGGATACTGTCTACTATAGTGAAGACGGCATGGAGGTATCGAAGCTTCTTGACCGGAGCAGGATATTTGCAGGCCAGGTGCCTGAGCTTTTCAGGCTAATGCCTTATCATGAAGCAAATAAAAAGCTTTTGCCGGACGACATACTTAGGATCAACGGCGCTTCTGAGCCTGCTGTGATGGCGGGAATGGATATCGTGATGATCCCTGGTGATGAGGGTAATTTCAAGATAACTACAGATGCAGACATGGACAGATTTCGCGAACTCGCAGGAAAATGAGAGGTATGGATCTATGAAGGCATGGGTGCTTCATGACATCAATGACATAAGATACGAGGACACAAGGATCCCGACGCTTAAGAGCGGAGAGGTTCTTGTTCGCGTTATGGCCGCCGGAATATGCGGCTCCGACATCCCCCCGCATATATGAGAACGGAGCTCACAGGATGCCTCTTATCCCGGGGCATGAATTCTCCGGAGCCGTGGAGACAGTAGGACCTGATGTCTCAAAGGACTGGAGCGGGAAGAGAGTGGGTATTTTTCCTCTTATTCCATGTAACAAATGCGCACCCTGCAGGAGCCATCATCCCGAAATGTGCAGGGATTATGATTATATAGGCTCCAGGCGCGACGGCGCTTTTGCGGAATTTGTGGCAGTGCCTGAGTCAAATCTCATAGAGCTTCCCGATAATGTATCCTTTGAAGAAGCGGCCATGCTTGAGCCGATGGCTGTGGCAGTGCATGCAATGAGAAAGGGCGCAGGAGAAGACAGTTCTCAGCACGAAGACAATCCACCGCATGAAGACAATCCATTTCATGAAAAGAACTCACCTGATGAAGACGATGCATCGCTAGAAAAAGACGCGAAGATCCTGGTCTTCGGACTTGGCACGATAGGTCTTCTCCTTACAATGTTCCTGAAGGAGAGGGGATACAGCAGCATATTTGTTGCAGGCAACAAGGAGCCTCAAAAAGAAAAGGCAAAAGCTCTTGGTATCCCGGACGATCATTATATCGACAGCAGATCGCAGGATGTTATTTCTTATATTAAGGATAAGGGCGGAGCAGATGTCTTCTTCGAATGTGTCGGCAGGAATGAGTGCGTATCTACCGGCATAGACTGCGCAGCACCCGGAGGAAAGATAGTCCTTGTAGGCAATCCTTATACGGACATGACTCTTCCGAGGGATACCTACTGGAAGATCTTAAGGGATCAGCTTCGGATAGAAGGCACCTGGAATTCGACATTCCTTCCGAGGAACAGCGGAAAGGAATCATCAGATGACTGGTCTTACGTGAAAAAAAGACTGTCTGAGGGAAGGATACGGCCATCGGACCTCATCACCCAGAAGTTTCCGATAGAAGAGCTTGAAGAGGGCTTTCACATAATGCGTGACAAGACAGATTATTACTGCAAAGTCATCATGGAAGCGGACCATTCTATGATATAATGTCATTCGTTGAAATATTTTAAGCAATTCAAAGGAGTTTGGTATGGAGGAGAAAAAGAGAGACAGCTTCGGATCCCGCATAGGATTCATTCTGGTCAGCGCGGGATGCGCGATAGGTATAGGAAATGTCTGGAAGTTTCCGTATGTCACCGGGAATAACGGGGGCGCAGTCTTTGTGCTTTTCTATCTTGTGTTCCTTATCCTGATGGGCATCCCTGTCATGACGATGGAGCTTGCCGTGGGTCGCGCAGGAAAGAAGAGCGCTGTCATGGCCTACAAGGCGCTTGAGAAGCCGGGCAGCAAATGGCATATCCACGGATGGTTCTGTATGATAGGCTGCTATCTTCTCATGATGTATTACACCACGGTGTCCGGCTGGATGCTGTCCTACTTCTGCAAATATGCTTCCGGAACTTTTGACGGCATCAGCGAGAACGGCATAGCGGATGTATTTACAAATATGCTTGCCGATCCTGTGGAGATGGGTATCTTCATGGCAGTGACAGTCGTAGCGGGCTTTGCGGTCCTAAGCTTCGGCGTGCAGAAGGGTCTTGAGAGGGTCACGAAGATAATGATGACAGGACTCCTTCTCCTTATCATAGTACTTGCGGTACACAGCCTGACTCTGAGCAATGCCGGCGAGGGATTGAAGTTCTATCTGTACCCCGACTGGCAGAGAGCGAAGGAACAGGGAATAATGAATGTTATCGCCGCTGCGATGAATCAGGCTTTCTTTACATTAAGCCTTGGAGTCGGCGCGATAGAGATATTCGGAAGCTATATGTCCAGAGATAATGCCATTACCGGAGAGGCAGTAAGGATATGCGCTCTTGATACATTTGTGGCTTTGATCTCGGGCCTTATCATTTTCCCTGCCTGCTTCAGCTTCGGAGTGCAGCCGGATCAGGGGCCTTCACTCATCTTTGTGACACTTCCGAGGATCTTTAACGTGATGCCCGGAGGCAGGATCTGGGGCGCACTGTTCTTTGTGTTCATGACGTTTGCAAGTTTTTCAACTGTTACCGCAGTCTTTGAGAATCTTATAGCGTGCCTAACAGACAGCTTTAACATAAGCCGCGGCAAGGCGATAGTGTTCAATCTTATTTTCCTTCTGATAGCGAGCATCCCCTGTGTGCTGGGATACAACATCTGGAGCAGCCTCCATATCATCGGCGCGCGTGACGTGCTTGATTCGGAGGACTTCATAGTGAGCAACATACTGCTACCCTTGGGATCACTGATCTTCCTGTTATTCTGCGTGCTTAAGGCCGGCTGGGGCTATGATACTTTCCTCAAGGAGGCTAACGAGGGAACGGGCATGAAGATGAGCGCGAGATTCCTGCCGTTTTTCAAGTTCGTGCTTCCTGTTCTGATCCTTATCATATTTATAACGGGTCTTTTCTAGGATGAGATAGAGCACGGCATTTCGGTATCACGCCGATCCATGGTAAAATAGCCGGTATAAAACGAACCGGAAAAAGGAGTAAATAAATGGAAAAATTCTTACATATTCTTTTGATAGTGGTCATATGCATAGTTGCTTTATTCATACTTGCGATAGTGCTCACGGTTCTGTATGAGAACAGCAGGAAGAAAAAGGGAAAGAAGAGAAAGCCAGAGTCTCTCTGGGAGGACAGGAGAAGGAACTTTTTCGGAATGCCCTGGAGCTTCACAAAGTATTCGATGGACAAGACAAGATTCTATCTGGAGAGAGGTTTTCTTTCCACCAGATATGATGAAGTAAGGCTCTACCGTATCACGGATGTGGTGCTTGTCCGCTCTCTTTTACAGAAGATCTTCGGACTTGGCACACTTAAGATAGACTCCTCTGACAAGAGCATGGGTGACTTTGTGATAGAGAATATTAGAGATTCGGAGAAGGTCAAGGAGCTTTTCTCACAGAAGGTCGAGGAGCAGAGAAAGGCAAACAGGGTATATACGAGAGAGACTCTCGGTGACTCCGATAATGATATGGATAATGACGGAGTTCCCGATGATATAGACGAAGACGGAGGAATGGGCAGCAACTGATGACAAGGGAGGATTTCAGAAAGCTTGCATCAGAAGGACTCATCCTGCTCGACGGGGCTACCGGGACGAATCTTCAGAAAAAGGGTCTGACGAACGGCGTATGTCCGGACCTTTGGATCATGGAGCATCCGGAAGTCATAATGGAGCTTCAGAGAGGATATCTGGAGGCCGGAAGCCGTATCCTTTATTCACCCACTTTTTCCTGCAACAGGATCAAGCTTGCCGAGTTCGGACTTGAGGACAGACTTGATGAGATGAATAAGACCCTTGCCGGTCTGTCCAAAAGGACGATAAAAGAGTTCATGGAAGATCACCCTGATGCCCCGCCATGCTTTGTGGCCGGTGACATCTCCATGACCGGTGTGCAGGTGGAGCCTGTCGGTCCTATGGGCTTTGAGGAACTCATAGATATCTATAAGGAGCAGATAAGATCTCTTGAAGCCGGAGGAGTGGATCTCATAGTAGTCGAGACCATGATGAGTCTTCAGGAGACGAGGGCTGCCGTCATCGCCTGCCGTGAGGTATCGGATCTTCCGATCATGGCTACGCTCACATTTGAGAGCGACGGAAGGACACTCTATGGCACGGATCCGCTTACAGCGCTGCTTACGCTGCAGTCCCTCGGCGCCGATGCCTTCGGGGCAAACTGCTCTACGGGACCGGATAAGATGGTCCCCATGATACAGAAGATTTCCCGGTATGCCACTATCCCCATTATCTGCAAGCCCAATGCAGGTCTTCCTTCTCTGGATGAAAACGGAAAGACAGTATACGACCTTGATACCAAAGGCTTCGGTGAAGGACTGTCGGAGATAATAAAAGCAGGAGCGACCATAGTCGGCGGCTGCTGCGGGACGGATCCCGATTACATAAGGGCGATCCCCAAAGACATCGCATCCACAGGTGATAATCAGGAGATCAAAAAGATGAGATCCCTTACTTCGGAGAGGAGCCATCTTTTATTCGGACTTGACGGGAGATTCCTCATCATAGGTGAGCGTATCAATCCCACCGGTAAAAAGAAGCTTCAGGCATCCCTTCGGGAAGGCTCCTTTGATATGGTATCTTCTTTTGCCGAAGAGCAGGAGGAGAGGGGAGCGGATATCCTCGATGTGAATATGGGCATGAGCGGTATAGATGAAAAGTCTACTATGCTTAAGGCCATAGAGGTGGTCACTCAGGCGTCATCGCTTCCGCTCTGCATCGATACGAGCTATCCCGAGGTAATGGAGGCAGCCTTAAGGCGGTACCCGGGACGGGCTCTCATCAATTCGATATCGGCAGAGTCAGACCGCTGTGACAGGATGCTTGAGATTGCAAGAAAATACGGGGCAATGTTCATACTGCTCCCTATAGGCGATTCCGGTCTGCCGAAGGATCTTGCCGAAAAGAAAGCCAATATCGACACAGTCCTTAAAAAAGCATATGCGATGGGCTTTACAAATGAGGATATCATAGTCGACGGACTTGTAGGGACGGTCGGAGCCATCCCACGCGCAGCCATAGATACTCTTGATACCATCGAGTATTGTTATGGTCTGGGACTTGCCACGACCTGCGGACTCTCGAATATCTCCTTCGGACTTCCGCAGAGGGTCAATGTCAATGCCGCTTTCCTTGCCATGGCGATAAGATCGCATCTTACCTCTGCCATACTCAATCCCGGACAGGACGTGATGATAAGGACGATGCTCTCATCGGATCTTCTTGTGGCGCATCCCGAGTCCGATACGAGATATATCGAATATATGAATGAGCATGAAGAAGAGCTTGCGGCAGCGGCCTCCGTTGCAAAGAAGGCGCCGCAGACCGGGGGGACACCGGGCGCTTCTTCTACAGCCGGGGCATCCGGCAAAGATGCCGATGCCGGAGATGATGTGATCTCGGAAATAAGGAATGCTGTGCTTAAGGGAAGGAAGGGCGCGATAGAAGAGATGACAAAGACAGCGCTCTCATCCGGCACCAAGGCCAACGATATCCTGGATAATGCTCTTATTCCCGCGATCAATGACGTAGGCGAGCTTTTTGACAAAGGGAGGTATTTCCTTCCCCAACTCATAGCATCCGCCGAGACGATGGAGCTTTCGATCAAGGTGCTCGAGCCGCATCTTGCTTCTGCGGGCAGCAGCGATGATGCGCCTGTTATAGTGATAGCGACTGTCGAAGGCGACATACATGACATCGGCAAGAACCTTGTGGTGCTGATGCTGAAGAACTATGGCTTCAAGGTCATAGATCTCGGCAAGAACGTTCCCAAGGAGACTATAATCAAGACCGCCATAGAGGAAGACGCAAAGATAATCGGGCTCTCGGCTCTTATGACAACGACCATGAATGAGATGAAGAATGTGGTCTCATACGGCAAGGAGCAGGGCTACAAGGGAAAGTTCATGGTGGGCGGCGCCGTGGTGACTGAGGAGTATTGCAAAGAGATCGGAGCGGACGGCTATTCCGCCGATGCTTCGGAAGCAGTAAAGGTCGCAAAGAGCCTGCTGTCGTAACTGGGATTTTTATCCCGGATATCATATAATGATATCCTGCGGGAAGGCTTATGACCCTGATATCAAATAATTCGCATATCGAAAGGAGAAGATATGACCGGATCGGAAGCAATGGCAAAATGCCTTGAGATGGAAAAAGTCGAGGTAGTATACGGATACCCCGGAGTTGCCATAGCGAACTTCTTTGACAGTCTGGGAGCTACCGGAATAAGACAGGTGCTCGTTCGCACAGAGCAGAATGCGGGACACATGGCATCGGGATACGCCCGTACTCTCGGAAGAGTAGGTGTATGCGCTGTGACATCCGGCCCCGGAGCGCTGAACCTGGTCACGGGCATAGCTACCGCATATGCTGATTCCATTCCTCTTGTATGCATATCCGGCCAGGTCGATTCGGACCTCATAGGCTCGGACGGCTTCCAGGAAGCGGACGTGACAGGAGCCTGCGAGAGCATAGTCAAATACAGCTATCTGATAAAGAACGTGAATGACATACCGCGCGTATTCCGGGAGGCGTTTTATATTGCCAATACCGGAAGGAGAGGTCCTGTGCTCATCGACGTTCCGATCGATGTGCAGAGGGCTGAGATCAAGTCTTTTGAGTATCCGGCGGAAGTAAGCCTCCGTACGTATAAGCCCACTGTCAAGGGCCATATACAGCAGATCAAGAAGGCAATGTCCGAGCTTAAGAGAGCAAAGAGACCTCTTATCTGCGCTGGAGGCGGCATATTCTTATCGGGAGCCAAGAAGGAGCTTCGTTCATTTGCGGAGCAGCATAAGATACCGGTCGTACATACCATGATGGGCATAGGAGTGCTGCCTACAGATCATGAGCTCAACTTCGGCATGGTCGGCAATAACGGCGGAATGGCCGCCAATAAGGCTATGCAGGAGTGCGATATGCTGATAATGGTAGGAGCGCGCGTGGCAGACAGGGCAGTCGCGAATCCGGATACCATTTTGGAAAATAAGGTCCTTGTACATATGGATGTCGATCCTGCCGAGATAGGCAAGAACGTCGGTCCCACTATTCCCATAGTCGGAGATGCGAAGCATATCTTCGAGGATGCATCCGAGCTTGAGATATCCATAGATACCTCTGCGTGGCTTGGACACTTAAGGGAGTACAGGAAGCTTCCGAATCCTTTGAAGTTCTCGGATAAAGCAGTCAATCCCGCAGTGTTCATCGCCCTTCTTTCCCAGAATATGGCTGACAGATCCACCTATGTGGCGGATGTCGGACAGAATCAGATCTGGTCCTGCAGGAATGTGAATGTCCGCGACGGCGGAAGGTTCTTCACATCCGGCGGTATGGGCACCATGGGATATGCGATACCCTGCGCGATAGGAGCAAAGATGGCTGACGAGACAAGGCAGGTCGTGGCTGTCTGCGGTGACGGAGGATTCCAGATGTCGATGATGGAATTTGCCACCATGAAGGAAGAGAATGTGTCGATCAAGGTCGTGGTCCTTCGCAACAACTTCCTGGGTCTTGTTCGCGAATACCAGCACTACAGCTTAAATGACAGATATGAGATGGTTCGTCTCGGATCATATCCCAAACTCGAGGATCTCGCTAACGCCTACGACATCTCTTATTTCCGGGCATCCAACATGGAGGGGCTCGATGATCTTATAAGGCAGTTCCTTGATGAGGACGGGGCGTCGCTGATGGAAGTGATCGTAGATCCTGCTGACACGGTAAAGTAATTACGGAGAGACTCATAAAACATTTTAGGAGCGGATATGAAGAAGATATATACAGTCCTTGTGGAAAACAGATCAGGCGTGCTCTCGAAGGTATCGGGGCTTTTCGCAAGAAGGAGCTTCAATATCGATTCTCTTGCAGTGGGAACCACGGATGACCCGAATGTGTCGGTCATGACCATAGTGTCTTCCGGAGATGAGAGGACTCTCGAGCAGATAGAGAAGCAGCTCAATAAAAAACTCGATGTCATCAAGATCAAGACATACGAGGAGGAGGACGCAGTCTCAAGGGAGCTGATGCTCATCAAGGTGAAGTACAATAAGTCCAACCGTAAGGATATCATGGAGATAGTGGATGCCATGAAGGCCGAGATAGTAGATATGTCCGAGAATCAGATGCTGATACAGATCTGCGACAGACCCGACCGCACGGCCATGCTGATCCGCCTCCTCTATCAGATATCGATAGTCGAGATAGCGCGGACCGGCACCCTGGCTCTTCCGAGATGCGAGTGAGTTACAATTCAGTGCGCCGCCGGTGCGCCGAACAGTAACGCGAGTGAGACTGTTGCGGATGCCCTTTTATTGACTTTTCGCGGCTTAATAGATATAGTAGATATTTAGATTTTTATTCACTAAATGTAGGAGGATATATGCAGAGCAAGGTATTCCAGCTGTTGGTGGATAATACGTCCGGAGTGCTCTCCAGGATATCGGGGCTCTTCTCCAGACGCAGCTATAATATAGAAAGCATTACCGCAGGCACGACTTCCGATCCGAGATATACGAGGATCACGATCGTTGCTACCGGAGATGACGAGATCCTCGAGCAGATAGAGAAGCAGGTCCGCAAGCTGACTGACGTGCGCAGCATCAAGGAGCTCAAGCCGGAGAATTCCGTATACAGGGAGCTGTGCATGATCAAGGTCGAGACGGAGGATGCGGATCACAGAGTGCAGATAGCCTCAGTCGTCGATATGTTCAGGGCAAAGGTCATAGACGTATCCGATGAGTCTCTAATGGTCGAGATAGTGGGCAACACCCAGAAGGTGGACGCATTTATCAAGATGATGGAGTCATATAAGATACTCGAGATCGCCCGCACCGGCATAGCGGGGCTGTCCAGAGGAAAGGATGAGATCGTAGTCCTCCCTTGATACGGAGGATTGATATATAAAATATTTTATTTACGAAAGGATGATAAAATCATGGAAAACTTCAACAACGAAAATCCTATCTTTTACCAGAATGACTGTAATCTCTCCCTGCTTCAGGACAAGACCATAGCTATCGTAGGCTACGGCAGCCAGGGACATGCGCATGCTCTGAACTTAAAGGAGTCAGGCTGCAACGTGATCATAGGTCTCTATGAGGGATCAAAGAGCTGGAAGAAGGCGGAAGAGCAGGGACTTAAGGTATTCACGACTGCAGAGGCTGCAAAGAAGGCCGATATCATCATGATCCTCATCAATGATGAGAAGCAGGCGAAGATGTATAAGGAAGATATCGAGCCCAATCTTGAGGCAGGCAACATGCTCATGTTTGCACACGGCTTCAATATCAACTACAAGCTGATCGTTCCTCCCAAGGATGTGGACGTTACCATGATAGCGCCCAAGGCTCCCGGACATACAGTCCGCAGCGAGTATCAGGCAGGCAAGGGAACTCCCTGTCTTATAGCTGTATATCAGGATTACACCGGCAAGGCAAAGGATATGGCTCTTGCATATGCGGCAGGTATTGGCGGAGCAAGAGCAGGAGTGCTCTGGACCACCTTCAAGACAGAGACGGAGACCGACCTTTTCGGTGAGCAGGCTGTGCTCTGCGGCGGTGTCTGCAAGCTTATGCAGACAGGCTTCGAGGTTCTTACCGAGGCGGGATACGATCCCAGGAATGCATATTTCGAGTGCATACATGAGATGAAGCTTATCGTGGATCTCATCTATCAGTCAGGCTTTGCGGGCATGAGGTATTCCATCTCCAATACTGCCGAGTACGGCGACTATACGACAGGTCCCAAGATCATCACCGAGGATACCAAGAAGGCCATGAAGAAGGTCCTTGCCGACATCCAGGACGGCACATTTGCGAAGGACTTCCTTCTTGACATGAGCGAGGCAGGCGGACAGGTGCACTTCAATCAGATGCGCCGCGTAGCTTCCGAGCATCCTTCAGAGAAGATCGGCGGAGAGATCAGGAAGCTCTACAGCTGGTCGGATGAAGATAAGCTTATAAATAACTGATAAGATACAGTAACGTAAGTTACACTCCTCAGCATGTTGCAGGGCATTATCACGGCCCTGCAGGATGTGTGAGGAGTTTTGAAATAAAGGGATATGATATTTTTCGGCACAGGAGGTGTGATATGGGAATGACGATGTCACAGAAGATCCTCGCAGATCATGCGGGACTCAGTGAGGTAAAAGCAGGACAGCTGATAGAGGCGGGTCTTGATCTTGTCCTCGGAAATGATATCACGACTCCCGTCGCCATAAGCGTGATGGAGGGATTTAAGGACGATAAGGTCTTTGATAAGGACAAGATAGCTCTTGTCATGGATCACTTTATCCCCAACAAGGACATCAAGTCCGCAGAGAACTGCAAATGCTGCAGAGACTTTGCTGCATCGCATGAGATCACGAACTACTTCGATGTCGGCCGCATGGGCATAGAGCATGCGCTTCTTCCCGAGGCGGGGCTTACGGTTGCCGGCGACCTGATAATAGGAGCTGATTCGCATACCTGCACGTACGGAGCCCTCGGAGCCTTCTCCACTGGAGTCGGATCCACTGATATGGCTGCCGGCATGGCGACAGGAAAAGCATGGTTCAAGGTGCCGGAGGCTATCAGATTTGAGATCACCGGCAGGAAAGCACCCTATGTATCCGGCAAGGATCTCATACTCCATATCATAGGGATGATAGGAGTGGACGGAGCCCTCTATAAGTCCATGGAGTTTACCGGAGACGGCATCAGTGAGCTCAATATCGACGACAGGCTCACGATAGCGAACATGGCTATAGAGGCCGGCGGCAAGAACGGAATCTTCCCTGTGGATGATGTGACGATAGAATACATGAAAGCACACGGCAGCAGACCGTATAAGATATACGAGGCAGACAGCGATGCCGAGTATTCTGCCGTATATAAGATAGATCTTGGTGAGCTTAAGCCCACCGTCTCATATCCTCATCTTCCGTCCAACACAAGGACCATAGACGAGGCAGTGAAGGATCATATAAAGATAGACCAGGCTGTGATAGGCAGCTGCACGAACGGAAGGATATCGGATCTTCGCGCAGCCGCAGACATCATAAGAGGCCGGAAGATCGCAGATAATGTCAGGTGCATAGTGATACCCGGCACCCAGAAGATATACTTAAAGGCTATCGAAGAGGGCCTTATCAGTGACTTCATAGAAGCGGGAGCCATTGTATCCACGCCGACCTGCGGCCCCTGCCTTGGAGGATACATGGGTATACTTGCAGCAGGTGAGAAGTGCATCTCGACGACGAACAGGAACTTCGTCGGACGCATGGGACATGTGGATTCGGAGATATATCTTGCAAGTCCCGCAGTTGCGGCAGCATCCGCGGTTGCAGGCTACATAGCGGATCCTGCAGCATACTGAGCGTTATGTGATTAATGTGCGGTCTTGTAATATATACATTTTTTCCGCGCTCTGAACTCACTAAGCTCAGTGTTCGCCTGATTACAAATTTTCGCTCGCACCTGTTCTGCGCGCCGGACATATTGATAAGTAAAGTCTATGAGCGCAGCCATGCGTCTCGCGAAAATTATCAGTCTCCACTTCGCTAAGTGAGTCAGGCTGATTGCTTCAAAAATGTATATATCACTTCGACCGCGATATATAACGGACATATGATATTAACAATCGGTGGAGGAGTAGTATGGAAGCAAAAGGAAAAGTATACAAATACGGCGACAATGTAGACACCGATGTCATCATACCCGCCAGATATCTTGCCATACAAGATAAGAAAGAACTGGCAACTCACTGTATGGAGGATATCGACAAGGAATTCGTTAATAAGGTCCATAAAGGCGATATCATGGTGGCAGGCAAAAACTTCGGCTGCGGATCCTCCAGAGAGCATGCGCCGATAGTGATAAAAGAAGCCGGCGTGTCATGCGTGATAGCAGAGACCTTTGCCCGCATCTTCTTCAGGAACGCGATCAATATAGGCCTTCCGATCATCGAGTGCAAAGAAGCATCGGAAGGAATATCCGAAGGAGATGAGGTATCTATAGATTTTGATACGGGAAGCATATCCGATCTTACAACTGGTGTGACCTACCAGGGTACGCCCTTCCCGGAATTCATGCAGGAGATAATCAACGCAGGGGGCCTCGTAGGCCGTATCAACAAAGGAGTATGACTGATATCCAATGAACATCATTCAGGCGATAATTCTAGGTATAGTTCAGGGACTTGCTGAGTTCCTTCCGGTCTCATCCTCGGGTCATCTGGCGATCATACAGAATCTGTTCGGTATCGAGATGGAGACAGGACTTCTTTTCGATGTGCTTTTGCATATCGGGACACTTGCAGCGATCTTTGTAGTCTTCTGGAGAGATATCGTTAAGCTCGTGATCGAGTTTTTCGGTATCATAGGTGACTTCTTCCGGAGGTTCAAGGATCCCGATGTGATAGTCTTAAGTTCAGCCTACAGGCGCTTTGTGCTGCTGATCCTTGTCAGCACGATTCCTACCGGCATCATCGGCTATTTCGGGAGGGACTTCGTGGCATATGCTTCCACGACCCTGCTTATCCCGGGTATCGGACTTATCATCACATCGATCCTCTTATTTATCTGCGACAGGATAGGCGACGGACGCAAGGGGATAAAGAAGATCACATATCTGAATGCCTTTGAAGTCGGAATGGCGCAAGGCGTAGCCACACTGCCCGGGATATCCAGGAGCGGCACTACCATAGCAGCATGCCTGATACTTGGCATCAAGAAGGAGACCGCGGTCAAATATTCATTCATCATGTCGATCCCCGCAGTACTTGGAGCTGCGCTCCTTGAGATAAAAGACGTGGCCGGAACATCTATCGAAGCGGGCACGGTCGTAGCCTATGTCATAGGCATGGTAGTCTCCGCGATAGTAGGCTATTTCGCGATCCGCGTGATGATAAACGTAGTAAGAAGAAAGAGATATATCTACTTCTCGGCATATTGCCTTGTGATAGGACTTATTGCGATAATCGCATATTTTATCAAGAAGTAGACAGGGCGGCATTATATATATGACTGATAATAAGAAGAAAACAAGATCCGCCGGATCAAAAAGCAGCGGTGCGAAGAAGTCCTCAAAAAGCACATCTGCAAAAGGCAGGAAGACAGGCAGCAGATCTTCCGGATCCCGCAGCGAGGCTAAAAGCAGATCCCGGGAGAGGGTAAAGGAAGCACCTGTCAGGGAGGAAGTCCCTGAGGAAGGCTACAGTTTTGCTCAGGAAGCCGGCATTCTCATCCTCCTTTGTATTTGTGTACTCTTATTTCTGTCTAATTTCGGTGTGATAGGCGCCTTCGGCAATGCCACGGCAGCCTTTCTTTTTGGCATATTCGGGTCGGCGGCTTATGTCTTTCCGTTCGCTCTTTTCTTTACAGTGGTCATGCTCGTAGCAAATCATGCCAACAATGAATCCATCATAAAAGCGATAATGATATGGGTTACTTATCTCATCGTAGCCATGTTTTTTGCAATGGCCTGGAGCGGTGACTTTGAGACAAGGAAGTCAAGCTTCAACGGCGATGCTTACTTCAGGTACGGGATGGAGAGCCGCAGGGGCGGAGGCTTCATACCCGGACATCTGTATGAGCTGATGTCTAACCTTCTCGGTCAGTTCGGAACCGTGATAATCATGATCACCCTGCTCGTCATCTGCGTCGGTGTGCTGACGGGCCGTTCGATAATAAGATTCATCAGAGAGAGCACAAGGGAAGCCGCTGATACGCTTGTCGAAGGCATCGAGATGCACCAGGAGGAAGTAAGGCACGAAAGGCGCGAGCGCAGAAGGAGTGAGGGCGTATATCCCGGAAGACCTGCGCCCACCGGTGATACGATCTCAAAGCTCAAACTGGAGCCGGAGGAAGAGCAGCAGTCCGACGACATGAAGGAGCTGACGCCGGAAGAGGTGGAGCAGCTTGATGAGAGAGAAAGAGATATTGAGGACAGATTTGGCGAGCCTGATGAGGAGCCCGGGATATCCATACCGGGATCATCCCGCAAGGTGCCTCCGAATGTCGTGAAGATGCCCGTTATACAGCCTGAGCCTGTACAGATGGAAGACAGTCCCGAAGAGGAGCCTGATGATATCTTCGAGGATGACATCATAGAGGAAGAGCCTGCTCCCGTTATCGTACCGAAAAAGCCTGCAAAGGCCGAAGAGCCACGGGAGGTTCCTTCGCGAAGCAGAAGGAGCGTAGCATCCAGTAAGATACCTGACGGCGTCAGTATCAATAATGACGAAGTATCCGGCTACAAGCTTCCTCCTGTAAGTATTCTTTCTGCCGGGAAGAGACAGAAAAACTCATCGAAGAAAGAGCAGGAAGAGACTTCAAGAAGGCTGCAGGAGACTCTTGCCAACTTCGGAGTCAATGTCAATATTACAAATGTAAGCCAGGGCCCTACTGTTACCCGGTACGAGATCCAGCCTGAGGCCGGTATCAAGGTCTCAAGGATAGTGAGCCTTACTGATGACATCAAGCTTGCCCTTGCTGCCGAGAGTATAAGGATAGAGGCTCCCATACCCGGCAAGAGCGCGATAGGCATAGAGGTTCCCAATACAGAGAGCACTCCCGTGATGCTGCGTGATCTTATCGAGTCGGATGAATTCCGCAATTCAAAATCAAAGATCTCCTTTGCTGTGGGTAAGGATATCAGCGGCAGGCCCGTGATCTTTGATATAGCGAAGATGCCCCATGTGCTGATAGCCGGAGCTACAGGCGCCGGCAAGTCCGTGTGTATCAATACGATAATCATGAGCATCCTCTATAAGGCGCGTCCCGATGAGGTCAAGCTTATGATGATCGATCCCAAAATAGTCGAACTGTCTATCTACAACGGGATACCTCATCTTCTCACAAATGTCGTGACGGATCCCCAGAACGCCGCAGGAGCGCTGAACTGGAGCGTTATAGAGATGGACAGGCGGTATGAGCTTTTTTCGGAACATGCCGTAAGGAATCTGAAAGGGTATAATCAGTGGGCCGAGAAGAACAACGAACCTCTTATGCCCCAGATAGTCATAATAGTAGACGAGCTGGCCGATCTTATGATGACGGCCAAGAGCGATGTTGAGACCGCGATAGTGAGACTTGCTCAGAAGGCAAGAGCAGCGGGCATGCATCTTATCATTGCGACACAGAGACCTTCGGTCGATGTCATTACAGGACTTATCAAGGCCAACATGCCAAGCCGTGTTGCATTCACGGTCACGAGCGGTACTGATTCGAGGACGATCCTTGATATGGTGGGAGCGGAGAGACTGCTCGGAAAGGGAGACATGCTCTTCCATCCGGTGGGAGCTCCCAAGCCTTCAAGGGTACAGGGAGCCTTCGTGTCCGACGAAGAGGTGGAGGCTGTTGCCGAATTTGTACGTGCCCAGAAGAAGGAGGACGACGGATCCGAGGATATCGGCGAGGCGATCAAAGCCAATGCGACATCATCAGGTCAGGGACAGTCAAAATCCGGCTCTTCGCAGATATCGGGCGGAGCGGATGATGAGGATGAGATCTTCATGCAGGCTGCCGAGTTTGCGGTCAATCTTGATAAGGAGACTGTATCGATAGGCCTTCTGCAGAGGAAGTTCAGGCTTGGCTTTAACAGAGCCGCAAGGATCATGGATCAGCTTACCGATGAAGGCATAGTAGGCGAGGAGATGGGTACCAAGGGTCGGAAGATAGTGATGACTCCCGAGCAGTTTGAGACCTTTAAGGAGGAGAGGGCATGAAAAGCGATATAGAGATAGCACAGAGCGCCGAATTATATCACATAAAGGATATAGCGAAAAAGCTGGATATTGCAGAAGATGATCTTGAACTCTACGGAAAGTATAAAGCAAAGCTTTCCGGAGATTTCATAGATAGTCTTAAGGACAGACCTGACGGAAAACTTGTCCTCGTAACAGCCATCAATCCCACACCTGCCGGAGAAGGCAAGACTACTCAGACCATAGGGATAGGAGAGGCTCTCGGACGGATGAACGTAAGATCCGTGATAGCTCTTCGTGAGCCGTCGCTCGGCCCCTGCTTTGGCATCAAGGGAGGAGCTGCAGGAGGAGGTATGGCGCAGGTTGTCCCTATGGAGGATCTGAATCTCCATTTTACGGGAGACTTTCATGCGATAACTACAGCCAATAATCTCTGCGCTGCCATCCTTGACAATCATATCCATCAGGGCAATGAGCTTAATATCGATACGAGAAGGATAGTATTAAAGCGATGCCTCGATCTTAATGACAGAGCGCTGAGAAATGTCGTAGTAGGGCTTGGCTCCAAGGCTGACGGTTTTGTGAGAGAGGATCATTTCACGATCACTGTAGCCTCCGAGGTAATGGCGATATTCTGTCTTGCATCCGACATGGACGACTTAAAGGACAGGCTGTCAAAGATGATAGTGGCCTATGATCTTGACGGGAAGCCCGTCACAGCCGGCGATATCAAAGCCGTAGGCGCCATGGCTGCTCTTCTTAAGGATGCGATCAATCCGAATCTTATCCAGACTCTTGAACATTCTCCGGTTCTTGTGCACGGAGGACCTTTTGCAAATATTGCCCATGGATGCAATTCCGTGATAGCGACGAAGACCGCCCTGAAGCTTGCAGATGTGGTCATTACGGAAGCAGGCTTCGGCGCAGATCTCGGAGCCGAGAAGTTCCTTGATATCAAGTGCCGCAAGGCCGGTCTCAGTCCTTCTGCTGTGGTACTGGTTGCGACGATAAGAGCTCTTAAATATAATGGCGGAGTGAAAAAGGAAGATCTGTCCTCACCTGATCTTGATGCGCTGAAAAAGGGCATAGCAAATCTCGGAAGACATATAGACAACCTGAAGCAGTACGGTCTTCCCGTGATAGTGACCCTGAATGCCTTTGCTACGGATACGGATGAGGAAAGGGCATATGTGGAAGGATATGTCCGGGAGCGTGGATGCCTGTATTCATACTCCGAAGCATGGGAGAAGGGCGGAGAAGGAGCCATGGATCTTGCCGGAAGGATAATGGATGTTCTTTCCGAAGACAAGGCTTCGTTTAAGCCTCTGTATCCCGATGACATGAGCATAAAGGACAAGATAGAGACCATAGCGAAGAAGATATACGGAGCAAAAGGCGTAAGTTATTCCTCTAAAGCATTAAAGGAGCTTGATAACATAGAGGCCATGGGAGGCGGATCCTATCCTGTGTGCATGGCAAAGACACAATATTCCTTCTCGGATGATCCTTCGCTTTTAGGAGCTCCCGATGACTTTGTGATCAATGTCAGAGACGTGTATCTCTCCGGCGGCGCAGGCTTTGTAGTGGCGCTTACTGGCGATATAATGACGATGCCCGGACTTTCAAAGCATCCGGCAGCATATGATATCGATGTGACCGAGGACGGAATGATAAGGGGGCTTTTCTGATGGCTGTACTCATAGACGGAAAGAAGATCTCGCAGGAGATAAAGGACGAGGTAAAGGCGGAGATAGAGCGCGATAATATAAAAGCCGCTCTTGCCGTTATCATAGTCGGGGATGATCCGGCATCAAAGGTATATGTGAAGAACAAGAAAAATGCCTGCGAATACTGCGGCATAGAATCTCTTTCTTTCGAACTTCCCGAGAAGACAACGGAAGAAGAGCTGCTCGAACTCATCGACAGGCTTAACAGGGATACACTTGTTGATGGCATCCTTGTACAGCTTCCCCTGCCTCCTCATATAGATGAAGACAAGGTCATTGAAGCGATAGATCCGAAGAAGGATGTGGACGGCTTTTCCACAAGATCTGTCGGAGCTCTCAGCATCGGAAGCGACGGATTCGTATCCTGCACTCCGGCAGGTATCATTGAACTGATAAAACGCAGCGGAGTCGAGATAGCGGGAAAGGAATGTGTCGTGATGGGACGATCCAATATAGTCGGAAAGCCCATGGCTATGCTGATGTTAAGAGAGAATGCGACCGTGACAGTGGTGCACTCAAAGACAAAGCATATCGAGGATATCTGCAGGAGAGCCGATATACTGATCGTTGCTATCGGGAAGAAAATGATGATAACACAGGATTACGTAAAGGACGGAGCCTGTGTCATAGATGTAGGTATCCACAGACTGGATCCCGATGAAAACAGAGGTAAAAAGCTCTGCGGTGATGTGGATTTTGACGATGTGGAGCCTCTGGCATCCTACATCACTCCGGTTCCCGGAGGCGTAGGTCCCATGACCATAGCGATGCTAATGAAGAACGTGCTCAAAGCAGCCAGGATGAGATAAGCATGGAATGCCCCAAGTGCGGCAATGAAATACCGGAGGGAAAGCTCTACTGTCCGAATTGCGGCTATGCGGTTCAGATAGTGCCTGACTATGACCCTGATCTGCAGGAAAACCTTGAGAGTGTGGGCAGTGACATAGCGGGCAATGTCAACCGTATCGATGTCGCAGAGAGCGTTGAAGTGCCAACAGACATCTCTTCTTCTACAATAGAGATACCGAAGGTAGTGCGCAAATCAGCCAGGAAGAAAACGCCGGGCAATGATACGATAGATGAATTAAAGGGCAAGCTTGTTACGATCGGAGTTGCCATTATCTTTACGATCGCGCTTATCGTAGCAGCCATAGTCCTCCCGAGGACTCTCGGAGAGTCTTCTTTCATCCCTCAGAATGCCGTCGACAAAGCAGTATCGGACGGGGGCACGATGAACAGCATGACGCTCGGACCCATGGATGCTGCCATAGATGTATCAAAGGATGACGAAGCGATAAGTCCTACCGCTGAGAGCGAGACTGAAGAAGCATCGGAGCCCGGCGCCAATATGGGTGAGATCAGAGTCACTCCGGACGGAGGGACATACAGCGGTGCCGAATATATATCCGCGGGTGTATATTATGACGGTGAAGAAAGTGATAACCTCGGGGATATCATTTATTATACCGATGACGGCACGGAGCCCGATACGGACTCAAAGGTATATAAGGGCAAGATTCCCATGCCTGTGGGGCACAGCGTTTATTCTTTCAGGTATTCCAACAGCGCGGGGGATCTTAGTGATACCGTGCGCATGGAGTATGACCTTGAGCACACGGGCGCATGCTCCGGTCAGGATGCCGCCAATCTCATCATTGTGGCGCTGATAAATAAGGGCGCGCTGCTCGATGTGTACGGACATGCGCTGGGATCCATAGGAACCTTTACATACAGATATGATTCCATGGTAAGATCCGGTGACGGCTTTTATTATCTGATACCTGAAAGCTATGAAGAGCCGGGCACTGCAAAGCATGATACGGGAAACATATACGCTGTGGATGCTGATACGCTTCAGACTTATAAGGCAGGAGTTGGAGAAGGCGGACAATATAATTTTGCGCCATTCTTCTGATCATATATTTTGGCAACAGGAGGCAGACCCCGAATAACTTTATACGGAGGATGAGACATGAGATTACTGGAAGAGAGGATACTTAAGGAAGGCAGAGCGGTGAGCGAGGACATACTTCGTGTCGATACGTTCATCAATCATCAGGTGGATCCTGAGCTTATGGAAAAGTGCGCGAGGGATTTTGCATCGCACTTCAAGGGCATGGGCATCACGAAGGTTGTCACGATCGAAAGCTCGGGCATAGCGCCTGCGCTCATGACGGCTTCCGAGATGGGGATCCCTCTTGTGATACTAAAGAAGCAGCCGTCAAAGGCTTTGAATGACAATCTGTATCAGGCCATGGTCACTTCCTTCACGAAGGGGACAAATTATGAGCTTACGCTGAGCAAGGATGTGATCAGCGAAAATGACCATGTGCTCCTGATAGATGATTTCCTTGCCAACGGCGAGGCTGCAACTGCCGCCGTCAGGCTTCTTCGCATGGCTCACGCCACAGTTGCCGGAGTCGGGATACTTATCGAGAAGGCATTCCAGCCCGGAAGGGAAAAGCTTACTGATGCAGGATTTGAAGTATATTCACTTGCGCGCATTGAATCCATGTCAAAGGACAATATCACCTTTGCATGAATATCCAAATATTATCAAGGAACCGAGGTAGGAGATGAAAAAGGTAGTAAAATTCGGCGGAAGCTCGCTGTCCGGCGCAAAGCAGTTTGAGAAGGCAGGCTATATCATTAATCTTGATAAGGACAGAAGGTATGTGGTCCCTTCGGCGCCCGGTAAGAGGAATTCGAAGGACAATAAGGTCACGGACCTTTTGTACAAAGCTTATGCACTTGCTGCTTCGGATAAGGATTTTTCAAATGTCTTCAGCGAGATAGAGGACAGATACAATGAGATAATCAACGGCCTGTCCCTTAAAGTGTCTTTGGATGAAGAGTTTGATAAGATCAAAAAGAATTTCATGGACAAGATGGGAGAGGATTACGCTGCAAGCCGCGGCGAATATCTTAACGGAATACTTCTGGCAGCTTATCTTGGATATGAATTCGTGGATCCGGCAGGCATCATCTTATTTGATGACGAAGGTAATTTCGAGTCTCACAAGTCCTATGATGCTATGCGGGATAAGCTGGAGAATATAGAGCGCGCCGTGATACCCGGGTTTTACGGCTCATACGAGGACGGCCGCATCAAGACTTTTTCCAGGGGCGGTTCGGATATAACGGGATCCATAGTTGCAAGATCCGTGAAGGCAGATGTCTATGAGAACTGGACCGATGTGTCGGGCTTCTTTGTAGCTGACCCCAGGATCATAAAAGACCCTGAAAATATCGAGATGATCACATATACAGAGCTCAGGGAGCTTGCCTACATGGGAGCGTCCGTGCTTCATGAGGATGCCATCTTCCCTGTCAGGAGAGAAGGCATTCCGATAAATATCAGAAACACCAACAAGCCCGAGGACAAGGGTTCGTGGATAGTTCAGAGCACCGGCCAGAAGTCGAGGTTCACCATCACCGGTATCGCCGGCAAGAAGGGCTTTTGTTCCGTGAATATTGAAAAGGACAAGATGAATTCCGAGGTCGGCTTCGGCAGAAAAGTACTGCAGGCATTTGAGGATAATGATATTTCCTTTGAGCATATGCCTTCCGGTATAGATACCATGACTATAATCGTCCATCAGGATGAATTCATTGAGAAAGAGCAGAGTGTGGTGGCCGAGATCAACAGGCTCACTCATCCCGACAGCATCGATATAGAATCAGATCTTGCTCTTATCGCAGTCGTGGGACGCGGGATGAAGGCTGCAAAGGGTACTTCGGGAAGGATATTCTCGGCACTTGCTCATGCAAATGTCAATGTAAAGATGATAGACCAGGGATCCTCCGAGCTGAACATCATAATAGGAGTCAGAAACGAGGACTTCGAGAACGCCATAAAGGCTATCTATAATATCTTTGTGCTGGCTGAGCTTTAAGGCTCAGTCATTCCGGGCCTTTTCGACACTCTCTACGTACTTGACGATAAGGTCCGCCGTGCCCTCGAGGCCCAGCACCGAAGAATTGATCGAAAGATCGTATGTATTTACATGACCCCATTTTTTTGAGGAATAATAATCATAGTAACTTCTGCGCTGCTTGTCTTTCTTGACGCACATATCATGCGCCTGGGATTCCGTGAGATCGAAGCGCTCCATTATGCGCCTGGTCTTTGTTTCCTCATCGCCGGATATAAAGAGACGTATCAGATCGCTCCTGTCTGACAGGGCATAGTCGGCGCATCTTCCGACTATGATGCAGGGCTCTTCGTCGGCGAGTTTCTTTATCGTATCAAACTGTGCGAGGAATACCTTGTGTGACACCGGCATATCCACGTATGCAGAAGAGTTGTAACCGAAGGAATATGTGTCCATGACAAGGTTATAGAGGAACGAGTTCGTGGGCCTTTCATCATGATGCTCGAATACTTCTTCGCAAAGCCCCGAATCTTTTGCGGCGCGGGCCAGGAGCTCTTTGTCATAGCACTTGATCCCGAATTTCTCCGCTACGATCATGCCTATCTCACGGCCGCCCGATCCAAACTGTCTACCTATCGTGATCACAGAATTCATGATATTTCCTCCGATCTAAAATCACTGTTAAAGCACCCATATGATACCACATATCCCTTCTCCCGTACAAAATTACACGTCCCACTGACTTATTGACATTGATTCTGTGAAAGAATAAGATATCAAGGATTATACATATGAAGGAGCAATGCTATGAAAAGACCATATGATCATAATGCGATAGAAGAAAAGTGGACGAAGGAGTGGGAAGCGCATCCGATCAATCAGGATGACGGCAAAAAGCCCAAGTATTACTGCCTTGACATGTTCCCGTATCCGTCGGGCAATGGCCTCCATGTCGGCCACTGGAGAGGATACGTGATATCCGACGTCTGGAGCAGATATAAGGTCATGAACGGCCATTACGTCATACATCCTATGGGGTGGGATGCTTTCGGACTGCCCGCAGAGAACTATGCGATCAAGACAGGCAAGCAACCCGCTGTATCCACAGCCGAAAATGTTGCCAATATCAAAAAGCAGATAAAGCAGATCGCAGCCATATATGACTGGGATATGGAGCTTAATACCACGGATCCCAAATTCTTCAAGTGGACGCAGTGGATCTTTGAAAAGCTCTATGAGAAAGGACTTGCGTACGAGAAGGAGATGCCTATCAACTGGTGTCCCTCCTGTAAGACCGGACTTGCGAACGAAGAAGTGGTAGACGGCAAGTGCGAGAGATGCGGCGCCGATGTCACAAAGAAGAACCTCAAACAGTGGATGCTTAAGATCACGGCCTATGCCGACAGGCTGCTTGATGATCTCGATAAGCTCGACTGGCCCGAGAAGGTCAAGAAGATGCAGACCGAGTGGATCGGAAGATCATACGGCGCAGAGGTCGAGTTCCCGGTAGACGGAAGAGATGATGTGATCACGGTCTATACGACCCGTCCCGATACGCTCTACGGCGCGACTTTTATGGTGCTTGCTCCGGAGCATGAGATCGCAGCATCACTTGCGACTGATGAGACCAGGAAGGCTGTGGATGATTACATCACATATGCAGCAAATAAGAGCAATGTCGACCGTCTTCAGAATAAGGAAAAGACGGGTGTCTTCACCGGCTCCTATGCGATCAATCCCATGAACGGCAATAAGATACCGATCTGGCTGTCCGACTACGTGCTCGCTGACTACGGTACGGGAGCCATCATGTGCGTTCCGGCCCATGATGACAGAGACTTTGAATTTGCAAAGAAATTCGATATCCCCATCGTACAGGTCATAGCCAAGGACGGAAACGAGATCGATAATATGACAGAAGCCTATACCGAGGCTTCCGGCACGATGATCAATTCCGGCGACTGGAACGGCATGGAGTCTGCGGTTCTTAAGAAAGAGGCTCCTCATATAGTCGAGAAGAAAGGCATCGGACATGCAAAGAAAAACTTCAAGATAAGAGACTGGGTCTTTTCCAGACAGAGATATTGGGGAGAGCCCATACCGATAATCCACTGTCCCGACTGCGGCGAGGTGCTGGTACCGGAGGAGGAGCTTCCGCTCACGCTTCCCGAAGTCGAGCATTACGAGCCCACCGGCACAGGTGAGTCGCCTCTTGCAGCCATTGATTCATGGGTCAACTGCAAGTGCCCCAAGTGCGGAAAGGATGCAAAGCGCGAGACAAATACCATGCCCCAGTGGGCCGGTTCGTCGTGGTACTTCCTGCGCTATGTGGATGTGAATAACGATAAGGAGCTGGTATCAAAGGATAAGGCTGACAAATATCTTCCCGTTGATATGTATATCGGAGGAGTGGAGCATGCCGTGCTGCATCTTCTGTATTCCAGATTCTGGACTAAGTTCCTCTATGATATAGGAGCGATAGGCTTTGACGAGCCCTTCCACAAGCTTTTCAATCAGGGAATGATCACCGGCAAGAACGGTATCAAGATGAGTAAATCAAAGGGCAATGTCGTTTCTCCCGATGATCTGGTCCGTGATTACGGATGCGACTCCTTAAGACTCTATGAGCTTTTCGTAGGTCCGCCCGAGCTTGATTCGGAGTGGGATGACCGCGGCATAGACGGAGTATACAGGTTCCTGTCAAGATTCTGGAATCTTGTGCAGGAGAATAAGGACAGGGATGTAGCCGAGACTGATGAGCTTGTGAAGATCAGACATCAGCTTGTGGATACGATAAGCAGCAGGCTTGAGGCGTTCTCGCTTAATACCGTTGTCTCCGGATTCATGGAATTTAATAATAAGCTTGGAAAGCTTGAGGGCGGCGTGGATAAGGCGACGCTCGGAACGTTTGCCATACTGCTTGCGCCTTTTGCGCCTCATATCGCATCGGAGGTATGGGAGGAGCTTGGTAATTCTTCTTCGATATTTGATGAGAAGTGGCCGGTTGCGGATAAGAGCAAGGCGGCTGATGATACGAGGGAGATAGGTGTACAGGTGAACGGCAAGGTACGCGGTACCGTCAATATCGCCGTGGATGCCGACAAGGATACGGCGCTTGCTGCTGCGAAGGAGGCCGTGGCTGACAAGATCGAGGGCAAGAGCATTGTGAAGGAGATATACGTTCCGGGGAAGATCATCAACATAGTTGTGAAATGACCACATACATAATTACGGTCACCCAAATCCAGTTATGAGATGGCCCTCGGATAAATGTTTGTTTTTCCGCGCTATGAACTCACTAAGTTCAGCGTTCGCCGGATGACAACTTTTCGCTCGCACCTGTTCTGCGCACAAAATGCGTTGATAAGCGAAGGTCATTGAGCGCAGCCATGCGTCTCGCGAAAAATATCCGGCTCCGCTTCACTAAGTGGTTCATGCCGAATGCTCCCTAAACAAACATTTATCCTTCAGTAGAATAAAAGTTATCATTATGGTATGAGAGATCAGACTTCGAATAAAAAGAATACCGTGAGAGATATGACCGTGGGTTCCCCTCTGGGACTCATGGTCTCTTTCGCTGTGCCGCTTCTTTTCGGTAATCTGTTCCAGCAGCTTTATAATATGGCAGACGCGGCGATAGTGGGGCGGTATCTTGGACCTAATGCGCTGGCGGGAGTCGGAGCTTCGAGTTCGGTGCAGTTCCTTGTGATAGGCTTCTGTCTCGGAGTTTGTTCGGGCTTCGGGATATGCGTGGCGCAGAGATTCGGGGCGAGGGATCTGTCGGATATGAGAAGATATGTTTATCATGCGCTTCTTCTTACCGCAGCCATATCGCTGGTGCTTACGACTCTTACTGCCATACTGACTCCTCAGATACTTCATCTTCTGAACACTCCGGATGATATCTACAGGGAGGCTTATGATTATCTTTTTGTGATATTTCTGGGCATTCCTTTTATCATGCTGTATAACGTGCTGTCTGCGGTCCTTCGCGCCGTCGGGGATTCCAGGACGCCTTTTATCTTTCTTGTTTTCTGTACGATCCTGAATATCGGCCTGGATGTCTTTTTCATAGTAGTCTTCAAGATGGGAGTGCTTGGGGCTTCTGTTGCGACCGTTACTGCACAGGCGGTCTCCGGGATACTCTGTGCTGTAGTGATCGTAAGGAATTTCGAGATACTTCGTATCAGAAAAGAAGATATGCGGATCGACCGCAATCATATTTCAAGGCTTATATTTATGGCAGTTCCCATGGGGCTGCAGTTTTCTATAACGGCCATAGGCTCGATGGTCATGCAGGCTGCCAATAACAGTCTGGGCTCGGTCTACGTGTCCGGCTTTACCGCGGGCATGAAGATCAAGCAGCTGGCCATGTGTCCCTTCGATGCTCTCGCCAATGCTGTCGCGACATTCGCCGGACAGAACTATGGCGCCGGGCGTATAGATCGTGTAAAGAAGGGCTTTTTCGAGGGGCTGGCGATCGGGATCAGCTATGGAGTTGCCATAGGAGTGGTGCTCTATTTCTTCGGAAGAGAGATGTCCATGATATTCGTCGATGCATCGGAGAGTGCCGTGCTTGACGCGGCCGGGCTGTATCTTGCGCGTCTAGGTATGTTTTACTGGGCGCTTGCGATACTCAATGTCTCCAGGATGATGACTCAGGGTCTTGGATTTGCCGGAAGGACCATCCTGTCCGGTACCATGGAGATGATAGCGCGAATCGTTATGGCTTTTGTATTCGTTCCGGTCTACCGCTATGATGCGATCACCTGGTGCGATCAGGTAGCCTGGGTCGCAGGTATTATTTACATCCTTCCCATGTGCATCCATTGCATCAAAGTAATAGAGAAGAAGATAGGGTCCAAGACACCTGACGCTGCGGGGAGTGCCGGCTGATATGGAGAATTCTTCAAGATTTTTCTGTAATAAAGACTGTGAATACTTTCCCTGTCATAAGGGGGTAGACGAGGATGAGTTCAACTGTCTCTTCTGTTATTGCCCACTGTATTTTCTTAAAGAAAAGTGCGGAGGGGACTTCGTTATGAAAAACGGGGTCAAATCCTGCATAGGTTGCACACGTCCCCACATCGCATCTAATTTTGATGAGATAGAACGGACTCTTAAAGAGGTGTCAGGGGTGTCAGGGGGACGTACCTTTTGACACCTTGAATTGAAAAGGTGTCAAAAGGTACGTCCCCCTGACACCCCTGACACCCCTCCGAAGGTGACATAACACCATATAATGTACCCGCACCGAAAATTTCATACAAAATATAGTAGACACACGGACTGATTATGGTTTATCATATTCTACGGTGTATGAGCAGATGATCCGGGAGATGTCCTTATGATCATGCGCATACGTATTGATGAACTATATATCTGTGGGGGATCGGATCTCCGCAGCTTTCATTGGAGGGATATATGGAGCAGATCATTAAGTTCCGTGACGGGGCGCTTAACAGTAAAAAGACAGCACTGGTCTTATTTATCGCAGAGATCGCACTTGGCATATCGATCGTCGTGATCAATGCAGCGCATGTTCCGGCAGTCCTTCCCAACATCATACTTGGATCTGCAGCAGCCGCAGTTGCTCTCATCCTGCTCCTTGGCATCGCCCGCTATGTGAAAAAGCTTGAAGGCGAGCTGGGGCTTCTTTCCATCGAGAATGAGAAGAATAAGATATCCATCGCAAGGATGAGCGAGGTGGCCCGTGGCGTTAATGAAGATATAGCCAAGGCCGAAGAGTCTCTGTCGGAGATAATGGGTGAGGCAGAAGGCATAAAGGATACTCTTACCGGCATCAATGAAGGTGTAAGCGCCAATAAGGACGTGATCAGCGCGCAGAGCTCCAGGACGCAGGATATACAGGAGATCATCAATGATGCGGGAGAGAGGTCCCGCACCATATCAGAGGGTTCTGCCGATACAAAGAGCGCTGCGAAAAAGGGCAGCGAGGCAGTGAATAAGCTTGCGGACAGTGCGGATGAAGCGATTGTATATAATACACAGATGAAGGAAGCAGCATCGAATCTCAAGGACAAATCTGACGAGGTGCGTGAGATCAATGATCTGATACTTGCGATTTCTTCGCAGACCAACCTTCTTGCGCTCAATGCTTCAATAGAGGCAGCGCGTGCGGGCGAATCGGGCCGCGGATTTGCCGCCGTCGCGGACGAGATAAGGGCTCTTGCGGAGCAGACTAAGGAAGCTACGGAGAAGATCACATCAGTCCTTGACGGTCTTTCCGCTGAGGCCGACGATGTGATGGAAAAGGCCGAGAGCAGCGCCAGGATCGCGGACACTCAGAAGGAAGCGGCTCTTGAAGCATCCGATCAGTTCGGTGTCATAATGGGCGGCGTGAGCAGGCTCGATGATGATGCGAAGGAGATCGATTCGCTTGTGGCAAGACTTCACGGCGCGAATGACGGTATAGCCGATGATGTGTCTTCGCTGTCGGCTGCGTCGGAGCAGATATCTGCATCCACCAGGGAAGCCAGTGAGATCGGCAGCAAGAATGCCGAGCTTATCGGCAATTTCCAGATCCTTATGGCCGAGATCAGTTCCATGGTCTCTGAGCTTAAGGCATATAACAACGGATAAGGCGTTTATTTCCAAATGAAACGTAACATTGTAAGGATAATCTTTCTCCTTATAGCCATCGGCTGCTTTGGCTATGTGGGATGGTATTATTATGATCTGAAGAGGACGGAGAGTGATGTATCTGCTCTGTCTTCCCGTGTGGGAATGGGGACAATAGCTCCCGGTGGTTCGCCTGTTGTCGAATCAGAGCCTGTCAGTGCAGAAGAAGAGGGTGAGCCCAGAGTCCTGTATGTGCTTTCCGACTTTGAGCCTCTTCTTGACAAGAATCAGAACATCATCGGATGGATCACCATAGACGGGACTAAGATCAATTATCCGGTGATGCAGTCTGTGAACGGCAACAGTAATTATTACCTTGATCATAATTTCGATCAGCAGCAGGATAAGAACGGATCGCTCTTCATGGATGACAGATGCAGTGTGATAAAGCCGTCGGTCAATCTCATCATCTACGGACACCATATGAGGAGCGGCGCCATGTTCGGTGACCTGGATAAGTACAAATCAGAGAGTTACTTCCAGCAGCATCCGTATATACGGTTCAACAGCATATACGAGACAGGCACATGGCAGGTGCTGGCGGCCTTTGAATCTCAGGTGTATACGGATACGGATATAGGCTTCAGGTATTACGATTTCATAGATCCGGAGAATGAGAAAGAATTCATGGCCGGCGTGAACAATATGAAGGCACTGTCCATGTACGACACCGGTGTCACGGCTCAGTGGGGTGACAGACTCATCACGTTATCGACCTGCGATTATGAGCAGGATAACGGCAGGTTTGTGGTAGTTGCAAAGCTTGTAGGAGAGTGATCATGTCAAAACTTGATGATGCAAGGGAGGAATTCTCCAGAGATCTCTATGCAACAGAGCTCTCGGGAATCACGATAGAAGAGGTCGGTGAGGATTACGCGAAGTGCGCGATGCGTCTTACCGACAAGCATAGGAATGCTTATGGTGGCATAATGGGAGGGGCAATATATACACTTGCTGACCTGGCCTTTGCTGTGGCATCGAATTTCGGCCGCGACATGGCCACGGTCAGCCTCGTGGGTACCGCCTCCTTCCTTTCAATGACAAAGGGCAGCATACTGTATGCCGAGACTGAGCTCATCAAGAACGGCAGGACAAACTGCTTCTATAACGTGCGCATCTATGACGATCTCGGGAAGGATATAGCGACGGTTTCATTTACGGGCGCACATATCAGGAAGAGCTGAAGACAGCAGGGAGCGTCCCTGTGATGGACACACCCCTTGCAATAACACTTCCGTCATAGTAGAATCAAAAAAGATCAAGGGCGTTCGCCCAAGCATGAACATAACGGATTATCATTCGCTTCTGATGTATTCAACGCTCATGCAGATCACTTAATAATGAAATGCAGGAGCAGACATCGGATCAGATAAGGACATATTATATCTGTCGGCTTTGCC
>KK211274.1:0-31545 GCA_000621405.1 Lachnospiraceae bacterium AC3007
AAATGGGATGAATCCTTCGGCATCTACCTAGGAAGAAAAATATCCGAGGGCAAGCACTACAATGTAGCCGTATCACATGCGGCGAAAAAGCTGATCCGAACCATCTATAGGATGGAACTAACCGGACAAGCTTACTCTCCGAACTAATCAATCAGATATACTTTTTCTGTTTGAGCACCCAATCGGATGCTCTGTTTGTCATGCAATTTTCAAGGAACTGATTGCTGGAAATAAGTCCCAGCCACTATACAAATCGCATTTCTGCGTTTTGATCAAAAACCATCTTTTTTCACTTGACTTCTAATAGTTAGTCTCCATGTACACTGTTAATCCTTCAGCTCATACTCGAGCTTCACGGTGATCGATGCCGTCTTCCATCTGGAACTTGTATCGAAGGCTCCGTCATACGTGTAATCCTGAGTTCCGGAATTCTGTGCCGTGATCTGGAACACGCCGAGATTCGACCTCACGAGCTTGCCGGGATCTGCGCCTGCAGCCTCCGCTATGATATTGATCCTGTCTCTGGCATTCTCGGTCGCCTTGCCGATAAGATCCAGCTTCACATCATCGAGCGTAGTGCAATAATACTCCGGAAGCTCGGAATTGAACTCGATCCCCGACTCGATAAGATCCGTGACATCCCTCGAAACCTTCTCAACCTTGTCAACATCATTTGAAGTAACGGTTATCTCCTGCGACAGATCATAGCCGTCATACGTGGAGTACTGATAGTTCCCGTCCTCGTTGTAGTACCTTTGTTCCGTCCTCGTGACCGAGATCGAACTCAGCACTATCTCATCCTCCTTTATTCCGTTAGCCATAAGATATTCCTTGATGCTGTCGGCATCTTTTTTTATCTGCTTGAAAGCGAGCTTCGTTGTGTCCGCATGCGTGTCAAAGGATCCCCTCCAGATGATGAGATCTGATTCAAAATCAACGCTTGCAGATCCCGTCGCTCCTATCGTATGGCTCGATGCGGATCTGAATCTCGAAAGTCCCCAGGCCAGAAGCCCTGCGGCTATTATTACGGAAAGACATATCAGCAGCACTCCGACCCAGGGCTTGCCGGGTCTTGCAGGTTTGTTAACTACAGCATTTTCTTCCATGTCTACATTTCCTCCCTGTGTAAATAAAAACGTTAACAAAAAAACTCCGTATTATGCCAGCGCCTCATCGAGCGCTTTGGAAAGCTGATCGGCACAGGATGTGCCGCGTCCTCCGCATAGATTCCCTCTGAGAATGTCCGCCGCCTTACGCGCATCCTCGCCTTCGAGGAGCCTTCCTATGGCTTTCAGGTTGCCGTTGCATCCGCCGATGAAAGCAAGGCCGTGTATCCTTCCTTCTTCATCAAGATCATAGTCTATCTGGCGCGAGCAGACACCCTGTGGCTTGTAAGTATAATGTGTCATATTATCTCCTCCTGTGATACATCATCACTGACTCAGATATTATACCACATGAGACAGGGGGGTGGGGCAAGACAGGGGGACGGTTCTTTTGTCTCGCCAGCAAACTGGCAAGACAAAAGAACCGTCCCCCTGTCTCATCCCGCCCCAATTATCCCCCGGATCTCTTCCAGCGCCTCCCTCGCTCCGGGATCCTTCATCGGGTGGCTCAGCAGCTTATCAAGATAGCCCTGCTCCTTTGCTAGCTCCCTGCTTCTTGGATATACCAGTCCGAATACCAGAGCAATATGCCCGATAAGATGGTCGGCATATGTCTTTATCACATCCCTGGTCACGGTAATATGCTGTCTTACCTGCTCCATCACTTCGGAGGACACGGCAGAAGCAAGGAATTCCTCTCTGCTCGTATTGTAGATCTCTTCCATGGGAGTCTCATAATTAACACGGAGGATATCGATCTTGTCAGCATCGCGCAGGATATCGCAGAACATCCTCGTGCGGTCATCCAGCCCTTCCGTGAGCATGAATCTGTTATGCTGGCGTATCGCCGTCTCGATAAGACTGTCTGTCTTTCTATCATCCGTGAATTTCTCTATCAGCCTTCCTTCGCCGAACAAAATATCCGCTCCAAGCTGCGCATGATCGACAGATTCAGAATCAATATAAGTGCCGTACCTTTTTACCTGTTCAAAACGTCCGATATCGTGAAGCATACCGATGAGCCAGGCAAGATAGACATCTTCTTCCCCAAGCCCGATGGAGCGGGCTATCTCGTCGCTCAGATCTGCGACACGATACGTGTGTTTTATCTTCAGCGCTATCTTGGGATCGTCGGCATCGTAATCACTGACATACGCGGCAAAGTTTTGTTTGACATGGCAAGACAGGGGGACGGTTCTTTTGTCTCGCCGGCACGCCGGCAAGACAAAAGAACCGTCCCCCTGTCTTGTCCCCTCTGACTTAGTCATCATTCACGATCGTGATGACATCCTTCAGAACATAATGGAACAAAGGATATGAAGTAGTCTCGTTTTCTATGTAGCCGTTTCTTAGATCCATGGTGTCATTCGGATCTTCGGGATCGACGCCGACATAATTCCCCTTGAATACAAAATCGCTGTTGCCCCGTTTGAACTTCTCGATCGCATCGTCCATGGCTTCCTGCGTTCCGGTTGCCATGACGAGTTGGTTCATGTCGATCATCTCTACCCAGCCTTTGTCAAAGCCGGCAGATACATCCGTGCCGTGGATATTCCCGGTAACGAAAGACTCAATGCTCTTATTTGCAAAGACTGCATCCACGGCCGCGAGCACATAAGGCTCCCAGCATATCCTCGACGTGATGAGCGACGAGCCCGGGGCGACCTCGGACATGCTCTGGTTGAAACCCACGAAGTAGACAGGCCTCTCCTCGGATGCCTCCTCGCAGGCGATCGCCGGACCGATGGTATCCGTGTACTGGGAGAGTATCACGCACCCGTCATCTATCAGGCGCGTGGCCGCGCTCTTCTCGAGCGCATAGCTGCTCCATGTCTCGGTATAATAAACCCGCATCACGGCCTGCGATACCACAGAGCGGACGCCCATCAAAAAGGCTGTATAGCCTGAGATAACCTCGGATGTGGGGAAAGCAGCAACAAAGCCGACAACAGCCTGATCCTGCGTGATGGTCCCGTCGAGGATCATCTGCCTTATCTTCATGCCGGCCGCGATGCCGCTGACATATCGACCCTGATAAGCTTCTCCCTTAAAAGTATGATAGTTTTCCGGAACCGTCTTGCCGGTCATATCCATATAGGATGTCTGACAGAACTGCGTATCGGGATATTCGGGAGCAAGCTGTATCACCTTCTCGCTGTAGCCGTTGAAAAAGATGATATCGCACCCGCCTCCGGCCAGTTCTCTCAAAGGCTCTTCCATGGCATCATCAAGCACATTGCTTCGCGTTACTATCTCAACCTTGTCTCCGTACGTCTTTTCCAGCGCATCCTTTGCCAGCGAGAAATTATAAGTATACGGCGTGCTCTCATCATTGTCATAGATAAATCCGATCTTCAGTCTGTCTCTTTTGCCCGTGATGTTAAAGATCCTGAAGAGTCCGACGAAAGCAGTGAAAATGACCAGACAGGTCAGTATGGTTATGATCAATACTCTCTTCATGCCTGACCTCCTTTCTCATCTCCGGCTTTTTCCGATGCGTCATCACCGGTCTTTTCCGATGCGTCTTCACCGGTTTTTTCTGATGCATTATCACCGGTCTTTTCTGATGCGTCTCCACCGGTTTTGCCAGATGCGTCATCTGCTGCGGATCTCTTCTTCTCCTCTTTCATCTCTTCTTCCTGGATCTTCTTGTCTTCCTCCACGCGTCGCCTCAGCTCTTCCTGCGCTTCTTTGTCCGCATTCTGTATCTCCGCGCGCTTCTGTGCGTAGATCTCCTCAAGATTGATCACGTTCTTGTCCACAAGTCGGAGGAATGCATCCAGCACATCGGGATCGAACTGCGCACCCCTGCCCTTCTTCATCTCGGTCATCACATAATCAGTATCCATGTGATTGCGGTAGACGCGGTTTGATGTCATCGCGTCAAAGGCGTCGGCCACACTTATGATGCGCGCGTAGATCGGTATCTCTTCACCCTTTAATCCGTCAGGATAGCCTTTGCCGTCATATCTTTCATGATGATATTTTGTTCCTTCCTCTACATGCTCCACCAGAGTGAAATCCTTCAGTATATCGGCGCCTCTCACAACATGGGATTTCATCTGCGCATATTCCTCATCGGTAAGGCGGCCGACCTTGTTCAGCACGCTGTCGGGGACGCCTATCTTTCCTATATCGTGCAGCTGCGCAGCCTTTCTGAGGTTGGATATATTTTTGTTTTTAGTAAATCCCTTAAAGACATGCATCTCCTCTGCTATCAGAGCCGAATACTCTGCCACACGCTGTGAATGCTCATGCGTGCGCACGTCCTTGGCATCGACTGCGTTCGCTATAGCCATGACTGTCTCGTTCGCCATGTTCAGCTTTTCCTGCTGCTTGTTGAGCACCCTCTGCACCACGAACCATGTGAACCAGATGATGAAAAGCGTGAGCAGCAGGAGCATATAGATAATAAAGAAAGGCTGCTCATAGATCTCACCGATCTTGACCAGATCAAATTTGCGCTCCTCTATGACCCGCTCTCCCGCGCTGTCGAATATAGCCAGATGGAATACGTAATTGCCCGCCGGAATATTCGGATAAATGATGGTGTTCAGGCTGCCCTGCGGCACTATGGTCCACTGAGTATCAAAACCTTCAAGGAAATAACCGACGTTCGGCTCCTGGATGGTATAGTTCAATATCTCCGGGCCCAGTTCTATACGGTTTACACCCTGTCCCACTGTCACCACGCCCGTGCGGTCCATTGGCTGCAACGTGCCGTCAAGCCTGACGGATGCCAGCTGCATCCTGTACGAACGGACGTCGCTGTTGTATTTATCCACGTCTATCACATAGACACCGGTATCGCACGGCAGATACAGCTCACCGTATCCATTGTAATAATTCCATGAATTGGCAGTAAGGGAAGTACCGAGGCCGCGTCTCGCATCGAGAAGCTCCCATCCGAACTCGCGTCCCTCCAGCAGTTCGTCGCGCTCCACCACGTAGATACCTGCGCTCGACATGACAAAAAGCGTATCCGGATCCTTGACCCAGATATCGTAGTTATTGAAATAAGGGAATTTATCCAGCACGCGGATCGTGCCACTCGGCTCGAGATAGCAAAGGCTGTTACTGGTCACGAGGAATACGCCCTCGGTTTTCGGATCCTTGACGGTACGCAGTATCACGCCGCTGGTAAGTCCGTCTTCCCTTGTCAGTATCTTCTCCACTTTGCCGTCCTTCAGTACCGCCAGGCCGTCTCCGTCGGTGCCCGCAAGTATCGTCCCGTCGCTTCTCTCCGTCACGGTCAGTATCATGGAATTGATGAGTCCGTCTTCATTGCGGATGGTCTGGGTGATCTTATGGTCGTTGATGTAACTGATCCCTGTATCACCCGCTGCCAGGATGGTTCCGTCGGACAGTCCCGTGACTATACGGGCGCGGTTGCCGAAGCTTCCGTTCTCAGCGTTGTATTCCCATTCCCCGCCGTCAGGCGAATACTCTATCAGGCCGCTCCCGTAGGTACATACCCACAGATGATCGTTATCATCCACGTACATGCACCGGATACGCTTGCCGGCAAGCTCCTCGGTGTAGTTGTTCTTTATCAAACTGTGACAGGCCTTGTCCACCACATCCAGTCCCTTGTCGGTCCCGATATAATAAGCGCCCTGCCAGAAGACGATCGCATTCACTACCTGACGTTCGATGCCTATGGAGCCGTACACGTCTTTGAAAGGAGATTTGACCATGCGCAGGAGTCCGAGTCTCGATGATGTAAACCAGAGATTCCCCTGATAGTCGTAGAGCATGTTGTCGATGGAATTATCGAACTCGTTCGTGTTCAGCCTGTGATAGCCCTTGCTGTCCATATAGGATACGCCGTTGTCGGCTGTAATGAAGAGCGTGCCGTCGTTCAGATAATGCAGATTATTGATATGGCTGATACCGGCGCAGGTCATGATCCTGTCCTGCTTAAATGTGTCGTCCGATACATCGTAGCAGTAGATATGATCGGTGGATGTGCCCACCATCAATGTTCCGTCGGGCGCGAAATAACAGCTGTTAAAGACCTCAGCCTCGGTCGGGAGCGCTGTAGAAGCGATGACGTTTCCGCCTCTTAAGAGAAAAAGCCTGCCGTCCGATGTCACGACCGCCACATGATCGTTTTCGTCGGCCGTGATGCTCTCGGTATAGCTCACCTCTTCGATGGTGTTCTTTACCTGCAATCCGTTATTCATCATGAGGATCTGCAGGCTGTCGGTGGTACCGATATAGTAATATCCGTCGGTTGAGTGGATGATGCTCCTCACGGAATTTGAAGGAAGGCCCGTGGACTGGTCGAGGACATTCACGACCTTTTCACGGATCACTATCGACAGGCCGTTATCGTTGGTGCCGATCCAGAGACGACCCTCCTCATCCACATAGAGGCAGTTCACGTTTTTGACTGACTCGTAATCATCCACCCAGCGGAACTCGCGTCCGTTGTAACGGTAGAGGCCTGCATAGGTTCCTATCCATAGCACTCCGTCGTTGGTCTGCGCGATGTCATTGGCTTCGCCGCAGGGCAGGCCGTTATTGCTGCTGTATATTGTCTGCACATATTCATTGTAATCAGTGGGATCGGCGGTCACTCCTGTGGCGGCTTCGGCTGAAGAAGAAGCTAGCAGGCTCAGCGCGAGCCCCAGGATAAGAGCTATGGATCCGGCTCCTGCTTTGGCACCGGCTGAAGTCCCGGTACCTGTCCCGCTTCCTGGATCGGAAGTCGTTCCGAATGTCATCGTCCGGTTTTCTTTATTCCTGCGCTGATGGCGCCTGAAGATATAGACCACATACACGGCTGATATCGTCAGCACCTTGTCAGCAAATTCAATCGCAAGCTGTCCGAAGATGTCGCTGAGAAAACCGGGCCATCCCTTACTGAGCAGATAATCGATGATGCCGTCTCCCCATTTATTGCCTGTAAGGCCATCGTTCAGAAGGATATTCACGGGAACGGATACGACCAGTGCCGTAACCATTGCAAGAGTTGCCGCCATCATGAAGCCGTAGAAATGATCGAACCATTTCCTTCGGGCGGCGATGCCTATGATAAGACCAAGGGCGATGCTGGTGATGGAATAAGCCGCAGAAAGATCATTGACCATGCCGTATGCGAGATTTGCGGTCAGGCCGACTATCCCGCCGCATACAGGTCCTCCCACATATGCGCACAGTGCCGTGCCGAAGGAATCCGCCCAAAGCGGCAGCTCAAGCCACACTGTCAGAAGCTTCCCGCCGACATTCAGGCTCACGCACAATGCAACAAACAGAACGATCTTCCAGGTCTTCCACTTATTCATCCGCTTCGATCACCTCCCCGCACGACATAGTATAACACTTTTCGCAAGACAGGGGGACGGTTCTTTGAGACAGGGGGACGGTTCTTTTGTCTTGCCAGCAAACTGGCAAGACAAAAGAACCGTCCCCCTGTCTCAAAGAACCGTCCCCCTGTCTTACCCCTGTCTTATTTACAACGCAAACACTCTGTCTATCTCCCCGATCAGATCCTCCGCTCCTTCTATCCCAACCGACAGCCTGAGCAGCCTCTCGTTGATCCCGAGGCGCTCCCTCACGTCCTCCGGCACCGCCGCGTGAGTCTGCGTCAGCGGATATGTGATCAGAGTCTCTGTGCCTCCAAGGCTTTCCGCGAAATAAAAAAGATCCACATTGTTCAGCACTTTCACGGCAAATTCTTTTGACTCCGCTTCAAAGGATATCATCGAGCCGAAGCCTCTCGCCTGCTTCTTCATTATCTCATAGCCCGGATGGTCCGGAAGTCCCGGATACAGCACCTTCGTCACATGAGGCGAATTCACTAGATATTCCGCGATGGCGCGGGCATTCTTCTCGGCTCTCTCCATCCTGACGGCGAGCGTCCTCACACCGCGAAGCATCAGCCAGCTGTCAAACGGCGAAAGCCCTGCACCTGTGGTCGTAAGGATGAGTCTTATCTTTCCCGCCACATCGGTATCATTCAGTATCACGAGTCCGCCGATCGTATCATGATGGCCGCCGATATATTTGGTCCCGCTGTGGATCACGATGTCCGCTCCCAGATCCAGCGGATTCTGGAAAAAAGGAGACAGAAAAGTATTGTCGACTATCAGCAATACTCCTCTGTCCTTTGTCAGTTTCGAAAGCTCTTCTATGTCCGTTACGTGCATCATCGGATTGGTCGGAGTCTCCAGATACACGGCTTTTGTATTGTCGCGTATACAGGCTTCGACCTCGCCCGTGCTGCAGTTACAGTACGTGAATTCCAGACCGTATCTTTTACATACATCATTAAATAAACGCACGGATCCGCCATAGAGATCTTCATCCACAATGATATGATCTCCGGGCTCGAAGAGGCCCATGACGGCAGTCACGGCCGCCATTCCGCTTGTAAAAGCAATGCATTCCTTTCCGTTCTCAAGGGAGGCCACCACGCTCTCGAGCTGGCTCCTCGTTGGATTGGACTGTCTGGTATAATCAAAACCGCTCTCTTCTCCCAGATAGCTCCTTGAGAAGGTCGCCGTCTGATATATCGGAAAACTTATTGCGTGATACTGATCCTGGATCGAAAGATCCATTCCCTGACATCGGGTCTCAAAGCTTACATCCCATTTCATTTTTTTCTCTTTTCTTATCCAGACTTACAAGATGATCCCTACTGCGCGTCACTGCTTACTTCAGAAATAATGATGTTCCCTACTTCGCGTCGCTGCTTACTTCAAGAATAATATCCTCCACGGTGATCGCCCTGATCTCGCCAGCGCCCTCGGGAGAATATGTCTCATATTGTATCACATAGTTTTCCTGCTTAAATTCCTTTACTATCTCGTCAAATCTTTCCCGGCTTCCGACGTTTATATTTATATGCGCAAGCCCGGTGCGGTTCGGATCCTTTGCTTCATCCACTATCGCAGGTTTGTTCATGAGTTCGATCAAAGCGCCCTCCCCCAGCGAGAGGATATAAGAGAAATAACTGCTTTCTTCATCATTGAGCACTGCCTCGACGCGAGCATCAAAATAGTGCTCGAAAAATGCCTTTACTTTTTCCAGATCCTTTACGTAGATCCCTACATTTACTATCTTCATATCCGACTCCCTTCAGATGATAAAATCATAATCATTTAATACGGTACGGAGAAATCTCTTCGTGGCTTCTTCCTTCGGATGGTCGAAGAATTCCTCCGCTGATGCCTCCTCGACTACCACTCCGTTCTCCATGAAGATCACACGGTCAGCCACGTTTCGTGCAAAGTCCATTTCATGCGTGACCACCACCATTGTGGTCCCTTCCTTAGCAAGCTTTATCATGATCTTTAAGACCTCTCGCGTAAGCTCCGGATCGAGCGCCGATGTCGGCTCGTCAAAAAAGATAAGATCCGGATGATAAGCGATGGTGCGCGCTATCGCAACACGCTGCTGCTGTCCTCCGGACAGCTGGTCAGGATAATAGTCGGCTCTGTCTTTCATGTCGACCTTTTCGAGCACCTCATCGGCGATCTTTTCGGCCTCGTTTTTATTCATATGACGCGCTGTCACCAGGCCCTCGAGTATGTTCTGCTTTACGGTCATATTCCTGAAGAGATTGAAATTCTGGAAGACGTATCCGATCTTGGATCTCAGTTCGTGTATCTCATGCTTTTTGAGATGCCTTATCTCTTTTTCAAAATCGTTGAATCTGATCGTGCCGTCATCCGCCTCCGTTAGAAAGCTGATGTTCCGAAGCAGCGTGGTCTTGCCGGAGCCGCTGCTCCCGAGGATCACTATGACCTCTCCTTTGTCCACATGAAAATCGACGCCGTTCAGCACTTTATGAGATCCATAACTGCTCTTTAAGTTTTTTATTTCCAGCATGGCATCCTCCGTTTCAGCCGATCAGTCTGTCCGGCCTGACCCTTAAGATATCATTGAAAAAGTTGTTGGCTACCATCATCACACCCATGGCTGTGATGACCACTATCTCTTCCTCCGAGAACTCCTTCTTGAGTCTGTCGAAGAGCTCGTCCGGTATCCCTTTGGGATCGCGACCTATCGCGCGCCCGTACTCCACGAGCAGCTCCTCCTTCGGTGTATATTCAAGAGTTGCGAGATCTATGTTGTTCTTCTTTAAGAGGTTCCTGTAATAGGTCACGCAGACTATGCAATCGTTCTCCTCCGAGACCGCATATTCAAAAAATATCGCTGCCCTTCTGCCGATATGTTTTTCCAGCTCCTTCGCCACGGCGTACGATCCGCCCTCCACGGCATTGAAGGCCGGTCCGTTATGCAGCAGCGTCCTCTTTTCACCGGTCAGCTGATATCCTTCGGCCAGATGAGCCTCAATTATCTTCTTTATTTCCTCCGGAGCTCTTTCCGGATCTATCTCACTTATCACAGCTTCCTTAGCCATCGCTGCATACTCCTTTCCTGATTCACCGGGGACGGTTCTTCTTTCCGGTATCACGTCATAAGTCACCGGGGACGGTTCTCATTGACTCCTTTGAAGTCACCGGGGACAGTTCTTCTTTCCGGTATCGCGTCACGTCTCTACCCCGGACCCGGGCTTGCTTCCTTACGTACCGTCACGCCTCCGCGGGGCTCGGGGTCGATTCCTTCGTCTCGTCGCGCTTCTTCCACTCGAATTTATTTTCAAGACGTCCCTGCACAAATGTCAGCAGCGAGCAGAGAAGCAGATAGATTACCGCCGCCTCGCAGTACAGCGCAAAAGGCTCATATGTGCTCGCCGCGATCTGCTGCGCCGTCTTGAACATCTCGACCACCGTGATGCTGGCGGCGAGAGAGCTGTCCTTTGTGAGTCCGATGAGGGATCCCATAAGAGTCGGGAAAGCAATACGCGTCGCCTGCGGTAGAACTATCCTCGTCATGATCTGAAAGCGGTTCAGTCCGATCATATATCCGGCCTCCGTCTGACCCACAGGGACAGCAAGTATCGCCGCCCTGATGGTCTCGGAGTTGTAAGCCGCGTAGTTCAGCGAAAAAGCGATCACGGCCGAAACATATGCATTTATCATTATCCCCAGCGAAGGAAGGCCGAAAAATATGATGTACAGCTGCACTATGAGCGGTGTCCCGCGAAACAGCCAGATGTAAAACCTCGCGAGTTTTTCAAAAAACTTCACATGATAGATCTGCACCAGAGCCGTGACCAGCGCTATAAAAATACTGAGGATAAATACGATCACGGTCAGCGGGACAGTCACCTTCACGCAGTACAGCAGAAGCTTCGGAAACGCAGATATAACTATCTGAACCACTCTTTCAGTCATGTCTAAGTCCGCCTTTCAGTCTTTGATCATTCCTGAGAGACCGAGTAATCCCCGTTCAGGTACTTCTCGGACAGCTCCTTGAGCGTTCCGTCCGCCCTGAGTTCCTCGAGTGCCTTGTTGATCTCTTCAAGAAGCCTGGTCTCGCCCTTGCGTACGGGGATGCCCTTCGGTATCTCGCCGCCCTTCACCACAAAGCTGACCTTGAGCTTGTCTTCTACATCAGGATGAGCCTCGTAGTATGTATTCATTACGGGTACAGGGCAGTCAATAAAATCAACCCTTCCGGTAAGCAGCATCTCGATAGCTTCATCGCCTGTATCGATGCCCGCAATCTCCACGCCTCTTTCCTGATACCAGGAAGCATGCGCGCTCGTGATATTGGTTGCGATCGTCTTGCCCTTCAGATCCTCCTCGGAACTTATGCTGTCGTCATCCGCACGTGTCACGATCTGCCATGCCTCATAATAGTAAGGATCCGAGAAATCATACTTTTCCTTTCTCTCATCCGTGATACCCACGCAGTTGATGACAGTATCGAATCTTCCGGAATCTATGCCGATGAGAAGCGAATCCCATGCGCCGTCTACGAATTCAACCTCGACTCCAAGCTTCTCTGCAATCTTCTGCGCAAGCTCCACATCGATGCCTGCAGGTGAACCATCTGCCTCATGATAGGTAAAGGGAGGATATGTTCCCTCGATACCGACTACGATCTTGCCTGCAGCCTTGATCTTGTCGAGCTGATCCTGCTCAGCACCTGATCCTGTCTCGGCGCCTGATCCTGCCTCTGCGCCTGATCCTGCCTCTGCCGATGCCGCCTGGCTGGGTGACGCCGTTGCGCTTGTTCCGCATCCTGTAAGCTGCGTCAGCGTGATCACCGACACAACAACTGCATCTATTATCTTTGTTATCTCTTTTCCTCTTAACATTTCTTTTCTCCTTTGATAAAAAAACTCTATCTTCAAACTTCGGGCTGTTAAAGCTCTGTCTTCAATCTTTGGCCTGCTGATACTCTGTCTTCATACCTCGGCCTGCTGATACTCTGTCTTCATACCTTGGCCTGTTGATACTCTGTCTTCAATCCTCGGCCTTCTGATACTCTGTCTTCATACCTTGGCCTGTTGATACTCCGTCTTCATACCTCGGCCTGTTGATACTCTGTCTTCATACCTTGGCCTGTTGATACTCTGTCTTCAATCCTCGGCCTTCTGATACTCTGTCTTCATACCTTGGCCTGTTGATACTCCGTCTTCATACCTCGGCCTGTTGATACTCTGTCTTCATACCTTGGCCTGTTGATACTCCGTCTTCATACCTCGGCCTGTTGTCTCAGATCAGCTGACATCGCCCGTGACATCGCTCCTGACATCGCCCGTGTGACCATCGCGGGATCATATATTCCGTCTTGTACATAGTTCCTCTCTTTCGTATCTCCTATTAGTCCGATAGGGATTATGTGTTTTATGTTACGGAGAAATATACACTACCCGAAAACGCTTGTCAACATATTTTTTTTCTTTTTTTCAAAAGTGTTGCTGTCTATATCTAAACCGGAGCTCAACCGTTCGGAATCATGAAGAATTATGACCCAGAGAATGCGGAAATAGCCTGATAGGTCATAAGGTCAAGGCTGCCGGATGCTTTCTATCAATCGGATCAGGCGGGATTTGTACCCTGCAGTCCGGTTCTGCGTGATAAAGATACAATTGTCTCGTGAAGCCGGCCTAGATCAGGCGAGATTTGTACCCTGGGGACCGTATCTGTGTGATAAAGATACAATTGTCTCGTGAAGCCGGCCCGGATCAAGTGGGATTTGTACCCTGGAGACCGGTTCTATGCGATAAAGATACAATTGTCCCGTGAAGCCGGCCCGGATCAGGCGTGGTTTGTACCCTGGAGACCAGTTCTGTGTGATAAAGATACAATTGTCCCGCGAAGCCGGGTCTGATCAAGTGGGATTTGTACCCTGGAGAACGGTTCTGTGTGATAAAGATACAATTGTCCCGCGAAGCCGGCCCGGATCAGGCGTGGTTTGTACCCTGGAGACCAGTTCTGTGTGATAAAGATACAATTGTCCCGCGAAGCCGGGTCTGATCAAGTGGGATTTGTACCCTGGAGAACGGTTCTGTGTGATAAAGATACAATTGTCCCGCGAAGCCGGCCCGGATCAGGCGTGGTTTGTACCCTGGAGACCATTTCTGTGTGATAAGATACAATTGTCTCGTGAAACCGGGCTGAAGCCGGGTCTGATCAAGTGTGATTTGTACCCTGGAGACCGGTTCTGTGTGATAAAGATACAATTGTCCCGCGAAGCCGGGCTGAAGCCGGGTCTGATCAAGTGTGATTTGTACCCTGGAGACCGGTTCTGTGTGATAAAGATACAATTGTCCCGTGAAGCCGGGTTTTTTGTGCCTATCAGGGACAATAAGAATGGAAAAAGAGAGTTTTGACTTACATTACTTCGGTGGCGTCCCTTGACGGCCTCCGTCTCCCGGATCGGTCCCGTTACCGCCAATGTCCCGTTCCGGTGCTTTGTCCCCAATATCCTGCGTCATGTGAGCATTATCGTCAGGAGCGCTGTCTGCGCCCCTGCCCATATCATCCATGGAAGGATCGCCTGCCGGAGAAGGGGAGGTCTCACCTCTTCCGGTATCTTCCCCGCCTCCCATGTTCATGGATCCATCCCGGTCTTCTGCTTTGCGGCCATCCCCGGGTTTGGAATTCCTTTCAGGTTCTGTTTGTTTTATTTCATCCTTAACCCGACCGTTATCTTTGTCAGTGTTTTCAGGCATCGATCCTTTTTCAGAAACGGTTCCGTCTGCGCCCTTATCATCAGTTCTTTCAGGCATGTCTTTTTTATCGTCCTCAACGCCCGCGCTGTCAGGCCTTTTATCCGCGGCGCCTGAATCCTTAACACTGTTATTTACACTGTTATTTGCACTGTTCTTTTCACTGATATTGTTATTCCTATTTTCATTTTCTTTTACATCATCTTTAACATCATCGGCAGCACTGTCTGTAACGTTACTTCCGTTCCTGTCTACCGTGTTTTTATCCCATTTCTTTTCTTTTATCTCATCTCTCTTATGATCCATTTTATCGGACAGATGACGGTCCTTTTTCTTAAGCCCGCCTACCTTTATGGATACATCAGGCTTTTCCCCGACATCATCGGGACCGAACATTTCATTTCCGAAGCGGCCTGTGGTCGCATCTATCGCATCAGATATTTCCATTCCTTTTATTTCAGCAGAGAAATCAGAGACTTCCTGCCGGAAGCTTTCATCCGCATCATCCGTGGCTGACGCGCCGACTACTCTGTCATAGATGTTGAGCCTGTATTCCACGCCGGATGCGCCGTCAAGAGTCACCGTGCTTACAGGGGCCGCATAGGATGTCACACCGCCGCCTATTATCGCGACTGCAAGTACCGCGGCTGCAGTCCTGATCAAAGCCGGACGGCGGATCACAGATGCGCGGTTCGTTATATCCTTTACGCTTACCTCGTCCCGCTTTAATTCAAGTTCCGTAAGGTGCAGAACCTGGCCGACTTCGTAATCACGGTTCTTTACTGCATGCACTATGCCTCTGTTATCCAGTACCGCAGCTTTATTCTCTTTTATTTCCAGAACAACTGATCTCATGTTAATCTCCATGCCTCTTCACGGCTTGAACGGAATGTATTCGGCTATCTCCGGATAATCACCCGTCAATATCAGTGCTGCGCTGATCAGATATTTTCTGTGTCTGTCAATCTGCTTTCTCGATACCTTCTCGCGGCTCAGGATCTTCTTTATCGGAAGGGTCCTGCTCTTAATAAGTTCATCAATAAGCGGAGGCGGCGTGAATATCGCTTTCAGCACAAGGGAGCAGGCTTCTCTGGATTTCTTTGCCTTGGGCGAACATTCCGCAAGATCAAAGAAGCTTATTCCAAAAGAATCCAGTTTCTGTCCAAGAGCTTCTATTTCCTCCTTAAGAGTCGGATCCGCATATGTGGCTGTCTTTTGACTGATATCGCGCTTTAATGCAATTGCGGGATCATCCTCGTCCACATCGCCTCCGAAAGTCTCCGGACTTACAGTGATCTCATTCTCTCCTGTCCTTTTGTTCTTTCTGTAATAGTCGACTTCCCTGCTTTTGATAACAAACGCGGCATAGGACCAGAAGTCTCCTCTGGTCCTGTCGTAGGTCTCTACAGCTTCCGAGACTGCCATGAGGGCAATGGAGTATTCATCATCACTTTCCGTGATGTTTTTATTCAATACCCTTCCGGTCAGTCTCAGGATATGCTGCTGCTCATCCCTGATAAAATCGTTCAGGTTTTCAGTATTTCGAGCCGCCTTTAAGGCTTTTTCGTTTTCCGCGTCCGTTGTTCTTTCCGTCATTCTTTATTTAAAGAGATTCTTGAACCATTTCCCGATCTTCTTCCATCCACGATCTGACCCGGCGTTATTTGCATCGGACGAACTTCCTGCAGTCGTCGTATTGGACGATCTGCCCGCTGTCGTCGTATTGGACGATCTGCCCGCTGTCGTATTGGACGATCTGCCCGCTGTCGTTCCCGTTGTCTCATTCGCGCTGTCTGTCGAAGTGCTGCTTCCTGCAGTCTGCCTTGTGCTGTCTGCCATAGAACTGCGTCCTGAGTTCCGGTTCGAGATCCTGCCTGATGTGTCAGTATCATCTGTATTCCCTGACTTGCCTGCCACTCCCTCCGGAAGCTCATCATCATGTTCGGGTCTTGAGTCCGTTACTTCTATGCCGGCATCTTCAAACGCAGTTTTCAGTGCCTCTTCTGCCCCGGTGACAGCATCCCTGAGTGCAGCCTTATCATCATCCGTCAGTTCAGAATCGCTGTCAAGCGCAGTCCTCTCCGCATCAAGAGCATCCTCAAGGGCGTCAATATATGACTGAAGAGACTCACTTACAGTATCATCATCCACTTTATTCAATGCATCCTTATACGCCATGATATTCACTGCGCCCTCGGGAAGTTCCGGTCTCTCGCCGTCCTGCATCCCTTCCGGCGGCTCCGGTCTCTCGCCGTCCTGCATCCCTTCCGGCGGCTCCGGTCTCTCGCCGTCCTGCATCCCTTCCGGAAGTTCCGGCCTCTCACCGTCCTGTGCCCCTTCCGGAAGCTCCGGTCTCTCGCCGTCCTGTGCCCCTTCCGGAAGTTCCGGCCTCTCACCGTTAGCAGCTACCCCTTCTGAACTCTGTCCCGTGCGTCCGCCGGCTCTGCTCAGGGGAGCTGCATTCACTGTTACTGCAGCACCGACGATCAATGTACCTGAAAGCGCTGCGATCATTAACCTCTTTACTGTTGCATTCTTCATTTTTTCTGCCTCCTGTTTGAATTAAATTAAGGACTGTTGTCCTTCAATCCATATATACGGAGGCAGTCGATCAAAAAATGGGGTCGCAGATAATTGTTTTGATCACCGGACGGTTCTCTGATCGAACCCGTCTTAAGTCAGCGGGGACGGTTCTCAGTGACTTACCTTGCCCCATCCCGCAATTTCCAATATAATCGACTCATGAAAAAGAAGATCAAAATTGATTTTATTGATTTCTGGCCGGATCTGGATAAGGAGGACAATTATTTCATCAATATCCTCCGTAAGCACTATGATGTGGAGATATCACCGGATCCCGATTTTTTATTCTGCAGTTTTTTTGACAACAAACACCTGAAATACAAAAACTGCGTCAAGATCCTCTTCATGGGCGAGAATCTCGTCCCTGATTTCAATCTATATGACTATGCCATGGGCTTTCAGTTCATGGAATTCGGCGACAGATATCTGCGGCTTCCCTTATATGCGCTCTTCACGCAGCATCACGACGCATTCTTCAAGAAGCACACCTTTGACGACGAGTATTATCTCGGAAAGAAGGGCTTTTGCAACTGCGTGATATCGAATCCCTTTGCCGGAACGGAGAGAGACAGGATGTGCGACATCCTGAGCCGCTATAAGAAGGTCGACTTCGGCGGCAGATACCGCAACAACATCGGCGGGCCTGTAAAAGACAAGATCGCATTCGAAAAAAGCTACAGATTCACAATGGCATTTGAGAATTCTTCATCGCCCGGCTACGCCACGGAAAAGATCCTCGAAGCATTCGCGGGCGATACCATACCGATATACTGGGGTGATCCCGGGATCGCATCGCAGTTTGCCCCCGGCTCCTTCGTCAACTGCCATGATTTCCCTACCCTCGAAGCGGCCGCTGACAGAGTCAGGGAAATAAATGAAGATGACACCCTCTTCTTAAAAATGATAAAGACCCCCGCAACAAACGGGGATCTTCTGGCAAATGATTATCTCCGCCCGGACTATGCGGACGGATTCTTGAGAGCTATATTTGACCGGGAACCTTCCGACGCCATGAGACGTAACATGGTCTATGTCGGCGCCGATTATCAGAAGAAAGCCACGCTCTCTGCCTTTGTGCAGAACACGGCAGATCTCTGGAGACGCCCGGTCCACACCATCAGAAAAGAGCTGGCAAACAAAAACTCGCAGAATAAATAAGTCAACGGGGACGGCTCTTGCCCCTGTCTTGAAATTTTTTTTATTTTTTTCGAAACCTTCGTTTGTTTTTTGCGTCTATATAGTCAGAAGCGCAAAAAACCGCCGCAAGGGCGTAGTAAAACAAACGGAGGAAATAAAAATGAAAAAGAAAACGATCGCAGCATTACTCATCGGAACTGTTGTCACAACTTCTCTTACGGGATGCGGCACGAAATACGCCGCCACGAGCGACGCGGCAGCCACATCACCGTCTTACATCGAGGCAGAGTATCCGGAGACAGAGTATTCAGACGCTGAGTATCCCGAGACGGATTATTCTGAGAACGGACTGTCCTCGGAAGAAGCGGGCTATGCATATGACGCATGTGAATCACCCGCAGCAGATTCAGCATACGCGACATCAGAAGAATACGACTCAGCTGAAGAAGCATACGCATACGAAGAGGACTTCTACACAGAGGCCGCCAAGGCTGCCGGAATTCTCTGCCCCGGGTACTACGAAGAAGAGCCTGTCCGCAATTACGGAGAGAACTACAACACCGTAACTGAGAATCCTTTCACCGCTGTAGCCGCGAATCCGCTTTCCACCTTCGGCGCAGACATAGACACGGCAAGCTATTCGAATCTTCGCAGGATGATCAATGACGGCTATTCTCTCTCTGACATACCCGCAGGCTCCATCAGGACAGAAGAGCTCGTGAACTATTTTGATTATGATTACAAGAAGCCCGGAAATAAAGACGCTTTCGCGGTCAATGCTTCGATCATGGACTGCCCGTGGAACAAGGACACAAAGCTCGTCAATCTCGGAATTAAGGCCAAGGAGATGAACACCGAGGATACTCCTTCGAACATCGTCTTTCTTATCGATGTATCCGGTTCCATGGAATCATATGACAAGCTGCCTCTTCTTCAGATGGGACTCGACATGCTCGTCGATGATCTGAACGAGGATGACAGAGTATCGATCGTGACTTATGCTTCTTCATCGGAAGTAGTGATAGCAGGCGTTCCCGGGGACAAGCACGTCGAACTCAAAAAGGCGATCAACGATCTTACCGCATCCGGATCCACCAACGGCGGCGAGGGCATCAAGACAGCATACAAGCTGGCAGAGAAGTACTTCATCAAGGGCGGAAATAACCGCGTGATCATGGCCACAGACGGTGACCTGAACGTGGGCGTCACATCTGAGGACGAGCTCGAGGAACTTATTTCCGATAAGAAAGATGGCGGCGTATTTCTTTCCGTCTTAGGCTTTGGCACAGGCAACTATAATGAAGGAACTCTGGAGACGCTGGCAGACAAGGGCAACGGCAATTATTCTTACATCGACTGCCTGTCCGAGGCAAAGAAGGTCCTTATCGACGAGTTCAATTCAACTCTCTTCACGGTGGCAAAGGATGTGAAGTTCCAGACGGAATTCAATCCCAAGTATGTCTCGGAATATCGCCTTGTGGGCTATGAGAACAGGCAGATGGCAGCTAAGGATTTCAATGACGACACAAAGGACGGCGGCGAGATCGGAAGCGGACATGCGATGACAATTCTCTATGAGATAAAGATGACCGGCGAGGAAGATGACGACAGCACTTCTCTTCGTTACCAGAGCACGGATCTGTCCGATATCGGAGCATCTTCAAATGAGTGGATGACTGTATCCGTCCGCTACAAGGAGCCCGAAGAGGATGAATCAAAACTCATTTATTTCCCTGTCGGCAGCAGCTGCTATACCAAGGCGCCCAATTGTGATACACTTTTTGCAGCATATGTCGCCGAGTGTGGAATGATCATCAACGACAGCGAATACATCGGCAATCTGAAGATGAAGGACGTGTCAAAGCAGGTCTCAAAGCTGGATCTGAATGATGAATACAAGGAAGAGTTCCTGGATCTTATAAGGAACATCTGACCGGAAGGTAAAATGCAGGATTTCGAGATCGTAAACCTATACTGGGCAAGAAATGAAAGCGCGATAGCGGAAACAAACGTGAAATACGGGGGTTACTGCAGGAAGATCGCCATGAACATAGTGAACAATATGGAAGATACCGAGGAATGCGTAAGCGATACTTATCTGTCGGCCTGGAACAGTATGCCCGAAGAGCGTCCGGATCTTCTTGCCCCGTACCTTGCAACGATCACCAGGAATCACGCGCTCAGCGTATATCGAAAAGCAAATTCCATTAAGCGCGGAGCGGGACAGACCGCTCTTGCGCTTGATGAACTGATGGAAGTGGCAGGATCCTCGTCCACTGAGGACATGGTCGATACAAAGCTTCTGTCGGAGCATATCAACAGATTTCTCTCGGGCTTAAGCCAGAATGACAGGATCATATTTGTAAGACGGTACTTCTACGTCGATCAGCTGTCGGATATAGCGATCAGGATGTCGATGTCCGAATCGGCAGTAAAATCTCTGCTTTTCAGACTTCGCGGAAAGCTTAAGGATTACCTCATCAGGGAGGGATACGAGCTTTGAATAACAACGATCTGATGAACGCCCTCTCGGGGCTGGATCCCAAGTACATAGATGAAGCTGCGTACGAACTGCACGAGAGCGGCGCTCCGGGAGCGCAGGCTGCGCCGGGGGCGACGATAACGCCGGGAGCGCAGGCTGCAACGGGCGCACAGGGGGCGCCGGTAACTCCGTTTGCGCCGGGGGCCCAGACTGGTCAGGTAACTCCGTTTGCGCCGGTCAAAAAGACCTCGAATTACCGGATAATGAAATACATACTCGTCGCTCTTCCCGCAGCAGCAGTCATACTTCTGGTGGTCGGGGTCACTCTTCCGATGGTGATGCGCATGAATAAGAGCGCTTCAAGCACGGCGCCCGACAGCGCAGCATATGAATCAGACGCGGCGGCAGAGTATTATGAAGAAAGTCCTGCAGCCGCAGAGTCTGCAGCAGAGGCGCCGGCTTATGACAGTGAAGCGGCTGAATCAGCAGCTGAGTATGAGGCAGTGGCAGAGAGTGCCGGAGAGTATGAGTCAATGGAGGAAAGCGCCGAAGGGTATGTCGAAGATGAAGCGGCGGTGGCAGAGTCCGAAGGGGAAAATGCAGCAGCGACATACGATGCTTCTGACAGCGCGGCTTCAGAAGGATCCGAAGAGAGAGATAAGTCTGCCGTAAAAGCGGCGGTAGTCCCCAATCCTTCATGGAAGAGTTTTTCAAACGGAGCATATAAGGATGTCGACAGGGAATATATCTCGCTGAAAAAGACGTCCGAAGAAAAGACGGACTGGCTCGATACGGAAAAATGGGCAGCAAAGAACGGATTTGAGCTGAGGCTCATGCCATATTCGGACGGTGAATATTATTACGAACCGTACGCTCCGGTAGACTTCGGTTATATGTATAACTCGCTCAGGATATATGATGCAGATAAAGACGAGCTGCTCTATGATCTGGATCTTCACACTCTGATCAACGGGCCTGACGAGGAGAGAGGTAAGGAAGCCGCCGTAACAGAATATATCAGATGGGCCCGGATGTATGAAGGACTGCTCTATATCGCAGCAGGCCACAATACATATGCTTCTTCGGAGTCTGAGAGCAGCTACATGATCGCCATAGATCCCGAAAAGCATGAGGCGGTCTGGCGCAGCGATCCTCTTGTCAGCAATGCTCTGAACTTCGAGATCGTGGATGATACGATCATCTGCGGATACGGATTCACGGCGGAAGATGATTTTATTTACCTGCTCGACAGATATGACGGCAGGACTGTGGACAGGATCAAGGTCAATTCAGGTCCCGACCAGTTTGAGGTAGTGGGCGGCACGCTGTACGTGGCGACTTATAATACGGCGTATACATTCAGGATAGAGAGGTAAGACAGGGGGACGGTTCTTTTGTCCGGTCAGTTCGCTGACCGGACAAAAGAACCGTCCCCCTGTCTTACCCCTGTCTTATGATTTTGCAACCCGCTCAATGACGGACTTGCTGATACCTGTCAGACGGGAAAGCTGTCGAATGGATATCCTGCTGTGGAGCGCCGTTTTTATTGCCATGTCTCGATCACCGGCTTTCCATCTGCCGATATCGCGCGTGATGCGTGTGCCACTGATTTTATATAACAGATCCAAAGCTTCACGGTCAGTTAAACGCTTTGGCCCGTTATCTTCCAGGTGATCCTCGTGGCATGCTTTGCTGACAAAATCTCTCAAGTCTTTTCCGCTTAGATCAGAGAGCTCTGTGATACTGTCAAGCGGCACAATTGCGTCTGATATGCCACTGCACCCAAGCCACGGATAATCAAAAGGTTTCCGGCAAATCCCCGCTTTTACAGGATTCTGGCAGATATACCGCAGCACATCCAGGAAATAAACATAGTCTTCGACACGTTCGCTTCGGAATCTGTCCTGAAAAAGATGTCCGTGAAGCTCGTATTTCCAATTAAAATAATATACATAAGAAGATCCTATCCGCTTAAAGATTACCTCCAGCGGCTCCTCACCCTCTTTTATCAGCATATGAACGTGGTTGTCCATAAGACAATAAGCATAGAGGAAAAAGCCTGATTTCTCTTTTGCACGACTCAGTGCCTTCAGGAAATGACGACAATCCTCATCATCCGTGAAGATCATCCTGCTGTCGGCTCCTTTGATCATCACATGGTAGATACCTGATCGTGACTTTTTTCGCGCTGCTCTGGGCATTCTGTCACCGCCTTTCTGATTTTAAAAAGAAATAAAAGAATTGATAGTGAATCAAGACAGAAGAACCGTCCCTTTGTCCGATTTTATCCGCTTTAATCAGTGATAGTTCCTCTTCTTGAATGGAAGAGTATCTGAGAGAGATTCTCTCAGGATAATTCAACAAAACACATTGTAATGGAATAAATTATAAAAAACAAGACCAAATATCAAGACAGAGGGACGGTTCTTTTGTCCTGCTTTCTGCTGATCAGTCCAACGACAATCCGAAAAAGCGTTCCGACAGAGAACATGACAGCTCCGATCTTAATAAGAGTCTCACCGATACCCATGTTGACAGTATACCGGAACTGCAGTTCAGTGGTAGGATCCTGATAAGGGATGCCTGCCTTGATGACCGCATAGTATAATCCCACCTCCAGTATTATTACTCCGGCAAGGATCACCGAAAAGAGTATCCATTTTAATACATTCACGTCTTTTTCTCACTCCCTGAAGATAGTAGAACCAGTATCTCAAGACAAAAGAACCGTCCCTCTGTCTCCTCTGTCTCACTCATCCACAAACAGCACGCCCAGCGTGCCCGGACCGCAGTGGCAGGATATGATGCCGCCGGCCCTGGTCTCGATTATATTTTCAAAATGATCAAGTGATTCAAGATATGCCCGGACGTCTTCCACTATAGCCCTGTCCACGCCCGAATGCGTGATGTAGACATTCTCCGGCCTTGCGCGCCTTAACTCGTCCTCCAGGTCATGCACATATTTCAACAAGACAGCGTGCAGATTGCCCCTGTACTTGCGGGCCACGTTCATCTTTCCCTCTTCGACGACGATCTTCGGCTTGATCTTAAGAGTCCCGGCAAACACCTTCGCCACAGCGGAACATCTCCCGCCTCTGTGCAGATATTCGAGAGTATCGATCACAAAGCTCGCCCTTACCTTCGGCGTGATCTCGCGGATCTTCTCTTCTATCGTCCTGATATCAAAGCCTTCGTCCCGAAGCCTCACGACCTCCATGATCACAAGCCCTATCCCGGAGGAGAGATTCCTTGAATCAATGATCGAGACATGATCTTCATATTCGACATCTTCCACTGCTAACTGCGCTGCCTGGCACACAGCAGAGAAGTCCCGGGAAATCCCGACAAACACCACGTCATCTCCCGCATCCTTTGCTTCCTGCAGCGCCTCTGCCACATCCGCAGGCGAAAAAGCCGCTGTAGTCGGCGTGCTCTTATTCTCCGCAGCCCATCTGAATATCTCATCCGCAGTGATATCCACCCCGTCGCGCCCGGTCCTGTCACCCAGCGTGACATAGAGCGGCAGGATCCTGATATCATGCTCCTTAATATAATCAGGACTCAGATCATTCGTGCTGTCCGCATATATTCGTACCATCGTAATCTCCTCTGTTTATTCGGGTGCTTCTAAAGCTTCGTTCATCATTCTCTATTAATCTCAGCTCATTCTGGGCCAGTGCAGCCATCCGTACTCAGCCGAAGAACTAATGCGCCCATGCTCCACAGCAATAGTCTTCACCGCACCGCCTTCACCCCCGGGCAACCGCCATAGCTCTCGGTCCGTCGCTCTCAGACAACCGCTGCTCAGTCCCTGCCGATATAGTACCCCTTCAGAAGCAGACCGTACACAGCGCCGTTCACCCGGTCATAATCTATGTCTGCATATGTAATGTAGAACTCGCTGTTATCATCAAGCTTGATAAGATTGTTCTCATCCATCTTATTTTCAAACAGGATTTCATCCGGCACCGCGTCGGGTGACTTCGCTCCCCCAAGGATCCAGTCTTTTTTGAACTCCGTCAGATCCACACCACGAGACGCAGTATAATCTTCCTCAAGCGTCTCGGCGGAGATCCATCCGTCCGTCATATCGCCGTTATTGAAATAAAGACCTGTATCCGTAAGGTCCGCCTCTCCGGTCCCGTCCTCATCGCCCGTCACCGCAAGACACGCATACCGGATCCGGTCATATCCCGATATGTCGATGTCGACATCCACATATTCCGAAGACCATGTAAGCACGGCCTCGTTCGAATCCTCATATTCGTATCCATCATCCACCGTTTCGTTGTTTTCAAATATCTCAAGCTTCTTCACATCATCTTCTGTAAATAAAACCTTCGTCAGTCCCGAGTCGACCATGTGAACATACCGGTAGGCTGCCTGCGCACGGCGGATATCTTTTTTTGTCGGTTCTTCGACGGTATTCGCAGCGCGCCGCAGATAGGATCTTACGATGGATATCTGTACTGTCTTTGAAAGGTCCAGAGCATTGATCCCCGGCATCCATGCACAGAGGAGCGCAAAGATCGCGATCACCGGAAGGATGCAGCTGATCCTTCTCTCCTTCTTTTTGTAGAATAAGAGATACATCACAATGTAGACTATCTCAAAAACTATCATTGCAATGCCCATATATCTCTTGGGCGTAAGGCCGTACTGGTTGATCCTCGCTCCTGCGGTATAGATCTGCAGGAAGATGAAAGGAATGAAAATACAAGGAAGATGTGCCGCCAGATTATACAATGTCCTGGACGCACTGCTCCCGCCTGTCTCCGCAACTGCACCGGCCTCCGCAATTGCATCATCGTCCGCGCTCCCGCTCACTTCCGCAGCAACACCGCCATCGTCTGCATTGCTCTCTTCTTTCCCGCCAAGCAGTCCCGCTGCCATGTACGCCACCGGCATCGAAGTCACAAAGAGCGACGTCAGTATCTCGAAGACCGAATTCGACGGGAACTCGCGCAGCACCACAATCTTTATCATGTAGATGTAGATTATCACGAAAGCCGCCAGACTCATGATCAGCAGCGCATATCGTATCAGCACGGAAATAAAAACGTTCGGCGCCTCAGTTTTCTCGACAAAGCACGCGATCGAACGCATGATGAGATACCCGCCGGTAAGGAGCGCGAATATCGCGCCGTATATCTCAAAGAAATCACCCCAGAGCAGCGCCGTGAATATACCGGTGAGCGTCATCGTGCCCACGATCAGCACACCGTACGTGATATTCGCAAAAAACAGTTTTGAAAATACACTCGTAAGATACGCGGAAAAAGAAGAGCCGGATGCACCCTCGCCTGAGTTCTTTCTGAAAGAAAAGAACACCCCGAGCGAGATCATGATGATGCAAAAGCCGAACGTCCAGCTTGAGATGCGTCCGTCTGCAAGCGAGTCACTGATGCTCTCCCACAGATCGTACAGCAGCATCTGATCCGCGGAAGAATCCCACGCCTCGACACATACGACAGAGCCAAGGAATATCGAGATAACAGCCCCGATGATATGCGCCGCAACGAGAAGGACTTTTTTCGAACGGATCGGCGCGCTATGCTTTTCACCGTCCGGACCGCTCTCTGCGCTGACCGACGCGCTATGCGCGCCGCTCTCAGTGCTTTCCGGCATATCGCCATCCGGTCTGCTCTTCATACCGTCCCGACGGTCACTGCGAAATACACTCTCCACGAAGAAGGCGCTGCAGCAGAAGACAGCCAGGATCACCAGCAGCTGCGTCAATACCGATTCAAAAGTTACCGCCGCGCTGACGTCGGATTCCAGCACATCCGTCCAATAGAATGTAAGTATGGCCGCTGTCAAAGTTCCCGCGCATACCGTCACAAATGTGACAGGGCTTGTGGAAGAGAGTCCTCCCACATAAGAAAAAGTCTTTTTCAGAAAATCTTTTATCTTACCCATGATCTAAATATACTTCCTCAACTTCCCTCTTATTCTCTGTATTGCATTGTCGGTTGCCTTCTCGTTCTTGCCCAGGACATCGGCGATCTCCACATAGCTCATCCCTGTCACGTAGAGTTCCAGCACGTTCCGCTCAAACTGCGACAGGTCCTCTTCTATGGCCCGCTCTATCTCCTCACTCTTTTCATTGGAAAGAATGACGTTCTCCGGCTCAGTGGAATCACTCGCCCGGAGCATGTCCTTCACTTCCACGCCTCTGCCGCTCTCGTCGTCATCTTTTGTTTCCTCGTAAAGAGATACGTAGGTGTTGAGTGGAATGTGTTTCTTTCTCCCGGATGCCTTCACGGCCGAATAGATCTGGCGGGTGATGCAGAGCCTGGCAAAAGTCCCGAAGGATGCGTCGCGCCCCGGGTCATACTCCTGCACCGCCTTGAACAGTCCTATCATCCCTTCCTGGATCAGATCCTCCGTCTCGCCGCCTATGAGATACATCGTGGAGGCGATGGATCTCACCACGTTTTTGTAGCGCTCGAAGAGCTCGTCCATTCCGGACGCCTCGCCCTCGCGCACAGTCTCTATTATCTCTTCATCAGTATAATTGCTCATGTGCTCCCCCGCCCCGGCGGATCCTATCTTCCGCCTCAGCAGATTTCTTCTCAACCTCAGCCGGTCTCACATCCACTCCGGCAGATTTCTTCTTTCCATACTCTGACGAGTTCCTCTGTCTTCCAGGCCGCATTCGCAGGACTCGTGGACGGCAGACATACAGCAGTCCTGCCTGTTTCATTTTCGATATATTTCCTGTAATATTTCTCTGCCGTTTTTCCATTCACGAAAATGCCCCTGATATCTGCCGCATTGAGGATCAGCGACAGATCATTCGCCTTCACATTTTCAATGCTCGAATCAGACGATCCTTTGATATCGCACTCACCTATCACATCCCACAAAGCCACGTGATGACGCGCAAGAAATGCCTTCTTATCCGCAACAGTATCCGGTACATCATCCTCAAAGAGCTGTGCGAGCACTTTCCAGAAGCGGTTCTGCGGATGTCCGTAGAAAAACATCTGCTCACGGGACTTTACCGACGGAAAGCTTCCGAGTATGAGTATTCTTGAATCCTTATCATAAAACGGCGGTATCGGATGAATGATATGCTCTTTCATTTATTATCTCTCTTTTTCATTTGTGTTGTCCCTGACAGGATAATACAAATCGGAATATCTCTGCATTGATTCAAGCATCCGCCAGCCCCGATCCTATGACCCATTAGGCCATTTCTTCCTCTCTGGGTCTAGAGAGAAACACTTTTGAAAAAAGAAATTATATTCTTCGCTGCCGAACCACTTCAAATGCGAGTATGCCCGCTGCCACTGATGCGTTCAGCGAATCAATGTGTCCGGCGGTCGGAATGCTGACGATGCGGTCGCACCTCTCCTTTATCAGCCTGGACAGCCCCCTGCCCTCTGCGCCTATCACAAGGCCCATCGGCCCTTTCAGATCGCTCTCATACATTATCTCGCCGTCCATGTCAGCTCCTGTAAACCAAAGCCCTTCATCCTTCAGGTCTTCCATAGTCCGCGCAAGGTTCGTCACCTTCGCCACGGGTACGTAGTTTATCGCTCCCGCAGATGCCTTAGCCACGGTCGCAGTAAGCCCCACCGCCCTGTCCTTCGGGATGATGACTCCATGCGCTCCGGCAAGATCCGCCGTTCTTATTATCGCGCCAAGATTATGCGGATCCTCTATTCCGTCCAGAATAAAGATAAAAGGGTCTTCCTCCTTCGCCCTTGCGGCTTCCAGTATATCGGACACCTCCGCGTACCTGTATGCAGCAGCGCGGGCTATGACGCCCTGATGACTGCCGGATACACTCATCTGATCAAGCCTCTTCCTGTCCACGAAGTCGATCCTGACGCCGGCCTTCTTCGCCTCACGTCTTATGGTGTCAAGCTTCCCGTCATGCGATCCGTCGAGAATAAAAACCTTGTCGATGGTCTTCCCGGACCGGAAGGCCTCTATGACCTCGTTCCGTCCCTCGATATATGAAGTATCCATACCCTCAATCCCGGCTCCTGCATCGCTTCGGGCATCTTCGCTGCCCGCACTGTGTCCGGCCTGATCTTCGCTGCCCGCACTGTGTCCGGTCTGATCTTCGCTGCCCGTACTGTGTCCGGCCTGAACTTCGCTGCCCGCACTGTATCCGACCTGATCTGCACTGCTCTTGTATCGGTTCTCTCTTTCACCGTTCCTGTTGCGTTTTTCCTTTATGTTTCTCATATTACGGCCTCATTAAGAATTATGTCAATCATTATACAGTGTGTTATTATGTCAACCTTGCCCCGCAGTTCTCTGTTAAATAACGCTATATCGCCGACCGCGCTTTAAATTATGTAAATCTACTATACAATAATTTATGTCAACCGTTATCCCCGCTCAGTTCTATCCCGAGTTCCGTGAGTTCGCTGATCCTGTCATTCTCATTTTTAAGGAAAAGATAGCCGAACAGCGCTTCCAGACCGGTCGCCTTATGATAATCAGTACTGCTCGCATTTTTAGCCTGATGTGAGACGTGGGCGTTACACCCGCGCCTTAAGATATCGCGCTCTTCCTCCGGCAGTCCGTCATCAGACATGAGCCTGTCATACACCCTGGCCTGACTGGCCGCAGAGACCATATGCGACGCTGCATTGTGCAGATCCCTCGCATGAGCATTGCCGCGCATGATAAGTGCCTGTCGCATCTGCAGTGAATACACTGCATCCCCAAGGAATGCCAGCGTAAGAGGAGAATAAGTCCTCAGATCCTGCTCCACTTTACTCCCTCTCTGGTGTCCTTGAGCTGTATTCCCTTTGAGAGCAACTCATCCCTTATCTCGTCGGCGCGCGCGAAGTTCTTGTCTTTCCTCGCCTGCTGCCTCTCTTCTATGAGCCTCTCTATATCCTCGTCGAGCACCTCGGCTTTGGTCTCAAGGATAAGACCCATCACGTCGCCGAGCGTCAGTATTTCTTTCCTCAGCGCTGCCGCATATTCCTTTGAGCAGCCTTCCTTGGCCGTTGTGTTTGCATGCTTTACGAGCTCAAAGATGACAGAGATCGCATCGGCAGTATTCAGATCCGAATCCATGGCCTCATTGAATCTCTCTTTGAAACTGTCGGCCGCCTCAAGGTTTTTCTTTTCCTCATCCGTCATCGGAGTGTCGGCGCCGCTTTTTTCGATGTCCGATAAATTGGACACCGCGTTTTTGATCCTCTCAAATCCGGCCTTGGCCGACTCCATGAGAGCATCGGAGAAATTCAGCGGAGACCTGTACTGAGCGGACAGCATGAAGAACCTGAGCACCTGCAGATCGTATTTCTCCGATATATCACGAACCGTAAAGAAATTCCCGAGGGATTTGCTCATCTTCTGATTGTCTATGTTCAGGAAGCCATTGTGCATCCAGTAGTGCGCAAAAGGCTTGCCGTTAGCTGCCTCAGACTGCGCGATCTCATTCTCGTGATGCGGAAAGATAAGATCCTCGCCGCCGGCATGTATATCTATGGTATCTCCGAGGTATTTCTTTGACATGCATGAGCACTCTATGTGCCAGCCCGGACGACCGTCGCACCAGGGAGATTTCCAGTAAGGCTCCCCTTCTTTCTTGGGCTTCCAGAGCACGAAGTCCAGATCGTCCTCTCTGTCCTCGGTGCCGGATACCTTGAGAGCATGGCCTTCGGAGCGGTGTCCCGACTCGAGCTCATCGATGTTCTTTCCGGAGAGCTTGCCGTAATCTGAAAACTTCCTCGTGCGGTAATACACGGTTCCGTCGGATGCGGCATATGCGTAACCCTGATCGATAAGCGTGCTTATCATATCTATCATCTCAGGGATCTCTTCGGTCGCCTTGGGATGCACGGTAGCGGGCATTACGTTCAGCCCCTCCATATCCTTCTTGCACTCGGCTATATATCTCTCGGAGATCTCAGAAGAAGACACTCCCTCCTCGTTCGCAGCCTTTATTATCTTGTCGTCCACATCGGTGAAATTAGAGACATAATCCACTTCATAACCCCTGTAGGTCATGTACCTGCGAAATGTATCAAAGACTATCATGGGACGCGCATTGCCGATGTGTATGAGATTGTAGACGGTAGGTCCGCAGACGTACATCGTGACCTTGTTTTCCTCGATCGGCACGAATTCCTCAAGACGTTTTGTGAGTGTGTTGTATATCTTCATAATGCCTCCTTCAAGACATGGGGCGGAGTAAGACGCGCTGCCGCGCTTCTCGCTCGTGTTCATTAGCGTCTCTGTCTTCCACTTCGCAATAAAGCCTACGGATCGCTCCGTGCTTCGCACTTACGGTTAGATTCCCTCCCCGTATAAGCCTTCGGTGTTCTTCCTGTCCATCTCGATCCGGTTTTCTTCCGTCTTTCCGGAAGTATCATTCTTCAGGAAGCGAAGCTCCTCTTCGAGCTTAATGATATGATTCGTAAGCTCCGCATTTGCTTCCTTGAGATTATTGATATCCTCACGCACGGGATCAGGAAGGCCTGTCTGGTCGATGATCTCAGAAGGTATTTCTTTATCATATCTCTTCACGACCCGGCCCGGTACTCCGACCACAGTGCAGTTGTCAGGCACGGCCTCAAGTACCACGGAACCCGCGCCGATCTTGACATTATCTCCGACTGAAATGGAACCCAGTACCTTTGCGCCGGCGCTTATCATCACATTATTGCCGATAGTGGGATGTCTCTTGCCCTTCTCCTTGCCGGTACCGCCAAGAGTCACTCCCTGATAGAGAAGGACATTGTCTCCGATCTCGGTAGTCTCACCGATGATGACACCCGTGCCGTGATCGATAAAGAAGTTTTTTCCGATCGTCGCTCCGGGATGGATCTCAATGCCCGTCTTTCTTGCCGCCTTCTGCGATATATATCTGGCCCTGAAAAAATGGCCTTTCAGATAATGCTGATGAGCCTTCCTGTAATAATAGACAGCCCAAAAACTGGGATAGAGAAAAACCTCCCAGTCGCTGTGGATCGCGGGATCATGCGCCCTCGTAACCTTGATCTGCTCTTTGATAAAACCATAAGAGATCATAACCTAGATAGTATAGCACAAAATAGGAAAACACAGAAAAGTCAACGGGGACAATCTTTCCAGAATTCCAAGCCGGCATCGAACCGGCTTCAACCCGGCTTCACGAGACAATTGTATCTTTATCACACAGAAATGGTCTCCAGGGTACAAATCACGCTTGATCCGTCCCGGCTTCGCGAGACAATTGT
>KK211274.1:32110-32639 GCA_000621405.1 Lachnospiraceae bacterium AC3007
GACAATTGTATCTTTATCACACAGAAATGGTCTCCAGGGTACAAATCACGCTTGGTCCGACCCAGCTTCGCGGGACAATTGTATCTTTATCACACGAAACCGGTCTCCAGGGTACAAATCACACTTGATTCGTCCCGGCTTCGCGGGACAATTGTATCTTTATAACACGAAACCGGTATCCAGGGTACAAATCCCGCTTGATCCGGATACTGCCCATATAATGGTGTAAATTCAATTGAATATAAAAAGAGCCAAAGCTCTGCCTTTCAGTTAAAATGAAGTTACCACACAACACTTTTAGAAAGGATAAGAACTATGGCTCAACTTCATTTTACATTGGATTATGACTTTTTTGTAGGACTATTTACAGACTCTAAGGACGAGGCTTTTGGTAAGCTGATGGAGGTCATGCTCAATCAAGTCCTTAAGGCTGAATCATCACAGCAGCTCAATGCTGATAACTACGAGCGTTCTGACGAACGCCTTGATTATCGAAACGGTACCAGAGAACGCTCTCTTACCACGCGTA
>JHYK01000031.1 GCA_000621405.1 Lachnospiraceae bacterium AC3007
TGTAAAGACCGTTGATGTTATCTTCAGAGTAGAATCCTCTGTCCATAACGAACTTGGTCTTACCAAAACCTAGGATATCCAGATCCTCAAGAAGGATATTGACAAAGTGCTGAAAATATAGAAAAACAAAGCGTTTAAAGCCCCATGAATGGACTTAAGAAAAATGTTGCACAAAAAAGCTTTTCAATATTTTCAGGCTGCTCTAATGGCTTTAGGCTGCTCTATATCAAGCCCTGACATGAGCCAGTCGAACTCGCGCCAGGTAAGGTTCCGCACCTCGTCCCTGTTCCGTGGCCAGCGGTATCTTCCCTGGACAGCAGACAGCCTTTTATAAAGAAGAACAAAACCATCCGCTTCCCACATGAGGATCTTAATCCTGTCGGCACGCCTGCCGCAGAAGAGGAAAATGGCGCTACGTCTCGGATCCATATGGAGCTTGTCCTCAACTATGGCACATAATCCGTCTATTGACTTTCTCATGTCGGTATTATTCAAGTTCTGGAATAACACTGATTATCCGAGAAGAATTATTATTCGAGAAGATTTCTTCTAACGTTGTATTTTACGGTATTCTCAATAATTCTTCTCGAATAACGACAGCTCATTTATCCTTATTGTATTAACTACAATAAGGAGGTGTTGCAATAATGCAAGAACGAAACTATTCATTCGCGGAGTTAAGGACAATTCTTCTCGAAAAACTGCGTAGTCAAGGGTGCTCACCTATTACTGTTACAGGTTATAGGTATCAATGTAACAGTATTTTTAGATGGTTAACGGGAAACGGGTACGATCATTACAGTGTGGAAGGAGGGGATAGATTTTTAAATGAATACTATGCCGAACATGGTGAAAACCAATACTACACGAACCTAAGAACTGTGGTATATCGGCTAAACGACATAATAAATAATACCTGGAGTAACGTGCATTCCGATAAAGGTAAACATTTTTTTCTGTCAGATGATTATGTCAAAATAGTGGAGAGATATTGTTCATGGAATACAAATACAGGACATGCTGCCGGTACCATCAGAATCAAGAGGTATGCAGTCTCTTGGTTTCTAGATGAACTGGTAAAGCAGAATTGTAGATTCCTTGCAGAACTCTCACCCATGCAGATATCACAGGCGTGTATAAGGATAACGGATCATAATCTCTGGGCTGAAGTCAGACTTTTTATAAGATATCTGACGGATTATGAAGGCGTCAAGTCTGATTATTCAACAATCGTTCCTCACTACAGTAAGCCTTATGTTACTCCAAGTGAATATTCGATCGAGGAAATAAGAAAGATAGAAGAAACCGTTGATACGAGTACTCTTTTAGGAAAACGAGATTATGCGATGATCCTTCTTTCATCAAGAATGGGGATGCGTTCAGGGGATATTGTTAGATTAAGGATCAAGGATGTTCAGAATAAAACTAACATAGATATCATTCAGGAAAAGACTGGATACATTCTTCATCTTCCGTTGCTTAGAGATCTTAAATCAGCGATTGAGGATTATTTATCTGTCAGGCCATCGGCACAGTCGGATTTGATATTCATAAATGTGTATGCTCCATATAATCCGGTTACAACTTCAACTCTTAGGGCAGCCCTGAAGAAATATATCAGGCTAGCAAAGGTTGATCCCGGAAAACGAAAAAGCGGTCCTCATGCACTTCGGTCATCTTTGGCAAGTTCTATGGTCAACGATGAGATAGGATATGAGACAGTAAGTAAGGAAGGTGTTGGGACACAGCTCAAAAAATGCCATTAAACATTATGCACGCATAGACATAGAGAGTCTCAGAAGATATAGTTTAATGCCGCCTTTACCCACCGGTGAGTTCCGGGCGTTTCTGTATGGGGAGGTGGAGTAAGATGCCAGAGTTAAATTCGGTTTTCCGTGATGAAATAAAACTACATCTTTCTGTAAGGGAGACAGAACTCGGTAAGGAGGCATATAGACATTATAGAAGAACGATACTTCTCTTTGATGAATATCTATGCCGAATCAAGCATGATATTAAAGAAATACCTGAATTGGTAATCGAATCCTGGATTAAGGAAGTTAGCGAGGGTATTTCACTAAATACCGCCAATCAGCATATTCATTATATAAGGCAGTTACTGCTGTTTTTGCTTAATTCAGGTTACAACTGCTTCATTCCGAGAACTCTTATAACACATGACACCTATGTTCCTTATCTTTACTCTGATGAAGATGTTAAAAAAATCTTTGCAGTTGCTGACTCAATGGCTGTTACCAGGGCAAGAAAAAAATATATGTGGAAAAAGAAATGCCGTTGATTCTGCGCCTGCTGTTCTGCTGTGGTCTGCGCATCGGAGAAACCGTGAACATTAAGGTTGGAGACTTGGATTTTGAAAGGGATCTGATTGTACTGCGGGTTACAAAAAAACAAGCAACGATTGATTCCATTTGGAAAAGATATGGCAGAGATTCTTTATCGTTACTGTATAGGTATGGGCATACTGAACGTTTTTGACGCATATCTTTTCCCTGCTGAAGACACTCATAATCATATTTCTACTAATAGCGTTGGAAACTATTACAGATATATTCGAAAGTTGACCGGAATAAGCGGTGGAGAATTGATTAAGAATGGTCGTGGTGCCTGTCTTCACTGTTTCCGCCATACGTTTGCTGTAAGGTCATTCGATAAAAATGAACGTGATGGTATAAAAGCAAGTGATTCTGTTCCGTATTTATCAACATATTTGGGACACGATAGTCTTTATGAGACCGAAAAGTATCTTAAGTACAGCGGCAATCACTTTCAAGATACGCTTACGAAATTTGAAGATTATTCAGGAGAGTTGTTTCCGGAGGTGATCATATATGAGTAGGCGTAAGATCGAGTTCATGTCGTTACTGGAGGATTATTTTGAGACATACTTGCCATATAGCCGGGGGCTTAGTCCTAACACAATAGAATCCTACAAGCAAAGCTTTATGTTGCTACTGCGATTTATGCACGAAGTCAAGGGGATTGAAGCTGATGATATAATGTTTTCAAACTTGGATTATGATACTCTGTTGGAATTCTTTAACTGGCTTGAAACAGAAAGACATTGCAAATCTGTTACCAGAAATCAGCGATTGTCAGCACTATCAGCATTTTCAGAGTACGCGCAGAACAGAGATTTTGGAGCGGCTTCCGTATTCAGGAGTTCCATAATAAAGATTCCGATAAAGCGTGGTAGCAAAAAAGCACGAGATTTTTTTTTCAAGGGATGAAATAAAAGTACTATTGGCACTTCCTGATGAAAGGTATGAAACTGGGTTAAGAGATAAGGTTCTGCTCTCATTTATGTATGCAACCGGTGCAAGGGCACAGGAAATATGTGATTTTACAGTGAATGGACTCCATATAAATGATAAAAATGCATCTGTCACGTTGATAGGTAAAGGATCAAAAACGCGACAAGTAGGCATTTCATTGGCTCTGGCAGGAACAATACAAAAATACATTAAGCACAGACACATTGAAGGTCATCCTGAAAATCATGTATTTTCCAGTCAGACTCATGAACATATGACGATATCATGCATTGAGGGTATCTATAAAAAGTATGTGACTATTGCAAAGGAAAAATATCCAGATATGTTTCTTAAGGACAGTTATCCACCTCATTCCATGCGACATAGTACAGCCTGTCATTTGTTAGAAGCAGGTGTAGATATTGTGACAATAAAAAACATATTAGGACATGTATCTGTTCAGACCACTCAAATCTATGCTGAAATGTCACAAGATTCGGTTGATAAGAAACTGAAGGAATGGAATGATACCTGGTTTGGTAGTAAAGTCGATATGAAAGAGTCAAAAAAAGATATACCTGATTTCTTGAAACGGAGGTAAAATATTATTCGAGAAGAATTATTGAGAATACCGTAAAATACAACGTTAGAAGAAATCTTCTCGAATAATAATTCTTCTCGGATAATCGGTATAGCCGCAGACTATGTATATCTCATCTGCCACTGTGATGTCGCCGATCATGAGAATGTCCTCAGCAGGGACAGGGTTTTTGATACCAGTACAGGGTCTGCTCCATTATCAATGGAGATATGTATATCGCCCATTGTGATCTCTATCATATGTGAATTGTCAATGTGCGGCGCCGGCTCAGGTATATGCTCCCTGGGCGGCTGGGCATTTGGAGAGATGTCCACCTTTACCACGTCCTGTTCAGGAATGGTAATGTCATACACCCCCCCCCTGCGGCTTACGGGAAGGTATTGAATATGAGTTCTTCCTCAGCCGCTTGATAGCATCGTAAAAACTGTTTCGGCTGATCCCGTGCACCTGGCACCATTGTGCATCGGTCATACCGCTTTTGCGGCACTCTTGGATAAGGGAGAACCATTCATCCTTTGTTCTTCGAGCTGTGGATTCTGACATGTGCTTGCCCTTTCTGTGTCACACTAAAATGTAATGTGTTAGTGTAAATGACACACTAAAATGTAGTCTATAGTCAGATCCATTATGAACTTGTAGGGTGGCGGTTGCCATCCGCCGAATTATTTATCGCTTACATTAGTTTTATTTGTAGCGCTGAAGGCAGAAGATACAGAGGCCTTGAAACCATATGACATATACTATGGGTTATTGTTTTCCCTGATTATCTTCTTGTTACTGACAGGCAAGACATGGCATGAAATGCCATGGGGGAAATGATACCGCTTTTTTCTGTATACCTTTGGGTCAGTTCGTTGATGGTCGAGGGGTTATACAGACTGCTTAAATCAAGGCGAGTATTTTGAGTATGTTGGATGATGTGTTAAAATTAAAGGCCTAAGGCATTACAGTAAAGGAGTAATTGACATGCACTACGGACAGGATAATGAGAGAGAGATAGACCTCTTGGGGATAGTGTGGGAGTACTTCATTCAATGGAAGCCGGCCCTTATCTGTTCCATCATAATTGCGATCCTTGCAGGATGCGGGATGTATGTAAAAGACCTGCAATCGTATAACAGGAAAATGGCTGAGTATGAAGAGAATGTTCAGGCGGCCGGGGAAGAAGGGCTTGACGATAAGATAGCCGAACTGGAAGCATCCCTTTCTGATGCGGATCTGGTAGCTGTAGAGAATGCCGTCTACTATGCCGGAATGCAGATGAGGAGCGAGTATAAGACGGATGCACTCAAGTCGCTCGATATAGACGGAGATAAGCTGCGCTATGTTACGGCAAGCTACCTCGTAGGTTCAAGCGCCACACCGGCGATAAGCATTATCGGAACCTATGCAACAATGGTGGATGATGATGCTCTCATTAAGACTCTACAGGAATCGGAGCCCTCGTATACAGAGATCGGAAGGGTTATAGATATAGCATATTTTTATCCTGATGTGGCGGCTGTTAAAAATGACAGTCTTAATACCTTCTCCGTATCCGTCGTACTCCCTGCCGGAGCAGATACGGATAAGATATCAGGCATCCTCACAGATTATATGAACGATGCATATGCAAAGGTCAAGAGCACGGTGCCTCACAGCCTCGAGCTGATATCCGTATCGACAAGATCTGAAGTGGATGAGACATTCTCAAACAGGATACTGACCTATAATGACAGAGCGATCACATACAGGGACAAGCTGGCTGCGCTTACCAAGGCCTTTACGGATGACCAGACGAAGTTATATGAATACATGCTCATGCAGGAGGGACTTGCTGATACAGGCGCAGAAGGCAGCGGTAGTGATGCGGCTGAGACAGCGGCCGGTGGCAATACTGCCTCTTCTGACGCCTCTTCATCTCCATCCGTTATTACGCCTCCGGCGGCTCCGGGCTTTTCGAAGAAGTACATCGCCCTTGGTTTCCTCGGCGGTGCATTTCTTTACGCGCTGTTTGTCTTCGCCATATATGTCCTGGGCGATAAGGTCAGGTCTCTTGGCGAGGTGGCTGATCTCTATATGATACGCGGCATCGATGAGGTGCATGACCGCAGGTTTGATACGGCATGGAAGAGATTCTTATTCAGTAAGCGGATATATGACCTTCGCTATAAAAAGATATCCAAGGATATATCAGAGCATGTAAAAGATGCCGGAAGATACATATCCGAGTATGCTACTCACAGCGAGCTGAAGCATATCACGCTGATACCTGCATATGCTGACACTTCTGCTGACGGTCTCTGCGGACGATATGTTGACAGAATTAAAGGTGAATGGAAGGAAGAGATCCCTCTTGCCGTATCTAAGAACTGGACTACGGAATATACTTTTGAGGCGCCCGGAGACAATGAGGGCATAGTGATACTCATGCATGAGGGGGATACGGTCTACACGGTGCTCGAGCGCATAGCCGGGTACTGCCATGATTACAAGGCGACAGTTATTGGAACCATACTGCTGGAAGGCTGATAAAAACAGGTGACAGGAGGTAGCCTTAATTGGCGGATATAGAAGAGATAACTGATATTGAAGAATTGAAGGTCAGGCTCAGGGAGACTAAAGAAGAGCTTGACATCCTGCTGAACAACATGCCCGGGGGCGTCATGACCTATGACGCGGACACGGGCAGGATACTGTATGTCAATGAGGGACTGCTGACGATCTTCGGATGCAATGAGGAGCAGTTCAGGAAGCATTTTATGGACAGCTTCAGCCTCTTTGTCATGAAGGAGGACAGGAAGAAGACCAAGGATTTCATAGAGACGCAGACGCAGTTCTTTGACTATGTCGAGCTCTCTTACAGGTCCATGGGGCTCGCCGAGGATGTGAGATGGTTTGAGCACAGGGCGACGCTTCGGACTACTGCCGAAGGGCAGAGGGTTTTCTTCTGCGTACTGACAGATGTATCCAATCAGAAGGCCATACAGGCCGAGATACAGAATGTTACAGAGCAGCTGTACATCGAGACGGAGCGCTTCAAACTGATAGAGGAAGCGATAGACAATGTGGAATATGATTATGACGTGGAGACAGACAATCTCTCCGTGTCAAAGAAGGATGCCAATGGTGTAAGGCACTGGAAGAATATAGAGCACGCGCTTGCGGGAGGCCAGGCGCTGCGGCTCATACATGAGACTGACCTCGATGTGGTGAAGTCCGTGCTTGGGTCTGCCATGAAGTCCCCGGGCAAGGGAGTAGTGGAATACAGGATGGCGGAGGACGGAGAGGCATATCTCTGGTACCGTCTGAACTATGCCTCATTTGAGGGCAAGAATGAACGGATCATAAGGATAGTGGGATCCGCGAAGGATATTACGGTGGAGAAGCTCGAGCAGGAGAGGCTTCGGACTGAGGCTGAGCGCGACGGCATGACGGGGCTTTTGAATAAGACCGCGATGCAGCTCTACTGCGCGGCGCATCTGTCAAAGAGTGATTTCAATGACTGTCATGCGCTCTTCATGATAGATACGGATAATTTCAAGTCCGTAAACGATACGCTGGGACACGGCATAGGTGATGACACGATAAGATTTGTGGCTGACAATATCCGCAATGTCTTCCGTGACACGGACCTCGTGGGACGAATGGGCGGAGATGAGTTCATGGTGCTGATGAGCCATACGACGCTCGAGATCGCAAAGGACAGGGCCAGGAAGCTCAATGATAAGATAAGGTCCGAGGTAAAGGGAGATGATGCGAGCGTGCATATCAGCTGCTCGATAGGCATAGCATTTTTCGCAAAGGACGGAGAGGACTATGACACTCTCTTCAGGGCGGCGGATGACGCGCTCTATGTCGCGAAGGAATCAGGAAAGGACTGCTACAGGATATATGGTGAGGTCGAAAAATAGACCTTATATATTGCTTCTGGTTTTCTGCGTGGCCGCTCTGCTTTTTGCGGGATGCGGCGCGGATGACACTCATGTGAAGGAGGCCGAGGCGCTGATAGATAACGGCTCCTACAGTGAGGCACTCGACAGCCTCGATGTCGCCGAGAACATGGGTGAGAACATGCGTCTCGTGCAGAGGCTTCGGGGCATAGCTCATATGGGGCTCTCCGAATATGACGCGGCTGTCACGGAATTCACGGAGGCGCTGTCGTCCAATAAGGGATATGCGCAGGATTTTGATCTGGATGTATCTTATTACCTCGCAGTCGCCCAGTACAGGCTGGGGGATGTGAAGGATGCGCAGGATACTTATTCTGCTATCATAGCGCTCTTTCCAAAGGAATCGGATGCCTACTATCTGAGGGGCAGGACTTATCTTGTCCTGCAGGATGCTGACAATGCCAAGTCGGACTTTGACAAGGCGGTGAAGCTCACTCCGGATGATCCGGATCTCTATGTACAGATATATGAGGCGCTTGCGGATGCGGGGATGGCCGACGACGGACAGAGGTATCTGAAGAGCGCGATGGAGCTCAATACGAAGCTCTCTTCTTTCCAGAAGGGAAGGCTCTACTACTGCATGGGGGATTACGAGAGGGCAAAGCAGGACCTCGAGTCCGCGGTGCAGGGCGGGAAGGATCCGCAGGCGACGCTGTATCTCGGGCGTACTTACGAGGCGCTCGGTGACATGAACTACGCGGCATCTCTCTACAGGTCGTATCTTGAGGGGGATCCGGGCAATGCGCAGGTCATGAACCAGCTGGGGCTCTGCCTCATAGCGCTGGATGATTATTCCGGGGCGGTGGATGCTTTTAACCGCGGGATAGATCTGGGGGATCCGGGGATGGATCAGTCGCTGAGGTTCAATCAGATCGTGGCTTATGAGTATCTGGGGGATTTTGACAGGGCGAAGACTCTGATGGCCGATTATCTGGCGGCGTATCCGGCGGATGAAGAGGCGCTGAGGGAGAACGGGTTCCTGGAGACGAGATGATAATATTTGTTTTCGGGGGCGTCAGGCTCTCGGAGACGAGGTTTTTTGAGGAGATAAGCAATGTTTTATGTAGTAAAAAGGGACGGACAGAAGGCTGACTTTGACATATCGAAGATAAATGATGCCATAGTGAAGGCTTTTGTGGCCTGCGAGAAGCAGTACAACAACGACATCATAGAGCTGCTCTCCCTCAGGGTCACGGCGGATTTTGAGGAGAAGATAGAGGGTGACACGATAGGTGTCGAGGACATACAGGACTCTGTCGAGAAGGTATTGAACCAGGCGGGCTTTACCGAGATCGCGAAGGCCTACATCCTATACCGCAAGCAGAGGGAGAATGTCAGGAACATGAATTCCGCCATCCTGAATTACAGGGATGTCGTGAATTCATACGTGCACAACGAGGACTGGCGGGTGAAGGAGAATTCCACCATCACCTACAGCGTGGGCGGACTGATCCTGTCCAATTCGGGAGCGGTGACTGCGAATTACTGGCTCTCCGAGATCTATGATCAGGAGATAGCGGATGCGCACAGGAACTGCGACATGCACATCCATGATCTCTCCATGCTGACAGGCTACTGCGCGGGATGGTCTCTTATGCAGCTGCTTCAGGAGGGCCTTGGCGGTATCAAGGGGAAGATCTCTTCTTCTCCTGCAAAGCATCTCTCGGTGCTCTGTAACCAGATGGTCAATTTCTTAGGCATCATGCAGAATGAATGGGCCGGAGCGCAGGCGTTTTCTTCTTTTGATACATATCTTGCGCCTTTTGTCAGGGCCGAGAATCTCTCATACAGGGAAGTAAAGCAGTGCATAGAATCCTTTATCTTCGGTGTGAACACGCCGTCGAGATGGGGGACGCAGGCGCCATTTACGAATATCACGCTTGACTGGACGGTGCCGGAGGATCTGGCCGACATGCCTGCCATCGTGGGCGGCAAGCCGCAGGACTTCTGCTATAAGGACTGCAAGAAGGAGATGGATATGGTGAACCGCGCCTTCATCGAGACCATGATAGAGGGCGACGCGGACGGAAGGGGATTCCAGTATCCGATACCGACCTACTCCATCACGAAGGATTTTGACTGGTCGGAGACTGAGAACAACAAGCTCCTCTTTGAGATGACGAGCAAGTACGGGACGCCGTATTTTTCAAACTATGTGAATTCCGACATGAAGCCGTCGGATATAAGATCCATGTGCTGCAGGCTTCGCCTTGATCTGCGTGAGCTTCGCAAGAAGAGCGGAGGATTCTTCGGATCGGGCGAGTCGACGGGATCGATCGGTGTCGTGACGCTCAACATGCCGCGCCTTGCTTATCTGTCCATAAGCGAGTCGGATTTCTTTACAAGACTCGACAGGCTCATGGATATTGCGGCGAGGTCGCTGAAGATCAAGCGTGATCTCGTGTCGAGGCTTCTCGATGAGGGGCTCTATCCTTATACGAAGAGGTATCTCGGGACTTTCAAAAATCATTTCTCGACGATAGGGCTCGTGGGGATGAACGAGGCGTGCCTCAATGCCAACTGGATCGGTCATGACCTGACTCATGAGGATTCGCTTGAATTTACCAAAAAGACGCTGAATCATATGCGGGAGAGGCTCATAGAGTATCAGGAGCAGTACGGGGACCTCTATAATCTGGAGGCGACGCCTGCGGAGAGCACGGCCTACAGGCTGGCAAAGCATGACCGTGAGAAGTATCCGAACATGATAATGGCGGGCGAGCCCGGGGAGACGCCTTACTACACGAATTCTTCGCATATGCCGGTGGGCTTCACGGATGATATCTTCGAGGCGCTCGACAAGGAGGACGCGCTCCAGGTGCTGTATACTTCGGGGACGGTATTTCATGCTTTCCTCGGGGAGAAGCTGCCTGACTGGCGCGCTGCGGCGGAGCTTGTGAAGAAGATATCGGACAATTACAAGCTGCCTTACTACACGATCACGCCGACGTATTCGGTGTGCCCGGAGCACGGGTATCTGGCGGGCGAGCAGAGGAGCTGTCCCAAGTGCGGGAAGCCGACTGAGATATATTCGAGGATAACCGGGTATTACAGGCCCGTGCAGAACTGGAACGACGGGAAGATACAGGAATTCGCGGACAGGAAGACGTATGAGATAGATTAATAAATATGACATATCGCTCTCGCATGGACCACATGCCATCGGGCTTAAGCGCTGCACAATATGCCCTTTGGCATATTATCATAATTTGTTCTCCGGGCATGCACTCATGCAAGGAGATGTAGACAGGTGAAAATAATATGATCAGTAGATTAATCGATGAGATAACGAAAAAGAATGCGCCGGTAGTGGTGGGGCTGGACCCGAACCTTTCGTTCGTGCCGGGCTTCCTGCTCGAGGAGGCCGTGCGCGAGAAGGGGGAAGGACTTGAGGCTGCGGCCTCGGCTGTGCTTTCCTTTAATAAGGGGATAGTGGATGCGGTGTATGATCTTATTCCCGCGGTGAAGCCTCAGATAGCGATGTATGAGCAGTTCGGGATACCGGGGCTTCGCGCTTACCGGCAGACCGTGGAGTACTGCCACGAGAAGGGGCTTATCGTCATCGGCGATGTGAAGCGCGGCGATATCGGCTCGACTTCCGAGGCGTATGCGAGGGCGCATCTTGGCGAGATGAAGGTTGGCGGGAGTGTCACGAGGCCCTTTGATGAGGATTTTGCGACGGTCAATCCGTATCTTGGGTCTGATGGCGTGAAGCCTTTCATAAAGGTGTGCAATGAGTGTGACCGAGGGATCTTCGTGCTCGTGAAGACGTCCAATCCTTCGAGCGGCGAATTCCAGGATCAGATCGCGGGGAGCGAAGGGAGACCCCTCTACGAACTCGTGGCGGACAAGGTGCGCGAGTGGGGGCTTGACTCCATGGACGGCTCTTACAGCAATGTCGGCGCCGTGGTCGGAGCGACGTACCCTGAGCAGGGCGCTGCTGTCAGGGCGCTGATGCCGCATTCCTTTATCCTCGTGCCGGGATATGGCGCGCAGGGCGGCAAGGCGGAGGATCTCAAGGTCTTCTTTAACAAGGACGGACTCGGGGCGATCGTCAATTCGAGCCGCGGGATCATAGCGGCCTACACGAAGGAGCCGTACAGCGGCAGGTTCGACGAGAGGGCCTACGCGGATGCGGCGAGGGAGGCCGTGCTCGACATGCTCCGGGATATCCGGGAGAATGCGCTGGGAGAAAAATAATTGCCAAGGTGTCAGGGGGACGTACCTTTTGACACCCCGGCGGATGCTTTCGATCAAAAATAATTGCCAACATTGTCGGAGTATCGTATATATAGACAGAAGGGAAGATCATAACGGTGGTGCTACGATCACAGGTGATCGGTAATATATGAACGGAGGTAAAGGATATGGGTATTTTCAACAGTAAACTCAGTGATGATGAACTTGATGTAGTAAGCGGAGGCGGAATATTCGATTCGAGCGGACTGAGCACGGATGACAATGAGAATAAGAAGGATCCCTGGGAAGTCATCGATGACGGCGACGGAAAGGTGCTCGCAAGGTGTAAGACCCAGAATGAGGCTCTCTATGTAGCCGGCCAGAAGAAGGTCAACAGCGTGGAATACACCTGGCCCCAGGTGCAGCAGCTCAGGGGCTGAGTAAGTAACCGGAAGTGACAGGGGTAAGTCAGCGGGGACGGTTCTCAGTGAGAACCGTCCCCCGTTGACTTATCCCTGTTACGTTTATTGCTTTAGTCTTTCAATCTCTTCCTTGAGCCGTTTCACCTCGTTTTCGGCTTCCAAGGCGCGCTGCTCCGCAGCCTCGGCTCTTTGCGTGACAAGCTCGACACGTTCCTTCAGCTCGTCCACCATGTATTTCTCGGTATTCCTGTCCATTATGTACAATGCTTCTGAAAACATACTTGTCAGCTCCTTCGGATCCTTCCGGAATACTGCTATCTCTTTATACATGGCAGAAAATTCCGGGTGCGCACTTATCAGTTTCACTACGCTCTCGATATCTGACCTGATGAGAAATGAGAGCCATGCTTCTAATTCTTCATTTATATTTTGGGCATTTTCCTTAAAAGAGTCAAGCGTGATATACGTTATCCTGGCTGTCTCCGGCAGCTCTATACCGCTGCTGTAGGATACCTCCCTTTTGTGGATATATTCTTTCGTTCCTGCGAATTCTTCTGATGACTTTTCCATGAGGACAAACAGATACACCGGGGTGATTCCTTTATAGCTGAACTTGTCCTTGTATTCTTCTTTCCTCCGGTTGTATTGCCGCATTATCATATCCGATACATAGCAGCTGCTCCTCTGTGACGGGAACATATATCCCATCTTCTGCATCTCCACATCTACGAAACTCCCATCCTCCAGTTCAACAATGATATCCATTATGACAAAGGAGCCCTTGTCGATTATCTGAGAGCCTTCTCTGGAGAGTACTGCTTTTATCTTTACCTTCTGTCCAATAAGGGCTGATATGAGCCTTTCAACTCGTTCTCTGCGTTCATCCGGATTGAAAATCTTGCGGAAAAAGTTGTCGTAGAGGATGTTCAAACTGCTCTCACCCGCCAGGAAATTCACCAGTTCATTTTGCATGGCTTCTGTGAGTGCGAGATATTTCTCGTAAGTCACCCGGTTACTTTTGATCTCTGTCAGGACCTCCTCATGAGTCCTCGGTTTTCCGAATACTTCAGCTGCGATTGAATTTGGATTTGACATGATGCCTCTTTCCCGATGCACGGAACGCGGAAGAAAAGAGAGTAGAACAAAAACGAACTCCACGGCATCGGATGAAATATAAATGATTGGTAATCCGACCGGATGAGATCCGATCATTATCGGCGAGTGCCGATCAAGTGACGCTTATGATATCACGTTGAGGATATTCGAGTCAACAGGAGGGGACGGTACTCAGTGACTCCTTTTTTCAAAAAGGAGTCACTGAGTACCGTCCCCGTTGACTTCCCTTGTGGTGCAAAGGTGTCAAAAGGTACGTCCCCCTGACACGTTCTATTTCTTGTGCCGGGATTGTCAAAATTTGACTATATATTGTATATGAGATATACTTAAACGTCTTAATAAATTCGTAACAAGTCGGAAGGAAACCTTAATGGCAACCAGGAACGGATCCGGAAGAGACAGGTCGGGCATAGGAAGATACGATGAATATAATGGCTTCGGCGAATTCAGGCGCGATGAGCGTCTTGATTTTGATGACAGCGACGATCGTGTGATGCAGGCCTTGAGAGGTAATGCCGGAGGCGGCCGTTACCCGGAGGATGAAGACGGGTATTACGGCGATGGTGAGCCATATTACGGACCGCAGAACGGTGGGGGCGGATATTATCCGGACGAGGACGAGTATTACGACGAGGACGGATATTACGAAGACGACTATTACGACGACGGTCCATATCCGGAGGACGACGAATATTACGAAGAGGATGACTATTACGAGGACGACTACTATGAGGACGAGCCTCGCGTAAGGGGCGGCAGGGCCCCGAGGCAAAGGCAGAAGGCGCCGGGGAAGAGCGCGCCGAGGCCGAAGAAGAGCCGTCCTGCACGCGGACGCAAGCCTGCTCCTTCCAAGCCGCAAAAGGGCAGGAAGGGCGCGCCTCCCAAGGGCGGAAAGAAGGGCGGTCCCAATGAGCCCAGGAAGAAAAAGCGCTGGGTGCTCTTCATCATAGAGATGCTTGTATTTGCGGTCCTGCTCGTGGCTCTTTTCATTATGATGAAATGGAGCAAGGTCAATAAGGAAGAGCTGAAGGAGAGCCAGATATACATCAATGAAGAGCTGAAGGCTGTGCTTGATGAGGATCTGGAGAGCTCTGAGAACGGCAAGGATGAGTGGGGCATGAAGGAATACAAGAATGTGGCGCTATTCGGCGTGGATGCCGGCGGCACAAGATCCGACACCATCATCATCGCTTCCATCAATACCAAGACAAATGAGGTAAAGATGTGCTCTGTCTACAGAGACACATATCTCAATATAGACAGCATGGAGAATCCGACATACAACAAGGCGAATTCGGCATATGCAAAGGGCGGCCCCGAGCAGGCCATCAGGATGCTGAACATGAACCTTGACATGAACGTGGATGACTTCGTGACGGTGGACTTTGCTGCGCTCGAGGAGGTCATAGACGATCTCGGCGGCGTGGAGATAGATGTGCAGCCCGAGGAGATCGACTACATCAATGATTACCAGTTCAGTATAGTCATGGATCTCGGAGGCCCGAATGAGGGCAAGATCAAGAACCCCAGGAACTTCACGGCTGTCACGGAGCCCGGTCTGCAGACGCTGAACGGACTTCAGGCCACGGCTTACTGTCGTATCAGATACACCGCAGGTTCTGATTTCCGCCGTACAGAGAGGCAGAGGGCTGTCATATCTCAGATAGTGGAGAAAGCAAAGAAGGCATCGCTTCCCCAGCTCAACAGTATCATGGATGACGTGCTTCCGAAGATCACGACGAGCTTCACGGCGGCTGAATTCGCGGCCTATGCTTCAAAGGTCGGAAGCTACTCCATAGGCGAATCGAAGGGATTCCCGTTTGAGAACGTGACCGGTAATATCGGCAAGCAGTCGATGGTCGTGCCGGATACGCTGGTGATGAACGTGGCCGAGATGCACACCTTCCTCTTCGGACCGTCGCAGTATTCGCCGACGACATCCGTGCAGGAGATATCTGAGAAGATCGAAGCCGACAGGGTCAAGAGCGGACTGTGACACGGGCTGTGGCAGATAAAAGCGTAGATGTTGTGATCCTTACATACAAGCCTGACAGGAGGCTTGGAGATATACTGGAGGGACTTGAGGGTCAGAGCATCCCTCCCGGAAAGATATTGCTCATGAATACCGGCAGGGAACACCTTGACCGGCTCATAAAAGAAGACGACCGGATCATGTCTTATGATAATGTCGAGATACATCATCTTGACAAGGCGGACTTTGATCACGGCGGCACGAGAAAGAAAGCGGCAGAGTATACTGATGCCGCGTTTCTTATATATATGACTCAGGATGCGCTCCCGGCGGGGAGTGATCTTATAGAGGAGCTGCTGCGTCCTTTCGATGAGGACGATGGTATAGCCGTGAGTTACGCGAGGCAGCTTCCGGTCCGCGGCGCTTCGCCGATAGAGATCTACAACAGGGAATTCAATTATCCGGACGGAGACATGAAGAAGACGAAGGCCGACGAGGGGCGGCTCGGGATAAAGACATACTTCTGCTCCGATGTGTGCGCCTGCTACGACATGAAGATATACGCCAAGCTCGGCGGGCATATAGAGAAGACGGTCTTCAATGAGGACATGATATATGCGCACAAGGCGGTGTCCGCCGGATACGGCATATATTATGCTTCAAAGGCGAAGGTGTACCACAGTCACAATTACTCTCCTGTGCAGCAGTACCGCAGGAATATCGATCTTGGCCGGTCTCAGGCCGAACACCCGGAGGTCTTCGGGGCGGTATCTTCCGAGGGCGAGGGAAAGAAACTCGTAAAAGGCTGCATCTCTTATTTACTGAAAAACGGATACTGGTATCTGATCCCCGAATTCGTGGCGCAGTGCGCCGGACGGTATCTGGGCTACAGAAAGGGCAAGAGAGCAGGGAGCGTGCAGGGAGAGTAGGCCGGAGCTGACATGGCAGATTTTGCAGATCAGGTTCCGAATAAGCAGGCCGTGTGCAGTTAATATCAAGTTACATATCTTAAATGTCAAGATACAATCCGATATCTTGACATAACGATCGCATTATATCTTGACAAAAACCCGATTGTAATGTACAAATATGATAACAGGGTCGAAAGATCAAGAATCGCTCATGCTTGCATGGATCGATTCTTGATCATGAGACCCGCCGGACATGAGAAAGGAGCGATTTGCGAAGCAAAGAAGCGGATTCCGAATGGACGGAGCATGGCGAGAGCGGGGAACGCGAAGCCATGCGTAGTTATCAGAATCAGGTAGGCATCATGAGACCCGCCGGACATGAGGAGGTTTGTATGAAATTCATCGACGTTCATGAGGCGGCCGCAAAATGGGACATGACGGAGAGGCGCATCACGATGCTCTGCCGTGACGGCAAGATCGAGGGCGCAAAGAAGGAAGGAAAGCTCTGGTTCATACCCGCGGACACGGCGCGTCCTTATGACGGAAGGACCAAAGAAGCAAGAAACGTAGGATCGGATTCTTCGAAAAAGGAGAGAAAAATGGGCAAATATTTCGGAACGGACGGATTTCGCGGCAAGGCAGGCGAGGTGCTCACAGCTGAGCATGCTTTCAAGACGGGGCAGTTCCTGGGATGGTATTACAGCAAGGAGAGACCTGCGCGTATCGTCATCGGCAAAGATACGAGGCGCTCTTCATATATGTTTGAGAACGCGCTGAGCGCGGGCATCACGTCGACGGGCGGATTTTCCTATCTTCTTCACGTGACGACCACTCCGTGCGTCAGCTATATCACGCGTACCGAGGGCTTTGACTGCGGAATCATGATATCCGCAAGCCACAATCCCTTCTATGACAACGGCATCAAGCTCCTGAACGCCGACGGCGAGAAGATGGAGGACGAGGTCCAGGAGATGGTGGAACGCTACATCGACGGCGAGATTGACGATGTGGCCTGGGCTACCGAGGACAAGATCGGACAGACCATAGACTTTTATTCCGGAAGAAACAGATATATCGGATATCTTACATCCATCGCGCCTGTGTCATTTGAGAACCGCAAGATCGCGCTTGACTGCGCGAACGGAAGCGCATGGATGATAGGGCGCGCGGTGTTTGATGCTCTCGGCGCCAAGAACTATGTCATGAACAACACGCCCGACGGCCTGAACATCAATGCGAACGCGGGATCCACTCATATCGAGGGACTGCAGAAGTACGTGCGCGAGCACAAGGTGGATGTAGGCTTTGCTTTCGACGGCGATGCTGACAGATGTCTCGCAGTAGATGAGTACGGTGATGTCGTGAACGGCGACTCCATCATGTACATCTGCGCAAAGCATTTCAAGAGCAAGGGAATGCTGCCCAGCAATACGGTCGTCACCACGATAATGAGTAATTTCGGGCTCTACAAGGCGTTTGACAATGCGGGCATCGCATATGAGAAGACCAAGGTCGGTGACAGATATGTGTATGAGAACATGAAGGAAAATAACCACATGATCGGCGGCGAGCAGTCGGGACACGTGATCTTCAGGAAGTACGCGCACACCGGCGACGGTCTCGTGACGGCTATCATGCTGATGACTGTCATGGTGGAGACGCAGCTGCCGCTGTCGGTGCTTGCATCCGAAGTAAAGATGTACCCGCAGGTGCTGAAGAACGTGGAGGTGGACGACAAGGAGAAGACTCTCGAGGATCCTGCGGTGAAGAAGGCCGTGGATGATACGACAGCATATCTCGGAAATGACGGAAGAGTGCTGCTTCGCGCATCCGGCACGGAGCCTGTGCTTAGAGTCATGTCCGAGGCCGCTACCTATAAGGATTGCGAGAAGTGCGTGGATGAGATAATCGATGCGATGAAGACGTCGGGACATCTGACGAAGATACGGGGTTGAGGAACAGCCGTGGAATTACCGGGAATTGAGGTTGAGGAACAGCCGGGGAATTACCGGACATAGTGATTGAGGAACTGCCGGGGAATTCTTCGAAGAATGACCGGGAAGGACCTGGTTTTAAGGAGGTAGATACATTATGAAACTAACGATAAATGATCTGTATGATCTGACACACACGAAGGCAGCTGACTACCTGAAGGGATATACGTATCCCTGGGAGGCGCTCGAGGGCATCAAGGGTCTTATTCTTGAGATCGGAAAGACCCTGAGCCTAGATGAATACGATCATCCCGAGGAGGATGTATGGATCGCAAAAGATGCGAAGATATATCCGAATAACTACATCGGAGGACCCTGCATCATAGGACATGGGACAGAGGTCCGGCCGGGCGCTTTTGTAAGGGGCTCGGCGCTTGTCGGCGATAACTGTGTGGTGGGCAATTCCACGGAGCTTAAGAACGTGATCCTTTTTGATAACGTCCAGGTGCCGCATTACAACTATGTGGGGGATTCGATCCTCGGCTACAAGGCGCACATGGGAGCGGGCTCTATCACCAGCAACGTGAAGTCGGACAAGAAGCTCGTCGTGATAAAGAACGAGGGCGAGCTCATCGAGACCGGGCGCAAGAAGGTCGGCGCACTAGTGGGCGACTGCGTCGAGGTCGGATGTAATTCCGTACTTAATCCGGGAACTGTCATCGGCAGGAATTCCAACGTATATCCGGTATCCTGCGTGCGAGGCGTGATCCCGGAAGAGAGCATATATAAGGCGAAGGACAATATCGTTAAGAAAGAGGCGTAAAGAAACGCCGGTATTTTTGGCCGCGGCTGTCAGGATACGGCGGTGCGGCGTGAGCGGTTTTATTTACACAGAATAACTTAGAGTTGCCGAACAGGCATGAAGGAGGAAACAATGAAGGTAATAGTAGCTGATACGTACGAAGATGGTGCAAAGAAGGCAGCCGATGTCATCGAGAAGCTCGTGAGGGAGAATCCCGAGTGTACGCTTGGACTCGCTACCGGATCAAGCCCGGTGGGCATGTACAAGGAGCTTGCAAGGAGGTGCAGCGAGGAAGGTCTTGATTTCTCGAAGGTGCATTCGGTGAACCTCGACGAATATGTCGGGCTTGAGCCTACGCATCCCCAGAGCTACAGGTATTTCATGGATGACAATCTTTTTAACCACATCAACATTGACAAGGCAAATACGTACGTGGCAAAGGGCACGGGCGACATCGAGGCAAACCTCAAAGAGTTCAACGACATCCTGGACAAGACCGATATCGATCTGCAGGTGCTCGGCGTCGGACCCGACGGACATCTTGGATTCAATGAGCCCGGGAGCTTCCTGTATGAGAAGGCTCACAAGGAGACGCTCGAGGACAGCACGATAGATGCAAATACAAGATTCTTTGAAAATCGCGATGAGGTGCCGAGGTATGCGGTGACCATGGGCATGGGCTCCATCATGAAGGCGAAGACTCTTCTCATGATCATCAACGGCAACAAGCAGGAGGCAGCAAAGAGGCTGCTCATGGATGACAAGATCGATCCTGCCTGCCCTGCGACATTCATGCGTCTGCACAGGGATGCGATCGTCGTGATAGAGAAGAAGCTCGCGGACGAGATCGGATATAAGGGATAACACTTCAGGGGGTGTCAAAAGGTACGCAAGACAGGGGGACGGTTCTTTTGTCTTGCCAACAGGTTGGCGAGACAAAAGAACCGTCCCCCTGTCTCGATCAGGAAAGGAAAGAATATGTGCGGAATAGTAGGATACGTAGGACATGAGCAGGCGGCGCCCATCATACTCGAGGGGCTTGCGAAGCTAGAATACAGAGGTTATGATTCTGCGGGCCTGGCTGTCAGGGACGGCGACGGAAAGGTCAGGGTGGTCAAGGCCAAGGGAAAGCTGAAGGTCCTTGCCGAGAAGACCAACGATGGCGTATCGCTTGTCGGCACCACGGGAATCGGGCACACCAGATGGGCGACCCATGGCGAGCCTTCCGAGATCAACGCGCATCCGCACGTATCCTCCAACAAGCTCTCGGCTGACGAAGCCAATGTGGTAGGTGTACACAACGGCATCATCGAGAACCATCAGGAGCTTCGCGAAAAGCTGCTGCGTCATGATTATGCCTTTTATTCACAGACAGACACTGAGGTCGCGGTCAAGCTCGTTGATTATTACAATAAGAAATATAATATCGGACCTGTCGATGCGATAGCGAAGACAATGGTCCGTGTGCGCGGATCTTATGCGCTGGCGCTCATGTTCAAGGATCATCCGGATGAGCTGTGGGTGGCGAGAAAGGATTCGCCCATGGTCATCGGCGTGACTGATGATGCGGTCTATGTGGCCTCAGACGTGCCTGCGATCCTGAAGTATACACGCAGCGTCTATTACATCGGCAATCAGGAGATGGCCTGCCTGCGTCCGGGAGAGGTGCATTTCTACAACCTCGACGGCGATGAGATCGAAAAGGAAAGAACGGAGATCGAGTGGGACGCCGAGGCAGCGGAAAAGGGCGGCTTTGAGCACTTCATGATGAAGGAGATACATGAGCAGCCGAAGGCCGTTGAGGATACGCTCCGTTCGCTGATCAAAGACGGGCAGACGGATTTTTCCGAGGCGGGACTCGATGATGATTTTATTTCCGCGATAAAGAGGATATACATAGTGGCCTGCGGCTCGGCGTGGCACGTGGGCATGGCGGCGCAGTACGTGATCGAGGATCTGACACACATCCCGGTTCGGGTCGAGCTCGCGTCGGAATTCAGATACAGAAAGCCGCTGCTGGAGGATTCGGATCTTGTGATCCTGATCTCGCAGTCGGGCGAGACGGCGGATTCGCTGGAGGCTCTTCGTGAGGCAAAAAAGCTCGGGGCGCCGACGCTTGCGATCGTCAACGTGGTGGGCTCGTCCATTGCGCGCGAGGCGGACCACGTGATCTACACCCTTGCGGGGCCGGAGATCGCAGTCGCCACCACGAAGGCTTACAGCACGCAGCTCGTGGTGTGCTATGCGCTGGCGGTGCATATCGGGAAGGTCAGAGGTCTTATTGACGATGAAAGATATGATAAATATATCGCCGAGATGCAGACGATACCTGAGAAGATCGAGAAGACACTGAACGACAAGGAGAGGCTGCAGTGGTTTGCGGCGAAGTACTCTAATGCCAAGGATGTGTTTTTCGTGGGGCGCGGGATCGATTATGCGGCCATACTTGAGGGGAGCCTCAAGATGAAGGAGATATCGTATATCCATTCCGAGGCGTATGCTGCGGGCGAGCTGAAGCACGGCACGATAAGTCTTGTTGAGGAAGGGATCCTCGTGATCGGAGTACTGACGCAGAATGATCTTTTTGAAAAGACGATCAGCAACATGGTGGAGTGCAAGACGCGCGGCGCGTACCTCATGGGGCTCACGACCTACGGGCACTATGAGATAGAGGATTATGTGGATTTTGCGGTATATATTCCGCGGATCGAGGAGCATTTCGCGGCTTCTCTTGCGGTGATACCGCTGCAGCTTTTAGGGTACTACATCAGCGTGGCCAAGGGCCTGGATGTGGACAAGCCGCGTAACCTCGCGAAGTCAGTGACGGTGGAGTAATGGGAGTGTCAAAAGGTACGTCCCCCTGACACCCCTGACAATCCTTGAAGGACCTGGCCGAGATGATCATGTCATCTTGGTATACTCTTCATAGATTTTCTTTTCATCAAATTCCGGTGAGACTCTTCCAGCTATGTCTAAAATGGCGGTAACAAAGGACTCATCTTCTTCTATCTCAGCGGCTATGGTTGAGATATCCTTGCCGGCATCTTTCTTCCTACGTATCAGTCTGATCAGGATTGTAATTTCACCTTGCTTGCGTCCTTTTTCTACCAGCTCTTCATCCGGGCCGCTGTCCCAGTCTTCAAATAGCATTCCCATAGGCCGCTCCTTTATTGCTTCCGTAAACTCCGAGATCCTGTCTTCGCTGACATTCCGCCTGCGGAGCATTGCTGCTACAACCTTGGCTATGATATTCAGCACGTCATCCGCGGACATATCTGTTATTCCGTCAAGGTAGCCGTCCGGAAGTTCTTCTTTCAACTTCTTGAACTCGTGGCTATCCCTTAGTCTGTCGATCAGCATGACGAATGATATCTCGTCATTATTATCGATAAGCTCTCTGTTTGAATACTCTCTCAGCCTGATCAGCTTATAGCTGTAGTCCGGTGTGAACTCCTCAAATATATCGTTCAGCAGAACTCTTTCTCTGAAAGAAATACAGGCATTCCAGTCTGCCTTGCCTTCGTAGTACACTATCGGCAATACAGGAGGATATCTGAAGTCTTTAGTCTTTGATATCCCTTTATGTAATGCTTCCTGCTCTTTTTCATAGTCCTCCCAGATATAGACCATGTATCGCAGCAGCTGCATACTGACATTATAGTCTACAGCTGATTTATGTTCAATCAGAGCAACCATATAGACCTCTTCCGGTCCGCTCGTTGACTTGTGTTTATTTAGCCATACACGCTTGACCACATCGGAATCTCTTTCCTCTGTAAACATCGGGATGTACCGCGTGGTCATATCTTCTATATCTTCTTCGCGCACGTCTTTCAGTAGTTCGATCCCGGAATAATCGCGAAGGAACTGTGAGCATAGTCTGTTATTTCCAAAGATCAGCTTCGCTGCGCTGTCCTGGGACCGTGTGTTTCCGATGTTTTTTGGGATACAGTTGTTACCGTTGATTTTTGTCATAAGCACCTCCTGTTAGTGTAAATAAAAGAAATGACAGACTTGACCAGGTGCCTGGAAAGCATGACGTAAAATGAAAATGATTGCATTATTATATAGTTAATAAATATTCAAATCCTTGGTTTGGGATTGGTTTGAGCCGATCGGCCCGGAACTTCCAAATGCACCGGATCAAGTTTTACCAATGCTAACATAAAGTCTTAACTAAGGTCAATAAGGGAGTGTCAAAAGGTACGTCCCCCTGACACTCCGTCCTATACATTTCCGAGGCGGACGCGGTGCAGTTTTCTTGATGCGATGTCCTTCAGGCGATGCATCAGGGCTATGTCCGTCGGGGGTGTGTCTGTCATCTTGTATTGAGGGAAGTATCTTGTGATGTGCAGCGTGATATCGGGATCGATGTCAGCTATCCAGGATGCTTCCTTTTCCATATCATCTTCGCTGTCGGAGAGACGGGGCACCACCAGGGTGGTGAGCTCCACATGGCATGATCCGGCAGCGGTCTTAATAAATGCTTTCACAGTCTCAAAGTCTCCGCCGAGCTTCCGGTAACCCTCTTCCGAGAAGACCTTCAGGTCAATGTTCATGGCATCGATAAAAGGAAGGACCTTCTTAAGGATCTCGGGGCGGATGTTGCCGTTTGTCACGAGTACATTGACGAGGCCTTCTTTATGTACGAGGCGGGCTGTATCCAGCACATATTCCCAGGAGATCAGCGGTTCATTGTAGGTGTAGGCGACTCCCGCATTGTGATCTGTGCGGCTGAGGTCAAGTGCCAGGGAAGCAAGCTCTGCGGGCTGCATCTGCTCGATATGGCGGCCGAGATCTTTGAGACCTGCCTGTGAGATGTCGTGATTCTGGCAGAATGAGCAGTACATATTGCAGCCGAATCCGCCGACGGAGAGTATCCTGTAGCCCGGCATGAAGTTCGCCAGGGGTTTTTTTTCGATGGGGTCGAGGGCTATGGCTGTGAGTGTGCCATAGCTTACAGGGACGATATTGCCGTCTTTGTTGTGGCGCGCTCTGCACAGTCCGGTGTCGCCGGGCTTCAAACGGCACGAGTGAGGGCAGACGGGACAGCGGGAAGGTTCCTCGGGATATCCGGATGGTTCTCCGGGATAATGAGATGTATCCTCGGGACAGCGAGCCGCTTCCTCAGGATAGTGAGCCGGTTCCTCGGGACAGTGGCCTGTTTCCCCGTGTCCTGTTATATCAGACATGGCGCACTACCTCGAAGCGCTGGAGCTTGATCTCCTCCGAGGGACCGATGCCGGCCTTCTGGCGTGCGATGCTGATCTGCTGCTCCACGGTATCGACTCCGTCGAGATCGGGAAGGAGCAGGCCGCGGCGCATACCGTTCGACACTATGACGCCGTAACGCCTGACGTCGAGCTCTGCGGGAGAGTCGATATCCTCGGCATCCCCGAGTACATCTACATTGATCTCGAGATCATCGAGCTCATCGGGGCGGACCGGTGAGAAGCGTGGATCTCTTGATACCGCTGATATTGCATTGTCTCTGATCTCTTCTGCAAGTGTAGGGCAGGTCGCAGATATGGTTCCGATGCAGCCTCTTAGCATCCCGAATTCGTGCACCGAGACGAAGGCTCCTGCACGGCGCTCGAGCATCTCCTTCGGAAGATCTGACAGGCTCGGGAGATCTTCTCCTTTGACATAGCTTCTTATCGTATCCACGGCAAGTCTTACGTATGCATCCATGGGAGTCTCTCCTTTCGCGCTCTTTGAAATCTTTCCTGCGTCTTTTATTTTCAGTATAGCAACCCCGTACCCTACGCCGAATGTTGCCTCATGGGAAAGAACTTCGCACTCGACATCATGAGAATAAAGAATGCCGCTGAGTATCACGAATGATCTGTGGCCGCACTCCTGGCTCCTGTCCAGAAGATCTTCGTCGAAATGAGACAGGGCTTCGAGATCACCTTTTTTCAAGGTGTCCATCAGCTTCTCGTCATAGACGGGGCCTTCAGGCCTGAAGCCGTAAGGGCCGTCCTGCTTCTGGCAATGTGACAGATCTCCGCTAGCGATGACCACGACTTTTTTATCGGTCTTGGACACAGCGCTGTCTATCGCACGCCCGAGGCTTTTGTGCACATCTAAAGAAAAGCCGGAGAGCCCTATGCGTACGAGCTTGTAGCCGGTATATTTTTTATCTACAAAATAAAGAGGGACCATGGTGCCGTGATCGAGCCTGTTGTCGCGCTCGCCTTCAAAGCCGGCCGGGATGCCTGCCTTGTCGGCGGCGTCGCAGATGAGCCGGGCCAGCTCGTGATCGTATTCGACATTGAAGGATACCTGCGGAGCGCCGAAGCTTCCGAAGTCACCCCTGGCACGCTGTCCCGGAGAGATGTGGAAATAATCCGAATACATCGTCGCGTGCGGGGAGGTGACGATGATGGTATCAGGCCGTATGTCTGCGATACGCTGCGCTATCTTCTCCATCGCATTCAATGTCGGCCGGATCTGCTTCTCGTCTCCTCTGCCTACTTCCGACACGGCCAGCGGCGGGTGCGGTGTGATGTATGCTTCTACGACGGGCATGACTTACCTCCTTGATGCAGTCTGCTAAGATGTCACATATCTCAACTTTACTACCAAAGTACGCTATCATCAATATGTCAAAAATCACTGCTATCATCATTGTCATGTCCGTATCTCCTGTCTGTTCCTGATGCTACTGTCGGCCCTTCCGTCCTGTCAGAAACAAGAATATCCGAACAGGTGTACGATAAAAAGGACAGGCAGGAAAAAAGAACCGTCCCCGCGATCCTGCAGTGTTTGAAACAATGCCGCGGATTGAGTAAAATAGGAGTGTTGTTTGGCCCGAAGGAGCCGGGATCGCATGGATGACCTGATACGAAAGGTGCTTGCAAAACTGCATATCGAGCTCTCGGAGAGCAGGGAGACTGCCTTTATACAGTTTATCAAGTTTGGGATCGTGGGCGTGTCGAATACGCTGCTGAGCTACGCGTTGAATGTGGCGGCCCTTCTTGCGCTGTCCCCGCTGAAGCTTTCCTGGGATTATTATCTTGCGAATGTGATCGCTTTCGTGATCAGCGTTGCGTGGTCGTTTTTCTGGAATAATAAATACGTCTTCAAGACCAGAGAGGGAGAGAAGAGGAACATTCCGCTGGCGCTCTTAAAGACTTACGCTTCCTATGCCTTCACCGGCCTTCTGCTCGCCAATGTCCTTGCGTATGTGTGGGTGGATCTGCTTGGCATATCGAAGTTCATAGCGCCTCTACTGACCCTTGTGATCAGCGTTCCCGTGAACTTTTTCCTCAACAAACTGTGGGCATTTAAATAAGTCACTTTTTACATTATATGACCTAGAGACGAAGAAGAAGCATCATTGGGTCATAAGATCAACAAATTCAGGGAGAAAAAAATGGATGCAGCTGCCATAAAAAACAGGATATTAAGCAGGAAAGTGTTCTATGCACTTCTTTTCACTGTTTTTATCTTCACATATATGGAAGTGCTGTCGGTCATTGACAGATTCGCGGGTACGGTGCCGGAGCTTGCGGACGGCGTCTTTCTGCACTATCTGCCGGCCGTCACGAGGATCATAGGATACTTAAGCTTTTTCCTCAGTCGAAAGTACATCACGACGGAAAAGAACAGGCGGCTTGTACTGATGACAGCGAGTCTTTTATTTCTTGCTTCCGCGCTGATACTCATAGGCTTCTCGGATGCCACTGCCCTGCAGCTTCCGGGTGAAGCCATGATCGTGTCTTTATTTACACTGTCGCTGTCGATCGGGCATCTTGGAGGGCTTGTGTACTACGTGACGTCTTCGGCCACGGTGACAGAGTCCCGCAGGGGCGTCTTCATCGGGTGTTCATGCGCGGCGGCGGTGCTGATACAGTTCGTCCTGTCGCCCTTCATGGGGGTCGTGACGCAGCTTGTCGCAGTGACTGTTCTTTTCGTCCTGATCTCTTATCTGGAAATAAAACCGCCGGCGGATTACGTGCTGGAGGATGCGCTGCCGTATGCGGGAGACGATCCTGCCTTTATTTCCGGCGTGAAATGGCAGCTCGGGATGGCGATGCTCATAGTGCTGCTTGGGACCATCCTTGCATGCCGGATAGATGTGGCTTTTTCAAGCATGTCATTTTCGGGAGATCTGAATCTTTATTCTTTCCCGAGGCTTTTCATAATCCCGGGATATCTGATCATGGGATTTGCGGCGGATGCAAAAGACAGACGGCTCTTTCCGGCGGTGTTTTTCGTGGGGATACTGTCTTCGGTGACGCTTATCGTCATGCCTTTCTACGACTCAGGTTATTATTTCTTCCTGAGCGCTTATTATTTGTTCATTGGATTTTATGTGTTTTATTATACGTATTCTTTCATGTCGCTCGCGCCGAGGACAAAGCATCCGGAGCTCTGGGCTTCTTTCGGAAGACCGATGTCGGACTTCTTCACGGGAGTATTTATCATGCTGCTCCTTAGTACGAAGGGGTGGGCGATGACGCCGATCATCACTGTTGTCGCGCATTTTGCGCTGCTTGCGGCGATGGGGATCGTCATCATGCTGGGACGCATAGATCCTGCGGTGACGCCCGAGGAGACAGAAGACAGGCTCAATACATTTCTGGACAGATATCCGCTGACTCCCAGAGAGAGGGAGGTGGCGAGATACCTGATAGAGACAGAGGCTCCGATGAAGGAGATAGCCGCGGATCTTGCTATCTCCGAGCGCTCCGTCTACAGGTATTCCGCCTCCATTTATGAAAAGACAGGCTCTGTCGGAAGGAATGAACTTCTGCGACAGTACCTTGAATGATCGGACGGACCGGATAAGTCGCCGGGGACGGTTCTCAATAATAAGTCAATGGGGGTGACAGGGGTGACTTATCCTGTGACTTAGTGAAAGGAGTGAACAGTATGTACAAAGCAGATGAAAAAAGGTATGACACGATGGAGTACAGGAGGTGCGGCGCAAGCGGCCTGAAGCTGCCGGCGCTGTCTCTGGGCCTGTGGCACAATTTCGGAGATACCGGGGATTATTCAAACATGGAGGCGATGTGCTTTACATGCTTTGATAACGGCATCACACACTTTGATCTGGCGAATAATTACGGGCCGGAGTACGGGAGCGCCGAGAGGAACTTCGGCAGGCTCATGAAGGACCATTTCATGCCGTACCGCGACGAGATGATCATCTCCACGAAGGCGGGCTACGACATGTGGCCGGGGCCCTACGGCAACTGGGGGAGCCGCAAATATCTCATTGCAAGCCTCGACCAGTCGCTGAAGAGGATGGGACTTGATTACGTGGATATCTTCTATCATCACAGGATGGATCCCGAGACACCTCTCGAGGAGACAATGGGAGCGCTGAAGAGCATCGTTGATTCCGGCAAGGCGCTCTACGTCGGGCTTTCGAATTACGACGGGGACACGCTGCTTCGGGCATCCGCGATCCTGGATGAGCTTGGGGTTCCTTTTGTGATAAATCAGAACCGCTACAGCATACTCGACCGGACAGTTGAGAAGAACGGGCTGAAGCAGACAGGGATGAAGCTTAAGAAGGGGCTCATCTGCTTCTCACCGCTTGCACAGGGTCTTCTTTCCGGCAAGTACCTTAACGGGATACCGGAGGACAGCAGGATCAAGACGGACGGGCGGTTCCTCAATGAGTCGAAACTCGATCCGGTAACGATGGACAGGGTCAGGGCGCTTGGTGAGCTGGCAAAGCGGCGCGGACAGTCCCTTCCGGCCATGGCGCTTGCGTGGCTCTTGCATCAGGAGGCTGTGACGAGCGTGCTGATCGGCGCGTCGAAGCCGTCGCAGATCCTGGATAATCTGACAGCTCTGGAGAACACGGAGTTCACGGAGGAGGAGCTGAGAGAGATAGACGGCAGCGGCTCGATCTGAGGTGACAGGAAGTCCCTGTTGACTTCTGAGAACCGTCCCCGTGGACTTCCCCACACTTCCGAATTTGTTAGCACTCGCCTCAGGCGAGTGCTATTGACATTTACAGGCGCAGGTATTACACTTCTTTATTGTTAAATATGTACGAAAACTTTATCTGCTGCCGGCAGATGGGTTTATTTACTATAAGGAGGCGATTGTAATGTCAGAAAAAAGAGGCACACTTTCCATATCAAGCGAGAATATATTCCCGATAATCAAGAAGTGGATGTATTCGGATCAGGATATCTTCATCCGTGAGCTGATATCAAACGGATGCGACGCGATCACGAAGCTGAAGAAGCTCGAGATGATGGGTGAGTACGAGGCTCCGGAGTCGGAGACCGGCGGGAGCGACAGCAACATGCTCAAGGGCCGCATCGAGGTAGTGTGTGATGACAAGGGCAGGACGCTGACATTCATCGACAACGGTATCGGAATGTCGATGGATGAGGTCGATAAGTATATAAATCAGATCGCTTTTTCCGGGGCGACCGATTTTATTGAAAAATACAAGGATAAGTCCGATTCGGATCAGATCATAGGACACTTCGGACTGGGCTTTTATTCTGCATTCATGGTGTCGGACAAGGTCGAGATAGACTCGAAGTCTTATGCGAAAGATGCTGCTCCGGTGCACTGGGAGTGCGAGGGCGCAGGCACGGATTACACCATGACTGAGGGCAGCTATGAGAAGACCGGAACGAAGATCACGCTCCACATCTCTGACGACTGCTTAAAGTACTGCAATGAGTATACCGTGCGTGAGGTGCTGAATAAATACTGCTCGTTCATGCCTCAGGAGATATATCTGAGCAAGGCGGAGGATGAGGCCAAGAAGGCCGAAGAGGCTGCGAAGAAGGCAGAGGAGGCTGCAAAGAAGGCGGATCAGAGCGCTGACGCGTCTGCCGATGCGGCTGATAAGGGCTCTGACAAGGGTGAAGAAAAGAAGGAAGAGCCCAAGCCCATCAACGAGACCATGCCTCTTTGGGCGAAGACGCCGAGCGACTGCACGGAGGAAGAATACAAGGAATTCTACAGGAAGGTTTTCCATGATTACAGGGAGCCTCTTTTCTGGATCCATCTCAACATGGATTACCCCTTCAATCTCAAGGGAATCCTTTATTTCCCTAAGATCAATATAGAGTATGAGTCTGCAGAGGGCGTCATCAAACTCTACAATAATCAGGTGTTCGTAGCGGATAATATCAAGGAAGTCATACCGGAATTCCTGATGCTCTTGAAGGGTGTCATCGACTGCCCGGATCTTCCGCTGAACGTGTCCAGGAGCGCGCTGCAGAATGACGGCTTTGTCACGAAGATCTCTGATTATATCACGAAGAAGGTGGCTGAGAAGCTGTCCGGACTTTGCAAGACCGACCGTGAGAATTATGAGAAATACTGGGATGACATCTCGCCTTTCGTAAAGTACGGTGTGCTGAGGAACGACAAGTTTGCCGACAAGATCAATGATTATATTCTTTTCAAGGATATATATGACAAGTACACGACCCTTCCCGAGGCGCTGGATGTGAAGCCGATCGATACGGAAGATGAAGAGGATGAGAAGTCTGCGGAGTCTGAGGGGGCCGCAGCGGAGTCCAAAGGGGCCGCAGCGGAATCCGAAGGAGCCGCGGGAAAGACAGACGCAGCTTCGGACAAGGCCTCCGGTGAGGAAAGCAAAGACGGTGGCGAGAAGGCTTCTTCCGATGCTAAGAAGCCGGAGGTTGTGGATGCCGACGGAAACGTAGTGAATTCTGAGGATGACGGGGCCGATGAGGAAGAGATCAAGGAGAAGAAGGTCTACTATGTAACGGATGCCACGCAGCAGAGCCAGTATATCAATATGTTCAAGTCTTCGAAGATGACGGCTCTTGTTCTTACTTATGCGATAGACCAGCCCTTCATACAGCGGCTTGAGATGCGCAATCAGGGCGTCAGGTTCCTGCGCATCGATGCTGAGGTCGAGGATGTGATGAGAGGCAGGACATCCAAGAAGGAGAGAGAGGAATTCGAGGAGAAGTCAAAGGATATCGAGAAGGCTCTGAGAAAGACATTAAAGAGATCAAAGCTTGTGGTGAAGCTCGACAAGCTTAAGAATAAGAAGGTCGCTGCCATGCTCACGACTTCCGAGGAGAAGCGCAGGATGGACGACATGATGAAGATGTACTCAATGGGCGAGCCCGTGCCGGAGAGCAATGATGCCGAGGGCGAGACGCTCATCCTCAACGTGAACCATCCGCTGGTCGAGAAGGTCATGGAGAAGCCTGAGAGCGAGGATTCCAAACTCATCGAGCAGCAGCTCTACGATCTGGCGTTGCTTTCGAACAAGCAGCTGTCGGCCGAGGAGATGACGAAGTTCATACAGAGGTCAAATGATATATTGATGAAGGCGTTCTGAAGTAATTCGCGGGGCAGGGGCATCAGCCCCTGCCTTTTCTTTTCAGGCTCCGGGTACGTTATATCGTATCCTTCAGTCTTTTCATAGCTGACTTCTCTGATCCCGGTGCAGATTGCACCCTGGAGACCGGTTCTCTGTGATAAAGATACAATTGTCCCGTGAAACCGGGACGGATCAAGTGTGATTTGTACCCTGGAGACTGTTTCTTCGTGATAAAGATACAATTGTCTCGTGAAGCCGGGTCGGATCAAAGTCAAGTCCATAATTGTGTGTAAATTCATCCTTCCAGTTAAATGTATGTGTTTAAGCTACATATGAGTTTTGAAGCTTATGTTTGATGATGCCTTGTTTGTCATAGTATTCCTTCATATCAAACAGCCTTTGGCCATTGCTCCAGCTGTTATGATCATCCATCAGTACTGCACCTATCAGGCGGATAATAGAGTCCGTATTTGGGAAGATCTGAATGACCTTTTCACGCCTTCGTATCTCTCTGTTTTCTCGTTCGAGTATGTTGCTGGTACGAAGAGCTATTCTATATTTAGAAGGCAAAGCCATGATAGTTATACTGTCCTCAAAGCCTTCATCCAGGATGGAC
>JHYK01000032.1 GCA_000621405.1 Lachnospiraceae bacterium AC3007
ATGGATGTAGATCCTGCGTTTATCCTTGATGACATCGCCTTTATACGGCCTCTCCTGTGAGTAATCCCACTCGGCAGGGACAGTATAACCGTAGGTATTGATGCTCTCATCGTAGTTGGTAAACATACGGATATCATCATATACTTCATCAAGGTGATTCCTGATGAATTCAAGGGAGAGCTTGACGCCTGCAAGGAACTTCACATGCTCTCTGTAAAGACCGTTGATGTTATCTTCAGAGTAGAATCCTCTGTCCATAACGAACTTGGTCTTACCAAAACCTAGGATATCCAGATCCTCAAGAAGGTGTTTTACCGTCTTGGAATCGGGGATGTTCCCAGCGAGCTTGCGGTAGTAAAAGGGCAGTCCGGATTTCTCCCCAAAAACAAGGAGCAGATTAATCTGCGGAAGTTTGTCATCATCCTTGTTCTTGCCCCACTGGACCTGATTAAGGGTCTCAGAGTAGCTAGAGATACTTGAACTGTCATACGCCCAGTATTCATCTTCAACACGGCGCTTGGCCTGAAGCCTTAAAAACCTTGTGACCTGGTCATCGCTTATGGATGCAAAAAGTTCACTGCTCCTTGGTGAAGCGATATCCTTCCCATAAGGATGTTTATGGGTAAGGTTCCATTTTTCAAACCGGTACAGAGGATTGTTATCCTCAAGTATCAGAAAGAACGCTATCGAAAGCAGTTTTTTATAAGTATCCGGAAAGCACTGTTTCAGGTCACTCGTAAGACCTATGTCATCTGATAGTGCTTCCAGAAGGTAGGTTGCTCCGTAGTACAGATGTTTTGATTCCACAAAGGGTATCGGCCCGGTCTTACCGGGAGAAGGGGTTGTGGTCTTAGTCTCTCCCTTTTTGGCACGGCCTCTGGTTGGAACTATCTCACCTGTTGCCGGATCCACCTTGCCTACACATATGCGTTTGGAACGGGACTGTTTCTTTTCCTTGTCCCAGTAATACTCGGTTTCGTATGCGTATGTGATACCGCTGCGTTTATCGGTTTGAGTTATGATTGCCATCCGATCACCTCGTCATGTTTATATTATTATTATAAAACATGACGATGATAAAATCAAGAGAATAATGACAATTTTATCAGTATTTTCAAGGCTTCTCGGAATTCATGACGAGGATTTCATCGTCACGTTTCCGAGAATCTAGGTTTGATAGCACTATTGTACCTGTTATATACAAAAAAAGTGAATATAAAGATGGTGATAGCAGAAATTGTTCCAATTCTGTTCCTTGGAATACCACTTTTTATTGAGCAACTGGTTATATCTCGTGTAATCGAGCCATTTAGTTTGGGATTTATGGATTTTTATCCAACCAAGAGATTCCGAGGCGGAGAGATATCTTTTGCTTACGTAGGAAGGAATATTATTCAGGCCCCTTACATTCTGTTCGTAAGAGATGGAATGGGGTATATTAATTCTCCCAAAAGTGTATTTGGAACGATTTTTTATCTGTCGATACCATTTATGATAGGTGGGTTGATCATAGCGATTGTTCAATTCATCAAATCCATCAAATCAAGAGAATACAATATCTTTTCTTTGGTCTTTATTTTCTATGTCGTTGCGCAGGTTGTAGCTCTAATGACAGAGAGCCTGCGCGTAGTAAGCGCAAATGAATTATATTTTCCTCTTATGCTTTTTACGGCTTTGGGTATAATCTCTTTTATGAAAGCCGTGAATAAAAAGAGCATAAGTGTTCTTATAGTATGTCTTTATGGAGTGTATTTTTTGATATTTGCTAAATGGGCATATTCAGGTAGTGGCTGGAGTTATGAAACCAGACCGCAGACAAAAGAATACATTTTTGTTGATATACATGCAGCAAGGGCTGCAGGGGAAATCAAGAAAAAACACGGAGATAAACCAATACAGATGATCATTAACGAGGCCGGAGACAGATGGTATGAATCTATATGCCTTTTTACAGGAACCTCCCCATTAGATTTTAATCAAGAAGGGTACTCGGAAAACGGATATGATATTGGAATACCTGAAGAGTTGGATCTTTCAGGCAACACAGTATATTTGATAGAAGATAATCTTCATCATATAACAGACTATCTTGTCAGCGAGGGTTTTGCCATGGAGCCTGCTCAGTATGGGGAATACACCATGGTATATAAGTGATCAATCCATATTCGACTATCAAACAGTCTTCCTCTGATGATTTCGACAATACAATAGAGCAGACCATAATCCATGCCATGATTGATACTCTCCCCATATTTGTGGTAAAATCATAAGACACGCCCGGAGAAGCCGGACGTATTGATGATGCCGGATCATGCCGGTAAGTATATGATGCATCATGAGGAGGATCACATGGCTATTTTTAAGGGTTCGGGAGTTGCTATTGTCACACCTTTCAAGGCGGACGGAGAAGTGAACTATGATGAGTTCGCGCGTCAGATAGATTTTCAGGTCAATAACGGCACGGATGCCATAATCGTATGCGGCACCACCGGTGAGTCGGCCTGTCTTTCCGAGGATGAGCATCTGAGGGTCATTGATTTCTGTACAAGACATGTGAATCACAGGGTGCCTGTTATCGCAGGCACAGGAAGCAATGCCACCGATACGGCGGTCTATCTTTCACAGGAGGCGGAGAAGATAGGCGTCGACGGTCTGCTCGTGGTCACTCCTTATTACAACAAGGCTACACAGAAGGGCCTCATAGATCACTATACGATAATCGCAAATGCTGTCCATATCCCGATCATCCTCTACAGTGTGAAGAGCAGGACGGGAGTCAATATAGAGCCTGCTACAGCGGCTCAGCTCGTGAAGACTGTACCGAATATCGTGGGAATAAAGGAAGCATCCGGAGATATCGCTCAGGTCGCACGCATCATGGCGCTTACCGACGGCAACATAGATCTGTATTCCGGAAATGACAACGAGGTAGTGCCCATCATGTCGCTTGGCGGAATAGGTGTCATCTCAGTGGCGGCTAACGTGGCGCCCAGCTATATGCACAATCTCTGCCTTAATTATCTTAACGGAGACGTGGCAGAGGCAAGACGCATGCAGCTTAACCTTATGGATCTTGTGGATGCTCTTTTCTGCGAGGTCAATCCCATACCTGTAAAGCACGCAATGAACATCATGGGAATGAATGCAGGACCCATGAGAAGACCTCTTTCCCCCATGGAGCCTGAAAATCATGAGAGACTCAAGGCTTCTATGAGAAAATTCGGACTGATACAGTAGACTGTATAAGGTATCGTTCGACGCAGCAGAAGGGAGAAGAGATGGTAAATATCATCCTGAGTGGCTGTATGGGCCATATGGGTCAGATGGTGACAAAAGCAGCATCACAGACCGATGATGTGAAGATAGTGGCAGGCGTGGATAAGGCCTCCGGAGATCCCGGCGGATATCCTTTATATGATGACATATCAAAGTGCGCCGAGAAGGCAGACGCTGTTATAGATTTTTCTGCTGCTGCTGCCGTGGATTCCCTGCTGGAGTACGGCAGGAAGACAAAGACTCCTCTGATACTCTGTGCTACCGGATATTCGGATGAGCAGCTTCAACGCATCGAGGAGGCTTCAAAGGATGTCGCGATCTTCAGATCTGCCAACATGTCCTTCGGGATAAGCGTGCTGTCTCAGATACTGAAAAAGAATGCGGCAAAGCTTGCCGAGGCAGGCTTTGATATCGAGATATTGGAAAAGCATCATAATCTTAAGAAGGATGCTCCTTCAGGCACGGCACTGCTTCTGGCGGATGCCATAAGCTCCGGACTTGATGAAGAGTATCCGTATGTCTACGACAGATCTAAGAGATCGGAAAAGAGACCACACAACGAGATCGGAATATCGGCCATAAGAGGCGGCACCATCCCCGGCGATCATGATGTGATCTTTGCCGGAGAGGATGAAGTAGTCACCTTCTCGCACAGAGCATACAGCAAAGCAGTCTTTGCAAAGGGCGCAGTGCAGGCAGCGAGATTCATGAAGGGCAAGGGGCCCGGCAGGTACGATATGCAGGCCGTGGTGGAGGCCTCCGTTTGAGTGTGAGTTTGTCACGATCGGAGAAGATATGAGATTCCGACCATGCATCGACATTCATAACGGCAAGGTAAAGCAGATAGTAGGCTCAAGTCTTAATGACGATGATGATTCGGCTGTAGAGAATTACGTATCTGAAAAAGATGCTTCATATTACGCCGATATGTATCGGAGACGGGGCCTTTTTGGCGGGCATGTGATCATGCTCAATTCTTTCGGATCCGATCATTATGATGATACGAGAGAGCAGGCGCTTGATGCCCTGCGTGCTTTCCCCGGAGGACTCATGGCAGGAGGCGGTATCACACCCCGTAACGCATCGGATTATATCGATGCAGGCGCAAGTCATGTGATAGTGACATCCTATGTCTTCAAAAACGGGACCATAGATATAGATGCTCTTGATGAGATACTGGATGCCGTCGGAAGAGAGAGGCTGTGCCTTGATCTTTCATGCAGGAGACGTAACGGTAAGCTGTACATAGTAACTGACAGGTGGCAGGTTTTTACGGATGAGGAGTTTGACGTTCCGCTTCTTAAGAGACTTTCGGATCATGCATCGGAATTTCTGGTGCATGCGGTCGATGCCGAGGGACGCTGCCAGGGGATAGACGAGGATGTGCTGGATATATTGAAGGATTCTCCGATCCCGGTCACATACGCAGGCGGTATAAGCAGCCTTGATGACATAAGGAACATAAGGGAGAAAGGCTGCGGCAGGGTGGACGTGACGGTTGGATCGGCTCTTGATATTTTCGGCGGACAGTTAAGTATGGAGGGGGTATTAGAATGCATATCGTAATGGTAATAGACGACAGCCCCACTGACCTTCTGGTTGCAGAGAGAGCGCTCGAAGGTTCATATCGTGTGATGACGGAGCAGAACGGCAGGCATGCTCTCGATTATATGAGAAAGGTATCCAGACTGCCGTCCCTTGTGCTTCTCGATATCGACATGAAGGCCATTAACGGGTTTGAGCTCTTCAGCAAGATGATGGCAGATACAAGGCTCAAGGAGATCCCTGTTATCTTTGTCTCGGGCAGCAGCGATGTGGCTACGGAACTTGAGGCGTATCAGCTCGGAGCCGTTGACTTCGTCGAGAAGCCCTTCGTTTCCGATATCCTCAAGAAGAAAGTCGGCCTGCATATCGGTATTGCCGAGGACAAGGCTAAGATAGCCGAGCAGAACGAAACCCTTTCTGAATATAACCTTCAGCTTCAGGAATATAATAATGAGCTCCAGGGCAAAGCATCCGAGGCTATCAGCAAGGTGGGAAGCCTTGAATATTTTATTGTCGGGATGATCGCTGACCTTATCACGAAAAAGGACGGCTTCACGGGAAGCCATTGCAAGAAGGTCTCCAAATACATGGAGGTTCTGCTAAAAAAGATGATGAGGGACGGGAGCGCCAGATACCCTGTCACGGATCTGAACCTTATCCTGATGTCGAGCCAGCTGATCGATATGGGCAAGATCGGTCTTCCGGACAGCATCATACAGAAGGAAGGCAAATATACGCCTGATGAATTTGATGCGATGAAACAGCATACTCTCTTTGCCGCAGACTCCATACAGAAGTTTTCCTATCTTCTTCCGGATTCGCCTTTTATCTCATATATGTACCAGATGACGAGGTCGCATCATGAGCAGTGGTGCGGAAGGGGCTATCCTGACGGTCTCAGGGGCAATGAGATACCGCAGCTTGCGCGCATAGTCGCTGTCTGCGATGTGTATGATGCGCTGGTTTCCAAGAGATCCTACAAGCAGGCTGTCACGCATGAGCAGGCATGCGCGATCCTGAATCAGGCGGCGGGTGTTCAGTTCGATCCGAGTGTAGTCGCTGCATTCAATACCGTACAGGGAGAGTTCAAGGAATTATTTGCGTCGATGCCGATGTAGCAGGAACGGCATATTGAAGTGCCGGACAGCGACGCGGATAGCGATGCGGGAAGCGGCGCAAAAAAAAGACTTTGCATCTTCATGCAAAGTCTCTTCCGGATTGGTTCCTTCCAATTGCTTATCTTATCTAATTTAAGAAAGTGGCATTGCCGGGAATCAGAGTTTTGTGACGTTTGTAGCCTGGGGACCCTTGGGGCCTTCTACTACGTCGAATTCAACAGCCTGACCCTCGTCAAGGGACTTGAAGCCCTCCATGTTGAGACCTGAATAGTGAACGAAGACGTCCTTGCCTGTCTCATCATTGATAAAGCCATAGCCCTTCTGGTTGTTGAACCACTTAACAGTACCTTTCATTAATCTTGACCTCCAAACATATTGCGGTCGCAGAATCGACCGTTTTTATGGTACCATACCTGTCGAAAAAAGTAAAGGACGGAGTTTAAAAAATGATCGCAACAACAAGAATTGAGTTATACAATAGAACGTAGTTCTTATTCTGATATCAACTGTGTTGTGGCGATTGCCCGTGCAATAGAAATGGAATATAATGAAACGTTAGATGAATTAAAGCTCCTTGAGATGGAGCTGGCGGAAGAAGAATCAAACGGCACCGGAAAAGTCCGCACGCTAAAGACAACGTCCGGCGGGATACTGCTTGGCACATTGCCTTGCATTGTCATTGCCGTACTGATAATCGCTTCAGTGGTCTCCTGCGTGGCATATTCTGTGCATGTAAAGAAGGACTATGAAGCGAGGATCGAGTCGCTCGAGAGGGAAATAGTGACTCTTACAGAGGACAAGATAATCCTTGAAGCGGATCTTGAGGCCAGAGAGCAGGATATATCGGATCTTACCGGGAAGCTTTCCGAAAAGGAGAGCAGGGCACAGGTGAAGACCGAGGAAGAAAAGCTTCTCTTTGTTCCGTCCGCCCTTCCCCTGGATTCGCAGGCGCTGCCCAGCGAATATGACAAAGAGAAAAAATGGATTACGATTGAGGCAGCCCCGGGTTCTCATGTGGTGGCTGCAGGCTCCGGAAATGTAGAATACGCCGGTGAGAGCGTGGAGTCCGGAGGATATCTGGTAACAGTGGATCACGGCAACGGATACAAGTCCGACTATTATTGTCAGGGCCGGCCTGTGGTGAAAGAAGGAAAGAAAGTAGACAGAGGGACAGCCCTTTTTGCCGTGGGCAATGAAGGAGACAAGCTTTTTTACCGAATCCGGTACGAGGGCGATTATATAGATCCGTATACGGTACTGAACATAGCGGGGTAGAGCATCCCCGATGAAAACCATAAGGGAGATTCAAAAAATGAGACTGGATAATACCGACAACGCCTGGCTAAATTATTCAAAAAACGACAAAAGAGATCTTGACGATCTTGCCGTATCCTACATGGAATTCCTCTCTAAATGCAAGACGGAGAGAGAGTGCGTGACAGAGATAGTGGCGATGGCGAGAAAGGCCGGATATAAGGATCTGGCAGATATCGTATCCAGCGGAAAGCACCTGAAGCATGGCGATAAGGTCTACGCTGTGGGAATGTCAAAAACGATAGTCCTTTTTCAGCTTGGCAACGAACCTTTTGAAAACGGCCTGAATATCCTCGGAGCCCATCTGGACAGTCCGAGACTGGATCTGAAGCAGAATCCGCTGTATGAAGACGGAGGGCTTGCTTATCTCAATACCCATTACTACGGAGGCATCAAGAAATACCAGTATGTCACCATCCCGCTCGCGCTTCACGGAGTAGTGGCAAAGACCGACGGGACTATGGTGGAGATCTCCATCGGGGAGGCTGATGACGAGCCTGTATTCACGATCACCGATATCCTGATCCATCTTGCTTCGGAGCAGATGGAGAAAAAGGCGAATAAAGCCGTGGAGGGAGAGAATCTCGACCTGCTGGTGGGATCTATCCCGCTCAAGTCAAAGGAAAAGGATCCTGTAAAGCAGAACATATTAAGACTCCTCAAGGAGAAATACAGCATAGAGGAAGAGGACTTCATGTCTGCCGAGCTGGAGGCAGTGCCTGCGGGGCGCGCGAGAAGCCTCGGACTTGATGAATCCATGATTCTTTCATACGGACAGGACGACAGAGTCTGCGCATATGCGTCGCTTGCTGCATTTCTTTCCACTTCCGATGTGGAGCGCACCGGAGTATGTCTCCTCGTGGACAAGGAGGAGATAGGATCTGTCGGCGCTACGGGCATGCGCTCAAGATTCTTTGAGAACGCTCTGGCAGAGGTCATGAATGCAGCAGGAGTATATTCGGATCTTGCGATGCGAAGGTGCCTGCAGAATTCCAAGATGCTCTCTTCGGATGTATCGGCATCCTTTGACCCTCTGTACGCTTCGGTATTTGATAAACAGAATTCGGCATATTTCGGACATGGAGTGGTCTTTAATAAATACACAGGATCGCGCGGTAAGAGCGGATCAAATGACGCCAATGCGGAATTCATGGCGGAGATAAGAGGCATATTGGATGCGAGGAATGTAAGGTACCAGACCTGCGAACTCGGCAAGGTTGACGCAGGCGGAGGCGGTACGATAGCATATATCATGTCTTTGTACGGTATGGATGTGATCGACTGCGGAGTAGCCGTTCTTTCCATGCATGCTCCGTATGAGGTGACCAGTAAGGCGGACATATACGAGGCGACAAAGGCATACAGGGCATTTCTTTTGGCTTAAGTTTGGGGACAGGGCAAGAGCATTATGAGTATCAGAAGGACAGTGGCGCTCCTCATACCGGAGATCGATAACGAATATTTCGACGGTATAGTAAGAGGCGCCAGGATGGCGGCATCGGAAAAGAAGATCAATCTTCTTATCATAGTTGGCGGGGTATATGGCACGGATCATTCGGATAACGTGCTGTACCGGCTTGCAGATAAGAGAAGCATTGATGCCGTGATCCTTGCCACTACTTCTATTATATCCGATTCCAAAGATTACGAGCCGTTCCTTCAGGAGACAAAGAGCAAACCCCAACTGATCCTTTCCGATAAGCACGAGGGCATCCCCGGCATATATTATGACAGCACCACAGGCATCCGCGAGGCTATGGATTATCTGACCTCTGTAAAGGGCTGCAAGCGCATCCTTATGTTTGCGGGACCGGAGTTCGCAGGTGACAGTGAGGAGAGGCTCGAGGAATACAGGAAGTGCATGATGGAGGCAAAGCTGCATCTGTCTCCCAGCATGATAGTCCATGGTGACCATACGGAAGGGTGTCTCGAGGAAGCCAGGAAGCTGATTGAATCAAATCCCGGCGCCGAGGCCGTGATCTGCAGCAATGACAGGCAGGCTCAGGCCCTGTACAGGGTGCTCAGGGAGAATGATCTGAAGATAGGCAAGGACATTTTTGTGGTGGGATTTGATGATATCACCGAGAGCGCATACATGGATCCGCCGCTTGCTTCTGTCAGCGCATCCCATATATCTCTGGGCTATGAAGCCTGCACTCTTGCGGCAAGGATGGGAGACGGCGAAAACGCTGAGGACAAGATCCTCAAATGCCATTTTATAAACAGAGAGTCTGCGGGATATAATCCTTATTTCCAGCTGTATAATTTTGAGCACAGAAGGAATGTCAAGACAGGCACTGTCTTTGACATCCCTACTCTTACTTCATCCATGGTGGATTTCATCTTTACCGGGGATGTTCAGGATTATCAGGCGAGCTGCCAGAGGAAGCTTCTTGAGGACTTCTTCTCAAGACTTCTGGATACTCATCTCGGAGCGGTAGTAAGGCGCCGGTCCATGAGCACTTCGGATTATTCCGTGGATAATGTATTTGATCTCGGGATACTCGACAATATCGACTGCGACAGGCTGTTCAGAGTGCTTGACAGCATATACAGGGTCTACTGCGCCAAGGAGCTGTCGGAGACCTCGAGGATGGAACTCTCGAATCTGATAGCCAGAGTCAAGAGTTCGGTGGCTGAAAGCCTTGAGAGACGGTCCGGCAATATCAGGAAGGTCGTTGATTCCATACATACTTCCATCAGCCGCTTCTCAAAGCAGCTCATAGAGATAGATCCCGGGAAGGAAGACTGCTTCGGAAGGCTTCTTGAGGCCATGCCGCTTATCGGGGTTATCAATGCCAGCATCTTCCTGTATAAGGAACCTGTAAAGCACGAGGTCGGAGAAGAATTTGTGATGCCCGACAAGATGTACCTTAAGGCTTACAGGGATCGCAGCGGAGTGCATATTGTTGATGAGGCGCATCAGGAGACGGATACTGATGATGTCATGGATCACAGATATCTCGAGGGCGGGATGAGCCACAGCTTCTTTGCTGTAGCGCTGCATTACGGCGGTTATCAGAGAGGGATCATGCTCATCGATTATGATGACGAATACAATGGAAGCTTCGATCTCATCAATAACCAGATCAATCTTGCCGTCTCACATTTTGATTCATGATAAATTACGAAGAGGAACTGAATGACAAGCAGCTGGAGGCTGTGAAGACCACGGAGGGTCCTGTCCTGATACTGGCGGGAGCCGGCTCCGGAAAGACCAGAGCGCTGACCTTCAGGGCGGCATATCTTATAGAAGAGCTGGGGATAAAGCCATGGAGCATCCTGGCTCTTACTTTTACGAACAAGGCAGCCCGTGAGATGAGGGAGAGGCTTTATCAGATGTGCCCCGATGCTGCGGGCGATATCACCATGTCCACATTTCATTCTCTTTGCCTTCGCATCCTTTTTACCGAGGCCGAAAAGCTGGGATACGGTAACAACTTCGAGATAGCTGATCAGACGGACCAGAAGTCCATAGTGAAGAAGATCTGCAAGGATCTTCAGATAGACACAAAACAGTACAAGGAAAAATCTCTTCTTAATGTCATCTCATCGGCAAAGGATGAGATGCAGTCTCCCGAGGAATTTGAAAAAGAATATGACGGTGACTTCTACATGAAGCCGTACGTGATGGTCTACAAGGAGTACCAGAAGACTCTTAAAGCCAACGATCAGATGGACTTTGATGATCTTATCCTGAACGTCATCAGACTTTTTGACCGGTATCCTGAAGTGCTTGAGCATTATCAGGAAAAGTATCGCTACATAATGGTCGACGAGTATCAGGATACGAACAGAGCTCAGTTTGCCCTCGTATCACGGCTTGCGAAAAAGTACGGCAATCTCTGCGTGGTCGGTGATGACGATCAGTCCATCTATGCTTTCCGCGGAGCTGATATAAGAAATATCCTGGATTTTGAAAAGATATATAAAAATGCCCATGTGATAAGACTGGAGCAGAATTACCGCTCTACCGCCAATATATTAAAGGCTGCAAATCAGGTCATAGCAAATAACCGCGGGAGGAAGGACAAGTCCCTTTGGACTGAAGCCGGAGACGGGAAAAAGATCAGGTTCAGGCAGCTTGATTCGGCGCAGGGAGAGGCCTCATTTATTGCCGATGACATAAGGAGACGGGTGGAAGACGGTACTGCACATTACAGGGACTTTGCTATCCTCATGCGCACAAATGTGCAGTCCAAGGAATTTGAGGACGCTTTCAGGGTCAGAGGCATAGATTATGATCTTGTGAAGGGACTCAGATTCTGGGACACAAAAGTCATAAAGGATGTGACGGCTTTTCTGCTTACTGTCGCGATAGGGGCAAACGACATGCGTACAGTCAGGATCATCAATATACCGAAGCGCGGAATAGGAGCGTCAAGCCTGGAAAAGCTGACGGGGTTTGCTGCAGTGAACGGGATATCTCTGCTGGAAGCCGCCGGAAGGCCTGAGAATGCAGGGATATCAGGTAAAGCAGCAGCGGGGATGAAGAGCTTTTATGAATTGATGACTGCTTTGCATGAAAAGACACGCGACATGAGTCTTCCGGATATGCTGGACACTGTCATAAAAGAGACCGATTACCTTACTTATCTTGCCGATGTCTCCGAGACTACCGAAAAATATCTGGAGCAGGAGGAGTATATCGGCAAGCTGAAGGATTCTTTCATCGAATATGAGAATGAAAAAAAGGAACTCGGTGAAGAGCCGTCTCTCATTGACTTCATGAGGATGAACGGAGTGGAGGGAACGACAGTTGACCTTGATTCCGATCCTTCGAATGACGACAAGGTCCTCATCATGACCATGCACAATTCCAAGGGGCTTGAATTCCCGCAGGTATATCTGGTGGGCATGGAGGAGGGGTTATTTCCCGGATACATGTCCTTATCCAGCGGAGATGAAAAAGATATAGAGGAAGAGAGAAGGCTATGCTATGTCGGGATCACAAGGGCCATGGAAGAGCTGACGCTCACTTGCGCAAGGAGCCGCATGGTGAATGGTGAGACGCGATATGCCACGGCCTCGAGATTTGTTAAAGAGATGCCGTTCGGACTGCTGGATGTGAATGTGGATCCCGGGAAGACGGAGCGTCCCGTAAGATTCAGTGACGGGACATATGAATACCCCTCAAGACAGAGGATCACATACAGTGATCCCTACCGGAACGGTGAAAGGGAGCCTTCCGGGAGAGTGACGGCAGTAAGCACTGCCCTTCCCCGCAGCACTCCGAAGAGGAGACCGGCCGGCAAGGTGAAGCTTGGAAGGGATATAACTCCCGTAAAGCCGGACTATGCAGCGGGAGACAGAGTGAGACACTTCAAGTTCGGAGAAGGAGAAGTCCTTGATATCAAAGAAGGCGGAAGGGATTACGAGGTCACCGTGGACTTTGATGACCACGGCGTAAAGAAGATGTTTGCGGGGTTCGCAAAGCTGAAAAAACTGTGAGATCCCCTATATCTGGTATTTGCGAAGGATTCGCTAGTATGATAAAATCATTCTTTAGTTGGAGGTGCATATACTATGAATCTTGAAGGACTGGTTACAAGCGCTAAGACCGGCGGCGCGAATCTCATCAGCACCATCGGCGGCAAGAAGGATGAGTTCGCTGGTCGTATAAAGAGCTACAGGGAGAATAACGACATTAAGGACATCCTTGCAGCCGCAAAGCTTAACGAGATTCTTAAAAGAGACGAGGAGGAAGCTGAGATGAGCAAAAAGAGCCCCATTGTCACGATACTTGCCGTGATAGGTGCTGTGGTCGCAGTTGCGTGCATAGCATTCGCGGTATACAAGTATTTTACGCCGGACTATCTTGATGATTTTGATGACGGCGACGATTTTGACGACGAGGAGGATCTCTTCGAGGATGAGGAGGAGCTCGCTAAGTAAGAGGTCTGATGCGACGAGGAGAATCATACGAAGGGAAGGTGAGGGATCTTACCTTCCCCAATAAGGGGATCGCCACCGTGGACGGCGTGGACGTGATCGTCAAGAACACGCTTCCCGGGCAGGAGATCTCTTTTATTTTAAATAAAAACAAGCCCGGACTGAAGGAAGGACGGCTGCTTGAAGTGCTGACAAGGTCGGAACTGGAGACTGCTACGGGATGTCTCGTTCCGGATCAGTGCGGAGGCTGTGTGTATCAGAGGCTGCCCTATGATGAGGAGCTTAAGCTTAAGGACAAGATGGCCCGTGATATATTAAGCCGCGCCCTGAAACAGCATTGTGATGACGATCTTCTGCACAGTATATATGAGGGTATCACAGGCTCTCCGGTGACTGAAGGCTATCGCAATAAGATGGAGTTTTCCTTCGGGAACGCTGTAAAGGACGGACCTATAACCCTTGGCATGCATGTGCCCGGGCACTTCATGGATGTGATCGATACCCCGGACTGCAATATCGTGGACGGAGATTTCAGACGTATAAGAGAGTGTGTTATTTCTTTTGCCAGAGAGCAGGGACTCCCTTTCTATCATCGCCATTCAAACACCGGATACCTGAGGAACCTTCTTGTAAGGAAGGGCATAAGGACCGGCGAGATACTCATAGATATCGTTACTACTTCCGGTGATGAGACAGGAGAGCTGGATGAGACTGACTTTGCCGGGAGGCTGCAGGAACTATCCCTTGATGGAGAGATCGTGGGAATCCTGCACACCCTGCATGACGGAGTGGCAGATGCCGTGATAAACGAGAGCACATCCGTCATATACGGGAGAGATCATTTATTTGATGAGATACTGGGACTGAGATTCAGGATATCTGCGTTTTCGTTCTTCCAGACCAATACACTGGGGGCAGAGGTGCTGTATGAGCGGGTCCGGGAATATGTGCGGTCATCTGTCGGTGACAGAGCCGGTGTCGTATATGATCTTTATTCAGGGACAGGTACCATCGCACAGCTCCTGTCAGATGCAGCATCCTCGGTATACGGCATAGAGCTTGTCCCGGAGGCCGTTGAGTCAGCAAAGACCAATGCGCGTCTCAACGGTATAGAGAACGTGGAGTTCCTCTGCGGGGATGTGCTCAGGGTACTGGATGACGTGGAGGTGAAACCCGACCTTATCATCCTCGATCCTCCGCGTGACGGAGTCAATCCCAGGGCTCTTAAGAAGATCCTTGATTACGGAGTCGACAATATCATATATATTTCCTGCAAGATAACATCCCTTGCCAGGGACCTGCATCCGATCCTTGATGCGGGCTATCGTCCCGCCCGTATCTCCGTCATAGACATGTTCCCGAAAACAGCGAATATGGAGGTCTGTTGTTTGCTTGAGAGGCTGAGATCGGCGAAGGATCATATCGAGATTACGATTGATGCTGAGGATTACTATAGGATCAAGGATTCTGAGAAGAAACAGGATGAGTAATTAACAGGTCCATTATAATCCACCCACGCATTGCGAACTACTGTTGATCGAGGTATATTCTAACCATAAACGCACAATGCAATGCTGGTTCGATGTGATGCGAATGGTAAATTATTTCTGTATGATATTGTGCAAATAAAAAAAGAAACGAGCACGCCGCTTGAGTAAAAACTGTACGGTAGAAAACTTCGTTTCTTTGAATGCATGGTACTACATGATCTTTAGAATGCCAACGCAGAAATGATTTTTGACGGCGTAAGCGAATTGTCAGTTGGAGTGGGACAGGGATCCCCCTGACGTATAGATGATTTTCGCAGTCCCCTGTACTTTGCGGTATCTTCCAAAAAGAATCCCATCATCCACATATTTGTCAGTCTCAGATACCCACATCGGGAATTGCCCTGTAGCAACGGCAGTCTGTCCATTCAGCATACCGGTATGAAAAGATAAATGTCTGTACTGACGAAGTACCAGTTCCATTCTGGTGTAAGGGCAGTTTTCGGGTTTTTCATACAGCATATCGTCGGTAAGAGTATCTAGATAAGCCAGAGTTTTCTTTTCGACTTTATCCAGGTATTCCAAAAGCTGTTTGTCGGACAGAACGACATTTGTCGGATTATCGGGGTTATCCATTCCCTCTTCATGGAAGTCAGGCTCTTCATATACATAGGGATTGAAAAACCATTTGTCTGCGGAATGAAGGGCGTGATAAGCCCACCTCCAGCAGGGAGCACCACAGCAAAGAGCATCTCTGTCATAAGCCTGAATGGACGTCCTGATGTTTAAGAAGTTCGGGACTACGGTATCCTGGATTACTTTTATTAATTCTCGCATTTTAATATCCTCCGTTTTTTGCTTGATTTTGTTTTATCTTTGATCGTATAATATCATCGAAAGCGATATCAGTAAAATTGAAATAAATGAATAATACATTCAGAAATACTGATATCAAAAATACCGGTATATAAGCAGAAGGTGAGGATATGACGATCACGCAGTTAGAAACGTTTGTAAAAATTTCGGGAATGAACAGTTTTTCACTGGCTGCAAATGATCTGGGATATGCGCAGTCGACTGTAACGATGCAGATCAAACAGCTTGAGGAAGAACTCGGGTGCGTGCTGTTTGAACGCTTAGGGAAGACCATAGTTTTGACCTCTGCGGGAGAGCGACTTGTAGATTATGCAGAGAAGCTTCTTCAACTGGAACGGGAGATACATCTTGAAGTACCTGAAGCGGATGAGCCTTCAGGAACACTGAAGATCGGGGTTTCGGAATCCTTATGCTATAACCGTTTTCCGCAGATACTGATGGAGTTTAAAAAGCGCTTTCCGAAGATTGACATAGGGCTTTCGTTTATCATGCATGATACATTTCCGGAACTCCTGAAAAAAGGTGAACTTGATCTTGTATATACCCTGAATCCGCCTATCGAAGAAGCAAATCTTAAACTGCTGCATAAACAACGGGAATTTCTGGGGTTTTATGTATGTCCCGGACATGAACTGACAAAAAAGAAAAAGATAAAGGAACGGGATCTGGACAAGGTCCCTATGCTTCTTACTTCGCATAATTGCAGTTTCAGAAATATGTTCCTAAGTGATATGAAGCAGTATGATCTGAACCCGGATATTGTGCTGGAAACAAGCAGTAAAGAAGTTTTGAAAGCCTTTGCGGCAAACGGACACGGCGTTGCTTTGATGCCGGAAATGACAGCTGAGTCGGAACTGAAAAGAGGAAATCTTGTAAAATTAAACTGGGCCGGAGATGATCTTACTGTTTTCTCACAGGTTTTTGTGCATAAGGATAAGCGTATTACAAGATCCATGGAAGGACTGGTTCAGTTGATCAAAGCGGTAAGCTGAGGAGAAATATGATCATTAATACAGGACAAAGAACAGATATACCGGCTTTTTACGCTGAATGGTTTTCAAACAGAATAGAAGAAGGTTTTGTCTGTGTTCGAAATCCTTATAATCCGAATCAGGTGAGCAGGTACCGGATGGATCCGTCCGTAGTCGATGTGATAGGATTCTGTACAAAGAATCCTGCACCGATGTTTCCTTATATGGAACTGATTAAGGATTTTGGACAATACTGGTTTGTAACACTCACGCCATATGGGCGGGATATCGAGCCGAATGTTCCGGATAAGCATCGTTTGATAGAGGATTTCAAAACTCTATCCGATACGGTAGGAGTGGATTCTATAGGCTGGAGATATGATCCTATCCTTTTGTCGGATAAATATACATCGGAGTATCATTTACATGCTTTCAAACAGATCGCAGAAAGTCTGAAGGGATATACGAAGACTGTGGTTATAAGTTTTATCGATCTGTATCCAAAGGTCAGAAAGAATTTCCCGGAGGCAAGGGAAGTTTCTCAGACTGACAGATTAAAGCTCGGACAGGAGATAATAAGGATCGCGACGGAATGTGGCATGACTGTTAAGCCGTGTGCTGAAGGGAATGAACTGGCGGAGTACGGAGCTGATTGCAGCGGATGTATGAAGATCAGCGATTATGAAAAGGCGATCGGTAAAAGACTTACAGCACCAAAGAAGAAAGGTGCCAGAGCCGAATGCGCCTGTTATCTGGCTTGTGATATAGGAGCGTACAACACTTGCCTGCATCTTTGTAAATATTGTTACGCGAATGCTGAACCGGCAGTAATATATGCACAGAACAGATTACATGATCCGGATTCACCATTCCTGATCGGAAATTATATGGAAGGTGATAAGATACATGAAGTACCGCAGGAATCATGGATAGACATGCAGGAGAGTCTGTTTTAGGGTTTATGAGAAAGGATCATAGTATGCACAAACAGCAATCTGGCCGCTCCTAAGAATTATGAATCGCTTGGGTTTCAGCTGCATGACAGAAAGGTGAATGAATCGGAAAGCGCCTATACAGGAGATTATCTGTATTATGAGATCGTGCTTTGAAGGCGTGATGAGGATGAAATGATTATAGAAACCGAAAGACTCCTGCTCAGGGAGTATACAATGGATGATTTTGACGCCCTGTATGAAATCATGTCGGATGCCGAAACAATGCAGCATTACCCGGCGCCGTTTGATGAAGCAAGGACCGGACGATGGATCGAATGGAATCTGGAGAACTATGCCCGGTACGGATTTGGGCTGTGGGCGGTTGTCTTAAAAGAAACCGGAGAATTCATCGGAGACTGCGGCATTACCATACAGAATATTGACGGAGAAAAACTGCCGGAGATCGGATACCATATTCATAAAAAATTCTGGAGACATGGCTATGCAAAAGAAGCTGCGAAGGCCGTCAGGGATTGGGCTTTTGAGAATACGGATTATCCGTCATTGTACTCGTACTGCAAATATACGAATGAGGCATCATACAAAACCGCAGAAGCTATAGGCATGCATTTTGATAAAGAGTATCCTGATGAGGCAAACAAGATCACGCACGTTTCCGTGATCCATAGAACAGCAACAGGAAAAGACCGATGAAGGATATCCGGATTCCTGACGGCTATGGAAGCCGAAGGGGAGAAGAACCTGTGGGGTGAGATCTATGAGTTTACAGTTATTAAAGGCAGGCACTTCCGATGCGCTTACATTGAACGGAATATCGAAGCGTGCATTTGACAGTGATAATCTAGTCGGGGTACCATCACCGGGTGGCCCACCCGGATATATGTCATTGCCGTTTCATACGAAAATGGCCAGGCAGGGGCATCTGTATAAACTGACAGATGAAGGCCTGATTGTCGGCGGTGCTATTCTTTTTCTCAAAAATGATGTTTTGAATGTTGGCAGGATATTTATTGCGCCGGAACATTTCCGAAAAGGATATGGGATTTTTATGATGCATGAAGTGGAGAACATGTTCCCGGAAGTAAAAGAGTTTACGCTTGATACCCCTGTTTGGAATGCCAGGACAAACAGTTTTTATTCTAAGCTTGGCTATAAAGAAATAAAGCGAGATAAGGAGTTTGTGTTTTATTCAAAACATCGCTGATGCCTGCTCTCGAGAAAAAGTGGTTAATCAACGATATTACTGTTGAAAGCTGTGTGCTCTTAGAGCGTGTGAGCAACCGAAAAGCAGATTCCTATGTGAAACTGAATGTGAAGATGGAGGATTACTATCGGATCAAAGATGCAGAAGGAGGTGAAGCGGATGGATAAGGAAAGTATTATATACGATACGGCAACAATAAGCGATATTCCGGAACTTGTAAGGCTTAGAATTCTATATATGACAGACGATTTTGGCTCTCTTACCCATGAAGAAAGAGAAGGTATGGAAAAACAGCTTCCTGGATATTTTGAGAGAGAACTCGGGAAAAAGCTGATTGCGTTTGTAGCAAGAGCAGAGGGCAGGCTTGTTGCTGCGGCATATCTGTTGATTATCGAGAAGCCGGCAAATCCATTTTTTCTAAATGGTTTGGATTCAGAGGTTTTAAGCGTATACACAGAAGAAGAATACCGTGGAAAAGGAATCTGTACGAGCCTTATGAGAAATATGATTGAATATGCCAGAGAACATCAAATATGCCGCATTGATCTCGTAGCAACGGATGAAGGGTATCCTATATATAAAAAATTGGGATTTGAAGATAAGGCTCAGAAGTATACAGATATGCGATTAAAACTATGGTGATAAAGGCGAATTAGAAAGATATATTATTATTCATGCTTCCATGCTGGTACGTCATTCAAACGATGGAAAGCTGTATTTGTATGATGTTATAGACATAAAAAAAGAAACGAGCAATTCTCTCGGCGAATAATCGCTTACCAGATAAAAAACCCATTTCCTTTAAAAGGGATAATACTATGGTAAAGGAAAAATATCAATCCGATATTTGAAAATAACAGGTGACTTGTCTTATGTTTTCTTATTCGCATGTGATTCGAGAAGGTTAATAAATGAGCGAGATTATATAGAGGTGTATTTCGTTGAATAAAGTTGATAGAAACAGATACAAAGAATATATTAAATGTGCTAACGAATGCCTGGCTAACCGGGTTTATCCTTTATCAATTGCGACCGGGACTCAGGATGGAGATATTTATGTTGATGGCAAAGGCTGTGTACTGTTTTGGCATTATTGTGGTTTTGCGTATATCTCCGGGGATGTGAGCGAAGATGTTCTTGAAGAAGTATATCGCAATTTTTGGGTGTCTGATACGGAGCGAAGATTTTTACTCATTACAGATTCGGAGTTTGTTTCCGACTATTATTCGGGCATAGACTTGCTTCGGGTTGATAAAAGAATAGAATACACTCATAACGGAATTATTGACAATCCGCCGATACTTGATGACGGATTCATTGTTGAGCATATAACTGCAGACAATATAGGTGACGTTCAAGGAAGGATTACGCCATCTTTTTCCTGGAACGACAGTGACATGTTCCTTCGGAATGGATTTGGATTTATGGCAGGAAGTAAGGAAGATGGCAGCTTCGCTGCGGTGGCGTTTTCAAGTGCGGTCAGTCCGGAGGAAGTGGATATTGGTGTTGAGACTGCTGAAACATACAGACGCCATGGTCTGGCATCCTGTCTGGCATACAAGATGTGTGAGGAAATCATACGCCAGGGCAGAGGACCTGTATGGGCTCATGCGGAAACGAATACAGGTTCACAGAAAACGGCTCTCAGCGTCGGATTTAAGCCAATAGGAATAAATACGGTAATCCAAAAGAAGCCGTGAGCCTCATTTCCTGAGACTGGAAGCATTTATCATCCCGTTTGTCTTCGGTGTTCTGTTCAGATTCTATGATGCGTCATTTGCGGGCTTTGGCGTAATACTAACCTATGCCGCGATAAAGCGACGCGACAGATATATCGATCTTAAGACCGGTCTCTACAATGAGGATTATCTTGATCGAATATGTGACTACTGGAACAAAAAGGGATTTTCTGACGGCAGTGCTCTCTGTGTTTCAGCCACCGGTCACGGAAGCGATCTTGCCGGGATACTAGGTGACATTCAGATACCGGGAAGTTTTGTCATCTGTATGGGCGAAGAACAATATGTGCTGATCGCCGGTTTTCTGAGGGGATCCGCATTCAGCATGGCGGAGGATGCGATCATCGAAGCAGCGAAGGAGGCGGATATCCCGTTTGAGCCTGAGACAGTGCAGATGCGACGAAATGACGGTGAGACCATGACGGCATTTGGAGCAAGGATCAAAGAAACCTGCCGGAAAATAACGTTGGAGAGATGAAGATATGACACCTTTTGTGCATACGATTTTAATCATAATACTGAGCTGTACCATACTTATGCTCTTTGTGGAGAGTATCCTGATCCTTCGAAGATGGAAGGACATGGCTCACGGATATCTCTTCTTAAACTGCCTTGCAACTCTCATCAATAACATCGGCTTCCTTCTCGAGATGTCTTCTACTTCGCAGGAAGCCAAGATGATCGCAGTACAGTTCCGGTATACCGGAGCAGTATGGATATCACTCACTCTGCTGGCATTCATAGCAAAGCTCTGCAGGGTAAGGATCCCGCGTGTTTTTGCGCGTATCATGGTCGGAGTGAATCTCGTGATATACGGAGTGATCCTGACCATCAACATACATCCTCTCTATTACAGCAGTGTCTGGATAGAATCTTATGGCACCTTCTCCAGACTCCGTCACACCAACGGGATAGTACATCACTTTAACATGGCTCTTCAGATGATCTATATTCTTCTGGGCCTGACGTGGCTCTTTATGGCCTTGTTTCGGGAAAAGAACACCAAATCCAAAAACAGATTCCTGCTGATAATCAGTGCGGCCCTGACGGAGGGAGGATTCTTTTTCGCTCAGACTACTAACATCTTCGGACTGAACGGAATATTTGATGTGTCTGTTTTAGGTTATTTTTTCAGTACTACGATAATGCTGGTGGCTATACTTTGCTATGACCTTCTCGGTACGGAGGACATAGCGAGGGACTTTGTGATAGACAGGCTGTCCGAGGGCATCATGGCAGCGGATCCGGAAGGAAGGATCAGTTATTTCAATAAGACCGCCCGGAGACTGTATCCGGAGATCGGAATGAGAGAGGCCGGGATTCCCGAGGAAGTGATCCGTGCCGCAATGTGCGGGGATAATATAGAGATCGAAGGAAGAGTGTATGCTCCCGAGATCAACAGCATTACTTATAACGGTGAAAACTACGGTACACTGTACGCCCTTGTCGATGAGACCGATCACATCCGGTATATGAAGGAACTTGAAGAGCAGAAGGAGCTTGCCGATAATGCAAACAAGGCAAAGAGCCGCTTCCTTGCCAACATGTCTCATGAGATAAGGACCCCTATCAACGCCGTGCTCGGCATGGATGAAATGATCCTCAGAGAGTCGAAGGAAAGCACGATCCGTACCTATGCCGCGGATATCAGGTCCGCTGGAAGGACGCTGCTCTCCCTTATCAATGACATCCTGGATCTGTCCAAGGTCGAAGAAGGAAAGATGGAACTCATTCCCGTGCAGTATGAGCTGACATCGCTTATCAATGACCTGTGCAACATGATCCGTGACCGAGCCATTTCAAAGGGACTCAGATTCAACGTGGATGTAGACGGCAGGATACCTCATCTTTTGATCGGAGATGAAGTGCGTATCAGACAGTGTGTGCTGAATATCCTGACAAATGCAGTGAAGTACACTGAAGATGGATATGTCAGTCTTAAGGTGTCCTTTGAGAAGAAGGATGATCAACATATAATGCTCTCCTTTGCCGTGGAAGATACCGGTATAGGGATGAAGCAGGAGGAAGTCGAATATCTTTTCTCACCCTACAAGAGACTGGACGGAAAAAAGACCCGCACCATAGAAGGCACGGGACTTGGCATGAGCATCACGAAGCAGCTTCTCGAGCTCATGGGATCAGGTCTTAACGTCGACAGCGAATACGGCAAAGGCTCGACACTGTCATTTGAGGTAAAGCAGGAAGTCGTAAGCTGGGATGAGATCGGCGACTACACGGAAAGGTACTCCGATGCGGGACGTGATCTTGAAGTCTATCATGAGCTCTTTCATGCTCCTGATGCGCGCATACTTGTGGTAGATGATACAGAGGTCAATCATACCGTGATCCGTAACCTCCTTAAAAAGACCGCGATAAGGATAGATACCGCGCTGTCCGGAAAGGATGCGCTGACTCTTGCGGGGGTCAACAAATACGACGTGATCTTCATAGATCATATGATGCCTGAGATGGACGGTATAGAGACGCTGCAGCATCTTAAGGAGGAGGGAAGGAATACGGATACGCCGGCAGTGGCCCTGACTGCCAACGCTGTATCGGGTGCCAGAAAAATGTTCGTGGATGCCGGATTCACTGATTATGTATCGAAGCCTGTGGACGGGGAGAAGCTGGAGAAACTTCTGTATGTACTGCTTCCGGATGAACTGATAGAAAAGGCTTCTCCTGAAGATACGGTTTCTGCTGACAGTAACGAAGAAGAAATATCGCGTATTCTGGTGATCGATGACGATGAGGCGGTCTGTGCTCTGATAAAAAGCATCATGGAGCCCGCCTATGAAGTGGATGAATGCCGGCTCGGAAAAGAAGCTGTGAGCAAGGCGAAAAAGACACAGCCGGATCTTATCATGCTCGATATACATCTTGAGGACAGCAACGGCTTCGTCGTGATGGAGGAGCTTAAGAAGGAGAGCATGACGGAAGATATTCCGGTTCTGCTGCTCACCGGAGACAATGACAGTGTTACCGAGGAAAACGGATTCAGGAGCGGAGCTGCGGATTATATCAGAAAGCCCTTCGTCCCCGATGTATTAAAGCAGCGCGTAAAAAGGATCGTGACGCTGCATCATTATCAGAAGTCCATAGAAGAAGAGGTGGACCGTCAGACCAGACGCAGCAGGAGGCTATCGAGAGAGATGATGCTCGCGCTGTCCAAAACAGTGGACACCAAGGATCATTATACAGACGGTCACTCGAGAAGGGTCGCGGCCATGAGCGCAGAGATAGCCAGAAGACTTGGGAAGTCTTCAGCGGAACAGGTCATGATCTACGAGGTGGGCTTATTACACGACATAGGCAAGATAGGTGTGCATGAGGATATCATCCATAAGGATTCGCGTCTTACCGACAATGAGTATCTGGCTATAAAAGAGCACACGCTCAAGGGGTATGAGATACTGAAGGAGATCGAGGATATGCCGCGTCTCAGAGAGGGTGCAAGATCCCACCATGAGCACTTTGACGGAAAAGGATATCCCGACGGACTGAAGGGATATGATATACCGGAGACTGCGCGCATAGTGTGCGTGGCTGACTGCTATGATGCTATGACGAGCACGAGATCTTACTCCAAACCCAGGGAGCAGGCAGATGTCAGGGCGGAGATAGAGCGCTGCAGCGGCACGTGGTTTGATCCCGAAGTTGCGGATGTCATGCTGTCCATGATCGATGAAGATAAGGAATACAGGATGAATGAGAGCGCTGAAAGCGGCGATGTCTGGAAGGAATATGACAGGCTGTGGGGTGATCTGGGCGCTAAGATGGACGGTGAGGATATAGGGATCAAAGGTTCTCTTCCTTCGTGGATCAGACAGATCCCTGACGTGGATGCGGAGACCGGGATCAAAAACTGCGGGTCGGAGGATGGCTATCTGTCAGTGCTGACGGTATTCCACCAGACAGCAGCAGCCAAGGCAGATGAGATAGAAAGCCTCTTTGAGGATGATAACATTCCGGACTATACTATCAGGGTGCACGCCCTTAAGAGCTCTGCCAGGATCATAGGTGCCGGCAGACTGTCAAAGCTTGCCGAAGAGCTCGAGATGGCAGGGAAGGACGGAAACACAGACCTTATAAAGGAGCATACCGGGAGGCTGCTTGAAATGTACCGCGATCTGGACAGTGCTTTGTCCGGGCTGGCTTCCGGTGATGAGGAACTGCCTGCCATAGATGAGGCATCGGTAAAAGATGCATACAGGACCATGATCGAGATCGCTGACAGTATGGATTACGGGCTGATGGATGATATAATAAAGAGCCTTCGCGTATACAGGCTGTCCGAACCCGATGAAAAGAACATAAAAAACGTTGAAAAACAGCTGTCAGAACTTGACTGGGAAGGTATAAAGGATACAGCCGGGAAGGCGCTTGAAGAGATGGAGGATCATAATGGATAACAGTCAGGCTGCCGGAAGAGTAGCCATTATAAGCACGACGGAGACCTTTCTTGCGAAGAGTCTTATGACCAAACTTCAGGGGGAGGGGATCACGTCTTTATTTACTCATGCTGATATAAAAGAGATAGAAAAAATCTCAGGATCGGCAGAGCTCATCATATTCTTCATGAGTGAGGACATAGAGACGATACCGGAGACCCTTGTCTATCTCAAGGATGTGATCCTCGATAAGGAATGCGGTCTCATGCTCATCGGGGAGGGCGCTGAATACGATCTCGTAAAAAAGACTGTTCCGGAGCAGCTGATCACCGAATGGTTCCGTAGGCCTCTGGATATAGATGCGGTGATCAAAAAGGTATGTACATACCTTGATGAGAATACCGGAGAGAAGCGTAAAAAGACCGTGCTGATCGTGGATGATGACATCACCTATATGCGCACCGTATATGAATGGCTGAAAGAGAAATATCATATCGGCATGGCTTCAAACGGAGTCCAGGCCATAAGCTACCTCGCCAAGAACAAGGCTGATCTGATCCTCCTGGATTATGAGATGCCTGTCGCGAACGGACCGCAGGTCCTCTCCATGCTGAAGGGCGATTCGGAGACCGAGCAGATACCCGTGATGTTTCTTACGGGTCACGGAGACAAGGACAGTGTGCTGTCGGTGGTAGGACTCAGCCCTGTGGATTATCTTCTAAAGACCATTGACAAGGAGACTCTGCTGGATAAGCTGGATTCATTCTTTTCTTCAAGGCATTGAGCGGAAAGGAAGAGAGCATGAATGACACCGGATCAAGACAGAGCAGGATAATAAAGACCAGCATCCTCGGGATCGCTGCCAATCTGCTGCTGGCTGCATTCAAGGCAGTGGTGGGAGTGCTGTCCCATTCTGTGGCAATAGTCCTTGATGCTGTCAATAACTTAAGTGATGCGCTGTCATCTCTTATCACGATCATAGGGACGAAACTTGCATCAAAGGAGCCCGACAGGAAGCACCCTTTAGGACACGGGAGGATAGAATATCTGAGTGCGCTTATAATCGCGGTGATCATCCTCTATGCAGGCGTGTCGGCGCTCATAGGATCAGTGCAGAAGATAATTGATCCGGTGACTCCGGACTATACGGCGATCACGCTTGTCATAGTGGCAAGCGCCGTCGTGGTTAAGATCATACTGGGACTCTATGTGTCGCGCGTGGGAAAGGACGTGAATTCGCAGACGCTTGAAGCTTCCGGAAAAGACGCGATATCTGATGCGGTCCTTTCCGTCACGACGCTTGCGGCAGCGGTTTTCTTTATTGTAACAGGGATAAGCACCGAGGCGTATCTCGGCGCTGCCATATCGATAGTCATCATAAAGACCGGACTGGAAATCTTAAGGGAGACAGTCAGCGAGATACTTGGAGAAAGGATAGACGCTAAGACTGCGAAAGGCATCAGGGACTGTGTGACAGCCTTTCCCGAGGTGTACGGCCTGTATGACCTTGTGATCCATAATTACGGCCCTGAGACCCTTGTAGGCTCCGCCCACGTCGAGATCCCTGATACGATGACTGCGGATGAGATCGACAGGCTCCTTCGAAGCATTACGGAGAAAGTATATGCGGAATATAAGGTGGCTATGACGGGGCTTTCGATCTACTCAATGAACACCAGGGATGACGAGGCAGTCGCTGTCCGAAAAGAGGTATCCGAGATAGCGCTCGCCGAGCAGTATGTCCTGCAGATGCACGGCTTTTACTTAAACAAGGAAGAGCGCACGATGAGATTCGATCTGGTGCTGGACTTTGATGCGCCCGACAAAAGGGCGGTCTGCGCAAGAGTCAGGGATAAGGTCCATGCGCTGCATGAGGACTACGATATACTGGTCACGCCGGATTATGATATTGCGGATCTGTAAGACAGGGGTAAGACAGGGGGACGGTTCTTTTGTCTTGTTATCCATCTGTCACACGAATGTAGACGATACCGTCGAAAGGCTTTATAATGGATAGGAAGAGTCAATCACGGGGACGGTTCTCTGATTGACGGGAGATTATCTATAAAAGGGGGAATACAATGGCTGATGTATTAAACTTCAAATGTCCGTGCTGCGGAGCGGCGCTTGGGTTCAGCGGAAAGACCGGCGAGATGACCTGCGAATACTGCGGGGCGAGCTTCACGATGGAGCAGGCAAAGGCGGCTCAGGAGGCCGAGGCAGTCGATGCGGCAAGTTCGGATATGACCTGGACCACCACGGAACAGCTCATGATCCGTGATGAGAACGGAAAGCTTACAGGATATAAGTGTCCTTCATGCGCAGCAGAGATGGTTGCCGATGAGAATACAGCTGCCACGGAGTGTCCGTACTGCGGCAATCAGGCTATCATACCGCAGTCTTTCGACGGAATGTACAAGCCTGAGGTAGTGATACCGTTTGCTCTTGATAAGAATGAAGCCAAGGGCAAGCTCAAGGATTTCACAAAGGGCAAGAAGCTTCTGCCGAAGTCCTTTACCGAGGGCAACAGGATAGAGGACATCACAGGACTCTACGTACCTTTCTGGCTCTACAGCTGCCATGCTTCAGGATCTGTATCCTATGAGGGCGTGAAAAAGAAGAACTGGTCCGATGCCAATTTCGAATATACGAAGAGTGATTATTATAATGTCATGCGAAGCGGTGACATGGACTTCCAGCGGATCCCCGTGAATGCCGCCACTCAGATGGATGATGCGACGATGGATTCCCTTGAGCCGTTTGATTATTCAAAGGCCGTGGCTTATGATGCGGCATACTTCAGCGGCTATCTTGCAAACCGCTATGATATAGAGGAGAAGGATGCCCAGCCCAAGGCAAACGGACGTGTCGAGAATACCTTCAAGGAAAAGATAAAGGATACCGTGAAGGGATATAACGAGGTAAGTGAGAGGTCAGATGCCATACAGTTGTCCAATGCAAAGGCTGAATATGCGATGCTTCCCGTATGGATGATGACGACTAATTTTAACAATGAGAAGTATACCTTCGGCATAAACGGTCAGACCGGCAAGCTGGTAGGATCTCTTCCCGTGGATATGGGACTGTACTGGAAGTATTTCGGTATCGCTTCACTCATAAGCCTTGTGATCACGGAGCTCCTTTGCCTGATCATAGGCGCCGAACTCGGGATCATGTTCGTGGCATTCCTTGTCTCGCTGCTGATAGGATTCCTCTATGTCTCTTCATTAAAGAGCAGCATGAACACGATAAAGATGCAGACCGGCGCCAAACAATATTTTGTTGACGGATCGTTCAAGCCCGGAAGGTCGGAGGATATCTTTACATACAGCAAGACCGACAAGAGAGAGAAGCCAAAGAATAATAATTCCTGACAGGCTTGCAATATAACTTATCATCTAGTATAATCTCTGCGTTGCGCTCGTATAGCCTGCGCAACGCAGAAATAGGGGAATGATGCAATGGCTAGCCTGGCGGTCTCCAAAACCGCTCATGGGGGTTCGAATCCCTCTTCCCCTGTGCACATGAAAAAGGATGCCTGTA
>JHYK01000033.1 GCA_000621405.1 Lachnospiraceae bacterium AC3007
CATATATGATCCTTTCATACGGCACATCTCCATATATGCAGGTTATATGATCCTTCTTTTGCCCCTTGTGTCGATATCGGCTTCGATCTCTGCTTTGCATCAGCCTCTCATCTATGGCTTTCAGGATCTCCTGGGTTTCTTTTACTGCTAACTCACAGTGATACCTGTAGATTGCTTCCTCTATGTCCTTGAATGTTAGTTCATCTTTGCTTACAATAGTATCCATACAGTTATTCTCCTATGTGTTTTTGTCGCGATTAACATCATATTTGAATTACTGTATGTTGTGAAGAGGGGGCTTCCCCTCTTCCTTTATTTTCTTATCCTGCCTACTAAAAATTTACTCTAACGTCTCTGTCATCACTGAGATAAAACCCTTTGAAAAGTTGCAAAGCCTGTTGAACAGGGCGAAAAAAGGTTATATAATACAAAAGTTGATTTTTGGGTTTTATCTAAGGAGAGAATGGTTATCATGAAAAAAATTTTGTTGTCTGTAGCAGCCGCATTTATTCTGTTCGCTGCTGTCATCGTTCCTGCTGAGGACGCCAGGGCACAGTCCATAGGCTTTGTAGTCTATGATTTCAGTTCTTATCCGATATCGACCGGACTCAGTACCCAGTATTATGTGAGTCAGGCTGTACTGGGAGGACTTCTTCAGAAGAATGCCGACGGCACTCTTGCTGTAGACCAGTCCGGATCGTTCTATGCCGACAGTGCTCTGGTATCAGCTTTCGTCGGCAATATTGCAGCCGTATATGACCAGCCGGGAGTATTGACTCTGGATCGTACGGCAGAGGCTGCTTACCTTACAAAGCTCATAGCCAGCGGATCCAGTGATGCCGCACACAAGCCTGTAATGAAAAGCGGATCACAGCAGGCTGATGCAAAGAGTACAAACGAGGCATATGAGGCTCTTGTTGCTGCCTCCAATGCTGCCGCGGCCAATGAGTCAGTGATAGCATCGATCCCCGACAAGACATATATAGATGTCAATCTGACGACGCAGACGCTTGTATATTACATAGGCGGAACGCCCACGCTCGTCACTGATATAGTTACCGGCAACACCAACAGAGGACATGGCACTCCCCAGGGACTCTATCATATCTACAACAAGCAGCGCGGACGCACTTTAAGAGGCGAGGGTTATGAGGCATATGTTAATTACTGGATGCCTTTTGTGGGTAATTACGGACTTCATGATGCAACATGGCGCTCATCATTTGGGGGGACCATATATCAGAGAAACGGCTCTCACGGCTGCGTGAACATGCCCAAGTCAATGGCAGCTACTCTCTTTGAGACTGCAGCCGTCGGCACTCCTGTATTTGTTCATCAGTAAGATATAAGATGAAGCGCATCATAACATTTCAGGATCTGTCCTGCGCGGGCAAATGCTCGATCACGGCGGCGCTTCCGGTGCTGTCATGCCTGGAAACGGAAACTGTAGTCATACCGACAGCTCTGCTCTCGAACCATACCGCGTTCGAGAGCTTTGTGTCATATGATCTTTCCGACAGGATAATTCCTGTCACAAAGGAACTTGAAAAGAACGGCATCAGACCTGATGCGGTCTACACAGGCTATATGGGTTCGAAGGAGCAGATAGATGCCATCATGTCCTTTGTGGAAAATATGGGCGATGATACAGGCTGTCTTATTGTGGATCCTGCAATGGCTGATGACGGTGAGATGTACTCGGGACTTGGCAGGGACTTCATACCGCATATGAAGAGGCTTGTTGCCAAAGCCGACCTTGCGATCCCGAATGTTACCGAGGCCTTTCTCCTGCTTGACAGGGATTATATACCGCCGGAGGAGCTGGATAAGGCAGAGGCGATGGAGATGCTCGATGCACTCTCGGCTCTCGGCCCCGCTCAGGTGATCATAACGGGCATACACTCCGGAAGCGGGGACATAGGCGCGATATGCTATGACAGTAAAAGCGGGAGGTATGGCGAGTGCTTTAAGAAGAAGCACGACGGTACTTATCTCGGAGGAGGAGATATCTTTGCTTCGGTAGTCTCCGGCAGGCTGCTGGCCGGATGGGATCTGAAGGACGCCATGAGCGATGCGGTATGCTTTGTAACCCGCTGCATTGAGGAGACTGACAGGGATCCGGAGTCCAGGTGGTACGGATTAAGCTTTGAGAAGTGCCTTGCGGAACTAAAAACAGATAAAGGGAGATAAGAAGATGGCTTTGCTTGAGATAAAGGATCTTTGTGTCAGCATCGAAGAAAACGAGATACTGAAGAATATCAATTTAAGCATCTCAAAGGGCGAGACACATGTACTGATGGGGCCTAACGGCGCAGGAAAATCAACCCTCGGTAACGTACTGATGGGGAATCCAGCATACACGGTGACCAAAGGAAGCATATATTTCAACGGACTCGACATAAGGAACGAAAGTCCCGATAAAAGGGCTAAGGCCGGGATGTTCATGTCTTTCCAGAATCCTCTGGAGGTGCCGGGTATATCTGTTTCTTCTTTCATGAGAAATGCCATCACCCAGAAGACCGGAGAGAAGATCAAATTCTCCGAATACCGGAAGGAGCTGGCCGCCAATATGGATCTTCTGGATCTTGACAGCTCATACAAGGACAGAGATCTTAACGTCGGGTTTTCCGGGGGTGAGAAAAAGAAGGCTGAGATATTGCAGCTTCTGATGCTGAAGCCCACATTTGCGATACTGGATGAGACGGATTCGGGTCTGGATGTCGACGCAGTGCGCACGGTATCTGCCGGAGTCGAGGCATATCAAAAGCAGGTGGACGGAGCCCTGCTGATCATAACCCACAGCACCAGGATACTCGAGTCGCTGTCAGTGGATCATACGCATATCCTTGTCAGGGGAGAGATTGTCGCAAACGGCGGAGCAGAGCTTGTGGATGAGATAAATCAAAACGGATTTGAAAGATTTGCCGGTGAATAAATGGAGAGAGAAAGAACCGAAGTAGAAGATATAGACAGGAGCCTGTACGACTTCAGATATGAGGAAAAGGAGGAGGACTTCTTTAAGGTAAAAGAAGGTCTTACTCCAGATATCGTGCTGGAGATCTCAAAAGAAAAGCATGATCCCGAATGGATGAGGGATTTCAGGCTTAAGAGTCTTGAGATATACAACAGCCTTAAGGTACCTGAGTGGGGGCCGGATATCTCCGGTCTTAATATGGACGACATCGTAACCTACGTCAAACCCAAGACCAAGATGCGCTCTGACTGGGAGGATGTCCCGGATGATATCAAGAATACCTTTGAGAGGCTCGGGATCCCCGAGGCAGAGAGGAAGAGCCTTGCGGGAGTGGGCGCTCAGTATGACTCGGAGCTTGTATATCACAATGTAAAAGAAGAGGTACTTGCCCAGGGCGTTATCTATACCGACATGGAGTCCGCCCTTACCGGAGAATACGAGCAGATGGTAAAGGATCACTTCATGAAGCTTGTTCCTCCGACAGACCACAAATTCGCGGCACTCCACGGAGCAGTCTGGTCAGGCGGATCCTTTGTATATGTCCCGCCCGGAGTCAAGGTCGAGATCCCGCTCCAGTCGTACTTCAGGCTGAATGCAGCAGGAGCCGGTCAGTTCGAACATACACTTATCATCGTGTCCGAGGGGGCCGACCTTCATTTCATAGAGGGATGCTCCGCTCCCAAGTATAATGTCGCCAACCTTCACGCGGGCTGCGTGGAACTTTTCGTCGGAAAGGGCGCAAGACTCAGATATTCCACTATAGAGAACTGGTCCAAGAACATGTACAACCTCAATACAAAGAGGGCTGTATGCGAGGAGGGAGCCAAGATGGAGTGGGTCTCCGGATCTTTCGGATCCCATGTATCCTATCTTTATCCTATGACCATTTTGAAGGGGAATGATTCTCACTGTGAATTCACCGGAATAACCTTTGCCGGAGAGGGTCAGAACCTTGATACAGGCACGAAGGTCGTCCAGGCTGGAGAGCGCACTTCGACCGCGATCAATACAAAGTCGATCTCCAAGAGCGGAGGGATCAGCACCTTCAGAAGCGCCCTTACGATAACTGAGAAAGCAAAGGATTCAAAGGCTTCTGTCTCCTGCGCATCCCTGATGCTTGATGACATATCAAGATCCGATACGATCCCTGCCATGGATATAAGGACCAATGAGACCGACGTAGGTCATGAAGCAAGGATCGGAAGGATATCCGATGATGCCATATTCTATCTTATGAGCCGCGGGATATCAGAGGAGGATGCAAGAGCCATGATAGTGTCCGGCTTTGCTGATAACGTGTCAAAGGAGCTTCCTTTGGAATATGCTGTCGAGATGAATAACCTCATACAGCTGGAGATGAAAGGAGCGATCGGATGATGCGGATCAACAGCCTCAAAAGTCCTACATGGAATCAGCTGCGGATCAATGATGCGGTCATAGAGGAAAAGCTGATCCTTAAAGGCAGCGGGAGAGCAATAGTCGAGAAGATACCCGCCGGCGTCATCATAGGAAACGAATCCTGCAAGGACTGCGGTGGATGTGAATTAAAAGATGCTTTCGACTTAAGATCGATAAAATGCGGAATGGGAGAAGACGCTGACAGCTTCTTTGCGGAAGCCAGCGCCGAGGTACTCATGATACACGCAAAACGCGGCAGGAAGGTCGAGCAGCCGGTCAATGTCCGCTATCTCATGGAGAATGGTGACTCCAATTCCGACAGGGTCGAGATCCTTGCCGAGGAAGGCAGCAGCATCACCGTTATCATGGATTATTCCTCGTCAAAGTTTAATGCCGGAGGCTTTTTCGGAGTCCAGACCAAGATCCATGTAGGAGCCGGAGCCAGGGTCCATCTTGTGAAGGTAGACCTGCTGGGAAGCGGATATCTGTGCCTTGATGATGTGGGTGTGGTCGTAGAGGAGAGAGGTGAATTTGAGATCACCCAGTTAAGCCTCGGCAGTAAAAGAAATTACACGGGAGTAGCGGCCGACATGATCGGATACAGGTCGTCCTTTACAGGTAATGTCGGGTATCTGCGCATGAATGAGCAGCTGCTCGATCTGAACTATCATATAGCCCATCACGGCAGACGTTCTACGTCGGAGCTCATGGTGAAGGGCGCTTTAAGAGATAAGGCTGACAAGGTCTTCAGAGGTACCATCGATCTTATCCGCGGAGCAAAGGGAGCTAAAGGCAATGAGCTGGAGGATGTGCTCCTGCTGTCGGACGGAGTGGTAAATAAGACCATTCCTGTCATACTCTGTGATGAAGACGATGTGGAAGGAGAGCATGGCGCATCCATCGGAAGACTTTCAAAAGATGTGCTTTATTATATGCAGACAAGAGGATTCTCAAAGCATGAAGCAGAGCTTCTGATGACGAAAGCGCGCCTCAATTCCGTAAGGAATCTCATCAATGACGAGCAGACACACGGGCGCATACAGTATTATATGGAGGAGGCGTTCAGATGACAGAAAACAGATTCAGGCAGGATTTTCCTGTGTTCGACCGCAAACCCTGCGTATATCTGGACTCCGCTGCCACGGCGCAAAGACCGGCCTGTGTGATAGAGGCTGAGAAATACTTCTACGAAAATATGAACGCCAATCCCTTAAGAGGCCTGTATGAGCTGTCTATGGCGGCTACTGATGCCTACGCGGAAGCAAGGAGTTCTGTGAGGGGGCTTATCAATGCATCCGGGGATGAGGAGATCATTTTCACGAGGAATTCAACGGAATCCCTGAACCTGGTGGCATACAGCTACGGACTTAATTTCATTCATGAAGGCGACGAGATAGTAACGACGGTTATGGAGCATCATTCAAACATACTGCCGTGGCAGATGGTCGCTGAAAAGAACGGGGCAAGGCTTATCTATCTCGAGCCCGAGATGGACGGAACGATATCTGATGAGGAGCTTGACCGCAAGATATCGGCGAAATGCAGGCTTATCGCCGTAGGACACGTGTCCAATGTGCTTGGCTGCGTCAATCCCGTAAAAAAACTGGCTCAAAGAGTGCATGACAACGGAGGAGTAATAGTTGTCGATGCTGCTCAGTCAGTACCTCATATGCCGGTAGATGTACAGGATCTTGGCTGTGATTTCCTAGCTTTTTCGGGGCACAAGATGATGGCTCCATTCGGTATAGGAGTACTCTACGGGAAAAGGGAACTTCTTGAGAAGATGCCGCCCTTCCTTACAGGCGGTGAGATGATAGAATACGTACGCCTCGACGGCGCTACATGGGCCGAGCTTCCTCATAAGTTTGAAGCGGGAACGGTAAACCCTGCCGGAGCATACGGCCTTAAGGCAGCGACAGAGTATCTTCTGAATGTCGGATTCGATCATATAAGAAAGACCGAGGACGAACTGACTTCCGCGATCTTTGAAGGATTGAGCAAAATGCCCTATGTCCATATCTGCGGATCTTCCGATCCTCTTCGGCACACAGGCATCATTTCATTTACTATCGCCGGGGTACATCCCCATGATATAGCATCCATTCTTGATACCGATAAGGTCGATATCAGGGCGGGACACCACTGCGCGCAGCCTCTCATGGATTACCTTGGAGTCGGCAATACCGCCAGGGCATCCCTCTACCTCTATAACGACGAAAATGACGTCGCCGCCTTCCTTGATTCCATAGGAAAAGTTCGAAGGATCATGGGACTGGATGCCTGATCCCCAAAGAGGTCTTCATGATACGGCTTTCACGAAAAGCAGGATCCGTCTTATCTGTTATCCTTTCTTTGATCGTATTATTTGCGATCATCCCGGGCATCTACGTGTATGCCGGTGATACCGATACCTGCCGGAAGTCATCTCAAAGCACTCAAAAGAGTATAAAGACAGGCTGTGATACCGACAGCGGAAGTGATGAGATCACGATCGTCATGGTCGGGGATATGCTGATGCATGACAAGGTTATCAATTCCGGAAAGAAGAGTGACGGAAGCTATGATTTTGGCGCTCTTTTTAAGCATGTGTCGGATGATATAAAAGACGCTGACATAGCTATAGTCAATCAGGAGACGATACTTGGCGGGGAAGAACTGAAATATACCGGTTATCCTTCATTCAACTCACCGACAGAGGTCGGAGACGCCGAGGTGAAGGCGGGCTTTGACGTGATACTGCATGGCACCAATCATGCGCTTGACAGAGGCGCAAAGGGCATAGAGAACTGTCTTGATTTCTGGGATACGAAATACCCTGACGTAGAAGTACTGGGGATCCATGACAGCGATTTGGACAGGGAAGAGATCTGTATCATCGAAGCCGGACAGTCCGGCAAAGGGTCACAGGTGGCTTCTTCCGGTAAAAAAACGACATCCGCCGACAAAGGCATACGGGTCGCCATCCTCAATTACACATACGGGACAAACGGCATACAGATGCCCAAAGGCAAGGGATATCTCGTCGACTACCTTGTCAGGCAGAAGGTAAAAGAGGATATTGAGCGTGCCGAAAAAGAGGCGGATATAACGATAATATGTCCCCACTGGGGCACGGAATACAAGCTTACACCCTCGTCATATCAGAAGAGCTGGGCAGAGTTTTTCATGGAGGAAGGCGCTGATCTTTGTATAGGCACACATCCGCATGTGATAGAGCCCATAGAGATACTGGAAGATGACAACGGTCACAGGATGCCTGTATACTATTCTCTGGGTAATTTTGTGAATTACACATCCGGCACGGGACGCGGTGTCAAAAACCGCATGGTCGGCGGGATGGCTGAGATCAGGATCGGAAGGGACAAAAACGGCAGTGTCTCGGTGCTTGAGACAAAAGTAAGACCGATAGTCTGTCATCTGTCTGAGGATGAGATATCTGCTTATTATCTTGAGGATTATACAGAGGAACTTGCCGACAGTAATCTCATAAGGCTGCAGGACCCCGACTTTTCACTTGAAAACTGCGAAAAACTCGTAGATGAGGTCTGGGATGAAAATAATCTGGGCAGCGTTTTAGATAAAACGCAAAGGGAGGATAAGAAATAATGAAAAAAAGCATTAGGATCGCAGTCAGTCTCATCATGTGCCTTTCTCTTCTTCTGGGGGCTTTTTCATGCGGAAGCAGCAAGGTGGCAGAGGACGGATCATCGGGATCATCGGAGGGATCATCCGGTGAGGCGTCCGCCGAGACTTCGGAGGAGGCTTCCGGGGAGGGGCCGGTCTCAATGTTTTCTGCGGATAATTCTTCTTCGAAGTCCGGGAGCACTTTGTTTGTAAGACCTATGCTTCTGGATGTATCTTTGTTCACCACGAACGCTGATACAGTGAAAGCTTCGGTAGCAGCTTATTCCGTGGACAGCGATCTCGGAAACCTGATCAATTCGGACCGGATATATGTGAATGATGAGGGGAAGGAGCACCTTATCGATGACGGATTCTTTGTCGAGCAGTCGGGCAACGCTGAATTCTTTGAGATATATGAGTATAACAGATATTTGAAGACCCCAAACTTTGTAACTGTAGATTCACTTATGCACAGCTATCATCTTTTCTTCTCATATGTACTGAAAAAGACAGAAAAAGCTTATCTTTACGATATGCTTGTCGAGCTTACCGACAGGATGCTCTCTCTTTGTGAAGAGCAGAAGAGCGATATGGCGGCAACCGGTGACTGGGAGGTGGCCTGCGACAGGAACATCGCGTTCTTTGCTGTAGCAAAGGCCCTGCTCGATCCCTCATATGACCCTTCATCGGATAAAGGATTGGATGAGCATGCCATTGAGATCGCCAAAGCGGAACTGGAGCTTGTGAATGCGGAATCGGGCATAGAATATTCTCCACTCAGCGGCGGTAATGAGTATGAAGATTATTCTCAGTACAAGCCGAGGGGCTACTATGATACTGATGAGACTTTGAAGAAGTATTTCAAGGCCATGATGTGGTATGGCAGACGTAATTTCTCTCAGAAGGATGAGAGCATGGACAGGAGCGCCATGCTCATGTCGGCTGCCATGGATGAAGAATCCTTCAAGATATGGTCTACGATATATGCCGTAACTTCATTCTTTGCAGGCGCCAGCGATGATAACGGCGTATGCGAATACAGGCCCATCATACAGGATGTATACGGAAAGACCGTTGACACCATACCCGCCGCGGAGCTTGCAGATGAAAAGAACTTTGCGGCATTCCATGAACAGACAGGTGCGCTTGAGCCTCCGGCGATCAATTCCGTGCCCATGGATGATGACAACGGAGAGACGGACAAGACAGAGGAGAGCAAGGGCTTCAGATTCATGGGACAGCGCTTTTCTGTGGATGCCGCGATCTTCCAGAAGCTTATCTACAGCAGTGTAGGAGAGAACTCAGACGGTGACAAGAGGCTTCTGCCCGATGCACTGGATGTGCCTGCAGCAATGTCAAGCAAGACTGCGGAAAAGATCCTTAAGGATGAGATAAAGGCGTTTGATTATGCGGATTACGGAGAAAATCTAAGCAAACTTCAGGATGCCGTGTCTTCTGCGGGAGATGAGACCTGGTATGCTTCACTGTATTCGGAATGGCTCAATACTCTGCGTCCTCTTCTTGAAGAAAAAGGAAGCGGTTATCCCTACTTCATGCAGACGGATAACTGGAGGAGGAAGAGCCTGGAGGGCTTCCTCGGAAGCTATACAGAGCTTAAGCATGACACAGTCCTTTATTCCGAGCAGGTCATTGCAGAGATGGGCGGTCCGGATGATGAGGTCGACTACAGAGGATATGTGGAGCCTGAGCCAGTTATATACAAAAGATTTTCCGAACTTGCCCAGGGAACTAAGACAGGACTTGAGAAGTTTGATCTTCTTGATAGCGATACATCGGATGATCTGGATAAGCTCACCGACATCGCTGACAGACTGTACACGATCTCCGAGAAGGAGCTTCGGGAGGAGACGCTCACAGATGATGAGTATGATTTCATAGAGATATACGGAGGCGAGATCGAGCATTTCTGGATCGAAGCATATAAGGATGAGGCAAACGGTGAGTCTATGGATCCCAGACAGTTCCCTTCTCCTCTGGTCGTCGATGTGGCTACGGATCCGAACGGAAGAGTGCTGGAGCTTGCGAACGGTGAGGTAGGCATTATATATGTCGTAGTGCCGGTGGACGGTACTCTGAGGATCGCCAAGGGTAGCGTTTATAATTTCTATCAGTTTGAGCAACCGATAGATCAGAGGATGACTGACCATGAATGGAGAGTCAAGCTCGGAATAGATGCTGATGACAACGGAGAGTATCACTGGGACGGGGATGAGATACCTGACAAGCCTTCATGGACCGATCCCTATTGGGTAGAATGGGAGTAAAAAAAATATCCGGGCATAAAGCGGCCATAGCGATCACAGCTATGGCCGTCACTCTTGTGGTGCTAGCACTGATATTCCTGGCGCTGTGGCTTCACGGAGCTTTTCTTCCGCGATGGATCGAATGGGATAATAACGCAGAAGAGCTGATCCCGGAAGGAGTCGCTGAAGTACTTTCGGATGACTGGCTCATCCAGGATGCGCTGATGCTTGATATTGACGGAGACAGTGCAAGGGAGAGCGTGCTTCTCGTCTGGAAAAGAGGCAGCTACGGGCTTCGCCGTCCCACATGGGTCAAAAGGGATGAGATAGGATTCTCACAGCATATTTTTATCTATAAGGATTACAGTGATCCCGCTATATCTCAGGAGGAAGCAAGTCACTTTGAAGGCGGATGGCACCCGGTCTGGATGAGTTCAAAGCTTTCGTTTGAAGTCACGACCTTCCGGGAAGGCGGAGATATACCCGGGACCGGAAGGATGTGCCTTGAGACTGTAACGCCGGACGGTGATATATACCGCTGGGGCTGGCTTAGCTGGGGATTACAGAGAGTGGAATGATCTCAGAGCATTTCACGCATTTCGAAGGTTACATCGACCGAAGTGCTTGCTTCAAGCTCATTCCATTTGCTCATTATGCGTTCTATCACAAGCTCCGCATTGGGAGGAGTGGTCTTTAACAATATCAGAAGGAACTGATTGCGGCCGTATTGCGTGATCGTATCACTCTGTCTTAAGGTGCCTGCCATACTTTCGGCAAAAGCATCTATCACGTTCTTAGGCGGATCACTTCCTTCGTCTTTTCCTGCAAGGGAGAAGAGCACGATATGCATCTGTCTCTGATAGTTGGCGTTGACCCTCGTCAGGAACTGAAATATCAGCCTGAACTGCTCGTTGGGAAGCAGCATGGCTCCTCTTGCGGGATTTCTTTCCGACAGGACAGTGATGGCTTCTCCAATGTCAGTCGCATCTTCTTCTACATATGATCCCGCGCTTTCCTCGTCATGATATATCTCATAGCCGTGCTTGCCGCCTGATTTGACAGAGTAGAGAGCTTTGTCTGCTTTCTTAAAGAGCGTCATGAAATCTCTTCCGTCATCGGGGGCCAGGGCGCAGCCTATCGATGCCCCGATGGGGATGTTCATATTATCTCCCATGAATTCCCGGGCTGACGATAATATATGATCGTTGATGTATTTTGCCTTTGATGCGATGACTTCTTCATCGGTGATATGCTGGCAGAAGACCACGAATTCGTCACCGCCCATCCTTCCGGCGATATCACTCCCCCTTATAGCTGAGCATATGATCTCGGCGAAACGGATCAGGATCTTATCGCCCATATCATGGCCGTATATGTCATTTACAGGCTTGAAACTGTCAAGATCTATCATCATCAGCGCGCCTTTCGTATGGCGGCACACCGCGTCCACTTCTGCCTGTACAGTAGCTTTGTTGAAAAGACCCGTCATGGGATCTATCTCGGCAGCTCTTTTAAGTCCCTGGATCTCCTCTACTGTCTGGAGTATATTGGCGATCCTGCTTAAAAGCACGTCCGCTCTGAAGGGCTTCCTGATGAAGTCCATGGCTCCGACTTCGAACCCCTTGCTCTCGGCTCCTTCATCCTTATCTGCCGTCATGAACATAAAGGGTATCGGATGTCCGGCTTTTTTCTGAAGCTCCTGCTGCAGTTCAAAACCGCCCATTCCGGGCATCCTGAGATCGGAGAGCACCATATCGGGCTCCTCCTTGAAGTAAGTCCTTATGGCATCTGCGCCTGATGAAGCGCATACGACAGAATAGGTCGATGATAATATATGCTCTGTCATTGCCAGAGAGATGTGTTCATCATCGACGATCATGATTTTACTTTTGATCATAGTTCTTATACTCCTGTCTCAGGCAGTGTTTGAAATAACCCGGAGAGCCGCACCCCTGCCAAGTTGACTCCTAGAGTGTTCTAGGTGGGTCACGGACGTCTTCCTTCCTGTCTTCCTCTCTGCGCAAAGGCGCTGCGGGCAAGCCCGCAAGGAGGCATGACATTATCGGAATCCGATGCTCTAGTCCCGTTTAAAGTATCTGTAGGTTCAAATAAACAGGGGCTCTCGAACCCCCCAGGCTTATATCAGGAGATACTGCTTTGCGACCATTAAGATAAGATATGATCACGCTGCGTTGACATATCCTGAATGAGATCTAAATGCTTGATGCATCCTTGTTCCTATGATATACTATCGTGGTGTTTTCATCAAGGGATCATCAGGGCGGAAGATGCGTCCTCAGTCCCGGTAAAATGCACGGAATCATTAAATATCAGAGAGGTAATGAAAATGAAGCATATCAGGACATTGAACACAAGAGATTACAAGAAGTCAGCAATAAACGGCGGTTGCGGTGAGTGCCAGACATCATGTCAGTCAGCTTGCAAGACAAGCTGCACGGTAGGCAATCAGTCATGTGAGAAGAAGTCGAAATAAGAAAGCAGATAACATTGTTCTTCGCAGCGGCAGCGATATAAGCTGCCGCTTAAACTTTGTCAGAAATGATTCATCAGTATAAAAACAACGGATACAATATAGTCCTTGATGTTAATTCCGGGGCGGTCCATATAGTCGATGATGTCGTATACGATCTGATCCCGTATATGGAAGAGGATATCAATATCAGCGATGATGACCTGTCGGAGAAACTGGCGGGAAAGTATGAGGCATCACAGATCATGGAGGCTGCAGGTGAGATAAGGGAACTTGCCGCTTCCGGTGCGCTCTATACGCCTGATGATTTTGAGACCTATGTGGAAAGCTTCACCAAGGGAAAGCTTACGCATCCTGTGATAAAAGCGCTCTGCCTCCATATCGCTCACGACTGCAACTTAAGATGCGAATACTGTTTTGCCGGCAAGGGAGAGTATCACGGACATCGGGAGCTCATGTCATATGAGGTCGGAGCTAAGGCTCTCGACCTTCTTATAGAGCATTCTGCCGGAAGGAAGAACCTCGAGGTGGACTTCTTCGGAGGAGAGCCCACGATGAATTTCGATGTCGTGAAAAGGCTCGTGGAGTACGGGAGGAGCCGTGAAAAAGAAACCGGAAAGAACTTCCGATTCACTCTCACCACGAACGGAGTGCTGCTGAATGATGAGATACTTGATTTTGCCAATAAAGAGATGCACAATCTCGTACTTTCGATCGACGGCAGGAAGACTGTGAATGACAGGATGCGGCCCACAGTATCCGGGACCGGCTCCTATGACATCATACTTCCGAAGTTCAAAAAAGCCGCCGATTCCAGAGGGCAGACAAACTACTACGTAAGAGGGACTTATACGCACTACAATTCCGATTTTTCAAATGATGTACTGCATCTTCACGATCTTGGATTTGAGCAGATCTCCGTTGAGCCCGTTGTATGTGATCCGAAGGAGCCGTACGCGCTGAAGGATGAGGATATACCGATCCTTCTTGAGCAGTATGATATCCTTGCAAAAGAGATAATAAAGCGCAGGAAGGAAGGGAGATTCATTAATTTCTTCCATTTCATGATAGATCTGGAAGGAGGCCCCTGTGTTGCAAAGAGGCTCTCAGGCTGCGGCGCCGGATGCGAGTATCTTGCCGTGACTCCCTCGGGGGATCTCTATCCCTGCCATCAGTTTGCGGGAGAAGAGAAATTCCGGCTCGGTAACGTCTTTGACGGGATCACCGAACCTTCGATCCCGCAAGAGTTCGGAGCGGCCAATGTATATACAAAGCCCGAATGCAGGGAGTGTTTTGCAAAGTTTTACTGTTCGGGCGGGTGCATGGCCAATTCCTATCATGCGACCGGAGATATCAACGGCAACTATGAGACAGGCTGCATCCTGCAGAGGAAGCGCGTCGAATGCGCGATCATGATAAAGGCGGCCCTGTCTGATGAAGCATAGTCACAGCAGATCGCTGACTGACATATGCGACATGCGAAATACGATGCACTTGCATATATAGGCTGTTCAGTATTAAAATAGCACTTTGGGTTTACAGTTAACTTACAGAGGAGTGAGAAAATGAAAAAAAGAACTGCCATTATAGTCCTTATACTGATGCTTGCGGTGATCGGAGGACTTGGTTATATCGACTATGGCATCATCAGAGATACGGTGAATACGCCCGGACAGGGAGAGTCCATAAGACTCGGACTTGATCTTGCCGGAGGTGTGTCGATCACATATCAGGCGACCGGAGCGGAAGATCCTTCATCTCAGGATATGGCCGATACGATATACAAGCTCCAGCAGAGAGTTACAGGCTATTCTACGGAAGCCCAGGTATATCAGGAGGGTACGAGGAGGATCAATATCGAGATCCCCGGTGTATCAGATGCCAATAAGATACTGGAAGAGCTCGGAAAGCCCGGATCACTGTATTTTATCAAACAGACCGGCTCAGACGGCACTCCGAACTATGAATATAACGGTGTGACATATGCGCTTACAAAGGATCTGGAAGCGCTCAGGGCAGACGGCTCCATCGTATGCGACGGAACAAACGTCATATCCGCCGAGCCTGCTACCAGGACCGATACGACCACGAGAAAGTATGTCGTCAACCTTACCTTTGACGATGCGGGAACCGCGGCTTTCGGAGCTGCGACCACAGATGCCTATAACAAGGGCGAGACGATCGGTATATATTATGATGATTATTTCGTATCCGTTCCCAGGGTCAATGAGCCCATCACAGGCGGACAGTGCGAGATATCCGGTCAGGAATCATTTGAAGAAGCAGAGAGACTTGCTTCCACCATCAGGATCGGTGGACTGAACGTAGAGCTCGAGGAGCTGTCATCCTCTGTTGTTGGAGCCCAGCTTGGATCACAGGCTATAAGGACTTCCTTCCTTGCGGCAGGAATAGGCATCATCCTCATCATGATATTCATGATCTCTGTATACTGGATCCCTGGTCTTGCGTCCGCATTCGGCCTCATCATCTACACAGAGGTGGTCATCGGACTTATCAAGGCCTTTGATGTGACACTCACTCTTCCCGGTATAGCAGGTATCATCCTGTCCATTGGTATGGCAGTCGATGCGAACGTCATCATATTTGCCCGTATAAGAGAGGAGATCGCCAAGGACGTCTCTGTATCCACAGCAATGAAGACAGGCTACAGCAAGGCGCTGTCGGCTATCATAGACGGTAATGTGACAACTCTTATTGCTGCTGCGATCTTAGGTATCAGGGGAACAGGTACGGTTCAGGGCTTTGCGGTAACGCTGGCTCTCGGTATCGTGGTCTCCATGTTCACTGCACTTATTGTCACAAGGCTCATTATGAACGGCTTCTATGGTGTCGGATTCAAAAAGGAGAAGTTTTACGGAAGGGCAAAGGACAGAAAGGTACTGGATATCGTCAGCAAGAAGTGGATATTCGTCGCCATCTCCGTGGTACTCGTGCTTTCAGCTCCTGTTCTCATGGTGATCAACAACAACTCCATAGGACATCCCCTGAACTACTCTCTTGAATTCCTCGGAGGAACATCGACTACTGTCGATATAGGCGAGGATATGACCCTCGACAGGCTCGAGAGCGAGGTCAAGCCTCTTGTGGCAGGCATCACCGGTGACAATGCGATCAATATCTCAAATGTGGAAGGAAGCAAGGTCAATATCAGGACCAGGGAGCTCACCCTGGATGAGAGAGAGCAGCTCACTGCCACACTTGAGGAGAAATATAATCTTACCACAGAGAATATAGAGATGGAGAATATAAGCGCCACGATCTCAAATGAGATGCAGGCTGATGCCATATGGGCGTCCGTCATAGCGCTGATATGCATGCTGCTCTATATCTGGATCAGATTCAGAGATGTGCGCTTCGGCGCGGCTTCCGTTACGGCCCTGCTGCATGACGCCCTTGTAATGGTAGCCTGCTATGCGCTGACCAGGATATCGGTAGGCGGAACCTTCATCGCAGCGATCCTTACCATCATCGGTTATTCGATCAATGCGACGATAGTCATATTTGACCGTATCAGAGAGAATCTCCGCACGTCCGGCAAGGTGCCTCTTGAGGATATAGTCAATAAGTCGGTTACGCAGACTCTGTCGCGTTCGGTATTCACTTCACTGACGACTTTCATCACTGTGCTCATGCTCTACATCTTGGGTGTCGCAAGCATCCGTGATTTCGCTCTGCCTCTTATGGCAGGTGTCATCTGCGGAACATACTCATCCATCTTCCTTGCAGGCAACCTCTGGTACCTCTTCAGGCAGATCAAGGGGAAGAGCAAGAACAGCTGATAAGTAACGACATTTACATTGTCCGCTTCAAGAAGAATGGCCCGGCGCCATTCTTCTTTTTTTCCGGGGCAGACCGTATTGAAAGACCAGGACAGCCCCTGCTGACACTCCCCGGTGTATGTTATTTTCAACGGAAAAATGCTATAATAAACCTTGTCTATGCTTAGATCAGGAGAAATATTTACGGAATACTGTTTCAGGGGTGCGAACATGCGAAAACTTGCGAAAAAAGGGAATATGAATGAAAGGATCGACGTGGTACTGAGGAAGTTCCGCTCAAGGATGACATCTTATCCTCCGGGAATGTGTCCTCTGTCACTGTACAGATCCCTGCTCCAGATATCGATGAACCAGTCCTGCGGTAAATGTATACCGTGCAGGGACGGTCTCGGCGAGGTCGACTGGTTTCTGAAGAGTATCTTAAACGGCGATGCGACCGAGGATACATTAAAGCAGCTTGAAGAGAAGTGCCGCATGATAGCATCTACCGCTGACTGCGCCGTAGGCGTAGTCGGAGCCAATCTCATACTTGATTCTCTTACCGAATTCGCGGACGAATATGAAAGTCATATCAAAAAGAGACGCTGCGTGGAAAACGTCACTCAGACGATACCCTGTGTGACTCTTTGTCCGGCTCATGTGGATGTTCCAGGATACATAGCATGCATAAAAGAGGGCGACTATGCAGGAGCTGTAAAGGTGATAAGGGACAGGAATCCCTTCCCGACTGCCTGCGCGATGGTCTGCGAGCATCCCTGTGAGAGGAAATGCCGAAGGAGCCTTGTGGACGAGGCGATAAATATCAGAGGCCTGAAGAAATACGCGGTCGATCAGACAGCGGCAGATACCGTCCCCACTCCTTGTAAAAACGTGGCTACCGGCAAGAGTATCGGTATCATCGGAGGCGGTCCCGCAGGACTTACAGCGGCGTACTTCCTGTCACTCATGGGCCATGAAGCCGTGGTATATGAGGAACATGAAAAGCTTGGAGGCATGCTGCGCTACGGCATTCCCGAATACAGACTGCCGAAGGCCAGACTTGATGAGGATATCAAGGCGATACTTGGCGCAGGAGACATAAAGGTGCATACCTCCACCAAGGTCGGACGTGATATATCGTTTGATGAGATAAGAGAGAAGCATGATGCCGTCTATATCGGCATCGGAGCTCAGCTCGGCAATCGTATGCCCATGGAAAATGCTGATGCCGATAATGTCATACCTGCGGCAGACTTTCTTCAGAAGGTCGCAAACGGGGATGACATGGATCTTACAGGCAAAAAAGTGGTGCTGATAGGCGGCGGCAATGTCGCAATGGATGCCGCCAGGACGGCTGTAAGGCTGAATGCAGCGACCGTGCATGTATTTACCAGAAAGAGAGACGACTATACGGCGCTGCAGAGCGAGATAATAGGCGCCATGCAGGAGGGTGTACGTTTCCGGTCCTTCCTTAATTTCCTTAACATAGAAGCTGATGACGACGGTATCGTACAGGCAGTCTGGCTCCAGCCCGAGATCGCCGCGGAGCTTGATGAATACGGAATGCTTACAACTGAGCACTCCAGCGATTACCCCTTCAGATTCAAGTGTGACCTGCTGATACTCGGCGTAGGTCAGAGAAGCGACTCCAAGGTTTTTGAGGATGCAGGGATCCCTGTGAACAGGGGCAGGATCATAGCGGATGAGACCTGTACCGTGGAAGGAGCTGCCGGAGTATTCTCAGGCGGTGACTGCGTGACGGGACCTTCCACCGCCATCAATGCGGTCGCTGCAGGACAGGTAGCTGCCTATAACATAGACGAGTATCTTGGCTACCATCACAAGGTACATCTTGAGGCGGATATACCGCCCGCGCTACCGAATCCCTGTGTACCTACAGGCAGGGCTGAGATCATGGAGAAGGACCCCTTTGAAAGAAGGGACAACTTCGATTTCGTGGAGCTTTCGATGACGGCCGAGGAGGCCGCGCGTGAGGCCGGAAGATGCCTTCGCTGCGATCACTATGGTTGCGGAGTCATGGAAGGAGGTAGCGGCAGATGATCAACCTTACGATTAACGGAAAAGCATGCCGGGCGGAAGAAGGCATGACCATACTGGATACCGCGCGCGCAAACGGTATATATATTCCCACACTCTGTTACATGGAAGGTGTGAGTGACATAGGAATGTGCAGGCTGTGCATGGTCGAGGCTGAAGGGTACGGCGTGATGCTCGCCGCCTGCAGGACAAAAGTAAAAGAGGGAATGGTCATCAATACCGAGTCCGAGGCTATAGCAAAGCATCGTAAAGCCATGCTTGAACTCATACTGTCAAATCATAATCAGGACTGTATGAGCTGTCCGGCTAACGGCACGTGCGAGCTTCAGAGCCTGTGCAACAGATTCGGCGTGGAGCATGCTCCCCACACGGGCTCGAGGGTCAAGATAGAGAGCAAGCTTCCGCTTCTTGATTCCAACCCTTATATCACCTACGATCCCAGCAAATGTATACATTGCCAGCGTTGTGTGAACGTTTGTCATCAGATAGCCTGCAACGGAACTCTGAAAAACGGTCGAGCCGGCACATTCCATATCGTCGAGGCGCCTTTCGGAGATCATTACAAGGAGACAGGATGTGAATCCTGCGGCAACTGCGCGAGCGTATGCCCTACAGGAGCGCTGACCTTAAAGCGCGAGACTGCCTACAGGGACTGGGAGGTCAAAAAAGTACTTACTACCTGCCCGCACTGCGCTACGGGGTGCCAGTTCTATCTTGTGGTCAAGGATAATAAGATCGTAAATGTCGAGCCCGCATTCGGACCTTCAAACCATAACAGGCTCTGCGTAAAGGGAAGATCAGGGAGTTTTGATTTCGTGCATTCAAAGGACAGACTTACAAAACCTCTGATCAAGGACCGGTCAACCGGCGAATTCAAGGAAGCGACCTGGGAGGAAGCGATATCGTATACAGCCAGGCGATTCATGGAAATAAAAGAGAAGCACGGAGGGAATTCACTTGCAGGCTTCGCCTGCTCACGCTCTGCCAATGAAGATATCTACATGGTGCAGAAGATGGTGCGCACCTGCTTCGGAACAAACAATACCGACAACTGCGCCCGCGTATGTCACTCGGCTACGGTAGCCGGCCTTGCTAAGACGCTGGGGTCAGGAGCCATGACCAATCCTATCCATGATATAACCCATGACGTGGACTGCATATTGCTCGTGGGTTCCAATCCGGAGGAGGCACATCCCGTTGTAGGCATGCAGATACGCCGCGCCGTGAAGGACGGTACGAGGCTCATCGTAGTGGATCCCAGAGACATAGGTCTTGCAGGAATGGCTGATATTCACCTGAAACTTCGCCCCGGAACCAATGTGGCCTTTGCTAACGGAATGATGCACGTGATGATAGAGGAAGATCTGATCGATTACGAATATATTGAAAAGAACGCCGAGGGCTTTGAGGAGCTAAAGGCTCTCGTCGAGAGCTACACACCCGAGAAGGTTGGCCGGATATGTCATATAGATCCGATGAAGCTCATAGAGGCTGCAAGGATGTATGCTACTGCAAAGAAGGCTCCGATCATCTACTGTCTCGGTGTCACTGAGCATTCGACAGGCACGGAGGGCGTCATGTGCATGTCCGATATGGCAGTGCTTTGCGGCAAGATAGGGCGCAGCGGATGCGGCGTCAATCCTTTGAGAGGACAGAACAACGTACAGGGAGCCTGCGATATGGGTGCGATGCCCACCGACTATCCCGGATATCAGAAGGTTGATAACGAAGAGGTCAGAAAGAAGTTTGAAAAGGCCTGGGGGGTAGAGCTTGATCCCAATCCCGGACTTAAGGCTACGGATGTCTTTCCGGCAGCGATAGACGGAAGGATAAAAGGCCTGTATATATGCGGCGAGGATCCGGTCGTGTCAGATCCCGACACCCACCATATAATAAAGGCGCTCGAGAGCCTCGAGTTTTTCGTGGTGCAGGACCTTTTCATGACGAAGACCGCAGAGTACGCCGATGTGATCCTGCCCGGTATCAGCTATGCCGAAAAGGAAGGCACCTTCAGCAATACCGAAAGGAGAGTGCAGAGGATCAGAAAGGCCGTCACCCTGGAGGGAGATATGAGACCGGATACGGATATCCTCATAGATCTTATGAACGCCATGGGATATGAGCAGCCATATCTCACACCTGCCGAGATAATGGATGAGATAGCATCGGTGACACCTAGTTTCCATGGTATCAGTCATGCCCGTCTTGATGCAGGAGAGAGCCTTCAGTGGCCGTGTCCCGATAAGGATCATCCGGGCACACCCATAATGCATGTAGGACATCCGGCCAGAGGCAGGGCCCTGCTTTACCCTGCTGAATTTAAGGAGTCTCAGGAACTTCCCGATGAGGAGTATCCTTTCATCCTTATGACAGGACGTATCCTGTATCACTATAATGCTGCAGCCATGACATCCAGATCCGAGGGACTGATGGACATAGCAGGAGAGGGCTTCATAGAAGTGAATTACAAGGATGCCGAAAGACTCGGCATCAAAAACGGGGAGCGGATAAGCGTTAAGAGCAGGAGAGGGGAGATCACAGCCACCGCGAGAGTGGGACGCAAGGTATCGGAGGGCGAGACCTGGATGCCGTTCCATTTCCCTGATTCTCCCGTGAATATGCTGACCAATGCCGCCCTTGATGATTTTGCGCGGATACCTGAATACAAGGTCTGCGCAGTCACCATCGGCAGGATATCATGATAAGGTGAATAAAATATCAGAAGAAAAGAAGAGATAGGCAGTATAAACTGGTTGTTAACGAATGGATTTATGCTATAACTGTTAATTAGTATTTCATACTTTGAAAGGATAATAATAATGCAAAACGAACGAGTTTTAGCTTCTATGAAATATGGCGATTCTACAGTTGAAATCATAGAGATTCCACACCTGAAAGGTTCAAGGGATGCGATTACAGCTCAAAATGTTTTCTTTTTCAAAGAAGCAGGGGCTAGTGTGAAATTTGTAAGAGTAACATTAAATGAAGGCGTATTAAGAACCGAGTCCGGAGCTTTCTATTTTAGTAAAGGAAATATCAGGAATGATGTTCCTATTGGTGGTGTCGGAGGAATTGTCGCTAAGAACATTAAATCAAAATTAACAAATGAAACGGCCTTTAATCCCACATATTCTGGAACAGGTATTGTTGAACTTGAACCATCCACGGGGCATTATGCAATGATTCCACTTAATAATGAGACTCTTATTGTTGACAAAGGAATGTACTATTGCAGTGTCGGAAATATAGACACTTCTGTCGCTATGCAAAACACAATCAGTTCTGCTATGTTAGGAGGCGATGGATTCTTTCAAACTAAGGTTACAGGGACTGGAATTGTTGTATTTGATATACCCGTACCTATGGAGGAAATAGAAGTATTCCATTTGAATAATGAGACAGTTCAGGTGGATGGTAATTTTGCGATATTAAGAAGCGCTTCGCTTAACTTTACGGTTGAAAGATCATCAAGAACTATTGTTGGAAGTGTTGTTAATGGAGAGGGAATGTTAAATAAATATTCAGGAACAGGAATGATATGGCTTGCTCCAACGACTCTAATATATCCAAAGATAGCGAGGGGGCGCTTTTCTTCCATAGCTCCTGGTCATATGAATAATAGACAATGATTTATATTTCTATTGAGAAAAAAGCATAAGACAGGGGGTAACAAGACAAAAGAACCGTCCCCCTGTCTTGGATGATTTTGCGCGGATCCCTGAATACAAGGTCTGCGCAGTCACCATCGGCAAGGTTCCGGGTTGATCCACAGACGGGATCCAAAATCCGCCAAGATAATACCTACGCAGGAGGCGCGGCTATGTTCTGGGATAAGGTATCACCTTTATATGATCTTTTTGAGAGTGTATATAACGGCAAAGTATACGACGGAACAGGCAGAAAGGTTGCTGAATTCATAGATCCTTCGGATGAGGTCCTGGAGTGCGCCTGCGGAACCGGAGCCATAAGTATATACATCGCACAAAAGTGCAGTAAGCTTGTAGCTACTGATCTTGCTCAGGGAATGCTTCGTCAGGCATCAAAAAAATGCAGTAAGTATTCAAACGTTATGGTCAGAAAGGCGGACATCACCAATATCAAGTGTAAAGATGAGCGTTTTGACAAGGTGGTCGCAGGCAACGTGATCCACCTGCTTCCCGAGCCGGAGAGGGCGCTGCATGAACTGGAGCGTGTGGTCAAGCCGGGAGGAAAGATAATCATCCCTACATACATCAACATGTCAAAAGGAACAGGCACGGCCGCAGTGAAGTTTATCACTCTTCTGGGGGCTGATTTCAAACAGCAGTTTGATCTTGATACATATAAAAGGTTCTTTGAAGATATGGGATATAAGGATGTCATGTACCATGTGGTGGACGGACGCATGCCTTGTGCTATCGCAGTGATCACAAAGAAGTAGACACTATAACTTTGAGTGTATGAAAGTTTTTCTGTAAATGAGATATCCTAAGATAATTACGAGCTGAATGGTGGTTAAATATCCATTGTTCAGCTCGTTTTGACTATATATAATTCAGTGAATTTCGTCTAGAGTTATGTTAGAATGAATGCATACTATATTCCAGTATAATGTACTATATATTATTCAATCATCTAAAGTTGTAGGTACGGAAAGTTTTAGTAAATAATTGTTCAAAACGAGGAGAATAAGCTTTGAAACCAGCATTTTACGAACCATCAGTATGTATGTGCACTCCGGACAATCCGAATACCATGGGAATCTGCGTGACTTTGACAGAACCTGTAAATTGCGATGCTCTTAAGGAAGCGGTAGAACGTCTCAGGGTGCGTTTTCCGTACTTCTATGTCCGGGTAAAACTGGAGGGGAACAACCTGATCGTGGTGTCCAACGATCTTCCGGTGGTGATCCGGAGTACGTGGGATCCGATTCTGCTTTGCTCTGCGGAAGCCAATTATCACCTGCTTTCATTCAAATTCGAAGGCAATCGGCTCGCGGCAGAAGTTTCTCATTCGATTACGGACGGAGCCGGTTTCCTGCCGTACTTCAAGAGCGTCCTATACTATTATCTAAGTACTGTTACAGGGCAGGAGTTTGATCCGACAGGAATCCGTCTTATTGGAGATGAGATCCCGGAAGCGGAGACCGGAAATCCGTTTGCGGACATCGATTTGGACGCTTCGGATGAACCGCTATATCAGAAGCCTCCGGTCACGGATTATTTCAGGCTGGAGAATCCTGTGAAAGACGGAAAACGCGAGTGTACGGCCTTTTATCTTCGGTTCCCCGAGGAACAGATAATGCAGTATTGTAAGGAGAACGACGGCAGCCCGAATGTCCTGTTCAGCGTACTCCTTGCCAAGGCAGCAAGGCGATATGATCCGAAAGATGAGAGAACCGTATCCTGTCTGATATCCGTTGATATGAAAGCTCAGCTTGGGAAATTCGAAAATTACCGAATGTTCATTGATACAGCCTTTGTGGATATGCCAAAGGAACAAGCTGATTACGATATTCCGAAAGCCTGTACAAAAGCACGCGGACAGCTGATATTACAGGCTCAGCCGGAGAACGTCAGGTATACGCTGAAAACACGCAAGGCCGGATACGAGAAGATGGAACAGATGCCTTTGCAGATGTGTGCTGACGTTCTCAAACAGGCACTTGGAGCCCACAGGGCAAGCTTTTGCGTTTCCTATGCAAACAGCAGAAGCTTTGGACCGCTGGATCCGTATATCCAGGAAGTCTATCTTCTTAGCGAACCAAATGTGACGGATGTGATGGTAGAACTGTCCTGTATCAACCATCATTTTTTCGCAATGTTCGGACAGCCCTTTTCTTCTGAAGATTTCTTCAGGGCATTCCTCGCTGAATTGGATGATGCGGGTATACCATATGATATAGTGAGGAAGGAACCATTCCGGCTCTGTGGTGTAAGATATGATGACATCGAGGGAGTGAATCTATAAGAATGAAAA
>JHYK01000034.1 GCA_000621405.1 Lachnospiraceae bacterium AC3007
AGTGCTTATGTCCCTCTTCGTCTCTGGTCTCATATATGATCCTTTCATACGGCACATCTCCATATATGCAGGTTATATGATCCTTCTTTTGCCCCTTGTGTCGATATCGGCTTCGATCTCTGCTTTGCATCAGCCTCTCATCTATGGCTTTCAGGATCTCCTGGGTTTCTTTTACTGCTAACTCACAGTGATACCTGTAGATTGCTTCCTCTATGTCCTTGAATGTTAGTTCATCTTTGCTTACAATGGTATCCATACAGTTATTCTCCTATGTGTTTTTGTCGCGATTAACATCATATTTGAATTACTGTATGTTGTGAAGAGGGGGCTTCCCCTCTTCCTTTATTTTCTTATCTTGCCTACTAAAAATTTACTCTAACTGATGCCCGTCAAAGAAAAAACTCCCGTACCTGCACGGTACGGGAGTTGATATGTAAATGGCCTGAACCTGTCTTACTTTTCTACTGCTTCTGTATCTGCAGCCTCACCCATCCAGTCGTTGAATTTCTTTTCAACAGCCTCGAACGTTCTCTGTGATATATCAGGAAGCTTGTCTCCCCAGGTCTTCTCTGCCTGAGCATATCCTTCCTTGAATGCGTCCAGAAGCTTCTGTGCCTTGGAAGGATCATTTCCGGCAAGGGCCTTGGCAAAATCAAGGATCCTGTCAGAGGTCTTCTCCACTCCCCAGTATCCGTCCTCTGCGATATCAGCCTGAGCCTGAGCTTTTGTCTCGGCGTCTACTTCAAAATCACCCTTGGCGAGGAACTTCCACATATCATCGTCTGAGGGAAGCGTGTTCTCACCCAAAGGCGCTGCTGCTATGCTGGATGCCTTGCTCTGTCCGAGCATGAGCTTCTCAACTATCGACCTGAGATTTGCGGTCTGCTGCTCTGCCTCTGCCTTCATCTTTTCGATGATAGCTTCGTGATCTACTGTTTTAGGCTTTGCTGCCAGGACTTTATTGTCATCTGAAGATTTCTCATATACCACACCGGCTGATTCCTGAGCGGTCTTCGATGCGTTCTCTGCTGCTGCCGATTCCTGCGCAGTCTTTGTCTTTCCTGTGTAGTAATCATATGAAGCGCCGCTTCCTATGCCGATCCCGTCTACTGCCATATCCATACCTCCTTGTCTATGTGCCTTATCATGCATTTTGAAGCAATCCTTGCTTCAACCACTTAACGTTCTCTTAAAGATATCGGCTAAAATAAAGGTTTTCTGAACCTACAAGATATAGAGTGCCGCATATTACGGCACTCTACATATATACATATCAGAATCTGAATATCGCCGAGCCAAACGGCGGAAGTGTGAATCCTATCGAATACGGCTGTCCGTCCCAGGGTATTGCTTCGGCTTTTAAGGTCTTTGCTATCTCAGTACCGTTTCCGCCGTATTTCTTTTCATCCGAGTTCAGAAGGAGTGAGTATTTTCCTTCTTTCGGCACTCCGACTCTGTAGTCTCCCCTTTCCATGGGAGTAAAGTTTGAAACAAAAAGAATATTGTTCTTTCCTGTATGATCCTGTCTGTAGAAGGAATAAATGCTCTTCTCCGTATCGTCTGCATTGATCCATCGGAATCCCTTAAATCCCTCATCAAGCTCATACATGGCGGGGTACTTGTTGTACAGCCTCAGCAGATCGCCAAACCAGGTCTGCATTCCTTTATGAAGAGGATCTTCGAGCGAGAACCAGTCTATCTCTCTTGCTTCGCTCCACTCGCGTTCCTGTCCGAATTCCTGACCCATGAAGAGAAGTTTCTTCCCAGAGTGACCCATCATGAATGCGTATCCTGTCCTGAGATTTGCAAATTTGTCCACAGTGTATCCCGGCATCTTACCGAGCATGGAGCACTTCAGATGTACCACCTCATCATGCGAGAGCACGAGGATATAGTTCTCGGCCGCATTGTAGCTCATTGCGAATGTCATCTTGTAGTGGTTGTTCTTTCTGAAGATTGGATCGAGCTTCATGTAATCACAGAAGTCATGCATCCATCCCATATTCCACTTGAAGGAGAATCCGAGACCGTCGTCTTCCACATCCCCTGTCACCTTGGGCCATGCAGTGGACTCTTCCGCTATCATCATGGCTCCGGGGAATTTCCCGAGTACACAGGAATTCAGGTGCTTGAAAAACTCGATCGCTTCAAGGTTTTTATTACCGCCGTACTTATTGGCTACCCACTGGCCGTCTCTCTTACCGTAATCAAGATATAGCATGGATGCCACGGCATCTACCCTGAGACCGTCCACATGGAACTCCTCCATCCAATAGATGGCATTACCTATAAGGAAGTTTTTGACTTCGCTCCTGCCGTAATCAAAGATCTTCGTGCCCCAGTCGGGATGCTCCCCTTTTCTGGGATCAGCATATTCGTAGCAGGCTTCTCCGTCGTAATTTGCGAGACCGTGAGCGTCTCTGGGGAAATGGGCCGGAACCCAGTCAAGGATCACTCCGATCCCGTTTTCATGAAGCTTGTTCACCAGATATCTGAAGTCGTCCGGATCTCCGTATCTTGAAGTCGGAGCATAATAACCCGTCACCTGATATCCCCATGATCCGTCAAACGGATGCTCGGCGATCCCCATCAGCTCCACATGGGTATATGGCATCTCCTTGAGGTATTCGCAGATCCTGTCTGCAAACTCTCTGTATGAATAAAACCCGTCATTTTCTTCCGTAGGGTGCTTCATCCAGGATCCGATATGACACTCATATACAGCCATCGGCTCCTTTTTCATGTCCTTCTTCCTGCGGGCATCCATCCATTTGCCGTCTTTCCACGTGAAATGGGAAAGATCGAATGTCCTTGATGCCGTACCGGGTCTCTCCTCGGCATAGTTTGCATATGGATCGGCCTTGTAAAGTCCCTCGCCGGCTGCGGATACGATATAGTATTTGTACATCGCTCCCTCTTCGACACCCGGAACAAAGACCGACCATACTCCTACTTCGTTATCACAGCTTAAAGGGTTTGCTCCGGTATCCCATCCATTGAATTCTCCGGTCACCGCAACATATTTTGCGTGAGGAGCCCACACCGCAAAATAATAGCCCTTATTCCCGTCTTCCGTCGAAGGGTGAGCGCCAAGCTTCCTGTATATATCATAATGTACGCCCTGACCGAAATAGTATGCATCATCCGAGCTGAAGAATACTCTGTCAGAAGACTTTGCCTTCTGAGTCCTGGCTCTTGATATAACGGATCTGGTAGTTCCCTTTTTTTCTTTAACCGCCTTTTTCTTTTCCGCCATCATATCCCCTCTGTTGCCCTTTACTTAGCAAAATCCTTCTCTCTCAGTACAATGAGATCATCATCATTATACCGCTTTCCAAAGAGAACATCCCCCAAATGCTTGAGGTTTTTCTTGTTTGCTTTTTTTATCGCTGCATCTATTATATGCTCTACTTCATCAGATGTCACCACGTGATCGGCTGTCTGTCTCTCATCTATCCTCTGATAAAGTGCCAGCACAGCCATGTCGTCAAGGGTGTAGAACTTTTCTTTTGCGTAATTCCTAGCATGATCCACCAGATAGTCATTACTGAGAGTCGGTATATCGAGTACGACATCAAACACCTCATTGAACCTGTCGTATTCCGAGAGATTCTTTGCTCCCCCTTTGGAATCCTCCAGTATAACAAGTATCTCCTGCTCTTCACCTGCCAGAGTGGAAAGAAGAGTGTTCATGGCATCATCGGAAAGTCTTCCCGCGCCCTCTATCACCAGAATATTGCCCTCAAGAGCCTTCAACGATTTGACTACATCTTTATTGTTGAAGGTATCAGAATCTATAGCTGCCGCTTTTACTTCGCCCTTTTTCTGATCCCTTTCACTCATATCCCTGACGATGGCCTGTACAAGCTCCATCCTTGCGGCATGTTCGCTGCCCATTATGAGCACATTACCATGAGATGCTTCCATGGACATGCGGCCTTCCGCTTCCTTGAGCTGCTGAGGAAGTCCTTTTATATTCTTGAAGCTGTCAAATACAGACGGCAGTTCGACGGTATCATAAGAAACAAAATGAGGATTCTTCTTCTGGGGCTCCTGATCACCGACTTGTGGCGGAGCTTCCTGCTCGGGCTGTACAGCAGGCTCGGTGGGTTCATCTCTGTATCCGTCATTATAATCCTGATCGGACCGGACGGGTATTTCGTTATCTGTATCTGCAGTAAGAGCTGCCTCTATATCAGATACGGATACTCCTCCTGTCTCGTATCCGGGAACCACAAGCGGGCCGGTAAAAGATGATGTCCCGGGCACAGGCTCCGGCTGAGCCGATACAGGTCCTTCAGGAGCGGGGACTTCGGCCCCTGCGCTCTCTTCATATGGTGCGGCCATGCTCTCCGGAGACGGTGCCTCCATTGAAGACATTTCTGCTTTCTGTCTCTCGATAGCTTTCTGCTCCTCAAGAGCTTTTTCCTCTTCGGACTTGGGAAGCGTAAGATCCGGCATCACGGCCTTGAGCTGTTTGGACAGTTCGTTGGTCTGCTCCAGAGACTTCTTCTTCGCGGCTCTCATCCTGCGCTCTCTGGCTTCTTCCTGAACTCTGTCCCACTCGGCCAGAATGCTCTCGATATCCATCTGCCCGGTTATCTGCTTTTCTTCCACGTAAGGATCATCGGGAACGTTCAGCTGCATCTGCCCGTCCGGCTCCTGGGACATAAAGTTCCCAAACTGATCCGGCATCGGAACACTTGATATCTTGGATGCTATCTCCTCGGCCGTCATCACTTTCTGGCCGGTTTCGGGATCTATCTCGGCTTCCGGTTCCTTTTGCTCTTTCACGGCAGGAACCGGGGGCTCTTCGGCGGGCTTTTCCCTGCTCTCCGGCTGAGGTATGGGCCTGGGCCTTGTGTCCTCCTTTGCTTTCAGCTCCGTAAGATCCTTATCGGGCTCTGCGGATATGCCTGGAAGCTTCTCCTCTTTCTCCCTCAGGGGCTCTCCTGTCTCCTGCTGAAGCTTTTCCATGTTCTCCCTGAGCTCTGCCTGGAGATTCATCGTGCTGTATTTATCCAGGTTGACTGATATCTCCTGCTGGGCTATGGTCCCTGTCTGGGTCAGGGCATCCTGTACCCCGGGGATAGCGGGCGAAGCAGGTGCTGCCGGCTTATTCTCCGATCCTGCGGGTACTGCGATCTGCGCCGTTGATCCGTCAGATCCCTGATCACCATCCGCCGGAGCACTGACACCCGGGATCTGATATGATCCTTTGATCGGAGCGCGGGATCTCTTCCCTGAAGCTCCTGTGCCTGCAGGCGCAGACTGATCCGAATTTGTCCCCGCAGCGGCCGTCAGGGGTGCTGCAGAAGGATCCGGTGTGGCACCTTCAGGTCTGCCGGAGACCGGCGGCATCGATTTATTGATGTTCGGAAGCACATTTGTCTCTCTGGACAATATAGAAGGCCCGGTCTTCTTTTCTGCCATCCTTATGGTCGGCTCCATGGAAGCGTCTACCTTCTTAACCTCTATGTTCATGCCCTGCGGCATATCCGTCATGGCGGGCTGCTGAGGCATCTCCTGCTGCATGGGATATTGTCCGTACATCTGCTGCATGGGATCGGGCACGGGCTGCTGTGACTGCATTCTTTCTTCCACATCCGCAGTACTGTAGCCGTCTCCTATGACAGGGGTGGTATCCATGTACACCGGTCCGGTATCGGTCTGATGCCTTTTCTGATAGAGCACCTCTTCATCCATGCTGCCGTCATCGGCACTCGCGATCTTCTGCTCCTCTTCATAGGTAAGCTCCTGATGCTGCTTCTTGAGCTTTAGCGCCTTTACCACGACGGGGCCCGTCACAAACCACAGCGCTATCTCGTTACAGCACTCCACGCATCTTTCGCTTTTACCGGTGCAATGATACATATAAGCAAGTTCATATGCCCACTTCCCGTCAAAATCGCCGAAATGCCTGCTTTTGAACTCTTCGAGAAGCTCTATCCTCTCGCTGTAGTCGGCATCTGTCGCTTTTAATAATCTGTACTGCAGGATATAGCGTCCCGGATCCTTGGGGGCAAGTTTTGAGAACTCCTTCATATAGCGCACTGCTATGCCAAACTCTCCCATCTTGATAGCGAGTTCGCAAAGATCATATACTATCTTTCTCTTGATGGGATCTTCGGGATCTTTCTCATATGCCATATTGAGAACTGCCAGAGCATCTTCATATCTGCGGTTGATCTTGTAGACCTCGCTCACCATCCTGAGCGTACGGATGCTCTTCTCCTGTCTCCAGTCAATGGAATCGGCTATGCTCTGAGCCTCCTGATACCCGCCATTTTTAATGCAGGCCACTATTTGATTTACCCGAACTTTTTTTTCGTACTTATCCAAAACAAAGCCTCTGATCGTTTAATTACAGCTGTTTTACGATACAACAAATCGCCTCGTAACTACGAAGCTCTCGCCATTTTACAAAAATCAACCTATATATTGTACTACAATTGATACATTTCATACAAGGTCTTGTATAGGGTTCTTTTATTCTCCTCGTATCAGGAGGTCAGTGCCCCGGCAAGATCCGCAAAACGCCTGAGCGACAACTCTTCCCCTCTGACCGTTGGCTTTTCGCCGATATCGGCGATTGCTTTCCTGATCACTTCCTTGTCCAGGTCAAGCGCAGGATAGCCGGACAGCGCGTTGAGCAGAGTTTTTCTCCTCTGATTGAATGCTCCTCTTATAAGTGAAAAAAGCAGTTCTTCATCCTCCACCTCTACCGGCGGTTTCTGTAAAACATCCATATGCACGACTACAGAATCCACCTTTGGTGCCGGTATGAAGCATGAGGACGGCACCTTTCTCACTATCGCGGCTTTTGTATAGTATCCCACGGCAAGTGTCAGCGCACCGTAGTCTTTATTTCCGGGCTGAGCCACCATGCGTTCTCCGACCTCTTTCTGGACCATGACCGTGATGGACCTGCACGGAACACGGTTTTCAAGCAGTGACATTATTATCGGAGTCGTTATGTAATAGGGGAGATTGGCAACGATCCGAAAAGGTCTTCCGTCCGTCAGCGCTTTCACATCCGTTTTCATTATATCCTGATTGATAATATGGATGTTGTCCCGTCCTTTCAGGGTCTCTTCCAGTATCGGGATAAGCTTCCTGTCCACTTCAACCGCATATACCTGATCCGCGGCCTCTGACAAAACCTCCGTCAGCGCTCCCAGTCCCGGCCCTATCTCGACGACAGACTCATCCTTCTTAAGGCAAGACGCCTCTACTATATCCTCCAGAACACGGTTGTCCTTTATGAAATTCTGTCCAAAGCGTTTGCTGGCACTGAATCCGTACCTGTCGATGACGGCCCTTGTGTTATCGGCCAAAGATCTCTCTGTCATGATAATCCGTAGAGCTTCATCGCGTTATCATATGTCACGCGCTCTACCTCCTGTATCGTCTCTCCCGTTATCGCGGATATCGCCCGGATCACAAACGGAAGAAACAGGGACGAATTCCTCTCCCCTCTGTGCGGTTCCGGAGCCAGATACGGACAGTCGGTCTCTGTAACGATCCTGTCCAGAGGAAGAGCAGCTACCGCCTCTTTCAGCTTTCTTCCGTTCTTATATGTGACTACTCCGCCGATCCCGATATAGAATCCGAGTCTGATGTATTTCTTTGCTTCTTCTGCCGAATAGGCGAAACAATGGATCACACCGTTGATCCGGGATGTACACTCCGAATAATGCTCGCGGATGATGTCCATGGTATCCTCTGCCGCATCTCTGGAATGGACTATGATCGGAAGGTCCAACTCCTTTGCCAGTCTGATCTGGCGAATGAACCATTCCTTCTGAGCAGATCTGTCGTAACCGTCATAATGATAATCAAGCCCGATCTCACCGATCGCCCTGACCTTGTCGTTGCTCTTTGCAAGCGTTCTGATATGGTCCATATCCTCTTCGGACAGGCCGTTTGTTTCAGAGGGGTGCACGCCAAGAGAAGCATAGACATCCGGATATGTCTTAGACATACGATCGATCACATCCACCGATACCATATCGTCAGAGACATTCATGACTTTGACAATGCCGGCTTCCTTAAGCTTTGAAGAAAGCAGATCGTCCCGGTCGGGATCGAATCGCGGATCATTGTAATGAGCGTGCGTATCGAAAATGCAGGCCGCGGACATTATATTATTTCACCTCACCCGGATCCTCCGACAGCTTTTCCCGCTCTGTTTCGACACCGGATGCGAGGCTGTCTTTCTTTACCACCGCCTTGATGGCCTCCTGTGCAGCCAGCATCGCTGCATGGTCAGCCGCCTGCCTGGCTTCGGATTCGGCTGCCGCCGCCTTTTTCTCGGCCTTTCTTTTCTCCAGATGATATAAGAAGATCTCCTTGTAGAGGATATCAAAGATCGCCGCAAAAGGAATGGCTAATAGGATCCCGGCAACGCCGAACATCCTGCCCAGCACTATGATGGAGATCAGTACCCACAGGGAAGATATTCCCAGAGTATTACCAAAAAGCTTGGGCTTGATCACATATCCGTCCAGTGTCTGGACAATTATGGCAAAAATTATGAACCAGAGAGCATGCCAGGGGTTCACGAACACGAGAATAAATGCTCCGATCAGGATACCTACCATGGGACCAAAGGTGGGAGCAAGGTTTGTCAGTCCCACGATAACGGAAATAAGGGCCACATAGTCCATTCCGACTATCTTCATAAATAAGGCATTGATCATTCCGACTATCATACCGTCAAGTATGTCACCGGCCATATACCTTATCAGTATCTCGTTGCATCTTTTCCAGAATATAGCAGCATCCGAAAATCCCTTATCAGTAAGGACCGCCTTGAGAAATCTCTGCCATCCCTGCTTCAGTCTGTCTTTGTCGCAGAGGATATATATCGCAAGGATAAAGGATATAACCGTATTGACTACCGTCATGCCGATATTAATGGATTTGTTCACGATGTTGCCCATATTATCCTGTACATAATCTGACAGCTTGTCTATCAGACTGTCTATGACACGCGTGATGCTGGATATGTCAAAAGACAGCAGCCCGTCCTCGGCCTCAGAAGAAAAAGCATTCAAAAGAGCCTGCAGGCTATTGGCATAGCTGTCAAAATTCGAGAAGAAGGTGGCGATGGATTTTGCCAGCTGCGGTATGAGCATGACGAGCAATATCACAAGAAGAACTACAACACCCGAGATCGTGATCCAGACAGCAACTATCCTTCTTGCTGTCGGTCTGTTTGTCATTCGGGAGAGCATTCTGTTCTCTACAAGTTTGACCAGCGGATTCAGTACATAGGCCATGATAAGCCCAGTGATCACCGGTGAGATATATCCAAGAAAAAGTCCTATCCCGATGAACAGATAGTTCACGTGACTTGCCAGAAGATAAAACAGGACCACAACACATCCCGCTATAGCATATGGGGTCCATTTATTATCCTTAAAATATCTGTTGAATTTCATTTGTTTTTCCTTTTTCAAAAGCATTTTCCGGCCTTCGGCCTGCATGGTTATTTTAGCAAATCATATTTGTCTAGGCAATATGAGCGCGTGGTTAATACCGCGGTATTATGATAGAATAAACCCGTTAACTCATTACCGGATCACACCCTGTTATCCGACGGAACGACGGACTGTATCGCATATGACATATATCGTACTGGATCTCGAATGGAATATGGGCAACAAGCGTGAAGAACTGAAGGTCATGCCGTTTGAGATAATCGAGATCGGCGCCGTAAGACTCGACGACAGCTTCAACGAAACAGGGCGCTTCTCCCGTCTCATCAGGCCTCAGGTGTACCGGCGCATGCACTGGGCCAATAAAAAAGTCGTCCATATCAAGAATTCCGATCTTAAGGACGCCGACAGATTTGAGATGGTCTATTCGGAATTTTTAACCTTCTGTCAGGACGGACCATACATGTTCTGTACCTGGGGAGATACGGATCTGACAGAGCTGCAGCGGAATATCTTTTATTTTGACTGCATGCCGCTCTCCGACGGCCCCCTTGAATTTCTTGATGTTCAGAAGTTAAGCGGTTATAACAACGGCTCTCCGAAGACTCGTCTTTCTCTGGAAAAAGCCGTGCTGGAATACGGTATAGCGGAAAACGAGGGCTTTCACAGAGCAGTCAATGATGCGGCATATACAGCCGAGATCCTTAAAAAGATCGACAAGGATTATGAGAAGTTCACGTCCTTTAATACGTACCATGCTCCGGCAGATGTCCCATCGGAGATATCAAAAAACTACGGCAGTTACGTAAAACACATTTCTTCCTGTTTCCCCGACAAATCCTCCCTCCTCCACAGCAAGAGGATTAAGACTCTCTTCTGTCCCGTATGCGGAAAGAAGGTCAAAAAGGAGATCCCTCTGTTTTCTGCCAACGGGAAGAATTATCAGATGTCCGGGAAATGTCCTGACCACGGAGCGGTTAAGGCAAAAGTCAGGATAAAAAAAGAAGAACTTGAAAAAATGCCCTTCGCCGTTAAGACCACACGGCTGATAAACTCTGCAGAAGAAGATGCTCTGCTGAAAAAATATCAGAAATCAATATCGTCAAAGTCAGAGTGATATCTCTTTCTTCTTCTCCTGATATCCATCCTCTTATTCATGGCATTGCCGAAATTGTATGTCTTTACCACATGTATCACCAGCGCGATAAAGCCGATCACCACTATGGTAAGGACCACATAAGGTATAACCTTTTTCACGTTTATGAACGTCACTCCCTTATCCGCAGCTGTATCCGTAATAACTGTCGAAAATGAGGCTTTTTCCGAAGGGGTTTCCTCCATCATAAGATGACATTCTCCGGCATAATCCCCATTAAGCTCATACACGACGTCGGCAAATTCGCCGCCCATCGTATCATCCCGGTATTCGATCCTGGAGTCTAATTTTGAGAAAGATATGCCGGTAGGGAGTACGACATAGCTCGCTTTATCTGTGGAGACAAAAGATTTCGTTGATCCGAATGTGGTATCATCTATCTGGAAAAACGGAGCCTCGTCCATATTGTAATTCGTGTCATATTCGCTGATCGTATATCGTGAATAATTGCTGAATCCGAAATCAAAAAGGATCCGGGTATCGGTATAATTCACATCCGACTCATCCTTCATGACCACACATATAAGAGACATGCCATCTTTTTCGGCTACCGTGACAAGAGTAGCGCCTGCTGCCATGGTATATCCTGTCTTTCCCCAGACTACAGGGTCATAGGCAAAAGACAGCCCGTCATACATCTTATGATGGTTCAGAAGATGTATCTCATCCGGCTGAGTAGAAGTTGGCTCTATATCATAGTCCCTCATCGACGCAAGCCGCCTGCAGGTCTCGTTATCATTGAAGGCTTTTGCAATGATCGCCATGTCATGAGGAGAAATATAGTGTTCATCATCGGGGAGACCGTTGGCATTATGAAAATGCGTATTGGTACAGCCGAGCTCTTTGGCTCTTTCGTTCATAAGATCCACGAAATCCTCTATGGATCCGGATACATGTTCTGCTATGGCAGAAGCTGCTTCGTTGGCTGATGCGAGCATGACACAGAGAATGGCTTCCTCCATGGTTATCTTCTGCCCCACATCAAGACCCACATTTGAGGATGTTCTGTCTATTCCGAATACCGCCTCGTTGGACATTGTTACCACATCGGACAGCGGACATTTCTCGACTGCAAGAAGACAGGTCATGATCTTGGTAATGGATGCGGGGAAATACGGCTGATCCATGTTTTTCTGATACAGTATCGCCATATTATCGGCATCCATGAGGATAGCCCCCTCGGCTGTGATAGGCGGAGCAAGGACTCCGCCGAGAGTACGTGCTGTACCCGCTCCTTCTCTCCTTGTTTCCGTGGCCTCTTCCGTCACATCCTCTGTCTGCTCTTCATCTTCTTCTGCTTCTGCATCAGTCGCTTCTGTCTCCTGATCTGCGGAAGCCGGTTCGCTTTCCGGGGAAACCTCTTCACTACCAAAAGCAGCGCAAAGAAATACTCTCGACAAAAACACGAACAAGAGCAGGAATGTGATGATCTGTTTTTTTCTCTTTGATTTTTCTTTTATGAAGGGTAATATATTCATTGCAGTTTATTCTATCATAAACGCTGAGGTTGTCACATGTCGGAGAGATCCGTATCTCTCCGTATAATATAACGGAGAGAAAGAATAAGATCAGGAGGCAGGATGCGACTAAGACATATCCCGGGATCCGAAGAAGAGATCGAAAACAGCACCTGGGTCTATCACAGTCCCGAAGAGACGCAAAAGAACATTTCTTCCCCGTTATACTTGGAGATCGGCATGGGAAAAGGCCGGTTTATCATGGAAAACGCTTTTACATATCCCGACATCAGCTTCATCGGCATAGAGATGTACGAGAGTGTGATGGTAAAAGCCACCAGAAAACTGGACAGTCTGCCGGATGACGAAAAGCCCCTGAATCTTCATCTGATCCGGATGGATGCGAGAGATATCTGTGATTTTTTCCCGAAAGAAAGCATAGACCGGATATATCTTAACTTTCCCGATCCCTGGCCAAAGGCAAGACATGCCGGAAGAAGACTGACTTCCTCGGGATTTTTGAAAAGATATGATTCCATATTGAAAAAGGACGGCCGGATAGAGCTGAAGACCGATAATCTGGATCTGTTTGAGTTTTCGCTGGAAGAAGCCCGGGCTTCAGGCTATGAGATCTCCTACGTAACGTATGATCTCCACGCCGATGAAGAAGCCATGAAGAGCAATATAATGACCGGATATGAGCAGAAATTCTCTTCTCTGGGTAATAAGATATGCCGGTATGTGATCCGAAGATCTTTGACCTCAGTCTGATAAGAAGCTAAAATAAGAGCCATGGCAGATTCAACCATCACAAAAAATGCGCTCGCTTCCGCCTTAAAGCATCTTATGAAGGAGCAGGGCTTTGAAAAGATCTCCGTTTCGGAGATCTGTGAAGAATGCGGCATGAACCGCAAAAGTTTTTATTATCACTTTCGTGATAAGTACGATCTCGTAAACTGGATCTTTTATATGGATTTCCTTGGCAAGCTGCAGCTGGCCTCTTACACCAACGGCTGGGAAGCCCTTCGGGATCTTTGCAACAAGTTTTACGATGAAAGGGACTTTTATCTGGAAGCCCTGAAGATAGAAGGGCAGAATTCTTTTCACGATTATGTGATAGAGACCATAAGACCGCTTGTTGCGTTTTTCACTGAGGATATCTTTGAGGGCGGACCCGAAAAAGACTTCTTTTATGAATTCTTCGCAGACGCCTTTCTCCACTCCATCTTAAGGTGGCTTGAAGGCAGTATGCAGATGACCCCTGACGAATTTGTCACCAATCTTAAGGAGACATTACGCTGCATCGCGCTCAAGTCTCTTGAATAGGACGGTAGGGCGGCGCGATCTCTTTCAGTATATCCATTACATCTGATTTAAGTATATTCTTTCCGGTATCTTCAGGATATCTGACGCTTCCGTCATAAGAAATCTCAAAGATAAAAGGCATATCCGATATCATCTCATTCACCAGCCTGATATCAGCATATACATCCCATATAAGGATAGGATACTCCTGCTCCATCCTTGCCTTTCTGGCTATCTTGCCGGCGATCCCCTTATCGCTGTCCTTTTGTACCAAAAAGATAAACGCGCTCCCGTATGAAAGCCATTCCTCGACGCACTCTTCTTCCGAAAACCTGCTGATCTCGGATGCTTCATATATATGATGAACTACATACAGCGCCCTGATCTCCTTTAATGCCCGGCAGGTCGCCATCGCATCTTCCGCAGCGATATTAACGGAAATAACTGCATTCCCAAGTTCTTTTATCCTTCCCGCTTCCGCTATGGGTATCTGTGCATCATTGAAAAAAAGGAAAAAAGCGCAGGTGGGATGGGCCTTTATCACGTCTGTCAGCTTTGGATCATACGCAAGACCTCTCTCTTTTATTATCACATATGTATTCACGCCAAGCGGCTGAAGACGATCAACAAGGTCATTGATATCGGAAGCCTTCATGCTCCCGTCCTTTTCATTATCGAAATGGATCAAAACGACCCAGGGAAGCATATATCCTCTCTTTTCGGACTCACTGCGTATCAGTCTGGCTCCATAGGTCCAGCTGTCATATCCCATGTTAAGTCCGAACGTCTTGATCGCATGATGATCCACGGAAGCCAGAAAGTTCTCCAGCATCTGATAATAGGGGCTGTCATCATTTTTCAGGAGATTGGTGATATGGCCAAAGGAAGCTTTCTGGAAGCGGCCTTCAGAAAACTGCTTGCCCATGTCCGCAAGGCGTCTTAGTGATCTCTTGGGATCATCCGTAACATCCCTTATTCCCCTGTCTACTGTTGTCTCGATCAATACGCGGGTAAAATTTTTATTCTTCATATCAGATATTTTTAAAGAAATGCAGCATTGAAGTAAAGGGGCATTTTTTAGCATCTGTCAAAAAAACCGACTAACGATCCCATCTGTCCACCTGTCAGATACATCAGAGTATCACTGTTCCTTGAAGATCTGTCCACATTCAAATCCATGGATCAGTTGTAAGCAACAGTGCGGCGTCCTATGATTCCCCGGGGAGTAAGGTTTGATGTGCGGAGTTCTGCTTTGCCATTGAAAGGAGAGTAATATGGTAAGATACAAACATGGAATCACAGAGCCCGTGCGATTCCTTATAGAACTCTATAAACCAAGCATGGATGTCTTTTGGAACACATCCTGCAATTCAGATGCGATGTTCAGCTTTATCGATGATCCGGTACATTTTGACTATGACCAGTTTGATGAAAAATGGTGGCCCTTGTTCATTTTCTCAGATTTGGGAATGTGCGCGATGAAGTACGGAAAAGCAAAGGTTCGCAAGGCTTTTTCCAGACTGACCGGAGAAGAGAGGGAGAAAGCTGCATATTATGCGGAATTGTATTCTGAAAAGGAAGAGATAGATATGTCTGATATCTATCACATCCCTGATCACATCAGAAACCCCAGATTATAATGATCCGCTAGTTAATAATCCGCAAGATGCTCCGCTGTAAAACAGCTGCCCACAAAAAAGGTACCCTGCAGGGTACCTTTTTTATCGAGGCGACAGGATTTGAACCGACACTTCGAAAAGTCTCAAATCCAGTAAAGAAGGGAGGCGAAAGAAGGGAGGTTCGTTGAAATACCTCGTCTTTTTTGTTATGCTATTTTTGGATAGTTGGAATGAAGGAAGCATGAATTTATAGAAAGGCTTGACAGCTATGTATAACAAGATAACAATCTTAACAGCACAGCACAGGCTTACTGTTCTTTTGTTGCGAATAGAATACTGACGATTTTCAGGCATGTCCTGTCGGATGAATAGTTCGATAGGGCATGCTTTTCGTTTTATGAAATCTTTTGTTTATAGATATTTCGGGTGAAAATATATGGCAGATATAAATCATAAAAATGAAGAACTGAATTACAAAAATGATTTTTCGGAAATGTTTGTTAAGCTCATCGATACCATGGTTGACTATGAACATTTCTCCAGAGAAGCATTGGTTGATGCTCTTTGCAGGCTGGCACGATCTTTTCGTCTTACCAAAGTTGTTACCGAGTTTTATAAGAGCATGATGGATGAAAAGGACGGAGAAGGAGAGACTCTCTGCGATTTCAATGAAGGCCCTGCTGATATAGTTGTGCTTAAAAAAGAACTCATCTCAAAAACAGGAGCCATAGTCCGGGCAACAGCGTATGCCGCCAAGGGTACGGAACCTTTAAGCCGGGAAGAAGAGCAACAGCTTGATATTTGTATCCGTGCCATGATGAGTTATATCGGACGGAACCGTCTACAGACAGCGGTTGAAAATCTTGCATATCATGACAACAATGGATATCCGAATTTTGCGTATTTCTTCCGACATCTTGGAAAGATGAGTAAAACAGGAGAGTTTTTTGGTTTTACCGCCATCATGTATAATCTTAAAGATTTCTCTGACATAAACCGTAACATAGGCTTCGAGGGTGGTAATGAAGTTATGAAGACCCACTATGAAACCATAAGGGATATGATCGGAGAGCGCGGAGCAGTGTGTCGTGTGGGCGGAGATAACTTTGCTGCTATATTTCCCAATGAACTTTTGGAGAGAATTATCGCATTTCTTAAAGGGGCAGAGATAATTTTTGATCAGGGGACTAAGGGCAGCGTAAGTGTATCAGCATGTGCCGGGATATTCACTGTCCCTGGGGATTTCGTATATGAAAGACCGGGAAACATTGTTGAGATGATACAGCCCGCTTGCCAGGCGGCTAAAGTTTCTGATGAAACCGATTTTGTATATGCAAGCATGAAGAGTCTCGAGGATAAAGAGCATGCGGCAAGAGTCCGCAGAGATTATGAGGAAGCTCTTAAGAATAGTGAGTTCCAGGCGTATTACCAGCCGAAGGTAAACGTTGAAACAGGCAAAATCACGGGTGCAGAAGCTCTCTGCCGGTGGATCAGGGATGGGAAGATGATACCGCCTATGGAGTTCATTCCCATACTTGAGAGGAGTACGGATATATTCCGCTTGGATTTCTATATGCTGGATTTTGTCTGCAGGAATATCAGGAAATGGCTGGATGAAGGGAAGAGAGTGGTTAGAATATCCATTAACTTTTCCCGAAAGCACCTGACTGATCCGAAGCTTTTGGATAATATAGTAGCTATAATAAACCGCTATGATGTTCCCTATGAATACATAGAAATAGAGCTTACTGAAACAACTACGGAAGGTGATTATCACAAACTCAAGAAGCTGGTCGAAGGTCTGAAGGAGATTGGAATACATACGTCCATCGATGATTTTGGCATAGGCTATTCATCTTTAAACCTTCTCAAAGACCTGCCATGGAATGTGATGAAGATTGACAGGAGTCTTCTTCCGACAGCATTAACTGACGAAAAAGATCTCTCCACAGTTCTTTATAAGCATATAACAGCGATGGCTTGTGATATGGGACTTGAGTGTCTTACCGAAGGCGTTGAGACTGTGGAGCAGGTTCAGATCCTCCGTGACAATTCCTGTGAATATGCTCAAGGTTACTATTTTGACAGGCCTCTTCCCCTGGAGGAATTTGAAAAACGCCTGGAGGCCGGAGAATATCCGGTCTGACTGATATAATTAACTTTGAAATATTAGAACAAGGAGCTGTATCTTAGCATGTCTATCGAAGACAAGAAATCAAGAAATGTTTATAATCCACAGATGATCATAAGACTTCCGGGTTGCCCGGAATATGATCATTTTACCGAGATTATGTCGGAAATATACGATACCGTGATAGCGCATGATACGGATGAAATGATCGAGATGGTCATGGGTCCGAGGGAACATCTGGCATGTATTGTTGTAGATGCCAAAAGAGGTATCGAGTATAACTTTGACATGCATAAAAAAATGAAAAGCGATATGAGATTTGTTTCCGTCCCGACGGTCGTGCTGACATTGGAGCATTCAAGAGAAGATATGCTGGCCTGTATTAAGGAGGGTATAAGTGACTATATTGTTCTTCCCGAAGAAGACGAACTTGTAAGATTAAGGGTTAACAATGCTATCCGAAGCAAGGATTCGGCTACGTTTGCCGAGATTGAGAATATGTTGAAACAGCTTCCGTCCAATATCTATCTTAAGGATTCATTGGGAAGATATGTCTTTGCAACCCATTACTGGCATCATCTCAATGATGCCGAAGACCGCGAGTGGACCATCAGGGGCAAGACAGATATTGACATAAGAAAGGACAAAGAAAATGCACGGCTGGCATTTGAAGCTGATCAACGTATAATAAAAACCGGTGAGGGCACTAACTATATAATTGAAGAAAAATCCGACGGGAAGACGGAGTATCTTGAGCTTATAAAACGTCCCGTTTTTGACAATAACGGGAATGTGAGCGGGATCATCGGGCTTATTAATGATGTCACTGAACAGCAACTGTTGAAGATGGAATTGGAAGAGAGATCCAAACTGGACCGTCTGACCGGGCTGTACAACAAGGCTACGTGCGAGGATATGATCCGTGCATCACTGCACAAGGCCAAAGAGAACGAAACCTTTGCGCTCATGCTTATCGATGCCGACAAGTTTAAGAATATAAATGATACATACGGACACACCACAGGCGATAAGGTGCTTGAACAGATCGGAAGTGTCATTCGCGACACCTTTAAGGGAATGGACATCTGCGGTAGGTTTGGCGGGGATGAATTCCTGGTCCTTATGAAGAACGTGAACAGCAGGGATAATGTGGTAACGCTTGGAGAAGAACTGCGCAGTGCCCTTAAGGAGAGGATAAAAGGCGAGGTTTATGCCAAAGAAGTACGCCTTTCCATCGGGGCAGCTTTGTTCCCAGATCACGGTAAGACATTTCTGGAGATCTTAGGTTCAGCGGACAAAGCACTGTATTATGTTAAAGATCACGGCAGAGACGGGCTGCATATAGAAGAATAAGAACCTATAGGTGACGAAAAACATCTCGTGGAGATACTAATTCTCCGCGGGGTGTTTTTTGTCTGCGAAAATCACAAAAGGGAATAAATGACGCAAGAGTAATGTCCAAGGGGCAGGTTACAATTCCTAAAAATGTCCGTGCCGCACTCTTGAAAGCTCTGATCTCACCATACCAACCGGTAACTTGTGATTACGTCATAGATGAACTGCATCGAAAGTTTCGCGAGAAATGGCCTTACCGGAGACAAGGACTTCTTGGAATCATCTGTTACAGATCCACGAATAATCAGCGTTTCTGATTTTCTTATGATGCAGTAAACATGAAGAACAATTTACCGCGAATGAATTAGATGAAATAAAGAAAGGGCTGCTCAGAACAGCCCTTTAAACATTATACAGTTGTTTTTGTTCTATTGTCCGTTAGCAAGTGCGCTCGCGTCCTGCATTGCCTGCTGTGCCTGGGCAGCCCCCTGAGCAGCTGCTGCGTCCGGATCCCCCTGCTGCTGTGCATTGTCTGCAGGAATACCTGCCGCATTACCTGTTGCGGATGCGGGAGAAGAAGCCGATCCCAATGTTACCGCGTAGACTGTGGGATTGACGGTTTGTACAGTAACACTGTTTGCTGCCGCCGGTGCTTTCTCAGCGTTGACGGCAGGTTCTAATAACCCTTTTACTGTCTTTGCTGCAGGTGATCCTTCCGGGTTGTCGTCCATATCGTTGGCAGTCCTTTGATAAATGCCTTTCCTCAGGGTAGCCGCCGCCGCTTTCTTAGCGTTGACGGTAAGTTCTAATAACCCTGCTACTGTCATCGCTTTCACTTTTCCAAAGCCACTCAGAAAAGTATCAACATATGTCGTTCGATACTTTTCCATATGTGCTTCAGTATAATAGGACGGTATATTCTCCATAGCTTTCTGCAAATAATAGTTTAACTCATAAATTACCGTGTCAGCCATGTACCGGCTGTTCGACACACTACCTTCTATTCCGGTCATTATGCACTTTAAGAATATAGCTTTGTATAACTTTTGTATCTCTTCCTGTGTTAATACTGACGATTTGATACCGGCACAGGAAGCAGCAACCATCTGATCCAAGGTTACGGAAACACCGTTATCCAGAATGATCGCTGTGCCATTCCAGATTCCAGAGTCTATCCTATTAAGAGTTTCTGCATCCAGAGGCTGGCTGCTCTGGTTGCCTTCTGACGAAGAGCCGTTGCCACCTTCATTATTCTCAGATCCGCCTTTCTCCGGTTCCGGCTTCTTTTCGACAACATTCACCTGGATCGATATGTTTGCACCGCTGGTAAGGCCAACCGTCCATACTCCGTTCTCCACGGAAATGTTTTGGTCCCATCCCGAAATGCTTACGATCTCATATCCCTCCACCGGAGTGAAGATCAGCGTCGCCGTGCCCTGCGTGCTGCCTGTCTGTCCGAGCCATTCACCTTTTGAAAGGCCGGATTGTCTATAGAATGCATTTTTAGTAGAATTAATAGTGACATTGAAATACACCGTTCCGGTAGCAGTATTCGTGCCGACGGTGCCATCATAGTTATATACTACACCTGAATTTTCTTCTACCCTTCCCCCCCCCTTGATTATTGACCTGTGCGCCTTCCATGTTCTTTTCTATCGTACCATAATTTGAAACGGGGTTTGTTGTGGAAAGATTCACCTTGATCGTTCCTTGGTTAGCTCTGACCAGGCCACCGTTTTCAACGACAAGTCCTTCGGAATTATTCCATTTGATATCTCCGCCGTTATAATATACCGTTCCATTGTTGTCATGGATAATATGATAATTTCCGGTATCATGATCAATAACATATTCCCCGGTTTCCTCGTTGATACTGGCATCTCCTATAGTTCCGTTATTTGTATCTATAATTCCATTGTTAATTCCGATCGTATGGCCTGAGGGGTTCTCTTCCAGATGCTCGGTATTCGTTTCGGTATAATAAGGATCCTCCCCATTCCCCAGAGACGGGCCTCCTCCTTCTCCCTCATTCGCCGGGGGAGCCGGACTCATGGTCCTCATTCCTCCTACTGAAGGTGTACTATCACCCTGCGGGTCTTCTTCCTCGTCTAAGGTCGTGTCGCTGCCGGATTCCTCGTCCCCGCCGGTCTGGTCATCTCCTCCGCTCTGATTATCCCCTCCGCTCTGGTCATCTTCTCCGCTCTGATTTCCTGATCCGGAACCGCCTTCGCCCGAATCCTCCAGCTCACTCGCATAAACCGCTACAGAACAGGCTCCTGCCACCCCCACCATATTTCCAGCGGATGACATCATCAGGCCTGCAGCCAGGATCGCAGCTGCACACTTTACGGACATTTTCTTAAGCATCTGTCTGTTTTTCATTTCTCTTTCTCTCCTCCCGGGACGTCAGCCCCATATAAATTGTTTGTGTTCCTGTATTTCTGTGTGATTATCGTTATCAGGATCCCCAGTGCGAATGAAAGAAGCGCCACAATGACATATCCGCCTGCTTCCGGCCCTAAGATGGTTGCTCCCAGATGCGAGCCGGTCAAGCCGACTGTTCCCTTCACGCCGGGGGCAAGTATCAATACCGCTATAAGCAATAGACCCATAACTGTTGCAAGATAAGATAACCTGCGGACCTGCTTCTTTGTGGTATATAATGATTTTCGCCGCCTGATCTCAGATATCTGGTCTTCAATACTTCTCATTTGTCGCCTCTTTCGACTCTGAATTACCCATTCACTATATATAATGCAGAATTTTTCGATTTTACTCACTTTTTTCAAAATTTTTTGAAAAAATATGAACCATTCTTAGTCAAGTCCATAATTGTGTGTAAATTCATCCTTCCAGTTAAATGTATGTGTTTAAGCTACATATGAGTTTTGAAGCTTATGTTTGATGATGCCTTGTTTGTCATAGTATTCCTTCATATCAAACAGCCTTTGGCCATTGCTCCAGCTGTTATGATCATCCATCAGTACTGCACCTATCAGGCGGATAATAGAGTCCGTATTTGGGAAGATCTGAATGACCTTTTCACGCCTTCGTATCTCTCTGTTTTCTCGTTCGAGTATGTTGCTGGTACGAAGAGCTATTCTATATTTAGAAGGCAAAGCCATGATAGTTA
>JHYK01000035.1 GCA_000621405.1 Lachnospiraceae bacterium AC3007
TGTCTGGGGACCTGTAGTTCAATCTTGCCAATACGCGTGGTAAGAGAGCGTTCTCTGGTACCGTTTCGATAATCAAGGCGTTCGTCAGAACGCTCGTAGTTATCAGCATTGAGCTGCTGTGATGATTCAGCCTTAAGGACTTGATTGAGCATGACCTCCATCAGCTTACCAAAAGCCTCGTCCTTAGAGTCTGTAAATAGTCCTACAAAAAAGTCATAATCCAATGTAAAATGAAGTTGAGCCATAGTTCTTATCCTTTCTAAAAGTGTTGTGTGGTAACTTCATTTTAACTGAAAGGCAGAGCTTTGGCTCTTTTTATATTCAATTGAATTTACACCATTATATGGGCAGTATCGTTTTTTGTACCTTGGAGGCCGCTTTCTACGTGATAAAGGTACAATTGTCCCGTGAAGCCGTGTCGGATCAAGTGGGAATTGGACCCCGGAGACCGTTTCTACGCGATTAGGATACATTTGTCCAGTGATGACGGCTTGGAAGGCAAGAAAAGAAGCCAATGGAAGTCAACGGGGACGGTTCTCAATGACTTACAATAGTTTCCCGGTCCTCGAAAGAAACGCCCTGACATCATCTTCTTCTGTTCCCCACGCCGTCACAAGGCGTATCGGGATCATGCCATCCTTTTCCGGAGCCCATTCGTAGAAAAAGAAATCCTTCTCGAGCTCCCGGACAACCTTCACCGGAAACACAGGAAAAATCTGATTGGTCGGCGAATCACTGTAAAACTCAACACCCATTTCAATAAGCCCGCTTCGGAGTATGTCCGCCATCTTGTTCGCATGAGAAGCCATTTCAAAATAAAGACTTTCTTTCCCGCCTTCAAGGAGCGCTTCAAACTGCACACCGATGAGCCGCCCCTTTGCAAGAAGCCCGCCCTGCCTCTTCATCATATGCCGGAAATGATCATTCATCTTAGCGTTTCTTATCACAAGCGCCTCTCCGAACAGCGCTCCGTTCTTTGTCCCGCCTATATAAAATGCATCACAGAGCCCGGCCAGTTCTTCGATCGTAAGATCGTTCTCATTACAGGTAAGAGCAGCCCCAAGCCTTGCTCCGTCAACGTACAGGAGCATGTTCTTTTCTTTACACTTGTCAGCGATCGCCGTCATCTCAGCCCTGCTGTATATTGAGCCGATCTCTGTCGGCTGGGAAATATAAACCATTCGCGGCAGGAGTGTGTGTTCGTCTTCATATTCATCCCATGCGCGATCGATAAGTTCCGGAGTAAGCTTGCCGTTCACTCCATCCATTGCAACGATACGGTGTCCGGTCGCTTCCACGCCTCCGGTCTCATGGACATACACATGACTGCTTCTTACTGCGATCACGGATTCATAAGGTCTGAGGCTCGCCGCAATGACCGTGACATTACAGGGCGTACCGCCGACCATCATGTGCACATCACAATCGCTGATCCCCGTGAGCTCTTTTATCATCTGCGCCGCCCTTTCACAGTGCACATCAAGTCCATAGCCGTCTGTGTGCTCCATGTTAGTCTTCATAAGGGCTTCCATTACTTTGGGGTGAGCGCCCTGACTGTAATCCGAACGGAAATATATCATTTCTCTTCTCCTTTTATAAGTCAACGGGGACGGTTCCCCCTGACACTCGCTCCGTTGACTTACTTGACTTTCATTTCGTAACTGTCATCAGGCTTCAGGAACAGCGTAAGGTCTGCACTCTTCGAATGATCAAGACAAAGTCTGGCATTATACATATCACTGTATTCCACAAAACCTTCCGCTTCATCTGCCGGATGGCCGCTCGCAACCCGCCTCGCTACAAGACGTTCCTTCAATAATTGCTCTTCAGCCCTGATAAAGATGGTATGATCTGCGTATTCCGACAGCTCTCTCCATCCCTCACTATCGAGCAAAAGATAATTGCCCTCAAGGAGGACTATCTCGCCTGTCACCTGTACGGCATCCTCGACCGGGTTATGAAGATGCCTGTCATACACAGGCCAGCCGCAATTCTCTCCCGCAGTGATTTTCTTTATCCCGTTTTTTAGCTTTTCAAGATCAAAGGTCTCGGGTGATCCCTTCACATCCACCATAGGGATCTTCTTTCCGTCTCTAACTGTCTCGTGAGTCAGAAGATATTCCTGCCTCCTGTGAAAGCCGTCCATCCCGATGGTCTGAATGCTCTCGACTTCTTTGTGCTCTTTCGAAAGGCACTCGAGAAAGCTGAGAAGCGTGCTTTTCCCGGCTCCGGGAGGCGCCGCGAGCATCGCAAGGATCCTCCTGCCTTTGCTCCGATGAAGCTCAGTCAGAGTACTGAGCAGAGGCAGAAAGATCTCTCTTACATTTTCTTCTGTATAACGGGCATTGACATCGATGCCGTTGATTGTAACATTGTGTTCGATCATAATATCAATCACGGTTACGGTTCTTTGATCGGAACCGGTCAGGACAAAAGTACCGTCCCCCTGTCTTACTGAGTATCCGGTCATCGTCATTCGAATCAAAAACCTCTTCTATGAGGTCAGTACCCCCGTCCAGACACTCTCTTTCAAGAAGACCGTATTTTTCAGAATAATGCCCGAAGGATCCGTTCGTGTTTTCCAAGTCTATTACGCTTGATATATCATTTTTATAAAATAAGATCGGGGTCAGACACAAAGCCTCCTGATCGCAGCCGTATTCGTGGAAAACGTATTCTCTGTCATAATACGACGCGGTTACCTCATATACAGCACCTGAAGCATCGGTGAGCCTCACGCATTTATTATCAAAATCTCTAAGATCCATTGTGTATTTCATACATTGTAGATACCTGAAAATCCTATCTGTCAGTTTCGAAATGCGTTCATTTACCTCCACGGCAGCTTGATATCCGGCATATCCAGTTTTACCACGTCCTGGAGGTCATAAGTTATACCATTCTCTTCAAGTTCTTTTAGAAAAGCATTCACATAGAGAGGTGATCTGAATGGCTGAATGAAATCCAAAGAAAACTTCCCATTCACAGCGGCTATTTCGATCAAAATGTAATTACCCGTGGCGCTTGTCCATGTACGGAAATCACGGATATACTTTTCTGCATCTTTGTAGTTTGCTTTTCCCACATAGCTTACTGTAGCGGTAAGTATCTTTTCCGCCATTCCTTCGATCATCTGTGCTACGGCCATCCGCTCCTGATCATCCTGTTTTGAGAGGATCATCTGATCAATACCCTTTTGGCTGGCTACACCGGCAAGAACAGCCTCATCCATAGTCTGTGCAAAGACCATGCCGCGGTATGCGGTTGCCTGTCGATCCAATGACCAGTTTCGCATCTTCTCCTTATATTCCAGCATCACACCGCCTACCAGAGTCTGATGCGCCAAAGGTGCTTTCAGGGCCTTGCGTTGATTCACAGTCATTGCGATCCGGATAACATCCTCGCGATCAGGAAAGAGTTTTGCGATCGTCCGGCTCAGGAAAAGAGAAACCATCGTGGCAGGACTTCCATCATTTTGTATGTTGAATCGCATGAACTCGTCTTCCGAGATAGCAATACTATAAACAGTGGGCATCTTATCATCTTCTAATCCGGCGGCACTGACTACATTCAAGGCTTTTGACATTTCTGTTCTCTGTGGGATCGGCAGATTCTGCGCTTTGAGTACAGGGTCTTCCCATTCCTCAATGCTGATATCATCATCTGCCAGACGGATGCCTTCCTCTGCCAGTTTTACCCCATAACGAGAAGACACATAATAATACAGGAAAGTCCGTATGACCTCATAAGCTCCCGTGCCATCTGTGAGCGCATGGGATATGTCCATGATGATCCAGTTATCCTTCCAGGAAAATGAAATAAAATGGTAGTTTGACTCCGCTGTATTCAAGTCAACTCCGGACAGGGAATTCGTTATCACGACCGGACGATCATTTTGAGCAAAGTAGTATTCTTCCGCCTTTTTAAGCTCCACACAAAAATAGGGATACCGTTCCATGGTTGTGTCAACCGCATATCGAATATGATCCGGTTCAACAAGATCCCTCATACGGATACGGATACGAATGACATTACTCTTACCCCAGTTCAGGGAATACAATGTCCTTAATTCTGTAAATAGTTTTTGTTCCAAAAGGATGTATACGCTTTCCTTTCCCATACATTAACCCACAAAGACATACTCGCCTGCTTCTATGATCGTGGAGTCTGCCCAATATTCATCTACTTCTATTCTTTTGATCTCTGACATGTTTACCCTCCTTCCTTAAGCATTCTACGGAAAGATAATCGGATTATAGCATAACAGGCCATAATGAAGATAACTATTTCTTCCAAAACTACAAAACCTTTGTCCTTTATAAAAAAAGCTGTTGAAATGAAGATCAAGGAAGGATAGAATAACATTCTAATATACGATAGTTTTCCCGGGAATGTTTGAGAGGCCTAAATGAGCTTTGAAAGAAGAATAAACTACAGAATGGTCCGTATCGCAGCCGCATTAGTGCTTGTTGCTTCTATGATCATGCAATTTACGGATGTTGCCGTCGCGTCGGAAATACCTGCTGTTTCTGCGACTGTATTCGATCCGGTCGATGCGTTCCTGTCACAGTCTGTATTTATCGGGAATTCGGTCGGAGAAGGCCTTACTATGTATAACAACGCCAATGGAAAAGTCCCTCTCGGAAATGCCACGATGTTGACAAGAGTAAGTTATTCTTTTCATGCAGATAAAAATAGCTTGTCAAAATATCTTCCGAGATATAACGGGACACCCATGAGAGCCAAGGATGCTATAAAGCAATGCGATGCTCATTACGCGTTCATATGCATGGGAACGAACGAGCTTGTCGGCAACGCGAGTGCCGAAAACGCATATGCTAAATACCAGGAATATCTGAACGAGATACTTGCGGAAAACCCGCAAGTCACGATATTTATAGAAAGCTGTCCCCCGACAAGGCCGGGCAGCAACGTCAACAATGCGAAGGTCACAACGTTTAATGGATATATGAAGAGCTACTGCGATCAGTTTCCTAATATGAATTACGTGGATATCGCGACACCGATGATGGATGAAACGGGTTATCTTGCAGCTGGTCTTTCATCGGACGGAAGTGTGCATCTTACGAACAAGGCCTATGATATATGGGCAAATACGATCAGAGCATATATCACCAATTCCTTTAGCTAATGGTCCTAGGGGACGGGGTTAGTGGTCCATTTTACAAAGCGCCGTCTCAGATCCTACAGTTCTCTTGCATAACAAATTGCCCCGATCAGCGTGTCATACGGAAAGTAGTTTTCTATCCGTCTGTATCCGATCTTTTCATACAATCCTACCGCATCGGTCATGATCTCTCTCGTTTGCAGGATCAGCCGTTTATATCCTTCTTTACGAGCCTTGTCTTCAAGTTGCTTCATCATATCCCGGGCCATGTGTTGTCCACGGTATTCTGGTTCGACCCAGACTCGTTTGATCTCGGCATCCCGCTCAGAATAACGTTTTAAACCTGCGCAGGCTACAGCTTTGTCCCCGTCATACGCAATGAGCACATGATCGATAGCAGAAGAAGCGTTATACGGTACAAAGCCCTTTCTTTTATCAAGTCCACCAACGATCTCGCTGTAATAATCCTCAGTTTTCTGATAAAACATCCGGAAATCTTTACTATTTCCATCCGTCCATTGATAATTGATCATCAAAGACAAAAGAACCGTCCCCCTGTCTTGATCAGCATGTGATCATCAGATGCTCGTTTGCAACATCATTATACACCATACACTTCCTGTTGCTCACATCATATACATGAACTATGTCAGAAAGCGTTTCCTTTTGTTCAAATTCCAGGACGACATCCTTTGAAGTCTCCAGCTTCTCCGGCGAGAAATGTATGGTCTTCTCGTTGTTGAATACAGCGGTATACAGGATCTCCGCTTCGACAAGATCCTGGAAGATATGGCTGCCGTATGACAGTTCCGGATTGTAGCCGGCCTTTGATTCCTCCGTCTCACATATGATCTCATATGCGCTGATATCGGAAAACGCCGTAGGCACTCCCAGTTCCGGCGATGTTGTCCCAACCCTTCCCGGTACGATCAGCATCATGTGTTTGCCCATATCACGGTAATGCCAGTTGATCTTTCCGATCAGTTTTGCCACCAGATCCTTTTCCTTGTAGGGCATGTTGTAGTATTTAACCGGGTCTACATATACTACGATATCGAGATCTGTCGCCTTGCACATTCCCATTGATGATCCTTTGCTCTCCAGCAGGATGTTTTCCTCCGGTACATCGGGCGGGATGACAGTCCCTGATTTCCCCTTCTGGACCTGCAGCGGACGGCATTGCAGAAGATCCACTGAGTATTCACCGCTCTCGGAGATATTTATCGTAAATTCAGTATCGACAGGATATTCATACTCTTCCTGGATACAGTGGAGCATTCGTTTCATCTGTTCCATGAGGGTGCTGTTTTCAACCAGTCCCTTGCAGGAAATGAATTTCACATCACGCTGCCGCCCCATCTCGCGTAGCCTTGATTCCGCATCATTATCATGTTCAAAAAGTATCCTGTCGAGATAGTTCGGGATATCAGATGCTATATCCTCAAGAGACAGTTTCTTAAGTGTCTTGTCAGTCATGTTGATGACCTCAGCCTTGCCCTGTGAAAACTTATGCTTATCGGCCGAAGAAGAATATGATGTTTTTTCGGGCATATCAAGGTTCACGATCCTCGGGTACGAACCTTCCGTTCTGTCTACAGCCGAAGTTCCAAGGCCCATTACAAGTCTCAGCATTCCCGCCGTCGGATCGGAATCTTTCATTATCCGGTAAGGACTGTACGAATAGCCGACGCCCGCTGCACAGGGCATATAGTTTGATCCATAATAAGAGCCTGACACACGCTGGATAAGAAGCGCCATCTGCTCGTCTCGCTTATCAAGCCCGCGTCTCTTACGGTAATCAAGTGCGGAGAGACTCATGGAGCTTGCATATACCACTTTGATCGCATGCTCGAATTCATCGAGCCTCTCTTCCAGACTGCCCCTGTTCACACAGAATACCGATTCGTATTTTCCGGCGAATGCATTACCGAATCCGTCCTCTAAGATGGAGCTCGAACGGATGATATACGGATCCTGCCCGTAGTATTCGATGATCCTGACAAACTGATCCTTCATGACATCGGAAAACTTTCCCTCCATTATCTTGTCAGCAAATTCCTGTGCGAGCTCAAAATATCCGTCCTCGGTTCTTTGCTTTATCCTCGTATCCCACAGGTTGTTATCAACGATATAGGTGTAATACAGATCGGATCCGACATAGAAAGAATCGTGCGGCTCAAGTACCTCGCTGATATCAGGCTCTTTATTCCTGATGATCGCCCTTGCAAGAAGCATCCCGCATGCCTTGCCTCCTATCATGCCCGTTCCTACCATGTGATCCCTTACTGCAAAATAATCCTCCGGCGTAAAGTGTTTCTTTACCATCTGACGCATCTTGTCATCTCTTGTCATCATGATGTCGCACATACGGTAGCAGTCGTCGGTAATATCCATACCGTTTTCCCTGAGCAGCTTTACCCTGTTAAAATATCTGTCCCAGGAATCCGAATACTGCTCCTCGGCAGACCTCTGTGCCTGCCCCAGTGTCTGATAGAATCTGCTTGACTTTACCCCGTCAAGGATCGGTCTGAACTCGCCTGTTTCAGGGTCGTATGTATGAGGCAAAAACATTGTATCGGAGTTCCTGTTCCATACCTTCTCCGGACGGACATATATGTTTTTATTATCAGAATACACATCAAAGAAAAGCTGGGTGGTATTGAGGATCTTATTTACCGCCTGAACGGAATGCTTTCCCCTTATGATCGGGAAAAATGCCACTGTATCAAGAATGAAAAGAAACGGACAGGTTACGCGGAAGAAATTGCCCATCATCAGGTCTGTGGCCCACGCTGTCTGAAGTTCGGACAGACAGTCAAAGACATAGAAGGCGTCCTTTCCTGCCTCTTCTATCACGTTATGGATATCCACAGTGAAGTTTTCAAATCTGTGGGAAAGCGGGACCGTTACCTTTTTGATCTCCGGACGGTCGGGAAGAAGCGGTTCATGACTGGCAAATCGGAAATAAATGATGTTTCTCTCATCCTCGATCGCCTGTTCAATATATGGCTCCATGAAAAGTTTGAACTGTGATAGTTCGGAGACACGCCACACTACGTTATCCCCTAGTCTGATGTTATCAAGCGCTTCATCCATCCCCGGGATCCCGCTTTTTACTCTGTCAAATGCCGCCATGATAATACCCCCATAAATGCAAAACGGCGTTCCACCCAAAACGGATGAAACGCCCTTGTTTCCTTGCTTTATTCGATTTTTATTCTAGCATCATATGCCCGATAAATCAATATCAAGGCTCCCATCAGTATTCAGCATAAGCGTAAGGTCTGCTGTCTTCGAATGCGCAAGGCAAAGTCGCGCGTTATACATATCACTGTATTCCACAGAAGACAGAGGGACGGTTCTTTTGTCTTACTTACTCCAGATAGTATTCTTCAATGGCGACCATCCAGACCGCAAGATATTTATCCTCGAACATATCAGAATGATATTCGGTCGCGCCGTCATTCATGTAGACCGTGCGGTCTCCGTAGTTGACGATCCACGTATCATCGGTTCCGAATGCATTGACATTGTACCGGTATTCCGCTGCATTGTCCGCGTCCAGTTCACAGTCCAGGATCTCAATATCCACATCATGAAAATTATTAGCAACGGCAAGTGCCATGAGCATATTCTTCTCTATCTGATCAAAATCAGAACTCAGATCCTTGTCCACGAGCATCGTCGCAAGGAGATCATAAAACAGATCCCTGTTGATCGTACGGCCCTTTTCAAGAACAGAATCATCCACGTAATCAAGAAATCCGCCCAGATCCTTTCCGTCATATAATTCGGTGGACGCGTTCAATCCCCCGTTAGGGGTCACAGTGATATCATTACCGTCTCTTACTACATCCGTATAACTGTATTCAGTCAGTTCTCCCTCAGCCTGCTTCTCATCTTCAGCTTCCTTTGTATTCCCTGAATCTGCATCATAGTCTGAATTGTCCTGACTCAGATCAAGATCCTTTATCGCATCCGCCGCTTCATTAAGCGCATCAATATCGATGTCCGTATCGGAATCCTGCGCAACTTCCGGCATGTCGCCAAGTTCAAACGACAGTTTTTTCTCTTCTTTACCGCATCCTGTGAGCAGCACAAAAGAAGCAAAAGCAACGCTTAACATCAATGCTGACCGTCTTACAAACATATTTTTCAAAACACGATCCCCCTTCATGATTTTTATAATCTATGGCAGGTATTCTATGATATATAATGAGAATAATCAATCAAACAAGTCACCGGCAAGTCAACGGGGACGGTTCTCACTGACTAATATAAGTCAACAGATAAGTCAGCGGGACGGTTCTCAATGACTTATTTCCGTCCCCATGATCGACAAAATCTGCTATAATATCAGGCAAATAAAATCAATTGATGAAATAAGGCAATGAAAAGAGCAAAACACATATTACCAATAATCATAATCCTGAGCATTTTCCTTATCACCGCCTGCGGAAGCAAAGAAACGGATGCTTCCTCTACTGCGCCTTCTGAAGAAAGCACACAACCGGCGGATATAATAATGGAATCACAGCAGACCAGACAGGAGCTGGCGGAAAGCATTGCAGCTGCCAACTCTCTGCTTTCCTCCGTCTCAGAAAATGAGGCCGCGACGGAAAGTTCGGAAAGCAGCAGCCAGTATGTCGGTGATGCACCTGCCTCCTACAAACCACGCGGACAGATGGTCACCCAGAAGTACAGATCATACAGCAAACACTATGTTACTACAGTGACCCCCACGCTTGATTCTGTTACAACAAAGGAGCCTGATGCTGTAATAACCAGCAATCCTGCGTCCGGACAAAAGGATACAGGTTCAGGCACTGCCAGACAAAATCAAAGTGATAACGGAACAACAACTCCTTCAAAATCATCCGGATCTGCATCCTCTTCATCTGCTACAGGGAGCAGCTCGGACGATGGTTCATACGGGTTTGATACGTATTATAATCCCGAGCAGCAAAACACATCCGATAAATGGGTATTAAATAAGGAATCCAAGAAAATTCACGTTCCATCGTGCTCAGATGTTCCAAGTATAAAACCTGATAATTACACCACCTCAAATCTATCCTTGGAAGAACTGGAATCGCAAGGTTATTCACGCTGCGGTCACTGTTTGGATTAAATCAAACACATCGTAGATAGGGTAGCCACTTGTTCTTGATTCGGCGCAGGTATAATATATACATGGAATTTCGTTTCTTGAAGAGGGGAACAAATGGAACATAAACGTATTAATAGATTAATACAAAGATTCCTTGTCTTTTTTCTTACACTGGTTATTCTGACATCTGTTACGGCTGCAAAGACCGCTATCTTTGCCTCAAGCACCAATCAAAACTCATTCCAGATCGACTTCATAGATGTAGGACAGGGCGATGCTGCTCTGATACAGTGTGACGGGCATTACATGCTTGTAGATGGCGGGGATTCAAAACAATCCAGCCGGATATACACTATACTCAAGAATCGCTCTATAAATCATATAGATGTAATGGTCGCTACTCATCCGGATGCAGATCATATAGGAGGTCTTTCCGGTGCGCTGAACTATTCTTCCGTTGGAGTGGCACTTTCACCTGTATTGGAGCATGACACTAAGACCTTCCAGAACTTCGTGAAGTACCTGAATAAACAGGGAGTAGCTATCACGGTTCCTAAGGCAGGAGATGTGTTCGATATAGGTTCTGCAACCGTTACTGTCCTAGGTCCGAGAAACCTGTCATCCGAATCCAATAATAACTCCGTAGTCCTGCGGATCGTATATGGCAACACCTCATTTCTTTTGACTGGTGATGCAGAAACAGAAGAAGAGAACTCTATATTAAGCTCCGGGCAGACGATTCAGAGCACAGTACTGAAAGTAGCTCATCATGGCAGTAATAGTTCAAGCGGTTACAGATTTATCCGAGAAGTTTCTCCACAATATGCAGTCATATCTGTTGGAAGTGATAATCAATACGGCCATCCTACAGAAAATGTGCTGAGCCGTTTAAGAGACGCGGATGTAAAGACCTATCGAACAGATATGCAGGGTGACATCACCTGCATAAGTGATGGAAAGACGGTTTCCTTCTCTGTGAAGAAGAATAATGACGCAGACACATTAGCAGGTGCGGGCTTAGGGCAAAAGTCAACAGATAAGACACAAGATGCATATACGGGAGATACAGATTTCTCTGCTGATTCAGCAATCACTGATGCTGGAGTTGCCGAATCAGCTGGAATTGATCAAATCAGTACGACTTATGTCCTCAATACCAATACGCACAAATTCCATTATCCTTCATGCAGCAGCGTATCTCAGATGAAAGAGAAGAATAAATCCATCTATACCGGCTCGAGAGACGATGTGATAGAACAGGGCTATAAACCCTGTAAAAGGTGTAATCCGTAAATCCTAGAGAGATATATATTCCCAAACTATCCTTTTTGATTCATGATCATGGATTACATTTTTTACAAGGTTCATACCCTTGTTCTAATATGCTAGCTCTGTCATTGGCTGTTGCATAATTCTGAGGGGCTATTTTTGCAACAGAGGCACAACTAGGAACGTGAAATTTTTTTGTGTTCGTATTTAGTACGTAAGAAGCTGACGTTTGCTGCTGTTCAGTATTATTATATGTGTCAAAATTGCTGCCATTTCCTGAGCCGGCTCCCCCAGATGAATCAGAAGCGGCGTCGGTTGTTGCGGCTACAGTTCCGGCAGAACCAGCGGCAACAGCACCAGTAGTAGCGGTATCAGCACCAACTGTAGCGGTGTCAGCTACGGTTGACTTCTCTGCGGCAACTTCTTTCTTTTCCTTGCTCACGAAGTCATTGCTTACATATCCAATACCGCCGGAATAGTCGATTCTATACCAGCCAGTTTCATTACATTGCCCGGTTACAGACAATTCTTCATTATCTTTTAGTTTTCCCAGACTATTCCCTGATTGGTCCGGGATATCTCTCACATTCAATCCGGAAGACGCATACATTACAGTAGCCATCTCAGTAAAGGTATAGCCGTTTTCATCTGAGGTATCATCCTCTTTTTCTGCCCCTGATTCGTCTGCAACTTCGTCAACTTCTTCCGGAATGTCTTCTGCTTCCACTGGAGGTTCTACGTATTCTTCAACAGCTGTCTCTGAATATTCTTCTGTGGTAGGTTCACTTTCCTCGTCGATGGAAATACTAAATGCTTCAAGCTCTTCTTCGGTGGGCGCCTCAGAAGCATCAGAGTCTAAGTCGCTACCACTGCAAGAGGTGCCTAAAACCAAGATGAGCATGATAAAGGAAATTATGAACAAGGATTTTTTTCCAGTCGCCTTTTTCATATTTTGACAGCCTCCTCAAGCAAAGATTAGTATGAAGCACCTTGTGTCATGAATAAAACCATGCATAACAAAATAATACTATGACGATTCATCATGTAATGCAAATCATACAAATGACAAGTACCCGGTATCAACTAAAGACACCCTTATATGCCTATGACACTATGGTTATAATCTGATAATATATAATGAGATTATCAGAAGCGTATTCTGTCGAGAACAATTCGAACAAGTTAAAGGCAAATCATGAGAAGGCGAATATTTGAAATAATCGAAGTATCACAGGATAATGATCGAGTAAGCTTTGGCTATGATGTTCTTATGCTTGTAGCCATCATTGTAAGCATAGTGCCTCTAGCGTTTAAGGAAACATTCCGTTTATTTTATTACACCGATATTGTTACAACAGTATTATTCATTATCGATTACATTTTGCGCCTGTTAACAGCTGATTATAAGCTTAAACAGCGTGGTGCCATAGCATTCATCCGATATCCATTCACAATATGGGCTATTATAGACTTAGTCTCCATACTTCCTGGCTTATCGATACTGAGTAGCGGGTTTAAGCTCCTAAGATTGTTCAGAATATTTCGGACGTTTCGAGTCTTCCGCGTGTTCAAGGCGTTCCGTTATTCCAAGAGTTTTGAGATCATAATTAATGTTATAAAGAACTCAAAAAATGCTCTACTTGCAGTATGTACGCTTGCGATTGGATACATACTTGTATCGGCTCTTGTTGTGTTTAATGTCGAGGGGGACTCGTTTGAAACGTTTTTTGACGCCGTATACTGGGCGACGGTTTCACTGACTACAGTCGGATATGGCGATATATATCCTACAACAACTGCCGGGAGAATTATCACTATGCTCTCATCTATTCTTGGGATAGCCATTGTTGCGCTGCCTGCTGGTATTATCACGGCTGGATATATGGAGGCAATTAATTCAGAAAAGGATGTTGATTCAGAAAATAAAGACAACGGAAATAAATAGCAGATTCTTCAGTAACGAGAAAAAATTCTCAGAATTTGTCCCGTCATGTCCTTAATGTGGTATGGAATAATTTATTTCACGAAAATCTTGTATGAGTCTATAGGATCGCTTCCCGTAGGCTCTTTTCATTGAAAGATGGTATTGAAATATAAAGGATTTGCTGCTCGAATCATAATAATGATAGAATCATGATAATATTATGAGAGGCGCAATCATGGTACAGATAAGACCAGTATCCGACTTAAGAAATAAATTTACTGATATTGAAAGGATAGTTCAGACCGGAGATCCTGTATATCTGACAAAAAATGGCTACGGGACAATGGTTGTTCTAAGTATTGACGCATATTCCCGCTTGACGGAACCAGAGGAATATATAATGGATGTCGCAGACAGCGCAGCTGCTTCGACAGACAAAAGGCTGAGTCGTGATGAGGTTTTCGGATCGCTCCGGAGAAAGATCAATGCAGAAAAATAACGATGCCGCAAACAGGCTTATAGACGACGTGTAAAATGCTGTTCAGCAACGTCTGGCAGATGGTCCAGAGATGTTTGAGCCTGTTCCGTCACGAAGAGATCGTCTTCATCCATATTACCGAATATATGTAAAAAACTATATCATCTATAACGTTGTGCTTGAAGAAGACGGGAAAAAAATAATGGAAGCACGTCGGTTTATGCATGCTCTTGAGGATAGAGATAATAGGATTTAGGTTGAGGGAACGGTTGAACTTTTACAGAAACGCTTTTGAAAAAAGGGACAAAAAAGGAGAGGACGATAGTCCTCTCCTTCCACTTTCAGTAAAAGGCTACTGCTCAGCCTTCCTTCTTCAGCTCGTGGTAGAGCGCTGCTTTTGCAGACATCCTGTAGGGCTTTTCGAAAAAGAATCCGACAAGTCCGCAGGTGATGAACGAGAGGAACATCCATCCGATGAAGGACAGATCCATCAAAAAAGCTCTCCACTTGTGACCGTTCATCATCTCTCTGGACCTCGTGATAACTTCCTTGCCGCTAAGCTCGGGCTCATCCAGCAGGATATAGGGCACCATCATATAAGAGTATGATTTGATGATCCCCGGTATGATCAAAAGGCAGATCCAAAGTGCAAGGAACACATCCCTCAGCAATATGGCAAGAGCGTTCCTCTTATAATCTGCGAATGCTACGCCAAGTTTCTTCAATGTCACTTCTCCTGTGATATTATCTTTAAGATAGGCATGGCATCCGACCTCTATAAGGTTCAGCAGGAATATCCTCAGCAAGACCCAGCAGATCGTAAAAATGAGAATAGTCGACAGAAGAAAAGTCTTGAGCGCCGTAAGTTCGGGAGAGCTGATGCCCATCTGTTCAAGACCATTAAATGCGTTGTTCATGTTGCCTGATGAGCCTGTCAAAGACGATCCGGCTGCAAGCAGCCCCAGGATCAGGCTTACAAGCACGCATCCCCAGTAGCTCTTCTTGAATGCTGCTAAACCTGTTTTCTTCACTTCAGATATTGACCACATATTATCCTCCTATCATGAATCAATAACACAATCTTGCATTTTCATAATAGCATCTTCCGAATTGCTGTCAAAATAATCGCCCCATCATCGTATAATCGAGGCCGGCGGGTGAAGTCAGTGAGAACCGTCCCCGGTGACCCCCGGCGGCTCCCAGGCGGCTTATTTGCACAGCTTAGCTTTCAGCGCCTCGATCTCTTCCTCGGTCATGCCGCCTTCAAGAAGATAGGACCTGGCGCCGGACTCGAGGTCGACCGATGAAATGTCGGTTTTTTCATCCGAACCCGTCATGTACCTGAGCATCGGGACCAGGTTATTGCTCAATATGGTGTCGTATCTCTCCTGATCGGACGAGCGGTCCACTCCATAAAAATTATTGTAGGACTCCATATAATCCTTTTCGATCTCATCATAGTATGCGCCGGTAAGGCACTCCAAAAGCGCGCACACAAATCCCGTCCTGTCCTTTCCCTCCAGGCAGTGCACCAGGTAAGGCCCGTCGCTCTCGCTCATCTTCCGGAATGCCTCTACGACTCCAGCCCTGTAATCATCCGTCTTGTAATCCACCTGGAGATCCACAGGCACCACCGAATCATTTTCATAAAGAGAAGCAAAATACGGAGAATCAAAGTCCTCGGCGCTCATAAAGCCGCCTATCTCCTCATCGGAGTCTGCAAGATCAAGCACCGTGCGTACGCCGGCTTTCTCTGCAAGATCATCGGAATAGGATGCCCTGTTGTGCTTATTGTCACAGGGAGAGGCCGAACGATAGAGGATGTTTTCCTTCAGGTTCCCCGTATTGACGCTCCTGAAATTTGCAAACACCTCATCGCTTTCATATACATCTCTGTCGTCTTCATAAGAGATATTAAGGGCGTTCTGTATATCCAGATATTTGCCGGCTTCATGAAGACTGATCCTTGCAGTATCACCTTCCGACAGTCCGGATTCCGTCCACAGAGAACCGTAATTGATCGCGGCCACAAGATCCGTGCCCATGAATTCAATGACCAGCGGCTCTCCCGCCGCATTATAATATCCGGTGTAATAAGGGACATCCTCGAGAGTATAGCCGTTGGAAAATCTGACATCCAGGCTGTCGCCGTAGTTGAATCCCATGGCATTGAACTCATCCACATCCATCTCAAAAAGGACATTGCCGTATTCCCCGTCTTCAGTGACACCTGTCTCCTTCGTGCTGAGCTTTTCGCTGCTGGAAGCGCAGGCAGAAAGCAGCAGGACTGCCAGGAGGATAGAGAAGACAGGCAAGACAGGGGGACGGTTCTTTTGTCTCGCCGACAAACAGGCAAGACAAAAGAACCGTCCCCCTGTCTTGCCCCAGCCCGCTGTCTTGATCTTTCTCTCCAATATGTTACCCATGCAGTTCCGATCTCAGCATCTGTATAAGCTCCTTCACCGATACCTTGTTCTCCGTATCGTAGGAGTCGTCATTGACCGTAAGGCAGCGCAGCTTTCTGTCGAAGATGCACTGCGCGACATGATTGTACTGTCTGTCAAATTCCAGCGGGGATTCGGACACCACGCTCCCGTTCCCCTCTGAGTGAGCGAGCTGTATGTACACGATCCCGTCATGCTCATATACATTCAGCACCTGATTCAGACCGAGAAGATGGACGAGCTCATCCCTGTCATCTATCTTTTCTTCAAATTTGTTCGATATATCGGCAAGCTGCATTTATTTACACCTCGTATTATATAGTCATACCCATTCTTTACCTTTTCTATAGGTATCGGGTATGCTGTTAAAGATGCTGTGGTTTGGTATATCGCACCTACC
>JHYK01000036.1 GCA_000621405.1 Lachnospiraceae bacterium AC3007
ATAGGAGCGGAAGCACCGATCTCGATCCTGATGCCATGGATCATAACAGATACAGTATCAGAAGACATGTTAGTTTCGAGCGAATCGCGCGAATCGCGTAATTCAAAAGCGAGTATTTGGGGATATTATCTCATTGAAGTATAATTGGCATAAGGTACTGATGATAGAGGATTAACAGTTAAGCGTATCAGGAGTATAGATATCCACAAGCGAAAGGGGTGATTTCGGATTATGGCAAGAGACGCAGAATTGGATAGATTGTATGAAATCCAGGAAGAAGCCTTTCAAGAAAAGCAACGGCTATATCAAACCATGAAGGATGCAAAAGTGGAGAAGAGACGATTACAGACTTTGGCTGAGGCTGCATGGGAAGATTTACATAATGCCCGCGAAGAAATGAATCGTGAACATGATGAAATGGAACGGCTCAAATCCGCAAATGATGCTGTTTGGGAAGAATATAGACGCGTTAAGGAGTATAACAACGCACGTATAGAGAGCCTGAAATATGAAGCAGACAGGCTTTACCAGTCAATGTCGAGTTGCTTTGATAGAGCTTCCAATGAATATGAGTATGGTGATAAAGCGGCCGCGAAGTCCTACAGCACCGAAGGACATGAGTATAAAGACCAACTTGCAAGTGTGAATGACGAGATCCGTGAACTTGGGGCAGAGGTTAAGCAGGCAAGATCTTATGCAGAGAGTCAAACAAGTAGAAGGGACAATAGTGCTTTCAATACAGCAAGATCTCGATTCCTCGAATTGAAAAGAAGGCATGAGGCCTTAACAGCAGAATATAGGAGTGCAAAAGCTGAAGCTGCAAGAGCGGAGGGAGACTTCAATGCTGCCCAGGAGCGATTCAAAGTGGCTCAAAAAGCGTTCAAAGATAAGCTTCAGGATGTGAAGAATCAAAAAGAACACAGAATCAATGAAGAAGACCGCCTTATGGATCGCGCCGGCATACCGTTCAGTTATCGCCGTGACTGTAAAGTCAGAAGAAATGCAGATGGTAGCACCGATTTCTTCTTCGGAGGGCTTGGCTCCAGTGATGGATATGGTCATGGGCATGTTTCCATGGATGGGAGTGGAAATGTCACCTATAACCGAGATGTGTTTGATGAGCATGGAGCACAAAACTTCACAGATTATCAGGAAAGACAAAGAGAAAGCGTTCGACAGCATCCGGGAAGATTCAAGAACTTCGTTGCAAATGCTTTCACGGTTGCCGGAATTACCGGAACTATGTTGAACCCGATGGATTACGGGCCCTTTGACCAGGCGGTTGATTATCTGGATATAAGGCATTCGGACCAGATGAGTCAGGTTGATAAAGGAAGATGGAATCCTGATATTGGAGGAGAATGATATGGTAGAGCATGATCTGAACTTTAGTGCAAAGGAGTGCATAGTGACATAGCAAAGAGCGATGCAGAAAGATGCATTATACAGACATATATTTGCTTAGGTGATATTCCTAATATGCAGAGAGAATAATTTCAAATGCTTGCCTTTTGGAGTTGTTGGAATCCTTTTCAGTGATAAACAGCAGAGTACAAGCTTGTATATGGATTTAACAGAGATGTAAGTGAAGCTGAAAAATGAGGCAGGATAAATGTATCATAATATCCCATCAACAAACAGAAAGGGAAAAGTGATGTTATAGCCTTTTAAGACATCACACAATCTATTAATGTTTTTTACAGAGCAAGAACTTACAATTATTTCGTTGTTTATTGGTCCTGCTATTGTGGCTGCAGTAATTTCTGGTTTTTTTTCATTGATGCTATCACGGCGATCTGAAAGGTTGAAGAATATTACAGCTGAAAGAAGCAAGTGGCGTGAGAAAATCAGACAGATATCTGAGGATATTCAGTCAGAAGATATAAGTCGGCTAAAAGTAGCATTGAATGCACTCAAACTTCATATCAATGCATATGGTATGGAAGATTCTACTGATGGTGTTGTGAGATTTGAAGCAAGATACGTAATGAAAGACACTCATATTTGGGTGTTATTATATCAAATCGAACATGCACTCCATGAACAAATAAGAGTAGATGATGAATGTGAACTTCTTAGAAAATACTTAAGCTTGCTTTTAAAATATGATTGGGAAAGAGCAAAAGGAGAGGTGAATCATAGTATTGGCATTACATTTGGATGGCTAGCTATGATAGGAAGCGTTATAGGGACATTTATTATGCCGCTTTCTCATGTGGACAGCTTTATTAAAGTTGATGGAAAGATTATTTTTTCTGCCGTGTTGGGGATTGTCATAATTCTTGTTGCTGGCGCATTATTCGAGGCAAAAGTGAAAAATAAGTTAAGGCAAAAGGCTTCATCTGAATATAACGGATTTAAGAATGTGGATGGGAAGATAGTCGATGTTTATGAGCTGCTAAGACCATATGTAAATTACGAGTATGACAGCTATATTTTGCATTCGGCTCTTTTCAAAAGCATTTCATTTTTGATGGTAAATCTCATCTTGACACGCATATGGCAAGAATGGGGTATAGAACCATATAGCTCAAACATAGTTTACATCGGAAATGTTGCAATATATATTCTTGGGGCCATAATGGTAGCCATCGAGAATAAGAAGACTATCACAAATGAATACAGTTATTTGATAGAAATTAACAGACTATCTTCTAAGTTCTATGGTCTGAGAGAGAAATAGTTACGTTAAACAGTTGGCATAAGCATCGGCTTTTCGCCATCACCATTCAAGGTGTATTCCGGAGTTCTGACAGTTTATACCAAGGATAGATTTCTGAAACATCTAGACGAGCTAATCATGTTGCTACATGGTATTCCATGAGGCATAGAATTCACGGGAGTCAATGTCCCTGTATAATCAAAACTTGGTACAAAATGACAGGACTTCAGATTGTATAAATCCTGGATTCTCGGATTAACATGACGAGGTTGGTAACGCCACTCCGAGAGCCTCATATATCTCAGCCTACTTGTTAAGAAGCTCACCAATACGCAGTTTGCGGTTTTCGTCCTCAAAGCATTCCAGAACATCGAGCTTATCAAGTAGCTGTGACATAGAGTAATTATCATATAGTTTTGCTTCCTTCATCTTGTGATCAAGATGAGAGATCAATATAAGTGCAACAAACTCGGTAAATATCTTGCCATCGAGATTCTTCTCTGATTTTGCAAGAAGGTGTCTCATGTTGAGCCGGTCTTTGATGTTGCTGAAGGCCTTCTCTACGATGTCCTTCATGCGATACAGATGCAGTGCCGTGAAGGCATCCATCTTCTCGTTGGTGATAAGAGCAAAATAACCGAAGTACCGACGTGCTGCTTTGATCTCGTCTTCTTTGTAGTAAACCGCCCTTCCGCGTACGGGAGTATCCTTTACTTCAAAGAACTGCGCGTAAGCCTTTTTATGTTCCTCAACGAGCTTGCCTTCCTGCAGTTCGGAACACAGCTCGGCGATGCGATTGTCAAAAGCCTGCTCGTCATCAGCACCTTTTTCGATGCTGTAATAGTAATGGATGTAGATTCTGCGTTTATCCTTGATGACATCACCTTTATACGGACGCTCCTGGGAATAATCCCATTCAGCAGATACCGTATATCCATAAGTGTTGATGCTCTCGTCATAGTTGGTAAACATACGGATATCATCATATACTTCATCAAGATTCTTCTTGATGAACTTGAGTGAGAGCCTGACTCCGACAAGGAATTTCACATGCTCTCTGTAAAGGCCATTGATGTTGTCCTCAGAGTAAAAACCTCTGTCCATGACAAACTTGGTCTTGCCAAAGCCCAGGATATCCAGATCCTCAAGCAGGTGCTTCACCGTCTTGGGATCAGGTATGTTCCCGGCAAGCTTGCGATAGTAGAAGGGCAGTCCGGAGGTCTCGCCGAAAACAAGGAGCAGGTTGATCTGCGGGAGTTTATCATCCTCTTTGTTCTTGCCCCACTGGACCTGGTTAAGGGTCTCAGAGTAACTTGAAATGCTGGAGCTGTCGTATGCCCAATATTCATCCTCTACTCTGCGCTTGGCCTGAAGCCTTAAGAACTTCGTGACCCGGTAATCAGTTATCGATGCAAACAGTTCGCTGCTCCTGGGAGAGGCTATATCTTGTCCATAAGGATGCTTATGGGTAAGATTCCACTTCTCAAACCGATACAGAGGATTATTATCCTCAAGTATCAGGAAGAACGCGATCGACAGGAGCTTCTTGTAAGTATCCGGGAAGCATTGTTTCAGATCATTTGTGAGGCCAATCTGATCTGAGAGTGATTCCAGAAGATACGTGGCTCCGTAATACAGGCGTCCGGATTCCGTAAAAGGCTTGGGACCTGTCTTACCGGAAGAAGGCTTAGGGGTTTTTGTTTCACCTTTCTTAGCTCGTCCTCTTGTTGGAACGATCTCGCCGGTAACAGTATCTACTTTGCCGATACATACGCGTTTTGCTCGGGACTGTTTCTTTTCCTTGTCCCAGTAATACTCGGTTTCGTAGGCGTATGTGATACCTGTACGCTTATCGGTTTGAGTGATTTTTGCCATAGGGCCACCTCGTCATGTTTATATGATTATTATAAAACATGACGATGAAATAATCAAGAGCAAAACGTCAATTTATTCAGTATTTTCAAGGTTCTCCGGAATTCATGACGTGGTTTTCGTCGTCACGTTTCCGAGAATGCAGGATGTGAGGGTGATGGGGATGATAGCGGATTTGAACCGGATTCTGTTCAGAGATGGATAAAATACCGCTGAAAAAAATCGGTTAGTCGGAAAATTTCTGGAAAATGAGGTTATTGTCAAAAGATTGCATTTCTTTTATGAGTTTCCAAATATTGCAGCCTACATTTGTTAACAAGGATTCATTATCACATGCAAATTTGGAGGCTCTTACAATTGCTTCTTCGATATGTGGAAGATATTTTTCTTTGAATGCTATTCCCTTCTTTCCATGATGGGCCTTTTGGGATAGTTCATTACTCACATAGGTATGAGTATTTGATATCTTCTTGTTTTCACGAATTAAATCTAGCCGATCAGCATATTCCTCATGAACATCGGAAAAATGCAGTAATAGCCAAAACTCAAAACAAGGGTTTGTAATAAAGCAGCGGTACTTGCTGGCTTCACAATATTGAAGAATAAAACGCATATCTTCTGGTGAATGAGAACCAGTATCCCTGTCTATTAAAATACAGAATTCATCAAAATCATTGGTATATTTTGAAAGGTATTTTCTGTATACCAAGTCATACCCAATTTTTCTTAAAGCAAGTTCAAATTTATTTCTTTTTTTGGAACTGATTGATCCAGGTGCTTCAAGATAGAGTCGAATAAAATCTGGCTCAAAGTCATTCTTAATCTCATCCGGTATGTCCGGGAAAATGTCATCCCCTGCTTCACGAAGGCTCAAGTATTCTTCGAGTAACTCTACCACTTGATCAGGTGCACTGTATCCATCTTTTGTTTTTCTTCGAAGGACCTCGACATTAACAAGAGAATCAATGCCAAGGTCTGCTCTATAATCAGACAGCCCTTGAAGATATTCCACCTCTGTGGCTACGCCTTCAACAGAGATGAAATATATCTTCTTGGGTGTAATTTGTTCATCAGGTGTTTCGCGGTCGTAAGCATTTGATGATAGACGGTATTTATTAGCCATTTATGACCTCCAGCTCATGGTTTTTCTGAAACTGAGGAACGGCTCCATATTTTCCAAGAAGATAGTCATTGTTCACTTTTTTATCAAATCTAGCCCTATACTTGTTGAGTGAATAAAGGCGTGAACTATGATCTTTTTGTCTTTCTACGAACCATATCTCATCCTGTCTGAACAATTCAAGATCCATAATGTTGTCATCGTGAGTGGTAGCGATTATCTGACAGTTATGCCCTTCAGTTTTTTCAAAAAAGATTTCAAAAAACTTTCTGACTAGCGACGTATGAAGACTACGATCAATCTCATCAATCAATATAACGTGGTTGCTGCCTGGTTCGTGAAGAAGAGGAATGAAGTCAAACAAACGTCTGGTTCCATCAGATTCATCCGTTAACTCAAATGGATCATCAGGATTTCCGTGATCCAACATAAGTTTGTTATATACGATATTTCCTGTTTCGTCTTTTCTTAAGGTTACAAGCTGGTTATTGATTCTTATATCAAATGGATGCTGTCCTGCAGCATTTGAAATTTGAACCTTTAACTGTTCTGCATCGGCATGAGGAATATTCTCAAATAGCTTATCAAGATCCATACCTCTTCGCTGCGATTTTAATTCGTCAATCCCAGTATCGAAATACTGAAGGACATTTCTGAAGAAATCTCTCTGCGAATCATTTGCCATATCATTAATACGGATATACTTTGATTCCGGAAAGAGGATTAAAATATTTGAAAACCATTCATATACAGAGACAATTTCATTTAATAGGGCGTCTTTATGGCTTCCACGAGTTGCAAGATCTGAAAGCATAGTTTTTTTTCTAAGTGCATCAGATATATTATCACTAAAATCTTCAAAATATATTCTGATACGTTCTGTATCCTTAAACTGTTTGGCTGTAATATCTGTTTCAACAGTGCTGTTTCCATCGCCATCTACATTTCTGTCAAATATGACAAACTCATTTTTGTTTTTATCAATTCTTATCAGCCACTCGGAGAGAATCTCTGCTTTTGAGTATGAGAGGGCAATACCATATGAATATTCCTTCTCCCCGGCCATTAACTGATACTGGAATATACCAGGAGTATTATATGTCTCAGGGGATATTCGGAAGTTCATCTTGCTTAGATTAGTGCTATCGACACCATTTAGAATGATGCTTCTTGAAAAATCTATGGCCTTGATAAGATTGCTTTTTCCTCCTGCATTTGCACCATAGATGAGAGCACTCTTTAAAACTTTCTTTCCGCCTATTTCACACACATGGTTTTTATGGCGAGCAATCTTAGATGGTTTAAAGGAAATGGACTGCGATGAGTTAAAGGAACGATAATTTGAAACAGAAAACCCTATTAACATTGAATTCCACCTTCTTTTTTGAATTCTATTTTGCAATATAAGCTTTATTGGATTGCTGGTTTAACTGTAAAGGATTTATTTTGCACATGAACAATATTATATTGTGAAAATATCACAATGTCAAGAAGAAAATGACGATGCTAGACGAGGATATAGTAAATAAAATGTGAAAATATCACACATCAAGTTGACAATGTGTATATCTTGTGTTATAGTAAACCGCAGATAAGTAGATATTGTACCTCAATAAAAAAGAGATGCCCTGAACTTGAATCGAGCAGGACATCATCTTCAGCGAATTTGTGACTTGACAAATTCTTCGTAGCAGTTGAAATTGTACCACAAGTCGAAATCGCAATGCAATAGGTATCTTATCTTTTATCAATTTAGTGGAAAGGAGGATGCCAAGCATATGCGTAATCAGCACATTGTTCCCAATAATGGAAAATGGCAGGTTAAGGGTGAAGGTGCGTCAAGAGCTACAAAGACTTTTGATAGACAGAGTGACGCCATAGCATTTGGTAGAGATATTGCTATCAATCAACATTCTGAACTCTTTATTCATGGCAGAAACGGTCAGATACGTGACCGCGATAGTTATGGTAATGATCCTTGCCCACCACATGACAGAGTGCACTAAGCACCTCAAAAAGATGGGGACAGCCTATAATGACTGCCCCGTCTTTTTTTGTTCTGCAGCTTTTTCTTCCTGTCGCCGTCTGTTTTGAGATGATTGTTGTTCTTGCTGCTGATATCTTTGTAAGGAGATGTTCTGATCCAGCATCTGGTTCACATTGTTGGCAACGGTCTGAAGCTCCCGGTACTTGGCTCTGACATAGGAGAAATCTTCATACTGCTGATTTTTGAGAGCCGTGAGTTTTTCTTTCTCTGCACATAGCAATTTTATGGATGGAGCCATGAAACGGACTTTTCCATCAGCCGTCTCCCGCATGGGAGCGTGCTCTTTCAGATAATCCCTTGCAGCTTCATACAGATTAAGCTCAGCACGGTGCGATTCCCGGAACTTCTTTTTATCTTTTGAAGCGAGATATTCCTTATAAACGTCTTTATTGCCAAGGTACTGTCCGGTATTTTTGATCAGCAGGTTCACATCACGGAGCCTTGCTTCTGTAGATTTCAAAGCCTTCTGCTTTTCTGAAAAGTCTTCATAGGTGGAAGTGAGCAGCTGAGAAAGATCCTCAACTGATCCAATCCCGTTTGTCCCAGTAATACTCGGTGGCTATTTACCAACTCGTGGTTGATATTTATAAATTCCCGAGGTTTTTCTTCCCCGGTCTTTTAATGGCACTAGCCTGATGCCTCTACCTGATCTAATTCAGGCTACATTGAGTCTTATGACTTTTTCTTTTTCTTTGATCGGAAGATTTTTGTATCCTCCGGCCTTTATGATCTGATAGGCAGCATTTACATCGGCATTGATCAATGTTCCCTTGTTGCTTTTGAACATCCCTCTTTTTACCCGTCGCGTAGCATCATAAAAATTCTTTTCAGGAATTTCGCCATCAAGATAACTGGTCCCGCTCGTATAACTTTCTTTCACGACGCTTACTTTGATGCCGATAAGTTCTGCCTTATAGCGTATCATATCGATCAGCATCCTGTATGGGATGGATACAAAGGTCTGGTTTGTTCGTTTTCCCAGTTCCACTTTCTGCTTCCATCCTCTGTTGTTGCCGATACAGATATGGTTTACATTGCTTGTTTTTGCAAGTTCGATGATCTTGCGGCTTGCTTTATGGAGATAATCCTTTACCTTGTTGTTCCTTTTTTCTGTCAGCCGCTCCATCCTGTTTGTGATATCCAGGCGGTTACTTCTTTTTGCTATCTCCTGCAGGAGGCCTTTTCGCTTATTGTAGTATCTGTTGATGGATTTCAGGGGGCGGCCGTTAATGATGAACGGAGTGCCGCCTGATGACAGGCTTGCCGTGACCAGATTATCCACACCAAGGTCGATCCCCATGATATTCCCATCTGATCCGATGCTTTCCGTTTCCTGTTCATACATGAGCATGATGCGGATGCTGTTCTTATCAGTCTTGATACGGATCTGTCTTACGGACCTGTGTTTTGCCTTTAGCTTGATCTCTTTTATAAATCCCGGCATAGTGATCCGGTCATCCTCATCAATGGAGAAGTTCTGGCTTGTGATCACAAGGCTGTCGCGACCTTTCATCGGATCCAGGTATCCCGGTTTTCTCGGAACTCCCAGAAACTTATCAGGATCCTTAAGATACTCTTTTTTTGCCTGATAAAAAGACTTCCACTGCCTGCACTTTTCCTGGATACAGATCTGGCTGCAGGTTGCATAGGGCATTGCCTTATAAACGTCCCATGTTTTCATGTGCCAGCTGAGAAAATATGCATCTGCGACAAAACCATTATCTGCATCAACGCGTTTTAGTTTTTTCTTTTCCTCCCTCCCGTCATTGTATGCAGTGATTGCATGATTCGTGTTATCGATCAATTCCTGCTCCCATTGATCCGGGATCTCGCCATTTTTCAGTTTCTGATGTATCCGGTAGCATTGGCAGATCAGGTACTGCACGGAGTTTGACAGGTTCTTTGCTCTGTAGCAGTACGCATCTATCTTTTTAAATAGTTCCTTATGTTTGTTTCGTTTTATCCTATGGTTTTCTGTCAGTATCATGGTATCCGACCCTCCCTTCCTGCATGATTTGCCGCGCATCGCTTTCATGCAGCGACAGGCAGGGATGGTCGGCGCGGGATATCTTGCCCATATCTTGTGATCCTGGCACAGAGCAGCTGACCTAATAACTGTCCAAAGAAAGCCTCTTTGTTTCTGTGGTTCCCTGATAAAAGGTCATTCCACACGATATAATTGCCAAGGTGCTTTGTCGATACCCCGTGAAATCTGCAGATGAATAGTTTCAGACGGCTATGATAGGCGTTGATCCGCTGTATCCCATAGTTTCTTCCATCTTTTGAGATCGTACGGCAGTCAGTATCCATCTGTATCAGATTCAGTTCATTTAGTTCTGCCAATTTCAGATAGGCACGTTCTTTGTCTGTGCACAGAACCGCATGCGGGGCGATCTTTTTTTCGAAAATCTCTTTGATGCAATCCGAACTGATTTTTCCCAGCTTTCCGGTTTTTGCATAGGAAATGCCGGCATCATTGACTGCGCAGGGAACACAGACTTTCGCTGACGACAATCCGTTGGCATGAACATCGTTCCCGCGCTTATGTGCCTTGCGTGGCATGGAAAAATCACGGCTTCTATTATGGTTACCCTTAAATGACACGTTGAAAAACGTTTCATCTGCTTCAACAACACCTGTCAGATAGGCTTTCTCTGTCAATTCGCTTAAGGTATCCAATATCTTATGCCGCCAGGTAAAGGCGGTGGATATAGAAATATCACATTCCGCAGAAGACTGTTTCAGCGTTTTTTGATCCAGCATACACTTTAAGTATGTCGCCCAAACAGAAATGGACTTTCTTGTGCGGGAGGTGATGGAATCAGTACTGGCGATAAAAGACCTGTGGCAGTCCCGACACAGGAACCGCTGTACACCATCTTTCCTCTTTCCGTTTTTTACAACATGCATTCCTTCGCAGTATATACAGGATCCTTCCCCATCTAAACGCGTCTCTATCAAAAAAGATTGCGTGTCATCTGAGATCGCTATATCATTTGAGATGGTGGTATAAAACACAATACGATCACTGAATGACAGGTTGTTGTATGAAGTTATGACATCTTTCAGTTCTGACATATGCGAGGCCTCAAAGGGAACAACTGTTCGATATCTTGATTATATCGAACAAACGTTCTCTTGTCAACCACGAAAACGAAAATAGCCATACTCGGTTTCGTAGGCGTATGTGATACCTGTACGCTTATCGGTTTGAGTGATTTTTGCCATAGGGCCACCTCGTCATGTTTATATGATTATTATAAAACATGACGATGAAATAATCAAGAGCAAAACGTCAATTTATTCAGTATTTTCAAGGTTCTCCGGAATTCATGACGTGGTTTTCATCGTCACGTTTCCGAGAATGCAGTATTCAAGCAGAGCAAGAATATCCATCGATAGACTTGAATTTTGGTTAACATAAGCCGGTGCGGTAAATCGCCATCAGATACACCCAATTCCTTTGCCCAACACCCCATATTATGGTAAAATAGTAGGGTTAAAAAGCTCTACATATCAGTGGACGCCAGGGGCGCCCTGAACCCTGTCGGGCAGTCAGAACGAAGCCTGTTTTACGGAGGTCAAAGACGCCCGGTGGCGAAGCCTGTCCACAAGTTCAATCAGAGAACCGTCCCCGTGATTGAACCGTCTTGACTTGAAAAATCAATCAAAGAACCGTCCCAGTGATTGAACACTATGATCTCAAACCCTACTGATGACAGCAGAGCCAGCTGTACTATATCCGCATGGTGAACAGTAAGGCCATAAGGATCAGATAGCGGCCTCGTATAGTAAAGCAGTACAAAGACCATCAGTAATGCAAGATATCCTATGCTTATTACATCGATAGAAGGATCTGCATATATAAGCATCAGCAATACCGGGATAAAAAGAGTCAGAGTATAGTCTGAGCTCTGTGTCTGTACCAGCACAGCTATAAGAGCTATATCAAATGCAGCCATATAGGGACCGTCATGGTGTCTTAAGTGCATATACAGTGAAAAGCCAAGACCGAGAACAGCCACTAATAGCATTACAGATCCTATAGTGCCCTTGTGGAGGAGCAATATATCCGTCCTTTTGAACAGTTCGGTGACGAAATGCTCCACTATGCCGCGCATCCCGTACCTGTAGATGATGTCATCACAGGATCCTCCGTTAAAGCATAATAGATTACTCACAAACACAGGGATATCCTTAAAGCCCCTGAATAATTGGAATGCAGCAACAGTCAGTCCGCTTCCTGTAAGAAACATGCAGGATAATGTAATAGCAAGACTTTTCCGTGACCTCTTCCCATCGAAGAGCATCAGGGCAAAGAGAGCAGGATACATCTTTATACAGGAAGCCAGTACAAGGCACAGATAAGACAGGACCCGGATCCTCTTGTCAGGCGAATTATATCCAAAAAGAAATATCATAAGCAGTCCCGAGGAGAGAAGGATGATATTACCCCTCTCAAGGGCAGAGATACATCCGTAGGATGATATGGCAGCCGCTCCCATCGCCATGGCAGGAAGAGTGCCATAGTTCCGGAACTTATATATGACCGCACAGAAGATGATCATCGCTGACAGCACCGAGTGCAGGATCAGCAGCATCAATACAGACTGATGAGTCCTTAGGTCCAGGGGAGTCCTTCGGAGACCGACTACATCATCATGAGTCCTGGGAATAGTAGATGTAACCTCTTCAGGGAGCATACTCTGCAGAGAATAAAAGTAGGCACTTGCAACAGAAGGATAAGATGATCCGTATCCTGAGTATGGATCTCCACCAACTGCCTCAGCAAGACAGTTCACAAAGTCCATGCCGGTATCGGCTTCGTCTCTCCAGAAGAAGTACTTACCGTACTCTCCATGGCTTGAGACAAAATGCCCGATAAGAACAACAAGGCAGATCAAAGTAGAGATTAAGTAAATATTAGCGTATTTCTTCATAAAACCAAAAACCATAAAACAAACAACAGCGACAAGAAGAGTATCATATCTATGTGATGGATGTAAAGAAGAAAGGAAGATATATGGTTTGTATATTGGCTTGACATTTTTTGTATACAATAGTATGATAATTGCATCCGTCCTAGAAAGTATGCTCCCGGGATAAGGGAAAGGCAGAAATCTAGGATTTTTTGTGATTTATGGAGGGTAAAATGAAAACAGCTATTCTTGTTGATGGTGGATTCTATCGCTACCGTGCCCAAAAATGTCTTGGAAAAATATTACCCAAAGAACGAGCTTCAGAACTGATATCATACTGTTGGAAGCATCTTAATTGGAAAGACGAGGATCCATGTGATTTATACAGGATATTTTATTATGATTGCCCACCGCTGTCCACGCAAGTGTATCATCCATTTCTAAAAAGAAGCGTTGATCTCTCAAAGTCTGATATGTTTTTATGGGCTCGGGAGTTTTATGATGAACTGAAGAAGAAGCGCAAAGTAGCACTGAGAATGGGCGAGATATCTGAGATTTCTGCACGATACGTGCTTAAGGACAAAGTTCAAAAACGGCTTTTTAACGGTACAATGAGATTTGAAGATGTTACAGAATCAGATTTTATGTTTAAGGCTGAACAAAAAGGCGTAGACATGAAGATTGGATTAGATATCGCTTCTTTGGCATATAAGAAGCAGGTGGATCAGATAGTATTAATATCGGGTGATAGCGACTTCGTCTCTGCAGCGAAATTGGCAAGGCGAGAGGGGATTGACTTCGTGTTGGATCCGTTATTTGCCCCTATAAAACCAAATCTTATGGAACATATAGATGGATTAAGATCGTGTGATAACCGATTTAAGATCAGTTAGAATAATGTATGATTTCTCTAAATTTCTAGATAATGCCATATTAGCAGATTTAGCTGTTACCAATGGTACTAAGGTTTTTTTCAAGATAAATGTATTCAAGATATAGGGACGGTTCCTGCAGTCTTGCCGATGGCGAGACAAAAGAAGCGTCCCTGTGTCTTTTGATTGAGTTGGAGAGGAACTAGAAAACGACGCAAGTCCTCAACCATAGGTATAGTGAAAAGATAAAAACTGCCGTTTTACAGGATTTTCATTTATGAACATTGAAAAAATGAATTGGGATTATTATGGACTGTGGAAGTGTTCCTGAACATAGTCCGACCAGGGGAGAAGATCCTGGAGGAAGGCGCGCTCTGAATCATCAGCGCATTTTATAAGCTGGTCTAGAGTATACCCCGGACAATAGAATACCCCAAGGATATTTGGTTTTCAGTTACTACTATACAGTACAGGGGGAGTGGGCATCGCCCCTTCCAAGAGATTATGTCAACCGGGCAACTGCGTTCAAATCTGAATGGACGAATAGCCAGTCCAGCAAGAGTATTTTTTGTCGGTACATTTTCATTAGACGAGTAGAGGCCCCAAGATACGACCTCTGACCTTGTTGTTTCGGGAACGACAGAACAAAAGAAGGTACCGGCGATAAACAGATGGAGATGATATCCGGTCTAGGTTCAAGCAGTCTGAGTATCAATGCCGTAGCGCATGTCGGAAAAGCCGCAGACGACATAGATGGCGGTAAAAGATGGATCGGCATCTTTAGGCATAACGCACTGCCTTAATGATCTTTGTGATTATTTCGACATAAGCATAGGCGCCAATCTCGATCCAGATATTATGGATCCTAACAGATACAGTCTCGGAAGCCTATTTACCTGCTCCTGAAACAGGGCGGTCCACTTTGATAGGTTAGCTTGGCGAAGTTTTTGTCTGGGACTCATTTTATCGCGCGAATCGCGCGAATTGCGCAATTCAGAAGCGAGTACGCGGGGATAGTATCTCATTAAAGTATATATTTTCGCGATGATGCTTCAGAAGCACGCATTTATGCGGGCTTCGTGTTAAAACGTAAATACAGGAGCAAGCAAGCTCCGACGAAGTCGCATTAAAATGGCTTGCTTGCTGACTTCGAGCGACAACGTCGCAAAAAGTCATAACTGGCATAAGGTAATGATGATAGAGACTTACGAATCCCGAAAGGGAGGTATAGTTTCTTTCTACGATCATAGGCCTTTAGGAGATTCTATATGATCAATAATCAGTGGTATGCGGTTCTTTCTTCAGGAGAAATAAGGGCGGGGCAGGTTTTGGGAACCAGACGTTTCGGGAAAGACCTTGTGTTTTTCAGAACATCGACCGGAGAGATAGGTTGTTTCGATAACCGCTGCGCACATAGGAAAGCTTCGCTTGCAAAGGGAGTAGTGTGTGATGATCATATCAAATGCCCGTTTCATGGTATTGAGTATGATTCAACCGGAAAGTGTGTCTATGTTCCGTCCGAAGGACGGACATCCGAACTTGATTTTTCGAGATTTCAGCTCATAAGGTATCCCGTGCGTGAAACAGGAGACATCATATTTGTCTGGTACGGCGAGGGAGAACCGGATCACGAACCGGACTTTTTTGAAGTGATCATTGATCCAAGATACAGCTATGACCAGATAAACGATACCTGGAATGTACAGTATTCGCGTGTTATAGAGAATCAGCTGGATGTGTCACATCTTGCGTTTGTCCATCATAATACGATAGGACGCGGGAATAAGACCCTGTGCAATGGTCCACGGGTAGTCTGGCTTGATGATAATACACTGCAGACCAGTGCCAATAATGAAGTGGATAACGGGCAGAAGCCTAAATCAGCTGATGAAAGTGTGATCAAGTCTACGAACCTTACTTTCAAATTCCCTAATATGTGGCTTAACCATGTCACGGATAATATCATGATATTTGCTTATTTTGTACCGGTGGACGAGGAACATGCGATCATATGCCTCAGATTCTATAACAGAATAACCGGATTCAAATGCATTGACAGCCTGATAGCGAAGATCGGTAGCATTGCAAATAAGATCGTGGAACGGCAGGATAAGCGTATAGTGGAGACCCAGGAGCCGAAAAAGTCCGAACTATATACCGATGAAAGCCTTGTTGCAGCTGACCTCCCTATCATAGAGTATAGAAACAGACGTAATAAGCTGCAGCAATAGGGATCGGGCCGACTACAGTCTCAAAGGCCACATATAGGAGCGGAAGCACCGATCTCGATCCTGATGCCATGGATCAT
>JHYK01000037.1 GCA_000621405.1 Lachnospiraceae bacterium AC3007
AAGATACGTCTTGTGCTGGATAATCACTCTGCTCACACCTCAAAAGAGACGAAAGCATTCCTGGCAACAAAATTCGGGAGATTTGAATTTGTGTTTACTCCCAAGCATGGAGCCTGGCTGAATATGATTGAAGGCTTCTTCGGAAAAATGACTCATCAGATGCTACGTGGCATCCGCGTCGAATCAATTGAAGAATTAGCCTCTCGTATCTATAAGTACTTTGATGAAGTTAACAAGGTGCCGGTTGTCCATCGTTGGAAATACAAGATGGACGAGATCAATCCGAACGAGGAGGTTCAGATTGGTCTAGCTATATAAAAAATGATCTACTAGTGTATTTGCAGCGAATGGATTGCAGGTTCACTTCTGGTCGATACTTCTTCCAGTGCCGACAGTGTGTTTTGCAGTTCGGGAGCTTAAAGCTTCTGCAGGCGTTATGATAACTGCTTCTCACAATCCATCAAAATATAATGGCTACAAGGTCTACGGATCAGACGGTTGCCAGATCACCACAGAGGCGGCGGCAGAGATATTGGCTCATATCAATGCTCTTGATATCTTTGCTGACGTGAAGAGTATGGATTTCAACGAGGCGGTTGAAGAGGGAAAGATTAAGTATATTGATGATTTGGTTCTGACTGCATTCATCGAAGAAGTGAAGAATCAGAGCGTTATTTTCGGCGATAAGATCGATAAGAATGTGTCTATCGTATATAGTCCTCTGAATGGTACAGGCTTAGTTCCTGTTACGAGGGTGCTTGAAGAGTCCGGATTCACCAATATCACGGTTGTGGAAGAACAGAGGAATCCTGATGGGAACTTCCCGACATGCCCTTATCCGAATCCGGAAATCAGAGAAGCAATGGAACTGGGGCTTCAGTATTGTAAGCGTACTGGTGCTGACCTTATGCTCGCTACAGATCCAGACTGTGACCGATGTGGGATTGCGGTGAAGAATCGAGCTGGGGAGTATCAGTTATTAACTGGCAATGAAGTCGGTCTACTACTCCTCGACTACATCTGCTCACAGCGTGTCAAACATAATCATATGCCTGCACACCCGTTGTTCGTAAAGACCATCGTGATAATGGATCTGGCAGAGAAGATCGCCTCTCATTATGGAGTACAGACCATCAATGTCCTAACAGGATTTAAGTTTATTGGTGAAGTTATCGGACGACTTGAGAAAGAGGATAGAGTTTCTGATTATATATGCGGATTTGAAGAGCCATACGGATATCTGACAGGTTCATATGTCCGGGACAAAGATGGAGTAAATGCAGCATACATGATATGCGAGATGGTCGCTTTCTATAAGACGAGCGGCATTGGTCTGCTTCAGAAACTGGAAGAGCTTTATAACACTTATGGCTATTGTTTAAACACACTTCATTCGTATGAGTTTCACGGATCATCTGGCATGGAGAAGATGCAGTCTATCATGGCATACTTCCATAAGGGCGTAGACATGATTGCAGGTCTTAAGGTGACGAAAATAGAGGAATACCGCAAAGGACTTGGATACTTACCGCCATCTGATGTATTGAAATTTTACACAGAAAACGGATCAGTGGTCATACGACCATCCGGCACTGAGCCGAAGCTGAAAATATACATCAGTATAACAGCAGATGATAAGTATGAGGCTACACTCATAGAGAAAAAGATCGCTTCATCGATAAATTCAAAACTAAACATATAAGCCGTGTGGAGGAAGTAAATGAAGGTAGTAATTTTGGCAGGTGGATATGGAACAAGAATTTCAGAGGAATCACACTTAAAGCCTAAGCCAATGATTGAAATTGGTCGTAAACCAATTCTTTGGCATATTATGAAAGAGTACTCTTATTATGGTTTTAATGAATTCATAATCTGCGCTGGGTATAAGCAGCATGTGATCAAAGAATGGTTTGCGGATTACTTCCTTCATAATAGCGATATTACATTTGATTTTACGGAAGGCAAGAATGAAATGACCGTCCTCAATCAACATACGGAATCATGGAAAGTAACTGTAGTTGATACTGGATTAGATACTATGACAGGAGGAAGGGTAAAACGCATTCAGCCTTATGTTGAAGGCGAAACCTTTATGCTTACATATGGCGATGGTGTGTCAGATGTAAACATTCAAAAGCTAGTGGAATTTCATAAGGCCTCTGGGAAAATATGTACTATTACTTCGGTCGTTTTTGAGCAATTGAAGGGTGTTCTTGATATTACGGATTCTGATGATATTCGTTCCTTTCGAGAGAAAGACGACCTTGATGGGGCACGAATCAATGGCGGTTATATGGTTCTGGAACCTGAAATCTTTAATTATTTGGAAGATGATCGTACTGTCTTTGAGAAGACACCTATGCAGAGACTTGCTGCAGATGGACAGTTAAAGGCATATCGGCACGATGGATTCTGGCAGTGTATGGATACTAAACGAGAGATGGAGAAACTTGAAGAGCTATATCAATCAGGAAAAGCGCCCTGGAAGACGTGGGAGGACTAATGAGTTTAGAATTAAGTTTTTATAAAGGTAAGAAGGTATTGCTGACCGGTCACACTGGTTTCAAGGGCTCATGGATGTGTGTGATGCTTGTCAATGCAGGGGCAGAAGTAATTGGTTATTCTAGCTGTTCTAAGACTGAGAATAGGCTCTTCGATCTCTGTGGCGTGAAAGATCAGATTACACATATCAAGGGTGATGTGCGAGATCTGAATCATCTGCTTGAGGTATTTAAGACTTACCAGCCAGAAATTGTCATTCACATGGCCGCACAGCCGATTGTGCGAGATAGCTACAAAGATCCAGTTGGTACATACAGTACCAATGTAATGGGTACTGTGAATATCTGTGAAGCAGTTAGGCAGACGGAATCAGTAAGATCGTTCATAAACGTGACCACGGATAAGGTATATGAGAACAAGGAATGGGAATGGGGATACAGGGAAAACGAACCTTTGGATGGTTATGATCCTTATAGCAACTCTAAATCATGCTCAGAACTTGTGACCCACAGTTATAAGAACAGCTTCTTTACAGACAGACGAGTTGCTGTTTCAACAGCACGGGCAGGTAATGTGATCGGCGGCGGTGATTTTGCAAATGATCGCATCATCCCGGATTGCATCAGAGCAGCGGTGAATCACGAGGACATTGTGGTCAGGAATCCCTATTCAACCCGCCCTTATCAGCATGTGCTTGAACCCGTGTATGCTTACCTGATGATTGCTGTGAAACAGTGTGAGGATCATAAATATGCGTCGTGGTACAACGTAGGTCCAGACGATCAGGACTGTTTCCAGACTGGAGCACTTGTAGATTTGTTTTGCAAACATTGGGGAGATGGACTGAAATGGATTGATAAGTACGATGGTGGTCCGAATGAAGCAAACTTCTTAAAGCTTGATTGCTCTAAATTAAAGACTACATTCGGCTGGAAACCACATTGGAATTTAGAAACTGCGATAGAGAAGGTCGTTGAATGGAGCAAAGTGTGGGTTGTAGGTGAGAACGTAAGACCTGTTATGGACAAGCAGATAGAGGAGTTTATAAACATTTGAGTGATATATCAGAAGCAATATCAGCATTGAACCGTGCAGTTATAGATGGACGGATAAAACCAACAGAGGGTCTACCAGAAGAATTGTTTCTTCTTGTATCCTCGTTAGTACCGATTGTAAATATCGATCTCTTTATAACTAATGAAAAACATGAACTGCTTCTATCATGGAGAGATGATCTGCATCATGGGAAGGGATGGCATATTCCCGGTGGCTGTGTTCGGATGAAGGAATCTCTCACAGAGCGAATTGAGAGGACATCAATAACTGAATTGGGAGTCTTGGTTAAATATAATCCAGTACCTTTGCTCGTTAGAGAGGGCATAAATAACTCTTATAGGATAGGGATAGAGAATCAATTAGAAAGAGCCCATGGAATTTCTTTCTTGTATCAATGCTGGTTGCCTGAAGAGTATGAGATGCCAAGTGAATCCAACGGAATGCGGTTTCGGTGGTTTAACTCTTATCCATCTGACCTATTGGCTGTACATAAAGAATTATATGGTGATTATATTAGAAAATGGTTCAAGGATTAGGGGAGGATAAGCAATGGCTTTTAAATTCATAAAAACAGAGATACAAGGACTTCTAATAATAGAACCACATATGTTTCCAGATGATCGTGGGTTATATAAGAAATGCTATGAAAAATATATTTTTACTGAAAATGGAATTTCGCGCAGTTTTACAGAAAGCAGCGACCTATATTCGAAAAAAGGAGCGCTAAGAGGACTTCATTATCAAACAGTGGATTCTCAGGCTAAACTGATACATGTCATTAATGGTAAGCTTTTTGATGTTGCACTTGATTTGCGAGAAAACTCTCCCACGTTTGGAAAATGTCATGCAGAACTTGTCGATGCCGAAGAACACAAGGTTGTGTTTGTTCCAGAAGGATTTGCGCATGGATTTATATCGTTAACAGATAATACTATCTTTTCTTATCAATGCTCTGGGAAATATGTACCAGAAGCTTGTGGTGGTATCAGATGGGATGATCCCACATTGAATATTCCGTGGCCGCTGGAAGAGTATGGAATAACTGAGGTTATAGCGACTGAGAAAGATAAGAACTGGCCGACATTTGTTGAATATAAGAAAATGATGGGGATAGACCAATGAAGAAAGCTATAGTGACAGGATCAACAGGATTCATAGGAAGATTCGTTGTACGAGAGCTGGTTAAGCAAAACGTTCAAGTATATGCGATGGTACGGTCGGATGCAACACATGCGAGCATATTGCCGGAAGGTGTTAAGCCGTTTGTGTGCAGCTTGTCTGAAATAAAAAAACTACCACAACTGATTACTGATAGAGATATAGATGCTGTTTTCCATATTGCCTGGCAAGGTGTTTCAGATTCAGATGCTAGATGCCAGGAGGTTCAGCTTCAGAATCTGGTTTCCACACTTGATTTGATTGATGCTATGCATGAAATGAGCATTGGAACGATTATTGGATGTGGTAGTCTGCACGAAGTTGAAGCACTGGTAGAGATGGAGAAAGATAAAGTTGTCAATAATCTTGGCCTATACTATAAGGGAGCTAAAACTGCTGCTCATTGGATGGGAAAGGCTAAGGCAGGAAATTATGGAATACGTTTCTTTTGGCCGCTCATTAACACATATGGTGAAGAAGAACGATCGGCAAGACTCGTGAACACGATTATCCGAAAGATTTTTAAGGGAGAGTCTCCGGATCTTTCCGCCGGGGAGCAGTTCTATGATTTTGTTCATGTAAGAGATGTTGCACACGCACTGTATTTAATTGCAGACAGAGGTGTTGACGGCACTAATTATACAATCGGTTCTGGTGATGCAAAGCCATTAAAGGAGTTCCTCAAGGTAGTGGGTGAAGTTGCGAATGAGATGAATGGTTCCGACATACCGCTTGGATTTGGAAAGATTACGAGTAATGTTATCAGTCTTCCTAAAGAAACCTTTGATGTTGCTAAGTTGAGCCGTGATACAGGGTTTGAGCCCAAGATCAGCTTTAAAGAGGGCATTAAGAGAACAGCACTTTGGATAAGGGAGAATCAATAAAGTGAAAAAAATGGACAGTGTAAAAATCCTTAACGCCCGTGTCCTGAATGGCTCACTAGATGAAATGATGGAAATTTCGGATGAGGCCATTAAAAGTCGTGAACAGATTTTTGGAACGGGTATTAATCTTAATCAACTCTATCTGATGCAGAATAACCATAGTTTTGCTAAAGCCATAGAGAATGCTGTTTTATGTCCTCCTGACGGAACCCCGATAATGTGGATTGCAAATTGGATGGGTAAACCACTAAAGCAGAAAGTTGTTGGTCCCAGAGTTACGCTTGCTTTATGTGAGCTTGCGGCGAGAATGCATTACAAAGTGTTTGTGCTTGGTGGCAAGGATGGATCGGCAGAGAAAGCTCTCGATAATATCAAGAATATGTATGGCGATTTTGAATCCGAATACTATTGTCCTCCGTTTGGCTTTGAAAAGGATGAGCAGGAAACAGCGAAGATCGTAAAGCTGTTGAGTGATAGTGAGGCAGATATTCTTCTCATGGCTTTAAGTGCCCCAAAACAAGAAATTTTTGTAGAAAAGTATCGAAGAGAATTTGGTATTCCTGTTATTTTTGGTGCTGGGATAGCAATCGACTATTATGCTGGCCGAATTAAGCAAGCTCCAGAATGGATCAATAAAGGTGGTATGGAATGGTTATACCGAATGGTTCAAGAGCCTAAGAGGCTGTTTGAAAGATATATTGTACATGATCTTCCTACACTGATGTCGATGCGTAAATGGGCAAAACAATATAAAAAAGGTGAAATCACCGAATAAAAGGCGAGGAAAAACGAATGAACGTAGTGTTCTGTTCCAGTGATTTATATGCGAAATGTACCGGCGTAGCCATTTATTCGCTTCTGGAAAACAATAAGAGTTTGGAAGAACTAAATATCTTCGTTTTGACCACGGATATGACGAAAGAGCATCAGCAAATGTTAGTCGATATGTGTGGTAAGTACGGACGGAAGATTACCGTAATTGAGGCAATGGAAACTTTGGAACTGGCACAGCGCGATCTTAATTTGCTCGATTTTAAGGGAGGATTAAATACCTATGCACGGGCGATGGCAAACAGGTTTATGCCTGTGGAAGTTAAGAAAGCACTTTTCGTAGATTCTGATCTTATGATTACAGGAAGTCTGGCAGACCTGGAAACCCTTGATATGGGTGACAATATCGTGGCGGGCGTATACGAGATTTCGGTCATGATAGCTGATCTTTGCTACGAAGACTTGAGCTTGCTCAATCAGTGCCCTCACTATATAAACTATGGCGTTGCGTATATAAATTTGGAAAACTGGCGGCGCTTCGATTGCGATAGGATGATTCGCAAATGTGTTGCCGAAGCAAACGAGCCTTTTCGAATTGCAGAGCAGAGCATACTGAACCTCGTGTTTAAGAATAATACTATGATTCTTCCGGTCAAGTACAATTTTTCAACAGCACTTCACGGGATTTCTTATGAAACAATCTGTAAGTGGTATCAGAGGAAAAGAGTATTCGAGAAAAGTGAGTATGAGGAAGCTGTTGCCCATCCAATCATTGTGCATTTTATTGGAGACTATTTCAACCGGCCTTGGTACGAGGATAACATTTGTAGATATAAAGATGGGTATATGAAGTACTATAAAGCCTCTCCTTGGGGAAACGAACCTCTTGATAAGAAACCGGATAATATATCAACGTTCTTTAAGGGTTATTACAGGGTCTTGATCTGGTTGAGAAAGAACGGATATGATACAGCGTATTTCAAGCTACGTTATCGGTGGATTCAGTGGTTTAGAGAACATATACCAGATATGGATAGGAAAATTAAACGAAAAAAGTAGTGTAAAAGATAGACAAGAATTGTTATCCCCTTGTATTCAAAATTACGAGAATGATGTGCAAATTGAAAGGAGAAAAGAATGAATTATTTAGTTACAGGTGGAGCCGGTTTTATTGGTAGTCATCTTTGCAATAGACTCCTTAAAAATGGAGATTGCGTTGTCTGTGTAGACAATCTTCAAAGAGGCGATGAGACCAACATCAGAGGCTGTATTAAAAATGCAAAATTCAAATTTTACAAAGTGGATGCTACAGACCAGGAATCCATGGAAGCAATAATGAGAGATCAAAAAACAGATATGGTGTATCATCTAGCAGCTAATACTGATTTGTGGGAAAGCATGAAAGATCCGGAATTAGAACATCATTGCACCTTCCTAACGACACAGTCAATACTAAATGCAATGAGAAATACGGGCGTTAAGAAACTATTTTTCTCATCAACTTCAGTTATATATGGAGAACAGAAAGGAAGTCCTTTCACAGAAGCTGATGAGCTGCATCCAATAACTTATTATGGATCTGCAAAAATGGCTTCTGAAGCGTACATATACTCTTTTTCATATATGAATGATATCGATGCACTGATTTATAGATTTTCAAATATTATTGGGGATAAAATGACTCATGGAGTTATTAGGGATTTTATCTTTAAACTGAAAAATGACCCAACACATCTTGATGTTCGAGGCAATGGATATCAGACGAAGCCGTATCTATATGTTGATGAACTGCTTAGTGCCATATTGATGATTGGAAAAGATTTTAATGGAGTTGAAATATATAATGTAGGAGCAACTAGCTGCACAAATGTTCGTTTTATAGCGGAAGCAGTGATAAAAGAGATGGGGCTAGAAGGCATACCAATTAACTATGAAGATAAGGAAATGGGCTATAAGGGGGATATTGTAAAATATGAATACAATGTTGATAAGATAAACAAAAGGGGGTGGCATTCTATAATGAGCTCGGATGAAACAGTTCTTCGAACGGTTAAAGAACTAGTGAGAGAGTTCGGGAATTAATAGAGTTTTCTAAAAAGGATTGTTAAAGTGTAATTACATTGCGTTGGGATAGGCAATATTAATCCGATTAGTTATTTCGATTATATATAACTTAAAAGAGTGGTGATATTTTAAGAATCTGTAGGGTAAGCACTCAAACATGGGTACCATAGAATAGAAAAAACCGCCATTTTACAGGCGATTTCTTATAGATAGAACCTTGAAAAATAAATCAGGATTTTTTCAGGATGGGACATTTTTGACGGATGTTGTCCGACCAGGGGAGCAGATCCTTTATAAAAGAGCGGTCAGTGTTGTCCAGATGCTTCACAAGTTCCTCAAGGATATAGTTAATGTAGTTATAGACGTGAAGGTTATTAGCCTTGGCGGTTTCCACGAGACTGTAGAGTATAGCATTGGACTTGGCACCCTCTATAGAGTTGGTAGTAACCCAGTTCTTGCGGCCAATTGTAAAGGGGCGGATCGCCTGCTCGGCAAGATTATTGTTCATCGGCACATCACCGTTGCTGAGGAATACCCGAAGGAACTGCTCCTGATTGATGCAGTACTGAAGACCTCTTCCGGTGGCGCTTTCAGCCGGAACTTTGAGGATGGATTCTTTTGCCCACGCAAAGAAATCGTCAACCAGCGGCTTAAGCACAATCTGACGTTGCTTTTCCCGATCCTCTTTGCTCAGGTCTTTCCACTGCTTATCGAGATGGAACAATCGGGAGATACGCTTTGACGCTTCGGCAGCTATGATCTCGTCGGTAACGTTCTTTCCGAGGGATTTGATCAGCTCGGAGAACTTTCGCTTGGCGTGCACCCAGCAGCCTGCAACTAACAGTCCTGTCCGCTTTTTAACGAGGGAATGATAGACCTGATAGCCATCAGTTACGAGGATGCCATTATAATCCTTTAGAAATTCCTCAGGATGATCCATACGTCGGGATTCCTGATAATCATAGATCACAACCGGGTGGGCCTTGTCACAGGCACCACTCCGATATACCCACATGTAGCTGTTGATTCCGGGATCGCGTCCGTCCCTTATTACGTTAAAAGGTGTTTCATCTGCGTGTATTACTTTTGATCCGAGGATAGCATTTTTCAGTTCGTCGTAGATAGTGCCAAGATATACTTCAGATGACCTGATGAGCCAGTTTGACAGGGTGTTTGTTTCCAGCGGAATGCCGTTTTCCATAAAGTGCTTGCTCTGACGGTCTGTAGGGATATGATTCAGAAACTTTGAAGTGATCACATCAGAAACGAGAGAGGGAGTCGCAATACTGTTGCGGAACATATCCTTGGGACGATCGGCCCTTACGATCCGTCCGTCATTCTTTTTTGAAGCATAGATGTGTACGTGGTGTTCATCCACCATATACGTTTCGGGGATGACAGAGAGACGCTTATAAATCTCGACAGGAAGTTCCTTATAGCCCTCCGGGAACTGCGCTGCCAATTCCTCAGCGGAGAGCGTGTGGTTGAAGATACGAGCCGGAAGTCCTTCGAGAAGATCCTCGCGCCTGCTTTTAGCCTTGCGTGTATGAGCAGAAACAGTGACCTCTGTAACCTCGGGTTCTGCATCCGGGATAACGGAACTGTCAGTTCCGCTAAAGAAAGACAGCTGACCGGGGAACTGGTCAAAGCGATCGGTCTTGCGGCCGAATGAACGCTGATTCATAAGGGCGATCTGTTCGGTCAGAGTATCCAGCTGTCCGCTGATACGCTCTATCTGATCCTGAAGGGAACCTATAATAAGGATCAGGGAGGTTTTGTATAGCTTTTTTAATTCATCTTTGGTAAAAGTTGAGAAGTTTTTCATCAACACTATCATACCGCAAATGCAGTAATAAAG
>JHYK01000038.1 GCA_000621405.1 Lachnospiraceae bacterium AC3007
GTAATAAAGCCACTTTGAGTTAATCGCTGTGCAAAAATGCATCGGCAAATTGCCTATGGATCAAAAGAACGCAGACAGTGATGCAGAGCAGGAAGGATAGAGACTTTCTTAAAAAAGAATTCAGCCCGCATAGGCCGCCATAGCCTCTTACAATAGGCATAAGATGGGCGTTTATGGTGGATATACAGGCTGAAACAGAGTGAAAAGAGGGGGCAAAAAATTCTACATATTGCACAAAGATCAGGCAGATTTTTCCGGTAAGACATCCCGGATCCTGGGCTCGATGCAAAAGCCTTTCATGAGCCACTCAAACTGGATCGGTGATATAGCTTGAGCTTCATCTGATGTTCGGGGCCATGAGAAGCATCCGCTCTCGATGCGCTTTGTGAAGATGAGGAAACCGTCACCTTCCCAGACAAGTCCCTTTATCTTACTGGGCTTTCTTCCGCAGAAGAGGAATAGGGTTCCTGGGACGAAAAGAGGCAGATGATAGCGTCTTTCTATGATGGCAGCGAGAGAATCGATACCAAGACGCATATCGGTTCTGCCGCAGACAACATAGATTGCTTTGAAAGAACGTGGATCCGCATCCCTAAGCATGACGCACCGCCTTGATGATACCGGAGATCATCTCATCGGAAGCGCAGGCTCCGATAGAAATCCTGATATCTCCAACGGAGACGGTTACTTCATTAGATTGCTTCTGGGAACATGAGTTGTGCAACTTGTCCAAGTTAGTCAAGTCCTCTGGAACAGATAAAGGCTGCGGATCAGTAATCTTGAGCGGGACGATTTCCGGCATTAGAGAATTGACATACTGCTCTTTGGCAAGGCGTTTCCAGTAGTAGAAAGCGTGAATGGAAAGAGAGTTTTGCTGGCACCATTCCCTGACAGTCAGGCCGCTGTCTGCCTGTTCCTGGAAATAAGTTGTCCATTGAGAGAGTTTTGTCTGGTGGATCTGTTGAGTTGCTTTCATGAGAATGCTCCTTTCATTGCTTGCTCAACTTGTAGAAGTTGTACAAGTCTAGCGTTGATATTTGGAACTATCATCTCACGGTATATTGTGATTTAACAGGTACGTATGATAGAGTGTTTACTCTGTAGGAGTACAGATTGATTTTATAACTACAATGAATCCTGCAATGTTTTGAATTTGTCGGATAGCATATAGAAGGAGATTAACTGTGATATACTCAATAGGTGAACGAGAATCGAAAAGAATAACATCTATAAGAGCGATATGTGTGATTCTTATTATATATCTGCACCAGTATGTAGGCGACCTAGTAGATGCGGAGTTTACAATATCAGGTGCAATTTCGGGAAACACTATATGCAACAGTATTCAGTATATAATAAGCAGGATTATTACATTTTCTGCAGTGCCTTTGTTTTTTCTGATGTCTTCAGTCTTGTTGTATGCAAAAGAATTTACTTTACGTAGCAATATGAAGAAAAAGCTTAAAACGCTTGTGTTGCCATATGTTATTTGGATTTCTATATATATTCTGTTATATTTCGTTGGACAGTCAATTCCACTTACGGCCCGTTTCTTTGGTAATGAAGGACGTAAGATTTCTGATATGACATTCATAGACTATGTGGGTGCATATACAGGGATTGGAGGACATGGATTGTTTGTTAATGCTCTTTGGTTTATGCGGGATTTGATAATACTAAACTTGTTAGCACCTTTAATAAAGAAAGTAATTGACGGATTTCCGTATTTATATTTAATTCTTATATTGCTACTTTTTAATGTAGGTACAATTCCGGAGATTCTTGTTTTAAACAAATTAAGCATAGTATTCTTTTCTCTCGGTTATTATGTGGTAAAATACAATTTAAGGATGGAAGAGGCAGATAAATTTTCATCAACAAGAATTGTACTCTTATATGCTATTTTGATTACTGTAGAATATTATTTCTATCAAACTAATAATGGTTTAAGAGTTGCAGTACACAGTTTTAGTGTTTTCACAGGAATTATGCTATTAATTAAAATGAGTGGATACATAATTAATAGTCCTGAAGCAAAGGTACCAAAAGTGCTTTCTATAATAGCTAATTATAGTTTCTTTGTGTATTCAAGTCATGATTTTATACAAACTGTTTTCAAAAAATTGTCAGTTAAAATATTTGTACAATCTGATTTAATTCAAATGATTGAGTTCTTTTTGATACCCGTATTGGTTTGCGTCTCGTGTGTTGAGTTAGCTATTTTTGTGAAACGGATTTTACCAAAACTTTACAACATAATGACTGGTTCAAGAAGTGTTTAATATATCAGTTCATAAAATAATTGGAGATAGCACTCATAATGGTATTAAGATTTCATAAACATCACTTAAAAGGATTGAAACTACAGAACATTTTATTTGTATTCGTGCTTGTTTCATTTGTTACGCCACAATGTTTTGATTATTTAATCCCGCATTTTAGAATAGTCATATATATTATGCGTATAATTGCCATATCTTTGTTTATATTGATTTATAAAGTTTCGTTTCCAAACAAAAATGATCATATACTGTACTTTTTATCATTTTCGATAATACTATTTGGCGCTGGACAATCAATTGCAGAACTTATTAAAACTATAGACCCTTTGGCTATAAGGTTTGTTTTATTTTATTCAGGCTTTTCCTTAATATTTATTAGGATGCTTAAGAAAAACCCAAAAGTAATTATAAAAATATTATTTTATCTTCTTGGAATTTATAATATTATACAAATCATTTCTGTTGCAGTTTTTTTTCCAAATGGTATGACACCATGGTTAGGAACTGGCACTTCAAAAGCTGTATATTTTTTAGGCGGAAAGAATCAAGCTTTTGTCTTTATGTTGTTGTTTCTTCTGGTGTTTTCTATTAAAAGTATTAGCGATAAGGGGAAGGTTCCTAAAACGATTTTTGTAATAATTTCTATTTTTATAATTGAAGGATATATACTTGATAGTATGGCAACGGTTGTCTGTTTAGAGCTGCTCCTATTATGCTATACAATGGATGTGGCAAAGGCCCACAAGCTGATATGGAGAATACTGAATCCATATATTCTCCTTTTGATTATTAGTGTTATATTTGGAGTCTTTTGTATAGCAAATTCGCTTACAGATTTTTCTAGAACAAGCGCCATTGCAGGAATATTATATAAATATAATCGAAATCTCACTTTTACGGGTAGAACTTTTTTATGGCAACAGGCAATACATATGTTTCTTAAAAACCCAATTCTAGGAGGAGATGGAGAATTCCTAATTGTTGGAATTAGTTTAAATCAAGCTCATAATGCATTTCTAGATATATTATGCAAGTATGGATTGATATCATTTGTACCATTTTTATTGTTCTTGCTTTGTTTTTCTTCTGCAATATTAAGGATTAAAAATAATAAGAGGGTTTATGTTATAGTCTCGATATCCATTTTTACACTGTTATTTCATTGCTGTTTTGAATATATGGATATGTATGTGATGTTTGTTTTTGCTTTTCTTATACTCGCTATTACAAAGGGAATGATTAACACAAATCTGAAGGTGGGAAAAACTGTATGAATGATAAGGAAATAGTAGATATATTACGTTCAAAAAAAGATTGTAATCTTGCTGCAATTGCTGTTACACCATGGCATGCCCATGGTGTCGACTCAGCAATAATGAGACTTAGAGACAGCGGCATCGAACTTAGAGGATTTATCTTTGCAATCAAGCATCCGAATAGTGATCGATGTATTAATAGATCAAATTTTATAAGCCCGAATGTGAATATTGAAGTTATCGAATGCGATTTCGAATCTAAGTCTATAATTACAAAAACTATAGGTAATTTATGTGCATGGCATAAATTATTAAATGTTGAAAGAGCGGAAAATGGGAATTTATTTTATATAATAAGACCATCTTATCCTGATTTTAACTGGATAAACATAGTAAAGCAGTACAATTCCACATTGAATCCCGTTTTTATTTCAATTGATGAGGGTACAAGTAGCTATTTAGTAAGTGACAAAAGCAGTAGTTGGATTAATTATATCGCATCATTAGATGAAAACAAACAAGTTTTTATTCAAAGAATTAATAGAAGCATACTTAGAATTCTTGCTTGGCCAAGGGGGATTACGAGAGAAAACATTAGCCGAATTCTAAAAGATAATGATCTTTTATATGTATGGAATTTGTTGAATAAAAGCCAGGGAAACGCTTTGGTGGTAAATACTAAAATGGCTCCATATTACGTAAAGACGCTAAAATTACTGCCTTTAAATGCTGTCAATCAAATTGAGTTGATTCCGTATGAAAACGCAATAGTGGTAAATTCTTCACCACCAGAAAACGGCTTGATTGATCCAAATGCAGATTTAAATACATTTATGATTCTATTTCAGTGTTTAAGAAGACATAATGAGAAAGTAGTATTTAAATTACATCCAAGGGAGAGCAGTACTGAAAGATATTTAAATTTAGAGTGTAATATTAGTCAAATTCCTAATGTTTCGCAGGAAGCTATTATTAGTAAACTTAATATGTTGCCAAAATGCGTTATAGGAATAGACTCTACTACACTTGTTACATTAAACTCCATATATAATATCCCTACCATTAGCTTGGCGAAAATCTTCCTGTCACTAATTACAGACCAGCCTACAATAGAGTTGGTTAACAACTATATAAACACATTCTCTGGACTAATTATGATGCCAAAAGATGCTGAGGAATTAGAAAAATGTTTAACAAATGTCTTGTCAAAAATAGAGGAGGAATGATGTTCTTGATGAAGAATATCATTCGGTTGCGAATGCTCTGCTAGGGCTTATGTATTCGAATACCATACTTTTATTTTATTATTTAATTGCTTGATATTTTGAGTGAGGGTTGAATTTGTATTATATTTAATCTTACTACCTTATAAGTAAACTTTAGTAAAATAGATGATTATTAATTCGTATAACTGTTTTAATGTCCGTTTTGAAAGGAGCTTGTATTATGGCAAACAAAGAAGTGAAACTGGGATCATATGTTGTGACGGAGAAATCCAAGCCGTATATGATTGCAGAAATAGGAATCAATCACAATGGTGATTTGCAGATTGCAAAGAAGTTGATTGACGCAGCAAACGCCTGTGGATGGGAATCTGTTAAATTTCAAAAACGTACTCCGGAGATAGCTGTTCCCGAGGATCAGAAATTGAAAATGCGTGATACGCCTTGGGGTCAGATGACTTATATTGACTATAAGAAAAGAATCGAGTTTGAAAAGGATCAGTATGACATTATCAATAAATACTGCGATGAAAAGCCCATATCATGGTCAGCATCTCCGTGGGATGTTCCAAGCGTCGAATTTCTTCTACAGTATGATATACCATACATCAAGATTCCTTCTGCGATGAATACTAATGAAGAACTTATCAAGGTTAGTTGTCAGAGTGGAAAGCCTATCATCCTTTCTACGGGGATGGATACTTTGGAGGAGATGGATCAAGCGGTTGAGTGGTTGGAGAAATATGGGGATGGCGATTATATTATATGTCACACGAATTCATCTTATCCCAGTCCAAACAATGAGTTAAATCTTCGACTTATTCAGACAATGAGAGAACGCTACCATTGTCTCGTTGGTTATAGTGGTCACGAAGAAGATCTTGAACCAAGTGTTATCGCTTCTGTTCTCGGCGCATGTGTGATAGAGCGACATGTGACTTTGGATCATAACATGTGGGGTTCGGATCAGAAAGCAAGTCTAGAGGTTCATGCAATGTCAATGCTTAAGAAGAGAATTGCAAGTAGTCTGGAGACGCTAGGTGATGGAAAGAAAATCCTTTTTGATAGTGAATTGAAGAAGAGAAAATCATTGAGAGGCGTTTGATATGAGAAAGCAATTATACGATATAGAGTGTATCTTTTATGATTTTGATGGTGTTATGACCGATAATAGGGTGCTAATTGACCAGAACGGTTTGGAATATGTCTGTGTTAACAGATCAGATGGGTATGCTATTGCTAGACTCAAGGAATTGGGCTATTTGCAAGTGATTGTATCTACAGAAACCAATCCGGTAGTTGAAAAAAGAGCTGAGAAACTTAAGATACCTGTAATTCACGGAGTAGATGATAAATCCGAAATTATAATTAACTATTGTGAAGAAAATGGGATTGATTTAAATCATACTGTATTTATGGGGAATGATTTAAACGACTTATCTGCGTTTCAAGTGGTAGGTTTTAAGGCTGCACCAAGAGATGCTGAACAAGAAATTCTTGATAAAGCTGATTGGATATCAAAGAAAAATGGAGGGGATGGCGCAATTAGGGATTTATATAGAATGCTTGCATCTAAATTTGGAACCAAATTTTTTGATGTGGATTAAGTTTTCATGTTCTAAATTTTTACGAGCTTTATCTATGGTTTATGAGACTGGAGGGAAATTGCTTATGGAAAATTGTTGAAAATACGAAACACCAAGAGGGTACTTAAATAGTAATATAGGCAGGTAAATTAAATTCTTTATAAATAATGGAGGACATGTAGTGAAAAGGGCGATTTTTATTACAGTTCGGAAAGATTCAAGTCGTCTCCCTAGCAAATGCACTAGGAAAATACTTGGACAACCCGTATTACAGCTAATTGTAAAGAGAGCATTATTGGCTGAGAAATTTGATGAAGTAATTGTGTGTACTACTACTAGAGATGTTGATGATGAGGTAGTAGAGATTGCGGAGCGTAATGGTGCTAAAACATTCAGGGGAAGCCTTGATGACAAGCTCGCTAGATGGGATGGTGCTGCCAAGAAATTCGAAGTGGACAATATTGTCACTTTTGATGGTGATGATCTATTATGTGATCCTTCTCTTCTGGACATGGGATCCGAGCAGATTGTTAACCGTGAGTTGGATTTTATAGAAGCTCCACCAGGATTAATTTGCGGAGCATTTACATATGCTTTTACTGCGAAAGCCCTGGACAAAGTATGCGAAATAAAAGCATCAGAAGATACGGAAATGATGTGGACATATTTTAAGGATACAGGATTGTTCAAGTGCGGGGTTCTTGAAAACGTAGATGAAGTTTTCATGAAGGATTATCGCATGACGTTGGATTACCCAGAAGACTTTGAATTTTTCAAAACTGTCTTTGAACACTTTAATTGTATGAATAACGATGTTCCACTTCGTGACATTGTGGCATTTTTAAATAATAATCCACAGATACCACAGATTAACAGTTTCAGACAGGAAGAATTTTTAGCTAACCAAAAAAAGAAAACCAAGCTTGTCTTAAAAGATCGTGTTTAATTAAAGGAGAAAAAAACAATGAAAGAAATTAAAAATCCGTCAAAGTACCTGGGGAATGAGCTGGAGTATTTAGCAAAAGTATTAGAGGGCGAATCTTGGTCGGCGACCGGCGGGAGCTGGACGATTGGATTGGAGCAGGCTTTTTCAAAGCGAATTGGAACTCGGTACGGAGTTGCCTTCAATTCTGGGACTTCTACATTGCATGCTGCACTCGAAGCTGTAGGCGTTGGTCCTGGTGACGAGGTAATTTCTCCTGCACTTACGGTTATTATGGATTCTACTGCTACATTCGCGGCTAATGCGGTACCTGTATACTGCGATATAGACGAGGAAACTTTCAATATCGATCCGGACAAGTTAGAGGCGTTAATTACGCCGAAGACAAAGGCCATTATTGCTGTTGCATTATACGGTCTTTCTCCCGACTATGATCGGATTCTCGATATTGCAAAAAAGCATAGCATCGCGGTGATCGAGGACAACGCCCAGGCGGTGTTGAGCGTGTATAAAGGGAAAATTTTAGGGACAATTGGTGATATCGCCAGTTTCAGCTTTGAGAACACGAAGCATATTTCATGCGGCGAGGGAGGTATGATTTTGACCGATAGTGAGGAATATGCCGAAAAGTGCCGGAAGCTTGGCGGACATGGATTCAAAAATCTGAGAGCAGAAGACGGTCGCGTGCGTCTGAATGCGGATATGTTTCAGAACCCTGCCTACAAGCGGCATGATGCTCTGGGTTGGAATTATCGCATGCCGGAGTTCACCGCGGCGGTTGCTTTTGCGCAATTAGAGCGTGTGGACAAGCTGGTGCAGATGCGTAAAGACAGTGCGAAGGTGTTCATTGATGCTATCGGGGACTGCGATTTCCTTATTCCCCAGAGAGAACCAGATGGGTGTGTTAATACCTACTACTCTTTGGGTGTGCGCTATCTTGGCGAGGAAAAGTTGGGAGTCAGCTGGGCGGATTTCCGGAAGGAATATGTTGAAATGGGCGGTGATGGATACTATGGAGCGTGGAGTGTGCCGTATTTGGAACCTGTGATTAGTGAGAGGGTGTTTGCGAAGAGGTTGCCCTCTGTATATGAGAATATTTCTTATGAGGAAGGTCTCTGTCCCGTTGCAGAGAGAGTTCAGAAACAGATTATGCAGATGAAGACAAACTATCGTGATTTGGAGCTGGCAAAACAGAAAGCTGAAATTTTGAAGAAACTTATTGTAAAGTATAAATAATTTGCTTTTAAACTAATGAATCCGTGGCCCATTATTTGTGAAATAGCAGATAAGACAATAGATATATCAGTAGTAAGAAGTATTAGGGTTTATTCCATAATTATTGATTATGAACGATAAGTAAATAGCTCTTTTACTTATAATGGGCACATGGATTTAGATATGTTTAGTTTATAATGGCGATACAAGGAAGGAGAGAACAAACATGTTGGATCTAGAGTTTTATATGAACTTCGACAGTGTTGTTGATAATATCAAAGGGGGGGTATTAACTTCTAAGGAATCTGTGTTTGAGGCTCTTGAGAGCATCCGAAACAAGGAACATCCTATTGTTTATAACATTGAAACAACAAATGCCTGCAATATGAAGTGTAAGATGTGTCCCCGCACCACAATGATGACTCGCCCTATTGAGAACATTGATAAGGATACTTTTATCAGAGTTGTAGATCAGTTAAGCCCTCATTCAGAGAAGACTTGGAAAAGATGGAAAGAATATTGTGAAAAGAAGTATGGAATTAAAGAAACGGACGAGGCTAGTGAAAATCACTTTTTTCTCTATGTTATTTCTAAGGTAATTCAGCTTCATGGATATGGTGATCCACTGTTGGATGTACATATGGATGAATATGTGAGAATTCTCCATGAAAAAGGATTCCAGTCCTATTTCAGTTGTAATCCGGCTAATATTAACCTTGAGCGGACATATAAGATGCTGGATGCAGGACTTGACTATGTAAAGTATTCAATTGAGTCTGTTGATGATGAGGAGTTCAAGTCTATCAGAGGACAAGCAAGTAACTTTACTAGTAGTTATCAGGATATTCTTAAAGTGCTTGATTATAAGCACAAGCACAACTTGAGCACAACTATTGTTATTACTATGCTCAATTTGAACAGAATGAGTCAGAAGGAGGATTTTGATAAACTTCTGAAGGCGTTTGAGGGATTAGATGTTTATATATACTTGAAGAGTGAAGACTGTCAATGGTATAGACAGGATTATCATGGAACCGAATCAATTCATTGGTCCGAGTTTTGCAAGCATCCGTGGATGACCATGACGATTAAGTCAAATGGCGAAGCAACAATGTGTATGGAGGACTTTAATAATGAGATTGTATTTGGAAATGTGAACAAAGAGTCTCTTATTGATATTTGGAATGGTATACGTTACAAGGAGTTTAGGTGGCAACATTTAAATGTTGCTGAAGGTATCAAATGTAGTCATGAGTGTGATATGCATCTTATTGGTGAGATATGCAGTTTTGAATGATCTGATTGATACGTCTTTTACTCCTTTTCACGCATATGTTGATTCGTCTTTTTGAGTTAGAAAAGGAGTTTATATAATGAAAAACATTTATATGAAGAAATTTGAGATTTCTGGGAAAATTGCAGTTGTAACGGGAGCAGGTGGATTGTTAGGACTGAAACATTGTGAAGCCATTCTAGTAGATCATTTTTTATATAGCTAGACCAATCTGAACCTCCTCGTTCGGATTGATCTCGTCCATCTTGTATTTCCAACGATGGACAACCGGCACCTTGTTAACTTCATCAAAGTACTTATAGATACGAGAGGCTAATTCTTCAATTGATTCGACGCGGATGCCACGTAGCATCTGATGAGTCATTTTTCCGAAGAAGCCTTCAATCATATTCAGCCAGGCTCCATGCTTGGGAGTAAACACAAATTCAAATCTCCCGAATTTTGTTGCCAGGAATGCTTTCGTCTCTTTTGAGGTGTGAGCAGAGTGATTAT
>JHYK01000039.1 GCA_000621405.1 Lachnospiraceae bacterium AC3007
CATTTGAGATGGTGAAGATGGGATACATCTTCCGGCCTTCGTCGTCAAGAATACAGCAGTCATGCTTGTCCTTGGCAACATCGATACCAACATAGATCATAAATGTGATCCTCCTAAAAAGTATATGATGCTGCTGTTATAAGATCCACAGGGCTCTTTGCATGCTGTAACCTCGTTCTACATAAACCGTCATGCGGTATCTAACTGATTAACAATTAAACAAAGAGACTGTGGTTGGAGCCTCCATTAAACCGTCTATGCGGTAGGTGCGATATACCAAACCACAGCATCTTTAACAGCATACCCGATACCTATAGAAAAGGTAAAGAATGGGTATGACTATATAATACGAGGTACGGCGATATGAAGTTTACAGACGAGCTCAAAAACAAGATCGATAACGCGGGAACGGAAGAGGAAGCAAGGAACATCCTCAGTGAAGTAAAGAATGAAGCAGAGAATGCGGGCATAATCCTTGATGATGCGGAGCTTGACAAGGCAGCTGGCGGTAATTTTGGAACATTTACTCCTCAAGGATATATGCCGGGTGCGAGATTTTGATATAAATGATAGTATCACCGGGTCATATCAGAGAAAAACTCTATCTGTTCACCTAAAGGGCCATAACAAAAAGCCATTCGTATAGGGTATTCCGGAACGGACTGTATCACCTTATCATTAGGTTCCACGAACAATTCGTAACCTGCGTCCTTCACTTTTTCCGCTATTGAATCCACATCATCGGTAAGCAACGCGAAGTGACGGATCGAGCCCAGGCAATGCTCACCATCATCATTAGTAAAGATCTCAATATATCCGTTACCGGTATCGATCATAAATCCATCCGGCCATTCACGAACGATCTCCAGGCCCAATACAGAGAGATAGAATTCTTTTACCTTTTTTATTTCTTCTTCAGTATTGCATTTCATGGAAACGTGATGTATTCCTTTGATCATGACTCCTCCATCCTGACATTTTTACACTATACAAAGTCTTGCTCCCATAAGGTAAGCCTCTTTTAAGTCTTTTGGGAACTGCTTTTGGCGCATGTTTTTCTTATGGTTTTCATTAAATCCTGCCATACTGTATTTACTGTAATCTGACACCTGCAGTGTATCGCAACTTGCGTATACTTCCACTGATCCGTTCAGCATCTTAAGACTCTTCGCTACTTCCTTTGCTCTTCTCTTATAAACGGTTTTATAAAAAATCTTCGGAGCATTCATCGTCAGTATGATGCCCACATTTACTCTGCCTTTGAAGTAATTTGAATAATCATCGTATGACAGGGCACAAAAATGTAATCTTTCGATCAGTCCATGCACCTGACTGGTGACGTCTCTTAAATAGATCGGAGAGCCAATGATCAGGGCATCGGCTTCAAAGATACGTTCGATCACCGGTGAAAGATCATCTTTCCAAAAACACTTACACCTGTCTGCGTCTTTTCTTTTGCACGCAAGGCATGACCTGCACCCGGTATATGTGAGATCAAAAAGATCGATATATTCCGTCTCTGCGCCGGCTGATTCTGCTCCCTTTTGGGCTTCCTTCAGCATCATGGCAGTATTCCAGTTTTTTCTTGGACTTCCGTTTAAGATCAGTATTTTCATAGATTCTTACCTCATTCATTTACAAATGCCGGAATATGATCAGTCAAAACCACTTTGATGATATTATAACAAAATACCGTAAAGTTTTTCATTGATTTCCGATATTTAGTCGTATTTACGACCAACCTCCGAACAGCCTCCTGTAATTCACCTGCATGAAATAAAAAAGGACTGATGCGCAAAATCAGAACCGGAGTTATAATGTCTTATCATGAAAGATAAGAAGAATAAGATCATAACTGCATTATCTGCTCTTTTTTTGATGGCGGCACTTTCTTTATTTTTTAATGTCGATCGCGCTTATGCACTGGAAGCTGATATAAAACCGCTGCAGGGAAGGACCGTATACTGTGTCGGGGATTCCATTACTCTTGCGATCGGAGGAAATAAAGACATAAACGGCCGTTACATCAGTTTCTCCGATTATCTGGGACAGTATTCCGGAGCAACGGTCTATAATTCAAGCTTCGAGGGTGTTCAGATCGGCGATTACGGGATCAACAACTGTATAATGCAGAGAATATACGGTATTCCCGTTGATACCTCCGTGATAGTTTTCTGGGCGGGAGTGGATGACTTTATCTGGGGGACGCCAATGAATTACGAGAGGTATAAGCAGGATGTGGACTTTGCGTTCTCCTATATGAAAAATAACTTTCCGCTCACAAAGATCATTATCGTCACAACATATAAGAACCGCTCTGAGAAGCTACGCACGGACAGGGGCGCAACCCTGGCGCAGTTCATGCAGTATCAGGTTGAGGCTGCTTCCCGGTACGGCTTCTCTGTCGTTGATCTTTATAATATGCAGTTCGGTCCGCTGAGCACACCGCAGTATTTTGCGGATGATATTCACCCGAACGACGCGGGAAACAGGCTTATTGCAGATATCATATATAAGAAAATACTGGAAGGGTCATGAGCGCCAGTGAATCATGAGGCAAGATCCAGTACTTCCTCTTCGAATTCCACATCAGGTACGCTCTTCTTTTTTACCCCGTCGCCATAGATCGTCTTCCAGTCGTTTTTCATTGATACGGGAATATAACCGTTTTCATTGCAGGACTGAAGCATCTTTTCAGCCTTCTCCAGGTTGCCGTTCTCCCTTTCCAGATCATCACAGCAAAGCTGAAAGGCAAGGCTTCTGTATGGATTATTGCTGATCGTATATGTGGCCATGGCAAAGTCTCCCGATGAATTGCCAAAAGACAGCACAGGCTGTGATCCGATCTCACGGACTATGGATGATACCTTGTTCATCTTCAGAGTCTTAACCGTAAAATCACCGGCAAGTATCACCTCATCATCCGATTGATATGTATAGGTCAGTCCATCTTCATCTCCCTGCCCTGTGGCTGCGATCCTCTCGTCAGAGCCTATTATCTGATTCATTGGTATATTAAGAGTCCCGTCAACCAGACCGCGTACTATGAAAGCATCCGTGCCGCTTACGATATAGACTGTGAAATCATTGGCATTGAGATAATCCACAACCTGTATCATAGGTTTATAAAACGCCTCTCCCTTAGTCATTCCGTCGTATCCTGCAGTCGGCGTATCCCTGTATTCCTTTACGTAGCGGTCAAAATCCTTCAGCGTCATTCCTGCAAAAGAAGATGCCACTCCTCTTCCGTGATCCATGTCAAGGCCATCGGGATATTTACCTGTATCAATATATTCAAATACCTTTTCCGCTGTTTCCAGCTCCTGCTCAGTAGCCTTGTATGTCGGATCGTTCAGCACTCTGTGCATGAAAAGCATATGATCAAAATAAATCGGATCCGTCTCGCAGCAAAGAGTTCCGTCCATATCAAACACTGCGATCCTGTGCTCCGGAGGAATATAATCAGGATCATTCGTGTCTGTTACGGCCTCCATATATGATATCAGTTCAGTTTTTGCCTTTGATCCGTCATTCCACAATGTCAGAGCGTCCTCGCCCGATATCTGACTGTCATCCGGACTGTTTGAAGTCACTGTTTCATTCCGACTCAATACGACAGCAAAGACAACGCAGACTATGCCCAACAGGAGTAGCGCGCCAAGTGCCGTAAACTGCCAGATATTACTGTTCTTTTCAGAATTATTCACTCCGAACCTCCATAAGGATCTCTTAACTTATTTACAAACCGATATTGCATTTTAGCATATTGCATTAGATCCGGACAATCTGACATTTTACTGATCCGCCCCCGGATTACAATCCCGTCACAGTCTTTTTCTGTTGCGTGTCATACATGGATTTATACGACTGAATATCCCTCAGAATTCCCATCGCCTGCTGTCATTTTGCCCGGGATTCCTCCTCACTTATTTCGAATGATATTGTTGCAGCCGGTGATAAAATCCTTCATATCCGAGTACATCTTTTCGATATTCTCCGGGTCGCCGTTACCGAAGAACTCATTTTCCTCCGCTACATTATCATAAAAATCGCTGCTTCTTTCTCCGTCAGATGTGTAATAGTCCTTTAATGAATAGTATGCACTGTATATCTCGGGAAAATTGTGATCAAAATCATTTCCCACATCCGTTCCAAACCAGAACTCGTAATTCCGCCCTATTTCCTCTCCCTCTTCTCTGATACTGTCTGGTATCCTGTCGATATTCTCCTGTACCCAGCTGCCGAGTCGCAGTGCTTCTTTTTCAACAGTTGCGGAAGACATTACAGGATTCGACTTCCGGAATTTCGTAAGGATATCATCTGAGACCAGTCCTTCGAGCGGATCACCCTCCTCTTTTTTATCCGACATCTGTTTACTGTTATCGGTTCCGTCTTTTTCTCCTTCAAAATATATGACAGACTTCGCCTGTCCATTTTCATCAAGATGCTCAGAGTCAAACGGGATCGCGCAGATATGCCAGCCGGTCATGCGATAACCCGTACGCCAGCCTATTTCATACTCACTATCCTCCTCGGCATCCGCATATATCACAAAGGCAGTCTCTGCTATGGATTCCATATCCTGAATTATCGAGCAGTCCTCATGATCACTTACGTCTATGAAGTCCCTGACAAGAAGGCATTCTTCATAAATATCATTATAGCAATACATATTATTGCCATTATCTTCTGTACCCATATATGCCACATATGGTCTGTGAGGTGAGTAGAATGCGACCCCTTCCGGTTCAAAACAAACCTTCGGAACTGTATTTTCCGGATCCTCGCCACTCTCATCATCGAAGATATCCGCTTCCTCAAGGCTTCCCTTCTTACCGGGCACAGCCTTTACAGTCTCATAGTCATATAAAAAGTGACCTGTTCCCTCATAGTAACCAAACGTCAGGTATAATTCATTGTCAAAGAATATGAAATCTTCAAGCTCGGGAAAACTTGTCTGCCCGATGCCGATCTGTCCCAAACGGGTTACTTCTCCATCCTCATTTACCGAGCACAGAATGGACTCATCGTCTGTTTGCTGCATGAGTATGAGATCCTCGTCTGCAAACCCGCAGTAGTTATAGTAAGTGTCCATATCCCCAAGACTGACTATTTCTTTACCGTCCTTTATAAGTACCGTGCCCATACTCTGGCTTTGTCCCAAATGCTGAGACACTGCCAGCAGTTTGCCGCTCTTAGATACTCCAAGGGGAAGTCCCGTACAGTAGAAGCTTGTATCACCGGTTGCGGGATCATACAGATCGGTGCAGCTGTTATCAAGATCGTCCTGATCCGGTTCTCCGATATAGAAGCCTTCCGGGCATGCGTATAGTTCCCCCACTCCCGTGATCCTGCCGATCTCCTCCCATTCACTGGTATCCGTGTCATAGCAGATAAGCGGACACTCTGTCGGAATATATTCCGTATTCAGAAACTCACCGAAAGTTGCGCCTACGAACATGGATCCCGGCTGGATGTCCCTGAAATAAACCTTATCACCGATTCTTACAAAGTATGTTCCGTTGTTATATACCCTGTTTTCCTCGAATGCACCGGCAAAATCATGATCTTCGGATCCTCCGGTCTGTCCGCTTTCAGGTTCGGCATTTTCTCCGGCAGACTTGGCAGACTTCTTTACGGAAGCCTCCGTCCCGGTATCGTCGGACGATCCTTCCATCTGTTCCGAGGCTTCCTGAGAGTCTTTCCCGACGTCGTTTTCCTGAGAGGCAGCAGTATGACCGCAACCCGCAAGAAGCATAAATGTGATAAAACAAACGAAGGCTATTGCTGATAGTTTTATACTCATAAGATATCTCTCCAATATAGAATCATTATTTTTATTTCAGACATTATAACACGAGTATGGTATATCAATATGAAGGGTTCGATCATTCTGATGGAACTGTAGCAGATTCAGCGTATCTCCTGCATCATCTTTCTTTGTCTCTCGTCCTGTCCGAGATAACTGGTGTATAATTGAAATATTACTAAATGTGCTAGGGCGTTAATCGCAGTTTGTACAAGATTAAGGAGGCGCACAAACATACTTCATTCAGGTTGTGCAGGAGGGGGTCATGAAAGTTAGAGAATACTCCGGTAGTGATTTTATGTATATAATCTAAGGAAGAACTGTCATGAAGCTGGAGCCGGACCTGGTACAGATATAACGACAGGACATGTATGTTTGAACCGTCAGGCGAAGAGCTCCAACCGGAAGGAGAGGCAATGACTTTTGCTGATGGAAAAAAAATCGCGGATGTCGATCTGCCCGATGATTGATCTATGAAAAATATGAAAAAAAATGTATTACTTATATTGATGACAGCAGTCGTTCTTATACTTGCCTGTTCATGTAATAAAGACATCGATGAACAGTCTTCGCAGGTAGCGGACACATATACTGTTGCAAAGGTTTCGGGCGAAGCAGACTGGGACAGTATCCCTTATATTCCCATTGATAAGGTGCTCTGGTGCGAGGATACCGGTATACGCGCCATGGGGCAGCTGTGCTATGATGAAGAGAACCTTTATGTTCATTTGAGAGCTGTCGAAAAGAATATACGGGCGGAGTACACAGAACCGTTATCCCCGGTATATGAAGATAGCTGTCTGGAGTTTTTCTTTATGCTCGAAGACACACCGGATTACTTTAATTTTGAGATCAATCCGAACGGGTGCCTTTGCGCACAGTTTGGTCCGGAAAAGACAGACAGGATAAGTCTTGTCAGAGAGGATGCAAAAGAATACTTCAACATAAAAACTGACAGAACAGATGATGGCTGGGAGGTGTTTTATCGTATTCCTCTCAAATTCATACAGTTCTTCTATCCCGATTATCAGTTTAAGGGACAACTGAGAGGGAATATGTATAAATGCGGTAACAAGACAGAGAATAAGCACTATATTTCATGGACCCGGATCGATCTGGATGCACCGAATTTTCATTGTCCGGAGTACTATGGCACGCTTCGATTTGAATGATCCGGACTTGGCAAGACTTGCTCTCCAGCCTTTCGGCGCAATAGTGAAAAGAGTGGATTACTTATAAAAGAGGCCCTTCAGCTCTCCCACTCCTTGCGGTGGAGCCGGCCTTTTGTCTCAAGTTTCAGAAAACTGTTCTGGCGCAATGCCTCATAGAGGATCACGGCCGCGGCGTTGGAGAGATTCAGGGACCTTTCATCACTGCACATGGGGATTCGTATGCAGGAAGCCCTGTGCCTTACAAGTATTTCCTCCGGAATGCCTGCAGTCTCTTTTCCGAACATGATATAGTCATTGGGACCATAAGACACATCCGCGTAAGTCCGCTCCGCCTTAGTGGTGGCATACCAGAGTCTCGGAGATCCGGAAGATGTCTCGCTGATCTCCGGATGCTCCATTAAAAAACTGTCATAGTTTTTATATTCAAACAGCCTGAGTTTTTCCCAGTAATCCAGACCTGCGCGCTTCAGATTACGGTCGCTTAGTATGAAGCCATACGGCCTTATCAGATGAAGAGCTGTATCTGTTGCTACACAGGTACGTCCTATCGCTCCGGTATTAAATGGTATCTCCGGCTCAAGCAGTACTATGTTCATATCATTTCCCCGATCATCTTTATACCGGCATTATAACAGATTTATCCACGGCTGATCATGACACGATCGGCCTTATCCGGTTTCGCAAAAGGCTGACTTATTATATTATATAATCATATGAAACAAGAACATAAATTACCCAAGGATATCGAGATACTGATCTCCATCGCAGTTCTTATCGTTACGGTGACGGTTCTTATTGTAATAAGCGCTGATCGCAAGGAAGAAGAGCCCGAAGAACCTGAGCCTATGGCAGTTCTGGAAGACCCCTATATCAATATGTCCCTGGAGGAAAAGGAAGAACTGATATACCGGAACCTGCTGAAGGCCGGCTTATCTCCCGCCGGAGCCTGCGGGATGATGGGAAGCATCGCAGTGGAGTCTCCCGATTTTGATCCCGACGCTTCCAACAAAAAAAGCGGTGCATACGGTCTGTTCCAATGGACCGATGACGGAGACAGAAAGCAGGCCTTCAAGGATTACTGCAGGGAGAACGATATGCCCCGGGATTCCATTGAGGCTCAGCTGTCCTTTGCCATATATGAGATCGAAGGAGCCGATCCCATAGCGTGCAGGCTTGACAGTCTTCTTCGCGAGACCGATGATGCCTATGCAGCTGCTGCCGAATTCACTGTCGGATTCGAACGCTGCATCACCGATGATGCCGGGCGGGCCGATACCTATACCGGTTCGCTCTACCCGGAATTCTACGGCAAGCGCTATCAGAACTTATCCAAAAGAATCAATAAAGCAATGAATTATTACAAACGATTCGAAGAAGATCAGAAATAAAACCATTCGAAATGAGAAAGCTGACACGGATCAGCTACATTATCTGTTCGATCTCGCCGGTATTCTTATCGATCTGATACTCACCGTACACCATTCCGGAGAACATCAGCTCAGCATCGGTCTCTTCATTATCGACATATTCATAGATCATCACATCGATCTTATCGCCGGATACAGTCAGGCAGGCTGATGTCTTATTTTCAAGATTGATCAGCGCATGCAGTTCGCTGTCATTTTCAAAGAATGCCCTGTAATAATCATATGCGATATTCTCCGGAGAAGATCCGGAATAATATACACCCATTCTCATTTGTTCCGTAACATCATTCGGAACAGTGGAATAAAATGTAAGGTCCTCATTATCCTTCAGCATCTGTTGAAGATCTTCTTTTGAAGTATTTATCTCAACATCCGGACTCTCATAGGTCTCGGAAAAAGATTCTTCGCTTTCGGTGATATCCTCATCAAAATATTCTTCGGAAGGATCATCCTTTTTTTCGCTTTCCTCTATGCGCGCAACTGCCTCCTCGGGCAGGACGGATTTCGCTTCTTCCATGGTCTGGCGAAGACTCTCACGTGCCTCACGTGTTTCGGAGACGATCACATCCTCAGCTCCGCCTTTCTTTGCAGAAGCCGGATTACTGCACCCTGTAAGGATAAGTAAGATTAAAGTAAATAAGATCAGTCTGTATTTCATCATATATGTGCACTCAAAAAAGCGGATCACCGGATGAGATAATGACTCAGCATGACAGGATTATAAGTAATTCACTCTTTCTACTTTTGCACCGAAAGGCATAAGAGCAAGCTTTGCTATCTTAAAGAACTGCTTGCCGAAAGGTATCCCTATGATGGTTATACAAAAGATCACACCGAAAAGAAAATTTGTGATCGCAAGTTCTATTCCGCCGAAAAAGAACCATATCACATTCAGGATGAATGAGACCGCTCCGCCATCATACTTTATTTCTTTACCAAAGGGATTGAGTGAAATGCTGGACAGCTTAAAGCATTGAAGACCTACCGGGATGCCGATTATCGTGATGCACCAGAGACACCCTGTAATAAGCCATCCAAGTGCGCTGATAAGACCGCCGAATATTATCCAAATGAAGTTACCAAGTATTCTCATGATATCTCCTTTCGGGAAACTTCTGAACTGAGTACGATCGATCCGTTTTGGTTCTAACGGAGCGATCCCGGCATATACATTACGGATTTTAGTTAGATACAATCCCGCTGTCAAGAATCGGACTTTAAATATTTTCGCTAACTCGCTACAATATATATATTATTTTCTTTACGACAGGGAAAAAGGAGACTAACTATTAGAAGTCAAGTGAAAAAAGATGGTTTTTGATCAAAACGCAGAAATGCGATTTGTATAGTGGCTGGGACTTATTTCCAGCAATCAGTTCCTTGAAAATTGCATGACAAACAGAGCATCCGATTGGGTGCTCAAACAGAAAAAGTATATCTGATTGATTAGTTCGGAGAGTAAGCTTGTCCGGTTAGTTCCATCCTATAGATGGTTCGGATCAGCTTTTTCGCCGCATGTGATACGGCTACATTGTAGTGCTTGCCCTCGGATATTTTTCTTCCTAGGTAGATGC
>JHYK01000040.1 GCA_000621405.1 Lachnospiraceae bacterium AC3007
CTGTTTTATTCCGACTAATCGTGGTTGTTTCTCTCCGACGCGAAATGGTTATTTCTTCCCGACCCGGAGTGGTTAATTCAACCCGACCCTAACACGCTCTCATTATCTTCCCATTCAACAGATAAGTTTTTGTCTCCGACCGAAAGGAGTAATTCATCCATAACTATTATCTCTTCTCTTGATTCTTCTTGTTCCGGCATCCCATTGCTGCCGTTCTCCGGAGAAGCAGTCAGAGTCGTTTCTTCTGCTTCTCCGGGAATCTCTTCCTGCTCCCTCATTGAAACCGCGCTATCATTTGATGTTCTACCTGCACACGCCGAGATCACAAACATCATCATGATCACGCAGATGGCGCTTTTTGCTCTTTTCATTCATCCACCTTTATTTAAGATGCTCACTCATAAAACTCTCTATCTTATCGAACGGAATATAATCCTTGTCTCCGCCGTCATACAGATCTGTGTGTACGGCATCAGGAATGATCATTAGTTCCTTGTTATCCGCATACTTGCTGTCCTTTGTCATATCTGCATAGGCATCCTTTGAGAAATAGCACGAATGAGCCTTTTCTCCGTGGATAAGAAGCACTGCACTTCTGATTTCATTTGAATATTTCAGAATAGGCTGGTTAATGAAGGACTCACATCCGGTCACATTCCAACCACCATTTGAGTTAAGGCTTCTTGCATGATATCCACGATCGGTCTTGTAATAGCTATGGTAATCCTTAACAAAGAAAGGTGCATCCGAAGGCAACGGATCGACAACTCCACCGCCAAGCTTATAATCACCCGATTTCAGATCCTCCAGCCTCTGAGCACACATAGCTTTCTTCTTCTCATAACGTGCCTCTTCACTGTCCTCACTGTCAAAGTAACCTTTTGCGTTCACCCTGGTCATATCATACATGGTGGATGCCACGGTTGCCTTTATTCTCGTATCAAGCGCCGCCGTATTGATCGCCATTCCGCCCCAGCCGCAGATACCTATGATCCCTATCCTGTCAGGATCAACTCTGTCATTCAGGGAAAGAAAGTCAACCGCCGCCATGAAATCCTCAGTATTGATATCCGGGGAAGCCATATATCTTACGTTCCCGCCACTTTCTCCGGTAAAAGAAGGATCAAATGCTATTGTCAAAAAGCCTCTCTCTGCCATGGTCTGCGCATACAATCCACTGCACTGCTCCTTAACTGCACCAAAGGGACCGCATACTGCGATTGCGGGAAGTCTGCACTCTTTATCTTTGGGTACATACATATCTGCTGCAAGTGTTATCCCATATCGGTTCACAAAAGTCACCTTGCTGTGGTCTACCTTATCGCTCTTAGGGAATGTTTTGTCCCATTCAGTTACCAGTTTCAGTTCTTCCTTTTTGATCATGATTTCATCCTCCGTTCTCTTATCACTGTTTATCCGCTTCTTTTTGTGTCTGCCTGATCAGATAGTCCATCCGATCAACCTTCCTCTGACTGTCGTGCATTTCCTCCACCAGATCACATCGACATTTTCGAAGATACTTTACGAGCCCATCCATATCTCCTGCTTCGTAAAGTGCTTTTGCTCTTCTTGTTCCTTCCGCAGAGCATCCACTGTCTGTAAGATTTTCTATCAGGGCTTTTACTTCCATCTGTCCTACCTCGTATCCTCATTATATTTACTTGACGAATTCTTCGCTAATGAATAAAATGAATATCGTGATATTCCAAAATGGAATGTCATGTAGCAATGAGCAGTGCATATGAATTTATAATTAGTGCGTTGGGAGTATGCTCGCATAAGCACTAAATTATAAATCCATATATTCGGCGAATGCCGAAGAACGAAAAAATGCGGAGCATTTTTGAGTGCACTGCGAACTGGAGGATTCTATGGAGATCAAAAGCCTGCGATACTTCCTTGCCGTCGCAAGGGAAGAGAATATGACAAAAGCTGCGGACATGCTTCATGTCACACAGCCTACGCTTTCAAAAACGCTAAAATCACTCGAAGATGAACTGGGAAAAAAGTTATTTACACGTCACAGCTTTAGCATATCCCTGACTGATGAGGGGATGCTTCTTCGCGACCGTGCGGAAGATCTCATCGCCATGGCCGACCGTATAGAACAGGAATTCATCACCCTTGACGATATCACCGGCGGGGATATCTACTTCGGACTAGCCGAAAGCTATCAGATAAAATACCTTGTACGGGAAATCCGCATATTAAAAAGCAGATATCCCGGATTTACCTATCACATCACCAGCGGCGATACAGAACAGGTTACGGAAAAACTGGATAAAGGGCTTCTTGATTTTGCAGTTTTATGCGAAAAGCCAAATACGGCAAAATACGATTATGTCAGATTTCCGGAAGCTGATATATGGGGTGCCGTCATGCCAACAGACCATCCTCTTGCCATGAAGAAATCCATTAAGGTAAAAGATCTCATCGGGCAGCCTCTCTTCTGTTCCGAGCAGAGCTGGAACAATGAAATACCTGCCTGGGCCGGTGATGATTTTGAAAGACTGCATCTTGAAGGTTCATTCCGCCTGTCTTATAACGGATCTCTTTTTGCACAGGAAGGTCTCGGAATCCTCCTGACTTTTAAGCATTTGGTCGAATGCTCAGAGGAGAATGGTCTGGTATTTCTTCCATTATCTCCGAAGCAGACATCTGAGCTATACTTGATCTGGCACAAATTCCCATCCTTTACACCTATAGCTGAAAAATTCCTTGCTCAGATCAAAACATCGTTCCACTAACCCCATGGCTAGATTATATTTCAAGATAATTGACGAGGTGTATCTAAAATGATAATTCGAAAATATGAGGAAAAAGACCTCCAGCAGATGATAGACATCTGGAATGAGATTGTTGAAACTGGAATAGCTTTTCCGCAGGAAGACTTTCTTGATCCTGTGTCAGGAAAAAAAAACTTTGAATCACAGAGCTATACCGGTGTAGCAGATGATGATGGTCAGATAGTAGGCTTATATATATTGCATCCGAATAATGTTGGTAGATGTGGGCATATATGTAATGCGAGCTATGCGGTAAATTCTAAGTGTAGAGGGTTGCATATTGGAGAGAAGCTGGTAATAGATTGTCTATCCAAAGGTAAAGAACTTGGCTTTCGGGTATTGCAGTTTAATGCTGTAGTTGAGAGCAATGTGCATGCGAGACATTTATATGAGCGATTAGGCTTTGTGCAGTTGGGAACGATACCGGGTGGATTCAGAATGAAAGACGGGCATTACGAGAATATCTGTCCGTACTATCATACACTTTAACTTTGTCGAACGTTGGAACATAAAATTCCAGTTTTATTGACTAATGGATAATGGAAAATAGTGAAAAAATAGTGAAAATTTAATGGAATTTTCAAGGACGTTCTGCTATAATATCATCGAGGTGAATTAAGATGATTAAAGTGGTTCTGACAAATGAGATATTAAAATATATAACCGAAATAGATATAAACAGATACAAGGTTTCTTCCGTAAAACTACCAAGGTCTGTATCAAGCAGACTGCGGAAGAATTCAAAGAAAAAGAGTTCATATGCTTCAAATAAGATAGAAGGTAATCCCCTCTCTGAAAAGCAGGTTGATGAAGTAATAGAGCGGGATGAAAGAAAGCATTTCCTAAAGCCGGAACAGGAAGTGCGCAATTATTTTCTTGCATTGAATTATCTGGAAGAAAAGGTAAAGGAGAAAGAGCGTTTTTCTAAAAAACTGATATTGGATGTCCAGAAATACGTTGAAAAGGGAGCATCTAAGGAAAAAATCGGACTAAGAGGAGCTATGCCTCCCGGAGTATTGTTTGCCGTTTATGATTCTCAGACCGGGAATCCTGATTATATTCCCCCAGAATACCTTGATATATCGGAGCTGCTTGATGAATTAGTCGAGTATGTAAATACCACTGATGATCACCCGTTAATAGTCGCAGCGGTCGTACATTATCAGTTGGTTACGATACATCCGTTTGAAGACGGAAATGGTCGAACTGCACGTTTGCTTTCCGGATATATTTTGGATATCAATGGATATGGATTTAATGGCATCGGTTCATTGGAAGAATACTTTGCATATGACATTAATGAGTATTATGAATCGATACAGATGGGTTTGCCGGTGCTTTATTACTCCGGAAGAAACAATCCGCCTCATCCAGAAGTATGGGTTAATTATTTTCTGAGGATGGTGCTGTTGTATTCCAATAAGATTTGTGAACTGTCAGAAAGTTCTAATGAGGATGAAGTAAGCGGAAGCTTATCAAATTTAAAGGGTAAGGAGAAGGAACTGCTCCTGTTTTTGATAAAGAGATATAAAGGAGAGTTTACGCCAATCGAAGTCAGCCGTGAAATAGGGGTGACAAACAAAACGATAATTAACAGATTGTCAGTGCTGGTGAAAAATGGTTTTGCGGAACCTTTATTGGTAAATCAGCGCATCAGATCCTATGAACTTAGTGATTTTACGAGGGATAACGAAAAAAAGATAAAAAAGATGATTTCATAATTAGCATTAGCGGAATCATTATAATGACCTCAAAAAAGGATTAGAAATAATGCAAATTCGAACATTTAACCTCACTGAGGATTTTGATGTGATCAAGACATGGATCACAGATGAAAGAACACATATGATGTGGTGCGCAAATCTGATTACGTACCCTCTCGAAAAAGAAAAGCTTAGGAGTTTTCTGTCAGAAATAGCAGGGAAATTCGGAGACCGTCCTTTCGTTGCGGTAGATGATGAAGGACGTGTTGTTGGATTCTATTGCTACTCACTTAATCATGAGACTCATGAAGGAATGCTTAAGTTTGTTATGGTGGATGCATCTGTTCGTGGTAAAGGAATCGGAAAGGAAATGATCAAGCTTGCCGTTCGCAATGCCTTTACTGATCCGGATGCTTTGGCTGTTCAGCTTAATGTGTTTCCTGAGAATTCAAGAGCCAAGAGATGCTATGAGGGTGTTGGATTTACCGAAAGGCAAAATACTCCTAATGCATTCAAGTATAAAGACGAGTCTTGGGGCAGATGTAATATGATTATAAAACGTTATACCGGAATTAAAATGAGAAACAGCCAACCTATTTTATATACGTGAAGGAAGAAAAGCATGGCTCGAAACGACCCAACGTCGCCTGTTATGGGCGGCGGTCAGGAAGCGCTGGATTTGATTCGGTTGATAAACGATAACTTTAGATAGCACTATATCTCGGAAAATATTCAGGCATAACAGATTATTCGGAGGAACAGGAACATGAAGATTGCGGTTATCAATGGGACCGAAAAACGCGGTGTTACATACAGAATGAAGGAAATCTTTTTAGAGCAGTTCAGAGACGATTCGGAAATCACGGAATATTATCTTCCCAAAGATGGCCCGGGTTTCTGTATGGGATGTACTGCGTGTTTCAGAAATGATCAGATTCATTGCAAGGACTCCGAAAAGGTTCAGAAGATCGAGAAGTCAATGCTTGAAGCGGATCTGCTTGTTTTTACATCACCTGCATATGTTTTCCATGCAACCGGCGCAATGAAGGCTATGCTTGACCATTTCGGTTACAGGTGGATGCCTCACCGCCCGGCAAAGGAAATGTTCGGGAAACGTGCGGTGATAATCACACAGTGCCTGGGAGCAGGTGGGAAATCCACAGCAAAGGATATTAAGGACAGCCTTTCCTGGTGGGGCATCTCGACCATCAAAGTCGTAAGTTTTAAGCTGATGTCTGAAATTGACTGGGACAAGATCGAGGACAAGAGGAAAGCATTCTTCAAAAAGAAGCTGGACAGTATTGCACAGAAAATGCGAGCCATCGATTATAGTAGACCAGGCCACACAGGTGTTGTGGTGAAGGCAAAGTTTTATGCCGTTAGGATGCTGCAGACAAGTCTTGGTAAACAGAACCCTGAATATACAGATTTTAAGTATTGGAATGAAAATGGATGGATTGGTAAAGAAAGACCGTGGAAATTATGAGTTTTTTTTTTGTAGCACTTGGAGGTGCGTTGGGTGCAGTAGCGCGATATGCCATAAGTCTCATTCCGGTCAAGACGGGATTCCCTGTGCTGACCTTAATTACCAATATAATAGGAGCTGTTCTGATTGGATTTATAGTTGGTGTTACTGATAATAAGCAATATGCTGCCGGTAAATATGTGGGAGTAGCACGGAGACATGGTTATTCAGGAATATGGTACTGAACACAAAGAGACGATCCTGTTGCTACATGGTGGTGGATTGTCATGGTGGAACTATCGTGATGCTGCAGAGCTTTTGCAAGATGAGTATCACGTCATCCTTCCAATTCTGGACGGGCACGCGGGAAGTGACCGATCATTTACTTCAATTGAAGAAAATGCATCTGAGATCATCGAATTTATCGACAAAAATTTGAGTGGATCGGTTTTGCTGATTGGAGGTCTTTCTCTTGGAGGACAGATCCTGCTTGAAATGTTGTCACAACGCAAAGATATCTGTTCCTTTGCTTTGGTTGAGAGTGCAGCTGTTATTCCATCAAAGCTGACAAATGCATTGATAGGTCCGGCATTTGGTAGTAGTTATGGTCTGATTAAGAACAGAGGTTTTGCCAGACTACAATTTCAGTCTTTGCACATAAAACAGAACCTTTTTGAGGAATACTACCGGGATACATGTCAAATAAGCAAGCAGGACATGATTGCCTTTTTAAAGGCCAATACGGCCTATGAGCTGAAGGATTCTTTCTGCGAAACAACTGCTGAGGTACATGTTTATGTCGGAGAAAAGGAGACCAGAGAAATTTTACACTCAGCAGATGCTATTTGCAAAATGCTTCCGTCCGGAAGGCTACACCGCTTGAATGGTCTCAAACATGGGGAATTCTCCATTAACTATGCCGACAAGTTTGCTGATGCAATACAGAAAATATTAAATTCCAGATGAATGACATATATATAACAGCGAAACTGAGCATTGATTATATAAAGGTTAAGATCGGAATGCCAAGCGACGTGGATGAGGGATTAGTGCGTTATATTCTAGGATAAACGATTAAGACGAAGATGAGAGAAGTGACTTACAGCAAAAAAAATGATGAAATTGAGTGTGTCAGATATGAGAAATCACGAAAAATATATCTTCCACACACACATGCCAATCATTTGACAATAGGTTATATTGAAGAGGGACAGGTCTGCATTACCATAGATGGAGAAAGCTGTATCTATACGCAGGGAGAAGAATTCCGAATAATGCCCAATGTTCTGCATGAGGTAAAACCAGCGGATGAAAATCCCTATTCCATGATGGTTATGTGTATCAAGATCGATGCGGTTGTGGATGATGATAATCTGAAAGAACTTCAGGAGACCATTATGGAAAAACCGGAGAATTTATACCTTATTGAAGAAATGGCGGATGACACACAGGTCAGCCCATATCATATGATACGGAAGTTTAAGAAAGCATTTGGTCTGACACCGCATCAATTTCAGATACAGTGTAAAGTAAGAAAGGCACAAAAATTGCTTGAAACAACCCAAAGCATCCCAGAGGTGGCTTATGAAGCAGGATTTTGCGATCAAAGCCACTTGGACAGATGCTTTCAGAAGATAGTGGGTATGACACCCAGTCAATATCAGGATGCTGTAATAAAAAGTGATTAACAAAGTGCGGGATAAAATTTAGCAAACAGATATAATCCGTCTTTCCCGGCATGTACTTCATGATGAACGGCTTTAGGCATTATAGATATTACCCCAGGTTCATAAACAAGTTCATGGCCATCGTTGATACAGGTGCCTTCGCCGGCGATCACTTCGTGGGTTTCCAGCTGTGTTTCATGAATGTGATCAAGAATTCTCTTGTTAGGGGCAATCCGGACCAGATGATAACTATACTCGCCATCTGTATCTTTGGATGTAATGATGTGTTTCAATTCAACTCCCTCAAAAACCGGATGCTTCGACCAGGCGATATCAGCGAATGAAATGGTTTTGCCTGGCAGACGTAACTGCCCATTGTTAAAGGATTCAAATACTTTAAGATTCATGTTAGTGCTCTCCTTTCATTTGATGATACTATGATATAAAAAGGAGAGCTTGCGGAATTGGATAAAATTGCTATTTCCAGATTAACGTACTATGACAAATTATACATTATATTCCAGTAGAATTAATTATGAGTATTATATTAGAGTCAGTCAAGTAAACGTTGGCAATTCATTCAGCAATTCAAATTTCTGCCTTTGAAAAGGAAACCTTCCCTCCGCTTCGCTACGGGAAGCTCT
>JHYK01000041.1 GCA_000621405.1 Lachnospiraceae bacterium AC3007
TCACTCTGCTCACACCTCAAAAGAGACGAAAGCATTCCTGGCAACAAAATTCGGGAGATTTGAATTTGTGTTTACTCCCAAGCATGGAGCCTGGCTGAATATGATTGAAGGCTTCTTCGGAAAAATGACTCATCAGATGCTACGTGGCATCCGCGTCGAATCAATTGAAGAATTAGCCTCTCGTATCTATAAGTACTTTGATGAAGTTAACAAGGTGCCGGTTGTCCATCGTTGGAAATACAAGATGGACGAGATCAATCCGAACGAGGAGGTTCAGATTGGTCTAGCTATATAAAAAATGATCTACTAGGAAGATCACGCTGGCCGCAGCAAGAATTGCGCAGGGAAAGCAGGATAAGCTGTACCTCGGAAACCTCTCTTCTCTCCGTGACTGGGGTTATGCGAAGGACTATGTCGAGTGTATGTGGCTGATCCTTCAGCATGATACTCCGGAAGATTTCGTTATTGCTAACGGCGTACAGCACAGCGTTCGTGAGTTCGCTACCCTGGCCTTCCACCATGCAGGAATCGAACTGGAATGGACCGGAGAAGGCATGGACGAGAAGGGTATTGATAAGGCGACAGGCAAAGTCCTGGTCGAAGTATCACCAGATTTCTACCGTCCGACCGACGTGGTTAACCTATGGGGCGATCCGAGCAAGGCCAAGAAAGAACTCGGCTGGAATCCTGCAAAGACCATCTTTGAAGAGCTCGTAGAGCTGATGGTCAAGCATGATATGGAGAAGGTTGCCGTAGAAAGAGCCGAGGAGCATATTAAAACCAACCTGGCTGAGTATCTTGAGAAAGGCGTTGTGAAGTAAGCAAACCCCTACTACTGCTTCGGCTCCATGGAGACTCATGCAATCAGGGAACCACAAAAATAAACATAATAACACCGGATCTCCGGTAGAAAGAAGATAATAATCATGATGGAGAAAAACGCAAAAATATATGTTGCCGGACACAGAGGTATGGTTGGCTCTGCTATCGTCAGAGAATTGAATCGGCAGGGCTATGAGAACATCATTACAAGAACTCATAAAGAGTTAGACCTCACACGTCAGGATCAGGTAGAAAAGTTCTTCGAGACTGAGAATCCTGAGTATGTGTTTCTCGCGGCTGCCAAAGTCGGCGGCATCATGGGAAACGCTACTGCCAAGGCAGACTTCATGTATGACAATATGATACTTGAAATGAATGTCATCCATAGTGCCTGGAAGAACGGGTGCAAGAAGCTCGAATTCTTGGGATCTTCCTGTATCTATCCCAGACTTGCTCCTCAGCCGATGCCGGAATCATGTTTGCTCACCAGTAGTCTGGAAGAGACGAACGAAGCTTATGCCCTGGCTAAGATCAGCGGTCTGAAATACTGCGAGTACCTCAACGGTCAGTACGGTACGGACTATATCTCCGTTATGCCCACAAATCTATACGGTCCAAACGACAACTACCATCCGGAACACAGTCATGTATTACCCGCTCTGATCCGGCGTTTCCATGAGGCGAAGGTGGCAGGACTTGATACCGTCACCTGCTGGGGCGACGGTTCTCCGCTCCGTGAATTCCTCTATGTGGATGACCTTGCTAACCTCAGTGTGTTCCTGATGAACAATTACTCCGGGTCGGAAACCGTGAATGCCGGAACTGGTAAGGAACTGACGATCAAGGCTCTCACCGAGCTTGTCGCAAAAGTCATCGGTTACAATGGTCGTATCGAGTGGGATCCTTCCAAGCCGAACGGCACGCCGAGAAAACTGCTGGATGTGAGCAAGGCTACTGCTTTGGGCTGGACATATAAGACTGAATTAGAGGATGGTATCCGCCTGTCCTACAAGGACTTCCTGGAGAATCCGATGAGGGCTGAGAGGTAACATCCACTCCCCTTCTTTTCATATCTTCCGTTCTTCAACCGCTCGTTCTCCGCACACATCACATAAGTGGTGTAGTGGGCAGACCAGCAGGTCAAAGATAGAAAGCATACCGAAGAACAGAAAGCGAGGAAATACACTATGAACATTATCCTATTATCCGGCGGATCCGGAAAGCGGCTGTGGCCGTTATCCAACGATATCCGCTCGAAACAGTTTATAAAGATATTCCGCCGACCTGAGCACAACGTCACTATGGGGACAGAAGATGATGGCATATATGAATCCATGGTTCAGCGTATCTATCGGCAGATTAAAACTGTGGATCCCGATGCTACCGTGACCATCGCCACATCAAAATCACAGGTTTCAGCAATCCATAATCAGCTCGGCACAGATGTCGGTATCTCCGTTGAACCGTGTAGAAGAGATACCTTCGCAGCCATAGCTCTTGCTACAGCATATCTGCATGATGTACAGGGAGTGGGTGAAAACGAAGCCGTTGTGGTCTGCCCTGTGGATCCGTATGTAGAAGAAGGATACTTCAAGACGCTCCGAACCATGTGTGAAGTGGCACAGACCAGCAAAAACAGCCTTGTTCTTATGGGTATTCAGCCGACATATCCGAGTGAGAAGTACGGGTATATCAAGCCAAATAAATCTGATGATGGCCAGTCGTCCTGGGCTTTCACAGAGAAACCAAATAAAGAAAAGGCGCAGGAATATATCGAGGTCGGCGCACTCTGGAACGGCGGTGTGTTTGCCTATAAGCTTTCCTATGTTTTGGAAAAGAGCCGGGTACACTTGGGTTCCTCCGATTACCAGACTCTGTTCACTGGTTATGCAGATCTGAAGAAGATTTCCTTCGACTACGCTGTGGTCGAGCAGGAGACCTCCCTGGAAGTGCTGCGTTATTCCGGTACCTGGAAAGATCTCGGCACATGGAACACTCTGACCGAAGCCATGGAAGAGCCAATCATTGGTGATGGGCGCATGAACGATAGCTGTCAAGATGTTCACATCATCAATGAACTAGGTGTTCCTGTACTCGCCATGGGGCTTCACGATGTAGTTATCTCTGCATCTCCGGAAGGAATACTGGTATCTGATAAAGAGCAAAGTTCCTATATTAGACCTTTCGTGGACGATATCGACCAGCAGGTGATGTTTGCGGAGAAGAGCTGGGGCAGTTATAGAGTCCTCGATGTTGAAGAGGACAGCATGACCGTAAAGGTTACACTGAATCCCGGACATAAGATGAACTACCATAGCCATGAGAAACGCGATGAAGTCTGGACAGTACTCTCCGGCTTCGGAACCACCATCGTTGATGGTATGGAGCAACCTGTAAAGGTAGGTGATGTCGTTACAATGGCGGCCGGTTGCAAGCACACAGTCATTGCCGGTAAACAGGGACTTCAATTGACGGAAGTACAACTGGGGAAAGAAATCAGTGTGGCCGACAAACAGAAATACGAGTGGCCGTTATGAACAGAGAGAACAGGCCATTTCTTCTGCGTCCTGCCGCAAAAGATTACCTCTGGGGCGGAACAAGACTAAACGATGATTTTAATATTGGGATAAACATTGATCCGTTTGCTGAGGCTTGGGTGTGTAGTTGTCATCTGGATGGCCAAAGCACTGTGATTACCACAAGTGAAAGCCGGATTGAAAGCCATTATGAAAGCCGGGGTGAAAACTTAGGTGATCTGCTGAAAAGACACCCTGAATATCTCGGCACTCATGCGGCAAGTGTCGCTGATGGAGAGTTTCCTATACTGATCAAGCTCATCGATGCAAAGAAGGATTTATCCGTTCAAGTCCACCCTGATGATGAGTACGCCAGGGAGCATGAGAACAGTTTAGGCAAGACCGAGATGTGGTATGTTCTGGATGCGAGAAATGGTGCGGAGCTTGTATATGGATTCAATCGAAATGTAACGGCTGAATTTGTGAGGGATGCAATTGATAGTGGAGAGGTAGAAAAGCTATTAAACCATGTGCAAGTCCACAAGAATGATCTGTTCTTCATAGAATCCGGAACCGTGCATGCTATTGGTGCAGGATGTCTGATCGCTGAGATTCAGGAGAGTAGCAATCTGACCTACCGACTGTACGATTATGCGCGTGTGGATAAGAATGGAAAGCCACGGGAGCTTCATATAGACAAGGCACTTGATGTGGCGAATATTAAGAGTAGTGCTTCGCCACGCCAGCCGATGCGTGTTCTCAAGTATCATCCCGGCTACGCATCAGAACTCTTGACCCGCTGTAAGTATTTTCAGGTGGAACGTATGTTGTTGAACACAGAGAATCGGAAACTGGCGGAGATCAGGACTGGGAGCAACAGTTTCCACGCGCTGCTTTGTGTAGATGGCTGCGGAACGATGCTCGGCGAGAATGTGTATATCCCGTTCTTCAAAGGAGATTGCATCTTCGTTCCGGCAGACAGCATTGATTTAAGGCTTCATGGGAAGGCACAAATACTGAATGTGAGTTGCTAAGGCGGCGTTGGATGGTAGGTTTGTAGATTATGAAATGTGGAATATGTAAGAATGGTACTATAAGCTGGGATCCATCAGGTACTATTGGTAGATGTTTATCATGTGATTCTCATATAGGGTGTAGGAAGAATGGTGTTATTCTCTATATGGATAACGATGGAAACCCATTATACCCACAGCCACTAGCTGATGATGAATTGAATGAAGTTGAGAAGAAAATAGAAGAGATGTGTCATCCTCCAAGGGTAAGGCAATCTCCATTTATCGATGTCTTTATGAACTGGGCATGGAATGCAACAGATGATAAAGACATACAGGATGAACTGAAGAATATGAACGAGGCCGATATTGAGGATGCCTTTTATAGGGATCTCGCTTTTGGAACCGGAGGACTCCGGGGAACAATCGGCGCTGGCACAAACCGCATGAATATCTATGTGGTTGCAAAGGCGAGTCAGGGTCTGGCCAACTATCTCGGTTCTGGGGCATCCGTTGTTATCGGCTATGATAGTAGAATAAAGTCCGATGTGTTTGCCAAGGTGGCTGCTAGTATAATATATTTTAAATAACTATACCAATTGTTCGTTCTATGCTATACTTATTTCATGGAGGAAATACAGTATGGCAAAAGCAAAACCACTGGCACTTACCACAGAGGATCGTGAACTCCTCGAAGCACTTATACGCACAAGAACCATTCAGGCATCAATAATGAACCGGGCTCGCATCATACTGTTGAAAGCAGATGGAGAAAGTATCGATTCCATCGCTGACAAAGTGGGTCTTAACAGGAATAGCGTTCTCCTCTGTCTCAGAAAATTCAAGGAAGGCGGAGTGTCAAATG
>JHYK01000042.1 GCA_000621405.1 Lachnospiraceae bacterium AC3007
GAAGCACACAGACAATCCTATAATGATAATGTGGACCGTATCGAAGTCGAAAGAGGTTTCAGCCTTGCAAAGCGCTGTTATGGTCTCGGACTCATACGGACTAAGCTCGATACAACAACCCGGAGTTCTATCGCATTATCAATCATAGCAATGAACTTGGATAGACTGACGGCTGTTAATTATGTCACTATGCTGATTTCGATATTATCAAGGTACATATGGCAGATTAATCTGCCTCATAAATCAATAGCGAGCATCTTGGCTTGTGATGCTGCTTGTTGAGCAGACACTAATTAACCAACAGATATAATATAATCAATGAGATCACACATAAAACATAGTATCCAAACGAATAACTGCCTATTAAATTACCAAAAAGCCATGTTTTACTAGCCTCTTATCTACTGATCGAGCCATTTGTATGCCTTTTATCAAACAGTCGCATTATAATGGATTTCTTCCACAGCCCAAATTTTGATTTAAAATGCAACCATGATAATACGACATTAATTCCCAAAGCATTTAGTATTATCCAATAAAGTGGCCTAGATTTTGGTTTTTTGACTGGCTTATAAAAAATATCTTGTTCACTTTTTTTAAATTCAGCTTGCTTTACAATCAGATTATCTTTGCATTGCTCAAACAGTCGATATCCCTTTACTGAATTAATAAGGACAAGAGAAATCCCTTTATTATCATTAAAGCCAGGTATTGCCTCATCAACTTCCCAAAAATCACCAAGTGTTATATCTGAAGGATGCATCACTGTTTTATACTTACAGTTATAACAAGAAGGTCTAAAATATACATCTTTAATAAATAATGATCCAAAATCATTTGAGTAGTGTTTTTGCCCATTTATTACAAACGACTCGTAATGAGACCTCCAGCCTTTATAACTTTTATCTCTATATTCAATATATTCTATGGAACCTTTATATCTTTTCTCAATATATGACAGATATTTATCCCATAATTTTTGAGAAGGAACGCCTCTGCACAATATATCTATACAGTATAACCGTTGTGTTGGTAATCTTAAAAGATGAACGTAATTCCTAATAGCAGCTGTCTGGCATGATGTGCCCGAAAACAATACATAAATCCCTGATTTGAGGTCACTTCTTAATTTTTCGTAAATATTTCCGATTCTGCTCTGTGTGTATTTAGATTTCTTGAAATGATCGCGTTCCTCTTGTGTTACCGCTCTATTATGGACAATACGGAAAGACGTATCCATTTCACAGCCATATACTGCCCCCCCCATTTAATAGGATCCAATCACTTAGAACTGTAAATACTCCACCTGACCGTGAAGATGCACGAATACTTTCTGATATAGTTTTACATCCATAAGTAATAGGTATAGTAAAATCGAAATCATAAATAGGCTGAGAATTACAATAGTCTGAATCAAAAGCACAAACATTACTACATCTTCCGCATTTTACACACGAATTTATATCTATTTTAGGATATAAGAATCCCTCCTTATCCTCAATTATGCTAATCGCACCTTTAGGACACACTGCAGCACATGCTTCACAACCGCAACAAGATACTTTTTTTACTGCACCTTTTTTATAATTCATATATCCTCCGCTTTCAGCTACTAATATCTGATTAGCGTAGAACATATTAGATAAAATGCGGAATAATATTTATATCAAAGAAGGGTTGATTTACCCAACAAAGTATTAAATTATTTAGTTTCGCATTTATTTATACACCTTGCAATTTCTGACACAGATCTCCTTTTACTATAAAGTAAATTATAATTTTTGTCAGGATATCCAAAGCCAACTATCCCAATCACAACTTCATCATCTGGTACATTTAGCTTTCTTACATTTTCCTTGTAATTATTCTTCAAAGGAAACTGAAATATAATGGCACCTAGATTATAAGCATGAAAAGATAATAGCAAAGATTCGATAAAGATTCCGCCATTAATAAGATACTGAAGGCATTCACCATTTGTAAATAATGAACGTTTTACAGTAACAGCCATAAAATTGCTAATGTTCTTGGCTATCGTCTTATCAATAACTAAATCTCTAATAATCTGATTGCCCTCTATACTGGTGGAATAGTATACTTTGCAAGGTTGTCTGTTGCTTGCAGACGGTGCTCTAGACGCTAATTCAATTATTCTTAAAATGTCATCCTCAGGTATAATATCCCCAGTAGTAGCTCTGCAGGAAGATCTGGTTGAAAGAAATTCTCTTTCTATACTTCCAGCTTCATATTCTTCAAATTCTCTTGTTCCGACTTCATTCCAAAGATGCAACTGTTTTTCTTCACATATATGATTAATCTTATTCATTAAATCATAATCTTTCTCTTGAATTGCAATCGAATTCAGGAATGACAGTCCTTCTAACACTTCATAACAAGCATGATTACCACTACTGGAAATGAACGCTGTGATTTTTTTGAACAGTTGATCCTTATCCTTTAGCAGTACCCCAGGAATTTTGCTTTCTCCATGCCGTGATATTGTACTAACAAACTCATAGCTTCTTTCTCTACTATGCTGCTTTCAAAAAATATTAGATTCTTGTATTCCGAATATCTTTTATAATCTAAAATACTAGAACCAATTTTCGTGTTCTTAATAATTCTCTGCACATATTCTCTAAAACTACTCATTGTACACCTCCATTTTATTAAACTATCAACCAATTTACTTTTTATTATCTTTTATGACTTTAACAATCTCTTTTCTTAAACAAATGCATATAATCCCTATCGAAAGAATTATAGAATATCTAATTGCCGTATGATTATAGATTATAGGAAAAATAACCCCAGCAGAAACTAATAAAAGTGAAACAATTAATATATGTTTATTCTCATATAAACTTTCTCCCGTATCTCTTTTTGTGAGTTTGTTTGCATACACTATAGCGCATAATGCATCAATAAAATAACATACCATGGTTGTATATCCAGCCGCAATAAATCCGAACATATTGATAAATACATAATTCAGACCAACATTTAGGAAAGCCGCAATACAAGAAAATACTGTGAGGGCAACATTTTTCCCAAAATACAACAATATATTTCCGAATAATGCAATTAAAAAACCAAAGAAAGCACTAGCTGCAATAGGTGGTACTGCATATACTGACTCAAAATAATCAGAGGATCCAAGAACCATCATTGCTTCTGGTCCAAATGCAATAAATAGTAGTATGATGCCAAGCATGATATATAGGATAGGAGTTATCTGTGTTCTTACCTTTTTGTAATTTTTCTCATCTAGGCATCTATATTGTAGTGGTACATATGCACCAGAAATACTGCTAGTTACTACTTTGACAACCATCCCCAAACTGCTAGCAAGACTATATATTCCAGTTGCAGACTGACTAACCAAACTTGAAATCATTATTTTATCAAAAGAATCCAAAATATAATCAGACAAATAGTGTGGTAGTAAAGGAATATTAAAAGCCAAGGCATAAGTTATATATTCTTTCCTCCAAGTCTTATGTCCTTTGAAAAAATTTACTATATATATAACAGTGCCAATCAATACTTGAACAGATATAGATGAATAAATCCTAGCTGTTCCTTTATTCCTACCATAGAGAACTGCGATAATTCCGACAATTGCATTAAGAAATGCCAATAGCAATGATACAAAAACAACATTTTTATATTTGAAATCGTATCTTTCTCTTACTGTCCAAAACGAGATAGCACCTGTTGTAATTATTTCAAATGTCATTGCTACCATAATTAATCTACTCAGATGAGTATATTTGTTAATTATGCCTCCAAAAATGAAACATACCACAATAAAAAGTAAGCCCGTAGCAGTGACGATCAGTTGCATACTGAAGGCAAATCCATCTTTATCATCCTTATATTTTGTTAAACCTTTATTAAACCCCCCATAGTCTAGTCTCAGAGTAAGAAGTACTGTAAAAATACTCAGCCATGATAAATAAAGATTATAAGCTCCGAAATCATTTGTAGACATCAGCCTTGTAAATATAGGCGTAGAAATAAAGGCTATGCCCTTTTGAAATAGATTTCCGATAAAAAACCACAATGTTGCTTTAGCAGGTAACGACATTGTCCTATAGCGATTAAATAGCTTGTTAATTCGTTTTCCCTCCTTACTCTGTAACAGATATGACAAACTATGATGTATAGAAAGCCTAACCAGTAAAAACATGCAGAACATGTCTACATTCTCTAAGTTATTATTATCGTTTCATCAAATAATAATATAGGACAATTAAGCTGCTTATCAAAGATAGATGTTAGAAATCGTCCTCCATATTCACGGCAGAAGTCCTCTTCATATCAGTTCCGCTGCCACCGAAAGAAATTCTATAAGGGTTAATCCTCTATCATCAGTACCTTATGCCAATTATACTTCAGTGAGATAATATCCCCAAATACTCGCTTTTGAATTGCGCGATTCGCGCGATTCGCGCTATAAAAGGAGGACTATCTCATGAATGCCAGACAAAAACTTCGCCAGGCCAACCTATCCAAGTGGACCGCCCTGTTTCAGGAGCAGGCAAAGAGCGGACTCACTGTCAAACAGTTTTGTTCAGATCACGAAATCTCTATCCATGCCTACAACTACTGGAAGCATAAGGCCAAGGAAGCTTATGTCGATTCGATCATCCCGGACATAGTTCC
>JHYK01000043.1 GCA_000621405.1 Lachnospiraceae bacterium AC3007
CAAAACGAATGACAGCGGAAGCACACAGACAATCCTATAATGATAATGTGGACCGTATCGAAGTCGAAAGAGGTTTCAGCCTTGCAAAGCGCTGTTATGGTCTCGGACTCATACGGACTAAGCTCGATACAACAACCCGGAGTTCTATCGCATTATCAATCATAGCAATGAACTTGGATAGACTGACGGCTGTTAATTATGTCACTATGCTGATTTCGATATTATCAAGGTACATATGGCAGATTAATCTGCCTCATAAATCAATAGCGAGCATCTTGGCTTGTGATGCTGCTTGTTGAGCAGACACTAGATAGAATAGTAAGAGTAGAGTTGGACATGCGAAGTCATTAAACACAACAATCGAGGATTATTATTAACCTCAAAGGAGGTCATTATATTGGTTTATGAAGAAAGAGTTCTTGCTTTTGTCGATATTATTGGCTTCAGGGATATGGTCACGAAATCAGAGAATAATAATGCTCTTCAGGAAAAGATATCGCAAGCTATGGACATCATACATGACTATAAAGCTCTTAATGATAAAGGATTTGGAGGTGAGGATGCTGAAAAGGCTCAAAATGGCGGTCTTAGATCTTTAGGAATTCAAGTAACAACGTTTTCGGACTCAGCAATTATATCGTATCCTTTATCTTACGATGGGGCACTATTTTACTTAATTCTTGATCTAATTCATATGCAGATGAATTTATTGTGGTTGGGGATACTCATGAGAGGAGCAATTACAATAGGCAAAGCTCATCATGATACTTATAACGCATTCGGGCCCGCCATGGTTAAAGCTTATGAAATGGAGAATAAGAGCGCTATATATCCTCGAATAATTTTGAGGCCAGAAGACTTAAAGAAAGGACTAGCTAAATCTCCGTCGTTTCATAACGAGTATGATTTAGAATTGATAGAAGAATTGCTTAATGAAGATTATGACGGATTCTTTTCTGTAGATTATTTAAGACAGAATCAGGAATTTGATTATCCTGAATACACATATTATGAATGGCTTTGTGGAATACGAGAGATGCTAATTAAGAATCTGAACGATAATCAGATGAACTCTCGAGTATTTGCAAAGTACTATTGGTTGATGGAGTATTGGAACAGGGTGCTATCCGATGATCATTTTTCTATACCAGTAGATGGAGATGTTAATGAATCGGAACTACAGAAAGAAAGGGACAGATACATGAATCTCATAATAGATCCGAGAGAGATTTTTTGCGTGTGAGAGGCTGAATGTGGAATTGGAATCTGATTGATCGAGAGGAGAAATAGTAATATGAAAATAGACAACATTAAATTGATGAATTTCATAGGATATAAGAGAGTAGATATTTCTCTTCGGGGAAAGAGCAGTGTTTTCTATGGAATAAACGGCGTAAGATAATCTTCATTACTTAGATCAGTAGATTTGATATATGCAAATTTAAAAAATAATTGAAGCAAGAGAATGACTTCAGATTGGAACATGGGGATAAACGTTCACAAAAATATTAACGCTACCTGACCCATTATTTGAATAGGTATTATATGTTTGATACTGATTATTTTAAAACAACAGAAGAGTTGTCACAAGAACAATGGTTGTTGATACTGTGGTCAATTATGACTGATTTACCTGTAAAGGAATGGAATGAATTTACCCACGACTTGATCTATAAGGATCGATTTACCTCATCACATAGAGTTGTAGATGTAATTAAAGAGTTTTCTGAGAGATGCACAAATTCTATCAGGAAAGGACAAGTTCTTTATCGCGCGAGGGTATATCATCAGGATCCGCTTCGAGAATTTCTTTCAGAGTTGTTTAATAATACGACAGGTAAGAAAGCTTCCGATAATGATATCAACATCGGAGATTACTATTATATGCACCTGGCTGCTATTGTTATGGGAGTTGAAAAGGGAAGTTCGCAAGACAATGAGATAATCTACGCATATAGTAAGTGGAAAAGGAAAAGGTTCAAAGGATATAATTCAACTGAATCAGGATCTCCGCCAGCAGATATAGGAGTAGCAGGAAGAATCAACCCAGCAAAAATCAGATATCTGTATTTATCTGAGGATTGTGAGACCGCAGCATATGAGGTAAGACCAACAATTGGTCAATATGTTAGTGTCGCTTCTTTTAAGATTAAGGAAGATATAAAACTTTATGATATTGCTAGAGAGATCACACCTCAAGAAGGGGGAGGTCTAGAAACAGATTATTCTTTATTTAATCAGATCCAACAGCGATTCTCGGAGCCAAATACTGGAGATTCTTTCCGTTATCTTCCAACACAGTATCTTGGCGAATTAATAAAGCATTTGGGATATGATGGACTCCGTTTCAAAAGTTCACTCAGGAATGGGGGAATCAACGTAGTACTGTTTGATGATAAGAAATGCAAGGTTTTTCGTTCGGATATAATTAGAGTTGGTGATATTAGACTGAAGTTCGAGAATCCCGAAATCTATCAATTAGAGGAGCTACTAAAGACTGATAAGAGCAATGGTCAATGATTAGCCGTGGTGATATAGCTATAGGATTATATGGTTGAATTCGATCTTGTGTCTTCATTGTCAGAGGTTGATTAATCCGGCTGATCAGTTCCATATTTGAAAAAGCGGGTAGCAATATGAATATAACACTCGGGGTTGCTAAGATACTTGGTCAATTGGCTGTATTTCTCTTGAGAGGGTTCTAAAAAAGAACTAAGATCATGAGATTACAATAAAGATGCCAGGAGTGAGCTTACAAGAAAAGTACGATTTCTATTGAAAGAGTCGGGTGTAGATAACCACACAAATAATTAGGAATCACCTTCCCATACAAGCCCCTTGATCCGGTTGCTCCGCCTGCCGCAGAACATAAAAAGGGTTCCCGGGACGAAGAGAGGAAGATGGAATCTGGCTTCTATCATGGCAGCAAGGGAATCAATTCCGTAGCGCATGTCGGTAAAGCCACAGACGACATAGATGGCTGCAAAAGAAGAAGGGTCGGCATCTTTAAGCATAACGAACATAAGCCCTCAACCATGGGTATCAAGAATAGTTAGAAACAGCTGTTCTACAGGCTTTTCACATATGAACTTTGAAAAATGAATTGGGATTATTATGGACTATGGAAGTGTTCCTGAACATAGTCTGACCAGGGGAGAAGATCCTGGAGGAAGGTGCGATCTGTATCATCAGCATGTTTTACAAGTTGATCCAGAGTGTATTCCAGATAATCGAAAACCCTAAGCTGATTGGCTTTAGCAGTCTCAACAATACTGTAAAGGACAGAGCTGGCCTCGGCGCCTTGTTCTGAAAAGATGTTTACCCAGTTCTTGCGTCCGAGCGTGAAAGGACGAATAGGTGGACATTATAGACTTAAGGGATGAATTATTATGAATACTTCAAAACCCATGCTTTCCGTTGAAGAACAGATTCAACACTTAAAGGACAAGGGGGTTAGATTTGAAAAAATGGATGAGGATAGTGCCAGAGAATATTTAACTGAGCACAATAATTATTTTAAGCTTAGTGGTTGACGGCTGGTTTCCACATGAGTAGAATAAAAACACAAAGAAAAAGTTTAACTTTTGCAGAGCGGCATTGCAGATAGTGCGATGTTAGCTCTGTTTTTCGTTGTGTTATTATTGCTCTGCTGCTTTGAATTATATCCGGCGGAGTCAGTCTGTCAACCCCGAAGCCGCTATGCGCTATGCGCAAAGCGGTGCGCGAAGCGCAGGGTGGACAGACTGACTTCGCCGGATATTTCTGTAATCAAGCAG
>JHYK01000044.1 GCA_000621405.1 Lachnospiraceae bacterium AC3007
TGGTAAGTGCCAGTGGTTTTGCTTTTGCCATACTGTATTTCCTCCATGAAATAAGTATAGCATAGAACGAACAATTGGTATAGTTATTTAAAATAAATTATACTAGAAGGTGGCGGAATACCCATAATGCTAGATGTAGTACAGTCAGGCGTGGATAGAAATATTAAGACTTTGCTTCAAGAATATGGAGAAGAGATAATTGTTGAAACTTATGTTTCGGATATTACTAACAGAGTAGAACTTGAAAAGATTAGAGACAATCTTCTCAGTAAATATGGTCATATTGATATTTTGATTAACAATGCCGCCAATAATCCCAAGGTTGAGGGAGGATCATCGAACCTAAAGGCTCTTCAATTTACAAATTTTCCTGTAGAAATTTGGAATCAGGATATTGCTGTTGGCCTTACCGGAGCTATGTTATGTGCACAGGTATTTGGCGGCGCAATGGAACAAGCACGAAGTGGTATTGTGCTTAATATTTCTTCAGATTACGGTTTGATCGCCCCAGATCAGCGTGTATATAGAAAGGCTGGCCTTGCTGATGACCAGCAAATGATAAAGCCTGTATCATATTCTGTAGTAAAGCATGGAATAATAGGATTGACGAAATATTTGGCAGTATATTGGGCTGAAAAGGGCATTAGGGTAAACACATTGTGCCCGGCGAGTCTCCATAATAATCAGAATGATGACTTTGTTGAAAAGATTAGTGATAGAATACCTATGCATAGGATGAGTGAACCAGAAGAATATGTTTGCACTATTCTTTACATGATTTCGGATGCAGCAACTTATATGACAGGAAGCACAGTCGTTTGTGATGGAGGACGAACCATTTGGTAAGAATATAGATATTTAATTAGAGGTGTTAGTCGCTAGAATTTGAATAAATTGCGCAAAAAGATTAATGATTACTTGTTGTATAGTTAGAAGGGAAATGTAAAAAATGATAAGTCAAATAATAATCCTTGACTAACACCTTTAATAAAATATTGAATGATTCTATCGTGGGAGGCTTTACATGAATTACAGAAGAATTTTATTTATAGGCGATTTGAGATCTGCTTATAATTATGGGGCTATAGCCACATCAGAAGCACTTTTGGATTTGATAAAAAGAGCATCAAAAAATGCTGAAATAAAGTGCATAGATCATAGGAGCTTTTTTGGACAAACTCCAGTTAAAGGATATCCCGAAATTAAATATGGGGATGATATCAGAGTACCTATGTCTATGCCAAAGCGGGTGATTTCCTCGGCATTAAGAACAGTGCATCTCTACAAAGCTGTGAAATCAGTAAAAGCATTCGTGCTTAAGAAAACTGACAATAATCCCAATTGTTCTAGTTTTATTCCCTACAGATTTGATCAGTTTGAGGAATATGCAAATCGTGTTGAGAATAATGAAATACTTCCATATGAAAAGAAACTCTTTCAATGGGCTGATGTAGTTATTATTAATTCCGAAGGAAGCATTGTGAATGGAACAGATGATGATGGATATTATAGATTTGAGGGAAGATATATACTTTTCACTTCTTATCTAGCAAAAAATCTGTATGGAAAGCCTACATACGTCATCAATCACACTGTAGACCCCAAAAATCGTAATGTTGTAAAAATGTTGCAAGAGATATATCCTAGACTTGATGGTATATATGTAAGAGAACAATTGTCTTTGAAGTACTTGAAAGAAATTGGTATTATAAATGGACAATATATACCGGACGCCTTATGGAGTCATGATTTTGAGAAAGACGTACTTGTAAAAAAACCAGATAGCTTAGCAGATTTTAATTTTAATCAACGGTATGTTTGCTTGGGAGATTCATCTGGTATTGTTAATAAGTATTCACATGTGAAGTGGAATATAAATAAAGTATACAGTGAATTGATTAGGAAACTAAAGGTTGAATATGATGAGGTATTATTCATTGACGGGTATAGTGGTGGAAATGAAGAGATAAATTCTGTAATTAGAAGCAATCATCTTAGGAGTATTAACCTTAGCAATTGTAATTATCACGAACTTTTTTATGTGTTAGGTCATTCACAAATATTTATCTCAGGGCGTTGGCATGCCTCGATTATTTCACTATTGGCACATACACCTATTCTTTTATGGGGATCTGATAGCCACAAAACAGAGGCACTTTACAAAGAAGTCAAATATCCTTATGAATTTTTTGATATATCAGCATTGCCTATAAATATTGACAGAGTGGTTAATGAGGCAAATAAAATCATTGCTTCTGAAAATAAAGAAGTTTGGGAAACAGTAGATGAGCTTAAATCTGCCGCTATTAACAATATAAAAATGCTGTGCTGATTATAAAAGTATTTATAATGACACCGATGTGAATATAAGAGTACCTATGAACAGGACTTTACAAATATAGGAGTTAAATCTTCCTATTTAACACTGCTTATGCTTAATGCTTTTAAAAAGAGTTTTTGAAGCAGAAGATAAATCTAATTGCAGAAATATTGGAAAAGGAGCATAGATGTGTAAGGGTAGGATATTACTGAGTATTATTGTAGTTGTCATCATCGGGATAATGGTAGTTCGCCCAGCAACGGTGGATAACATTGTTTTACTAGTATAACCGTCATTAATTAACTGGACTTTTTAATGGGCAATTTTTCGACAACTATTTCTTCACTGGGATCAATTTCTTCAAGTTTGTATTTCCAGTGATATACTACAGGATCCGCATTGACCTCTTCAAAGTATTTATATATTCGTTCCACCAATTCCTCTTTGGTTTTTACCCTTATGCCTTTGAGAGATTGGCGGGTAAGTTTACTAAAGAAACCTTCAATAAGATTAAGCCAAGAGCCATGTTTCGGTGTGAAAACAAATTCGAATCGCTCTGGAATGCTTGCAAGATACTTTCTGGTTTCTTCAGAAGAATGTACCTTGAGATTATCTAATATTAGTCGGATCTTATCGCCTTTGGGATACTTGGAATCAAGCGTAAGTCCTCAACCATGGGTACCATGTATAGATGAAAACAGCCATTTTACAGGCTTTTCACATATGAACTTTGAAAAATGAATTAGGATTATTTC
>JHYK01000045.1 GCA_000621405.1 Lachnospiraceae bacterium AC3007
TGAAGATTTCTCTTCATTCAGAGTAATGATGGGGTGGCTCACTTTCAAGTCAGCGTTTTGTGCCAAAGTGGCTCACTTTCAGAGTAGCATTTATACCTACAAGTTTTAGGAATTTTTTATTTCATAAAACGTAAAACTTATCATTTACTGCGTAAATAGTCTTTCAAGAGGAACACAAGATAATGGGGAAATGTTCGTATATTACCTTCCCCTCCGATATTACCGTCAATCAGTTTGATGCCAAAGTGAATATCCGGATATGAATCACTCTTGATCAATGTACGGAGCGATTTGCTATTTCCGTTTCTGGCCTTAACTTCTACAGGAATAAGGTTTTCAGTATTACGCACAAAGAAATCTTCTTCCAAAGTAGAGTTTTCTTTTGAATAGTAATACAGATCAAACCCGGCCTTAACCAGCATATCTCCAACTATATTTTCATATAGTCCCCCCTGATAGGTTCCTATGTTTTTGCGACTTCTCAGATCCTCCTGGGTCTCATCGTCAAGCATTGCGATCAGCAAACCGGTGTCTGCCATATAAATCTTGTATTTTGTTTCATCATAGTTACCCTTAAGAGGAATTTCAGGGTAATTCAAGCAATAACACACATTGATGATTCCGGCATTTGACAGCCACTCTATTGCTCCTCTATAGTCCTTAAATCTGGCACCTGAAGCAACTTTGCTGATCTGAAATTTTTTATTTTCTTTTGCCAACTGAACCGGTATATATCTGAATACATTTAGTATCCGGCTTTGATCCACCCCTTCCGCATATTTAGTAATATCCTCTTCATAGTCGGACAATAGTTGCCTTTGAAGCTCCAACGTATTTGAAAACATCCCGCTGCTGACATATTCCAATACTACTGCCGGCATACCTCCAACTATTACATAATCCAAAAAAACTTCCGCCATGACCTGTACCAATGAAGCCTGTAGCGGAGTTCCGTCCCGCATTGCTTTATAAAGATCTGCTTTCAGTCCGTCATCATAACCTTTGGCCCATAAAAACTCTTCAAAATCCAACGATCTCATAGTGTAATCGGTTTTATATCCAACACTGTTGCTCTCAATCTTCTTGTAATAAACTCCAAGCAACGAGCCGCTGCAAATCACATCATAACGTCCGTCAATACAGTATGCCTTTAGTGTGGTTGCAATGTCCGGATGATCTTGTATTTCATCAAAGAAAATCAGAGTTTTTTCTTCAATAAATTTCTTAGATGGATCTATCCGGCTGATTGCTTTATTGACAGCCTCCACAGTGTATCCATCTTCGGTGATTACACAATATTTCTTCTCCAATGCAAAATTGATATATATGATGTTGTCATAAGAGACCTCTGCGAAACGCATTATACTTTCGGTCTTTCCAACCTGTCTGGCACCTTTAATGATCAATGGCTTTCGGCTCGGGTTTTCATGCCACTCACTTAAAAAATTATCCACCTTACGCTTTAAGTACATAATAAGACCTCCGTTCAATCTAAATAGTATTATAGTGCAACTGCGATAAACTTTCAACTATTTTATGAGCGAGTTTGCTATGTATTTTACATTTTTATGAGCGAGTTGTTAAACTTCTCCACCTTTTCATGTCAAAAAAGACCTCGCCGCATCACAGCAAAGTCTGAATAACGCTTGTAAAACATTTAATGTATATAAAGAATGTTATATTGTAGTCCGGATTGATTGGTTACTTAAGGGTGCAAGTAAGGTGCAGATCCACGATCAAAACAGTTCACAAAGCTTAATGTTTAAGGTTTTTCACTGCTCGGTTGATAGAGAGCCGTGGCAGATGAATAATACTTTTATCGGCATTTCTTACCTCCAAAACTGCATCAATATGCTTCAGTTTGCGCCAGTTTGCCAGGCTGCTGAAGTTCCGGTCATTTTACAGAAAATCGGGCCAAATGGCAAAACCCGGCAAAGTGTGGCAAATCTTGGCCGTGGGTAGTAGTCAAAACGTAGTTTTTTATAGGGTCAAAAACTACTCGCGCCCCGTTTTGCAAGAGAGGGGATGCATTTCTCGCAGAGGGGGTGCATTTTTAGGGGGGTGCATTTTTGCCAGGGGGTGCCCCCTTAGGAAGGATAACTTCCGATTTTATGTTCCATCGTTCATGCCGACAAACTCGAATTTATTGTATAAAATACCTTTTCACCCATTTGTGATGAAGAAACACCATAATCAGAATAGGAATAATCATGCCTATACATAACGGAATCACGGAGTATATGCTGTCTCCTCCAATAAACGCAGAACAAATCCACGAGCCAATAATACAAATGCCATAAATGATCCACATTATGCCATGTTTCTTATTCCATGAATTGACATCTGATAATTGATCTACTTTCGGGGGTTTTTCTCCTGTATAAAAACCAACAGGTTCCTTACTCTTCAGCTGACTAACTCCAATTCCAAGCATTATCATTGCAACTATACAGAAAATCACACCAGAAATAATTGTTCCAGCCATCTTTTTTCCTCCGTTAAATTGAAATATAATCCTTACTGCATCTCGGTAAATGTCTTCATAAACTCTTGCTCCCGGGTTTTCACTCTTTCAACAAATGATTCATAACACTCAGCATCAACCGGTATTTTTAAGCCGTGCTTAATAACGCTGATATCATCTCGTGGCAAAACATTATCTTCATATGTTGAGCCACGGTTCATTCTGAGCCGAAGATCAGCAGCACCTTCTGCCTCGGGGTAAAGATAATACCCAGACTTAGCATCAAATCTAAACATATATGCCAACACCTGTAAGTAGTCACGATTGCCAATATTCTCAATAGGCTTATATTAGGTTGTATAAATGCATCAAATTCTTTCATCCTTATATCCTTGTATCATTTGATGGTTTTTGCCAATCATACCATTTGTAGTTTTCTTCTGTTAATTGTTCTAATATAAGTTAGAGTAAATTTTTAGTAGGCAGGATAAGAAAATAAAGGAAGAGGGGAAGCCCCCTCTTCACAACATACAGTAATTCAAATATGATGTTAA
>JHYK01000046.1 GCA_000621405.1 Lachnospiraceae bacterium AC3007
ATCGCACTGATGAATCAGCGGTCATTCGGTCGCAAGGGATACTGTTCCGAGGCGCTTGTATTCATAATCACGCTTGGTCATCCTTTCTCAGCAAATGCCACAGCGATTGGCATTCCCATATAGCCGAGGCCTACCGCGGCGAGACTAGCTTCCTTATTTATTAAGTTTTCGTATATATCATTCATACTCTATTTATCTGCCCTGTTCAAAAAAATCAAATTTCACACAAACGTAAAGTCACCCAAACTATAAGGATCAGGGATATTCATATCATCAATATCAAACAACTCTATATGCGCCAAGAATTCTTCTCCTAACGCTGTCCCAGTATAGTCTTCAATAAGTCCTTGTATGTCATTTGCAACGGTCTTAGCGAAAGTATCTGATGCACCATCTCCTTTTCTTTCAAAATATAATCTGGCGAATATCTGATCTATCCCCTCTGCTTTGTTTCCAAAGGCGTGGATCACAATAATTGTATCCGGATCAGTATCTACATCCTTGCTCTTATTGTCCAACCTGTACTTCAGATATAAGCCAGTTTCTACTTTCCCTTTATCCGATAGTTGTTGCCAATCATAGTTCATGTTTCTTCCTCCATAGCTATGCTTTGCTTCTCTTTCTTCACTTCTTTCTATGCTTCTCTCTTTGCTACTGTTTCATCATATCTTCATCATTGATCGTTTCACCTGATCTTATCTTGTTGATGATTGAATATCTTATCAAGTCAGAGTTCAATTCAGTTAGGAAACCCTCTTCTATTTCCATCCTTAGGGTTCCAATTTCAAAGTTCGGATTAGTAGTCTCATGCATTACGTCAGATGAATAAATAACTATTATCCTGAGTCTCTTATACTCGCCTGACTCAGTATAGAGTTTCTTTGATACTCTGGTAATCTAGTTCAGATACTTTGTCTTATTAGCCTCTGTATATCTACTCTCATGTGTTGTGACAAAGCTCTGGAGAATAAGCCATTTTTGACCGCATCACGATACCGTGATATTATTTATTTAGAAGAAAGGAGGGTCTCTTATGCCCGTTATATCCAGATTCTACGGAATCATTATCCGGATGTACTTTATCCAAGGTGAACACAATCCTCCGCATATTCATGCCATATACGGCGATGACACTGCGGAAATCACAATCCAGAATGGTGAGATTCTTGAAGGCCATCTTCCACCGAAAGCACTCTCTATGGTTAGAGAATGGATAGATCTTAATAAAGCAGATCTTATGACCATCTGGGAAACTCAAGAGTTCCGTGCCCTAAAACCGCTCGAATAAAAAAAGGGGGAAACACTATGTTCCACAAAATCAAAAGTGTTACAGCTATGCCTGACTTCATATTATGTATTCAATTTTCGGAAGGTGTTACTAAACACTATGACCTAAAACCTCTTTTTGATAAATATCCGTTGTTTACTCCTTTACGAGAACATCCCGAGCTCTATCACTCTGTTGCAGTAGACGTTGGTGGATATGGTATCATTTGGAATGATGATATTGATATTGCCTGTGACGAACTCTTCTTTAACGGAGTATCTGTCAAAACCCCTTTTGACGGTCTTATAGCTTTCAGCGATGCCACTCAGATTTGGGGGCTCAACGAAAGTACTCTGCGAAAAGCCATAACTTATGGCAAACTGATCAATGGTCAGGATGTCTGCAAGTTTGGTAAGCAATGGGTCATCTCATCTGAAGCTATGAATCGTGAATACGGATTACCAGAAGCTGAATAATCTGCCGAATCACTGTCTCTTCTCCGCCAGAAGCCTCTACAGGGCTGGCATCTCAGGATTCCTATTTCGAAGATTTCACTAAGACAGAGGGACGGTTCTTTTGTCTTGTATATTTCCTATACAACAAGTACCGTCCCTGCTGCCCCTTCTTCTGAGTGTTTATTCATGCCAGTTCACCATATGCTGCTTTATATCTGGCAAGCTCCATTTCT
>JHYK01000048.1 GCA_000621405.1 Lachnospiraceae bacterium AC3007
TATTTCTATGCATCTCTATTATACCAGATATGGCCGAGGATATCAGTATTTTCAAGGCTTTCGAGCATTTTTTAATTGTTATAAGCAGACACTAATTACATGATTCATAGTAATAATAAAATGATTCTTCGTTTTTTGAGGGAAGATGGTCATGAAAGAAAGAATATATTGTCTCGACTTAATAAAAGGTATTTCAATCATTCTTGTTTTGTCAATCCACTTTGTTATGAGACAAGGAATTAAACAGGAATTACTTGCTCCTTTTTGGCTAAAAGGTGGGGTTCCTTTGTTTATAATTGTATCTGGAATTACACATTCAAGGTCTTTATATAGCGTAAACCATATGGAAAAAGCATATGGTATAAGTCGTATCTTGAAGCAGATTACAGCATACTCAGTTCCATTTGCTATTTTTTATATTTATTATACCATAAAGGCAGGTCTAAGCGGATACAGTTTTATTGAATGGATTTTAGGGTTTATCAATGGGGGACCTGGTATGGGGGGGTATTATTATCCTTTGATGATTCAAATGGTTTTTATTTTCCCCGTTATTTTTTGGACTATAAAAAAGTATTCCAAAATAGGTCTTTTAATTTTCTTTATCATTAATTTCTGTTATCAAATAGTTCAGATGTCATATTCAATAGGAATAGAAACATACAGATTAGTCCTCTTTAGATACATTTTTTTGTTAGCTTATGGAGCTTATTTTTATAAACAGTTTATAGATAATAGTCAATATAAAATCATGTGGTCTGTATACAGTGTTGCTTTTATTTTAGGATTAGGTTTTATATATTATGTAGATTATTCAGGATACACTCCTTTGTTTATACCTGATTTTGTAGATACAAGCTATATTGCTGGATTTTATTGGATATCAGTATTCTGTCTTATATTTATTCTTGGAAAGGGAATCCGATTTAGAATCTTAGAATATTTCGGTAGAGCTTCGTGGCATATCTATTTAATACAAATGTTATTTTGGAAGTTCTATTATCCTGACATAAGAGATATGCTCTCTAATAATTTTTACAGATATTGCGTCAGCATAATTAGTTGTTGCCTAATAGGTTTGTTTTTCTTTCACGTAGAGTGTTATGTACGGTGTAGGATATCTAATTGTCTACACGAATTAATGATTTCGGTGCAAAAAGAGGGGTTGAAATCGCGCTAGAATTGGCCACCTGCTCTCAATTTGATAATATCGTCCGTTAAAATTGTGCAAGATCACTTGAGTAGAAGCAAAAAGAGTTGTCCAGTGTACATTTGCCTCAGCTGTGCGCGGTAAGATGATTTTGCCATCACATGGTAAGGAGTTTTTTACATCCTGGATTCTCGGATTAACATGACGAGGTTGGCAACGCCACACCGAGAGTCTCATATATCTTAGCCTGCTTGGCTAAAAGCTCGCCGATCCTG
>JHYK01000049.1 GCA_000621405.1 Lachnospiraceae bacterium AC3007
GCTCGATTTGCCGGATCCTGACCTTTACCGGTTCGGAGGGGCGCTCTTCCGGCTGCTCGAAGGCATACTGCTCCTTACAGAAGCTGTCCCGGCGGCTCCAGGTAACGTTATGAGTCGTCAACTGCCTGTTCATGTGCAAATCGTAGATATACAGTGTATATCCGTCGCGCCTGACCCTGCAGGTCTTTTCTGTGTACCAGTAAGGAACACCGAAGCGACGGCCCTCATAGTTTACGAAACCATCAAACGATATCTTTCGTTCGGGACACAGATAGTAGGCAAGTTCAATAGACTCCTCGAGTTTACCGGCCCTCTGCATACAGAGAGTGGCATGCCTATCATCGGGAATACAGTCCACTGCCCTATGGTAAGCACCGTTCTGGCGGTGACACCAATCGTAGGCATCATAGTTAAGGTCAGTAAGCTCGGTAAATATCCTGGCCGCCAGAAAGTTGTCTTTGACAAACCGTATAAGACGTTCTACCGCGCCCTTTGTAAAAGGATGACGTGGCTTACACAACTTGGTGTTAAATCCGATGTTACCCATAAAGAGCTCATAATCCTTCTGCCATATCGGATGCCCCTCGCTGTCCCTCCTGATAACGACACTCTTCATGTTGTCTGTAAGAACAGTTTCGGGAATGCCCATGTACATAAAAGCGTGGATCATTCCGATAAAGAGGTTCTCCTGCTTGGCGTTGGGGAAGAACTCGATATAGCGCTTCCCGCAAGAATGGCAGATCATGGCAAAGCAGGCTATTTTGAACTTGGCACCGCTTTCGGTTTCTACTTCAACGAAGCCCCAGTCCATCTGATAAGCCTCGCCGGGAGCGGTCTGGTACCGCCTTCCGCGATTCCCCTGCGGTGCTACTAACTGACGTTTTGCAGGTACAAGATCTCGATGAGCTGATATATAATCCTTTATTACGGTCATTCCGCCGGTGTATCCACTGGCGGCCAGGCGGTCATAGCAAACAGATGAGTTGGTTATACCCTTGGATAACAGTGCATCTATGATACCTGTATAACCCGTGAGAACCGTCGTTTCGGATTTCCGTCCTGTAAGACCGTGAGGTACATCAACAAAGTCGTGTTCCTTCAGTCTGCGAAGTTTAGCCCGGGTGATCCCGGTCCTGCGCTCAAGCTCGGCGAGGTTAACGTGTTTCAAATCGAACTTGTCGCCAAGTTCACTCTTTATTTCGTTGAGTGCTTGTGCTATTGTTTCAGTTAAGTCATTGTTTTTTCCTTCCATCGATTGATTTAGCTGCTGCATTGGCATACAACAGTTTAAACTCAATGAATGAAAAAGCAATGGCTGTTTTATTCCGACTAATCGTGGTTGTTTCTCTCCGACGCGAAATGGTTATTTCTTCCCGACCCGGAGTGGTTAATTCAACCCGACCCTAACA
>JHYK01000050.1 GCA_000621405.1 Lachnospiraceae bacterium AC3007
GATACTGCCCATATAATGGTGTAAATTCAATTGAATATAAAAAGAGCCAAAGCTCTGCCTTTCAGTTAAAATGAAGTTACCACACAACACTTTTAGAAAGGATAAGAACTATGGCTCAACTTCATTTTACATTGGATTATGACTTTTTTGTAGGACTATTTACAGACTCTAAGGACGAGGCTTTTGGTAAGCTGATGGAGGTCATGCTCAATCAAGTCCTTAAGGCTGAATCATCACAGCAGCTCAATGCTGATAACTACGAGCGTTCTGACGAACGCCTTGATTATCGAAACGGTACCAGAGAACGCTCTCTTACCACGCGTATTGGCAAGATTGAACTACAGGTCCCCAGACATCGAAATGTTCCATTCAAGACAGCTTTGTTTGAAAACTATCAGCGCAATGAGCAGGCATTGATCTCAACTATGATGGAGATGGTTGTTCAGGGCGTATCAACAAGAAACGTCCAGAAAGTCACCGAGGAACTGTGTGGTGAGACATTTTCTAAATCAACTGTTTCCGAGATATGCAAGGAACTCGATGTGCCAGTAAAACAGTTCAAGGATAGACTCCTTCCGGATCATTATCCCTTTGTCATTGTTGACGCCATATATTTAAAAGCTCGTGAAGACCACAGGGTAAGATCCAAAGCCCTTTTCATAGCTGTAGGCATAAATAACACTGGACATAAAGAAGTCATTGGCTTTGATGTATATGACACAGAAAAGACATCTACATGGAAGTCCTTCTTCGAGTCCCTGAAAAGCCGTGGTCTGCGAGGTGTAGACATCATGATATCTGATGCACACTCCGGCTTGAGAGAAGCCATAAAGGAATGTTTTGGAGGTTCTTCATGGCAGAGGTGTCAGGCTCACTTTATAAGAAACATCCTCGATAAATGCCCTAAGAAATACATTACTGGACTTGCTTCTGAACTCAGGGATATGTTCCATTCATCAACAGCTGAAGAGGCAAGACGCCTTGAAAAGTCTATATATGATGAGTACAAGGACATCGCTGAGGAATCTATGTCCATCCTGGATGAAGGCTTTGAGGACAGTATAACTATCATGGCTTTGCCTTCTAAATATAGAATAGCTCTTCGTACCAGCAACATACTCGAACGAGAAAACAGAGAGATACGAAGGCGTGAAAAGGTCATTCAGATCTTCCCAAATACGGACTCTATTATCCGCCTGATAGGTGCAGTACTGATGGATGATCATAACAGCTGGAGCAATGGCCAAAGGCTGTTTGATATGAAGGAATACTATGACAAACAAGGCATCATCAAACATAAGCTTCAAAACTCATATGTAGCTTAAACACATACATTTAACTGGAAGGATGAATTTACACACAATTATGGACTTGACT
>JHYK01000051.1 GCA_000621405.1 Lachnospiraceae bacterium AC3007
CTCAACAATACTGTAAAGGACAGAGCTGGCCTCGGCGCCTTGTTCTGAAAAGATGTTTACCCAGTTCTTGCGTCCGAGCGTGAAAGGACGAATAGCCTGCTCAGCAAGATTGTTGTCCATCGGTACGTTTCCATCAGTCAGGAAAACGCGGAGATATGCTTCTTGATTGATACAGTACTGAAGTGCTTTCGCAGAGGCTCCCTCGGGAGCTACTTTGAGCATGGAGTCCTTTGCCCACGCAAAGAAGTCATCAACTTTTGGCTTTAAGACAAGCTGACGTTGCTTTTCGCGTTCTTCTTTTGAAAGATCCTTCCATTTCTTATCAAGATGGAATAGATTCGAGATCCTTCGGGAAGCTTCCGCGGCTATGATCCCTTCGGCCTGTTCGGATCCCGCAGCCTTCACTAAGGTTGCGAAGCCCCGTTTGGCGTGGACCCAGCAGCCGGCTATCTGCAAACCCTTCCGCTTTTTTTCGAGGGAGTGGTAGACCTGGTAGCCATCAGTCATCAGGATCCCGTTGTAGTCCTTAAGGAATTCCTCGGGATGATCTGTCCGTCTGGTTGGCTGATAGTCGTATATCACTACCGGATGGTCCGGATCACAGGCTCCGGTTCGGTAGACCCACATGTAACTGCTCCTGCCGGGCTTTCTGCCATCGGCGATCACTTCGAAGGGTGTTTCATCTGCGTGGATGAGCGGAGTGTTCAGGAGATGACTGTGGAGTTCATCACACAGGATGGAGTAGTACTGATCGCTCGCGTTGATCATCCAGTTTGAAAGGGTGTTGCTCCCAAAGTTCAAGCCGAGTTCGCGGAAGTGTCGTATCTGACGCTCCAGCGGAAGATGGTCAAAATACTTACCTGCCGCGAGGGCGGCGATGAGTGATGGGGTGGCGATACAGTTTCTGAAGACATCTGCCGGCCGACTGGCTTTTATGATGGTCCCGTCATTGGTCTTTGATGCATATATATGAACATGGTGTTCATCGACCATGAGCATCTGCGGGATGAAAGAGACCCGCTTGTATATCTCGCAGGGGAGTTCCTTGTATCCATCGGGAAACTTTTCGGTCAGTTCTTCTTCGGAGAGTTTATGCTCGATTATACGAGCCGGAAGACCTTCGAGCTTTTCTTCCCGTCTGGTCTTTTCCTTGCGGGTATAGGAAGAAACAGTTATCTCGGTGATCTCTGGCTCCTCCCTAACAGGCTCGGTAGCCATATCGGGGTAAAGATCCCCAAACAGAGACATCTGGTGGGGGAATTGAGAAAGACTCTCAGTCTTGCGACCGAATGACCGCTGATTCATCAGTGCGATCTGTTCGGTCAGGAGGTTCAGCTGCCGGCTGATGTGTTCAACCTGATCCTGAAGGGAAG
>JHYK01000053.1 GCA_000621405.1 Lachnospiraceae bacterium AC3007
TGGTTTTGCTTTTGCCATACTGTATTTCCTCCATGAAATAAGTATAGCATAGAACGAACAATTGGTATAGTTATTTAAAATATATTATACTAGCAATACCGACAACGGTCACTCTAAATCTCGTTCTGCTATCCTGATATTAAATCCAACGATAATCCTTTTTTAAGTGAATTCGAGATATTTCTACAATTAACATGTTATTATTCAATATCCCCACTTATTAGATTCATTATCTGGTGTTCCGACCAGTATTCTGAAGGGAAAATAGTAATGTCGTCTTTGTGCTTCCTTAATATCCTCACAGACTTTTGACCCGTATTATCATATATATGTAGTATCTCGCATATATCAATCAGTTCTGCTATATTCCTCAGTGAGGAATAAAATCTGCTTACTTTTTCCTCCTCATTAACGCTGTGTCCTCCCTGCTCAACTCTCGCTTTAACACGCATAATATTAATCTCCGGTGATATAGTAAGGATAAAAAAGCATTTGATAAAATATCCCTCGGATTTAGCTTGTTTCAGCAGGTCGAGCTTATAGTTGGAGGATAAAACTGTTTCAAATGTGGATTATCGTTTTGCCCGATCCATTTGGCCCTGCAAAGACAAGAACCATTGGCTGACGTATTTTATAGTCTTTATTTTCCATTAGGATACCTTAAAAATGCCTTTCCTTTAGCGGAATCATATACGGCTATAGGTTTTTCACAAATCTTAGCTTTGCTTATAGCTGCTCTAACAGCAGATCTGACAAGTACATCCGTACGCTCATCTTCTTCCGTGATTATCCCCTGCTTTACAAGGCTCTTAGATGTCGCATTTTTTCTTGCAACTTTCACTACCTGTCCGCTGTGCTTTTTACCTTTTTTTATTACAACCGTCTTCATCAGAACACCTCCATGGCAATATACCTACTGTATTCACCTCATAATACTGAATTGCTGTTTATTTCGTCCCATACACCATCAAGGATCCAATCATCATCCGGCGGAAGATCTTCTATCCTGACGGAATGCTCCCTAACGAGGTCTTCGTTTTCCTTCAGAAAATTCTTAAAATCTTCTATTAATTCTGTTCTGTCCACTTTGTTTCCCCTTTGATCTCTTCCTTCTTTACATCCATCCCACAGATATGATACTCTTCTTGTCGCTGTTGTTTGTTTTATGGTTTTTGGTTTTATGAAGAAATACGCTTATATTTACTTAATCTCTACTTTGATCTG
>JHYK01000054.1 GCA_000621405.1 Lachnospiraceae bacterium AC3007
GGAAGGAGCCAGCAGCTGCATTGGCGATTTCTATCCGACTAGGATTGGTCATTTCTATGCGACTGTGGGTGGCGATTTCTGCCCGACGCTAACACAATTTACTCGCCGAAGGCACAAAATTGGGCGAAATAAGCGTGTTATGGCATAATATCACAAGTGTTTTGAAACCTGAAAACGTAACAGTATTTTACAAGGAGAAATGAGAATGGCAACAAAGAAAACTACATCTACAAAGGCTGCAGCGAAGACAACAAGCGCAAAGAAAACTGCACCTGCAAAGAATGCTGCAGCAGTCAAGAAAACCGTAACCAAGAAGGCAGCAGCTGCAAAAAAACAGTAGCAAAGAAGACAACAGCAGCAAAGAAAGCAGTCGCAAAGAATACCACTGCTGTTAAGAAAGACGTAGCAGCAAAGAAGAAGACTGTAGCAGCATCTGCAGCTACATTAAAGAAAATAGAGGAGCAGAAGGCTCAGATCGCAGAGCTCAAGCTGCAGAAGAAAGCACTTGAAAGAAAGCTCGCAAAGATCAAGGCTTTTGCACAGTAATGTCTACAGCTATAGTTTATTATTCCCAGCATCACGGGAACACAAAGAAACTCGTAGATGCCATAAAGGAAGCCCATCCCGAGATCAAGACGATAGATATCACCGAGAATAGGATAGAAGATCTTAGCCAATATGAACGGATCGGAATAGCTTCCGGGATATACGGCAGCAAGTTTGCATCCGGGCTTATGGAGTATCTTAAAGAGAAGATGCCGACCGGAAAGAAGGTATTCCTTCTGTACACCTATGCCATGAAGATGGGTCATTACGCTAAGGATATCAAAGCTCTGTTAGATGATAAGAACAGCAAGCTGATCGGAGAATACAGCTGCCAGGGATACAACACCTTCGGACCATTCAAACTGGTCGGCGGTACAGCCAAAGGCCATCCGACAGAAGACGAGATAGCCGGAGCCGTACATTTCTACGAGACATTGTTATAAATATCCAGATAGTATCTACAGCCCCTGTTCAAACTGATCAGGGGTCTGTCAAGTAGACAGGCAAAATATACAAAATATCAAAAGAAAAGGTGGTCACTTAATCAGTGATCACCTTTTTGCTATGTTGA
>JHYK01000055.1 GCA_000621405.1 Lachnospiraceae bacterium AC3007
AGGTTCAGGCCGTTCGGCTCCGCCTCACGACCGTTGACGACCGCTCCGCGATCGTTAAGCTCCGCAAAAGCGGCCGCTCATTGGCGCAATTTGCAGAATGACTATGCTGATGATTTTTCCAAACATGCGCCTGCAAATGAAGTTCCTAAGATACGATGGATATGGGATTCTGTCCCGGTTCAGCTGGCCAAAGAAAACAATAAATTTGTATTCTCTCATGTGAAAGAAGGAAAAAGATCTGCAGAACTTGAGGATGCTATGCAATGGTTGTGTGATGCGGGGCTTATAATAAAGACAGAGCTTGCAGAGAAACCTGAACTGCCGCTGTCAGGGTCCGCAGACAAAACATATTTTAAGGTCTATATGTCAGATGTCGGTCTGCTTCGCGCAAAATCAAAGGTATCTCCCGATACGATAATAGATGAAAATGATCTGTATATAAGATTTAAGGGAGCTTTTGCTGAGAATTATGTCTTAAACGAACTCAGGTCGACGGGAAAAGAGCCTTATTTCTGGCGATCGGGTAATACCGCGGAAATTGACTTTATCTATGAGTCAAAGAGCCGGATCATACCTGTAGAGGTAAAATCAGCAGACAACACCCAGGCTAAAAGCTACAAACAGTTTTGCAGGAATTATTCACCTCAAAATGGATTCAAACTGTCAAGGAAGAATATTGCCCGTAATATGTGTGATAACACATCAACCATCAGCCTCCCGTTGTATCTGGCGTGGAATATAGATGAGTATTGTGATTGAAGCTGTGCTAGATCATACCTGTCCGTCTAGGGTTCACTTATGCTTTTAAGTCTCTTGTTATATTCATTTTTGATACAAACGAACAGATTGCCATATATCCCGGAATTATCAGGATGATATGTCTTGCAAAGCCTAATGTTGAAAAAATACAATTGTTAGGGTCGGGTTGAATTAACCACTCCGGGTCGGGAAGAAATAACCATTTCGCGTCGGAGAGAAACAACCACGATTAGTCGGAATAAAACA